>CAWGPW010000021.1:0-501228 GCA_963824555.1 uncultured delta proteobacterium | reverse complement strand
CACGCCCCAGCAACAGGGCAAGGGCAAGAAAGAAATCGCCGTGCGCGGGGCCTTCACCCCGGACGGCTACCTGGCCGTGAAGAAGCGCCTTGGCCAGCTGGAAAAGGCCCAGGATGACGACGAGAATTCGTGGATCCTCGGCAAGGAGCGCAAGGCCAAGGATGCTCGGGCCATCGCGAAGATCAAGGCCGACTACTTCGTGCAGTACATCGCGGCCTGGAAGCGATTCTTGCTCACTCTGTCCATGCGCGAACCGGCCTCGCTCGACGAGGCCCGCGCTCTCATCAAGAGACTCAACGCCGAAAAGCCCTTCGAGGCGACCTGGAAGAACATCAGCGACAATCTGCTCCTCAAGGACGAGCCGTCGCTGGCTGACAAAGCCCTCGGTATGCTTCAAGGCGCGGCGGCGAAGAAGGGCATGAAGGACCCGCGCGGGAAGAAGAAGACAGACGAGGATGAAGAGGACAATCGCGAACCTGGCGCCAAGCAGGTCGAAACCGCGTTCGAAGGACTGCTTCGCTTCGGCTCGGTCAAGCCCACCGGGTTCGAGCAATACGGACAAATCCTGACCGAGCTGGCGGGCGCCATGGGCGATGAGGGCATGCCTGACGCCAAGACCTTCCAGAATGCTCTCCGCACCCAGCGTACCAACCTGTCCAATCTCCTTGCCCGGTACGACGATCAGGGCTGGGAGCAGGGCATGCTGGAGAAGATCCTGATGCCGCCCCTGCGTGGCGCCGAGGTCGCGGTGGTGGGCGCCAGCGCGGATTCGGCCAATCGCAAGTGGTGCGAGACCGTGTTCGTGGCCTACGACCAATTGCTCGCTGGCAAGTATCCATTCGCTGGTGGCAGGTCCACGGGCGCGGCCAAGATTGCCGACATCGAGAAGTTCTTTCAGCCGTCGACGGGGACGCTGTGGCAGTACTTCAGTGACTCCCTCGCCTCGGACATCGAGAGGGTGGGGACGCTGTTCCGGCTGAAAGAGGGCGGTTCGGTTCACTACCGGGATGATTTTCTGAAATTCCTGACCCATGCGGCAGAACTGACCAGTCAGCTCTTCGCCAAGGATCCCTCGAAGATTGGCCTGCCGATTGGTATTCACATCCGTCCCTCGGCGCAATATTCGAAGATCATCTTCGACATCGGAACGAAGAAGATCATCGGGTTGAACTCGGTGGATCGATGGGACGAATTCGTGTGGCCCATCCGTCGTGCCCAATTTCGGCTTTTCGTCAGGAACGACGAGGTAGAGACCATCGGGCCCCGCGACGAGGGCGAGTGGGCATTTTTCTATCTGCTCGCTGCTGGCCAAAATCCGTCGAAGTCTGGTGACTACGTCACGGTGACGTATACCCCCAACAACGGCCAAAACAGGGTCCTGGTCGACTTCAAACCAGACAACCTTCGCGAGATCTTCCAGAAATTCTCGCTGCCGAAGAGCATCACGGCCGGCGGCGGTTCGTGTAGGAAGTAAGTCGGGGTCGCCATGTACATCAACACTCTCCCGCGCATCCGAGAACCGACGGCCGGCCTGTACGGAAAGATCCCGGCCGAGCGCGACTTCGTCCGCATCAACGCCGGCGATTTCCAGCATGCCGCCCTCGACCAGTGGTTCCAGGAGGGCGTCGAGTGTTTACACACCGACCGCACGCGCCTGCCGAGTGAGCCGGCGCACTTCCTTCTGGTCGCGCCGAACGGAGACGCGTTCGTGGGTGGCTTCATGCCTGGCGAGGACGCGGTTGGCCGGAATTTTCCGCTGGTCATTTCGGTTCGCCTCGAAGCGCGCAACCTGGTCGAGGCCCTGCCACTCTTGCCTTCGATCTTCGGGCCGTTTTACGAGGCGGCCACGGCGGTCGCCGAGGCGGCGCGCGGGCTCACCGCCCAGGATCTGGCGGCGCAGGTCGACTGGTTGAAGGAAACGCTGAAACAGAGCGCCCCCGCGTTGCCGCTCGACATCCTCCTGGCCGGCTCCAGCTTTTTCGAGCTGCGCGTCGCCATCGGCAGCTTGAACGAGGGCGGCGGCTACGCGCTTCATACCCTGGCCACCGCGTGCGAGCAGGCGGCGGCCAAGCCGCCCGAGTCGGCGAAACAGACCGTCACCCTGGAATGTCCGACCCCGACCGACGGAATGCGAGCCTTTTGGCTCGAGCTCATCCGGCGCAAGCTGCGGCAAGGCGCGGCCACGCCATCGGTGATGTGGACGCCGTCGCGCTTGCTGGTGGCGCTTGGTCCGCCGCCGGCGCAGATGCTGGCGTTTCTCGCCAATCCCGAGCACAAGGCCCAACGTTTCTGGCCCTTGCGTACGACCAGCGTGGCGGCAAACGAGAAGGCCGTGCAGGCTCTCTCTCCGGCCCAGTCGCAGCTATTGAGCTCGGGCCAAGCATCGCTGGCGGATGTGCTGGAGACGTTCGGCAGGTAGTCGCTACCGCTCATCCGTCGGCGGTAGCTCGATGAGCGGGATCTCGTCGCGGCGCTTGGGGCGCAGATCCTTGCCGATGAGGGGCGGGAGCTTGAGCTCTCGCGCCAGCGTCGTCGGGGGCTTGATCCAGTCGAGCAGGGGAACGGACAATCGCCGAGGTTCGAGGGTGCCATCGGCCAGGAAGTCGCGCGGCCAGGGAATGTCGATGTGGGTCGAACGCGATGCCAGGGTCAGTAGAAAGGTGATGGGATTGTAGGAATAGACAATTTGATCCTGCGGCAGCCCCGCGTGTTCCGAGAGGGCATCGTTCCAAAAGACGTAGGGGGCGATAGCGATGCCGTACATTCGGCGGCGGTCGGCTTCGGGGATCGCTGCCAGCTCGCGCAGCTTGACGAATTCTCCTAGGGTGGTGCGGTCTCCCCATTCGTGGCGATGGCGTATGACCAAGCGGCGCAGGGCTTGCCGCTTGTTCAGATCGCGGCCGTGAAAGACGTCCAGAAGCTCGGCTTCGTCCACTTGGCCGTCACCGTTCTTGTCCATCAGCGCCACCAGCGGAGCGCGACGGGCGATGGGCCCGTCGCCGATGGCGTTGAGATAGCGAAAGCCGCGTGCCAGGTCATCCGGCAACTTGTCGGCGGTGAAGATCTCGAAGTGGACCTCAGAGCCTTGCTCGGGGCCGCGGTTGACATGCCCGATGGTGCCCAAAAGATCGCCGGTCTCGACCCGCTCGTCGAGCAAGGTGACCGCCCCCGATTCGAGCGATTGGCGTGCTGCCGCCCGCTCGGGCTGCATCAATCCTTGCATCCAGGGCACGGGGTTACCGGGGCCGAACGCGGGCAGGCCGAGGTGCATCAACAACGAAAAGAAGGTGATGACTTCGCCGTCCACTTCGACTTCGTGCTTGATGAGGACGAATGAGGTCGACGAGCCGTTGTGCTCGGCCATGCGCGCGGCCATGATCCGTCCGCGGGTTGGCGCCGAGACCGGCGAGCCGGCTCTGCCGTGAAGGTGGACGCCGGAGTGGAAGAGTCTGCCGGGCGCAAGGGGAAAGAACCCCGTGGCGCGCTCCTCGGTGCTGTAGAAGGCGTCCCGGCGCGCGCTCAAAAGCTCGTTGCGGGTGCGCGGAATTTCCGTGAAGGCGCGGATTTGGATGGGGAAGACGAAGCCTTGGAGGGCGCGCAGGATGCGCTTCCAATCGAGCGCGCCCGGATCCCACTTCTGCTTGTCCAGATCGACGTGCAGGTGTCCGACGATGCCGTGAAAGCTCAGTGGATCAGGCAGCGTGTCCATGATGACCTCGCCGTTCTTTTCCGGGATCTCGGGCTTCATTTTGGGAAAGATGCGCAACAGGGTCCGGGTCAGGGCCACGATGGATTCGTACTGCTCGGGCCGAAAGTCGTAGGCATCGTATTTGAATCCGTTGATGACCACGACGTGGTGAGGGCGCGTGCGCCACTCGGCGGGCAGCCGGTTCATCTCGGCGGGGTTGTACTTGCCTCGGTTGCAGATCTCGACGCCGACCGAAATCGAGTTCTCCTGCTCCGCGTGGTAGGCCCGCTCGGCCAGGTCGAGGGTCTGGTAGATGGTACCATCGGTGTCGATCATGAAATGCGCGGACAGACCACAGCCCGTCCCGCCGCCAGGCCGCGTGCGGTTGTGCATGGACTTGAAGCACGAACGCGAATTGACGCACCCGTCGAAGTGCAGCACGAACTGCGAAACGATGGCCTGCAGATTCTCCAGCGTGCGCTTGGTCAGGCCCTTGCGCGTGCCGTAGCGGGGAGAATCGAAGTCGCAGCATCCACCCGTCTGGTCGATGCAGCGCACTTGGTAGGCGTCGAATCCCTGGTCGTCGGTCCACAGGACAACGGTTCGGCCGACATCGAAGGGTTGGCCAGCGACGATGATCGAAGTCCCGCGGGTCGGTCCAGGCGTCGGGGGCCCGGCAGGCGGCGGCGTCGGTTCATCGGCGGGCGAGGCCGCCAGGAGCGCTGCCACGAGGAGGGGGAGGATGCTGCTCATGCGCCGCCGAATGATACTTCAGGTGACCCAATTCTTTGTGATAGGTGTTTGACCATCGTCGCCCGCAAACCTATCATCCCTAGCGGCGAGCTTCCTGTGTTCGACAAACCGAAAAAAGGGATTCCCTCTGTCCCACGCAAGGGTGGTCCTGCACCTCGACGCAAGCCTGGCGCCAGGGCCGGCGGCTGGAGCAAGGTCGAGGGCGCCTCCGCGCCCGACGAGGGGCGTGCGTCCATGGCGGCGCCGGCCCGCATGGAGGAACAGCCTTGTCCCAACTGCGGCCAGCCCATGCTGGCTGCCTGGGGGTCGACCTGCGGCAACTGCCGGCCGCGCATGGCATCGCCCAAGACCATGTTCATGTCGACGGTCGACGACAAGGGCACTGTGCCAGTCCCGGGCATCAGTCTGGGCTGGTTCGTCGTGCTTTCGTCGCTGGACAAGCAGCACAATGGCACGCTGTTGGAGCTCACGACGCCCGTGACCATCCTGTCGCGCGGCGGCCAGGAAAACACGTCGATGGAGACCTGGGTCGACTTCAACGACAAATTCGTCTCCAACGGCCACGCCCTGGTGCATAGGCCCAAGCGCGACAGCCAGGACGAGGCCTTCACCATTCGCGACCGCGAGGTGCCCGGACCGTCGGCGAACGGAACCTTCGTCAACGCGCACAAACTGCTGCCAGGTGAGGTCATCGAGCTGTCCGAGGGCGACATCGTGCGGGTCGGCCGAACCGAGCTGATGTTCAAATCGCTTTGGCTTTCCCCGAGTGGAAAGGCGGGATTGTGAAACCCAGGGTGCTCGCATTCCTGCCGCTCTTGGCTGTCGTGCTGGCTTGGGCGGTCCCTGCACACGCCGGTCCCATGTTTCTGGTTTCCCCGCCCGTGGTCGACCGCGAGACGGGCGAGATGATCACCTTGGTAGGCGGCATTTCGGAGGACGGGACCACCTTGAAACCGTCCGCCGTGGCGGTCGAGATCGACGGGCAGGCTGGCCCCGCGCCGAAGTCGATCGAGGTCTTTTCCGATTTTGCGCAGACCTCGTCCGAGGCGAACCAGTTGTGGAAGTCTCCGCTCGCGGTGGGCCTGGTTTATCTATGGGTCAAGGATGTCCCGGCCGGATTGTCCGACGCGATGCTGGAAGGCTTGGGCGGCTTCTTTCGGCGAATTCCCGCGCGAACCAATATCTACGCTACGCTCTATGGTCGCAAGCGTCAGCCCATTCCCAAGCTGAAAGCCTCCGAGATCGGCGGCCAGCTCCACGACCTCGGCTACATTCCCGGCGACCGCCCCAATTTGGCGGACGCCATTCGCATCGACCTCAAAGCCCTGCTTACCGACGAGAGTCCGTTCAAGGTTCTCCTGGTCGTGACGGATGGTCGCGACTTCAACGATACGACGGGCGATGCCTCGGCCGACTTTGGCGCCCTGGCCGGCGAGATCGACAAGGCCGGGGTCAGCTTGTTGGTGGTATCCATCCCACCGCCGGACGCCGATGCCGAGCAGAGCACGAAGAACCTTGGCGACCTCACCAGCTGGGGCGCTTTTCGCCGGGCCACCGAACAGCCCTTGGAGCTGCAGTCCACGCTGGAGTCGCTGGGCCAGGCCATCGCGGACATGCGGCGGGTGCGATTGGAGATCCCTTGGGCGTGGCGAAATTTCGGGGGCACCCGCAAGGTGCGACTGAATCTGACCATCGATGGCAAACAGCGGGCCATCGAGGTCGGCAAGGTGACGGTGCCGTCCGCCATGACATGGCTTTTGGTTCTGATGGGAATCGTCATCGGCGTGCTTGTCGCGGCGGCTGTCGTCGTGGTGCTGTTGCGGCGACGTTCGTCCGGCGGGGAACCGGCGTCCGAGGATGACGAGGATCCCGTGGTGGCCGCCGCGCACGCGCTCATCCAGCGCGGCCTTTCCGCGCAACGGGCCTTGGTAGAGCTGACCCGTAGCTATCCCAACGACGTGGCCGGCCTGGCCGAGCTCGATGCCTCGGTGTTCGCCGACGAGCGCTATCCTCTGTTCAAGACCAAGGCGGGGCGCCGCCGCTTCGAAGAGCTGCAGGCGCTGCTGTCGCGCAAGTCCAACGATGATACCCTGCTCGGCTCCGACCTTGCCGAGGTGCTGGCGCAATCGGTTTCGGGGCAGACGCCGCCCGATCAGGTGGCCAGCAGCATCGCCGCGCGCGTGCCCGAAGAGCAGTGGGGCGCCTTCTCGCGCATGGGCCTCGACGAATTGGCGCGTGCCTTGCGGGCATTGGGCGGACGCCATCCCGCTTTGGCCACGCCCCGCGCCCGCGGTGTGGCTTTGGAGATTCAGGCCGCGCTTCGTAGCGAAAGCCGGAGTACCAACCACTCCCTCGCCGTGGGATGGCTGGTTCGCGCGGCGGGGCAGGGCAAACGCGGAGAAACCCTGCGTCTGACGAGCGGGCGAGCGGTCGTGGGTCGTGGTCCGGCCTGTGAGGTTCGCCTCGATGCCGACACGCAAGTCGCCGAGCAGCATGCCGCCATCCTGGTACGGCGCGGATCGTTCTACATCGAGCCGATGCAGGGGACCATCAAGGTCGAGACCAAGCCGGTCAGTGCTCGCCAACCCTTGGGCGATGGCGACACCATCGAGATTGGACGCGGACGCTACGTGTTCAAGTGCGTATCCGCCGGCAGCGTGGATCAAAGCCGCCCGGGCACGTGAGTGACCGAGGGCGACAGAGAGCCCCGGGGCGAAGTGGAGAACCTCCTCGCCGAGCGGCAGAAGGTTTTCACCACAGTTACGCCGCCGGACCGAGGGTCCGGATCCTTCAGGCATGAAACGTGACAGCCCCTCACCCGCCTCGCTGCGCTCGGCGACCTGCTATGGAAGTGCGGACATAAGTCCGCGAATTTCCATGCTTGGGGGTGCGGCCACCGCGCCCCATCGGGACTCTCCCCGCTTCGCTCCGCTACGCGGGGCGAGGTGTTGGAGGTCAGAGAGCGCCGAGGGCACAGAGTCGGAGGGGAGGAATGTAGTTCGGACCCGGAATCCGGAAATCCCGTCTTCGTTTGGCTTCAGCGTTCTCAGTGCCTCCGCGGTTCATTTCCTGGCCGCGCGCTGCGCGCTACACTCGTCTGGTGGCCTCCCCCCTTCGCGTCTGTCCTCGCTGTGGCAAGCCGGTGCGCAGTGCGCGGGGGTGTGGGTGTGCCGAGGGCACAGCGCGGGGAGTGGATTCGCAACCTGCGGGCGTCGCCAACGAACCCCTGCGCGATGCACGCCCTCCGACCACTTGGGAGCTTCCCGGCGCTCGAAGCCTCCATCGAAAAGCGATTCCGCCAGCTCTCCCTGCCCATCGCGCTGGTGGTGGCCTGGGGTGTCGTCCACACCGGGTTCTTGCACATGCTCTTGCGAACCGTGCTCAGCATGTGGGTCCACGAGCTCGGCCACGCCGTGGCGGCCTGGATGTGCGGCCGACTCGCATTCCCGGGACCGTGGTTCACGCCGGTCGGTGCCGGGCGAACATGGATGGTGGTGGTCCTGTTGGCGGCGGCGCTGGGTTACGGCATTCTTCGCTGCTGGCGCTCGCACAGGGCCTGGGCCGTATTTCTGATTGCGACTCTGGCGGCGCAGATCTATTGCACGTTCGTCTTGCCCGATCGCAGGGCCATGTCCCTCGTCATCTGGGGCGGCGACGGCGGCTGCATGATCCTGGGAACGCTCCTCATGCTTTCGCTTTACGCGCGCAAACGCAGCCAACTGCGGGTGGGTTGGTTGCGCTGGGGATTCCTGGTCATCGGTGCAGCGGCGTTCGCGGACGCGTTCGCCACCTGGTGGGCAGCCCGTACGGATCGCGACGTCATTCCCTTTGGCGAGAATGAGGGTCGTGGTCCATCCGATCCAACCGTGCTCGTCTATCAAGATGGGTTCTCTATCCCCGGCTTGGTTAACGGCTACGTGTGGCTCGGGCTTGCGTGCTTGGCCGTGCTCATAGCGGCGTACGTGTGGGGACTGCGCACGGAACGCGACGCCGATGACGGCGACAAGGACCCGGCGTGAATCTGCGTCGTTGGCCGATTCCCTTGGCGGTTCTCGTCCTGGGATTTCTTCTGGCCCGCTGGCAACCCTGGCAAGCGCGCCTACACGTCATTCGGTGACCTTCGTCCCATTCGACGGTGGTCACGACATTCCGCAGGAGGTCGTGACCGCCTTGGGATCGTTCCTGGCGCGCATCGGCCGGTAAGCGCGTTTTCACCCGGGGTGGGCCGATTTCCGGCCGTCCACCGCGGCCCGCCCGCGCTATAAGGGCGGTCATGGCCGTCTCGCTCGATGATCTCGTCGCGCTCGTGAAGGAGCGCGCAACCCACGATGCCTTTCCACAACGGGAGGAATTGCACGGCCTGCTGGAGCCGTTCCACACCTTGCCCGACCAAGAATCGGCACGGCTAGCCCTGGCTGCGACTGCGCGCAAGGGCGATCGCCTGGTGGCCCGCGTGGCCTGCGAAGCCTTGGCCTATCTCGGGGCAGACGCGGCCGTCTCGCTTTTGATCGCCATCGCCATGGATGCCTCGCTCGGCACCAGCCAGCGCGCGGCGGCGATCTGGGCGCTCGATCATCAACGTCCCGGCTTCCGGGAACGCCTCACGCTCGACGAGCAGGTCGTCTGCATGAGCCTGCCCGTGTTCGAGATGCTGGAGGATCCCGAGGCCGACAATGGCTTCGGCCTGCAGGCGATTCTGGGCAGTTACCAGGAATTCGCGCCTGAGCTCCGCTCGTCCTTCCTCAAGGCGATCGCCGAGCTGGCGCGCGAGCGCAAGCACAAGTGCGCGAGCTTGTGCATGCACCTGCTTGGCGCCGAGGAGGATGGCGAGAGAAGGAGGCGGTTGATCGATCTCGTCGCGGGCGATGTCACCCAGGAAGCGGCCGATCTGCTTGCCACTTTCGCCGCCAAGGCAAAGGATCCCCAGGACGCCAAGCTGGCGCGGCGGCACCTTCATATCCTGCGGGCCAAGGGTCTGCGCGGCACCGTCCAACAGGACATGGAGGCCGCACGTGCCCTGGTGACGGGGGTAGACGGCGACGCCTGCTTCGCCATCAACATCATCATTCCCCGACTGCCGACCTTCGATTTCGCCAACCTGCTCCTTCACTACGGCAACGGGCTGCGCGACGGCTTTGTCATGCAAAACCTACCCGGCCGCAGCGTGGACGAGCTGGTCGAGAAGATACGGAAGGGCTGCGGAAACCTGGCTGCGTTCGTTCCCCTGCCACTGGCCGCGCGCCTTGTCGACGAGGCCGTGCGATCCGCCAAGGCCAAGACCCTGTCCGACCCCGATGTGGCAGGTGCCTTGGCCCTGGCCGAACCGGCCTTGGCCGTGGCGCGGGCGCAGCCGTATGTCGAGCCTGTGGTCGAGGATCCGATCACCACGACGCCCGAGGAAGTCGACGATCTGTTGGAGAGCGAATCCTTCGAATCGTGGTTCTTCGAAGCGCGCGAAACGGCTGTCCAGGAATCGCTCGCACTGCTCGACAAGCCCATTCGCGCCAAGGGCAAAGTCGCGGTCAGGGCCGCGCAGAACCGCGTCGCAGAGGCTGCGAGGGATCTTCGCAAACGCCTGCGCGCCGACGACGAGCCCGCGCGCCTCGAAAGGATGCTTCATCATCAGGCCCGGTTGTTCGAATGTCTCGGCGGCGGCGACCGGGCCAAGCTCTGTCGCAAGCTGGCCAAGGAGGTCAGGCAGCCCGACAGTGTCTTCCTCTCGCAAATGGCCATGCGCTCGCTCCTTGCCGCGCTGGAGGAGCCTCCCGAGTCCGAGCTCGACTTGCGTCTGGCGGAGGCGCGCGGACACCTGCGCGACCGGCTCTCCCGCGACGAGCAAGCGCATCGCAAAATCGACGTCATTCACCTCGACATCTCCGCCGTCGCGCACGTGGAGCTCAACCTGCGCAATCGCGAGCAGCCGTCCGCTCGCCGTGCACCGCTTACCACCATCGAATCGGCCGCTCTGGCCGTGGGCGATGCGTTCATCGAGCACGGCCTGGGCTCCCGTGGCACGGGTTTCTCGCTCGCCGTGGCCCGGATCCTGGACCAGGAAGACCTCTTCCCCAAAGAGGATCGGGCCGCCGTCGCACGGGAGACCATCGCAAGCATCGCGGATTTCGTGAAGGGCATTTGTGGCGAGACCTGTCCCCATCGCTGCCTCGCGAACCCCAAGGGCGACGGCCGTATTCCGTACTACGTGGAAGGCTTGCCGTGGGAAGAGCCCGCACCAGTGAACCGGCGGGAACCGAAGGGCTGGGCGTAGAGAGGGCTACCGCGGAGCATGCCCACCTTCGACGTGGGGCAGCCTCCCAGGCTGAGCGATAGCGGACTCTGGACGGTGACGGTGGACGGGCAGGATCTGGTCAGCCGCTGGTCGATGACCGGACGGTTTGCAGCCTCAACACCGACTGCGACGTGGGAATACGGATGTGGACCTTGGGTGGCAACTCCCCCTTGACGATCTGCGGCGACGGGGCCGATGATCTCCGTGAAGCCGCAGCGAATGCGGGACCTTGAATCGGGTACGTCCGGCCACGGCACCATGCTAGGCTTCCCCTCCGTGTGCTGTGAAGACTTGCCAACCTCCAAACCCAGGACGCTCCTATGGCACTACTCGGACGCGACACCCTGATCACGGGCCCCTTGCCCGACGGGGCGCTCTTGCTCGAATCTTTTCAAGGCAAGGAGACGCTGGGGACGCCGTATCGCTACGATTTCACGCTTCTGTCCGACGACCACGACATTCCCGTCGACAAGGTGCTTGGTCAGTCGCTCACCGTGCACCTCAAGCTCGACACCGGCGACACCCGTTTCTTCAACGGCATCGTGACCTACTTCGGCAAGGTCGGGCTGGCGATGAACCACACGCGCTACGTGGCCATCCTCCATCCGAAGCTCACCCTCTTCGACTACGCCCGCGACTGCCGCATCTTCTTTGGCCAGGATGCCCCGGGCCTGGCGTCGGACGTGCTCGCCCAGCGAGGCTTCACCGATGTGGAATCGGGCTCTCTGAAAGGCGACTACCGCAAGCGCGAGTACTGCGTGCAGTACCGCGAGAGCGACTTCAACTTCATCCAGCGCCTGCTCGAGGAAGAGGGAATCTACTACTTCTTCAAGCACGAGAACAACAAGCACACTCTTGTCTTGGCCGACTCCGCCACGGCGCACGCAAAGTCGCCCGGCTATGAATCCGTGCACTACTTGCCCAAGGAGCGCAGGCAGAACCACGACGAGGAGCACTTCTGGTCACTCAGCGTGGCCGGATCTCTATACGCCGGCAAGTTCACCATCGTCCGCGGCTACGATTACAGCAAGCCAAGGACGTCGACAACCCTGGTCGAGCAGAAGACTTCCCAGGCACCCCAACCGGGCTCGGATATCGAGGAGTACGACTACCCTGGCGGCCTGTCCGAGAAGCAGGATGCCGAGGCGGAAGCCGCGGTTCGGCTGGAAGGCGACCACGTCGGGAATACCCTCATCGAGGTCGAAGGCAACACCATGGGCCTCGGTGTCGGGAATCTGGTGACGCTCACGAAGCCAGCATTCCTCGGCGGCGACTTCAATCCGTTCTGGGACGAGGGCGACTTCAAGAAGGAATACCTCATCGTCTCGGCCACCTATTCGATCAGCATCAACCAGTACGAAAGCGGCGACGTGGCCGAATCTGACGAGCCGTTCAGGGCGACCTACTCGCTCCTCGACAGCCAGTCGCCGTTTCGCCCGCGGCGGAGCGCCACCAAGCCGAGGATCGAGGGGCCGCAAACGGCCCTGGTGGTCGGCCCGGGAGGTGAGGAGATCTACACCGACAAATTCGGGAGGGTGAAGGTTCAGTTCGACTGGGACCGGCTGGGAAAGCGCGACGAAAAGGCCTCGTGCTGGGTGCGCGTGGCGCAAGTCTGGGCGGGCAAGCAATGGGGCGCGATGCACATTCCGCGCATTGGCCAAGAAGTCATCGTGGAGTTCCTCGACGGAGATCCTGATCGGCCCATCGTGACCGGCCGGGTCTACAACGCCGACAACATGCCGCCTTATGCGCTGCCCGACAACAAGACCCAGAGCGGAATCAAGAGCCGCAGCAGCAAGGGCGGCTCGGCCAGCAATTTCAACGAGCTGCGCTTCGAAGATTCGAAGGGCAAGGAAGAGGTCTACCTTCAGGCCGAGAAAGACCTGAACATCCTGGTCAAGAACGACGAGTCGCGTCTGGTTGGGCACGACCGGATGAAAGAGGTCAAGAACGACGAGACGTCGACTATCAAGGGAAATCGGACCGAGGAAGTCAGCAAGGACGAAACCATCACGATTCACGGTAGCCGCAGCGAGACCGTGGACAAGGACGAGTCCATCGCCATCGCGGCTGGGCGAACCGAGTCGGTCGGCAAGAACGAGAGTATCGCGATCGGCGGGGCGCGCTCGCTAGCCGTCGGTATGAGCGAGGATGTCGCGATCGGGGGTGCACACAGCGAGGCAGTCGGAGGCGCGCACACCCTGACCGTCGGGAGGAACCAAACCATCTCCATCTCCGCGGCACGCCAGGTGGACGTGGGCAAGGCCGACGAGCTGACCGTCGGGGCCGGCAGGAAGACGACCATCACCGGGGACGATCTGGTCACGGTCAGCAAGAAGATCCTGTTCGATGGCGGCGACGAGATTATGCTCAAGAGCGGCGACGCGAGCATCACCCTGAAGAAGGACGGCACCATCATCCTCAAGGGCAAGGACGTCTCGATCACCGCCTCAGGAAAGATCAACGCCAAGGCTTCGGGCGACGTCATCATCAAGGGCAGCAAGGTCAGCAAGAACTGAGCGCGCCGTTCGATGTTGCAGGGCGGCGACGGCGGAAGCTCAGCGTCGACTACCCGGAACGACGCAGCAGCCGTCGCGCCCAAGCCACAGCCAGCGCTCACCCAGGCCGAGCAGCCGCCGGAGACGAAGACCGCCCCCAAAACGGATTCGGCGCTCGGTCGAAACCTCCTCGCTCGCTGCCAGAACGCGCACCTCGGCCCTTTTGAAGGCCCCTGGTCCTCCGAGCCGACCTCCGTCGTTCATCTGGTCGAGTCCAACGACATCCTAGAAAAAATGACCTGCGCCTTTACCAAGCCTACCAAGTCTACCCGTCGACACCGTCGAGGAATGGCCTGGGGTTACCACGTTCGAGGTCACCATATCTGGCGGTCACATCACCGCCACACGGCCGAAGCATTTCTTCCGCGATGACGGCAACATGCCTCTCCACCGCAGGGCCCCGTCAGCCCATGGGCGGCACTGGCATTCTCTGCGCGCGCAGTCTCGGTAAGCGCGCAGTCTCGGTAAGAATGGTAAGATTGATCGGTTATGACTTCCGTTCTGTCCACCAAAGGTCAACTCGTGATTCCGCAGCAGTTTCGCCGCGCCTTGCGCTTGCATGCGGGCGACAAGGTTACCTTTTCTCTCGAAGGTGACCGCCTCGTGCTCAAGCGTTCTGACCTCACGCGCGCGCGAATGGTCAAGAACCATCGCGGTCGTCGCGTGCTCGAAGCGCCAGCGGACGCCCCGCCCATGACGCCAGAATCCGTGAAGGCTCTGCTCCGCGAGTTCCCGTGAGTTACCTGCTCGATGTGAATTTACTGCTGGCCTGTGTGTGGCGCTCTCACGCCCAGCATGCGAAAGCGAACGCATGGCTCGATCGACAATCCAGCTTTGAGACTTGTCCTATCGCCCAGCTTGGATTCTTGCGCGTCAGCATGGGCCCCGGATACCGAGCGGCACCCGAGGATGCTCTCGCCGCGCTGGACGACCTGACCTCGCGCAAGGGAAGCTCCTTCATCGCCGATGACCTGCGCCCCGATCGGATTCCAGCGGTTTCCAGCCATGCGGACGTGACCGACGCCTATCTCGTGTCATTGGCTAAGGCTCACGGACTCAAGCTCGCCACGCTGGACGAGAGTCTCTGCGCGAAAGGCTGGGCGCGAGGAATTGCGGAGAATCCACTCGCAACCCCCGCCCGACGGTAGCTCCCGTCCCAGATCCCGATCCGAGGCTACTCTTCTGGCAATTTGCTCTCGGCGGAGCCGTGGGGCCGGACATGGAAGCTCCGGTCGTCGGTGCGCCAATCATTGGACTGACGGATGGCTTTATGTGCCCCGGTCGGTGGCTTCGAATGGGGTATGCGGCATTCGGCGATCTGATCGAATACGGAGGTCTCCCAGACGCGAGCGATGCTGCCTTTGGGCAGCGCACTGGGCTTGTGTGGGCGCTCCCAGAGATCACACTCAAGCGGTACATGTGGCCGGAGGCCGAGGCGCTCGCGATCCTGGATCAGAATTGCGCGCGTCCATTTCTTGCCCTGCTTGGCTTGCCGATTCGGCCCGAGAACATCGAGACGGTACCGGTAGGCAGTACGGCCACTGCTGTGATCGTGCAGGGCCTTGCTCACCGGTTAGCGCAGTCGCAGCTGGATCGCGTGGTGGTCTTGGCCGCTGACTCGTGGCTGGACCCAATGAGCATGCGCATGCTCGTTGACAGCAGCCGAATCAAGTCTGCCGAGTCGCCGGTTGGGCTGTGCCCGGGTGAGGCCGCCGCTGCGATCATGTTTGAGACAACTACCGCTGCTCGAAATGCTACCGTGAAAAGGGCAGGTCGCAAACACCTAGCCCGCATAATTCATCACCTGCACCAAGTTGAAGCTGGTGCGGGCTTGTGAACGCGTGCGGAGCCTGCCGGCTTTGCCGGCAGCGCAGCGTCGCGGGAAGGTTTGGAAACCCTTTTTCCGCCGCCGGGCGGAAGGCCGGGATCCTTCAGACATGAAACATGGCAGCCCCTTGTATCTTACGGGGGACTGGCTCGCTCTCGCTCGCAGTCCCCCGGTCCCCCCTCGCTTCGCCCAGCAAAGCTGGGCTACGCTCGCCCCCAAAGGCGAAGGAGCACGACGAGATTCAACGGCACGACAGACCGATGCCCCTCAGGTCAGAAAGACCGTGGGTGAGCGAGGGTCGTCGTGTCGACTTTCACAAGCAGCCCGAACAGATGAGAGGGCCTCGAGCCCGCATACTCCGCAAGGCTGGGCATACCAAGAGCAGAAGTCCTTCGCGAAAGGAGCCCGTGACACCAACAGCTGACACATTCGTAGGTATCGACGTCTCCAAGGCCACGCTCGACGTCCATGTCTTGCCGGCCCAAAGAGCCTGGTCCACCCCCAATCAAGACAACACGGTGCGCGCCCTTTGCAAAGAGTTGGCCGCCCTGAACGTCACCCTCATCGTTCTTGAGGCCACCGGTGGACTCGAACGACGCGTGCTTGCGGCGCTCCTCGCTGCCAACCTGCCCGCTGTCGTCGTCAACCCCAGACGAGTTCGCGACTTCGCCAAGGCCAACGGCTGTCTCGCGAAGACCGATGCCCTGGACGCCGCCATGATCGCTCTTTTCGCCGAACGAATACGGCCACCTGTCCGCCCGCCTGTCGACGCAGAGACCCAGGAGCTTGCCGCCCTTCTCGCCAGGCGCAGGCAGGTGGTCGACATGATCACTGCCGAGAAAAACCGTCTCAGCGCTGACCCGCCCTCCAAGCGCGTGCAGAGGGCCATCCGCAGGACCATCTCCTACCTCGAAAAGCAGCTCGACGAGGTGGACAACGACATCGACACGGCCATCGGCAATTCCTCGGTCTGGAAAGCCAAGGACGACATCATCCAAAGCGTTCCAGGAGCTGGCCCCGTCCTCTCTCGCACCATCCTGTCCCATGCCCCTGAGACTGGAACCCTCAACCGCAAGCAGATCGCAGCCCTCATCGGTGTTGCTCCACTCAACCGGGACAGCGGCACCCTGCGCGGCCGCCGCATCATCTGGGGCGGCCGCACCGAAGTCCGCAACGTCCTCTACATGGCCACCCTAGCTGCCATACGCTTCAACCCAGTCATCGCCAGATTCCACGCTCGGCTAGTCGCCGCAGGAAAGCTCAAGAAGGTCGCCATCGTCGCTTGTATGCACAAGCTGCTCACCATCCTCAACGCCATGTTGCGCTCTAACTCGCGCTGGCAAACCACGGAGATTTGACCTTGACTAGGAACACAGATGCTCACCCGACGCGCTGCGCTCGGCGACCTCTCCCCGCTGCGCGGGGCGAGGTGGTTTTCGGGCCAGGGTTTCCATGTTAGCGAAACCGTTCGGCTCGCCTGACCAAACGGCCTTGTTCCGCGGCGGCACGCTCGGAGATCAGCGCGAGCACCTGGGCTTGCTTCTCCAGTAAACGCGGCCGGTAGTGGCCCTTGCCGTCGTGGGCCAGGCCGTGCGCGATGGCGGCCAGGGCGCCAGGCTGATCGCCACGGGCGGAGAGGGTGTAGGCGAGGTTCAGATTGGTTCGAGGATCGTTCGGATCGATGCGCTGGGCCTGGGTGAACGCGTCGTGGGCGTCGGCCAGACGCTCGCGATAGAAGAGGCAGTCGCCGAGAATGTTCCATAGCCAGGCGCTGTGCCAGGGGTTGCGCTCAAGGGCACTGCGCGCAATTTCCAGGCCCGCGGCGTGATCGCCAAGTTGTAGACCAACGTATTCGGCGGCTTCGCCCAGCATCTGCCAGTCACCTGGGTTGCGTTCGATCATCCGGCGGTAGGCTTCGAGCGCTTCGTTGCGTCGCCCGGCCGCGAGGTGGGCGCGCGCGTCCTCCTGCGGGGCATCGAGATGTTGGTCGGCCTCGAGACTGAATCTCTTGCTGAGGACATCGAGCGCACCCGGCCCGATCCTGCGCGCGATGAGCCGGGTATGGACGCGCCGCTGCTCGTCGCCCTCGGGTGCTGCCGTCATCAGACCGCGGCCAGCCAGAACGCCTTCGAGAAGGGGAAAGTTGAGCCCGATGGCCACGCTGCCGCCAAATCGTTGCACCCCAATGTGGGCAGCGACATCTTCGGCGCGGATCGGGCCGTAGTCGTTGACCAAGATGAACCCGGCCGGATCCATGCTGGTCAGCAGCTTGTCGAGACAGGCCAGTGCCCCGCTGTTGACGATAACCCTGTCGCCTTCGGGCATCGCGGAGGCCAGGGCTGCCTCCTCGGCGGTGGCCGGCATCCACGGCCGATACGCCGTCTCGAGATCGAGGTGCGCGAGTAGCGGCAGCAACCGGACCAGATCCTCGAATTTGCCCGAAGCCGCCAGGGTGCGCGCCTCGTCGAGTGAGCTCAGCCCGGCGGCACGCAGCGCGACCGCCCCGCCCGCGAGGTGCGAACGCACGCAGAGATGCTCCAGACTCGTTGCCGAGCGCTTCGCGATGGTCGATGGCAGGACGTCGAGAAGGTAGTTGCAGAACACCACCAGGGGTGCGCCCAGCGGCTGCGGTGGCGTTCCGTCAAGCGCGGTAAGTACCATCGGCGACCTGGCATCACAGACGCGCAAGGCCACGTGATCTTCGTGCCCCGCGAAGAGTCCATCCCGTTTCCAGCCGACAACGGTTCGCTCGAAGCGGTCGGAAACCACGTAGGTCAGACGATGGTAGAAGTCGCTACCGTTCTTGCGGCACTCGGACGCGAAGGCGTCCAGGAAGTAGCGCGCGTGCAGGCCGGTTCCAGCACCGAGCTCCAGGACGACGATCCGCGCGGGCAATTCCGAGTGGATTTCGCCGAGGGCGGCGTGGGCGAGAGCGGCCGCGTTCTCCGATAGCCGCCCGGTATTGTTCACCAGGTAGGGCACGTCGTTGCGCACGAAGGGAATGACCCCGGCCCCAGCCCAATACGCATCCGCCAGCCGCCACTCCAGGCACTGGCCAAGCGGACGAAAGTCCTCGATTTCGGTCGGCTCGGTCGCCACGGTGCGAAGGGCATCGAGCGCCGACTTCCCACCCGGGCCAGCCAGCCGGCGCAAAACCTCTTGCGGCGATGGTGCGTTGGAGTCCGGCTTCATGCGCTCGCCGTGATTTCCCGGACATCGTGTGGCCCCGTGCGCAGCACCTGGTTGCCTCTCCAGAGCATCATGACCCGTCGATCGTCCGGTTCGATGATGACGGTGTCCAGGGCCATGGGCACGGCCTGCGGCGCACCGTCCGCAAGCGCCACGTTTACGGTGGGCGTCGCGATGCCGGGCAGGGAAAAGGCCAGCCTGCCCTCGGGGACGACCCCGACGGCCACCACGGGCTCGTTGCCGCGCAAGTACCCGGGGGCAACAAGTCCTGGCGAGGCCGCGTTCAAGTGCTTGCGGTTGAAGTCCTTGGGCAAGAGTGGCGACCGGTCCTTCTGCCAGGCTTCGTCGAAGGTGCCGGCCAGTGCCGCACGCGGCTGCCAGTGCGGCGAGATGAAGCCGAACCCGGCGGGCGGAGGGCGATCGCCGAAGCCCTTGATCGGCGCACTCGGATCCTCGAGGTTGGGCAGGCGGATGTGGTCGGTAAAGCCGCCGGCGGCGCGGAATCCAGTCCCCACGGGATTGCGCGGCTCGCACGCATGCTTGCGACGATCCGGATGATCACGGTCCCAACCACCGAAGGCACGTTCGTAGACGAGGGGGATCTTTTCGAAGTGGACGGCGCCGCTCATGGATACCGATCCCAGGGTCTTGAACCAGATTCGGTCTCCCATCACCAGCACTTCCTTGCCGACGGGGCCGACACGCAAGGCGACCATCATCTCCTTGATGTTGCCTTTGGGGGCGTAGGCATGACCGATCAGCACGACATCGGTGGCGGGTTTCGTGAAGGCCACCTCGGGCTCATATTTGTACGACGACTTCTCGGGATCGTCTCCCCAACACGCACCGCCGAGGTTGAGGGGAATCTGCTCGTCGGCGAGTAGACATCGGCCATCCCGCCCGATCGTGAAGGTTACCTTGAGGACCGGGACGACGAGCGGACGAAATTCCTCGTCCACGAGATACAAGGCTTCGAACGCAAACGGTGTCTCGTTCTCCAGCTTGGGATGCCCCATCGACTACTGCCCCCAAGCCATGGTCGCGACCCTTGGGACGCCAGGTAGGGCGGCCTTGGCCGGATTGAGCTGCAGCAGTTGGTCGCGAGCCCAACCCCTCAGATCCACCTTGGGAGGATTCACCCTGGGCAGGTTGGCCACGGCAGCCACGAGCTCGATGAGTAGAACCTCACGCCGCCAGCTGGCCCCAGAGATGAACGCGGTCCGGAGCGTCGCCGGGCTGCGGGCTTGCCCGCCGCAGTAGCGCGTTCCCGGAACGAACTTTCGCCGTTCCTTCTCCCACCATTTCTTGACCTTCTCGACATTGGGCTCAGGCAGCGAGTCTTCGCTCTTGACCGTGGGCGGAGGATCGTCGTCCTTCACCTCCTCGACGTCGGGGCCTTGCGTCTCTCCGGGTTTGGCCATTTCGCCCGCAATGGCAAGGCCGGTGATGGCCGAGAACGATTCCCCGGCGACTTTCGATTTCTTCTCGTCGGCCATGGCCTGGACGATCACATCCGCCGAATCGGCGTCGCCAGCGAAGCCGAGCGCCCACAATGCGTGCAGGCCCGGATCTTCACCCTTGGCCTTTTCGCGAACGAAGGTTCGATCGTTCGGGTCGGGACTGGTGGCCAGTAGTCCCAGCGCCATCCGAGAAATTTCACCGACGCCGCCGGCGAAAATGCGGCACTCGTTCCAGGCGGTCTTGACCGCGAAGGAAAGCCCGGTCTGCATCGCTTCGAGGCGTACCTCGATGTCGTCGGATTGCGAAGCCACGGTTACCCAGTCAAGGAGCGCGCGTTCGCGAAGATTTCGCACGGCCCGAAGTCCCGCCGCCATCAGCGGCGCCTGTCCGCTGCGCATCGCCGGATCGATTTGCTCGCGAACCCAGTCCGGCTCGCGCTGGCCGAAGATATCGATCACCATGGCGCGCAGGCGCGGGGCTCCGGCGTGGAAATGAGGAATGAGCCGGCTGATGTCGGCCCGTGGGGCGAGATACAAGGCGCGGCCAATGGCGGCTTGAATAGATGGCTCGGCCGCAGCCAGCGCGTCGATCACAACGTCTTGGTGGTCCGCGTCCTCGGCTTGCACCAGCGCCCAAGCGGCGGCGGCTATTCCGCCAAGATCGTCGCCCGCCAGCGCGGGAATCAACAGTTTTTGTGCCACCGGCTGGCCGCCCAGGACCAAGCCATCGAGATGTGCGAGAAGTCGCTCCTCTGGACCAGCGACCACGTCGCTGAGCGCGTAGATGGCGGAATCGAGGGAGCTCGACCAATTCCCCCATAACCACCCGGCCTCGTTGAGGTGCTCTTCGTAGATGTCCCAGAGGATGGGGCGAGCCAAGGGGGCCATGTCAGTTGATCTTCACGCTACCGCCGCGGATGCGATTGAGTCCCGTGGCGGTGGTTTCGATGTAGGCCCCGCGCAAGACCACCTTGCCGTCGCGGCGAAGGGTGATGCTGGCTTCTCCGCAACGAAGCACGATCTCTTGCTCTCCCTCGAGCACCACGCGTTTACCATCGACCCGCGCCTCGGTCGGCTTCACCGAGGCCGGAGCGGCGGCCTTCGAATGAAGGAGGGTGCCGAGGAGCACGGCGCCAGGGTCGGGCGGAACCAACCCGACGACAATTGGCAGGCGGGGATCTCCATTTTCAAATAGAAGCACCGCTGGCTGGCGATTCGTCAGGGCGTCCCGAATGGCCGCGTCGTCGAGTGCCACAACCGAGCGAGCAGCGAGTGGTCCCGCGGGATTGCCTTCGAAATCCACAACGATCGCCTCGGGTTTGCTGCCAGGGGCGAGATAGCCAACTCGAACCGGTGCGCCCGCCGCAACAGTCTGTGGGCCAACGGGATCCGATGGAGCAGATTTCGTCTTCACAGCGCGATCCTCAGGCCAGTTAGCCTAGAACACTTGCCGTCAAAGTCCATAGCTCCCTAGATTCTAGACCCGCCGACGCCCACCACGCGAGCGGGGCGGTGGGTGGCGGTAGGGGCCGAGGGTTTGGCGAGGCCGCGCGGAGCGCGGGGGTGCAGGGTGGGAGGAGGGAGGTGCCGAGGGTTTTGGAACCCTTCCAGGGAACCCTCCCAGGGTTTCCATTTCAATCGCGTAGGCGGAGCCGGGCTTGGCCCGGCGGAGCCAGAGCGCGGGAGGGTTTGGGAACCCTCCCAGGGTTTCCATTTCAATCGCGTAGGCGGAGCCGGGCTTGGCCCACAGACTTCGTCGGTGCTTCGGGACCTACACCTCCACGCCCTCACCCTCGCGCCCTTCGGGCGCACCCCTCGCGGCTCCGCCAGAGCGCGGGAGGGTTTGGGAACCCTCCCAGGGTTTCCATTTCAATCGCGTAGGCGGAGCCGGGCTTGGCCCACCGATTTCGTCGGTGCTTCGGGACCTACACATCCACGCCCTCGCCCTCGCGCCCTTCGGGCGCGCCCCTCGCGGCTCCGCCAGAGCGCGGGAGGGTTTGGGAACCCTCCCAGTACCGCCGCCGGGCCGAAGGCCCGGATCCTTCAGGCATGAAACGTGACAGCCCCTCACCCGCCTCGCTGCGCTCGGCGACCTCTCCGCCCGTTGGGCGCTTCGGGACCTGCACTCCCTACCCCTGCCCCCGCGGCTTCGCCGCGCCCTCGCCCGCTTCGCGGGGCGAGGTGTTTTCAGGTCAGGGTTCCCATTTCAATCGCGTAGGCGGAGCCGGGCTTTGCCCGGCGGAGCCAGAGCGCGGGAGGGTTTGGGAACCCTCCCAGGGTTCCCATTTCAATCAAAGTCGTAGTGGAGCTCGCCCTCCACGACCGAGGTGGCGACCCGGGTGACCGGCTTGCTTTCCATCATGCGCGTGAGGAGCTCCTTGCTGATGACGGGTAGCAAGGTGTTGGTGAGGATGGCGTCGATCATGCGACCGCCACTTTCGAGCTCGGTGCAACGGCTGACGATGAGCTTGACGACGGCATCGTCGTAGGTGAACGGGATCTTGTGGCTTTCGTTGATTCGCTTGGCGATGCGGTTGAGCTGCAGTCGCGCGATGTTGCCGATCATCTCGTCGGACAGTGGGTAGTAAGGGATGGCGACCATGCGGCCAAGTAGCGCCGGCGGGAAGATCTTGAGCAACGGCTCGCGCAAGGCCTTGGCGATGCCCTCGGGCTCGGGCATCAGCTCCGGATCCTTGCAGAGGTTCATGATCAGCTCGGTGCCGACGTTGGTGGTCAGGATGATGAGCGTGTTCTTGAAGTCGATGATCCGGCCCTCGCCGTCCTCCATCCAGCCCTTGTCGAAGACCTGGAAGAAGATCTCGTGCACGTCGGGGTGGGCCTTTTCGACCTCGTCGAGGAGCACCACGCTGTACGGCCGCCGGCGCACGGCCTCGGTCAGCACGCCGCCCTCGCCGTAGCCGACGTAGCCGGGAGGCGCGCCCTTGAGGGTCGAGACGGTGTGCGCTTCCTGGAACTCGCTCATGTTGATGGTGATGACGTTCTGCTCGCCGCCGTAGAGCGCCTCGGCCAAGGCGAGCGCGGTCTCGGTCTTGCCGACGCCCGAGGGGCCGGCCAGCATGAACACGCCGATCGGCTTGTTGGGATTCTCGAGGCCGGCGCGCGAGGTCTGGATGCGCTTGGCGATCATCTCCAGGGCGTGGTGCTGGCCGATGACGCGCTGGTCGAGGGTGTCGGCGAGCTTGAGCACGGTCTCGATTTCGTTCTTCACCATGCGGCCGACGGGAATGCCGGTCCAGTCGCCGACCACGGACGCGACCGCCTGGCCGTCGACCGTGGGCAGGATCAGCGGGTGGTCGCCCTGCAGCTTGTCCAGATCCGCTTGTGCCTGGGTCAGCGTGGCCAGGAGCGCCTCGCGGTCGATAGGCGGTGCGGCGGGGGCTGGTGCGTCGGCCTTTGGGGCAGCGGGTTTGGGCGCGTCGGCCTTGGCACCCGCGGATTTCGGCGCGCCAACCTTGGCAGCCTCGGCCTTGGCTTCCAGCTTGCTGTCCGTGCCCTCGACCTTTGCCGCGCCTCCACGCAGCTGGCTGCGCAGATCGAGGATCTGGTCGACCAGCGCCTTCTCCTTGTCCCAGCGCTCCTCCAGCCCGACGAGTCGTTCCTTCTCGGCCGCGAGCTTCTCCTTGGCCTCGGTGTCGCGCTTGGCGGCTCCGGCGATGCCGATGGCATCCTCGCGCTCGATGATCTCGAGCTCGGTCTCCAGCGCCTGGATGCGGCGCCGGGAGTCGTCGACCTCGGCGGGCACCGCGTGCTGGCTGATGGCCACGCGCGCGCAGGCGGTGTCGAGCAGGCTGACCGCCTTGTCGGGCAGCTGGCGCGCGGGGATGTAGCGGTGCGACAGCTTGACCGCGGCTTCGAGCGCCTCGTCGAGGATCTGCACGCGGTGGTGCTTCTCCAGCGTGGAGGCGATGCCGCGCATCATCAGCATGGCCTTCGCCTCGCTGGGCTCGTCGACCTGCACGACCTGGAAGCGGCGGGTGAGCGCCGGATCCTTCTCGATGTGCTTCTTGTACTCGGCCCAGGTGGTGGCCGCGATGGTGCGCAGCTTGCCGCGCGCCAGCGCCGGCTTGAGCAGGTTGGCCGCATCGCCCGTGCCGGCGGCGCCGCCCGCGCCGACGAGGGTGTGCGCTTCGTCGATGAACAGGATGATGGGCTTGGGCGAGGACTGCACCTCGTCGATCACCTGCGCAGGCGGTTCTCGAACTCGCCCTTCATGCTGGCGCCGGCCTGCAGCAGGCCGATGTCGAGCGAGCGCAGGCTGACGTCCTTGAGCGGCGGCGGCACGTCGCCGGCCGGCGATGCGCTGCGCGAAACCCTCGACCACGGCGGTCTTGCCGACGCCGGCCTCGCCGGTGAGGATCGGGTTGTTCTGCCGGCGGCGCATGAGGATGTCGACGATCTGGCGGATCTCCTCGTCGCGGCCGACGATGGGATCCATCTCGCCGCTCTTGGCGCTGCTCGGTGAGGTCGACGGTGTATTTCTTGAGCGCCTCCTGCTTGCCCATGGCCGCGGGCGCGATCGCGCCGCTGGCTTCCCCTGGGGCCGCGCCGCCGCCGGTCTGCGAGCCGTCGCTGGCCTGCAGCGCCGACTCGGGCGAGCCGCCCACGATCTTGGCGAAGTTGTCGGCCAGCTGTTCGAGCTTGATCTTCTCGAACTCGCCCGACATGGACACGAGGGCATTGCGCAGGCTGGGCGTCTTGAGCAAGCCGACCACGAGGTGTCCCGTGCGGACCTGCGATTCGCCGAACAGCAGGGTGCCGAAGACCCAGCCGCGCTCCACGGCGTCTGCGATGTGCGGAGACAGATCGGAAATCGACGTGGCGCCGCGCGGCAGGCGATCCAGCGCCGCGGTCATGTCGCGCGCCAGGCGCGATGGCTCGATCTGGAACTCGCGGATGATGCGGTGCAGATCCGAGTCCGGCAACTGCAGAATCTGGTGCAACCAGTGCACCAGCTCGACGTAGGGATTGCCCCGCAGCTTGCAGAAGACGGTGGCGCTCTCGATGGCTTTGTAGCCCAGGCTGTTCAACTTTCCGAACAGCGAAACGCGTGAGATCTCGGACATCTTGGCTCTTCCTCCTGTGGCCCCGGGGCCACCCTGCTGGCGTTTGGATTGGGGAGAATGGTCAGGTTGGGCTGGGATTGTACAAGACGGACTAGGCCGGGGAAGCCGAATTCACCGTCGTGGTGTCTTGGTGCGGATTGAAGATCAGATCTTCGCGGCCTTCGCCCTCGGGACAGTGGCCAAGCCATGAGGTCCAGCCCAGCCGGGTGACGCGGTCGAGGCGGAAGGGTTGGCTGACCCGCTTGTCGAGGAACAGGCGCAGATCCCAGCTCAGCGAGTCGCCCACGTAGTTGCGCACGAGTGCCTGAAGGCGCCCAAGACGCGGGCTGCCGGGCAACATGCTCTGGAACTCGTCCTCCTTGAGCGGCCCGAAGACCAGGCGGAACTTGGTTTGTCGCTGCCAGGCCCGCGCGCCCAGGATCGTGCTGAGCCCGAGCGCGCCGGCAAAGGCGGTGCGCGTGATGCGCCAGCGGGACTCGTCCGGCAAAGGTGTCCACTCGCCGACGAATTCCTCGAGATCCGTGGGCAAGCCGAAGTATTCGGCCACCATGGCCTTGAGACCCTCGGCATTGCGGGTTTGGTTGGCCAGGCGACCCGCGAAGTACAGCTTTGCGCTGTCGGGAAAGGCATCGCGATCCCGCACCGCGGGCGAGCCGATGCCGAGCAACGATCCCACGTAGGTCATGAAGCGATCGGTGCTCGGCCGATCGCGGCTGACCGTGGGTTGGGCATTGGCCCAGGCGCGGTAGAACAGGGTCAGGGTGCGGTGGTGGAAGATGTCGAGGAAGCGAATCAGGGTTGGATCGTTCGCGTTGCGCAGGCGGTCGCGCGCGTACTCGGTCAAGTGGATGGGCAGGGGACCGTTGGGGCCGAACATGCCCAGGAAGTAGACGCCGATGCGTGGCGGCCGGCCGTCCTTGGCGGGGTCGAGATAGGAAAGGGTGGACGGCGCGAAGGCCAGGGAGGCCTCTTGCCCAAGTCGGATCGGCTCATCGCTGGGGCGCGTGGCTTGTCCCAAGCGCATGCGGTCGGGGCAGGCGCATTCGATGGCACGCAAAAGGGCGAAGAAGTCGTATTTCTCAGGGTGCTTTTCGACCGCGCGTACCAGCTCGTCGAAGCGGTGGCCGTCGGCTGCAGGTCGAGGTGCCGGCGTCTCACCAGGGCCGGTCACAGTGCTGGTCGCCGGCCGAGCCTCGCTGGCCATCGCACGACCTCCTTGCGCTGAATGGTTCTGAGAACGGTTTCGCTGAACGAATTGATGGACACGTACTTGGCGAAGAAGCGTTCCAGTACCGAGCCGAGGAGAAACACGCCCATGCCCTCGAAGGCGGTCTCGTCGAGCGTAAGCGTGACCTCGACGCCGCGGCCGAAGGCGACCGGTCCGACGACGGGCAACCGGCGCGTCACCGATTGCGACGACACCGACTGCACGCCGTCGATTTGCTTGCGCACGATGGGCTCGCTGGCGTCGCCGTACAGCGAGAGGAGCTCGCGTAGCGCTGACGCACCCCCGCCGTTTCTGTCGTCGGTGATGGACAGGTAGTTGAGCGCCAGGTGGCTGATGAGGCGCCAGGTCGGATCGCCGTGTACGTGGGACGGCTGGGGCGGGGTGGGACCGGCGACACAACGGACCGCCTGGATGGGGGCGCCGGATTCCAGCACGAAGTCGCTGTTGCGCTGGCCGACCGGGATGTGCAGGCTGAGGTCGCGGTTGGTGCACAGGGTGGCGACGGCGAGTTGCTTGAGCTGGGGCCGAATCGGAGCCTCGGTCGAATCGACCAGGGAAAGAAAGACCTCGCTGCCCACGTAGCTCGAACGCGCGCCCTGGCTGCGCTGCTTGGTGGAGAGCATGCGCGGCTCGCGGTGAACGGTGTAATACGAGGACATGTCCTCGGCGGCGATGCGGTCGTGCAAGGCATAGAAGGGCAAGAACTCCTGCTTCTCCTCGCCGCTGGTGCCGTAACCGAGCACCTCGGTGACCTGAAAGACCTCGTAGTCCATGGGCCGCGTGCGGTCGGGAACCACGTGGTATTCGTACTCGCTCTCGCTGAGGTGGATGCGATCCGTCCGCTTGGGGAACAGGTTGATGGCCGGGGTGCAGTGCAGCTCGAACTGGGCGGGGCCCACCGCCTTTTCCAGGCGCGCGTCCTGGGCGTCGAGGACGATGACGATTTCCAGATCCGGCGTGGCACAACGGCGCACGGCGGTCTTGAGACCGACCATGTTGGCGAACAGGAAACGGCTGGGAAAGGCGAAGTATTCCTGCAGCAGGCGGTAGCCCTGGAACGATCGTGGCCCGTAGGGCAAGAGCGCTTGGTCGTCCTCGAATCCCAGCGGCCGGATGGGATCGTCCAGGACCAATTCGCTCCACGGCGCGCCTTGTCCGGCCGGCCGCACGACCAGGGCCACGGTGTGGGCCAGCAGGAGCTCGTAGAGGCGCATGGCCACCTCGTCGCCCCCGCGCAGGTACAAAGGTAGCTGCTCGAGAGCGATTTGATTGAAGCTCAGTCCGGCCGAGGCGTGGAGACGCAGGCGCAGAGCCGACTTGGCCTTGCCGGGAATACGCAGGGTGCCCAGATCCCCGAGAAACGATGTGTATTCCGCGCCCGCGATTTCCAGCGGCCACAGCGTGACGTCGTGGGCGGTGCGGTACTCGCACGCGGTCTGCTCGCCCCGCCCGATCAAGCTCTTGAGCGCGGAGCCGCGGGGAACCTTGAACCCGTCGGCGAGCGCTCCCTCGCTGAGACTGGGTTGTAGCTGAACCACGGTCATCGACGGCGTGGGCGCGAGATAGTGCGGGTACACCATGTGCAGAAGGTGCTGCGCGAAGCGAGGGAACTCGGCGTCGATCTTGAGTTGGACGCGGGCGGTGAGGAAGGCGAACGATTCCAGCAGACGCTCGACGTAGGGATCGGAGCACTCGAGTGATTCGATGCCGAGCCGGCCGGCGATTTTGGGGAACTCCTTCGCGAACTCCTGCCCGGTTTCGCGGATGTACTGGAGCTCGCGGTTGTAGTAGTTGAGAAGGCGCGGATCCATCAGCCGCCTCCCTTGCCGCCCTGATCGATGACGTCGATGGTGCCGGTCTCGAGGTCGACGGCCGTGCGCAAGAACAGGCGCAGCGGCAGGGGCTGCGCCCACAGCTCGGCCTCGATGTCGAAGGTCATCGAATTGTGGTTCATCTGGCTGTCGTCCACCGCGAGCTTCACGCGCAAGGTGCGCGCGACGAGCCGTGGTTCGTAGTCCAGGATGACCTTGCGGATAGCCTGCTCCAGCGCACCCGCCTCGACGGTGGAGCTGGTGCGGCCGGCGAGGTCGGGAAGCCCGAAGTTGAGAACCGAGTGTGCCACCAGCGGGTAGTCGTCGAGGTCCTGCGTCGATCGGAGATGGGTCGTATTCATCAGCCAGACGAGATCGCGCCGCACACACTCGCGCAGACGACTCGGCGACAGGACGCGCGCATCCCGGGATTCCTGCTTTCTCTCGGGATCGTTGTCGGTCAACCGGTCCAGGAGCGAAGGCTGGAGGCGATCCTTCTGTGTCAGATCAGCCATGGTGCGAAGCCGGTTATCCGACCGGCTTATCGACGACCTGATCCGGCGACGGATCGAGCTCTATCGAACGGACTTCCAGGATAGGATAGTCTCCCTGATCCGTCGCGAACATGCGCTGTCCGAGGCCGGTGCTGGTGCCGTCTTTGGCGCCTTTCCGTTCCTGCCAATCGGTTCTGCGGGCCATGCGAATCGACGGGTCCGAGCTGGACTCGGAGCCGGGGTACCTCGTGGGGATGAGCGAGACGATCTCGCCGCCGTTGGCGAGGGTCAGGTAGGCGGGTATCCAGGCCAGATCGCGCAGATCTGCCGGTTTCTCGATGCGAATGACGCGCAGGTTGCCGAAAGGGATCCAGTAGTATTTGCCGTCGATGATGGCTTCGAGCACGGGCCCGAGGCGAACGTCGGCGTCGGCGATCCAAGCGAATGGCTGCCCGTCGATCTTGCCCGACGATGTCGGCGCCTGATCGAAGGCCTGCGTGTGAAGGACCTCGGACTCGTCGGCTTTGCCCTGGGCGCCAAGAACGAGAGATTGCACGAGGAGCGCGGCCCATTGCGCGGGCTCACCGAAGAGCAGTGGCGTGCGTCTTCCCGCGAACACCTCGGCGCGCAGCTCTTCGCATTTCAAGGCCGTGCGGTAGGTTTGGACCATGGGCAGGGCCTTGCCGTCGAGATCGCCCACCACGTTGAGCTGGGTCATGGCCCGCTCCCACTGGCCCATGACGGACATCAGCTGAAACAATAGAACCCGATGCTTGGGGTCGGCAGGTGCCTTGCGAATCGCGGCCTGCAGGGCGGCCAGCGCATCCTCCAGTCTTCCTTGGCGAACGTCTTCCTCGATGGTGCTCATGATGGGCTTACCTGCTTTGGGGAAAACTGGAGTCCATGGGCGCCCTGGTGGACATGAACATCGGGGCGCCCATGGCTTCGGCCTCTCTAGGTGGAGAACTTCTTGGCGATATCGAAGTTGCCGGAAACCGTGGCTCCTTTGCCCTGGTTTGCGGTCTGCGAGGTGAAGTCGATCTTCACCGAGGCGAAGTTCAAAGTCACCGTTTCGGTGAATGAATCGTCGCCTCCGGCGGATCCGCCCGAGGTCACCGAGGAGATCATGACGGTTCCCGACATGGTGATCTTGAGGTATTCGACCTGATTCCCCTTGCCGCCGCCGACCTTCAAGAAGGTCAGCACGGTCTCCCCGAAGTCGGTTCCGTTGAAACACTCTTGAAACAGCATCGGGGTGGAGAGGTCCACGTACTTGGTGATGGTCAGGTCATGAACGTCGGCCGAGCCGGCGCCCGCGCCCGTGGCGCGATGGGATGTTCCGGATTGTGTCAGACCCCAGTTCCAGGCCAGCACGTCGATCTCACCCTCGTGCTTCGTGATCACGGATTCGCCCTTGAGATTCTTCTTGTCCGGGCCGAGCCTCAAACAAATACTTACCGCCATTGTTCAACTCCTTGTTAATTACTGATTGATTGGTTGCGATGGTGAAGGTTCGGAATCTTAGCCGCCGCCCTTGGCGGAAGGTAGCTTCGAGACGAGCCGGAGCGAGACCGTCAGCCCCTCGAGCTGGTAGTGTGGCCGAAGGAAGAACTTGGATTGATAGTATCCAGGGTTTCCCTCGATGGGCTCGACAATGACCTCGGCGCCCGAGAGCGGCTTGCGCGACTTGGTCTCTTCGGTGGAGTGCGCCGGGTCGCCGTCGACGTAACCGATGATCCAGTTCTGAAGCCAGCGCTGCATGTCCTCGGCTTCGCGGAAGGACCCGATCTTGTCGCGCACGATGCACTTCAGATAGTGGGCGAACCGACAGGTTGCGAACAAGTAGGGCAGGCGAGCCGCCAATGCCGCGTTGGACGAGGCATCGGGATCATCGTACGTGGCCGGCTTCTGCAAGGACTGGGCGCCAATGAAGGCGGCGAAGTCCGAGTTCTTCTTGTAGATGAGCGGCATGAAGCCGTTCTTGGCGAGCTCGGCCTCGCGCCGGTCGCTGATGGCGATCTCGGTCGGGCACTTCATATCCACCCCGCCGTCGTCGGTCGGGAAGGTGTGCGTGGGCAGACCTTCCACCGCGCCGCCGGACTCGATGCCGCGGATGCGCGAGCACCAGCCGTAGAGCTTGAACGAGCGGTTGATGTTGACCGCCATGGCGTAGGCGGCGTTGGCCCAGGTGTACTTCTTGGCGTCGGGACTTGCCGCATCCTCCTCGAAGTTGAACTCCTCGACCGGGTTGGTCTTGGCGCCGTAGGGACGGCGGGCGAGGAAGCGCGGCATGCACAGGCCGAGATAGCGGGCATCGTCGGACTCGCGCAACGAACGCCAGCCGGCGTACTCGGGCACCGAGAAGATCTTGGTCAGATCCCGCGGATTGCTCAGCTCTTGCCACGATTCCATCTGGAAGACCGTGGGCGATGCCGCCGCCAGGAAGGGCGCGTGCGCCGAGGCCGCGACCTTCGCCATTTCGCCCAGGAGCTCGACGTCCATCGGGCCGTGGTCGAAGTAATAGTCGCCCACCAGACAGCCGAAGGGCTCGCCGCCCAGGGTGCCATACTCTTCTTCGTACAGCTTCTTGAAGACGGGACTCTGATCCCACGCCGCGCCCTTGTAGCGCTTGAGGGTCTTGTGCAGATCCTTCTTCGAGACGTTCATGACCCGGATCTTGAGCTGGTCGTCGGTCTCGCTGTTGTTGACCAGGTAGTGCAGGCCACGCCAGGCGCTTTCCAGCTGCTGGAACTCGGCCGTGTGCATGATCTGGTTGATCTGCTCGCTCAGCTTCTTGTCGATCTCGGCCACCATCGCGTTGATGGTTTGCACGACATCGCTCGAGATGAGCTTGCTGCTGGCCAGGGCCTGCTGGGCCAGGGTCTTGACCGCGTTTTCGATCTCGGACTTCGCACCGTCGGTCTGTGGCTTGAACTCCTTGTTCAGCAGAGAGGCGAATTCGTTCACCTCCATGGTTGCGGAGGCGGCTTCTGTGGATTTTTGTGTCTCAGCCATGGTTCTTCCTCCCTGCTACTTGGCTTGGCCGGAACCTTCGTCCCCGGCGTCTGGTTTTGGAGCGGCGGCAAGAGCCTGCAACAGAGCAGGATCCTTGAGCAGGTTGGCGACCAGATCCTCGGCGCCGGTGCGACCGTCCATGTATGTCACCAGGTTCGCAAGCTGGTTGCGCGCCTGGAGGAGTTGATTGAGAGCGCCTACCTTGCGCGCAATGGCTGCGGGCGAGAAGTCGTCCATGCTTTCGAAGGAGAGGTCGACGCTGATGTTGCCTTCGCCGGTCAGGGTGTTGGGAACCTGGAAGGCCACGCGTGGCTTCATCGCCTTGAGCCGATCGTCGAAATTGTCGACCGAAATCTCGACGAACTTGCGATCGGCGACGGGAGCCAGGGGCTCTTTCGGATTGCCTGAGAGGTCCGACATGACCCCCATCACGAAGGGCAGTTGGACCTTCTTTTCCGCGCCATACAGCTCGACGTCGTATTCGATTTGGACGCGTGGTGCTCGGTTTCTCTGAATGAATTTCTGCGCACTGGTTGCCATGGTGTCCACCTACCTCTGATGTTTGAGAACTAGCTGCTTTCCGTCTCGTTTTCGTCTTTTCCGCGCAGGTTTTCGACCTGTGAAAGACCATCGGATGCGAGGTCACGAACGATATCCATAAAACTGGCCGAAACCAAGCGCTTGCTGCGCTTGATGAGCAACGGAATGGGGCTCGATGGCTCGGCGCGCTCGTAGTAGGAGACGATCTTGTCCAGCACGCGGAGCACGTCTTCACGGCTGTTGATCTCGCCGCTGATCGACATGCCGCCACCTTGCCCACCACCTCCGGGGCCACCCGATCCATCGTCGGCGCCGCCGGCCTCGGCGGCGCCCTCGGCGACAACCCCGCGCCTGGCCAATCGCGTGACCAGGATCTTCTCGGCAGAGCGCAGGGTGTCCGTCATCTTCGCGAAATTGACCCCGTTCGAAGCCCCCACCTTTTCGCCCACGAAGGTCTCGATGGCGGCCAGCCTTTCAAGCGAGGTGCGCAACGACTCTGCCGTCGCCTGTAGATCGGGCACCGGACACTCGTTGAACGCCCCATCGATGGCCGATGTCTTGGGCCCCTCGGCGCCGGCTGGTGGTGGAATCTCGCCCGATGCAATGGCGAAGTCGCGCAGGCTGAACCGCCCGAAGGACTTCGCGCTGACCAGCGGGATCAGGCGAACGCGGTCGATGAAGGTGGCGGAATCACAGAGCCCCATGAGGATGTTCACCCGAAAAGTGGGGTCGTTGTCGTCCTCGGGATCCAGCTTGGGGTAGAAACCATCCCAGAAGGTCTCGACGATACCTCGCAGCACCGCGAGCCCGTCGGCCAACCCCGCGAGCCCCTCGGTGTTCAAAAGGGCGCGGGCCAGTCGGATGGCGATGCGCAGATCTTTGGTCTTCGTCAGGAGGGCGAGGGCCCGGTTTCCCACCTCCTTCCAGTCGGGCTCTTGGGCCGGTACGATGGTGTCGCCCATCTGCTGTTCGGGCTTGCCCTGCGAAAGCCGATCGAGCTCGAGGAAAGCCGGATCGTATTCGAGGTCAGGACCGCACGGCGCATCCGCGGAGATCGACTGAAGCAGCGACTCTAGATTTTGAATCGGCATATTCTAGCTACCCGGTTGAAACAGTGTGCCATTAACCTTCGACTCGACGGTCATGTCAAGGGGTTTTCGAGGGTCGCGCATCCTTTCACCGCAATCCCGACCAAGTGGTCCGCGCCAGTTTGACACCGCGAACTTGGTTTGGCGAACCGAGGTTTTGCGAATCGATATGACGCGGCTGGCGCTACTCTCCATCCTCCTGGGGCGCGTTCTCGTCGCCAAGGGCCACGCTGGCGTAGGCACTGGCGAACTCTTCGCCGAAGATCTCGGCATGCAGGGCAGCCTCCTCTGCGAGCAAGTTGTTGAAGGTCTCCACGTAGGCGCTCCACTTGGCCTTGGCCTTCGACCCTGACCACAGCCCCGCGCCCATCTTGAAATCGAGCGCATTGGGGTCGAGTCGGGCCAGCAGCACGCGAACGCTCTGTGAGATGCCTTCCATGAGTGCGACGTCGTGAATGCCCATGTCGGCGAAGACGGCATTCAAGTCGCGGGCGCAGATTTCGGGATCGATCGACGGATCCAGCAGGTACGCGACGGTCTCCTGACTTGTGCGGGCGCGATGCAGGGGCGTGGTTCCGGACAGAGGTCGTACGCCAACCTCGGAGCCGAATTGCTCGTAGCCCTTCTTGAGGCCCATGAAGGCGTCGCTGAACGCGCCGATGATGCGTAGGCAGCGGATCAGCCGCTCGGTCGGCTGAGGGGTGGCCGGATCCGGGGCGGAAGGCTGCGACGGTGGTCGGGCTGGCGATGGAGCCTGGGCAAGGGGCGGAGCATAGGCGTGTGCGGGACCGGGCGCGTGCGCGGGCAGTGGTGGAGTTGGCGCGCGACCACCCCCCACCGCCACGATCCGCGACGGGGAGCCATGCGCGTGCGCCTGCGGTGTCGCCCCAGCCGGTATCGCATCGGTGCCACGGCTGGTCACGGCGATGGTCTCGACAGCGGAAGGACTCTGCGCTGGCGAGGTCAGCGTGCCGGGCACGCTTGGGGTGACGATGAGCTCGAACATCCAGATCGTGAAGCGCGTTGGCTGCAGGATGGGAATGGCGGTGTTTTTCTGCAGCTTCTTGCCGTCGAGGCAAGTGCCGTTGGTCGATCCGAGATCGAAGTAGTAGGTCCCCGTCTGATCGAAGCGGATGATGCCGTGCCAGCCCGAGACGAAGTTGCCCTCGAGGACCACGTTGTTGAGCGGGTTCCTGCCGATACGAACCGGCGATTGGTCGAATTCGTATGTCTTCTCGCTGCCCGAGCGAGGATCCCGGAAGAGAATCTGGATGACCATGATGGAGCCTAGCGCAGGTTTCAACCATAGCGCAGTCGTGGAAAACGTGCGAAAGAACCGACACTTGGCCGGCGGCAGCTAGCCGGCCGAGCGTCTGCGGATCAGCAGCCAGGCTGCCACCACGAGAAGCGGGACGGCACCGTAGACAAGATAAAACCAACGTGAGGAAACAGGCCGGATCTGGCCTTTGGCCAGACGGATCATTCCGCGATCTTCGGGAGTCTCGGAGGTTCGGGTGTCGACTTTCAGATCCGTGTTTCCTAGTCCGTTCCCGCCGGCGCTGATGGACAGGTAGACCGGGTACTCACCTTCCGGGATGGTGGGATTCCGGGTCAGGGTCAGCACCAGGTTTGCATTCTGGCCTGACAAGAGTTTGGGGACGGCAACTGGCGTGACATCGATACCGCATGCCGGGCTGCGCGCGGTGAGTACCAAGTCGTGGATGGGTTGGCTGGAAACGTTGGTCAGAGTCACGGGCATCTGACCGATGATTCCTCGCAACCTGCCCAGCATCACACTGTGAATCGACAAGCCGGCCGGCTCGAGGGTTTCGATGCCGGCCGTTTCCATCGCGGTCCGGCCCCTGGGCGTGCGGATGCGCAGGTCGGCCTTGTGGTCGATCAACGCTTTCGCAACCATCCCGTGGCGGGCGGTGTGAAGCGGGGTGAATCCCTTCGACGTCAATGCGTTCACATCCGCACCGGACGAGGCGAGCACGTTCACGATCTTCTCGTTGGCCGCCAGATGGATAGGCATCAAGCCGGAGGCGTTCATGCTATCCGGTCGGGCACCTCGGCGCATGAGGAGCCCTGCCATTTCCGGATGCGCCAACATGGCGGCGAAGTGCAGCGGAGTCATGTCGCCTTCGGCGCGGGCGTTCGGATCGGCGCCGCGGTCGAGCAGCAAGCTCGCGGCATCGAGGAGTCCCTTCATGGCGGCGAGGTGCAAAGGCGTCATGCCTCGCTCGTCGCGGGCATCGACGGATTCTCCAGCATCCAGTCGCTGCCGGATGGTGGCAACGTCGCCGCGATCTGCCGCCATATGCAAGACGGTCGACATCGAGCCCGCATCGACGGCGGCGGCAGCGCAAGGTGGAACAAAGGTAGTCGCGTGTAGGAGTGTACCCACGAGTACAGAAACAAATTTGAGAATTGAGGAGCTAGTTCGCATCATTATGAGTTAAATTCAGCCCGATTGGCCCCCAATGAGGGAGTACACCTCCGGATGCCTTTGGCAGGTAGATTCGCAGGTTGCATATCGCTCAGGCATGTTTCGGTTCCTCGTCGTCATCCCGTGGTCGTGAAAGGGAGAAAACCACATGAGTGCTCGCAAAGGCTATCTTTTCCTCGGCTCCGCTCTGTCGCTCGTTCTGCTGTCTTCCCAAGCGCAGGCGCACTGGTGCGACGACTTGTGGGCTTCGAGCTACAACATCGTGGTCAAACCGGACAGCGATACCTCGCCTCAGAACATCTACGTGCAGAACAACATGGGGTATCAGCTGCCCAATTTCAAGTTGACCGCCACGGGCAGCGGCGGCGCCATCACCTTGACCGCTCCCACCCTCAAGGTTTCCGGAACGCTCCTGCCCGGCGAAAAGGGGACGTGGAAGATCGCGAGCGGCAGCCCTGCCAAGATCGAGGACGTCACCTTCTCCGTGTCCTTCGGGAACAGTGGCGAGAGCAAGTGCTACCCGACCAAGGGCGCGAATCCGGTGATGGTCGTGAAGACGGACGGAACCCTCCATCCTGCGGCCCCACCCCCAGGTCTGGACAGCCCGGTCAATCCTGGCTGCACGGGCGACCTGGCACAGGGGCGTTCGTTGCAGTACGAGGCAGTGGCTGATTTCGAGGATGTGAGCACCGGGCTCGACAGTTTGCTGAAGCTCTACTGCGCCGGCCGTGGATCCTTTGGCAGCACGGATGGCGTGACCATGAGCAACTGCAAGGACGCGTCGAGTACGTCTTGCCCCACGACCAAACCAGCAGCCAAGACAGGCTCGAAGTACGACTACATGCATCTTTGGGCCGCGGGTGAGCTTGCGGCCCGCAAGTCCGCCCTTGGCGCGCGGACTGCGGTCCTGCGCGCCAGGCTTCAGTGCGGGGTGAACGACGACGATGTTGGATTCGCCGGCTACGCCTTGTTCATGCTCGGCTACCTCGGCGACGACACCACGGCCAAAGCTTTCATCCAGACACAAGTCAGCGCGGGCGGCGACGTGGGCACGATCGGCAAGGCCGCGCTTTACCTCATGGGCGACACCAGCCAAAAGGCGGACGTGCAAGCTGGGGCACAGACGTCGAGCAACTCCACTTTCGTGAAGGCGGCCTGTGCCGCTGCGCTGGGTATCGTTGACAAGGATGACGCCACGGTTAGCTCGGTGCTGATCCCTCTGGTCAAGTGGAACGAGCCCGATTCGGCCTCCGAAGATGGGCAAGGAATGTTTGCAGCACACCTGCTGGGCCTGGTCGCCTGGGATCGGCGCAGCTGGGCTCCCAATGGCGGTGACACCGGTCCGGTGTCCTTCTACGGCGACACGACCCCCGCAACGGGCGGTAACGGCGGCGGCACCGGTGGTGTCACCAGCTCCGGCGGCGTGAGCGGAGCCGGAGGGGCGGGGGGCAACAAGGACGCAGGCGGCAGTGATGCGAGGCTGGCAAGTGGTGGTGCTACGGGAAGGGGCGGTGTCGGCGGCTCTGGCGGCGTGGCTGGCAGTGTCGGCGGTGCGGGTGCCGGAGGCAAGACGGGCTCTGGCGGCGCGACTGGAGCAGGCGGGACGACCGGCGCAGGCGGGGCGATCGGCGAAGGCGGAGCGACCGGCCCAGGTGGGACGACCAACGCGGGTGGCAGCAGCGGCGCTGGAGGAACCCACACAACATCGGGTGGTACCTCTGGAGAAGGAGGATCCTCTGGCTCGGGCGGCGACACTGGGACCGGCACGACCTCCACCGTCGGCGACTCCACGGGATGCAAGTGCAACGTCGGCAGTCACGGTGCTGCATCGCCCACCCTGTACCTCTTGATGATGGCGGGACTGGCGTGGATCGCTGGGCGCCGTCGCAGGGAATAGCCACGGACAGCGACGTGGCCGCAACGGCGTCCGTTTCTCGGGCTGTCCGGCGTTTTCCTTCGGCAGATCTTGACTTGTGCCCCGGCGGCGCGGCATACATTCGCCCTTAGCAAGCAGCTGCGCCCGTAGCTCAACTGGATAGAGCACCGGCCTACGAAGCCTCGCCGCGGTGCGGCTGACAAATCCGAGTTGTCAGATACGCTCAAAACGCGTGGTTTTCAGCGAATCTCACCACGCGCCCCGTAGAGTGAACCGTCGAGAAGTACACTTTTCGGTACAGTTGGGCACGGAATGGGATCCGAGTTGACCACCACGTGACAACCTAAATTCAAACGGGCAACCGGGCGACTAATTACCGCTCGGTGGGACCACGGAACCACCTTCCTGTGGTCCCTGCCCGAACTCTTCAAGACGCAAGATCGAAGGTGGCGAAAGAAGGTGGACCATGACCGAGATCAAGATAACCAGCTCCCGACAAGTGGGACGCTCGCTCCAGGATGACGACGCGATCACGGACACAGTCGGCTCGCGGCTTCGCTATTGCCTGGAAGGAGGAGGAGGTTATAGCGAGGGATGGCACGAGGTGGAGGGTGAGGATTTCCATCATCAGCGCGACAAGATGCTGATCCCCCTGAAGGTCGCCATCAGGTTGCTCAAAGAGTTGAGCGATGCCCCGTCGAATCCGGAGAGAGCGGGTGACATTCTGAATCGCGCCATCGAAGCGCTCGAATTCTTGAGCAAGTCGGAGAAAGCGCGACCCCTCCGCGTCCAGGGGGGAAAACTGTTGTCGGAGTTGCGCGAACACTGGTACCAAGCGGGGCGAGACGAGCTGCCGGCGGCCGAACCACCGGGGTTCTCCGCGTTTGCCGCCGAGCTTCGTGACCATCTTCCCAATCCTCTTGCACTTACCGGCGCCCGGTTTTCTACGATTGCCGCCCAACTTCGTAACCGTCTCCAGAAGATAGAGGTCCTGACCGAGAATCTTCCGACCGAGCGCAAAGTGTGACGAAGGACCCGAAAATAGAGCGCGAGACAAAGAGCGCGGCCCGTGGTGCCCCGCAAGCGGCCATGGTGGGCACGGATGCCCGGCGAGCGTTGGCGGCCGAGGCCGCTCGGCAAGAGTATTACAAGCGACTCGCGGAGGCTCCCTGGGGAGAGTGCTACAAGCGCTTCATCGCGGCCGATGTTGAGACTGGCAAACGGAGCAAAGACCATCCGGAAGCTGTCGCGCTGAGGGCGAGCATGGGCCGGAGCTTCGATGCGCTACGGGAGGATGTCCGCGCAATTCGCAAGCACTGCGGGATCCCTGAAGTGTTGAAGGCGGAATACGCGGAACTCGTGGCCATGCAGGGATTGGCTAACGATGAGTACATCCGTGGTCTCAAGGCCGCACTCGAAGGGGAGCGGGCCGCGCTTGATGCCGCGGCCGGAGCGGCTCGCATTGTCGATAAGCTCAACGGAAAGACCGCGAGCGTTCGAAGTCGCGCCTTGGCGGCACAACTCCTAGACGTGCGAGTGAAATTGAGCGTGTTTCCCGCGAAGGGGAAGAAGAAGGCGCAGCTTGCGGCATCGGAGGAAGTAGCGCGAAAGGTGCGCGCGCAACACGTTGGGGTGCGGCTGGCCGAGCTTGGGGTGTCTCGGGAGGCAGCGGCGAAGTACCTCATGAAGCGAGGCTTCGAGAAGAAGGATATCCTACTAAAGGACGCGATCGAGAATCAGCGGTCGCGCGAAAAAAGGCAAAAACTGCGGGAAAACAGCCCGGAGCGGTAGGCACGAACAAAAACCGGGACCGCTCCGGTTGCGGGCCAGCGATTCGGGCACGCTGGTTTCGTGACACTTCACCAAAGCGTTTGTCTACCTCCGGCGGATCGAGTCAGGCTGCGCGCGCTGCTGCTGAGGCTCGGGACGAAAGAGGCGCCTGCGTATCTGGGCGCCAGTCGTGGCGCACTTGAGCGAGCCGCCGGGAATCTGCCAATCCGCTACGGGACCGCGCTAGCTATCCGCGAGGCGCTCGAGAAGCTGCCAGCAGCGCTCGATCCGGCGGTGCGCCCATGAGCCGCCCACTCGCCACGCTCGCCGAGACACGCGCCGTCCGTCGCGCTGTGGACGCACTCGGCGAGCGCATCGAGGCCCTGACCATCGCCGTCGGGCAACTCCGCGCCGGCCAGACGCCGCAGCTTGGCCGCACAGAGGATGCGTGCAGGGTCCTGAATATCTCACCCGCTACCCTGCACCGGCGCATCGCCGACGGCTCGATCCAGGTCATCCGCCACGGCCGGGCGCTGCGATTCGATCTGGCCAAGTTGACCGCGACCGACGGGCAGCGGGCATGACCACCGCGCGAGCGCCGCGCCCTGTGTCTGACGCCGTCGCCGATGCGAGCCGCGCGCTCGTCGCGACCGTGATCGCGACGGGGGAGATCCCCGCCTGCGCAGCCGACGTGCGGCCCGACGATCTGCCCGTGGCGGCGCACGCCGAGGTATGGACCCGCGCCCGCGGCTCACCTCTCGCGGCGATCCGGTCACGCCCGACGGTGTGGCCACTCTATCGGCCCAGCGGGGCACTACCACGCGATTGCCCGACGGCGGATCGGCCGGGTGGGCAGTGCGGATGGCGGCCGAGCACGCAGTTGTGCCCCAGCGGCTCCCGCAGATCGTCGAGATCATCCGCGCCGACGCCGTCCGCCGACGGGTCGACCGCGCAGCCGTCGAGGCATCATCCCGAGCCCGGAGTGGCCAGTCTGCCTCGGAGATCGTCGAGGATCTCGGCCGGGCCGTGGACGGTGCACGGGCCGCGCTCGCCCCGGCCGAGTCGTCGTGTATCTCGCTCGCGACGATCGCACCCGAGCGGGTGACGTGGCTCTGGACCGGACGGCTCGCCGTGGGCAAGGTGACTGTGCTCGACGGCCTGCCCGGCGCCGGCAAGTCGACCGTGACGTGCGACCTCGCGGCCCGAGTGTCGCGCGGCCAACGATTCCCCGGCGATGCCTTTGCCCGGGCGGCGGGCGGCGTGATCTTCGTTGCCGCCGAGGACGGTATCGCAGACACGGTCGTGCCGCGACTACTGGCAGCCGGCGCGGACCTGGCCCAGTGCCACGTGTGGCGGGCTGATGTCCTGCCCTGCATACCCGACGATATCTCCGCGATCGAAGCGGCTATTGTCGCACACCGCGCGCGGCTGCTGATCTGCGACCCGGTCACAGCTCTATTCGCGCGCGACCTATCAGCCAACGCCGACGCGGACGTGAGGCGCGCACTCACGCCGCTCGTCACGGCCGCCGAAAAGCACGGCGTCTGCGTGGTGCTATTGCGCCACCTCAACAAGCGCACCGGAGGCTCGGCCCTGGACCGCGGCGGAGGAAGCATCGGAATCGCGGCCCTGGCCCGGACTGTGCTGTTACTCGGCCGAGACGATCAGGATCCCGAGAATCGGATTCTCGCGACCGTCAAGGCCAACCTCACGCGACCGCCACGCTCGATGCGTGCGCAGATCATCGACGTCGATGGCGTCGGAAAAATCGAGTGGGGCGACGAGTGCGACTCGACGGCGGATGACCTCGTCGCGGATGGCGCGACCGCCGCCAGAACGGCGTCGAAGCGCGGCGGAGCCTCCGATTCTGCTGGCCTCCGTCCTGGCAGATGGGCAGTGGCACAGGCAGCGCGAGATTGAACAAGCGGCGAGAGCTGCACACGTCTCCCCGCGCACCCTACGGCGCGCACGCGAGGACATGGGCGTCACCTGTCGCCAGATGGACGGCGGATGGTGGTGGAGTCTCCCCCCCGGTGGACAGGTGGACGCCTGGCCATCTGGCCATCTGCCAGAGGGTGGCCAAGAGAGAGAGAGTAATATCACTCTCTTACAGGGGCAGGTGGCCACACGGCCACCGAGCCACATCCCCCCCCTATCTGGCCAGGTGGCCACGCCAGACCGCGGCGAGCCGGAGGACGGCGTATGATCCCGATGTCCACCCTCTCGGTCCTGCGGCTCTGCCAGTTTCACCACGTGGAGCTTGTCGTCAAGGCCGGCAAGATCATGTTGCAGGGACCACAGCCAGCCCGCGACCTAGTGCGGGACCTGGTGCGCGACCATAAGCTTGAACTCATGGCCGTATTGGCGGCCCCACCTGCGCCGCAGACAGCGCCGCTTCCGCCAGATGCCCAGGGCCAGGAGTGGCACCGCGACTACCTCGGCCGGCCTGCGAATCTGTGGGGGCTACGCAAGCCCCAAGGCGGGCCGCAATGATTGCCGCCTGCACATTGGCCACCACGCCGCCCGCTGCCGGCAACGAAGGTGCCGTTGCCGACAAGGTTCGCGAACTCTATGCCGGTGCCTGGTTCTGGCTTGCGTGTTGCTATCCGGGCGCAGGGGCACGCCTCGCTGCTCTGCCCAAGTCGGGCAAGGTCGCGAAGCTCGAGGCGTCGGCGGCCCGTCGCGCGGCCCGTGTCGTTAGGGGCGAGCTCGCCCTTGCGGCGTTCGCTAGCCGGCTACGCGAATGGGAAACCGCCGCTGCAACCGCACTCACGAACGCGGAGCTACGCCGATGAACCTTTACCCTCGCCCCGCGCTGGCCTGCACCGCCGGAGTCGTGCCCGGCGCCAGCGAGCCCAGCACGGGGCGAGGACCTATTTGACCGAGAGACCAAACCAACAAGAAAGGACCGAAAATCATGCAATCCAATTTTCTTTCCCCTCCTGAAACCGTCCGCGGAACCGCCGAGGCCGAAGTGTCGACCGATGGCCCGCCGATTCCGGCTCAAAAGCAGACGAACGTCTGTGACGTTTGTCGACTTCCGAGCGACCTGATTTTCCAGGAAACGGACACCGCCGGCAAGGTCGGGCCGCGCCGGTGTGCGGGATGCGTTAGACGCGCCCAGGAAGACGGGATCCGCGCAGAGGCCTTGCGCCGGCAGCCGGAACTTGCCGCGGAACTGGCAAAGATACGCGAGCGGCGCGAGCGGCAAGACGAGCTTCCTGTCGACCCGCAGTTTTGCACCAGGCATTTCGACAGTCCCTACAGAGCTGGAAAACCGGGTATTGGATTCAACCATCGGGGCGAGTTGTGCTGCGCTGAATGCCTCCCCCCCGAGCTGAACCCGGCGAAACTGGCCGAACGAATCGCGGCCCTCGAATCTGCGCTTGCTCAGCAGCCGGCGAAGGCCTCGAAGAAGGCGGGTGCACAATGAGCACCCAAGGCGAAGAGACCACGGCCGCCGTCGTGGAACGCGCGCAAACGCGATGCACGTGCGGCCGATTCGGTGTGCGAGCCTCGGGGTTCTGCAGCGCCGAATGCGCGGCCACAGAGCCCACGGCAAGCGCACGCATCACCACGCCGAGTGCACCTGGCGCGCGTGCGATGCCGGCAACCAGCGAGGCGGCCGAGGAGTCGGCCTTTCTCGAACGCATGCGCAGACTCGATGCAGGCGAAACGCCGACCGGCACGACCCAGGAGGACGATCCCGAAACAGAGGCCTTTTTGCGGCGGATGAAGTTCTACGACAGCGAGGCGGCGTCATGACGCTCGAACAGTTGCGGGCCGAGTATCCCGACGTGGTCGCGCAGGTCTTCGCAGAGGCAAGGGCAGAGACCATCGCGGCGGCGCGGAGACGAGGGAAGGAAGAAGGGATCACCGAGGCCGCCACCGCAGAGCGCACGCGAATCCTCGGCATCGTTGGGCACGCAGAGGCGGAAGGACGGCGACCCCTGGCCATCAGGCTGGCGAGCATGCCAGACATGACCATCGAGAGCGCGTCCGAGCTGCTTGCCGGCACGTCGAAGGTGGTTGCACCAGTCGGGCCTGACGAGGAGTTTCGGGCGGTCATGGCGAAGGCCCGGCCCACTCCCATCGACAACAGGAGCGATGAGGATGCCTTCGTCGCGAGGATGCAGGCCTTCGATGAACAGGACAGGGCAGCGCGGGCAGAGTTGGCGCAGGCCAGCCACGGCGAGGGGTGAGGAAGGGCTTGGCCAGTACCCTGCCGGGGCTACCTCCTTACGCGTCAATTCTTTAACACGGACTGCTAAGGCCCCGTCGTTGCACTGCACAACCGATTTTCCAGGGGTTGGAGTTGGAGCACAAAAGCATAGAAACGTGTCACTGCTGAGATGAGAAAACCCACAAACAGAAGGAGATTCGTAGCATGAAGACAAAGAAGCGTGTCACTGATGCCGGTTGGAGCTTAAGCGCTTTCGCCCGAAAGGTTGGGGTGAGCAACCAGGCGGTGAGCAAGGCCGTGGCGGGCGGCCAGCTTGCCGGCGTGGTGGCCTGGGTGCAGCGGCGCGGGAAGCGGACACCGGTCATTGTCGACGTTCCCCGCGCGCTCGAGCTGTGGCGTTCGCGTCCGCAATCGCACACGCCAGGGCTGGCCGCGGACAAGTCTGCACCCGAGGTTGTGCCCCAGCTTGGCGACTTACCCGGACCTATCGAAGATTCGAGGCGCGCGCTCGAGCACTTCCGGGCCAAGGCTGCCCAGCTCGCTTACGAACAGGACGCCGGCAAGTTGATTTCACTCGACGAGGCCAAGTCGACCACCATCAGGATGGTGACCGAGGCCCGCAACGCCTTTCTGGCCCTTCCGAATCGGCTCCGCAACCAGTGCCCAGAGATCACTTTCGCAGTGACCGACGCCCTCGACAAACTCGTGCGAGAAATCTTGACCGACCTTGCGGATATGCCCGCGGCAGTCGAGAAGATCGCGCGGCCGGCTGGCAAGGGAAGGCACTCATGAGCGCCGCGGCCAAGCTCGCGTCCGTCGACTTTGACCCCGACCACGAACCGACCACGATCGCCGAAGCCAGAAATCTGCAAAGATACTGGAGGTCCAAGCGGGCGGAACTCGAACGCGCGGTGGCTGCGGGAAAGCTCGTGCCGGTCGAGCAGGTCAAGGAGCTTGTGCGCCAGCAGGTGGGCGAGCTGAAAGTGGCCGTCATGCGGATCCCGAAGCTGGTCAAGAGCCGCAGTGCCACCTTAACGGATCGGGACGTCGCGGTGATGGAGTCGCTCTGTGCCGATTTCTTCGACCGGCTGACGACGAAGACCGCGCAGTTCCCGAGCGCAACCGCGCCCGCGAGCAAGACCAAGGCCGCGCGCCCTGGCCGCAAACGAAAGGGGCGCGACCATGTCTGACCACGACGTGTGCGACAACTGCGGATCCGAAACCTGGAACGAAGGGCACTTTGCTGTGGGCAAGCTCTGGTGCCGCGAGTGCTGGGCAGGCAGGAAGCCGGCCACGCCGCAGCCCGTGAGCGAGGAAGGCAAGCGCGCGATCGAGAAATGGATCGCACCACGCCGACCGCAGCCGGCGAGGCAGTCATGAACGCGCCGACCTTTTCCGAGCGAATGGCATTCTTCGATCCCGAGGCGGCGGTTCAAGGGCCAGCCAGCGCCCCGCAAGCACCGCGGGCAACACCACGACCCGAAACCGACCGAGGCCCGGAGGAAAGCCACCGCCTGCATGGTGCGATCCCTCTCAAGCCCGGCGCCGAGTTGCGCGTTACCAGTCAAAAACCTGGCCGGGGAAAGCCGGCTCGGATCTTAATTCGGCGTTGGCGGCGGGACGCGTCGGGCCGGTGGTGGCCGACCCGTGATGATAGCGAAAGTTGGAGCCTTCACGGGGCGGACGCGCAGGTTTTCGCGCGCGCCGTCCGTTCCGCTGCGAAGGCGATCCGTGCGGGCGAGGAGGCGAAGCCATGAGCGCGCCCACCACGCGGCCCAGCCGGCGCCTTGCCATCGCCCGCATGTGCCGGGAGTGCACCACTGGCCGGCCCGCCGACCCCGGAATCAGCCGGGCCATCGCCAACACCCGCAAGGCACTGGCCCGCTACGTGGGCAACGGTGGCCACGTGCCCGCGTGGTTCCCGCCCAGCTTGGTGCACCTACTCGAAGCGCCGACCGCGTGAGGAAGGATGCTCAAGAGCTGGAACCCCAAACGGCCGGGCACCCACCGCGAGCTGGCGGCCACGTGGCTCGGGGATAGTGACGACCTGGCCGCCTACTCCGATGCAGAACGACCGAGGACGCGCGCGGAGTGCATCGACGGGATCCGCCCTTGTCCCTTTGTTGGCTGCCGATATTCGTTGTACTTGGACGTGAATCCAAAGAATGGCGTCATCAAGTTCAACCACCCGCACCTCGAACCGTCGGACATGCCCCCGAACACTAGCTGCGCCCTCGACGTCGCCGACGCCCACCCCGGCGGCGTGGAACTGGCCCAGATGCCAGCGCTGACAGGGTTGAGCTACTCACGCTCCTACCAGGCGGTCGACGAAGCGAAGAAGCGGGCTCGGGAGGTCGCGGCCGAAATCGTCGAGGCGCCGTGGTGTGAGCCGAAGGGCGAAAGGGGCGGGAAATAGGCGGTTTCGAGCGGGCAGACGATTGTTCTTGATACCGTGGTGATACCAAGGTATTCATAGATACATGAATGGACATACCATGAGTGAAAGCGTGACTACTCGGAAAAGATCGACAAGACTGGCGGCCTCAATGTCCCCTCGTGCAAGGCTCGCCCCGTCCGGCGAAGAAACGACCGTCTTGACCGTGAAGGTCCCGACCGAGTTGTTGCGCCGGTTAGACGAGGAGACGCGGATCATGTCGTCCGAGCAGTCGCGTGGCCGACTGAGTATGAGCAGGGGCGAGTTGGTGCGCGTGGTTCTCAACGAGTGGCTAGACGTCCGAGACGCCGCCCGAGCTTCCCGCACGAAGCCCCGCCAGTAAGCCGCGCGCCCTAGCTGCGCCCGAGTTCCGCCCCACAAGAGAATGGGCGCCACCCACTGGAATGGTGCGCCCGCGTTCGACCCTGTTCAGGAGGAATCGACATGCGAACCGTACCACGCCCGAAGAGAACCCGCGAAAGAGTAGCAACCCAAGCCGAGCTCGCCGAAGACACCCGCCGATGCCGCGAAGCCCGCGAGCAACACCGGCCCCTGGCGCCCGAGCCCGAACCCACCGAGGGCAACCTTGCCGCCTGCATGGTGACGTTCGCAGCTTGGAAGCGCTGCCACTGCTGCCAATCCCTGACCCTGTTCGTCGACTCCCAAGCCCGCACGGATTCACCCTTCACCTGCGGATTGTGCGCGGCCGAGATTGAGAACCTGGCCAAGCGTCTGAAGTATGCACGCCTTGCAAGCCGCGTGCGGGGACACCTGGCGGGCTTGTTCGCCAACGACAACGGGACCGAGGCGCGAGCATGACCCTCCTACGTCGCGAGCACCACGAGCGGCACCGTGTTCCCTTCGTTGCATCGCCGCCCGACTCGGCAGCGGAGGCCGAGCGCCTACGCCGCGCGTTCGTCGAGGTGGCCAAGCACGCCGAGCTGGTGATGGCAGCGGCGTCCGCCGATGCACTGACGCCTGACGAGGCCCTGGCCGCAATCCTCCGGCACGCGCGGGCCGCGGTGGCGGTGGTGAAGACCCTGGGGGAGCCGTGAAGGCTTTCCTGTCGTTCATGTCCCGACTCTGGCGCCGCCACGTGGTCGCCGACTGCCCGCCTTCGCTGGACGTGTGCGAATCGTGCCGGGAACCACGTTGCACGCAAGCCCAGTGGGAGGCGTGCGAACGCGGGAGGGCATCCTCGTGAGCATCACCATGCGGTTCCACGACCCCGAGGCCGCGGTTACGGTGGGCGGCGAATTCGACACCGGCGGCCGGCGCGGCTTCGTCTTGCTGGCGGTTACGCCAAGCCCGGTCTACCTCACCCGGGCCGCAGCCCGAGACGCGGCCAGGGCGCTGTTGCAATTCGCCGAGGCCGCCCGACCTGCACCACGCAAGAAGACCGCCTAGGTCACGCGCTGGTGACTCTCTCCGATGCCACGGAGGGAGTCACGGGCGAGGAACCCGCCGAGCTGGCCGGACGCCAGCAACGAACCTTGAAGAAAGGCACCACATGGAAACGAACGACACCCCGATCACGTCCGAAACCCTGGCCAGTCTCGCCACCACGGCCGCCACGGTGGCCACCGAGCACGAAGCCTTCACGGCCGCGGTCAACACGCAGAACGCAGCCGAGGCCGCGCTACTCGAGCGCATCGTCGAGACGGTCAAGCCGGCGCTGCGAGCCCTGGCCTGTCAGATCAAGTCGCGCGACTACTCGACGGGCGGACGCAACGGCTGCAACCCGGTCCACACCTACGACACCTTCGCCGAGCGCGGGGTGTGTCTCGTGGATGGCTACGACCACGACAAGGACGAAACCGGCAACCGCGGCACCAACGGGGGTTCCCGGCTGTACCTTCTCGATGATGGCCGGCTTGCGGAAGTCGAGCGCGAGGGAACGTGGTCATGCTGGCAGGGCGAGGCGGATACCTGGGAGGCCGAGTTGACGATCATCTCGGCGGCCGATGCGGTGGCCAGGTACGAGCTCGCCGACATCGTTGGAACCTTGAACGCGAAGCTGGAAGAGCAGCTCAGGGGCTCCAAGCAGGTGCGAACCAAGGCGGCCCAAGCCCGCGCCGAGAAGCTGGCGGCGGTGGCCTCCCTCATGGGGGCGGTGTAGCCATGCGACTGCGCAACACGAATGAGCGGTTCGGCGACACGTCGGCGATCTACTCGGCGGCATCCCGCGAAGCGCTTGCCGATGAACTCGCGTCCATGTTGGCCACGTGGGCGGCCGAGAACACCGACGAAGCGGTCGAGGATGACATTCAACGTCTACGCGACGAATTTCTCGACGGACTGGAGGAGGTGCCCCATGCCTCGTAAGGCGCGGCGGCGAACGTGGGGCAGCGGCTCTCTGTTCGAGCGCGACGGCCGATGGTGGATCCGCTGGCGCGAGGATGGCAAGCGCAAGTGCAAGTCGTTCGCAGCCCAGGAGGTGGCAGAGGAAGCCTTGGCCAAGCGAATCAGCGAGACCGCGCGCGACGAAGATGGCTTGCGCCGGGACTACCGGCAAGCCCCAACCCTGACCGAACTGGCGAAGCCGTGGCTCGAACGCCGGGCGAAAACGCACCGAGCATCTGCCGATGACCGCCTGAGGTGGAAGAACCATCTCAAGCCGGCCTTCGGGCACCGGCGGCCATGCGAGGTGGACGCCGGCAAGCTGCGGAGGTTCATCGAAGGTAAGCTAGCCGAGGGTTTGAGCCCCACGACGTGCGGCCACTGCATCCGCCTCTTGAGCACGTTCTTGGAAGATGTGAAGGAGCAAGGCCACCTCGCAGTCAACCCGGTGAGCACCTTGCCCCGTTCCACCCGGAGGCTCTACAAGTCGGTCTACGACGTGCGGAAGACGCCTTTCATCGAACGCGCCGAGGACATCCGGCGTCTGTACCTGGCCTTGCCCGGGCCCCACAACGTGATCTTCATCTTCGGTGAGCAGACAGGTTGCCGGGTAGGGGAAGCGCTTGGCATGCAGTGGCGGGACATCGACCTGCCAGGAAGGAAGATTCACATTCGGCAGCAGATGCAAGACGGGGCGCTGTGCCCCCTCAAGGACAAGGAAAGTCGGATAGTGCCTCTCTCCACAACCTTGGCGCCCATCTTGGAAGCCTGGAAGCTCAAGACGGGAGGGCAGGGGGCATTGTTCAAGCCAGCGTTCGCAACCCGTGGCGGGCGGCCTGAACTGGGCACCGAGCCGGGCTTCATCCGCCCGCACACCGTGCACAAGGCGCTGGCCAAGGCTTTGACGGAATGTGGCCTGCCCGCCATGACCCTCTACGAGTGTACGCGCCACACCTACGCTTCACAGTGGGTGATGGCTGGCGGTTCGATGGAAGAGCTGGCGCGGTACCTGGGGCACTCGTCCACGTCCACGACCGCCCACTACGCGCACCTTGCCCCGGACTACTTTGGAGCCAAGGCGCACGACATGGTGGCGGTAGACCTTGCTCGTCCAGCGGGTGACGTGGTATCCATCTCGCGTTCTTCCGGTGCACTTGGGTCCGAAATGACCACGAAGCAGGGCGCCACGGTGGAACGAAAAGTAGCAGTTTTGGCCTAAAAAATAGTGGTTTGCGCCCGTAGCTCAACTGGATAGAGCACCGGCCTACGAAGCCGGGGGTTACATGTTCGAGTCATGTCGGGCGCGCAGGGTCCTCGTGCGGTTGTTTGTAAGGTAGACGGGGGTTGGAGCACTAGTAGGACGTGCCATCACGCCATATGACGCTGGGAGTCTGTCCGTTTGTCGTATCAAGTGACGGCGGACGGCGGGCTTTGTCCCCAACACATCAGGGCGACACGACCGTGCCATTTCCGTCGCGGTCCCCATGCAAGATTCGATGAGCTCGATGTGATTTCACAAGGTTGCGCTGGCACCAAGGTTGCTTAGTCAGATGCCTGAACAGGAGGATTTCATGAATGCCATCGCTTCACTTCGCACCGACAGTGCAGCCGGGCTGCAGCGTGACATCAGTTTCCATCCCGCGCTGAGCGCCCTCCGCAACTCGGCCTGGTTTGGCGCTTTTCCCCAGAATACGCTCACGTCCCTCTCCATGTGCGCCTCGTTGTCTTCGTACAGTGCCAGGCAACAGGTTCTTCTCGAGGGACGCTGGCTCGGCGCTGCGGTTCTGGTGGTCAAGGGCAGCCTTCGTGCGGTACGAAGGACGGACAACGCGCGCGAGCTGACACTGGAGACATTCCGGCCTGGCGATCTCATCGCCGATGCGGTTCTCTTTCCGGACAGCTCGGTGCCGGGGGATGGGCTGATCGCGGCCGAGACCAGCCTTCTACTTTTCATTCCCCGCGATGAATTCCTGACGGCACTGTCCAGCCTTCCCCAAGCCGCGATATCGCTAATTCGGGATCTGGAGCGGCGGCTCAACCGGGTGAAGCTCTTGGCCTCCGGGCTCGCCACCTCGGATGTCGAAAGCCGCCTCTATCGTTTGCTCTACAACTTGGCCCGCGACGAGGGGCAGTCGGCGGCGGAGGGAACGATTATTCCGCGTTCGCCAACGCAACAGGACTTGGCCAGTCGAATCGGTGCGTGCCGGGAAACCGTGTCCAGAATCGTGGCCGACTTGGCTCGGCAGCAGGTTCTCTCGCTGGAGGGGCGCAAGCTGACGCTCGCGCCGCGCTTCTTCGAGCTCGCCAAATCCGCCGGGATTTCATGACCATTTCTTCCATCATGGTTCTCCATTCGCGAATGGGGCCCGTGAATCCGGGCAAAATTGACCCTCTGCTTTTCGGGTGTGAGAATCCGCCAAGCATTGAAGCCCCTACGATCTGATTCGCTTTCCGACCGGCTTGGCTCGTCGTTTGGAACCAAGGCGACCTCTGGTTGCGGGCCGTCGGACGTGGTAGCACGGTTGCATCTTGAACCTTGGCATGGCTTCCGCACTCGCAACATGGCGCTCCATCGGGTTTCGGACATGACGCTGGCCGAAGCAAGGGGCGCGCCATGAGCGAGCCCGCGGCGACGTCAGCGGATGAGGGCGCGAAACCAGACCTGGCGCAGGGGAAAAGCTTTCATCCCCTCGCCATCGCAGGACGTGCCTTTTCACCCCTACCTGGGGCCGTGGCCATCTTCGGCGAGCACATTCTGCTGCTCGGACGCGCTGTGGCCTGGCTGTTCAGGCCACCCCTGCGCCTTCGGCTCTTCTTCGAACAGATGGAGTTCGTCGGGGTGGGCTCGTTGCCCATCATCATGCTCGTAGGATTCTTCACCGGCGCGGTCACCTCCGTGCAGGCCATCCTGGCGCTCTCGCTCTTCGAGCAACAGCGCTACGTCGGTTTCGGCGTGGGCGTCTCCTTGGCGCGCGAGCTGGCTCCGGTCTTCACGGCCCTCATGATCACCGCGCGCGCGGGGTCGGGCATGGCCACCGAGCTTGCCTCCATGCGCATCACGGAGCAGGTGGATGCCCTGACCACGTTTGCGGTCAATCCCGTGCAGTACCTCGTCACCCCCCGCTTGGTCGCATCGTGCCTGATGCTTCCGGTGATGACCATGGTCTTCAACGTGGTCGGTCTCATCGGGACCTACGTGGTGGCCATCATCTCGTACCAGATCGACCTCGGCCAGGTACTGGAGCTGTTCCGTCACGGCGTGGATCCCATCGACTACAAGGAGGGGTTGGTCAAGGCGTTCTTCTTCGGCTTGACGATGGCGACGTGTTCCTGCTACCAGGGCCTGAATGTTCGCGGCGGAGCCAAAGAAGTCGGGCTTGCGACGACGCGTGCGGTGGTTTCGACGTCCGTGACGGTTCTGGTCCTCGACTACTTCTTGATCCAAATCATGAACGTCCTGTACCCCTACGGCGGCCTCTAGATGGCAGACGACTTGCAAAGCCGCGATGAGCGATGGCAGATCCGGATTCGCGATCTGCACAAGTCTTTCGGGAAGCAGCACGTCCTGCGCGGTGTGAACCTCGACATCGAGCGTGGCAAAATCAACATCATCATTGGCGGATCGGGGCAGGGTAAGTCGGTGTTCATGAAGCACCTCATGGGCCTCCTCGCTCCGGACCGCGGACATATTTTCGTCGATGGCCAGGACATCATTGGTCTGGGTGACGTGGCCATTGCCAAGATTCAACGCAAGTTCGGCATGGTGTTTCAGTACGCCGCCCTCTTCGACTCGCTGAATGTCGTCGAGAACATCGCCTTTCCTCTTCTCGAGCGCTACCGCCTGCCCAGGGCGGAGGTCATGGACCGGGTGCGCGGCCTGCTCGCGCGTCTCGACTTGGCGAAAACGGCTGGCATCGAACAGAAGTTCCCCGCGGAGCTTTCTGGTGGTATGCGAAAGCGTGTGGGCCTGGCGCGAGCACTTATCGACCGGCCGGAGATTCTGCTCTACGATGAGCCCACAACCGGGCTCGACCCCATCGCAACCAAGAATGTCGACGAAATGATCAGGCGTACAGCGGACGAATTCGGCGTTACCTCGGTCGTCATTTCGCATGATATGGCCTCGACTTTTCGCATCGCCGATCGCGTGGCCATGCTCTACGATGGAGTCGTCGTCGCCAACGGGACGCGCGCGGAAATCACGGCCGCGCCGAACCCGGTGTTGAGGGAATTCGTGGAGCCTTCCGGCGCGGTGCACTTCGGCGGGGGCCCCTCGTGAGGCGAAGCATGGCCGCCTTGACCGTGGGCGCTCTCACCATCGTCATGCTGGCTGCGAGCTATCTGCTTTTCCAATACACGTCCGAGAGGATGTCCGGGGGAAAAGGCTATCGTGTTTATGCCTTGTTTCACAACGCGCTCGGCGTCTACGAGAAGACCCGGGTGCTGTCCGCGGGGCTGCGCGTGGGGCAGGTGGAGGAGAGGGTCCTCGATCAGGAGACCGGCAAGGCCAAGGTCTTCCTGCGCATCGATCCGGAGATCCGCCTGTACGCGAACGCGTCCATCGGCAAGAAGTCGGCATCGTTGCTCGGCGAGTACTACCTCGAAATCGATCCTGGGACGCCGTTTGCGATGAAAGACGGAAAGAAGGTCGAGATTCCTCGCCTCAAGGAGGGCGATCGCATCGTATTCGTGACCGAGCCCGCCGAGATGGGCGAAATCATGGACTCGGTGAGCACGATTCTGCCAGTGCTCAAGGCGATCCTGGAGGACGTCAAGGGGCTGACCTCCGGCCCCATCAAGGACATCGCGAACAACGCCAACGAAATGATCGAGAAGAACTCTGCCGTCGTCGAGCGCTTGCTCGGTCGTATGGACGAGATCGCGGCCACGGTCGAAGGCATCACCACATCCGAGGCCGACGACGTCAGGGTTGCCATCCACAACGTCCGCGAGATCACCGAAGGGATCAAGGGACTGGTCGGCACAACCCAGGGCCAGGTGTCGGGCGCGGGCGAAGATCTACGTACGTCCTTACAGAAGCTGCAGCACAGCGTCGACAGCCTGGACAAGTCGCTCAACCACGTCGAAAAGATCACGGGCAAGATCGCCGACGGTGAAGGCACGGTCGGGCACCTCGTCAACGACGACACCGTGGCCAGAAACCTCGACAGCATCACCGACGACGTCAGCAGCATTACCCACGGGATCTCCCGCTTGCAGACCATCGTGGGCATGCGCACCGAGTACAACTACCTTGCCAGCACCTTCAAGAACTACCTGGCCGTGACCCTGATGCCGCATCCGGATAAGTTCTATCTGATCGAGATTGTCGACGATCCGCGCGGGTATCGTACCAAGTCGAGCGTGCAATCCGACAGCTCCCTGACCGGTCAATCCTCGGTAACCACGATCACGACCACCGAGCAACTTCGCCTGACGTTCCAGCTCGGCAAGCGGCTTGGTCCGGTGGCCTTCCGCTTCGGAATCAAGGAATCCACCGGTGGGGTCGGCGCGGATCTCTATCTTTTCGACGATCGACTGATGCTGAGCACGGACATCTTCGACATGCGTTCCAACCAGTATCCCCGTCTCGCCGAGCGGGCCTATCTCGCCGTCTACAAACGCATGATCTACCTCCTTGGCGGCGTGGACGATGTCTTCAACAACGTGAAGACCCAGGGGCTCGCGGGCGGTACTCTCGACTGGTTCCTGGGTGCACAGCTCGTCTTCAACGACGAGGATCTCAAGTCGCTGCTCCTCTTCGGTGGCGGCAGCGCGGCCTCGTCCGCCAGCAAGTAGCTTGACGCGAGACCGGTGAACCCTATAGTTACGGGCTCCCCGTTCCACCAACGAGACCGGGTTTGGCCATGCGGTACAAAATCAAAGATATCGGCGAGGGGGGAATCGACCTGCGCGTGGCGGTCACCGAGGCATGGTTGGCTGCGGCGTGTCCGGGCGCTTCCTTGGGGCTTTCCGACGCCGGGGTTCGCTTCGAAGGGCGGCTTGAATCCGCAGGCGACGGCTACCTCTTGCGCGGGACTCTGCGCGGTGAAATGAGGGTTCCCTGTGCGCGTTGCCTCGAGCCCGCGCCCGTGACCATCGACGCTCCCATGACCGTGAGCTTCGTCGAGCGAGAGCGACCCGCCGAAGGCGAGGAAGCGGATTCCGAGGGCGAGGTCGTCTTGTTCGAGCACGGCGTGATCGACATCGGCCCGTCCATCCGAGACGAAATCCTTCTGGCGGTGCCCATGACCGCGACTTGCCGGCCCGATTGTGCGGGGATTTGTCCGGTCTGCGGGCGCAATCGCAATTTGACACCCTGTGACTGCGAAAAACAGGCACTCGCGACATCCAAGCTCGGGGCGCTGGCAAAAATCAAGCTTCAGTAGTAACAACACAGCCACCTATGCGATGACCCTAGCCCCGCGCGATGCGGGGATTTTTCTCGAACCAGCAAAGAGGCGAAAATGGCAGTTCCCAAGAGACGTCAATCCAAGTCCCGCTCGGCGATCCGCCGGGCTCAGGTCATGAAGCAGCCCGTGCCGCACTTCGTGCCCTGCCCGCGTTGCGGCGAACCGAGACTCTCGCACCGCGTGTGCACGGCCTGCGGTTACTACAGAGACCGGCTGGTCGTGGAGAAGAGCGAAGAGGAGAAGCTCCTGAGCAAGATCAGGATCGCCGTCGATGCGATGGGCTCGGAGGGGGCGCCTCGCATCGAAATCGAAGGTGTCCTTTCCGCGGTCGCTGCGAGCGGCCTCGACGTCGTATTGGTTGGAGAGGAACCGCGGCTTCGAGAGGTATTGGGGGAATCGGGACCGGGGGCGCCGCTCGAAAGAATCCAAATCCGCCACGCCCCTGATACCGTCGGCATGGACGAAGCGCCGGCTATCGCCTTCCGCCACAAGAAGGCGTCCTCGCTACGGGTGTGTTTCGACATGGCCAAGGCGGGGGAGGTGGATGCCGTGATCTCCGCCGGAAACTCCGGCGCGCTCATGGCCGGGGCACTCATCGTCCTTGGGCGCATTGGCGCCGTCGAGCGGCCCGCCATCGCGACCACTTTTCCGACCCGCACCGGCCAGTGTGCCTTGCTCGACATGGGAGCCAATGTCGACCTGCGGCCTTCCGTGCTGGCTCAGTTTGCCGTGCTCGGCGCCACCTACGCGCGCCTGCAGCACAAGAAGCCGCGTCCTCGCGTGGGCATCCTGTCGAACGGGACCGAGGAACAAAAGGGGACGGTCCTGACCCGCGAGGCGTTCAAGCTTCTTAGCCGCACCTCTCCCGAGGGCGCCGGCACCGAGTTCGAGTTCCTGGGTTATGTCGAAGGCCGGGATATCTTCAAGGGGACCGCCGACGTGGTGGTCACCGACGGCTTCACCGGCAACGTCTTGCTGAAAGGGTGCGAGGGTTTGGTCGAGTGGATAGGCGAGGCGGTCAAGGAAGAGGTGATGCGCGGAAGCTTCATCGAAAAGATCGGCGCTTGGTTGATGCGGCCGGCGCTGCGTCGGTTCAAGCATCGCTCGGACTACGCCGAGACCGGCGGGGCGCCCCTCATCGGCGTGGACGGCGTGGTCATCGTTTGCCACGGCGGCTCGGACGCGCGGGCCATCAAGAACGCCATCCTCACCGCGGGTGAGTACGCCAAGATCGACTTGCGCAGTGAAATCAAGCGGTGCATGGAAGCGCACGCCTTCTTGTGGGCTGACAGCTTGCCGCCGCCTTCCGAGGAGGCGTAGTCGCACCGTGCCGGAGCTCGTCGGCCGAGTGGCGGTCGTGACCGGGGCCTCGCGTGGCATTGGCCGAGCCGTGGCCATCGCGCTTGCCGCGCAGGGGGCCAAGGTCATCGTGAATTTTCAGAAGAACGAAGCCGCTGCGGGCGAGACGGTGGCGGCCATCGCCAGCGCGGGCGGCGATGCCGTGGCCATGCGTTTCGACGTCGCCGACGCAGGGGCGGTCGACTCGGCCACCAAGGAAGTCGTCTCGACGTGCGGGGGCATTCACATTCTGGTCAACAACGCGGGCGTGGCGGTGAACGGCCTGACCTTGGGCGCGAGGGATGCCGACTTTCGCAGGGCCGTGGACGTGAATCTGGGGGGGACTTTCAACTGCACGCGCGCGGCCCTGCGCTCGCTGATGCGTGCGACCGGCGGTGGACGCATCATCAACATCGTGTCGATCATCGGCGAGGGCGGTTCGGCCGGGCAAGGCTTCTATGCCGCCGCCAAGGCAGGCATCATCGGATTCACGAAGTCCTGGGCGCGCGAGTACGCCTCGCGCGGGCTAACCGTGAACGCGGTTTCGCCGGGAGTCATCGCCACCGACATGACGGACGCCGAAATGCCGGAGTCGCGCAAGGAAGAAGTCCTACGCACCATCCCGCTCGGCCGCTTCGGCTTGCCAGACGATGTGGCGCACACGGTGGCTTTTCTTGCCGGACCCAGGGCGGCCTACATCACAGGTCAGGTCGTGCGGGTCAACGGCGGTCTTTTAATGTAACCTATGCGTTCCACGTGTTTCCAGAAACAGTCGTAAGAAGAGGATCCGAGAATGGCTGAGAACATCGAAGAGAAGGTCACCAAGATCGTTGCCGAGCAGTTCGAGGTGCCGGCGGAAAAGATCGCCATGAAGTCCTTGTTCATGGACGATCTCAAGGCGGATTCGCTGTCCGTGGTCGAGCTCGTGCTGGCGATCGAAGAGGCCTTCAATCTGGAAATTCCCGACGAAGATGCCGAAAAGATCAAGACCGTCGGCGATGTGGTCAACTACGTCAAGGCGCGCGCGAAGTAGAGAGTGGCCATGCCACGTAGGGTAGCTGTGACCGGCATCGGGCTGGTCACCCCCGTGGGGATCGGTATCGAGGAAACCTGGCGGGCGGTGCTCGGCGGCGTTTCTGGCATCGGCCCCATCACACACTTCGACGCCGGAGAGTTTTCGACGCGATTTGCCGGCGAGGTCAAGGGGTTCGAGCCCACGCGCTGGATTTCCGCGCGCGAAGCCCGATCGTCCATGTCCGATCTGTTCATTCAGTTCGCCATGGCCGCGGGAACCATGGCCATGGAGGATGCCGGGCTGGTGCTCGACGACGAGCTCGGCGAGCGGACAGGCTGCTTCATCGGCTCGGGCATGGGCGGGGTCGCCACCATCGAGGCCACGCACCGGGCCCTGCTGGCCAAGGGACCGCGCCACGGCTTTTCCCCCTTCTTCGTCACCCAGATCATCATCAATCTGGCGGCCGGGCAGCTTTCCATCAAATACGGCGCCAAGGGGCCGTGCTACGGCCAGGTCTCGGCCTGTTCCAGCGGTGCTCACGCCATTGGCGACGCCTTCCGCCTGGTCCAGCGCGGCGAGGCCGATGCCATGATTTGTGGCGGCAGCGAAGCCGTCGTGACCCCGCTCGGCGTCGGTGGATTCGCCGCCATGCGCGCTTTGTCCACGCGCAACGACGCGCCGGCGCAGGCATGTCGCCCCTTCGATCTCGGCCGCGACGGGTTCGTGCTGTCCGAGGGTGCGGGCATCCTGATTCTGGAAGAGCTAGAGCATGCCAAGAAGCGTGGAGCGCGCATTCATGCCGTCCTGGAAGGCTACGCCGCCAACGCGGACGCTCATCACATCACCGCGCCTTCCGAGGGAGGCGAGGGCGTTCAACGCTGCATGCGCGCGGCGCTGGCGGACGCGGGCCTGGGCGTCGAAGACATCGACTACATCAACGCCCATGGCACGTCGACCAAGATGAACGATTCCACCGAGACCCTGGCCATCAAGAAGGTGTTCGGCGACCACGCGCGCAAGTTGATGGTCAGCTCGACCAAGTCGATGACCGGGCACCTGCTCGGCGCTGCGGGTGGCGTCGAGGCCGCGTTCACCGCCCTGGCCGTCGGACGAGCGCAGATCCCGCCGACCATCAACTACACGACACCCGATCCCGAGTGCGATCTCGACTACGTGCCCAACGTCGCGCGTGACGCGAAGATAGGGCACGCGCTCACCAACAGCTTCGGCTTCGGCGGCGCCAACGCTTGTTTGATCTTCGGTCGACCGGACGTGTAGTCGGACCTGCAACGGACCTGCAACGATCATCCGACGGAAAGTCATGGCCCGTCCCATGGATTCTCGGGATACACTGTCACCGATCATGGCACCTGACCTCTGCCCATACTGCGGGAAGGCGGCGCACGGAACGGAGTCGAGCTTCGACTGTCCCGGTCGATCCGACACCAAGACCGTGGCGACCGGCGCACCGGCACTCGGCCCACCCGGCGATACGCCGAATGCGTCGCCGTCCCAGCCGTCGAGCGCCTTTGACACGCTCGGCACATCGCTGGGCACCAAGCTCTCCGAGGGCACGAAGGTGGGCGAGTACCAGATCCTGGCTCGCATCGGCGAGGGTGGCATGGGGACGGTCTACAGCGCGGTTCATCCCATCATCGGCAAGAAGGTCGCCATCAAGGTGCTGGCGGCCCGACTGGCCAAGAACAAGAACGCCATTCGTCGTTTCGTGCTGGAGGCGCGCGCCGTGAACGATATCCAGCATCCGGGGCTGGTCGACATCTTCTCCTTCGGCCGCCTGACCGACGGGCGCCATTACTACGTGATGGAGTACCTCGAAGGGCGCAACCTGGGCGACGTACTTTGCGAGCGGGTGCGCATCCCCATGTCCGAGGCCATTCCCATCTTCCTCGAAGTGGGTCGCGCCCTGGTGGCGGTGCACTCGAAGGGAATCGTCCATCGGGATCTCAAGCCCGAGAACATCTTGCTGCTTTCCTCGGTGCAGCCGGGCGGGCAGCGGGTCAAGCTGGTGGATTTCGGGCTGGCCAAGCTCGTCGAGGGCGTGCCTGCCCATCTCAGCGTCGGCGGCCCGCGCACGGCTGCCGGAGTCAACGTCGGCACGCCTCACTACATGTCGCCCGAGCAATGTCGCGGCCAAAAGGTCGACGCACGATCGGACCTCTATGCGCTCGGCGTGCTGCTCTACGAAAGCCTGACCGGCCGGCTACCTTTCGATGGCCCCACGCCGGTGGACATCTGGCAGGCCCACGTCGAGAAGGCTCCACGCTCGCCCATGGATCTCGCCCCTGGCGCGGTCAGTCCCGCCTTGAACGCGATCATCTTGCGCCTCTTGGCCAAGAAGCCCGAACATCGTATTCAGACCGCGTCGGATTTCTGCACGGCTCTCGAGAACCTTGGCGACGACGGCCAGCCTAGTCGCGTTGGCGAAGGCGGGCTATGCCCGCCGGAGCCAGAGCGCGGGAAGGCATGGAAACCCTCTCAGGGTTTCCATATCAAACGTCCCGCTTCCCTTGCCTCGACGGATTCGGCGAGGCCCGGACCCTTGCCACCCGCGCCGGCCCACGCCTCCCACAAGCCCGCCAACCATGACGAGCTGTCCACGACGGCGGAAGACTTGCCGGTCGTGCAGCTTCCCGAGGCCGTCTTTTCCGAGGAAGACCGCCGGCAGGAGATCGAGGAATTGCGTTCGAGCCTTGGCTTGCACATCGAGGAGCCCGCGTCGGACAGCCAAGAGGAGGAGCAGATGAGCGCCCTGGTGATCGATTTGGGCTCGTCGCATGCGTCTCCAGCCGATTGCAAGAACCCACCACCGACGCGCGAGCGCTCTTTGCCACTGCTTCGGACCGGGCCGAAAGTTCGCCACGTCACGCGTCCGGTCCAGGAGCGACAATACGTCCCTCCTCTCTCCGCCCCATCGTCGCGAGGCGCAGGTCGGGCCAGAACCACGATGGATTTCGCGATCGGAACCCGCTCTCACGCTTGGACAGTCGTTCGCGCCGTCCTGGTGGCCGCGCTCCTCGTCGCCGCCACGGTCGTGGCCGTGAAGTTCATCAAGTAGCGTGCATGGCGGCTTCGATCGCCGATGGCGCCTTGGGAAGACTCGCGTTCAAATTGTCGTGTCCGTCGCGGGTCACCAGGATGGTGTCCTCGATGCGAATGCCGCGCACGTCGCGGAAGGCGGCCAACCGGCCACGGCGCAATCGGTCCTTGGCGACGCGTGTCCGCTCCGGATCGTCCAGGATTGCCGGCACCTGGTAGAAGCCGGGCTCGACGGTGACGGCCATTCCGGGGACCAGATCGCGATCCAAGCGCAGCGCCTTGAGGCCGGGATCGGTCGAACGCGTGCGTCCCGGCGCGTACGTTGCCCGGTCGCCCAAGTCATCCAGGTCGTGGACGTCCAAGCCCACCAGATGCCCAACCCCGTGCGGGAAGAACAACGCCACCACGCCGTCGCTAACCAGCTCGGAGGGGATCCCCGCGCAGGATGCCGAGCCCGACCAGACCTTCCGCGGTGGCGCGCGCGGCGATACCCTGCAATTCCAGGTAGCGTCGACCGGGCTTGATGGCGTCCACCGCGGCTGTCTGCGCGCGCAGGACGACCTCGTACAGATCGCGTTGCGGGGACGTGTAGCGTCCGCTGACCGGCCAGGTGCGGGTGACGTCGCCGGCCCAACCACCCGCCGTTTCCGCTCCCGCGTCGACGAGAAGGAGGTCGCCGTCGGCCAGGGTGAAATGGTGATCTTCGTTGTGTAGCACTTCGCCATGCACCGACACGATGGAATTGAACGAGGTGGTCATGTTGCGTGCGACGAGCTCGGCCTCGATGGCCGCCCTGACCACGCTTTCGCGAATGCCGGCGCGGATGGCGCGAAGACCGGCCGTGTGCGCCGCCACGGTAGCGTGCGCGGCCTCGCGCAGACCGGCTATGCCAGCCTGGTCGTGGACCAGGCGAAGCTCGATGAGGGCATCGGCCAGGGGTTCGTCGATGGTCGCCAGCTTGCCGGGGCGGATTTCCCGGCCGAGAAGGCTCGACTGTTCCACGCAGGTTTCGATGTCCGGCGAGGGCAGGGTGGCTGTCGAGCCGGGATCGAGGGCCTCCTGCAACTTGGCCGTGGAGGTGACAGGAACGCCCAGGATCTCACCCAGCTCGGCGAATCCCGGTACGGGTCCCGTCCACAGCGCCGCGTCTGGTCCGGGCTCGGGAAGAAAGAGCTGCCAGCCTTCGCCACTCCAAAATCCCATCGCTCTTTCGAGGTGCAGCCCGAACAGGTAAAGAAAGTGGCTGGCGGCGCGAAAGGGGTGCAGGCCCCGGTGGGTGCCCCGCGGGCGTGGAGCGCCGGAGGCAACCAGGGCAGGGCGGTTGCCCAGGCGGGAGGCCAAGCGAACGCGCCGCTCGGCGCAGGCTGACTTGTCGAAGAACGAGAGATCCATGTTGCCCCAAGTATACGATGCGGGAACCGGCAATTTCGATCCCCCTGGAGCCGCCCGTCGGGGTCCGAGCAGGGGAGGGCTCTGCCGAGGCCGCGCGTAGCACGGGGGCGGTGGGCCGGATGGGCGGGTGCCGAGGGTGAAGTGACCCATTTGGGGTTCCCATCTTGATCCCTGCTGCGCGCATGCCAAGCTACTCGTGCTAAACGCCATGCCGAAGCGTAGCCCGCAAGACGAGCGCGAAGTCGCGACCCTTGACAAAGTCAAGGTCGAGCAGCCGCGTCTGTACGAGGTCGTGCTTCACAACGACGACTACACCACCCAGGTCTTCGTCGTGTACGTTCTGATGAAGTTCTTTCATCACGACGCCGCCACGGCCAACGAGATTATGCTGCACGTCCACACAAAGGGAATGGGAGTCGCCGGGGTCTACTCGCGCGACATGGCGGAAACCAAGGCAACCCAAGTCGTCAGCTTCGCGCGCAAGAACGAAATGCCGCTCGAGTGCTCGGTGAGAAGGCAATCATGCTGAGTCCAGAGCTTGAAAAGGCCGTACGCAAGGCCTTGGGGGACGCCACCCGGCGCGGCCATGAGTTTTCCGGGCTCGAACACCTGCTGCTGGCTCTTCTCGACGACGCCAGGACGGTCGACACCATCAAGAAATGCGGTGGGGCCTTGCCGCGCCTGCGGGCCAAGCTCGAAGAGTTTCTTTCCACTTCGATCCCTGCCGTTTCGGTGCCGCCCGCGCACGAAGCGGCCCGCGTGAAGCCGGAAGTTGCGGACGCGGACGGCGGCGAGCAAGAAGAAGAAACCCACCATGCCCAACCTAGCCTGGGTTTTCTGCGCGTGATCCAGAACGCGGTGAACCACATCCTCGGCGCCGGTCGCTCCGAGGTGCAGGGGCCGCATGTGCTGGTGGCCATGTACAACGAGCGCGACTGCCACGCCGTGCATTTCCTCAAGGAGGAAGGGATCTCGCGCCTGGATCTGCTGAGCACCATTTCGCACGGCACCTCGAAGCTTCTACCTGGGGCCACGCAGGGCGCGGGCGATTTCCCGTCCGGCATGCCGGACGAGCAAGGCGAGGAAGGCCCGGCCAAGGATCCATTGGCCGCCTACGCCGTCAACCTGAACGACCGTGCGCGCAAGGGCGAGATCGATCCGCTGGTCGGCCGGCACAAGGAGGTCGAGCGGGCGCTGCACGTGCTGGCCCGTCGGCGCAAGAACAACCCCCTGTTCGTCGGCGATCCCGGCGTGGGCAAGACCGCTATCGTCGAGGGCATGGCCGCGCGCATCGAGGCGGGCGAGGCGCCGGCGGCCCTGCGCGGCACGACCATCTTCTCCATCGACATGGGATCGCTTTTGGCCGGCACGCGCTACCGCGGCGATTTCGAGGAGCGCTTCAAGGCGGTTCTGCGCGCGGTGGAGGAAAAGGAAAACGCCGTCATCTTCGTCGACGAGCTGCACACCATCGTGGGCGCGGGGGCGGTTTCGGGGGGCAGCATGGACGCCTCGAACCTGCTCAAGCCGTTGCTTTCGAGCGGGCGCATCCGCTGCATCGGCACCACCACCCACAAGGAGCTGCGCGCGCACATCGAGAAGGATCGGGCGCTCGCCCGCCGGTTCCAGCCCATCGAGGTAGCCGAGCTGAACGTGGCCGACACGGTCAAGGTGCTCAAGGGCCTGCGCCGCCACTACGAGGATTTCCACGGCGTCAAATACAGCCCCAAGGCCCTACGCATGGCCGCCGAGCTTGCGGATCGCTATCTGTCGGAGCGCAAGCTGCCCGACAAGGCCATCGACCTCATCGACGAGGCCGGCGCGATCTTGAAGCTGCGCGGCCGGGATCCCGAGAGCAAGCCCGAAGAGTCCATGCGCGTGCGCTCGCGCGATATCGAGGCCGTGGTCGCCACCATGGCGCGCATCCCACCCCGGCGCGCGGCTTCGAGCGACCGCGAACGCCTGCGCAACCTGGAAACCGAGATCAAGGCCCGCATCTTCGGCCAGGACAAAGCGGTCGAACGCGTGTGCCAGGCCATCCGCATGAACCGCGCGGGGCTGGGCCAGCCCGGGCGGCCGATTGGCTGCTTCGTTTTCGCCGGACCGACAGGTGTGGGTAAGACCGAGCTGGCCAAGCAACTGGCCGAGATCCTGGGCGTGAGCTTCCTGCGCTACGACATGTCGGAATACATGGAGCGGCACACGGTTTCGCGCCTTATCGGCGCGCCGCCCGGCTATGTCGGCTTCGATCAGGGCGGCCTGCTTACCGATGCCATCCACAAGACCCCGCACGCGGTGCTGCTGCTCGATGAGATCGAGAAGGCACACCCGGATCTGTTCAACATTCTCCTGCAGGTCATGGACCACGGGGCGCTCACCGACAACAACGGCCGCCAATCAGACTTCCGCCACGTGGTGTTGATTATGACCAGCAACGTGGGCGCGCGCGATTTGTCGAAGCACTTGCCCGGCTTCGGCGCGGGCGAGCGCTTCGGCGACTCCGATGAAGCCTTCAAGCGTATGTTTTCGCCCGAGTTCCGCAATCGGCTCGACGCCAAGGTCGACTTCGCGCCCCTCGGCGCGACGGAAATGCTGCGCATCGTGGACAAGTTCATCGCCGAGCTGTCGGCGCAACTGGCCGAGCGCAAGGTAACGCTCGATCTGTCGCAGGCCGCGCGCGATTACCTGGCCAAGAAGGGGCATGACCCGATGAACGGCGCCCGGCCGCTTTCGCGTGTGATCCAGGAAGAGGTCAAGCGTCCGCTCACCGATGAGCTCTTGTTCGGAGCGTTGGCAAGCGGCGGCAAAGTGGGGGTGGATCTCGTGGGCGACAAGCTGACCTTCGCCTACGCGGAGTCGCCCGCCAAGCTCGCGAGCCCCGAGAAGACGCCGGTGAGCTGAGGCTCTTCAGTCGTCCTGCAGGCTGGCTATTTCCTTCTCCAGCGCCTCCCATTCGGCAAGCAGCGCTTCGATGCGTGGGCCGAGAGCCGCCTTTTCTTGTTCCAGGGCTGAGACCTCGTCCTTGCTGGTGCGATCGAAGAAGCCGGGGCTGCAATACAGATCCGTGATGGCCTGCTTGCGGCTTTCGGCAGCCTCAATCTCGGCCAGCACTTGATCGCGCCGCTTGGGGACCTGGATCATGCGGTTGCGGCGGCGTTTCTTCTCTTCCCAGTCGGTGGCGTTGGGCGAGCTTGCGCTGCTTGCCTGGCGCGCGCGCTTCGCCTTCTCCACGACCGCGTCGGCATCGAGGTGGTCGTCACCGCACCTAGCGAGGTATTCCGTATACGTGCCGGGAAAATCGCGCGGACCGCCCGGCGTGATTTCCACGATGCGCGTGGCCAGCTCGGAGACGAACCAGCGATCGTGCGATACGAACAGCACCGTGCCGGGATAGTTCTTCAAGCTCTCGATGAGGGCGCCGATCGCCTCGAGATCGAGGTGGTTGGTCGGCTCATCGAGCACCAGCACGTTGGGCCTCTGCACGACAAGCAGCGCGAAGATGAGGCGCGCCGCCTCGCCGCCGGAAAGCAGGCCAACCCGTTTGAGCACGTCCTCGCCCGAGAACAGCACGCGACCGAGTTGGCTGCGTACGAAGGTCGGGCTCGCGCCCGGGCAGGCGTGCTCGAGCAAGCCAAGCGGCGTGGCATCGGCATCGTCCAGGATCTCGCGGTGGTCCTGAGGAAAGTAACCGAAACGCACTTCGTGGCCCCAGCGCGCCTGACCTGTGTCGGCGGCCAGGCGGCGCACCAGGATCTTCAGCAGCGTGGATTTGCCAAGTCCGTTGGGGCCGATGATGCCGATGCGTTCGCCCCGGCGCAGCACCAGCTTCACATCCGACAGCACGGGCTTGTCTCCGTAGGCTTTGGACAGGTTCTCGATGGCCAGCACGTCTCTGCCACTCGGCCGCTCTTGCTCGAAACGCAGCGTGGGCGCGCGCCGCGAGCTGCCCACCAGCTCTTCCACCTCGATGCGGTCTATCTGTTTCAATCGGCTCTGTGCCTGGGTTGCCTTGGTGTTCTTGGCGCCGAAGCGCTCGACCCAGGCGCGCTTGCGCGCAATCTCTTCCTCGGCGCGGGCGATGGTGGCTTCCTTGCGCTCGCGAATGGCGGCCTTGTCGACCACGAAGGTGGAGTAGCTGCCGGTGTACAAGGTAATGGTGCGGTAGTCGACATCCAACGTGTGGTTGGTCACGTTGTCGAGGAAGCGTTGGTCGTGCGAGATGATGACCGCGCAGCCGGTGTAGCTCGCCAGGAATTTCTCCAACCAGCGAATGGTCAGGATGTCGAGGTGGTTGGTGGGCTCGTCGAGCAGGAGGATGTCCGCGCCGCCGATGAGCACCTGCGCCAGCAGCACGCGCAACTTGAACCCGCCCGACAGGGTGGACAGGGGCGCGCGGTGCACGGCCATGGGAATGCCGAGACCCACGAGAACCTCGGTGGACCGCGCCTGCAAGGTGTAGCCGTCGTGCGAGGAGATGATGTCCTCGAAATCGCCAATCCGCCCGGGATCCGGATGGCCTTCTTCACCGACCCGCCGTTGCTCGGCCAATGCCTCCCACACCACCGAGTCGCCGCGCATGGCCAGGTCCAGGATGATGGCGTCGTCGTCGAGAAAACGGTCCTGCCGAAGCACTCCCAGGCGCGCCCGTTTGGCCAAGTTGAAGGTGCCATGGGACGGCTCTTCGTCGCCCGCCAGGAGGCGCAGGAAGGTCGTCTTGCCCGAGCCGTTGGCTCCCACGAGCCCGTAGCGCGACCCTGCATTGAGCTGCAGGGTCACGTCTTCGAACAAGACGCGCGCACCGTATTCCTTGGCCAGGTTGCTGGTGTCGATCATGCCGGGCGCGTGAGGGTAGCACACCGGGGAATCCGTGAGGTGCGTGAGACCGGTCACGCTATGTCCGTTGAGTTTCTCCTGCCGAATCTCGGCACGGAGGTTTCGACCGAACGCGACGCGAGCCAGGAAGACGCGCTCGTTCCAACCAAGGACGCCGCGTTTCCGATCAAGGATGCGGCGCAGCCGGATCTCTTCCTGGTCGAAGACCTGGCGGCAATCGAGCTGGCCAGCGGCCCGCCCGATGCGCCTTTGATGGATGCGCTCACGGCCGACGCTCCTAACGGAGATAGGGACGCGTCCGACGCTGTTCTTCGCGACGGGACTTCGGAGCGGCCCTTGCCTTGCACGCCTGGCGCAGACCAGACCTGCAATGATAATCCGGTGGTTTCCAGCATCTGGGGGAGCTGCCAGCCCGACGGCACATGTGCTTGCACGTCTGGGCACGTGGTGAATCCCAGTACCGGGCGTTGCATGATGGCGCCCATCGACGACGCCTCGGCAAGCGGCGACATCGGCTCGGCCGCTTGCACCGGCGACTACACCGCTTGCGGCTGCGGCTGTTGTGGCGGCATGCAGGCAACGCCGAGCTGCTACTATCCGAGCCTGGGAGATGCCATCGCCGCCATCACGGCCCAAGACCTTGCGACGAAGAACGCGACCAATTGCTCCTTCGTGGGCTGCAGCTTGGGCATCCACTACGTCTGTTGCGCGGAGATCACACCGGAATCGCCATCGAGCTCGACCTACACCGCCGAGGGGTACAGCGGTGGGCTCGATCATGTCTCGATCTCCAAGTTCGGCGCCGATTGCGCTACGGTGGATTTCGCCCGGCCCGTGAGCGGCGCTGGTGGCCTGAAGATCGCCGCGCCGACGTCTTGGGGCGTGTCCAGCGGCGGGTTCGGAACCTGCGGCGACGCCGGGGTCATGGACCAAGCCAAGGGCGCGGTCGGGTCTCTCGCTTTGCACGCGAGCGGAAGTCAGTGCCTGGCCGATCTGCACGCGACCTTGTTCGCCTTCGTGGACGACGGAACGGTCAAGAGCACCCGCCTCGACGTCGATGGCGTGGCGGTCGAGGGCTTCCCGGGCAGCCTGTGCCAGTAGCCAGACTGACCGTGAACTGGTTGGCGTCGTCGGTCAGGAATTGGTCCAAGGTGGGCGAGTAGGTCTCGACCCGGATTTCCTTCTTTTCGTAGTCGAATTGCAGAGCGCGCAGAAAGCCGTAGCCGTTGTCCGGGCCGTTCAACCACTGGTAATCGGCAAGCATCTGGTGCACGCGCGAGCCATCGGGGCGGGTGCTGGTCAGGCGAACGGCTCCATTGTCGTGACCGCAGAACACGAGAAACTCGGACACATGCGGCAACCATGTCCTCCAACATCTACACCAACTTCGCATTCCTCGGTGGGCAGGAATGATGAAATGGGGGGTTGCATGCGCGCATGCAACCCCTGCGGACTGCCGCACGGCTGTGCTAGATATCGCCTCCATGAGCATCGTCGGCACCGACACCTGGAAGAAGCTGGTAGAGCACCACAAGGCCATCGCGCCTCTGCACATGCGCGACCTGTTTGCCAAGGATCCCAAGCGCTTCGCGACCTTCACGCTGCGCCTCGGAGATCTGCTGCTCGATTATTCCAAGAATCGCATCACGGGCGAGACCATGGATCTCTTGCGCGCTCTTGCGCGCCAGGCTGGCGTCGAGGCCATGCGCGACAAGATGTTCGCGGGCGAGCCCATCAACCTGACCGAGGGCAGGGCCGTCCTGCACACGGCCCTGCGTAATTTCTCGTCGCGGCCGATCCTCGTGGCCGGCAAAGACGTGATGCCGGAGGTCCGCGCGGCCCTCGACCACATGCGCGACTTCAGCGAGTCCGTGCGCAGCGGCGCGTGGAAGGGCTACACCGGCAAGGGCATTCGCGCCATCGTCAATATCGGTATCGGCGGCTCCGACCTCGGGCCGGTCATGGTGACCGAGGCTCTGCGGCCGTACCGCCGCGACGACCTCGACCTTCACTTCGTGTCCAACGTCGACGGCTCGCACATCGCGGAGGTGCTCAAACGCGTGGATCCCCAGACCACGCTCTTTCTCGTCGCCTCCAAGACCTTCACCACCCAGGAAACCATGGCCAACGCGCACAGTGCGCGGGCGTGGTTCCTTGGACACGCCAAGGACGAGAAGCACATCGCCAAGCATTTCGTCGCCCTGTCCACCAACGCCAAGGAAGTGGCCAAGTTCGGCATCGCGACGGACAACATGTTCGTGTTTTGGGATTGGGTCGGTGGCCGCTATTCGCTGTGGTCGTCGATCGGCCTGTCCATTGCGCTCGGCGTCGGGTTCGAAAACTTCCGCGCCCTTCTCGAAGGCGCCCATGACATGGACGAGCATTTCCGGACCGCGCCGCTCGACGAGAATCTTCCCGTGACCCTGGCGCTGCTGGGCGTCTGGTACAACAACTTCTTCGGTGCCGAGACCCACGCCATCCTGCCCTACGATCAATACCTGTCGCGCTTTCCGGCCTACTTCCAGCAGGGCGACATGGAATCGAACGGCAAGCGCGTCACACGCGACGGCAAGGTCATCGACTACCAGACCGGCCCGGTGATCTGGGGCGAGCCCGGCACCAACGGCCAGCACGCCTTCTACCAGCTCCTGCACCAGGGCACAAAGCTGGTACCCGCCGACTTCCTCGCCTCGGTCGACACGCACAACCCCATCGGCGAGCACCATACCTTGCTGCTGGCGAACTTCCTGGCCCAGACCGAGGCGCTCATGAAGGGCAAAACCGAGGCCGAGGCGCGCGCCGAGCTGGAAGCCTCGGGCATGAAGGGCGATCCCCTGGCCGCCCTTCTGCCGCACAAGGTGTTTCCCGGCAATCGGCCGACCAACTCGTTACTTTACCAGAAGCTCGACCCGCGCACCCTGGGCAAGCTCATCGCGCTCTACGAGCACAAGATCTTCGTGCAAGGGATCATCTGGAACGTGAACTCGTATGACCAGTGGGGCGTTGAGCTCGGCAAGAAGCTCGCCAACGCCATCCTGCCCGAGCTGCGTGCCGAGGGTGCCGTTTCGTCGCACGACCCCTCGACCAACGGCCTCATCAACGAGATCAAGCAAAGGCGCAGCAAGGCTTGATCACCGATGCGATTCCACGGGCGGCCGAGTCGCGACGCCAATACGAGGCGAGCGATGCTCGGATGCACCTCGCCTTGCCGCCCGCGGAGCCGCTGCAGAACCTGGCCAGGGCACTGGCCGAGGCGCTGGCCACCGAGGAGCGGCCCAAGGTCAAGAAGGCGGGCGTCAATCTCCTCGCGTTTCTGGCCCAGTCCTACGACGTCGCACCGCCCAAGCTTTCCGTGCTGGGCGCGCGGCCGAAGACAGTCTCGGAAGGCGCGTCCTACGAGCTGTGGGGTGACTATGCCTTCGCCACCCAGGCCATCCGCGTCTGGATGCGCACCGCGGTTTTGGGCAAGGTCACCAGCTTTCGCGGCCTTCTCAACACCCTCTTGCACGAGCTTTGCCATCACCTCGACGTCAGGCACTTCGGCTGGCCCGATACTCCGCACACGCGCGGCTTTTTCTGTCGCATCGACGACCTCTACCATCTGGCCCTGGCCACGCCCGCGGAACAGCGCAGGCCGCTGGTGTGGATCAAAGGACGCAACACCTGGCGCATCGATTGGACGAAGTTGCGCGCCAGGCCCGCGAGCGGATCCAAGGTTGTCCTGCAAGGAACCACGCAAGCTCCTTGACATGGCGGCCTAGTTTCCGAATAGTGGCGACTTCATGGGAAAACACGATAACCGCACGTCGATGAAGATGCGCCGCAAGAAGGCGCAGAAGAAGCTCAAGGCCCGCATCAAGAGGCAGAAGACCGAGAAGAAGGCCACCCGCAGCCCGGGCAAGGCCGCGAAAAAGCCGCGTCCGGCGTCTGCTCCTGCCAAGGAGTAGCCCCGACCGAGCCCCTTCTCGCACGGGGACCAAGAGGCCGTGGCGGTCGAGAAAGACAGCGGCACCACGGCGCTCATGCGCCAGTACCTCGACATCAAGTCGAAATATCCCGACGCCATCTTGTTTTTCAGGCTCGGGGACTTCTACGAGATGTTCTACGAGGATGCGGTCTACGTTTCCCGCGCCCTGTCGCTGACCCTCACCTCGCGCGACAAGGGCAAGGAAGACCCGACGCCCATGTGCGGGGTGCCGCATCATGCGGCGCGCGGGTACATCCAGCGCCTGACCGAGCTTGGCCACCGCGTCGCCTTGTGCGAGCAGCTCGAGGATCCCAAGGTCACCAAGGGGATGGTCAGGCGTGGCGTGGTCCGTGTGATCACGCCGGGGGTCATCCTCGACGAGGAATCGCTGGAGCCGCGCACGCCGAACTACGTCGCGGCGGTGGCGGGTGACGCGCGCGACGGGTACGGCCTGGCCTTCGCCGACGTGACCACGGGTGACTTCCGGGCCACCTCGTGCGCGACCCCCGAAGGGTTGCTCGACGAGCTGGCGCGGGCCGAACCGCGCGAGATTCTGCTCGCGCGGCAAGATGGCGATCTTGCGGCCATCATTCGGCGCGCCTACGGCCACCTGGCCCAGACCACCATCGATGCGGTCGACACGACGTCGCCGCTGCAAATCCTAGCCGAGATCCTTGGCATCGGCTTCGATCGGCCTGGCTTGGAACGATTGCCCCTGGTGGCCACCGCCGCGGCGAGGGTCCTGCGCTACGTTCGCGCCACCCAGCTGGCCGCCCCCTTGCCGCTGTCGCGGCTCGACTTGTTTCAGCGCAACGACTTTCTCATCATCGACGAGCAGGCCCGCGCGCACCTCGAGCTGGTCGAAACCATGATCGATCGTCGTCGGCAGGGCTCCTTGCTGGCCCTCCTCGATGTGACGATCACGGCCATGGGCGGGCGCTTGATGCGCAAATGGCTGCTCTTTCCGTTGGTGGATATCGCCCACATCCGCCGCCGGCAGGATGCCGTCGAGGCCTTGGTTGCTAAACAGTCCGTGCGCGAAGCGGTGCGCAAGATCCTGGGCGAGCTCGGCGACCTGGAACGCTTGACCACGCGGGCTCGCCTGGGCGTGGCCACGCCGCGGGATCTGGTGGTTCTTGGTCGATCGCTGGCGCGTCTGCCCGGCCTGCGGGAGGTACTCCTGCAGGCCACCACCGAGCTGCCGGCGGTCGAGCCGGCCGCCATCGCCCAGGGGCATTTGCTCGACCTGGGCTCGGATCTAGGCCAGGACATCGCTGGCCGCCTCGCCGCCACCCTGAAAGACGATGCTCCGGCCCTTACCAAGGACGGTGGCTACGTCAAGCCTGGGGTGTCGGCCGAGCTCGACGAGCTTTGCGCCATTGCCACCGGCGGCCGCGAGGGCGTCCTGGCCATCGAAACGCGCGAGCGCGAGCGCACCGGGATTCCCTCGCTGAAGGTGAAGTACAACACCGTGTTCGGCTACTTCATCGAGATTACGCGTTCGCACCTGGCCAATGTGCCGGCGGATTACACGCGCAAGCAAACCGTGGCCAACGCCGAACGCTTCGTCACGCCCGAGCTGGCGGACTACGAGGCCAAGATCCTCACCGCGGACGAGCGGCGCGTGAGCATCGAGCTGTCGATCTTCACCCGATTGCGGGAGGAGGTCGGCGCCGTGGCAGGGAAACTGCTGGCGCTGGCGGGCAGGGTGGCCGCCGCCGATGTATTGGCCGCGCTCGCCGAGCAGGCGCATCGCTGCGACTACTGCCGGCCCGTGGTCGAGGACTCCGAGGTCATCGAGCTTGCCGACAGCCGGCACCCCGTCGTCGAACGGCTGGCGGCCACGGGCGGTTTCGTTCCCAACGACGTTCGCCTGGACACCGACGGCGAGCAGATGCTGCTCATCACAGGCCCCAACATGGCGGGCAAGTCGACGCTGATTCGTCAGGTCGCGCTGGCGGCGATCATGGCGCAGATGGGCGGTTTCGTGCCGGCCCGCTCCGCGCGTATCGGCTTGTGCGACCGCGTATTCACGCGCGTCGGCGCTGGCGACAACCTGGCTCGCGGCGAGTCGACCTTCCTGCTCGAAATGCGCGAGACCGCCCACATCCTGCGCCACGCCACCCGGAAGAGCCTCATCGTCCTCGACGAGATCGGTCGTGGCACCTCGACCTACGATGGCGTGTCCATCGCGTGGGCGGTCGCCGAGTACCTGCACGATCGGCTTTCCGCGCGCACCCTCTTCGCCACCCATTACCACGAGCTCTGCGCGCTGCCGGAGACTCACCCGCGTGTGCGCAACGTCAGCGTGGCGGCGCGCGAATGGCAGGGTGAGGTGGTGTTCCTTCGTAAGCTGACGCCGGGCGGAACCAGCCGATCGTTCGGCATCGAGGTGGCGCGTCTGGCCGGCCTGCCCGACGCGGTCGTGGCGCGCGCGCGTACGATTCTAGACCATCTCGAGGACAGCGCGGGTGGCGGGCGCGGCAGGGGTGCCGGTCCCAAGCTCACGCGCCCCGAGCAGGACCAGCTTCCCCAGCTTTCGCTGTTCGATCAACCACCGCTGCCACCGCTCGCCAGGCGTCCGGCGACGAGCCAACCCGATCCCGCCGAGCAGGATGTTCTCGCGGCCCTCCGCATGGCCGATCTGGACGGCCTTTCGCCTCGCGCGGCGTGGGATCTGCTGGCGGAGATGCGAAAGAAGTTGACGCCAGCGGGGTAGGCCTTGCCATGATGGAAGCGCTTTGTTCCGGCGCGCAGTTCTCGCCCTTGCTCTCTTCCTGATTCCCGGTGTCGCACGGGCGGTTTCGGGTCCACACGCCATCGCGGTCAAATCCCACGGCGGAGGTGCGATCAAGAAGCCCAAGAAGTTGTCGCGCTACGGCGCCGTCGAGCTCTACCAGATCAACACCAAGGAAACCCTGTTGCTCCGCTTCCAGGACGACCGCGGCCGGCCGATCAAGGGCTGGCAGAGGCGCTTTGACAGGTTCATGCGCTGCCATCAGACCGGAACGGTCTTCAGGATGGACACGAGGCTGGCGCACATGCTGTACCAGACGGCTCGCCACTATGAAGGGCGCCGTCTGGAGGTGGTCTCGGGTTACCGCCATCCCAAGGTGGCGCGGAATCCCAAGAGCCCACACAAAAAGGGTCTGGCCTGCGACTTCCGCGTTCCCGGCGTGGCCAATGCTGCCCTGCGTGACTGGCTGCGCAAGACCTTCGATCACGCAGGCGTGGGCTACTATCCCAACTCGGTCTTCGTCCATCTCGACAACCGAAAGAAGGGACCCTCTGCTTTCTGGATCGACTATTCAGGCCCCGGACAATCAGCGTCCTATTCCGAGAATCCGCGCGAGGATTTGCGCACGGGCCGCGCCGATCACACCCGCGTCGGCGGGGACGAGGCTGCCGGGCGCGCGGAGGGCGCGGATGACATGGCACAGGCTGGAGCGGCCACCACCCAAGTCAAGCCTCCCGGCAATGGCGTGCAATCGAAGGCGCAGGCCAACCGGCCAATCGAGGTCAAGTCTGCCTCGGACCCATTCGGCGATTGAACATTGTGGAATCGCGGCTAGGGGTGCTAGTGTTTGCGAGCCCTAGACCCAAGGAGATTCGCAGATGAGAAGATTCGGACTTTCCTGCCTGGCAGTGTTTGTGGCCCTGACAACCGCGCAAATCGCCGCCGCCAAGGGTGGCAAGAAGAAGGCCGAGAAGGTCAAGGGACCCGCGCCCATCGCCAAGGCCGCCGAGATCAAGGAGCTCAAGGGCGAGTATGCATGGGGGATGTCGCCCCAGGCCGTGAAGGAAAAGCTCTTCGCCAAGATCGAGGCGAATTATAAGGATCGAATGAATGCTGCTCGTCTCGATCCTGCCAAGACCGACAAGCTCCGCGATTGGCTCAAGGCTGACAAGGACAAGGTCAGCAAGAGCTACGTCAAGTTGCAGGGCCACATCCCGGGTTGGGAAACCTCGATCATCGACAAGGAATTCGTGCCGAACAACAACGAATCCATGCTCGAATACAGAGAGCCCAAGTCAACGCGCTATTTCTTCTTCTCGGGAGAGTCGCTCTACAAGATGTTCATCGCCTTCGACAGGGAAGTGGTTCAAGGCAAGAGCTTCACGGAATTCGGCGAGATGATGCAGCAGAAGTTCGGCCGGGCCCAGCCCGTCTATCGCACCGTCGTCGACCACGGCGCGAAGAACCAGGTGCTCGACACCTTCCTTTGGCGCTCGGCCGAGGGGGACGGGTTGCGCCTGGTCGACCGCTCCAAGTTCTATGATGTCTACTGCCTGGTGATTTACGACCGCTCGGTGGAGGACCGGGAGGAAGAGGTTCGCAAGAGCAACGCGGCCAAAGTGCCCACGGGCTCGTTCGTCGACAGCTTGATTACCGACAAGGAAAGCGATCGCGACGAAAACGACAACGTGGTCGACCGCATCACAGGGAAGGACGTCCTCAAGCCTGGCGAACGACGCGGCAGCCAACAGAACATCAAGGTACCTTCCCCGACCGCCCCTACCGGCGGCGAAATGAAGGCCGAGGACCGGGCCTATTGAGATTGTGACGGCAACCCTTGACAGGGACCGTCGGCATCAGCAAGATTCGCACCCTTCCCAATGGCGAACATACAATCTTCGGAGAAGAAGAACCGGCAGCGAATCAAGCGCGAGGCGCGCAATGCCAGCCAAAAGTCGGCCATGCGCACCGCCGTGAAGAAGCTGCGGGCCGCAATTGCGGCCAAGGACTCCAAGCAGACCGATGCGCTGCTCAAGGAGGCGACCAAGCTCATCGCCCGTTTGGGCGGTCGCGGCGTCATCAAGCCGCGCACGGCATCGCGTGAGGTTTCGCGCCTCACCGTCGCCGCGAAGCAACCCCCGGCATAACCGGCCCCCGCGCGTGGCAGCTGGCGAGCTCAGCTCACGGCCTGCTGGCCTGCGTACGGCATGGGAACAGTTCCCATCATCCGCGTGGGCGTCGTCGGGCTTTGCCCGGCTACGCCGGGTTTGGGAACCCTGCGAGGGTTCCCATCTCAATGAGCCTCCTCGGCCAGTTGGCGCACGAGGCGAAGCATCTGTACGTCCGGATCGACACGCGACGATTTGAGACTGCGGTCGGCCCGGTAGAGGTGCATGAAGCTGCGCTTGAGAGCGGTGGCGCTCATGCGTCCGGCGGGAATAAGGATGTCATCGAGGAAGAAGGGCGCGATGCCGACCGCCGAGGCGATCTCGGCGCGTGGCACGGAGGCCGCGGACAGCTCTTTGGCGCGCCAGATTTGGCGCAGCTGGCGCATCAACATGAATTGAATCTTGAGCGCTGGCTCACGATTCCTGAGCATGTTGGCGACCAGACTCAGGGCTAGGCGAACGTCGCCGTTGCCAATGGCCTTCGTCAGCTCGAACACGCCGCGCTCGCGCGATTCGGGGATGCAGCTCTTCCACATGGGCGCGCTTGATGCGTCCACCGGCGAAGAGAGCGACCTGTTCCAGGGAATGGGCGACGCGCCCCAAATCGGGACCGGCGAACTCGGCCAGCGCCTGCACCGCGCCGGCGTCGATGTCGAACCCGCGCCGACGGGCCTCACCCGCCACCCAGGTCACCAGATCGCGATCCTTGAGCCTGCTCAGCTCGTGGAGAAAACCGGCCTTGCGCAGGGCCGCGAAGGCGCGCAAACGGCCGTCCACCTTGTCGCCCACCAGGACCAGACATCCCCGCGGATTCGGGTCGGCCACGAGCTTGACCAGGGGCTCGAGCTCGGCGGCCTTCACCCCGTCGACGCCTTCGGCGATCACCAATCGCCGCTTGCTGAACATGGGCAGGGTGCGTGCCGCTCCGAGCACTTCGGCGAGCGCGGTTTCCTTGAGATCGAAGACATCGTAGTCGAGTCCCGTGGCACCCGTCTTGTCGCTGCCTAGCACGGCCTTGCGCAGGGCCGCCAGGCAGCGATCCACCAAGAACCGCTCATTGCCGTGCAGGCAGTAGATCGGCGCCAGATCGCCTCGCGCGATGTCACCCAGAACGTCGCTTGTTTCTTGTCTTGCCACGCGCAGCCTGCACCGAGCTTACTTGAGGAGGCGGATGTTGTCGCCGTCGACCACGTAGACCAGCGGTGGGTCGGTGCGGCTGTGATCGGGTGCGAAGCGGATGTCGCCGGTCAGACCCTCGAAGGTCTGCGTGGACAACATGCGCAGCACATCGGCGCGGCTTCTGGCGCCGCGTTCGACCGCGCCGCGAAGAAGAAAGAGCGCGTCGTAGCCATAGGCATCGGTGGCGCTTGGCGAGGTGCCATAGACTTCGCGAAAACGGGCCACGAAGCTGGCGCTGCGATTGTCGTCGGAAGGATAGAAACCGGGGCAGAGCAGGGCGCCCTGCACGTAGCGTTCGGTGTATTGCAGGAATTTGGGCGAGACACTGAGCGCGGTGGAAAGCAACAGGGCTTCCCGGCGGCCTGCACCGGCGCTGGCTGAGGCATGGGCGGCGACCACGGCTACCCTTGGCGAGCGCGGCCAAATGTCCGCCACCGCGAGGGCTGGCGCCACCAGCTCCAGGCGGCTGGCATCGTCGGGCACGAACAGGGCTTCGAAGGGCAGTTTGCGCAGGTTGGTAACCGCGCCCGAGAAACTGGTTGCCCCCTGCGCATAGGTGACATGTCCGGTGAGCGTGCCGCCCCCATCTTCGACAGCCTTTCTGAAGGCCGTTGCCAGCCGCATTCCAGGGGCGTTGTCCGGGCCAAGAATGGCGAATCTGCGCGCGCCCAAGGCTAGCGCTTTCCGCGCCAGGGCCGTCGCGCGCGCCTCGGAGGAGTGAATGAGGGGAAATGCGGTCGACTGCGCTCCCGGTGAGCGCTCGTCAAGCAGGACAAGGGGCAGGCCGTCGCGGGTGGCCATGTCGATGGCGCGCGGGTCCGGCGTGCTGACCACGCCGACGACTTTCTCCTCGCGGGAGAGCGACAAGATGCCCGCCATGGTGCCGCCACCCAACGTGGACCGTTCGGGCGGTGCGGCGGCGTCACGCAGCTGCAGGTGAAAGCCGGCAGCCTCGCTGCCCTGGCTGGCGGCCGTGATGACCAGCATGGCCCCGCGCAAGACCACGTCGCCGAGGCGCTCCTGGGCGCCCGAGAGCGGCACCACCAAGCCCAGGTGCAAAGGGTTGGCCGGAACGAAGGATGGCGGTCCAGGTTCGAGTCCCAGTTGTCTGCGCACGGCCAAGGTGTCTTGTTCCATGTTGACGGCGCCTGCCTCGTCGCCCCGGGCACGCAAGGCCGCCACGGCCTTGCCGCCGAGCACGGCCCGTGCCAAGACACCATGACGAACGCCGAGCGCGGCAAGGGCGGCGGCATCGCTTACCTTGTCCGCAATCTCCGTGGCACGCACCTTGGCGTACGCCCGGTCGGCGTCGCGGAGGCCCTCGATTTGCGCGTATAGCTCGAGCTGGTCCGAGGCGCCGGCCGCATCGCCGGATGCGGCCAGGGCATCCGCGAGGGCGAGGCGGAGCAGGCTTCGCGCCACCAGGTCGGGGAATCCCGGGAAGCGCGGCGGATCGGCGTTGATGTACGGCCTCAGCAAGGCAGTCGCCCGCGCGGGGTGGCCCAGGTGGGCCTCGCAAATGCCGCTGAGAAAGTCGCGTTCCTGCCCGCCCAGCAGCGCTGCGTTCTCATCCAACAACGTCTTGGCGGCGGGCGCGTCTCCGAGCTCCAGTAGCACGCCCGCCAGCAGGGTCACCGCGGCGGGCCGTTGGTGATGATGCGGGTGGTGGATCAGAAAGCCCTCCAGCGCCGCTCGCGCGGCGGGGGCATCGGCCGTCATCGCCCGATTCGCGACCTCGCGGAAATCGGCGTCACCGCCCAGGTCGCTCTCCGCAGCGATGGGGGGCGCACTGGCCAGCTCCGGCGCCATGTCCAGGCTTTGTGGCTTTTCGGTCGTTGCGTGCGCCGAGGCGCAGGCAGAGAGAAGGACCATGCACAAAGCGGAAAAGCGCATGCTACGTTTTTACGCCAGTCGGGGCGGACAGTCGACGGCAACAGACGGCCCCCTCGTGGGTATCGGGGTCTACGCGTTCGGATCCGCTGCAGGACCACCATCCTCCCCGGGACGTGGGGAGGCGGCGTATTCCTCCAGCTTGCGGTATAGGGTCTTGCGGTCGAGGCCGAGGCGCTGGGCGGCGCGGGTCTTGTTGCCGCCCTCCATGTCGAGAACGCGCTCGATGTACTCGCGCTCCAGTTGATCGAGGGTGAAGCCCTGGGCCACGGCGCTGGCCAAGCGGTCCAAGCTCTTGCGCTCCTGCATACTGCGGGGCAAATCCTCGGGGCCGATGTGGTTGCCTTCGGTCAGGGCCACGGCACGCTCGACCACGTTTTCCAGCTCGCGCACATTGCCCGGCCAGTGATAAGCGAGGAGCATCTTCTTCGCCGCCTCTTTCCAGCCCTTGACCGCCTTGCCCGAGCGCTCGGCCGAGCGCGAGAGAAAGTGGTCGGCCAGGGGCAGGATGTCCTCGGGGCGTCCACGCAAGGGTGGCAGCTGGATCTGGATGACGTTCAGGCGATAGTAGAGATCCTCGCGGAAGCGCCCCTCGCGCAACTGGCGCTCGATGTCGCGGTTGGTGGCCGCAATGACGCGAACGTCCACGCGCTCGGCGCGGTTCATGCCTAGGGGACGGACCTCGCCGTCTTGCAGAACGCGCAGAAGCTTGGGTTGCAGGGACAGGGGCAGCTCGGCGATCTCGTCGAGAAACAAGGTGCCGCCGTTGGCCTCGACGAAAAGCCCCTGGCGGTCGGCGTTCGCCGTCGAGTGCGCTCCACGCGCATAGCCGAAGAGCTCGCTTTCGAGCAGGTTCTCGGGGATGGCGGCGCAGTTGACGGCCACGAAGGGGCGTTTGTTGCGCGGGCTCTTGGCGTGCAGGGCGCGGGCGACCAACTCCTTGCCCGTGCCCGACTCGCCGGTGACGAGGAGGTTGGCGTGGGACGGGGCCACGCGCCTGACAAGGGCGAAGATTTCCTGCATGGGAGCCGAACGACCAATGATGTTGTCCAGTCGATCGCGGCGCGTAACCTCCTCGCGCAATCGGGTGACTTCGGTGCGCAGGGCGCGCTCGGCGAGGGCCTTGTCGATACTGAGCAGAAGCTGATCGATCTTGAAGGGCTTGGTGATGTAGTCGTAGGCGCCAAGCTTGACTGCTCGGATGGCGGTATCGATGGAACCGAAGCCGGTCACGATGATGACAAAGGGCGAGGGCTCGACCTCGCGGATCTCGCGCAGCAGATCCAGCCCGTCCAGATCGGGCATCTTGACGTCCGAGACCACGAGGTCGATGCCGCCCGCCTTCACCCGTTCGACCCCGGCGCGCCCGCCTTCGGCGGTTTCGACCACGAAACCCTCGTGTTCGAGATCCTCTTTCACCCACTCGCGCATGTCGGAGTCGTCATCGACCACCAAGATTGCGGTGGCCGGGCGCTGGGGCCTTGACGGCGCGGGGATTTTGCTTGGGTCCGATGAAGCCATGCCGGTCTCGTCGCTTGATCCTTCCCCAACCCGGGCCTCGCCGCAAGCAGTGGTTGCGCGATCATCGACATGGGAACCTACACCTCCCCCGCTACTTCCGCTCGCTACGCGAGCGCCCTCGCCACGCAGCCTAGCTCAGCATGAGCGACTTCAATCCGCCATTCGGAAAGCGCACCAGCATGCTGGAGCGCAGAACCGTCTCCACCTTGCCGCGCCCGTATTCGGGGTGGGAAATTATCTCTCCAACCTTGTAGCGATCCCGGGCATCGAAGACACGCACCTGGGTGCTTTCGGCCACCTCCCGGCCGAGTGCGCGCAGTTCCTCGGCCTTGTGCTCCGCCTTGCGCGCGGCTTCGGACTCCTTGGGCGTCGTCGGCTTGGCGCTTTCCGCGGTGCTCTTGCGGGCCGGTGTGATGCGAAATCCATGCCGTCCACCGCACGCCTGACACACGACTTGCTTCGGGATTTGGTCGACCATGGCAATAATGTGGTGGGTGGTGAGCCCGTCGCAGGGGCCGCACCAGGCGTCCACCTCTCCGCCCACGCGTAGGGCAGGGGGCAGGACAAATCCGAGGCCGGCTTCGCTGCGCCACGAGACCCCGGTGATCCGGCGTTCCTGGACCTCCGAGGGGCAGGCGCTGGCTTGGTCGCCCGTCTGCTCGCTGGCGATGGCACCGATGCGGGGCAGAGTCGAGGCTAGGCGTCGCAGGTCGGTCACGCGTCGCCCGAGCTTGCGTTCGAGGGTGTCGCGCTCGGATTCGGGGCCGGCGGCGGCGAGATCTCGGTATCGCTTGGACAGTCTCTCGACTGCCAAATGGGCGCTCTTGACGATCTCGCGGTCTTCTGCCCGCTCTTGGGCCGAGTGGACGAGGAGCGCGACTTCGTGGATTTCATCGGTCAGTTGCTGAAACGGCGATGTCATGCTGCCGGGACTTACTCCCACGACCAGCGCAGGAATTCAACAGTTGAGTCGTGCGAGTTGTGGTTCGCGCCGCCCGCGGGCTTTTTCCGATGTAACTCATCGCGGGAGTTGGAAAGAACCCTTCGAGGATTCTTTCCCAAGAAAGGTAAGCAAAAACCTGTGACCGGGGTAACTAACGGACGACCCGAGACCTTTACGTGCCGATTGCTTCGCCGGCGAAGCGCGACTAGCATGTGGCACGCCTCGCCTCCAGGAGCCCCACGCATGCGAAAAAAGCCAACGTCCCTAGCATCCCTCGTCGCAATCCTCGTCGTGCCAATCGCCGCCGCGGCCCAAACCGGCCCTATGGCTCCGCCTGCGCCGCCTTGGCCGCCCGCCCCGGCCTATCCAGCGCCGGCTCCGGCGCCGCCTCCTGCGCCTGCGCCAGTCTATCCAGCGCCGGCCCCAGCGCCAGCGCCGGCCCCAGCGCCCGCGCCGGCCCCAGCGCCCGCGCCAGCGCCGGCCCCGAACTATTGGAACGCGGTACCTCCTGCGCCTGCACCTGCTCCAGCCGCGCCCGCACCGGCTCCGGCCGCGCCAGCGCCGGCTTCGGCCTATCCAGCGCCGGCTCCGGCTCCATCGCTTCCATCTCTCCCTCCACCCGCGCCCCCGGCGCCCGTCGCGGCGCCTGCCCCCGCGGCGCCTGCCCCCGCGGCGCCTGCCCCAGTCCCCGAGGTCCTTCCGGCGCCCACGACCACCAAGGTCGAGATGGAGAAATCCGAAGAATCGGTCGCTGTGCCGAAGGCTGCGGTCTCGGAAACCGACGAGCGACCGCGTGGATTCGTTCCCCAGCTGAGCCTTGGAGGCTCGGTCGGTCTTCTCCACATGGGTTCCGCCGATGTGGGCAGCGTGGGCCAGCTTCGCTTGAGCCTTCATGGTGAATATTTCACCGGCAGCAATTTCCTGGTCCAAAGCGACGCCGATCCTCAAACCGGAACGCCGGCGTTGATCGACCACGACACGCGCTTGCAAGGGGCGCTCACCTTCGGCATGACGCCCATCGAGCACCTGGAAATCTTCGGGGCAATTCTGGGGTCGGCCAATCGCAATCGTCGCCTCTGCAGCACCCTCAACGGCCAGGAAACCTGCACATCGGAGCTCGGCCGCACCGATCCCGAGCTCATCAAGTCGTTCGGGGATCTCATCTTGGGCGCGAAGGTCGCGACCCTGCTCGCACCCGGATTCTCCGGCGGCGGAGAGCTCGGCATTCGCATGATGTCCTCCATCTCCGGGATTTCGTTTTCGCCGGATTCGACATCGTTTTGGCTGAACGCCATCGGTACCTACGATCTCAAACCGGTGACACAAAACATTCCCGTACGCTTCCACCTGAATCTCGGCTACTACGTAGACAATTCCGGGAACCTGGTCGACTACCCCGCCGACACGACCGCGTTTTCGCGCTACGTTTCGAGGTTCGCCTACGGCATATCCCAGAGTCGCCTGCGCGTGGCGCTGGGCGCGGATGCGCCCTTCGACGAAGTGACCGAGGGCTTCTCCCTGCGGCCCATGATCGAGTACCACTTCGAGTACCTCACCGGTGATCCGGATCCGGTCATCAACGCTCAGGAGCACGGGGATCCAGGCAATCCGAACTGCGGTGTAGCAGGGAAGTCCGCGTGCAAGGACAACAAGGATCTGCACTGGATAACAGTGGGAGTGCAGGCGCAAGTGCTTCACGGCCTGACCTTCACGGCGGGCATCGATATCGCGCTGAAATCCCCCGGCTATCCCTACGCGCCGGCGCTGGTTCCGTGGAATTTCCTCTTCGGCATCGGCTACCCCATCGACCTCGTTCCGCGCATCGTCCGCAACGTGCCGGTCGAAAAGATCGTCGTCAAAGAAACACCCATGCGCGAGGGTTTGGTGGCCGGCAGGGTCATCAGCGCGGCCGGTACGCCGGTTGAAGGCGCGGTGGTCGGTGTGAGCGGCAGGGAACACTCGCGCGTGCTCACCGACGCTGACGGCACCTTCCAAAGCGTTCCCCTCGCACCCGGCCCGATTGAGCTTGTGGTGGTCGCGAATGGCTTCGAAACCGCCACGGTCAGGACCGAGGTCGTCGCCGGCCAAACCGCCAATATCGTCCTTCGCCTGACGCCGAAGGCGCCAGCGGCGCGCGCGATGGGCCGGGTTAGCGACGAAACCGGCAAGGGTATCGCGGCGTCCATCAAGCTGGCCGGTCCCCAAATCGCGGAAGGCCGCTCGGACGAATCGGGCAACTTCTCGGTGCCCGTCGTTCCTGGGCTCTACGCCTTGCGCGTCGATGCCGACCAGTACCTATCGAAGGAACTGCAAATTACGGTGGCGGATGGCCGTGAGAACGCCATCAGCATCACCTTGCATTCGCGTCCGGCGGTGCCCAGTGTGACCTTCCAGGACGGCAAGTTCAAGTTGCGTCAAGCGATCCGCTTCAAGACGGCGGGCAAGAAGAAGCCGCCATCCGCCGAGCTCGGGCCGGGCATGCCCCGCTTGCTCGACGAGGTCGTGGACATTCTCGTGAACCATTCCGAGATTCGCCAACTTCGTGTGGAAGCCCATTGGGACAGCAGCATGAAGGCGGCCCAGGCGCAGACCCTTACCGATGCCCAGGCCAAGGCGGTGGCGAAGTACCTCACGGATCAGGGAATCGCCGCCGATCGCGTTGTTCCGGTGGGGATGGGCGCGAAGAAGCCCCTGGTTCCCAACCTGGGCGCGGGCAAGGCGAAGAACCGCCGCATCGAGCTGATCGTCGTCAACTAGGTTGCAGATTCACCACCGAGACACAGAGGGCACAGAGGTCGTAAGGAAGGGTTCCCGGATCCTCGATCCGAGCCCTTCCCGACTTCCAGGCAAGTGCCAAGGTCTTCTGCCGGCCTCGGATTCTCACCACACTCACCACAGAGCCGCCGAGTCCGACAAGGAAAGGGCTGCCGGATTCAGGATCCGAACCCGTTCACCTTCCGAGCTTCTCCGTGTCTCTGTGCCCTCTGTGGTGAGGCTGAAGGAGGCCGCCTCCCCCAGTGCGAGCGGGCGCGTGACCCTATTCGCGGCTCTTGAGCACGAGGAGCCGAAAGTTCGCGTACTCGGCCTGGCCGCAAGAGTAGAGAATTTCGGTGAGTAAGCGGTACGGTGTGTTCTTGTCGGCGATGATGGTCAATTCGCCGTCGAATTTCTCGCCGGTCATTTCGGCGATCTTCTTCTCGCGCCGGGCGACCTTGCTCAGCATCTCGACGAGCGGGGTAATGTAATAGCCGTTGTCGCCGTCGCGCTTGAGTTGGGGGTCGATGCGGCCCGCGTTGATGGGCGCCACGGCTTCACCTTCGACCAATACCACGCGCTTGGTGATGGTGACCGGGACGGCTTGCCTGGGCGCCAGCCGCGTCTGCGATGGCGGCAGGCTCAGGTTATTGTCCAGATTCACCAGCACCGCAGAAGAGGTGAAGGTCTTGAGCAGGAAGACCAGAATGATGGTCATCATGTCCATCATGGGGGTGATGTTCAGGCCCTTGATGTCCTCGGGATCGGCGAGCTTGCGCGCATAGCTGCGAATCGCTTTTTTTCCCGCCAGGCGGGCGGCGATGGCCGCGGATTGCTTAGCGTCGTCGCTCGCCATCACAATATTCCCGCCGCGAAGACGATGTCGGGGAACAGCTGTTTTTCGTGCTCGTCTTTCTCATCCTTGTAGGTGCGCATGGCATCCAGGGTCTTGACCACGGTCTCGTAGGGGGTGGCCGCGTCTGCATTGAAGGTAGCCTTGGTCTCGTCCGAGAACTCTTTCTTGATCTCGGCAAGCTTGGCGGTGAGCGCCGAGTAGTCGTAGTCGCCATTCGGCAGCTTGGGGATGGGAGGCATGACGCCGCCCGAGCCCGCCAGCGTGAAGCCCGTGTTGCCTACGGTGACCGTGAGGTTGAGGGCCGGCTTTTCCGGTTGGCTATCCGCGCCACCTCCCACCCCGAAGGTCGGCGACGACACGTTGACCGTGCCGAGCGGAACCTGATTGATGACCGACGCCAGCAAGAAGATGATGATGTTGGTGACGATGTCCATGTAAGGAACCAGGTTGATTTCGCCGGTGTCCTCCTCGGCTTCCTCGAACTCCGCCCGCATGTGCCGCATGCGAGCCCGTACCTGGCGTTTCGTCATCGCGTCTTATCCCTTGAGAAGCTTGGTCGAGTCCGATGCAATCCCGACCTACTTGGGCTGGCCTCCCGCTGAATGCGTCGTCTCCGCCAGAAGATTCTCGAGCTTCAGGGAGAAGGCCTCCAGATCCGCGGCCTGTCGCTTCGACATCGCGCCCAGAACGGCGTGGGCGATGATGCAGGTCACGGCGATGCCGAGACCCATGGCCGTGTTGTTGAGTGCCTCGGAAATACCCTTGGCCAAGAGGTTGCTGCGCTCTTCCGGCTTGGCCGCCGCGACGGCGCCGAACGCCCGGATCAGACCGACGACGGTTCCCAGCAGACCGATGAGGGTCGCGATGTTGGCCAGCGACCAGAGGATCTGGATGCGCTTCTTGATCATCGGCGTCACGTCCACGAGGGACTCTTCGATGGCTTGCGCCACGGCGATCTCGCCGCGGTGCACACGCTGGAGACCGGCTTTGGCGACTTGCGCGACGGGAGCCGTGGTGGCCGAGCACAGCTTCACCGCGCGGTCGAGGTTGTTGGCGAGCACGAGCTTGCGGATGTTTTCGAGGAAGGCGCGGGCGTTGACGCTGCTTTTCACCAGGAAGAAGAGCAACCGATCCACGATCATCGATAGCACGATGATCGAGGTGCCCAAGTTGAAGTACATGAGGGTACCGCCATCTTCCAGGAACTTTGCGAATCCTTGCATCTCATCCTCCGCGGGCCGTTTGGGTCCGCCATGGCCATCCCGCAAACGGGCTCGGCGAAAAGCAACTGTTGTCCTCAGGATCGTGTGCTACGGGTGGGTATCTTATAGGCGGGCCCCAGCGTGTCAAGCTAGGGGAATGTGAGTTGGTCAGACGGATTCAATCATGGAAACAAGTGGCGTCGACCTCGCATAACCTTCACTCTTTCTCCCGGCATGCTCATCTTCCGCCGGCTATCCTTGTACGTCCAATGACCACCGTCGATCCGTTGGCTGCCACGCGTTTTGCCTTCCTGACCCCGCGGGTGCTACCCAAGGCGGAAACCCTGGCCGGGCGAGTCGTCGTTCTCGACATCGCATTTGCCGCGGAGACCGGGAAGACTTCGTTCGCCACCGTGACCTTGCCGTTCATCACCGCCCTCGGAGCACGGCTTGCCGCGTGGGTCGACCATCACGACCACGAGCGCCACGTGGATTATGCGGGCGATGCGCGATTCGTCCTGGCCAGCAAGGCCCAGCACGGTGCCTGCCCCGAGATGGTGACGCCCGAGCTGGTGACGCGCATCGGCCCGGTCGACACCATCGCCGTGCACGTCGATCTCGACGGCTTATACGCTGGCGCCAAATGGGTGCTTGGCGGCGTCGAACCTTACGAGGGGGCGGACGTGGACGCGCGCGCCATCGATACCCGCCGTGGCAAGCCTGGGCCCATCGCCGAGCGGATCGATCGGGCGCTGCGGGCGCGCTTTCGCGATGAGAACCTCAAGCATCGCATCTTGCAATACTTGATCGCCCGCACCCACGCACCCCACCACTTCGAGGAAATCGACGCCGCAGCCCGGCTCGTCGATCCCTTGCTGGAACAGGCGCAGCGCTTGGCGGCGCAGTTTCGCGTGGACGGAGCCGTGGCGTACTTGGACGTGAAGTCGGGCGCGCCCTACGACAAGACCGAGCTCCTGCTCCTTGGCCAGCAGCGCGCGGCGGTCGCGGTGGTGCGCGATTCCGGCTCGATCTCCATCGCGGCGGACTTCGATTCCGGCTTGGATTTCGTCAAGCTGTTCGAGCTCGGCGGCGGCATGCCGACGCGAGTCTCCCTCCCCGAGGCCCGGCGCGACGAGGTGTTGGCCAAGCTGGCGCACAACACGGCCCACCTAGCGAAGGTCGGCTCTACTCGTTCTTGAAGCGGTCGGTCTTGAAGTCGCCGGTGGCACCCGTGGTGGCGGGCGGGGGCGTGTAGCCCGTACGTCCCCCGGCGCCTGGGTCGAAGCCCGAGGCGACGCTTCCCCCTTTGCTCACGCCGCGGAAGAACAGGGCGAAATCGTCGGCGTTGGTCGCGTTGGAGAGCGCCTCGTCGTAGGTCACGAAGCGGTTCTTGACCAGCTCGGTGAGGGACTGGTCGAAACTGATCATGCCGTACGGGTCGCGGCCGGTGGCGATGGCCTCGTGGATCTCGCGCGTGCGCTTAGGATCCGCGATAAGCTCTTTCACGCGCGCGGTATTGATCAGGATTTCCACGGCTGGAACCATGCCCATCTTGTCGGCGCGGGCCACCAGTCGCTGCGAGACGACCCCCTTGAGCACCGCGCACAGTTGCAGCCGCGCCTGGCCTTGCTGGTGCGGAGGGTAGATCGCCACGATGCGGTTGATGGTTTCGACGGCGTCGACGGTATGCAGGGTCGACAACACCAGGTGGCCGGTCTCCGCCGCGGTGAGGGCGATCTCGGTGGTTTCGAGGTCGCGCATTTCGCCCACCAGGATGACGTCCGGATCCTGGCGCAGGGACGCGCGCAAAGCACGCGCGAACGAGGTCGTGTCGAACCCGATCTCGCGCTGATTGATCACGCTGCGACGATCCTTGAACGCGTACTCGATGGGGTCCTCGATGGTGATGATGTGGACCGCCCGATTCGAGTTGATGTAGTCGATCATGGCGGCCAGGGTGGTCGATTTGCCCGAGCCGGTGATGCCCGTGACCAGGACCAGCCCGCGTTCTTCGTCGGCCAGATTGAGAACCTTCGGGGGCAGGTTCAGGCGCTCGAAGGGGGGCACGTTGGGCGGGATGAGGCGCATGACCACGCCCATGAGGCCGCGCTGCTGCAGCACATTTACGCGGTAGCGGTAGCCCTCCTGCGTGGCGTAGGCGAGGTCCACGTCCCAGTTCTTGTCGTAGATGTCGCGCTGCCGCGGATTCATCATGCCGAACCCGAATTCCTCGATCGATTCCTTGGTCAGAGGCGGTACGTTGGCGACGGTCCGAAGATCCCCTTTGACCCGAAAAATGGGCGGTAGGCCGACCTTGAGATGGACATCGGATGCGCCGAGTTGGCGAGCTGCCCCGAGCACTTTGTCGAGAACGCTGGTCATGATGGTATGGCCGTACCCAGGGTACCACGAGCCGCCGTATACGCGTCTTTTGACCTTTGCCCGACTCTCCCCTAGGGTTGATGGGTCGTGACATCATCGGACAGCCAGTCCGCAACGGGACAAGAGATTCTTGTTCTTGACGCGGACGAGAACGTTCGCAAAGGCGCCGATCGCCTGCTGCGCGAGGCTGGCCTCACGGTCACGATCCTGGCCGACATGGAGCGGGCCAAGGATCAGATCGCCAATCGCTTCTTTCCCGTCGTCCTCGCCGATCTGGACACGCCCACGCAGAACGCGGCCATCGACCTCATCAAGTTCGTACGCGAACGTTCGCGCCAGACCGCCGTCATCGTGATGAGCCGCCGCATCGGTTTCGATGCCGTGGCGCCGGTCTTCCGCGCCGGGGCTACGGATGTGATTCCCAAAGCACGCGAGTATGTGCATGATTTGCGCGAGCGGGTGGTGCGGGCGGCGCTGGACGTCAAGGCCGCCATGGGACGCGAGCAGCTTCTCGTGGAGCTGGTCGATCTGAACGAAGAGCTTCTGCGCAAGATGATGGCGCTTTCCCGGCAGGCCACGGATGCGGAGGACAAGCTCCTGTCCCGCGAAGGTGGCCTGTCGTCGTCGGCCAGCGGGCTCGGTGCGCTCAACTTGCTGCTGGTGGATGACGACGAGGCGTTGGCAAGTGCCCTCGAGAAGGAATTGACCGAGGCCAAGGGCTGGCGTCTGCGTCACGTGCAAAGCGGGGGCGAGGCGCTCGACAGCGCCACGCAAGTTCCGCCGACCGTTCTCGTGGCCAAGGAGAACCTGCCCGACCTCACGGGCAGCATGGTGGTGAACACCATCAAGGCAAGGGTTCCAAGCCTGGTGGCCATGGTTTTCGCACCGCCGACACCCGGCCATGCTGGCGAGGTCAAGATCTCCGATCAAAGCCGATTGCACGTCCTTTTGCCTCAGTTCGTCGCACCGAACGAGCTCATCGCCCAACTAACGGAGGTCCGCGAAGCGCTCACGCGAAAAGCCCGCGAACGCCGCTACGTGAAGATCTTCCAGACCCAGAATATGGAAGTGCTGCAGAAGTGTCACCGCCTCAAGCAAGAGGTGGACAAGCTCGTTCCGCCGTAAAGGGAAGTCTTCTCTCCGCGCTTTGTGTTTCAATCCTTCACGAGCAGATGGCTGAGGTGCACGTTGCCGAGGGCGGCCAGCATGGTTTGGCGGAGATGGGGGTACTCGGCCTCCATGCGCGCGAGCAGGGATTTCATCTGCTTGCGCTGGGCATTGGGCAGTGATCCGCACAGGTTGCACGGCAGGATGGGCACCTTGCGATTGGCGGCGAAGTCTGCCAAATCCTTCTCGGCGCAGTAAATGAGCGGCCTGATCACGGTGTGCGCGCCATCGTCGCTGGTCAGGCGCGCTGGCATGGAGGCCAGCTTTCCGGCAAAGAAGAGATTGAGCAGCAGCGTTTCCACGGCGTCGTCGCGGTGGTGGCCGAGCGCGATCTTGTTGCAGCTGAATTCGTCCGCGAAGCGATAGAGGATCGCGCGACGAAGGCGCGCGCACATGGAGCAGGGCGTGCGCCCCTCGGGGATGGTCTCCTTCACGATGGCGTAGGTGTCCTCGCGCACGATGCGGTGGGCGAAACCGTTGTCCGTCAGCCATGCCCGAAGCGGCTCGGTGCTGTGGCCCGGCTGGCCTTGATCGAGGTGGACGGCCAGCAACTCGAATCGGATCGGCGCCCGGCGGCGCAGGGCTTCTAGCAGCAGGAGGAGCGCATAGCTGTCCTTGCCACCCGAGAGCGCCACCATGATGCGATCGCCGGCCGAGATCAGGTCGAAATCCGCAATGGCTTGGCCCGTGTGGTGGATGAGATCGCGCTCCGGATCGGGCGCTGCGGAAGTTGCAGTTTGGAAATTCGTCATCGTGGCCGACTTGCCGTCGTGGCGCGGCTTACTCTAGGAGAGGTAGTCGGATGGATCCAGGGCGCGGCGCATTGGGTGGCGCGGCGATCTGGAACTGGCTGCAGACTATGCTAGCTGTTTAGGGTAGTGGGTTAAGCAACTCATGGCTAGCACGGGTCCGGCAAAGCCCAACAAACGCGCGTCGATTCTTCGATGGCTGGCGCTAGCCCTGATCATCCACACCGAAATCCTCGCGGTCATTGGCGTCATGCTCTACTTCTGGGCTCCGCGCCAGGCCGAGGTCGATGCCAGGCGCCGCGAGGAGGCGGCCCGCGGCGAGCCTATTTCCGTGAGTACGGTGGACAGCGACACCGCCCGAAAGATCATCGCCGATCTCGAACACCAAGAAGAAAAGGCCAAGCAGGAGGAGATCAAGAAGGAAGAGGAAGCCCCCAAGGCGCCGGGGCAGGTCGTCGATCTACCCCGCCCACGCGACGAGCGACGGCCGGACGAGGCGCGCTTCGCCGCCGAGTACGACTCCTGGGTCGAGAAGGAGACCAAGCACTACGGCAAGTTCGATCCCAACTCGCAACAGCGCCACACCGGAGAGGTCGAGCCGAACAAACGAAACGCGCCCGCGCTGACGCCCAATCCGTCGGAGATCCCCGCCTCGCCTGGGCCGTTGGCCATGCGGACGCCGGATGAAGAGCGGCGCAGCCAACCCGTCCGGTCGCGCGCAGGCGAAACCGCCCCGAATGCGAGTCAGGCCGGCAGCGAAGAACAATTGGCGTCGGATCCCGACGGCGCCTTCGCCCATTCGGGCGGTGGCATGCCCAGGCCACAGCGCTTGGTCAATCCCGCTGAAACCCAAACCGGAGGTCGCCCCGGGCTCTACGGGCTCGTACCCTCGGAGGAGCAGATCGCGCGCGCCGTGGGCAGTGGTACGCAAGATCATCTGGCCGACATCGACGACGGCAACGAAACCGCGCTCAACGCCAAGCGCTGGGTCTACGCTACCTTCTTCAACCGCATCAAAGAGCGGGTCGCCGATCACTGGAAGCCAGCCGAGGAGTACCAGCGCCGCGATCCCACCGGCAGGATCTACGGATCGGAGGACCGCTACACGCTCCTCCAGGTCAATCTCAAGGCGGACGGGTCGTTGGCCAAGGTTTGGGTCGTGCATACCTGTGGCCTGGACTTCCTCGACGACACCGCCGTCGAGGCCTTCAAAGAGGCGCAGCCCTTCATCAACCCGCCCCGCAAGTTGGTCGAGGACGGACACGGCATCGTCAATTTCGGCTTCGGTTTCTTCTTCGAGGTTTCCGGCGCCCCGCGCATGAAGCTGTTCCGCTACAAGAGCATGTAGGCAAACAGGAGAGGGCACAGCGGCGGACGAGGGCGCAGAGGTGACCTCTGTGACCTCTTGGATCTCTGCGATCTCTTCTATCCGGCGAGCAGGCCGCGCAGCACGAAGGGCAGGATGCCGCCGTGCTGGAAGTACGCGGCTTCTTGCCGGGTGTCGATGCGTACGCGAACCTTGAATTCGCCGCGGCTACCGTCTTTGCGCACGAAAACCACCGTCAGCCGGCGGTCGGCCGGCGGGTTGGCGATGAACGCGGGCAGCTCGACGGTGGAATAGCTTTCCTCGCCGTCGAGACCAAGGCTGGTTGGATTCTGTCCCGGCAGAAACTCCAGCGGTACCACGCCCATGCCGAGGAGGTTCGAGCGGTGGATGCGCTCGTAGCTTTGCGCGATGACGGCGCGCACGCCGAGCAGGCGCGTGCCCTTGGCGGCCCAGTCGCGAGACGAACCGCAGCCGTATTCTTTGCCCGCCAGCACGATGAGCGGAACCTTCTCTGCCGCGTATTTCATGGCAGCATCGTAGATGGCCATGCCGTCGCCGCTGGGGAGGTGGCGGGTGACGCCGCCCTCGGTGCCGGGCGCCAGCAGGTTCTTGAGGCGCACGTTGGCGAAGGTGCCGCGGACCATGACTTCGTGGTTGCCACGACGGGCACCGAAGGAGTTGAAGTCCTTGACGTCCACGCCGAGCCCCACCAGGTAGCGGCCGGCCGGGCCATCCTTCTTGATGGAACCCGCCGGGGAAATGTGGTCGGTCGTGATGCTGTCACCGAGCCAGGCCAAGACGCGCGCACCGGCGATCTCCTCCACGGCCGGCGCGGTCTTGGCCATGCCGTCGAAGTAGGGTGGGTGCTTGATATACGTCGAGGCATCGTCCCACGCGTAGGTCGCACCCTGGGCGATGGGGATGCCGCGCCAACGGGCGTCGCCCTGGAAGACGGTGGCATAGGCGCTTTCGAACATGCTCTGCTTGACGGCGCGTGAGGCGGCGCTTGCCACCTCGGCGGGCGATGGCCAGATGTCCTTGAGGAAGACCGGCCCGGCCTTGTCCGCGCCGAGGGGCTCCTTGTCGAGGTCGATGTCGACCCGCCCGGCGAGCGCGTACGCCACCACCAGCGGTGGCGAGGCCAGGTAGTTGGCGCGGATCTCGGGATGAATCCGCCCCTCGAAATTGCGGTTGCCCGACAACACGGACGCCACGACCAGGTTGCGCTCGGCGATGGCCTGCGTGATGGCGGGCGCGAGCGGCCCCGAGTTGCCGATGCAGGTCGTGCACCCATAGGCCACGATGTGAAACCCCAGCTTCTCGAGCGCGGGCATGAGCCCGGCCTCCTTCAAGTAGGCCGTGACCACCTGCGAGCCCGGCGCGAAGGACGTCTTCACCCACGGCTTGCTCCCGAGCCCGCGCGCCACCGCCTTCTCGGCCAAAAGACCGGCGGTGATGAGCAGGGGCGGGTTCGAGGTGTTGGTGCAGCTCGTGATGGCGGCGAGCACCACCGACCCGTTCTGGATGTCGGAGTTGGCTGGGACTTGGCCTTTCGCGACGATGGTGCCGGGCGTCTGCGGTTTGATGAGCGATGGCAGGGCGTTCGCGAAGCCCTTCGCCACGTGCGCGAGAGAGACTCGATCCTGCGGGCGGCGCGGGCCGGCCAGGCTCGCCTCGACGGTGGCCATGTCCAGCTCCACGACCTTGGTGTAGCCGGCCTCGGCTTGGCCTGGTTCGGCGAAGAGTCCCTGCTCTTTGGCGTAGGCCTCGACCAGGCGAACGGAGTCCTGCGCGCGGCCGGTTAGGCGAAGGTAGTTGAGGGTCTCTCCGTCGATGGGGAACAGGCCGCAGGTGGCGCCGTACTCGGGCGCCATGTTGGCGATGGTGGCCCGATCGGCGAGCGGCAGGGTGGGAACGCCGGGACCGAAAAATTCGACCAGCTTCCCGACCACGCCGAGCTTGCGCAGGATCTCCGTGATGGTGAGCACGAGGTCGGTGGCGGTCACGCCCTGGCGAACCTGGCCCGACAGCCGCACGCCGATGACCTGCGGGATGAGCAGCGGCATGGGCTGGCCCAGCATGGCGGCTTCGGCCTCGATGCCACCCACGCCCCAGCCCAGGACCCCGAGGCCGTTGACCATGGTGGTGTGGGAGTCGGTGCCCACGACGGTGTCCGGGTAGGCCTGCACGACGCCGGGCCGCTTGTGATCGGGTGCCGAGAACACCACGCGCGCCAGATACTCGCAGTTGATTTGGTGAACGATGCCGGTGTCGGGCGGGACCACGGCCAGGTTGCGGAAGGCGGTCTGGCCCCAGCGCAGGAATCCGTAGCGCTCCTGGTTGCGCTCGAACTCGAGCTCGATTGTTGCGGGCCAGGGCGCCTGCATGCGCCTGCTCGTCGATCTGCACCGAGTGGTCGATGACCAACTCCGCTGGCAACAGCGGATTGATGCGCGCCGGGTCGCCACCCATGCGCTTGCTCGCCGCCCGCATGGCGGCCAGATCGACGACCGCCGGCACGCCGGTGAAGTCCTGCATGATCACCCGCGCAGGCATGAAGGCGATCTCGGTCGACGGTTCCGCCTCGGGACGCCAACGCGCCAGTGACTCGATGTGCGCCGCCGTCACGCTCTGGCCGTCCTCTCGGCGCAGCAGGTTTTCAAGAAGGATCTTGAGCGAGTAGGGCAGCCGGGCGATATCGAATCCGGCCTGGGCCAGTTTCCCAAGCTGGAAGATTTCGTAGTTGCTTCCGCCGACGCGCAAGCTTGATCGGGTCGCAAAGGAGTCGCTCATGGTCCAGGTAACGTAGCAAGGTCCGCGCGCCGGGTCGAGGTGGCGTGAACGCAGTCTGGACGCCTCTTCGTAGATGGGGTCCTCGCATGGCCGAGATTGGGTTATGCTTGGGATCATCTTGGACGCAGTCGGGCGGCAAGACCGTTGGAGTCGCGGCACTTTCGAGGAACCAGTTGTCATCGAAGGGGGGAGCATGTCCGAAAACGCAGGGGGGCGCGGCGACATCCTCATCGTCGACGATGGGCCGGAGAATCTGCGGATCTTGAGCGAGCTTCTACGCAGCGAAGGCTACCTCGCCCGTCCGGTTTCGGACCCCACCATGGCGCTCGAGGTTGCCGCGGCCGACCCCCCCGACCTCATCCTGCTCGACATCATGATGCCGGGGATGGACGGCTTCGAGGTCTGCCGGCGCCTCAAGCGCGATGCTCGCTTGCGCGATATTCCGGTAGTCTTCTTGTCCGCCATCGACAGCGTCTCCGACAAAGTCGAAGCCTTCGGCGTGGGCGCCGTCGATTACGTTTCCAAGCCGTTCCAGTTCGCCGAGGTGCGCATGCGCGTGGAAACCCACCTTCGCTTGCGGCGCTTGCAGGTCGAGCTGGAAGCCAAGAATCGTCGCCTCATCGAGCTGGTTGGCGAGCAGGTACGCGAGATCTCCGATTCCCAGATGGCGACCATCTTCGCCCTGGCCAAGCTGGCCGAATCGCGCGACGGCGAAACCGGCAAGCACATCGAACGGGTTCAGCTCTATTGCAAGCTGCTCGCGGCCACGCTGGCCGAGCAAGAGAGCTACGCGGGTCGCATCGAGGAATCGTTCATCGAAAATATGTTTCTCGCCAGCCCTCTGCACGATATCGGCAAGGTGGCCATTCGTGACCACATCCTGCTCAAGCGGGGCGAGCTCACGCCGAGCGAGTTCGAGGAGATGAAGATGCACACGACCCTCGGCGCCCAGACCCTGGAAGCGGTCAAGACGCGCTATCCGCGCAACGAGTTCCTGCGCGTCGGCATCGAGATCGCGCGCTGCCATCACGAACGCTGGGACGGCCAGGGCTATCCCGCTGGCTTGGCGGGCACGGACATTCCACTTTCGGCGCGTATCATGGCTGTGGCGGACTCCTACGATGCGGCCCGCTCGCTCCGCTGCTACAAGCCGGCCCTGAGTCATGCCGAGTGTCGGCAAGCGCTCGCGCTGCGCCGTGGAACCTATCTGGATCCGGACATCGTTTTGGCGTTCGAAGACGTGCAAGGGCTGTTCGAAGACGTCGCCCACGCGCTGAACGATTGATATGGGAACCCTGACCTGAAACACCTCGCCCCGCGTAGCGGAGCGAAGCGGGGAGAGGTCGCCGAGCGCAGCGAGGCGGGCGGGGCATTTGTCTGTCGTGCCGTTGAATCTTGTCGTGCTCCTTCGCCTTTGGGGTGGCGTAGCCGGGCAAAGCCCGGCTGCGCCAACGCGATTGAGACGGGAACTTAGACTGCGGGAGAAGCTCTGGCTTGTAGCGGGTGCCGGATTCGCACAGAATCCATGCGGAATCCGCATTCTCGAACCGCTCGCCGGAGGAACAGCGCCGCATGTTTACGCCAGTCTCGGATAGGCACGGCCTTTGCTCAACCCTGGGGCCGATGACATCTGCGAAAGGATTCACGGGCCCTTGAAACCCTCGCCGGTGTACCTACGCTGGGGCTTGCTGGTTTCGTCGGCCGCGATGGCTGCCGTGCTGGTGGTGACTGGGCTGTGGGTTCGCGCCGGCATACGGCAGGCGGCAAGCACGGTCACACAGGGGCAGACCATCGCGATTGCCTACACCGCTCGCCGTGCCTTGCGACCGGCCGCCGAGATCGACGCGCATGCGTTGCAGGAGGTTCTCGAAGAGCTCGCCGCGCAAGGGTTGCGCTACGTCGAGGTTCGCGACGCCGGCGGTACGCTTGTGGCCGCGGCCGGCAAGCAACCGACGAATGTTCGGTGGTCCGCCGTCGGCAATCTCGGCCCAGCCGCAACCATCGCATTCGGCCCGGGCGGATCCAGCGCGCAGCTTTTGATTCGTCCCAGCGACACGCCGGGGGCTGCCACGGCGCGACCATCGAGTCAGGTTCCTTCGCCCGCGCCGCCCGATCACCCCTTGCATGGCAAGCAGGTCCTGTTCGAGGTGGATTCGGCCGCTGCCCATGCCTTGGCGTGGCGGGCGCAAGTCACCCTCGTGGTCAGCCTCTTGGCGGCCTTGGTGTTGATGGGGCTTTGCGCGGTGTTTTGGCGTATCTCGCGCAACGCCGAGAAGGCCTCGGCACAGCTCGAACGCGATCGCCAGCTCAAGATGCTCGGCCAGATGTCGGCCGTACTCGGCCACGAGATCAAGAATCCCCTGGCCTCGCTCAAGGGGCATGTCCAACTCTTGCTCGAAAAGCTCCCACCCGATCATGCCGGCCGCAAGGGAGCCGAGATCGTGCTGCGCGAGACCGTGCGCCTGGAAGAGCTTTCACGCCAGGTGTTGGAATTCGCGCGCACCGGCGCCGTCGCGTGCGAATCCGCCGATCCGGCGGCCGTGGTTCGCGCGGCCATCGACGACGCGGGAAGCAACGACATCCATCTCCACGCCGATTCTGCGCCCGCGGCCTGGCCGCTCGATAGCGCTCGCATGGAAGAGGTGCTGGTCAATCTGCTGCGCAATGCGCGCGACGCCTCACCGGCCGGACAGAGAATCGACGTCGGCCTGGAGGTTCAGGCCGATCGCCATCTGGTCATCGAAGTTCGTGACCGTGGTGAGGGCATTCCCGCGGGCGAAGAGGAGCGGGTTTTCGAGCCCTTCTACACCCGAAGAGCGAAGGGCACCGGGCTTGGCCTGGCCCTGGCTCGGCGGATCGTAGAGGGGCACGGCGGAGCGATCACCGCTCGTAACCATGCGGACGGGGGCGCGGTCTTTTCCGTGCGGTTGCCCCCGCCAGCACGAGGAGTCTAGTCATGGAGCGCGTACTTGTTGTCGACGACGAAGAGGGAATTCGGACCTTCATTGGCGAGGTTCTGGAAGGTGAAGGCTTGCGCGTGACCCTTGCCGCCGATGGCGCATCGGCCGCGCGCATGCTCGACCGCGAATCCTTCCACCTGATGATCACGGATCTCAAGATGCCTGGGCTCGACGGGATGTCGCTTCTGCGCAAGGCGCGCGCGGAATCGCCCGAGACCGAGGTGGTGGTGCTGACCGCGCACGGAACCGTGGCGGGCGCCGTCGAGGCCATGAAGCTGGGGGCCTTCGACTACCTCGACAAACCCCTGTCGGGTCCCGACGAGCTGCGCTTGGTCGCCAGCCGCGCGATGGAGCGCCGTCACCTGCGCGAGGACGCCCAGCGCATGCATGCTCCGGAAACCGGCGAGCCGGCCATCGTTGCCAAGGATCGGGTCATGCAGGCGGTGATGGGGCAGGTACGAAAGGTTGCCGCGACCGACGCAACCGTCCTGCTGCTCGGCGAGAGCGGCACCGGCAAGGAGGTGCTGTCGCGCGCTCTGCATCGTGAGAGCCGACGGGCGGCGGGGCCGTTCGTCGCGGTGAACTGCGCGGCTATCTCGGACTCGCTGCTCGAAAGCGAGATGTTCGGGCACGAGAAGGGAGCCTTCACGGGCGCCGTCTCGAACCACCGCGGGCGTTTCGAGCTGGCCGACGGTGGCACCCTGTTTCTCGACGAGGTCGGCGAGCTCCGCCCCCAACTGCAAGCCAAGCTGCTGCGCATCTTGCAGGAGCGGCGGTTCGAGCGCGTGGGTGGTACGCGCACCATCGAGGTCGACGTGCGCATCGTGGCCGCCACCAACAGCGATCTATCCGAGGCGATGAGCGCTGGCCGCTTCCGCGAGGATCTCTACCACCGCCTGGCCGTCTTCCCCATCCGCATCCCGCCGTTGCGCGAGCGCTTGGCCGACATCCTCCCACTTGCCGAGGACCTGTTGCTGCGCATCGCACGCCAGCTCGGCCGCCCGAGCCTTTCTCTCGACGAAGGCGCGCGCGCACGTCTGGCGTCGTACGCATGGCCGGGCAATGTTCGCGAGCTGGGCAACGTCCTCGAGCGTGCCGCCATCCTGGCCGAAGGCACGGTGCTTGGCGCCGACCTGATCCTGACGGGCACCCTGGCTTCTGCCTCGCATGCTTCGGATGGCTCGGGCGTCGAGAAACTGGAAGACATGGAGAAGGAAGCCATCCGGCGCATGCTGGCGCTGACCGGCGGCAACCGCAAGCAGACCGCGGCGCGCCTGGGGATTGGCCTGCGCACGCTCTACGACAAGCTCAAGGTCTACGACCTGTAACCGCCGTCCACCGTGCACCTGTGAGGCAATGTAGGGCCAGGAAATCGGGTATTGCGAGCAGGGCGATTCTTCTCACTTCAAGCCAAGTGAGTGTGTAAAAAGGGGGATCATCAGGACCAAGACCCCACCACCATGAGCTCCACAAAAACCGCCGGCCCAGCATTGATTCTCGCCACTTTCCTCGCCCTTGGGAACGCGCAAACGGTGCGCGCTGCCGAGGGCAAGTCCGACGACGCGGATCCCGCGTCCAGAGTGCAAAAGATGAATCGCTATGCGATGCAGCTTTTCGACGACATGAACTACGCGCTGGCGGAGAAGACGCTGCTCGAAGCTCTGGCCATCGTCGAAAAGTCCAATCTCGGAGGTGGCCCGGCCGGGCTTGCCACCAACGGCAATCTGGCCGTGCTCTACAGCGTGGGGCTCAAGAATCCGAACAAGGCCGTGTTCCACTTCAAGAAGGCACTGGCCATCAAGCCCGACCTCAAGATGAGCAAGCAGCGGGCGACCCCCGAGACCGAGGCCAATCTGGCGCGCGCCAAGGCCGAGATGGGCGGCGTCGGACAGGCCCCCTCGTCCCCGCCCAAGCAGCCGGCTTCGGCTGTCAAGCAGGTCGAGGCCCTCTCCGGTGTCGCCATCAAGTGCCCCATGGACGAGGAAGTCAAGGCTGGCGAAGACATCACGCTCAAATGCCTGACCTCGGCCGAGCTGCATCCGGCCACCGTCACGGTGTACTACAAGGCGAACGGCGAAGACCAGTACCAGGCGCTGCAGATGACCAAGTCTGGCACCTCGGGTGCGGCCACCACCTGGGTGGCCAAGATTCCCGGCGCCCAGACCAAGGCCAAGTTGATGACGGTCTACTTCGAGGCTCGCGATGAAGGCGGGTCGAGCCTTGCTTCCTCCGGCCGGGAGGACAGCCCGAGCGTGATTTCCGTCAAGGGCGGCGAAGCCGCTCCCGCCGGCCCGACCGCCACCACCGAGGGCGAGGGCGACAATGACGAGGGGGACGAGGACGAAGAAGAGGGCGAAGAAATCGACGACGAAAACCCCCTGGCTCGTCTGGAAAACGAGCGCCGCCGCGAGCACCAGGGATTGAAGGGAACTTGGTGGATTGGCCTTGGGCTCGGTTCGGGGGTCGGCTACGCCTCGGGAAACTCCACCGAGACCTTTCCCAGCCAGAAGGTTGGATTCAGCCCCGGCCTGGCGCTCGCTTTTCTCGGGCATGCTGTTCCTGAAATTGGATATTTCATTGGCAGAAATACGGCTTTGGCCATTACCGGGCGCGATCAGCTCATCCTGGGTGGATGGAAAGGAACGCCATGGGGGGCGAACGCCGTGCTGTTGCGTGCGCTCTTCTTTACCGACGGTGACGAGAAGATACGCTGGTATTTCGCCGCCGCGGCAGGATGGGGCGATGCCTTTCGTCTCCAGGTTGATGCCCAGGCGCAGCAGGTGGATCAGAATGGTCAGGCTGGGGGCTCAATCCCTTTCAAGGACACGGTCAAGGGAGGGCCATGGGCTGTCGGGATTGGGGGCGGTATGCTCTACAAACTCAACCGACGCTGGCGATGGACGGTCGACACACAAGCGCTGCTTGGTTTCACGCAGACCTCCGCGGTGCTGGATCTGACCACGGGGCTGCGCTGGATGTTCCAGTAGAGAGGTGTGCATGAAGCTCAAAATTTGCGCGCATTTCGGTCTGGCCATTTTCGGCGGTTTCCTCGGTTGTGCCGGAGCCAAGGCGGGGGTTATTCCGTCCGGCGGCGATGGCGGCAGCGGCGGTGGCGGGAAAGCGGGCTCGTCCGGGATCAACATCGATCTCGACGCAAGAGCGCCCACACAGCCGACGCAAGTCGACCCTGGCGCCGCGCCCGTCGCGTGCGACAACCCGACGGCCTGCCCGGATTTTCCTTCCGCTCCCATCAACGACCCCAAGTCGCCTTCCGCGATTCCCGGCAATCCGGGCAGTCAGTTTTCCGGGGATCCATCGGGAGCTGGCCCCTGTGTCACCGAGCCGGAGGATGGGTCGCTCTTCCCCTACAACTGGACCCGGCCGCGCATCAAATGGACGGGAACGGGCGGTCTCGTCCAGATCACGGTGCATGCGGACCTCGAGGCCAACGACCTGGTCGTGTACACGACCGCCGACAACTGGATCATGGACAAGACCATCTGGGACGGTCTGCGCATACACGTGCACGAATCGGATATTTCGGTCACGGTTCGCGCCGCCAGCGGCGGAGCCACCACCGCAAAATTCCAGATCGCGTCCGCGAGCGCGGCCGGCAGCATCGTCTACTGGGCCGCCGATCCGGCCGCAGTCGGCAATCAGAGCGTTGACACGCAGAACGATGCAACGTCCATTCTGCGTGGATTCACAGTTGGTGAGGAAGGTATCGTCGATGCCTTGCTGTTGTCCCAGGTGCAGCAGTCAAGTCGAACGATGTCGGCCAACATTCGCAAGCCGACCTGCAGCGGCTGCCACTCCGCCACGCCGGACTCCGGGTTCGTGGCATTCGTGGACAACTGGCCATGGGATTCGGTCATCGCCGGGGTCAAAGCCGATAACGTCGGGGACGAGCTTCCGGACCTTTCCGTTGGCGGACTGGCGGATCTCAACAAGCCGTGGACCGGGCCGGCGGCCTTTTCGAGCCAGAACTGGCAAACTGGCAAGCGCATCATGGTGACGACCTCGGCCGAATCATCGGAACAGATGCCTTGGAACAACGACACCGCAACGCCAGCCAAGCTCGTCTGGTACAACCTCGATTCGGACACGCCGCCCACTCTGACGAGCGTTGGTCCCGATCAGCAACCCATCGCCCAGCTCACGGCGGGCAACTACGGAATCATCGACCGAGGTGCTGACGACGCCCGCGGCGCGGCCTTCGCCACCTGGAGCCACGATGGCAACAACATTATCTACTCGTCCACCAACGGTGGATGCAAGGATGGCCGGCTTGCCCAAGGCGCGACCGATCTCTACATGGTTCCCTACAGCGGAGGCAACGGCGGTGAGGCGAAGCCGGTGCCTGGCGCGTCCGACTCGAAGTGGGAGGAGTACTATGCCGCCTACGCGCCTGACGATTCGATGGTTCTCTTCGACCGGGTTCCCTCCGGCGGCGTCATGTACGCCAATCCTGCGGCGGAGATGTATTTCGTGCCTCTGGGATCGGCGCCCGGCGCCGGCACGGCGGTTCGTCTGGCCGCCAATGACCCGGTGGCATGCACGGGCAAGACCAGCCCTGGCGTGAACAATCACTTCCCCAAGTGGGCGCCAGGCACCGCGACCTACAACAATCGAACCTACTACTGGGTGATTTACTCGTCCAATCGTGTTGGGCTTACCCCGGTCGCTGATTCGACCGGTGCGGTCCATCAAGTCTCGCAGCTCTACCTGACCGCCATCTCGGTCGAGGGCGGAACCTACAAGACGTACAAGTCGATCTACCTCTGGTGGCAGATGCTCCCGACGGACAAGAACCCTACGGTGAACACGACGCCGGTGTGGGACATGATCACCATCCCGCCGGCGCCGCCCATCTACTAGCCGAGCAATCCGCAGAGCCGCGGCAGGTATGTTCGGACCCGGCTCCGAGTCCCCGTGGATGCGAGCGAGGCCGTGTCCTTCCGCCGAGTTCGCGCACGATTTGACCTTTTTTTTGCCCATTCCCATTGTGGCGGGACGGATTGTTCTTAGAGTTGAGGAGATGCAACGCGGGGTATTAAAGATACGACCGTGGGGGGTGATCGCTGCCCTGGCGATGGCCACCACGATGTCGTGCGGGACCGGCATTCGCGACGGCGAGGGCTATGCGTACGTGACCGAGACCATCGGTCCGGAGGGAGGGCAGATCCAACTCCAGGAAGCCACCTTGGACGTTTGGCCGGCTTGTTTGAAGGAGCCTGCGGCCATCACCATGCGCCGCTATCCGACCATCGATCACAGCGGCGCAGTTGGTCCAGCTTTTGAAATCCAGATCCCGACGCCCACCACCTTCGTGGGAAACCCAGATATCGAGATCGTGACCTCGGATGTGGTTGCGAGCAATCCGACTTCCACGATCGGTTTTCTTTATCCCGGTGTCCCCGGCCCTGACCAGCAATGGGTGCCGATGACCTCGATGCCGTTTCAGACTTGCTATCCGCCGACCGTCTGCGGGCCCGTGCAGATCTTAGGCTTCAGCCAAGATCAGGGCGGAACGCTGCCTCCGACGACGAAGCTCGATTTCGCCATCGTCACCCACTGCGCTTCCAATGGGGACTGCGCGGCAAGGCAGACCTGCAGCTCGAATGCCTGCCAGCAGTGCTACGAAGTCACCAACTGCAACCCACCCTCTTGACCATGCTCGGCCCTACCCAACCATCTCTCGCCCGCAACCCGCTCCCACGTTGGGTGTGCGCAGAAGCGATGTTTCCCTCTTCCGCGGCGGTCGGCTATGCTCCGCGGGCCAGCGCCGTGGAAAACGAGAAGGGAAGCTCAAAGACAACCTCTGCGGGCGAAACGGCGCTCGGGGAGCTTTACGCGAAGTTCGCTCCCGCCATCTACGCGCACTGTCGGCGTTTCCTGCAATCGCCAGCAGCAGCGCGGGACGCCACCCAGGAGGCCTTCATTCGCGTGCTCGCGCGCGGGGTGGTTTTGCCACGGGAAGAAGAGGCGCTTCGCTACCTCTACCGTGTCTCCACCAATGTCTGCCTCAACCTCCTGCGCGAGCACAACGTGCACACACGGGCGGTGCCGACTCTCGCCGCCAATTCGCCACACGTGCAGCTCGGCCGAATCCGGGGTGGCGGATCGTGAATTCGTCATCGCCGTCCTCGAGCGTTGCGGGGAGGGTGGCGCCAAGGTGGCCGTCATGCACTACCTCGACGGCATGTCTCAGGTCGAGATCGCCGAAGTCCTCGGCATCACTCGCCGGACGGTTTTTAACCGCCTGCGCAAGCTGTCGCGCATCGCCGGCGATCTGCTGCACGCGGTCCCGCGCCCCGCGACCACAAAGGAAGAAGAGTAGGGGAGCGGGAAATGTCTGCCTGCCCTTCACGCCTCGAGCTCTCGCGCTGGGAAGCCCGTCCCGAGCCCGAGCGCCCCGCCGAGCTCGTCTCCCACATCGGAGGCTGCGGGCGATGCACCGCGGTGCTGGCTGACATCTCCAACGCGCGCGCCCTGTTGCTGGGTGCCGATCCGGCCGAGGTCAGTCTTCGAGCCGCTCGGAACATCATGGAAGTGGCCCGGCAACGCCGGCGTAGACAACGCTGGCTGCGCTTTCTGGCTCCCGCTTTTCTGGTTCCGGCGGCTGCAGCTTTGCTGCTCTTCGCGCTGCCGGCCTTGCGCTCCTACGTCGCCGGGGATCCAGGTGGCAGCGCCATCAAGGGCCGACTCATCGTCGAAACCTACTGCAAGCGCGGAGACAAGGTCTTCCCCGCGGAGGACGGGGCGGATTTCATCGAGGGCGACCGTCTGCGCTTCGCCTACAGCAACGACCGGCCCGGCTACCTTCTGATTTTCGGGGTCGACGACCAGGGTAAGGTATTTCCCTACTATGAGGAGCACGCCTTGGTCGGTGTACCTGTGGACGCAGGCGCGCACATGTTCTTGCCGGATTCGATTCAGCTCGACGATCACAAGGGATGGGAGCGCATCTTCGCCCTGTGGGCAGAGACCCAATTCGCCGATGACGTCGTGCGCGCGGCGGTGGGCGCCGCGTTGTCCGCGGTTGATAGTGACGTCCGCCGCATGACGGCCCTTGACCTGCCCATGCAGCAGGTGTCAATGCTACTAAGGAGACCCTAAGATGCGGTCCTTCCTTTCAGGCATTTTGGCCTTGGCAATCGGGCTCGGCTTTGCCGTCGCTCCGGCGCGCGCGCAGTCCAGGCAGGTTCGCCTTGGCTTGGTGGTCGGGAACAATACCGGCGAGGATCCGGCGCACCGCTTGCGCTACGCCGAAGAGGAAGTCGGGCGCCTCGCGGATCTGCTCAGGACCGCCGGAGACTTCGACGACATCGTGACCCTGCGCGGGGCAGGCCGGGCCGAGATCGAAAAGGGCTTGGTGGATGTTCGGAAGAGGCTCGCGGCCGCCAAGGCCGCAGGCAACCGGACCCTGTTCCTCTTCTATTACTCCGGCCACGGCGACAACGAGGCACTCGAGCTTGGCTCCGAACGTCTGCCTCTGCGCGATCTGCGCAGCTACCTCGAACAGCTCAATGCCGCGGATGTGCGCGTGGCGTTCGTCGACGCCTGCCAGTCGGGCGCGCTGACCGGCGTGAAGGGCGGGCGGCGCGCGCCCGGCTACGAGGTCCGGTTGGCCGATCCGGGCCAGGTCAAGGGCATGGCCATCGTGACCTCGTCGACGGCGAATGAATTTTCACAAGAGTCGGACGACCTCAAGGGATCGTTCTTCAGCCAGAGCATCATGGCCGGGTTGCGCGGGGCCGCGGATTCGTCTCACGATGGCCAGGTGACCTTGAGCGAGGTCTACCAATTCGCGTTCAAGCGCACCCTGGCGGACACGGCGGCGAGCCTGACGGGCGGTCAGCACCCGACCTACGACTACCGCATGGCGGGCGCTGGCGACGTGGTCCTCACGCGGACGCGCCCCAAGGACGCTCGGCTGGCCTTCGTGCGGGAAGCGGGCTCTACCTACACCGTCCTCAGCAGGACGCGGGATGAAGTGATCGCCGAGGTGCCGTCGAGTGCCGGCGAAGATCTCTACCTGGCCCTGCCCGCGGGGGAGTACCGCGTGCTACGCCGAACCATGGGCAACGTCAGCGAGCGGACCTTGGCGCTTGCCCCTGGCAGCGTCACCACGGTCGATCCCACCGGCATGATCGTCGTTCCCGAGGGCAGCTCGCGCAGCAAGGGCGGCGATCTGGAGTTGCGCAATCGCCTGGGCGCCTACGTCGGGGTCAGCTCCTCGGTCGTGCCGGGTAGCCCGGTGTACCTTGGCACTCTGGCGCTGTCGTACGCACGCGATCTGCGCTGGGCCATGGTGCGCGGGCGAATCAGCGTGGCGTCCTTCGATTCGCAGCAGGATATCTACCGATCGTCGCTCCTGCGCGCGGACACGAGCCTGGACCTTCTGCTGCCGCTCGTGCTCGTTCCCCGCTTGGCGATTCAGGCCGGGCCATCCCTGGGGGTGCCCATGGTGCGTCAGCGCGACACGAACGGGGTTGTGTCGAGCTCCTTCGGTTTCGCCTACGGTGGCGCGATCGTCGTGAGTACGCGACTCTACGGCAGCACCTACCTCTCGCTCAATCTCGATGGCGGAGGCGAGATGTTCCGCCTGGACAGCCACCGCGTGAACCGTGCGACGGGCAGCGCCTTGATAGGCGGCGTGGTTGAGTTTTAGTGGCTTTTTGGGGAGCGTATACAAAAGCGCGAACCTCGTGTACAGTCCCCGCGTCGATTCGGTGCTAGCGCTCAACGATTCCGATGGCAGTTGCGTTTATGGGTTCCCAACCCGCGCCTTTCGTTTGTTTGGAACTGCAAATAGAAGCACTACAGTCGGGCATGGGCGACAAGACTGACACCTTCAGATCCAGGGCCGGAACGGCGGTTCTGGTTTCCATCATCCGTCGGGGGCACGTCGCCTCCTATTATCAACCTCGGGAGTGACCATGTTGCGTTCAATTCAATCCACGGCCTTTCTCGGAACCCTCCTATTGACAGGCGCTGCGATGGCTCAAACCAACGCTCCGGCCCCAACCCCGGCCTCTGCCGAAAGTCCCGCCAACCCGCCCGCTGCGGGGGCGCCCGCCGTGAAAGCCGAGGAAGCCCCCGCGCCGACACCGGTGGCAGTGCCCGCGCCGCCGCCCCCCGAAGACCAGCCCGTGGTGGAAGCGCCCAAGGCGCAGAAGAAGCGGACCGTCTCGGGCGCCGGCCTCGACAGCCAGAGCCTGACCTATTCCTCCGGCAATACCGAGGCAGTCGAGTCGACCACGTCGGACAAGGACTGGGGCTTCAAGTTCAAGGGCTACTTCCGTGGACCGATGCGCATCGGCATCACCGAGGCCGGTGTCGCCAACTCTGCGATGCCCGGTACGCCCAATGGCGGAAGTGGTTATTCCCCGAATACGCTGCAGTTCCATGCTCCCCCCGTCACGCCCGATTCCAACTACACCCGCTGGGACTTTACCGGCGTCAGCCCGGGGCCGTGGGCGGAGCTCTTCTTCCAGTACGGCAACCAACGGGTCATGATGACCACCTCCATCGCCAGCTACAACATCACATCAGGCGGCTGGCGTGAATTGCAGGACCAACTCGGCATCGATCGTGCCTTCTTGACCTTGAAGTTTCCCGAGGCTCTGGGCAACCTGGGCGGCATGGCGTGGGACGTGGGTGTGTTCTCGAACTTCTACGGCGCCTTCGGCAAGTACGACGGCGGCGAGTACCAAACCTACCTGTTCGGACGCACCCGTCTCGCGGGCGCCACCGGGACGGCAGACATGGAGCTCAACGACGATTTGAAGTTGGTCGTCGAGGGCGGTTTCGGCGCCAAGATGGACCAGATGTATCAGATGTACGGAGCCACCTACGCCGCCCCACAGCTTGCTAGCAACGCGCCCAGGTACGAGTATCCCTCCTGGCAGCCCTACCCCGGTCAAAACGTTCAGAATGGAACGAACCTGTTGGCGCACATTCACGTTGGCCTCGTCTACGATAGCGCCTGGACCTTCACCGGCCACTACATCAACTCCTTCGTGCGAGACAACCGCTGGAACGTGGCTTCCACGGGTGGCTCAGCGCTGTGGCCGGGCTACGCCAATGCTCCCGGTTCGGCGTCGATTCAAGTCATGGGTGGCGATGTCCGATGGGCCGGCGGCTGGATCGATGCCTATGCCGGGTATTCCTACCTCAAGGGCCACAATGTCGGAGCGGTCAGCGACTCTATCGAGGTCCTTCACTCCCAGGGCGGATGGCAGCTGATGCAGAACTACTTCCAAGACCTGAAGAATCCCAACAACATCACCGACGGGGACGGAAACATCCACACCGTCGCGGGCCAAGCCACCTTCAGCCTGGCGGGCTTCATGATGCGGCCCCGGCCATTCTGGGGGCAGGGCACGGATGTCAACGTCACGCTCTTCGGCATGTACAACAAGGTGACCGGGACGCACTACGACGACACCAATTTGTCCAAGCTGAAGTACGGCGCCGACATCATCTATTCATTCATGCCCATGCTGGCTGCGGCGGCTCGCCTCGATGCCGTGAACCCGGATATGAGCGACAGCACCCAGAGCTTCTACATTCTTTCGCCCAGGCTCATCTTCCGCAGCGAGTTCGTCACCCACGAAATGATTACACTGCAGTACTCGCGCTACTTCTACGGCTCGGCGTACACCGACCCATCGCGCGTGGACGCGGTCATGCCGTGGCCCTACGGGGCGAACGGCACCTACGACATCAGGGTCCTTGGCGGCCATCCGGACGAGAACGTGGTCACGCTTTCCGCCAGTATGTGGTGGTAGGCGGATGAAGGCAGCCAGGCTGCTGCCCTGGTTTCTGGGGCTTGCAGCCTGCGTTCCGATCGGGGAAACCCGGCGCAACGAGGGCGCGAACGGTTCCGATGCATTCGCCGCTGTTCCCGGCGATCTCGCCATCAATCCGCACAACCTGATCGCCAACGCAACCTTCGAGGATGGCAGCAGTTTGCCATGGACGTCCTCGTTCACTGAACCGGCCCACGGCGAAGTGGGGGTCGTCGAGGGCGCGCTTTGCCTGCGCATCGACAACCGCGGCAACAACAACTGGGACGCGCAGCTTCGCCATCGCGAGATGACGCTCCAGGCTGGTCACCTTTACCACATCAGTTTTCGCGCTTTCGCCTCCCAGCCGACGCAGATTCGTCCCAAGGTCGGCATGCAGGGCCCGCCCTACGCCGAGTACTGGTTCCAGGAAATCAAGGTCGACCAGACGCCGCGCAGGTTTACCGGCAAGCTCAAGAAGAGCGGGCCGGACGATCCCAGCGCCGAATTCACCTTTCACATGGGTGGACGGCTGGCCGATGGGACGCACAGCCCACTTACGGTTTGCATCGACGACGTCCGTCTGGAGGACGCGCAATTCAATCGGCCTCCCAAGGCCAAGACCGAGGTCGCGGCGAAGATTTTGGTCAATCAGGTGGGCTATTTCACCAACCTGGCCAAGCTTGCCACGCTGCGCTCGGACGCGAAACAGCAGCTCGACTGGAAGCTCTACGCCGCCGACGGACACGAGGCTGCGTTCGGCAAATCCCAGCCGGCGGGTCTGGATGTCCCCTCGGGCGACGTGGTTCACATCATCGATTTCACCGCGTTCAGGGGCACGGGCCGCGGCTTCACCCTGGCGGTGGGGGCGGATCGCAGTGCCCCGTTCGAGATCGGCACGGATATCTACCACAAGCTGAAGTACGACGCGCTTTCGTACTTCTACCACAGCCGATCGGGCATCGAGATTGCCATGCCCTATGCCGGCGGCGAGCAGTGGACGCGGCCAGCCGGGCATCTGTCCGACAAGAGCGTTCCCTGCGCGCCCAGCGCGGGCTGTTCCTACAGCCTGGATGTCCGCGGCGGCTGGTACGACGCCGGCGATCACGGCAAGTACGTGGTCAGCGGCGCCGTCTCGGTGTGGACGCTGCTCGACCTCTACGAGCGCAGCCAGTTCCTCGGTCAGTCCACCGCCGCAGTCGCCGACGGCACCATGAGCATTCCCGAGCGCAAGAACGGCGTGCCCGATCTGCTCGACGAGGCGCGCTGGGAGCTGGAGTTCCTGCTCGAGATGCAGGTGCCGGCGGGGCAGCCCAAGGCCGGCATGGTGCACCACAAGATCCACGACAAGGCATGGACCGCGCTGGGTCTGGCCCCGCACGACGATCCGATGCCGCGCTTTCTCTATCCGGTCTCGACCGCGGCGACGCTGGATCTGGCCGCGGTGGCGGCGCAGGCCGGCCGGATCTGGAAGACCCTCGATCCCAAGTTCTCGGCCCGCTGCATCGCCGCGGCCGAAAAGGCATGGGCCGCCGCGGCCGCGAATCCCGGAATTCTGGCTATGGCTGGGGGCGAGGGCGGCGGGCCCTACGAGGACAAGCACGTCGAGGACGAATTCTACTGGGCAGCGGCCGAGCTGTTCATCACCACCAAGCGTCCCGCGTATCGGCAGTACATGGTCGCCTCGCCGAGCTACCTGAAGGTGACCACGCGCTTGCGCGACGGCCAGGACGAAGGTCTTCCGTCGAGCATGACCTGGCAGGAGGTGGCTGCGCTCGGCACCCTCTCTCTGGCCGTGGTCCCCGGCGCGCTTCCCGCGGTGGATCGGAAGGCCGCTCGCGACGCCGTGATCGCCGCCGCCGACAGTTTCATGGCCATCCTCAGGCATCGGGGCTTCCGCGTTCCCATCGACTGGGGCAAGGAAAACAAGGCGCCCTGGGGGTCCAATTCGTTCCTGCTCAACAACCTGATCGTCCTGGGGCTCGCCGGGGACTTCACGGATGCACGCAAGTACCTGAATGCGGTGGTGGCGGGCATGGATTACATCCTCGGCCGCAACGCCATGGACCAGTCGTACGTCACCGGCTATGGGAGCAGGCCGCTGGTGAATCCGCACCACCGCTTCTGGGCCTACCAAGCGAACCACAAGTTCCCGCACGCACCGCCAGGCGCGCTGTCCGGCGGACCGAACTCGGGTCTGCAAGACCCCTACGTCAAGGCCGCCAACATGCTCGATTGCGTCGCCGAGAAGTGTTTCGCCGACAACATCGAATCGTGGTCGACCAACGAAGTCGCCATCAACTGGAACGCGCCGCTGGCCTGGGTACTCTTCTACCTCGACGACAAGGGACCCGCCGCGAAACCGGCCAAGTAGCTCGGCAAGTAGCTCGGCAAGTAGCTCGGGTAGAAGAGTTTTCACCACAGAGACACCGCGAGCACGGAGGGGGTGGTGGAAGAGGATGTTTGGATTCGAGATCCGGAACCCTTCCCTTCCGGCTCCGTGCCCTCTGGTGTCTCTGTGGTGAAGTATTCGCGCTAGACTTGAGCGAGGAGTCGCTGTCGTGTCCGCGCGCAAGCCGCCACCCAAGTCAGAACCCGAAAGGGCAGCGGTGTGGGCTGGGCTTGACGAGGAGGAGCGGCGGCTATTCGAGAAGGAGCTCGCGGACGTGACGCCGCTGCGAAAGGGGAGCGATCGCGTCTTGCCGGCAGCCGGTGGCGCGGGGCCGAACGGCGCCGCCAAGGGCGAGAGACGCGCGCCTCGCGATGACGACAGGTTGCTCGTCGACCATCAGGACGGACGCATCACCGGCGCCGGCCATGGCGTCTCTCACGAGACCCTGCGCGCGCTCGCGCGGGGGGATATTCGCGCCGAGCGCACGTGCGACCTGCACGGCCTTGGTGCCGAGGCGGCCCGCCGCCGTATTCAGCAATTCGTCCGCGATGCGGCTTGCGCGGGTGCTCGAGCGGTGCTGGTCATCTGCGGGCGCGGCCTGCACTCGGGCGGCGACGGCCCCGTGCTTCGCGATGTCGCCGTCGAGGTGCTGTGCAACCGCCCGGCGCGCGCGCACGTTCTCGGCTTCTCCACCGCCGCGCCCGCGCGCGGTGGCGACGGTGCGCTGGCGATCCTGCTTCGGCGGCCGGCCAGAGCCGGCTGATTCGACGGGCGATTCCTGTCGGCGCCTGGCCCCACATGAGGGTAGATTTCGTCCATGGCTACGGATCCGCAGAACAACCCGACGAAGTCCCATCGCGAGCTAGCCAGCCGAATCTTGCGCATGGGCAAGAAGGCCGGCGAAGCGGTGCTCGCCGGTGCCCTGCCTTCGCCCGACGAGATCGCCGCCATCGTGAACGACTTCCTGTCGGTTGTTCTCCCGGGTACTCGGCGTACCAGGCTGGACGCGGGCTTCTCCAACGACGACGCGCGCGAACGGCTGGCCGAGGTGCTGGCGGATCTGGAATCCCGCCTCGAAGCGGCCTTGTTTCTCACCGCGCACCGTCTGCACGATGGCAAGCCCCAGACGAGAGATGCGTGCAGGCGCAAGGCGCGAACCGTGACCGCGCGCACTCTGGCGGCCTTGCCCGAGCTGCGCGCCATCCTGGCCCAGGACGTCCAGATCGCATTCGAAGCCGATCCGGCCGCCACCGGCACCGACGAGGTCGTCGCGTGCTACCCGGGGCTGTACGCCATCGCCGTCTTCCGCGCGGCCAATCGCCTCCTGCGCGAGGGTGGCGAGCTCCTGCCGCGCATGATGACGGAGCATGCGCACGGCCGCACGGGCATCGACATTCACCCCGGAGCCACCATCGGCTCGCCATTCTTCATCGATCACGGGACGGGCATCGTCATTGGCGAGACCACGCGCATCGGGAGCTCGGTGCGCATCTACCAGGGCGTGACCTTGGGCGCGCTCTCCATCAAACGCCAGAAGGCGGTGTCGAAGGACGGCGGCAAGCCCGTCGTACCGCAGCGCCACCCGACCATCGAGGACGACGTGGTCATCTACGCCAACGCCACCATCTTGGGTGGCGACACCGTGATCGGCAAGGGCGCCATGGTCGGCGCCAATGCCTGGATCACCTACTCGGTGCCGCCTGGACGTCGGGTCGGCGGTGGCTAGATCCATCCGGGCGAGGTCCACCCATGCCAATCTCGGGACGCCTGGTAGCACTTCTGCGGGAGGTCTCGACCGAGATCAACGAGGCGCAGAAACCCGTGCGCGTGATTCCGGCCCTGACCTGGCCCGACGAAGTCGAGCGCGAGTTCTTCGCCAACGATGCCTCCGTTCTGCCCAAACCCACCTACCATGTCCCCGCCGGCGTGGCCGAAGCGGCCATGGTCTTCCAGAACCTGGCGCGGCGGCTCGACGGCGACAACGAGATCGAACGATTCCTTCGCGAGACCTGCGTGGCCCTGTCCACGGCGGCGCGTATGCTCCAGAGCATCGGTAGCCGCGACTTCTACCACCATTCCGTCGAGCTCTACGGCCGTCCCACCGGACTGTCTTCCGACAAGCGCACGACCAACCTGGATCTCGCGAGTCATTTCGAGCAAGTGATCGCCGGCTTCTCACCGCCGCTGTCGGCGGTGGACCAGCCAACCCTGGGAGCCGAGGAGGCCGCCGAGATCCTGCGCGGGCGCTTCGCAGCGTTTTTCTCGAATCATCCCGTCAAGGTGCGGGTCGTCGATCACCTGGCGGCTTCGGCCTCGAGCACCGCCGCCGAGGTCAGGCTCAAGTGCGATGCGCGCTTCTCGCCTCGCGATTTGCGCCAGATCGAGTTTCACGAGGGGCAGGTCCACATGTCGACCACGCTCAACGGTCGGGCCCAAGAGGTGATCTCATTCATCGGGGCCCCTTCGCCTCGTTCGTCGAGGACCCAGGAAGGTTTGGCGGTGTTCACCGAGTTCATCACCGGCTCCGTCGGACTGTCGCGAGTCCGGCGTCTTTGCGATCGAACGCGGGCCATCCACATGGCCGAGGAGGGCGCGAGCTTTCTCGACATCTACCGGTTCTTTCGCGAGCGTGGCCTCGACGAGCACAGTGCCTTCGACTGCGCCCGTCGGGTGATGCGCGGCGGGCTCATGGAGGGCGGAGCACCCTTCACCAAGGATGGCTGCTATCTCGACGGGCTTTTGCGTGTAACCAATTTCCTGCGCATGGCCCTGGTCAAGGGACAAAGCCAGCTGGTTCGGATGCTCTTCGTGGGTAAGCTGGCGGTCGACGACACGCCCCTTTTCGATCGCCTGGCGCGCGAGGGTTTGGTGAACGAGCCGATCTATCTACCCACGTGGGCCAAGGATCTTTCCTACCTGACGGCGTTCATGAGCTATGCGGCCTTTCTTGGTCGTAGCGACCTCGGGGCCGAGCAGCGGCGCATGGAAGACCAGATCGCGCGCGCCGAGGCGGACTTGGTTTGAGGGCCTACCTGCCGCTGGCGGCCCTGTGCGACCGGACCAGGTCGTGCTGGTTCGAGGCGTGGTAGCTCGACCGGACCAGGGGACCTGACTCGACGTGGGCGAAACCCATGGCCAGGGCTTCGTCTTTTAGTTGGCGGAACTCGTCGGGCGTCACATGGCGCTCGACGGGCAGGTGCTGTCGCGAGGGTCGCAGGTACTGACCCAGGGTCAAGATGGCCACGCCGACTGCACGCAGGTCGCCCAGGACCGCGCGCACCTCGGCGAGATCTTCGCCCAGGCCGAGCATGAGCCCGCTCTTGGTGAGTGCCCCCCGCGCGTGGGCATGGGCGAGGACGGCGAGCGAGCGCTCGACACTGGCCTGGACGCGCACCTGGCGCGCGAGGCGTGGCACGGTCTCCAGGTTGTGGGCGAAGACATCGGGCCCCGAGGCCAGCACGACATCGACGGCTTCGGTGTCGCCCTTGAAATCGCTGACCAGCGCTTCCAGCACCATGTCCGGGCAACGCTCCTTGACGGCGCGGATGGTGGCGGCCCAGTGGGCGGCCCCGCCGTCGGCCAAGTCGTCGCGGGTCACGCAGGTGATGACGGTGTGGGACAGTCCCAGCTCGGAAAGGATGGCGGCCACGCGGGCGGGCTCGTCGGGGTCGGGCGGTAGCGGCTTGCCGGTGGGGACATCGCAGAACTTGCACGAGCGCGTGCACAGGTCGCCCAGGATCATGATGGTCAGGGACTTTTCGTTCCAGCACTCGCCCAGGTTGGGGCAGGAAGCGCTTTCGCATACGGTGTGAAGCCCGAGGGCGTGCACGCGCTGGCGCAAATCGAAATACACCTGGCCCGAGGGCAAGCGCGCGCGAATCCACGGTGGATGGTGCGGTCGCTCGCCACTTTCAGCCGCCGCAGGCTGCGTCTGTCCGAGGACGCGCAGTCGGCGCGACCGGGTATCCACCGTGGTTCTCACACCCAGAATCTGAGCGATCCCGAGGACGATGTCGATACCGGAATGTCGTCTGAAGATGTGTCCAGAAATTGGGCTTTGCTCGATGGTACAGGGACGGGCGGTTCGACTATTTGCCAAGCCTGCTATGATTCTCCCGCCGATGCAGAGGACAATCATCGTGGGCGATGTGCACGGGTGCGCCGAGGAGCTTCGACTTCTCCTGCGCAAGTGCGGACAGGCCAAGGGTGACCGGGTGGTCCTGGCCGGCGATTTGGTCGCCAAGGGACCGGATTCCCAGGGCGTGGTGCAGCTCGCGCGGGAAAATGGCGTGCTGGCGGTGCTGGGAAACCACGATGCGTTCGCGCTCGCCCACAAGAACGAGGTGGACGAGGATCGTTCTCACGATCGTCGCAGTTACGTCCGCAGCTTGGGCGCGGACGATTGGGCCTATTTGGAGTCTTTGCCGCCTTATCTCAGGCTTGGCAACGTCAGGCCAGGCGGGCCGGAGGTTCTGGTCGTGCACGCGGGTCTTGTGCCGGGTATCCCGGTCGAGAAGCAGCGGCGGGAACACCTGCGGACCTTGCGCAGCATCACCGAAACGGGCGAGCCGACCAGCCGCCTGCTGGTTCACTTTCCCTGGGCTGCAAAGTGGCGCGGTCCCGAGTGGGTGATCTTCGGCCACGATGCCGTGCGTGGGCTGCAGCAGCAGCAGCTCGCCACCGGCCTGGATACGGGCTGCGTCTACGGCAGAGACCTCACCGCCATCGTTCTACCCGAGGGCCAGATCGTGCAGGTTCCGGCGCGCAAGCGCTACGCCGGGAGGTAGGTCCGAGCACGTGCTAGACTGGCGTCGTTTTGCTAGTCGATCTCAAGAGAATCTTCTCCTTCGAATCCGCCCACCACTTGCCCCGCGTGCCGGCGGGGCACAAATGTTCGCGCATGCACGGCCACAGCTACCGGGTCGAGATCCTGTTGCGTGGCCCCGTCGACCCGACGACCGGCTGGGTCGTGGATTTCGCGGTCATCGACGAGGCTTGGGTCGGGCTTTACAGGCAGTTCGACCACCACACGCTGAACGACGTTCACGGGCTGGACAATCCGACCTGCGAGAATCTGTGCGCCTTTATTTGGGAGGCGATGTCCAAGCGGGTTCCCTACCTGTCTGCGGTGACGGTGTGGGAAACTGCCGACTCGTGTTGCACCTACCATGGCGATGCCGGCTAGAAGCGGTAGGAACTGTCGAGCATGAAAACCCTGCGCTGCCTCACCCTGAATCTGTGGGGTGCCGAACCGCCCCTGAATGAGCGAATGGCGGTGGTGGCTCAAGGCCTGCACGATCTCGCCCCGGATGTGGTGGCCCTGCAGGAAGTCCGCGAAGTGCCGGGACAGTTGCCCAACCAGGCGGAGACCCTGGCCAGGGCCGCTGGCTTCGGCCACGTCTTTGCGCCCGCCACGCCCTTTGGTGGCGGACAGGAGGGCCTGGCCATTCTCTCGCGCCTGCCGATTGCCGAGCACGCGGCGCTGGAGTTGCCCCACGCCGAGCCCAAGGAACGGCGGATTCTGCTTTCGTCCCGCCTGCACAATGGGCAGGGCAGCGTCTGGGTTCACACCACCCACCTCAACTACCGACTGACGCATGGCAAGCAGCGCGAGGATCAAGTTTCCGCCATTGCGGACGGCGTGGCTGGTCGGACCAGCGACTCTCCGCAGATCCTGATGGGAGATTTCAATGCGCGGCCCGAGGCCGACGAGATCCGCTTTCTGCGCGGCCTGGTCACCTTGGGGGGCCGGCGAACCTACCTTCAGGACGCCTGGGAACGCGCGCATCCCGGCGAGCCCGGGTGGACTTGGCCGCGCTCGAATCCCTACACGGCCAAGCTGGCATTTCTCGAGCCCGACCGGCGCCTCGACTACATCTTCGTGACCCCCATGCGCGGCGACGGACGCGGGATCGTTCACTCCTGCACCCTGGTGTTCGACAGGCCCGGCGTCGATTCGGTCTACGCCTCGGACCATTTCGGTCTGCTGGCCGAGATCCAAGTGGAGGCCACCTGATGTTCCGCCTCGCCCAAGTCAGCGACCCGCATTTTCAAAGTCTTCGCAACGTGAAGCTGCGCGATCTGTTGGGCAAGCGTGCCCTCGGCGGGCTGAACCTGCTGCTCATGCGGCGGCGCAAGCACAACATGGCGCTCCTGCAGGCGCTGCTGGAAGATCTGCCATCGCGGGCCGTGGACCACCTCGCCGTCACCGGCGACCTGTGCAACATCGCGCTCGAATCCGAATGGGCTGCGGCCTTGCGTTGGATCGAAGCCACGCAGCTTCCGCCGGATCGGGTAACCGTGATTCCCGGCAACCACGACGCCTACGTCGCCAAGGTGGTGACGGACGGCGTGTTCGAGCGCATGTTCGCCCCGTATCAAACGGCCGAGCTGCGCGTGGACGACATCGTCTATCCCTTTGTGCGCTTTCGCGGCGACGTCGCTCTCGTGTGCACCAGCACCGGCGTACCCACCGGCGACGCCGGGGCGTGGGGCAGGATGGGCGAAGGCCAACTCGCCCGCCTTGAGTCGCTTCTGACCGCGCCCGAGGTGAAGAGCCGACGTCGTGTCGTGCTCATCCACCATCCGCCGCTCGTGAACCGCCACGGCGAAGAACGCAACCTGCGCGATCGCGCGGCCCTACAGGCCCTGCTCGTCCGCACCGGCGCCGATTTGGTGTTGCACGGGCATGACCATCGTGATTACTTCAACGACCTACCCGGACCCGGCGGAGCACGTATTCCGGTGGTCGGCGCGGGCTCGGCGTCCTACGATGGGCCGCCCGACCGGCGTTCGCGCTACCACGTCTTCGAAATCGCCGACGCCGCCATCACCGTCATCACCTACGCCCACGACACCGCCAGCAATAGATTTCGCGAGTTCGCGCGTAAGACGCTGTGAGGTGGCGGGCTGGCCCAATCCCGTCGGATTCCTTGTTTCCGACGCGCTTCCTTGGCATCCAAGGGACGCGAACATTACGCAATCCAACAAGGAGATCTTGATGAAGAATGTCATTCGTACCCTAGGGATAGTTGGACTCGTGAGCGGGCTGGTCGGTGCTGCGGCCCATGCGGCGGTGCCACCGCCTGCTGCTGCCAAGGGCGAGTTCCAGCGCGACATGCTCGGCGTGTACAGCGACGGCGAGAAGAAGGTTCTCGAGCTGGAAGGCGCCGTGCCGCAGAACAAGTTCAACTGGCGGCCAGGACCGGGGGTGCGTTCCATCGCCGAGGCGTACCTGCACATCGCTTTCGCCAATTACGCCATGGTCAAGTTCGCGACCGGCAAGGAGCCGCCGGCCGAGTCGGGCTGGGAGATGAATCCGGCCAAGTGGGACAAGAAGACGACGGACAAGGCGGAGATCAAGAAGATCCTCGAGGCCTCGTTCGCCCATGTGCACGCGGCGATTGCCGCCATCCCTGACGCCGACCTCGACAAGAAGGTGAACTTTTTCGGACACGAGATGACGACGCGTGCGGTGCTGATCATTCTAAACGGCCACCTCAACGAGCACCTGGGACAGGAAGTGGCCTATGCCCGCACCAACAAGATCGTGCCGCCCTGGAGCAAGGACGAGAAGGCCCACGAGAAGGCCAGCATGCCCGAAAAGAAGTAGGGGCGGGTTTCAAACCCACCCGCCGGTTGTAGGACGCTCTCGTCGCAAATGCCCAACCAGGTTAGCGGGATCTTCGCGTCCCTTGGCCTATGGGGCGGGTTTGAAACCCGCCCCTCCTAGACCCGCCGTAATCACGTCGTATTCAACCCGTTCTTTGCTCTAGAAGCGACCTCCGACGGCGGGGACGAAGGTCATGCTGCCGTCGGCTTGCTGAACCGGCGCCACCGAGGCGGAGTATTTGCGGTAGCCCTCGACGAACCCCACGCCCATGCCCAGGCACGCGCCCGACAGCACGCCGATGGATTCCGCCGAGGAGGATGTGCTCGCCCTTCTTGGACGACAGCGCGGCCAACCCGCCCGCGATGCCACCCAGGACCGCGCCGAGGCCCGCTCCGTAGAGACCATCGCGCATGACGTACCCGTTGCGGCCGGGTTTGTTCTGGGACATGTCCACGATGCCCAGGGTCAGGCCCAGCACGCTGCCGGTCAGCGCGCCGATGCCGGCACCGTAGACAAGCGGCTTCCAATCGTTCGAGCTGTGCCAGCCACCGCGTCGGGCGAACAAATAGCCGGTGGAAAGGCCCGCGACGCCGCCCACGAGCAATCCCTGGTAGGCGCCGTCGAAAACCGTGGGCGGTTGCAGGTCCGCCGCGCGCGCGGACGGAACGAGGCACCCGAGCACGATGGCCAGGCAAAGAACACGGCACAAGGTACGAACGATGGATCGAATCATGGCTTGACCAGGTTGGTGGCGGTGCGGACGATGTTGTCGGCGGTGAATCCGAACTGCTTGATCAGCACCGAGCCCGGCCCCGAGGCGCCGAAGCGATCGAGCCCGATGACGGCTCCGCCATCGCCCACCCAGCGATGCCAACCGAGGGTGGTGCCGGCCTCGATGGAGATGCGGGCGGGGACGTCGCGAGGAATGACCGAGTCGCGGTACTCGGGGGACTGCTCGAGGAACAATTCCCAACATGGCATCGAAACCACGCGCGTCCGGATGCCGCCGGCGGCGAGCTTTTCCTGCGCCGCGACGGCAAGCGCGACCTCGCTGCCCGTGGCGATGAGGATCACCTGCGGCGGACCGCCCGCCGCTTCGCTGAGAACGTAGGCTCCCTTGGCCACACCCGCGGCCGGCGCCATCTTCTCGCGATCGAAGGTGGGCATCTTCTGGCGTGTGAGAATCATCGCCACCGGGCCATCGTTGCGTTTCATGGCCAAGCGATAGGCTTGGGCGACCTCGTTGGCATCGCCCGGGCGCATGACCCACATGTTCGGGATTGCACGTAGGGCTGCCAGCTGCTCGACCGGCTGATGGGTCGGGCCATCTTCACCGACGCCGATGGAGTCGTGGGTGAATACGAAAATCACGGGCAACTTGCTGATAGCCGCCATGCGAAGAGCGGGGCGCTCGTAGTCGGAGAAGACGAAGAAGGTGGCCGTAAACGAACGCACGCCGCTGTGGTAGGCCATGCCGTTGGCGATGGCGCCCATGGCGTGCTCGCGCACCCCGTAGTGGATGTTGCGCCCCAGCCCGGTTTCGCCCGAGAAATCGCCCAGACCCGGCAGACCTGTCATGGTCGAGCACGAGAGATCGGCGTCGCCGCCGAGGAACCAGGGCACTTTGCTGGCAATGGCGGCTAGGATCTTGCCGCCGGCAACGCGCGTGGCGGGTTCGTCCTTGACGGTGAAGGTGGGAATTGCGGCATCCCAGTCCGCCGGCAACTCGCCCTTTTGCGCCAGTCTCCATTCGGCGGCTAGCGCGGGATGGGCGGCGGCCCAGGTGTCGAAGGACTTCTGCCATGCTGCTTCGGCGGCGGCACCGCGCTCGACCGCGGTGAGAAGATGGCGCTTGGCCTCTTCGGGAACGAAGAACTGCTTCTCCGGATCCCAACCCAGGGCCGTCTTGGTGAGCTTGACCTCGTCCGGACCGAGCGGCGATCCATGGGCCTCGGAGGTGCCGGCCTTGTGGGGCGATCCACACCCGATGGTGGTGTGGACCATGATGAGCGACGGGCGCGGGTCGGCCTTGGCGGCAGAGAGGGCCTTGTCGATGCCATCGATGTCGGTGTCACCCTTGTCGACCTTCTGCACATGCCAGCCATAAGCTTCGAAGCGCTTGGCCACGTCTTCGCTGAAGTGCAGGGAGGTTGGACCGTCGAGGGAGACCTTGTTGTCGTCGTAAAGCCAAACCAGCTTGCCGAGCTTGAGGTGGCCGGCCAGCGCCGCCGCCTCGTGGGTAATGCCTTCCATCATGTCGCCATCGCCGAGGAGGGCATAGGTTCTGTGGTCGACGACGGTTTGGCCCGGCTGGTTGTAGCGTCCCGCCAGGAATCGTTCTGCCATGGCCATGCCGACGGCATTCGTCGCGCCTTGTCCGAGTGGACCCGTGGTGGCCTCGACGCCTGGCGTGCAGAACGACTCGGGGTGGCCCGGGGCGCGCGAGCCCCACTGCCGGAAGGCCTTGAGCTCCTCGAGGGCTAGGTCGTAGCCCGTGAGGTGCAACATCGAATAGAGCAACATGGAGCCGTGTCCGGCCGAGAGCACGAAGCGATCGCGATCCGGCCACTTGGGATTCTTGGGGTTGTGGCGCAGGTGCCTCTGCCACAGCACGTAGGTCATGGGGGCCGCGCCCATGGGAAGGCCGGGATGGCCAGAGTTCGCCTTCTGGACGGCGTCGACGGAAAGTAGGCGAATTGTGTTGACGGCAAGTTGGGTCAATGAATCCATGCTCGCGGCTCCTCGAAAGACTTATCTAGCGGGCATTTTGCTAGCACGTGGACGCGAGAATTCCTAGCCGGCATTGGGGGGCGGGTCCAGACTAGACAAACTAGGCAGCCAGACGGACGCGCGGCCAGGCGTGGTTGCCGGCCTGGATGCTCGCCATGCGCTGCGCATCGATTCGCCCGGCGCGTGGGGAGGAGCGCAGCGAGTGGAAGAGGGTTTGCGAAAGCTCGTCCGTGGCCGCGCGCAGCCGGCGAATGGCGACCAGGGCGAGAGCGTGGACGAGGTGCGAGGCGGAAGCCTGCTCGGCCTGCTCAGGATCGATGAGGGCGAACAGGTTGCTGCGCGTGATCTCGACGACGGTGGCTTCGCATAGGGTACGCAAGGAAACCGCACAGGGCTCGCCATCGAGAGCCGGCATGAGGGCCAGAACGCTGCCCGGTCCTGTTCTGGAAAGCGCGAGGGTCTTGCCGGCAATGGACTTGGCTATCTCGACCTCGCCCGAAGTGACGACGAAGAAGCGGTCGGTGAGCTGACCTTCCTGGCAGAGGAAAGCGTGAGCCGGCATGGCGCGTACGATGCCCGCGTGCAAGAGAAAGTCGGTCTCGAGTGCCTGCAAACGAGTCGGCTTAGCTTCGGATTCTGGATCGCTCAAGCGGAACCTCGCAGACGGGCGAAGCAGGCTTCCCAGGGATCGGCCATCTCTGCGCCCGGGCTCCGCGTCTTGGGCGAGTCGTCGGGAGAGAGAGTCGGCTCGGGACGCAGGTCGCGTTCGATGCGCTCGTCCACGCTGCGCAGCCGCCTGAGCACGTTGTGGAAGACGGCGCTGACCAGCGCGGCGGCGGCGCGCGGGGCCTGTTGGCGCATCTTCACCAAGTCGTCTCGACCGAGCTCCAGAACCGTGGTCTCTTCGCGGGCCACGACCGTCGCGGGTCTGGGCGCCGGATCGATACAAAACATCTCCCCCAGAACGCCGCCCTGGCCGAGGCGCGCGATCTCGCGCGGCTTGTTGTCGCTCCCCGGAACCACAGCCGATAGCGCGCCTTGCACGACGACAATCATGGTGTTACCGTGCTGACCGCGCGCACACAGGGTTGCGCCGGACGCATACCGTCGTTCGTGCATGAAGTGAACGAGATCGGCCAAGTCGCGCTCCGTGAGCGTTTCGAAAAGTCGCGTGTCGCGCAGTAGGTAAGTCATTTCCCCCACATTCCATCCATCGGCAGGGCCACCGGGAAACTTCAGGCAGGACCGCCACGGCTCTCAACCGTCACCTCGACCGGCTTTGCCGCCAGGACGCGTTCGCAGTGCCTTCCCGCCGGTCGGCCCGGATCAAGTCGGGTCTGGCAACCGACGATGAAGAAGAGAAATGGCTAGCGAAGCGATGCCTCAAACCGTCGAGGCGACGACGGCCCACGATCCGGGCCGATGGCGGCGTCGGGCCTGCGCTTCCGGTCCTCAAGTACATCAGGACAGTCCGGTCCGGTTCTCGGCCCTCCTTGCCCTCGGCCCGGCTTGTCGGCCGGATGCTGAGCGACATCGCGATCTGGGGTTCGCCGAAGCGCAGCGAGAGCTTGTCTCACCTTCTTTGGAGTGGCCCTATGAAGGGGTCTAGTGGCTCCGAGCCAGCAGCGCTGGATGCGTCCGCCAGCGGCACATCCGCGTTGCACGCGACAGGGCGGGTCTTGCTGGTCGACGACAGCGCGATGGTTCGCGATTTCGTCGGTGGCCTCATCGGCGACTGGGGTTTCCTCGTCGACATCGTCGACAGCGGCAAGGCGGCCCTTGTGGCGCTCGAGGGCGGTGTTTTCGATGTCATCGTGGCGGACATCAACATGCCCGAGATGTCGGGCATCGAGCTTCTGACTACCCTGCGCATGCGGGCCGTCGACACACCTGTCATCGTGCTCTCGTCGGTTTCGCGCACCAGCGAGGTTCTGCGCGCCATCCACCAGGGTGCCTTCGATTACGTCGTGAAGGACGAAGCCATCGAGCCGCTGCGTCTGGCTCTCATGCGTGCAGTCGAGCACGTGCGCTTGGTCAAGGAGAACGCCCGCCTCATGGGCGAGTTGCAGCATCTCAATGCAGATCTGGAGGCACGCGTTCGCGAACGAACCAGCGCCCTCGAGCTGGCCAACAGCCGCTTGCTCGCCGAGCGCGGCCAGCTGGAGGCAACGCTGGCCCGGCTGAGCGAGACCCAGGAACAGCTCGTTCAGATGGAAAAGATGGCGAGCATTGGCCTGCTCACGGCCGGCATCGCACACGAGATCAACAACCCGCTCGGGTTCATTCTGCCGAGCTTCGAATTGGCCGAGTCGTGGCTCGAAGCGACACGCGAGGGCAAGATCCACGATCGGGTGCGCAACCTGGAGGATTTGGCCCAGCTCCTCGGAGAATGTCGCCGGGGGCTCGACCGCATCGCGCGCCTCGTTCGACAGTTGCGTATTTTCTCCCACCCCGGCAGGCAAGACCTGGGGCCCGTCGATGTGGACGCGGTCGTGCGATCGGTTGTCGCGTTGGTCGAACGGGAGTTTTCGGGGCGCACGAGCGTGACCGTCTACTCGGGGCACGACTGCACCGCGCGAGCCAACGACGATCAATTGCGCCAGGTGCTACTGAACGTGCTGCTCAACGCCGCGCAGAGTCTCGTTTCATCGGGCAGCGATGGTCGCATCGAGGTGTTCGTCGAACGCCGGGACGAAGAGGTGGTGATCCGCGTGATCGACAATGGCAGTGGTATCGCCCCCGAGAATCTTCGCCGCGTGTTCGATCCATTCTTCACCACCAAGGCGGTGGGGCGCGGAACCGGCTTGGGCCTGGCCATCTCGCGCGATCTCGTCAAGAAGATGGATGGCAACATTACCCTCGAAAGCCAGCTCGGTCGCGGCACCTCGGTGGCCGTCACCCTGCGAAGGTGGAGCGAAGAAACGGCGGACTTCCAGGCTGTCGAACCACCGCGTACGCCCACGCCTGAGCTGCTGGGGCCAAGCTCGACACGGCGGCTTTCGATCATCATCATCGAGGATGAAACCGCGCTGCTCCAGCCCCTGCGTCGTATGCTGGCGGATCGCCACGACGTCCTGACCTTCAGCGATCCGCGGGACGGCATCCGTTGCCTCATCGAGCGCGAGCCTCCCGACGTGATCATCTGCGATGTCAACATGCCGCACATGAGCGGGCTGGAGCTCTACCGGGAGGTCGCTCGGGTCCGGCCCTTCCTCGCGGAACGTTTCATCTTTCTGACCGGCGATGATGCGGAAGACTTGGCTGGCCTGACCCCCGGTTTCGTGCGACGCATTCTAGAGAAGCCGGTGCACCGAAAAGATCTGATCGCCGCTATCGAATCTGTCTCCAGGCGAGAGGTTGACGGGCCCGCTATTCCACCCGATTCAGCTTGACGGATACCGGGGGGACATCTATAACCCATACGTTAACGTAAGAGTTAGGGTATGGGTATTCAACGCGAAACAGAGCGGCTGTCCCTGATCAAGGTTGGCGATTTGGCTCGCCGCACCGGAAAGACGGTGCGCGCCATTCATCTCTACGAGGAGATTGGCCTGCTCACGCCGCCCGTTCGATCCAAGGGCGGTTTCCGCATGTACTCGGGCGACGGCGTGAAGCGGATCGAGTGGATCCAGAAGTTGCAGGACATGGGCTTCTCGCTCACCGAGATCAAGGCCTTCATGCGGGTTTGGGAAGAGAGCGCCACGGCGCCGGACGCCATGGCCACGGTGCGAGACATCTTCGCCGACAGGCTACATGAGACTCGGGCAACGATCGCGCGGTTGTCTCGACTGGCCGAGGAGCTGGCGGAGAGCCTATCCTACCTCGAACGCTGTCGCTCGTGCAGCCCGAACCAAGGCCAGAGCGAGTGCTGCTCCTGCGAAAATCACGGCACCGATCGCGAGGTGCCCCTGCTGGTCGACGGAATCGCCGCCAAACACACCAACCCATGACGCTCAAACTGCCAATCTACATGGACTACCACGCGACCACACCCGTCGACGAGCGCGTGTTGGACGCCATGCTGCCCTATTTTCGCGAGGACTTCGGCAATGCCGCCAGCCGTTCGCACGCCTTTGGTTGGCGCGCCGAAGAGGCGGTCGAGAAGGGCCGCGAAGAGGTCGCCAAGCTGATCGGAGCCGTGGGCAAGGAGATCGTCTGGACGTCGGGCGCGACCGAATCGGACAACCTGGCCCTCAAGGGCGTGGCCGAGTTCTACAAGGATCGCGGCAGCCACATCATCACCGCGGTGACCGAGCACAAGGCGGTGCTCGACACCTGCAAGCGTCTGGAAAAGCAGGGCTACGTGGTGACCTATCTGCCCGTCGACCGCGACGGGCGCGTAAATCCGCAAGCCGTGGCCAATGCCTTCACGGACAAGACCATTTTGGTTTCCATCATGCTGGCCAACAACGAGATCGGCACGGTCAATCCCGTGGACGAGATCGGCGCGCTGGTCAAGGCGCGCGGGGCTTTCTTCCACATCGACGCGGTTCAGGGCATCGGCAAGATCCCCTTCGACGTGGGCCGCAGTCACGCCGATCTGGTGTCGTTGACGGCGCACAAGATGTATGGACCGAAGGGTATCGGCGCGCTCTATGTGCGGCGTAAGCCGCGCGTGCGCCTGACGCCCGTCATCGACGGGGGCGGACACGAACGCGGCATGCGTTCGGGAACACTGAACGTGCCTGGCATCGTGGGCTTCGCCAAGGCCGCCGAGCTGTGTCGACTGGAAATGGCCGAGGAGTCGAGCCGCGTGCTGGCCTTGCGCGAGCGCCTGCGCAAGGGCATCGAGGCGCGGGTGCCGAACACGGTCGTCAACGGCTCGCTCGAACACCGCCTGCCCGGCAACCTCAACATCAGCTTCGCGTTCGTCGAGGGGGAGGCCATGATGATGGCGCTCAAGGATGTGGCCGTGTCGTCGGGCTCGGCCTGCACGTCGGCATCGCTCGAGCCGTCCTACGTCCTGCGTGCCCTGGGAGTTGCCGAGGAGATGGCCCACACCTCGATCCGGTTCGGTCTTGGCCGGTTCACCACCGAGGCGGAAGTCGACTACGTCATCGATTTGGTCGCGGACAAGGTGAAGCGGCTGAGAGAAATGTCCCCCTTGTGGGAGCTCGCCCAATCCGGGGTGGACCTCAAGAGCATCCAATGGGGTGCGCATTGAAATGGGAACCCTGGGAGGGTTCCCAAACCCTCCCGCGATGGTGCGCCGCTGGCAAAGCCAGCGGGCTCCCCACGCGGGTTGAAAATGGGAACCCTGGGAGGGTTCCCAAACCCTCCCGCGATGGTACGCCGCTGGCAAAGCCAGTGAGCTCCCCACGCGGGTTGAGATGGGAACCCTGGGAGGGTTCCCAAACCCTCCCGCGATGGTACGCCGCTGGCAAAGCCAGCGGGTTCCCAACCCGACTAGTAGGCAACACGAGGTAGTGCACCATGGCATACAGCAACAAAGTCATCGATCACTATGAGAATCCCCGCAACGTCGGCAGCCTGGATCCTGCCTCGCCCGACGTGGGAACCGCCCTGGTCGGTGCGCCAGCCTGTGGCGACGTGATGAAGCTGCAAATCAAGGTGGGCAAGGATGGCGTGATCGAGGACGCCAAGTTCAAGACCTTCGGCTGCGGCTCGGCCATTGCGTCGTCGTCGTTGGCGACGGAATGGATCAAAGGCATGACCGTCGATCAGGCGATGTCGGTCAAGAATACGCAGATCGTCGAGGAGCTGAGCCTGCCGCCGGTCAAGATTCACTGTTCGGTGTTGGCCGAGGACGCCATCAAGGGCGCCATCGCCGACTATCGCAAGAAGCAAGAGCAACGAGCTGAGAACGCGGCCTAGGCCGCCCGGGAGAATCGTCATGGCGATCCAAGTAAGCGAGAAGGCAATCCAAGCCATCAAGAGCGCGTCGGCCAAGCGCGCGACGCCAGCCAAGGGGTTGCGCGTTGGCATTCGCGGCGGCGGCTGCACCGGCTTTTCCTACCTGTTCGAGTGGTCCGATGCGGACGCTCGCCCGGAAGACCGCGTACTGTCCTACGAGAGCGGCCAGGTCAACGTGTTCATCGACCCCAAGAGCTTTACTTTTCTCGATGGTTCGACGCTGGATTTCGCCAGCACGCTGATGGCCAGCGGCTTCAAGTGGATCAATCCCAACGTCAAATCGACCTGCAGCTGCGGCGAAAGTGTCCAGTTCTAGCCCTGGCGCGATCTGCTGGTCCTGTCAGAAGGCCGCCGGCGAAGGCGTGCTGTGCGTGCACTGCAAGGCCGTGCAGCCTCCCGACCCGAAGGCGGACTACTTTCGTGTTTTCGGCATCCCGACGGCCTTCGATCTCGACGCCACGGATCTCGAGAGGCGCTACAAGGAGCTGACCAAGCTTCTGCACCCGGATCGCTACGCGCGCGCCGATGCGCAGGCGCGCCGGGCGTCGCTGGAGCGCTCCGTGCAGCTCAACGAGGCCTGGCAAACCCTGAAGGAGCCGGTGCGGCGCGCAGAGTACCTGCTGTCCTTGCACGGCATCGATGTCGGGGACATGACCGGCGTGGGTAAGCCCGGCAAGTCGGGCGAGCATGCGACCTTGCCCGTGCCGCAGGTCCTGCTCATGGAGGTCCTCGAGCTGCGCGAGGCACTGGCCGAGGCCCATGCGGCCAGGGATATGCATGAAACCGAGGCGCTCATCGCGCAGGTACGTGGTCGTCTGGGCAAGGTGATGGACGACGTGGCCAAAGGCTTCTTGGCCTCGCCACCCGAGCTCTCGACCATCGCCGCACGCCTGGTGACCGTGCGCTACTACCGCCGCTTCCTCGATGAGGCCCGCATGTTGTGGGAAGAGGGTGCATCTTCCCCGGAAGGCAAGAGCGGCGATGCCGGTTGAGGCGCTCTTTGGCATCTCCGAGCCGGGCGAATCCCAAGTCAAGCAGGTCTGCAAGGGGCGCGCGGTGGGCATCGACCTCGGTACCACCAACTCGCTGGTGGCGGTGGTCCAGGGCGGCCAGCCGGTCTGCCTGCGCGAGGGCGGCTCCGCGCTGCTGCCCTCGGTGGTTCACTACGCGGCGGATGGCTCGCTTGTCGTCGGGCAACGGGCGTGCGCGTTGGCGTTCGGTGCGCCCAGGGACACCATCGCCTCGGTCAAGCGCTTCATGGGCCGTGGCCCGGACGACGCCGAGGCCACGCGCACGCTGACACCGTACCGGTTCGCGGGCGGGGCGGCCGCCGAGTCCGTGGTGCGGTTTTCCGTCGCTGGCGGGACGCGCGAGGTAACGCCCATGGAGGTCTCGGCCGAGATCCTGCGCGTGCTCAAGACGCGCGCCGAGGTCGAGCTGGGTGGCGAGCTCGATGGCGTGGTCATCACGGTGCCGGCCTATTTCGACGACGGCCAGCGCCAGGCCACGCGCGACGCCGGCCGGCTGGCCGGGCTGGAGGTCATGCGCTTGCTCAACGAGCCCACCGCCGCAGCTCTGGCCTATGGACTCGACAAACAGGCCGAGGGCACCTTCGCGGTATTCGACCTTGGCGGTGGCACCTTCGACATCTCGATTCTGAAGCTCGAAGGCGGGGTGTTCGAGGTCAAATCCACGGGCGGCGATTCGGCCCTGGGCGGCGACGATTTCGATCGAGCGGTTGCCGCGCACCTCTTGCGGGCCATGGGTTTGCCGGGGGATGCGGGGGGTGATCCGAGTGTGGCGCGGGCCGTGCTCGACGCCGCCCGCGGGGCCAAAGAAACCTTGACGACGGAGCCCGAGACCGGGGTATGCATCACGCCTTCATTGGGCAAGACCTGGCAAGGCACCTTGTCGCGGGTCGAGCTCGACGGGCTGGTTCGGCCCATTCTCGAGCGCTGCGCTTCCCCTGTCAGGCGCGCGATTCGCGATGCCGGCATCGCGACCCACGAGCTTTCGGGGGTGATTCTCGTCGGCGGGGCCACGCGCATGCCCATCGTTCGTCGCTTCGTCTCCGACCTGTTCGGCAAGGAGCCCTTGGCCGACATCGATCCCGACGAGGTGGTCGCCCTCGGCGCCGCCGTCCAGGCCGATCTCTTGGCCAGCGGTGGGCGCGGTGATGTGGTGTTGATGGACGTGGTTCCGCTGTCCCTGGGACTGGAAATGATGGGCGGCGTGACCGAGAAGCTTATCCACCGCAATACGACGGTTCCTTGCGGCGCGGTCCAGACCTTCACCACCTACGCCGACAACCAGACCGGTTTCGATTTGCACGTGGTGCAGGGCGAGCGCGAGCTGGTCGCGGATTGCCGGTCGCTGGCGCGCTTCAAGCTGGGTGGCATTCCGCCCATGACCGCGGGCACGGCGCGGCTCAAGGTGACGTTCACCGTGGACGCCGACGGAATTTTGAGCGTTTCGGCGCGTGAAGAGCACACCGGGCAGGAGGCCTCCATCCGGGTCAAGCCAAGCTATGGTCTGACCGACGACGAGGTCGAACGCATGATTCGCGATTCCTTCGACCATGCCAACGACGACCTGGGCGCGCGCCTGCTCACCGTGGAGCGCGTGGAGGCGGATCGCATCGCAAGTGCAACACGCGCGGCGCTCGCGACCTCGGCCGACTTGCTCGTCGAGGGCGAGGGCAAGGCCATCGCGGCGGCCATGGACGCTCTCGAAGCGGCCAAGTCCGGGACCAACCACCTGGCGATTCGGGGCGCGATCCAGGCGCTGGATGAAGCCAGCAAGGAATTCGCGCGGCGACGGATGAACGCGGCCCTGGAACAGAACGTGCGAGGCCAGTCGCTCGACGCCGTCGAAAAGAAGGTGACGTCGACGTGACGGCGCGGATTCGCTTCGAACCCGACGGCATCGAGGCCGAGGTCCCGGTCGGGACGACGATTCGCGATGCCGCGGAAGGCGTGGGTGCCCAGCTCGGCTCGGCCTGTGGCGGCGTGTGCGCGTGCTCGAGCTGCCACGTCTACGTCAAGGAGGGACTCGAGGACATCTCGCCGGTCGAGCTGAACGAAGAGGATCGGCTCGACGGTGCCTTCGACGTACGCTCGACCTCGCGTCTCGGCTGCCAGTCGCACTTGCTCAAGGAGCGACTGTACGTGGTCGAGATCACGCGCGAGAGCCGGGACGCCTATTTCGACGAGCACCCCGACAAGCGTCCGAAGTGACGAACGGTGCGTAGGACTACTCCTTGTCGCGCCGCTGGCGGGACTTGTGCTCGTCGAGCTTGCGCGAGGCGATTTCCAGCAACGCTGCCACGCCGGACTGCACGACCTTCTCGAACTCCTTGGCGTTGTCGGACGGTGTCTTCCAGTCCGCGACGAGGCGCTGCCTCCAAGCCGCGCGCGCGGCTCGCTTCTGTTCGCGTTCGCGCCACCGCTCTTCCTTCCGCCGTCGTCGCGACATCTGATCGTACGGGGCCAGCACGTGGCGCAGCCGCAAGGTCAGCAAGATGGCGCTGCCAAGTAGCGGCCACTTGAACCACACGCCGCCAAAGAAGCGTGTGTCGACATAGTAGAGGACGCCATTCATGATGGCGTAGCTGAGCAGGGAGGCGCCGAAGCGCTTGAGCTGGAAGGCGCGCTCCTCGGCGATCTCCTTGGCCTCGTCTTGGCGGGACAGTTTGCCGTCGCGGGTTTGGGCCAGCTCGGCGGTGGCGCGTTCAAGGGACTCGCGATCGATGCCAACCTCGTCGGCGATGGCCACCAGATCGTCGTGGTCGAGATGGCCTTCGCGCTCGACCTGCTTGTCGAGCGCGCGTCGAATAATCTCGTTGACCTCGGCCTGCGAATAGGTTGGCCTCGCGTTGCTCATGACCCTGTTCTTACTATCATGCCACGAAGGACAAGACCTCCGCATAGCGCGGGCTTCGCGCGCAACCCCACGGATCAGGGCGCGGGGCTGACAGGGCTTGGCAGCTCTTGCGGCGCCTTTCGATGGTCCTTCCACCGGGCAATGACCTCGCGAAGGGAGGAGACGAACCACCAAATCATTACCCCCCAAAGCGGAACGCGCATGACCAGATGAATGAAGGGCGTGTATCCGAGCTCTTTGAGCTTGAAGCTCGCGGTGAACCATCTGAGGAAGCGAACCAAGAAGGCTGGTGAGGTCATCCGGGCAACGTGGCCGCCAGCGTAATCGTAGGTCCACTGGAACCAGATGGGATGATCGAGATCGAGCGGGAGCACGACATAGGCGAGGAGAAAATTCACCGATAGCAGCACAAGGAAGACCCTCGCCGCCCGCTGCTTGAACCTGATCGCGAACCAGAACGCCCAGGGCACCAGAAAATAGAAATTCTGGTTGCCGATGGTGGGTGCGAACGTGAAGAGGCCGATGGCCAGCAGAAGCCCGGCGCTCATGATGCGGATCTTTTCCCGCCACAACCCCACACCCAGAACCGCGAGCAGAGCCAGCATCGAGAAGTAGAAGACCGGGTAGGTGCCTTTGAAGATGGCAACGCCAAGCGAATTGGAAATCGTAATGCGCGCGATGGCGGCCAGCCCCCACCATGCCCCAACCGTGCCCCGATAGCCGAGGGCGGTGGTCACCGCGTCGGGGGTCATGAGATAGATGGGGTAGAGCGAAGCAAATGTGGGCATAACAGTAAGGACTGCCGCGAACAGCACGGTTCTCCAGCCATGCCTTCGCAAGACGGAAACCAGGACGGGAAAGGCGAAGATGCCTGGGAATGTTCGCGCCATGGCGCCGAGCCCCACGCAAAACGCCGCGAGCAATGAGGAGGTCTCGGTGGTTTTGAATTCGAGCAGCAGGAAGGCCGATACGACGAAGAAGGCGGGAATGGGATCGAAGTTCCCGTGCAGTGAGGTGAGCACCCAAGTGGCGGGCAGCAAGAGAAAGTACCCGGCGTACTTCAGAACATCACGCCGCCCGGCGAGAAGGTCCTGGGCACGGTCGCTGGCCAGGTGAACCGCCAAGAGAAGTGCCAAGGCGATTTCGAACGTGTAGTAGAGCAATTTGAGCGCATAGGTGGCGCCCACAGCGGCGACCCAGCCAGGCGCAAGAATCGCCAGCCCGCGCCAAAGCGAGCCCCACAGACCCAGGAGTATCCACCAAAGTGGGGGCCACACCTGGATGCGAGTCTGCACGTAGAGGTTCTGGTGGTCTTGAACCGCGTTCCAAAGCTTGACGTGCGCGCCTTGATCCTCGGTGCCACCAAACCAATAGCCTAGAAGGAACCGGCACACCACAAGGGCAAGAACCAGAAACACCAAATTGGTGACCCAATGTCCGAGCAAACGTCTCATCGACGGCTGTGCATGGTAGGACAAGATGGAAGCCCTTGAAAGGACAATTGGACACTTTGCGGCACGGTGTGCAAAGGTGAGCGGCCAATGTCGCAGGACCCTCGACACACCCCCAGCTCCGACATCATCGATCTCATCGGTGAGCCCGACCAGGACCTCGATGGCTTCTTCGATCGGCGCGAATTCGAGATTCGCAGCTGGCTGGAAGACCAGCACTACTGGCATCGCTACCGCAAGACCGTGATCCTGCAGGTGCTGCAAGGGCACGTCGTCGATCGCACCCGCCCGCTTGTCGACCTGGGCTGCGGTGCGGGGGTGGTGGCGACCCATCTCAACCAGCACGGCTTTCGGGTGGACTACGCCGACGTGCACACCGAAGCCTTGCTGGTGGCGCGCGAGCGCTTCGCAGCGGCCCTGGGCGAAAGAGCGCCCGCTCCGCGCTTCGTGCGCGTCGACATCACCCAAGGTTTCCCGGTCGACGACTACCACGGCTACCTTCTGCTCGACGTGCTGGAACACCTGCCCGATGACCTGGGTGCGATGCGGGCGCTGCACGCACGCATGCAGGCCGCGCTCCACCGTCGCGCTCGAACGGGCGGCGGTAGCGATACTCGCGATTTCGTGTTGCTTACAGTGCCGGCCTTCCCAGGGCTGTGGTCGCCGTGGGACGACCTGGAGAAACACAAACGCCGTTACACTCGTGCGACGGCGCGTGGGATGTGCGAAGACGCCGGTTTCGAGGTGCTGCGCGCGACGTGCTTTTTCTCCCCGCTATTCTTTGCTGCTGCGGCGGTCAAGGCCGTCCGGCTGGCGCGACGCAAGTTGACCGGCGGGAGCGCCTCGCCGGAGACGATCACGGATTTGACCGAGGGCAAGACCACGCGGGGGCTCAGTCGGCTCATGCTGGGCCTGCTTGCGCCCGAGAAGCACTGGCTCAAGTATGGGAACCTGCCGCTTGGAACGTCGATCCTGGTGCTCGCGCGTCCGCGCTAGCCGGCGGGCTTTTGCCCGACACCGGCCCAGCTGACCTTCTGGACCCAAGTCAGCGAACGACTTACAAGACCGGCGTCGTCGAACCAGCGCTCTACCTCGGCGCGCGGCAAGTAGGCCGCCGTGGGGGCGATCAAGTGGTCGTAGACGATGTTCTGGGTCTCCGTGAAGCCGAGGTCGCGCAGGTAGATCATGTAGTCGGAATAGAAGGGTTTGAAACCGAGCTTGCTCACGGGCTGGTAGACAAGCCTGATACAGGCGAACAAGGCCGAGGTCAGGCCGAAGGATAGGGCGCGCACCGCCGACGATGGCAGGTGGCTCGTGAGACCGATGCGGACCGGATCGACGGCGTGAACGATCCATCCGTTGTTTTCGCGGCCATACACCCAGCACGCCACGGTGCCCCCTGGTCTCACCAGATCGGCAAGCACCGCGAAGGCCTTGGCCGGATCCGGTGTGTGGTGGAGGACGCCGATGGCAAAGGCCAGGTCGAACTCGGTGGACATCGGCATGTGGAAGATGTCGCCCTGGACCACGTGGACGCGATCGAGGTCGCGCGTGTTGGCGAAGGCCACATCCACGGCCTCGCTGAGGTCGACGCCGATGACCTCGCGTGCCCCGAGCAGCGATGCCACCCGCAGGTGCCGCCCCTTGCCGCAGCCCATGTCGAGAACCAGTCGGTCGGCAAAGTCCGTCGGCTGCAGGGGCTGCACCCAGCGCAGGAACTGCCAGCGGTAGCGTTCGTCGTCGATTTGATTCCACATGCGCCACGACTGGCCGAAGTTGCGCGCGGTGTGGGCCATGTCGGGCGACAAGGCGCCCGATAGAAGGCGCGGCACACCCCCGAGGATGGGATAGTCGCGTGGGCAGGAGGCGCAGCGAAGGTGTCCGCGCATGACGTGCGGGCCCTCGCGTTCCTCCTGCGCGAGCGATAGGGTCGCCCGGCAAGCGGGGCATCGCAGATGGGGAAGAAGGGCGTCGCGCACACTACGCTTCCAGCCGGCGGGCGATGTCGACCAGCTTGTCCATGGTCGCGTCGAAGGCCGGATCCACGACCTGGCGAATGGGATCCGCATCGTAGTAGGTCATGATCTCCTCGGCCCCGCGCGAGAAGGGAATCTTGGCTTCCCAACCGGGGACCAGTCGCTTCACCTTGCTGTTGTCGAAGATCATGCTGTGGGTCTTGTCGCCGAGCAGGCTGTCGCCCCACTCGCGGTCGTGCCTGGCGATCGTCTCCGAAGGAAGGTGGACCAGCTTGGCGGCGGTGCCGGCGGCCTTGGCCAGCAAGAGATGGATCTGGTCCCAGGACAACCACTCGTCCGAGGTGATGTGGAAGGTGTCGCCGATGGCGCGCGCGTGGCCAAGCAGACCGACGAAGGCCCGGGCGAAGTCCTCGTGGTGGGTCAGCGTCCACAGCGAGCTGCCGTCGCCGTGAACCACCACCGGCTTGCCCTGGCGCATGCGATTGAGCACGGTGTACCCGCCGTGCCAGGGGAACAGGGTGCGGTCGTAGGTGTGCGAGGGGCGGACCACCGTGAAGGGAAACTGCTCGCGGCGGTAGGCAGCCAGCAACGCCTCTTCGCAAGCGATCTTGTTGCGCGAATACTCCCACACGGGATTGTCGAGGGGCGTGGACTCTGTGACGGGCAGGCTTTGCGGCGGGGTCTGATACGCCGACGCTGAGCTGATGAACACGAATTGCCCCATGCGCCCGCGAAACAGCTCGAGATCGAGGGCGATGTGCTCGGGCGTAAACGCGATGAAGTCGACCACCACGTCGAATTTCACGTTGCCGAGCGCCGCGCGTGCCGAAACGGGGTCGCGAATGTCACCGGCCAGCATCTTGATACCGAGCGGAACCGGTCTCCCGGTCTTTCCGCGCCGCAAGTGGAAAAGCTGCACGCCGCTTTCGACCGCGACACGGGAGCACGCCGAGCTGATGATCCCCGTGCCACCGATGAATAGGACTTTCATGGCGCTTCTGGACTTACCACAGAGACACAGAGAGAGCCGAGGGAGAAGAAAGGGTTCCGGATCCGAACCCTTCCCATCCCTTCCGACTCCGTGCCCTCCGTGTCTCTGTTGTGAGCCTTCCTTATTCGTCCTCTTCGGCAGCCATCTTGGAGTCGGCGATGACCTTGTCCATGAGGTGGCCGGGCAGCTCGTCGTAGTGCGAAAATTCGATGGAAAACGAACCGCGACCGCCGGTGATGGAGCGCAGAATCCGACGAGTATTTGAGAGTCTCGGACATGGGTACCACGGCGCGGATGACCTCGCCCTTGGCCGTCGAGTCCATGCCCTCCACGCGTCCGCGGCGGTGGTTGAGGTCGCCGATGACGTCGCCCATGCAGTCGCTGGGGCACATGACCTGCATCTTCATGATGGGTTCGAGGAGGCAAGGCTTGGCCTGCTTGAAGGCGGCCTGGAAGCCCTTGGACGCCGCGATTTCGAACGAGCGCGCGTCCGAATCCACATCGTGGTACTTGCCGTCGAACAGGCGGACCTTGACGTCGGTCACGCGGTAGCCTGCGATGACCCCCCTCGTCATGCGGGTGCGCATGCCCTTTTCGACCGCGGGGATGAACTGGCGTGGCACCGCACCGCCCACGATGTCATCGACGAACTCGAAGCCGCCGCCATGGGGTAGGGGTTCCATGTCGATGTAGACCACGGCGAATTGGCCTCGGCCACCGGTCTGCTTCTTGTGCTTGCCCTCGATATTCTGGGCCTTGCCCTTGATGGTCTCGAGATACGGCACCTTGGGTGCCAGCAGCTCGACTTCGACGCCCGCGCGGTGCAGCCGGTCGACGACGACCTCGACGTGAACCTGGCCCGTGCCGCCGAGCAAGATCTCCTTCGACTGCGGATCGTGACTGACCTTGACGGCGACATCCGAATCGATGATTTCGTTGAGCTTCACCGCCACCTTGTCCTCGTCGCCCTTGCTCTTGGGGTGCAGGGCGTAGGTGATGAGCGGCGCGGGGATTTCGGGTCGGGGCAGCGCGAAGGGCGCCTTTTCGTCGGCGAGGGTGTCGCCGGTCTTGGTCGTCTTCAGCTTGGCGACCGCCACGATGTCGCCCGGGTACGCTTCGGCCACGGCCTCGCGCGTCTTGCCCTGCAGGACGTAGAGCTGGCCGAAGCGCTCTTTGGCGTCGTGGTTGACCGAGAGCAGGGTGGCGTCGCTGGCCAGCTTGCCGGTCAGCACGCGCAGCAGCGAAAGCCGACCGATGTCGGATGTGGACGTCTTCCAGACGTAGGCGGCGACGGGCGCGTTGGGATCGGGCGCGCGCTCGGTGGGGGCGTCGCCTTGGGTGCCTTTCCAGGACGGCCGTTCGAGGGGCGAGGGCATGCTCTCGACGACGAAGTCGAGCAAGGTCTGCACCCCGACGCACAAGGCGCCGGAAGACGCGAGCACGGGCACGATGGCGCGGTTGCGCACGCCTTGGGCCAGTCCCTTGCGTGCCTCCTCGTCCGAGAGTGCGCCCGACTCGAGGTACTTTTCGAGCAGCGAATCGTCGGCCGAGGCAATGGCCTCGTGCAGGATCTCGCGCGCCTTCTTGGCTGCTTCTTGCATGTCCGCGGGCACATCGCCGACCGAGACCTCGCGCCCTTCGTTCGAAAAGCGCACGGCCTTCATGGCCATCAGATCGACAACGCCCTCGAGGCCGGATTCTTGACCGATGGGCAGCTGCACGGCCACCGCCTTGGTGGTCAGCGAGGTACGGATATTTTCCAGCGCGGTGTCGAAGCTCGAGTTGTCACGGTCCAGTCGGGACACCACGATGCAGAGGGGTAGGGCAAGCTCTTCGGCCATGTCCCAAGTCCGCTCGGTGTAGACCTGAACGCCCTCGTTGGCCGAGACCAGCAACAGGCCCGCATCCGCCACGTCGAGCGCGATGCGCGTCTCGACCAGGAAGCTGCCGTTTCCGGAGGTGTCGATGAGATTGATCTTGTTCTTCTTCCACTCCACGTGGCCGATGGCGGTCGAGATGCTGGTTCTGCGCTTGTGCTCTTCGGGCTCGAAATCAAAGGTCGACGTGTCGTCGTCTACGCGGCCAAGCCGCTGGTTGGTCTTGGTACAGAAAAGGATGGCCTCGGCCAAGGTGGTCTTGCCCGCGCCACCGTGGCCGATCAGCGCAATGTTTCGGATCTCGTTCGCCGCGTAGCTCTTCATGGTTACCTTTCGCTAGGTGCACATCAGGAAGTTCACGATCCGACCCGCCCGCCTTCGGAAAGCAACACTTCTAAAACACCTGCGTTCCGAAGTCGAGGTGGACAACGATGCGATAAACACGTGCAAGGCGCGATTCGCAAAAAGCAAGCCCGAAGCGCTGAGAGAATGCTTTTTCACCACAGTTCCGCCGCCGGACCAAAGGTCCGGATCCTTCGGGCATGAAACATGAGAGCCCCTCACCCGCCTCGCTGCGCTCGGCGACCTCTCCCCGCTTCGCTCCGCTACGCGGGGCGAGGTGTTTCAGGTCAGAGACGCGGAGAACACGGGGACCGGAAGGAAGGGATTTCGGATCCTAGAGCTGAACCTCTTCTGTTTCCGAGCCCTCTGGGCCTCTGTGCTCTCTGTGTTTAGGTTTGGCTACACCGTGCGTGAGAAGACCGGTTCGCTCGACGATAATCTAGGCTCGAGGTGGGCATCGAAGCACATGGCTAGGTTGCGGACGAAGACCTGGCCAAGGCCAATGGCGCGCACACCGTCGACGTCGATCTGACACATGCCGTCGACCACGAAGGGTTGGAGCTTGGCCAGCGAGTCGCGCAGGTACTCGGCGAACACGATGTGGTGCTTCGCCTCGACGGTCTTGCGGTCCACGACGAAGTTGCACATCAGGGTGTGGATGACGTCGCGGCGGATCTCGTCGTCGGCGGTGCGCTGGTACCCGCGCGCCACCGGCAACTGACCGGCGTCGAGCATGCGGTAGTAGCTTACGAGCTTCTTTTCGTCCTGTACCAGCGCGCCGCGCACGTCGCCGATGGCCGAGACGCCGAATCCGATCATGTCCGTTCCCGCCATCACGGTGTAGCCCATGAAGTTGCGTTGCAAACGGCTTTCCCGTTGGGCGACCGCTAACTCGTCGGCGGGCAGGGCGAAGTGATCCATGCCGATGGCTTGGTAGCCGGCATCCATGAAACCCTCGCGGGCGATGGCGAGCAGCGCGAACTTCTCGTCGCGCCCTGGCAGCGTCGGGCGAGCGATGTTGCGCTGGTGTCCGCGTTGGTTGGGCAGGTAGGCGAACGAGTAGACCGCCACGCGATCCGGGCGCAGCGCGACGGTCTCGGCGATGGTGCGCGCGAACGATTCCGGGGTCTGGCGAGGCAGTCCGTAGATCAAATCGAGGTTCACGCCGTGAAAGCCCTGCCTGCGCGCGCTGGCAACCAGGGCTTCGGTAGCCGCCATGGGCTGCTCGCGTCCGATGGCGACTTGCACGTCCGGATCGAAGTCCTGCACGCCGAGCGAGATGCGCGAGAAACCTAGGCTGGCCAGCGCATCGATGTGCGCGGTCGTCGTGACCCGCGGATCCACCTCGATGGCGCGTTCCGCGTCGGGTAGAAACGTGAAGTGACGCTGGAAGCAGCGTACCAGCCGAACCAACTCGTCAGGGTTCAGATAGGTCGGCGTGCCGCCTCCCAGATGGTACTGCGCGACCTGCCTTCGCTCCGGCAGGAGCTCGGCCACCCGCTCCATCTCGGTCTCGAGGTGCGCGAGGTAGGGCTCGACCACGTCGTGACGAGGTGTCGCGTAGGTGTGGCAGCCGCAGAACCAGCAGCGTTCGATGCAGAATGGAATGTGGGTGTAGACGGAAAGCGGCGCCACCCCGAGACGGTTGGCCGCGGCCAAGGAGGCGCGGTATTCCGCATCGCCGTACCCGGCGTGAAAATCCACCGCCGTCGGATACGAGGTGTAGCGCGGTCCGACGGAGTCGTAACGGGCAAGCAGCTCGGCTGGGACGGTTTGCTTCATTCACTTTCTCTCGACGACGACCAGGACCTCCTCGGCTACCAGGTCGTCATCCGCGCGCAGCTCGCGAGGCGCACCGTCCACCAGGGCATACCCCGAAACGATGTTGACCCCGCCTGACCCTGCCCAGTCTAGCAGGTCGCGCAGCGTGAGCAGGTGGATGTTGGCCGACTCGTACCAGTAATAGGGCAGGCGCTCGGTGACCGGCATGCGGCTGCGCGCCGCCAGGTCGACGATCACGCGGTAGTGGGCGAAGTTCGGGAACGACACGATACCGCGCTTCCCGACGCGCAACATTTCCTCCAGGACCGCGCGTGGGTTTTGTAGGGTTTGTAGGGTTTCCTCCAGCACGACCACGTCGAAGGCCTTGTCCGGGCACCAGCGCAAACCCGCGCCCAGATCGGCCTGGATGACGGGCACGCCGCGGTCCACACAGGAAAACACCTGGTCGGGATCGATCTCGACGCCTTGGCCGCGCACGTTGCGCTCGCGAATCAGGCGTTCGAGCAAGAAGCCGTCGCCGCAGCCCAGGTCGAGGACCGAGGCGCCCATGGGGATTTCGCGCGAGATGATCTCCTCTTGCCAGCGCGACGAGGCTTGTTCGGCGGTGGGGCGACTGGCACGTGCCTGCATCAATGCCACGATGGCGGCGGCGCGCTGCTCGAAGAGTCCCTCCGGCAAGCGGGCGAGGCCGCGGTCGGAAACGAGATCATGGTCGGCTCGGGGTTGGCTCATGGTGTTTCCTAGTGGGAGAGAAAGCTGCGCAGCAGGCGTCCGACCTTCTGCGTTTCGACCAGAAAGGAATCGTGGCCGAAGCGCGAGGGCACCTCGGCATAGGTGACACGCACGCCGGTCCGGGCCAGAGCCATCGCCAGATCCTTGCAGTCTTGCGGGGGGTACAGCCAGTCCGAGTCGAAGGACACCACCAGCGCGCCCGCGCGCACGCGGCGGCATGCCTCGACCAGACTGCCGCCACCCCAGGACGCGGCGGCGTCGTAATAATCCATCGCGCGCGTGACGTAGAGGTAGCTGTTGGCGTCGAAGCGCTCGACGAAGGCGCGGCCCTGATGGTCGAGGTAACTCTCGACCGCGAATTCGATACCGAAGCCCGCCTTTTGGTCGGTGTTGCGCTGAAGGCGACGGCCGAATTTTTGGTGCATGCCTTCGTCGGAGAGATAGGTGATGTGGGCCAGCATGCGCGCCGCGGCCAGGCCCGCGTCGGGCCCCTTCTCGTTGCCGTAGTAGTCGCCGCTGGCGAAGTTGGGATCGTTCAGAATGCAATAGCGGGCCACGGCGTTGAAGGCCAGGCCCTGTGCCGACAGACGCGCGCTCGACGCGAGCACCACCGCACGCTCGACTCGATCGGGAAAGGCCAGAGCCATCTCCAGCGCCTGTTGGCCGCCCAGCGATCCGCCCATGACCGCGTGTACACGCGCGATGCCAAGGGCGTCGAGAAGCCGAGCGTGCAGCTTCACCCAGTCTCCCACCGTGACCATGGGAAAGTGCAGCCCATAGGCCCGGCCGGTGCGCGGATCGATGGACGAAGGGCCGGTCGTGCCATAGCAGCTTCCTAGTACGTTCGGGCAGATGACGAAGTAGCGGTTGGTGTCGATGGCCTTGCCCGGTCCGACGACGGCGTCCCACCAGCCGGGCTTGCGTTGTCGCCACACGCGGCCATTCTTGTCCGTATCCCTGTCCCAGCCCGCCACGTGCGCGTCGCCGGAAAGGGCGTGCGCGATGAACACCACGTTGTCCTTGCGCGGGGAGAGCACGCCGTAGGTTTCGTATTCCACGTCGATGGGGCCCATGCGACCGCCCAGCTCCAGTTCCACGGGGGCGTCGGCAGACACCAGGCGCAGGGTCTGCGCGCAGGTCCAGCCGACCGAATCGAGCGCTTCCGGGCCGCCAGCGCGCGTCCCTTCCTTTTCCACGGGAGTCATCGCTGCTATCAGCTCACAACCAGGTGGGCAAGCGCAAGTGCGCAGCGTGCGGAGTCAGCCAGCCCTTGGGACCTATGAGCCCGCTCTCCCACCTCCTCGGGCCTCGCTCTCGCCCGCGCTGGCAGCGTAGCGTTGCGGGTCCCATCCTAAATACTATAATCGGGGGCGTTGTTGCCCAGGGCCGTGCGGTAGCGGTCCACCAGCACCTGGAAGCTGGCGGCGTCGTAGACCGAGCTGGCAGAGCGCACCGCCGCCTCCCAGATGGGGCCGAACACGACGTGCGAGGCGTGCGGCGAAGCGACCTGGCTGCGGTTCGCCGCGTCCGGATCGGCCAAGCTGCCCTGCACCACGCGAAGGACATCGCCCACCGAGATCCTGGCGGGTGGACGGGCGAGCACGTAGCCGCCCTCATTTCCCCGACGGGATTCCACCAGGCTGGCGCGTTTGAGTTGAGCCAGGATGGCTTCGAGAAAGCGCGCCGGGATAGCCTGGGCCTTGGCGATTTCGCCTATGGACACCGGGCCGTGACCGAAGCGCATGGCAAGTTCGAGAGTCGCACGCAGGGCGTACTTGCTTTTTTGCGTGATGGCCATTCCTCAACCTGGAGCTTGTAGGATCGAGAGCTTGTAGGATAATTCCTACTAATTCTATCGTATATGAAAGGCCGTTCCCTCCTTGTCAAGGGAATGTGCGGTCTGGAGGCCGATGACCAACGATTCGTACAGTCAATACCTGATGTCCAAGCGGTCGGTCGACGATCGGGCGTTGAATAGACATGTGCTCGACAATCTGCGCGCCAATCTGGAAGGGAAAGGGCTCCTTCGGATCGTGGAGGTCGGTGCTGGACTTGGGACCATGGTGGCCCGTCTCGTCGACTGGCACTTGGTTACGCACGCCGAGTACTACCTCTTGGACGTGGACGCCGATCTTCTTGCGGACGCGAGGACAAGGCTGGTGGACTGGGCCGGCAAGCGCGGCCTTGCCGCAAGGAACGATGAGAATGGCGTCTTCATGAAAGGCAATGGTTCGACGGAGATCAATGTGCATCTGGTCCTGGCCGAAATCGGTGACTTTCTCTGCCAGGCGCCCATTCTTCCGCCTGCCGACCTCCTGGTGGCCAATGCGTTCCTCGACCTCGTGGAAGTACCGGTCATGTTGCCGAGGCTGTTCGACCTGCTCGCGCCGGACGGGCTTTACTGGTTCTCCATCAATTTCGATGGCGAAACCATCCTGCTACCGGAGCACGCTCGCCGACCCTCTCTTCATGCGCGTCTACCATCGCAGTATGGATGAACGGGTTCGCTACGGCCGTCCGGCCGGTGACAGCAAGTGCGGGCGACACCTCTTCGGTCACCTTCGCGCCGCAGGCGCCGGCATCCTTGCCGCCGGAGCCTCGGATTGGGTCGTCTTCGGACAAGCCAATGGTTACCCTGCCGACGAATCGACTTTCTTGCATCGAATTGTGGAGACCATCGCTACAGAGCTTCAGAGGCACCCAGAGGTCTTGCCGGGGCCGCTTTTGGAATGGGTGGACCTTCGGCACGAGCAGATCGACCGCGGCGAGCTCGTCTACATCGCCCACCAGATGGACTATCTGGGACGTCGCCCCTGATTCGCATGAGCGGTGGATCACAGCCCCGTGTTTCCTTCAGAGCCTGACGTGCATCGAAGGACTGTGACGGTCACAACGATGGAGGGACCAATGGCACGAAGTGGAATCATGGGCTTGCTGCTTGCGACGGCACTCGTCGGATGCGGCAAGAGCGGCGGTAGCGGCTACAGCGCGACCGTGGAACCCATCTTTACTTCGAAGTGCATCAACTGCCATTGGCAAGGCACCCCCATCAACTACCAACTCCAGGATCCGTTCGATCTCGCGACCGGGGTCGTTGGCCGAGCCGGGGACTGGACCATGGCACGTCATTTGATTCTGGTTGTTCCGGGAATGCCGGATCAGAGCTTTCTCGTAGACAAGGTCAGTGCCACGGATCTCAATCCCGATACCGAGGGCGCCAGCATGCCGCTCAATATGCCCCAGGTCACTGCCACCGAGCTGGACGTAATCCACACTTGGATTCAGAACGGCGCCAACAACGATTCGTACTTCCAGGCCAACGTCGCGCCCATTTTTGGCGATGGTGTGTCTGTCGGTACCAAGGCTGGCAAGTGCTCGTACTGCCATACGGCCAAGTCCTACAATCCTCCGAACCTGGTCGATCCGTTCGACCCCGCCCGCGGAGTCGTGAACGTCACCGCCCTCGTCGGCGGAACCCGCGTGATCCCGGGGGATCCAGAGCACAGCGTTCTCTACCAGAAGGTGGCGGGTGCGCCACTTCCGTCGAACCTGAAGAGTCCAATGCCGTACCAGACGGCAAAGCTTACGTCCGGAGAGATTGCGGCCATCGTGAGCTGGATTACTGCCGGGGCCAAGGACGACTGACTCGATGGACTGGCCCGAACCTGCTTTCCGGCAACGCCGCGCCATGACGGTGCCATGACGGGCCGTGCGCGCGGCGGCCGCGGCAGGCTCCTGCGCATTGCGATTGGAGAGACATGAGTCCACAATGGGGCGGGCTTCAGCTGCACCATTGACCGCGACCCATGTTCTTCGCAGGCACGTCGAGATTTCGCCCCATTCGTCTCCTTGGCACCGGGGGTATGGGTAGTGTCCACCTGGTCTACGACGAACAGCTCGAGACCGAGGTCGCGCTCAAGACCCTGAACCTGACCAGCGGCGCCGACCTCTACCGATTCAAACGCGAGTTTCGCACCCTTGCCGATATCAAGCACCCGAATCTGGTGACGCTCTACGAGCTGGTCTCGGAAGGCCCACTGTGGTTCTTCACTATGGAATACGTGCCCGGCTTGCCTTTCGACCAGCACCTGGCCATGGAGGCGAAGCCCCATGGCGATCCGGCGGGCCTCCCACAACCCGACCCGGAGCGCCTGCTGCGATCGGTTCGGCAGCTCTGCGCCGGCGTCCACACCATGCACGAAGCTGGATGCATTCATCGCGATCTCAAGCCGACCAATGTTCTCGTCAACCAGGAAGGACGGGTGGTCATCTTGGATTTCGGGCTCGCCAAGCCACAGGGGAGCGAGTCGATTTCGGCGAGCGGCTTCTCGGGGACACCAGCCTACATGGCGCCGGAGCAGGCGCTGGAAAGGCCGTGCCTACCGGCCGCCGACTGGTACGCGGCCGGCACCATGATCTATGAGGTGTTGACCGGGCGTTGTCCGTTCGAAGGCAGCTTGTTCGATGTGGTGTTGCGAAAGCAGAACGAGGATCCGCCCGCGCCGAGCCAGGTCAATCCGTATGCGGACGAATTGCTCAGCGCCTTGTGCATGCGGCTCATCGAGAGGGATCCGGCGCAGCGACCGACGGGGGCCGACGTGCTGGTGCAGCTCGGTATCTCGCGCGAGTCGACTACGCTCCCCCCGCTGCGACGTCACACGCCGGTTGTCACTGCGGCCTCGACCGTGGTCGGTCGCGAGCGGGAATTGCACGCCCTTTATCAAGCCTACGCGAGAATGCGCAAAGGCAATCTCGCCGTGGTCGTCGCGCAGGGGGAGCTCCGGCATCGGCAAGACGTGCCTGGTCGATGCGTTCCTGGAACATATTCTGAACGCCGGATCGGCTGGCTCGGCGCCGCTGGTCTTGCGCGGCCGTTGCCACGAGTGCGAGACCCTGCCGTTCAAGGCGTTCGACAACGTGATCGACGGCTTGAGTTATCGGCTTGCCGGTCTGAACTCGGGCGATCAAGCCTACGTTTTGCCCGATGGCATCTCGTACCTCTGCGAGATCTTTCCGGTCTTGCGCCGCCTGAAGCTCACCGAGCATGGTCGCTACTTCCGGCCGCCTCTGCGCGAGGCCAAGGAGTTGCGCAACCAGGCCTTCGTTGCTTTTCGCGATCTGCTGGTTCACTTGGCGCGGACAGCGCCGGTCGTGATCTTCGTCGATGACCTGCAATGGGCCGATCGCGACAGCTTCGCTCTGTTGCGAACCTTGATGCGGCAACCAGGCGCTCCCGCGCTGATGCTCATCGCGACTTGTCGAGGCGTGGCGGAGCTTGGCGGAAACATCACGAACGATTTGCTGTGCGATCTCCTCGGTCAGCCGGAGGTCGAAACGATTGCCTTGGAGCCCCTCTCGCCCGACTCGACCCGTGCTTTGGTGGAGGCATTGCTCGAAGACGATCCGATTCCACTGGTCTCCAGGCGGGGGCTCGTCGAAGCGGTGGTGCGTGAGGCGAGCGGCCATCCCTTCTTCGCGGTCGAGCTCGTGCATCACCTGCGCACCGTGGTGCTGCCGAAGGGGGGGCTCGATGCGGACGCGGACATGGGAACGCTGCGCTTGGACGGCATGATCCTCGAACGGGCGAACAAGCTTTCCGAGGAGAGTCGGCGCTTGCTGCGCGTGATCGCAGTGGCCGGAGACCCCTTGCCACAACGTGTGCTGGCCAGCGCGGCGCAAGTCACGTTGGGATCGGAAGTTTGGGAACGTGGCACCGCGGCCCTCATCGACGAATGCCTGATTCGGCGCAGAGGGCGGCGGGGCACGGACGTGGTCGAGCCCTACCACGATCGCATTCGCGACGCCGTCGTCGCCACGCTCGACCCGACGGCGCTGCACGCCGTGCACCTGCGACTGGCAGAGGCGGTCGAGCAATGGCAGCGCGAACGGACCGATATGCTGGCGCGCTACTGGCTGTCCGCCGAGGATCACGAACGCGCCAAGCACTATGCCTGGGAGGCGGCAGTGGAGGCGCGCGCCAAATTGGCGTTCGATCGCGCCGCCCAGTTGTATGAAACGGCCGCCCGGCTCGAGTCGCAGGACGAGAAGAAGGCTGACCTGCTGCGCGCCTTGGGCGAGTGTCAGGCCAGCGACGGGCGCGCGATTCTGGCGGCCGACGCCTTTGAACGCGCCGCCGCTTGCAGTGGTGTCGAGCAGGCGGCCAGGCTACGCCACCTGGCGGCCGAACAACTGCTGCGCGGAGGAGAAATCGCGCAAGGGCTCGCGGTGCTCAAGGACGTTCTCAGCCGGGCAGGTCTCCATCTGGCGTCGAGCTCGAGGGCCGCAAACTGGTCCGTCGCCTGGCGGCTCGGCTGGCTTCGCGTGCGAGGCATTCGCTTCACGGAGAAGCCCGCATCGAGCATCAAGGTCGAAGACAGACAACTCTTGGACGTGTATTGGTCCGTCAATACCGGCCTCGGCGTGGTCGATTCGCTTCGGGCGGTGGATTTCCTCCTGCGTTTCGTGCTCTTGGCCCTCAAGACCGGGGACATCCGGCGCATCGCCCAGGGACTATCGGTTTTGGGCGGCCAACTGGCCGCGTTCTGGGGTTCGCGATCCGGTTGGGCCTCGCGCCTGGTCGCGGAGGCCGAGGTGCTGGCAAGACGCTCGGCGGACCACGCAACCGTGGGGTTGGCCAGGATGTGCCGTGGCATGGTGCGATTCTTCGATGGCGAATACGAAGCCTGCACGAACGAGCTGCTTGCCGTCGAGCGGCACTTCCTGACCCACTGCCGGGGCATGAGCTGGGAACTGGCCACCATCCGTTCCTTCACCTGCTTTTCCATGCGCCTCGGCGGACGCGTGCGCGAGCTTTGCGAAAGATTCGACCAATACACCGCCGACGCGGACCGGACCGGCGATCGCTATCTTTCGACCAATCTGCGCACGTATCAATCCATCGTCTGGCTCATCCGGGACAATCCGGAACGGGCCCGCAAGGACAGCGAAGGCATTCTCGACGCGTGGCCGGCGGATATGTACCAGGTCCAGCACTTTTTCCATCTCTACGGACGGTGCGAACAAGCCCTCTACCGCGAGAACCCCGAGGAAGCGTGGCAGGCCATCCTCGACGAAGGCGTTCGACTGCGGCGTTCGACCCTGCTCAAGGTCAGTGGATTGCGTATCGAAAATGCGTGGATTTGTGGCCGCGTCGCCTTGGCCATGGCGGAGAAGACCGAGCCCGCAGCACGCGTGCCATTCCTCCGTCGCGTTCAGCAGAGTGGGCGCGTCTTGCGCAAGTCCGAGCACCAGACCGGCGTCGCCATGGGGGCTACGTTGCACGCGGGACTGCGTTGCCTTCTTCCCAGCGCCGATCGCCACGCGACCGTGGTCGCGCTCGAACGCGCCGTCGCTACCGCGGAGGCAGCCGGCGCGGTCCTTCTCGCCGAGTCGGGCCGGCGCTGGCTGGGCGAGCTTGTGGGCGGTCGCCGGGGCGAAGAGCTTCGCGCTCGCTCGAACGGTTGGATGGCCGAGCAGGGCATCCAGAACCCCGCACGGATCGCTCACCTCATTGCCCCTGGGTTTCGCTCGGGCTAATTGCTAATCCCCAGCCGCCAGCGCTGCGTGCCTCGACCGGATGGTTTCGGCCAGCCTGTCGACAGCGAGGAGATCCTCGGACGTCGGCAGACCCTTGCTCATCAGTGGGTCGAACATTTCGAGCTTGAGACCCGCGAGCAGGCCCTTGAGAGTGTCGACGGTCTTCCCGCCCCAGGCTTGCGAACCGATGATCACGGCGTGGCGCAGTTTGGGCTTGATGGCGCCCGCCAGATAGGCGGCGTACACCGCGGCGGGGTGGGGACCGTTGAGCACGGTGGGTGTGGCCAGCACCAGGGTCGCGGCGTCGACCAGGGCCATGGCCAGCTCGCCGATGTCGATGGTCGCCAGAATCGAACTGCTTGACGTTGATGTCTTGGGCGACCAGCCGGTCGACCAGACGATCGACCATGAGCTTGGTGCTGCCGTGCATGGACACGTAGGCCACCAAGGCCTCGTTCTTGACTTTGTCCGAGGTCCAGTCTTTGTACGCGTCCAGGATGAACTCCGGCCGGCGGTAAATAGGGCCGTGGCTGGGCGCGATGATCTCGGGCGCCATGGCGTCGATCTTCTGCAGGTAGGCCGGGTACTTCTGGCGGAAAGGCATCATGATTTCGGCGTAGTAGCGCTTGGCCGAGAGGTACACGTGGTGCTCGTCGTCGGCGTAGAGCGTGCCGGTGGCGAAGTGCGAGCCGAAAAAGTCGCAGGTGAAAAGAATCTTCTCCTCGCGCAGGAAGCTGAACATGGTTTCCGGCCAGTGCACCCAGGGTGCGAACATGAACTGCAGGCTCTTGCCGCCGAGATCCAGCACGGCGCCATCGCTGATGATGTCGCACGACGTGGTGGGCACGCGCAGGTGGGTCGAGAGCAGGTCCATGCACTTCTGGTTGGTCACGACCTTGGCGCCGGGATAGCGCTCCAGCACGGCCGGAATGGTGCCCGAGTGATCCTGCTCGGCGTGGTGGCAGACCACATAGTCGATCTTCGTGACGCCCAGCTCGTCTAGGTTGGCGAATAGCTCCTTGGCCAGCCCCGGCTCGACCGTGTCCACCAGCGCGACCTTGTCCTGGCCCTGCACGAGATAGGCGTTGTAACTGGTGCCGAGGGGCAGGGGAATCAGCGAGTCGAACAGACGGCGGTCCCAGTCGATCGCTCCGACCGAGTACACACCTGGTTTCATCTTGCGTGGTGCCATCTTCAAGCTCCTTGGGTCGTCTGGCGGGTGGTGGCCGTCAGCTCATGGGGACGAATGCGTCCTTGGAAATACCACAGACCGGGCACCGCCAGTCATCGGGAATGTCCTCGAACGCCGTCCCGGCAGGAATACCGTGTTCCGGGTCGCCAAGGGCGGGATCGTATTCATAGTCGCAGGCCGAGCAGAGGTACTTCTTCATGGCAGCCGCTTCCCTACCGCCCTCGGAGGCAAAGTTCAACGCTTCGTCGACGACTTGCCCGTCGGCGCCTTGCAAGTCAGCACCTTGCAAGGCGACACCTTGATCGTCGGACAGGACAGGGTAGGGTTGCGCGATGGCCGATCCCACCCGCAAGGAACGCGACCTCCTCGGAGAGCGCGAGGTGCCCGCGTCCGCCATGTGGGGCATTCATACCCTGCGCGCCGTCGAGAATTTTCCCCTTTCCGGCCGCCGCGCGGCCCCGGCCCTGGTCCATGCCTATGGGCTGGTCAAGCAGGCTTGTGCGCGCGCGAACCGGGAGCTGGGCAGCCTTTCTGGCAAGGTGGCGCAAGCCATCGAGACCGCCGCGGCCGAGATGGCCGAGGGCAAGTTGGACGAGCACATCCTGGTGGATGCGTTGCAGGGCGGGGCCGGAACCTCGCTCAATATGAATGTCAACGAGGTGCTGGCCAACCGCGCACTGATTCTAATCGGGCAGGAGGTGGGTGATTACGAGGCCATCGACCCGCTCGACCAGGTCAACATGCACCAGTCGACCAACGACACCTATCCCACGGCGTTGAAGGTGGCCGCCATCGCCGGCCTGCGCGCGCTCGAAGCGGCCGTGGTCGAGCTGCAGGAGGCTTTTCAGCGCAAGGAGCGCGAGCTGGCCGACGTGGTAAAGGTCGGCCGCACGGAATTGCAGGATGCGGTGCTTACCACCCTGGGGCGCGAGATGGGCGCCTACGCCGAGGCCTTCACACGCGACCGCTGGCGCATCTACAAGTGCGAGGAGCGCCTGCGCGTGGTCAATCTGGGCGGCACCGCCATCGGCACCGGTCTGGGCGCGCCGCGGGCCTACATCTTCCACGTCGTTGATGTCCTGCGCGAGCTGACGGGCTTCGGCTTGGCGCGCGCCGAGAACCTGGTCGAGGCCACGCAAAACGCCGATGTCTTCGTCGAGGTGAGCGGCATCCTCAAGGCGTGCGCCAGCAGCCTGTGGAAGGTGTGCTCGGATCTGCGCCTGCTCTCGTCCGGCCCCAGCGCGGGACTCGGCGAGATTCGTTTGCCACCGCGCCAGGCGGGCTCGTCCATCATGCCGGGCAAGGTGAACCCCGTCGTGCCCGAGGCCGTGACCCAAGCGGCGATGCAGGTCATCGCCAACGACCAGGCCATCACGCTGGCGGCCGCGTCGGGCTCGCTTGAGCTCAACCCCTTCCTGCCACTCGTCGCGGACGCGTTGCTCGGCAGCCTGGATCTGCTTACCGCGGCCTGCCGCATCCTGGCGCGTGCGTGCGTGTCGGGCATCGAGGCCAACGTGGAACAGTGCCAGGCGCATGTGCACGGGGGAACGGCGGCCCTGACCGCGCTCGTCGATCGCGTCGGCCACGCGGCCTGCAACGACCTGTCGCGCGCTGTCGACGCCGGTGAAGGCGGCTTGCGCGACCTGGTCGTGCGTCGGGGCCTGCTCACGGTCGAGGAATACAACCAGCTCACCTCATCCGGACGGGTGAACCAACTTGGTCATCGCAGCAAGGAGATCGAATGAACGCGGCACCTCGTGGAGTACGTTTGCACATCGGGATCTTCGGCCGGCGCAACGTCGGCAAGTCGTCCCTGCTCAACGCCTTGACCCGGCAACAGGTGTCGATCGTGTCGCCCGAGCCCGGCACGACCACCGACCCCGTGGAAAAGCCCATGGAGCTCTTGCCTCTCGGGCCCGTGCTGTTCATCGATACCGCCGGCCTCGACGACGTCGGTGCTCTCGGCGCAAAGCGCGTGGAGCGGACGATGAACGTGCTGGAGCGAACGGAGTTCGCCATCCTCGTGCTGGCCGAAGAGGGCCTGGGCAGCTTGGAAGTTGGCCTTCTCGACGCGTTCGAGCAGCGCAAGATCCCGGTCCTGCCGGTGCTCAACAAGAGCGATCTGGCCAAGCCCGAGGGCGCGACCATCGATCGCCTGCTCCATCGCGGACTCAAGCCGGTGGTGGCCAGCGCCGCCAGCGGCTTGGGAATGGCCGAGATTCGCGAGGGGCTCGTCGACCTGGCTCCCGACGAGTACCTCAACGCACCCACGATTCTGTCCGATCTGGTGCCGCCCGGCGAGTGCGCGGTGCTGGTGGTTCCGGTGGACAAGGAAGCACCCAAAGGCCGGCTGATTCTTCCTCAGTCGCAAGCCATTCGCGATTTGCTCGACAACGATTCCTACGCCATCGTCGTGAAAGAACGCGAGCTGCGCGATGTCCTGGATCGGCTCAAGCGCAAGCCCGCCCTGGTTGTGACCGATTCGCAGGCGTTCTTGAAGGTCGCCGCCGACACCCCGCCGGACGTGCCCATGACCTCGTTTTCCATCTTGTTCGCCAGACAAAAGGGCGACTTGCTGCAATTCGCGCGCGGCGCCCTGGCCATCGACAGCTTGAAGCCGGGCGACCGCATCGCCATGGCCGAGGCCTGCTCGCACCATCCCATCGGCGAGGACATCGGTCGTGTGAAGATCCCGCGCTGGCTCGGCCAATACATCGGCGGAGCGCTGGACGTTCAGCAGGTACAGGGGCGCGACTTCATCGCCGACCCCAAGGAATTCAAGCTCGTGATTCACTGCGGGTCGTGCATGCTCAATCGTCGCGAGGTTCTGTCACGCATCTTCGCCTGCGACCGGGCCGGCGTTCCCATCACCAACTACGGGATGGCCATTGCGTACAGCCTTGGGATCTTCGAGCGCGCACTACAGCCGTTCCCGGCCGCCCTCGATGCCTACCGTCAGGCGGTGGCGGCGCGCGGGGCCAAGCGCATGCAGTCCGTGCCGTGAGGGTTTCGCGAACGGCCCAGGCTACGGCGAAAAACTGATCGACCGAACCCAGGGAGTCCGGAAAGGGCCTGGGATTTTGGGGCTCCGAGTGTTTTTACCGTGCGCTTCTCCGTGCTCTCTTCCTCCCTCCGCGCTCTCTCCTCCCGTGATAGAACCCGCACCCGCATTTTCATGGGCGCGGACAGTTCGAAGAACGTGACAGGCAAGGTCAACGGTTGGCCGGACTTCGTGCGCGCCGAGCGGTACGACGATGCGGTCAATCGTGCCTTCTACCGTGGTGCCGTCGCGCGCCTGCTGGAACAGGCACCGCGGCTCTCCGGTCGCGGCCTCGATCTCGGGTGTGGCACCGGCTTTTCGCTCGAGGGTCTGATGGAGCACGCTCCCCGTGTGGCATGGATCGGGGCGGATTGCTCGCGCAAGATGCTGGACCTGGCACGCGGAAAGCCCGGGATGCGCGCAGCCCTGCTCTGCGCGGCGAGGGCCGAAGCGCTGCCCTTCCCGGACCAGAGTTTCGACGTGGTGGTGGCGAATTTTTCCTGGCACTGGTTCGGCGCGGAAGCGGGACTGCAGGTGCGCCGGGTGCTTCGGCCGGGTGGCTGGTTTTTTGCCAGCTTGCCCTTGCGTCGTTTCTCCGCCGCAACAGGAAACCGGGCCCTGGCGCGCGCGCTGCTTGCCGGACGCGACCATTTTGTCCGACGGTCGAGTCAGGGCCTTCGCTTCGAGGACGTGCCGGGCGTGCTACCGGGCGGGTTGAACGTGTCTCGGCACGAGCTGGTCCTGGCCAGCGAGCGGTTCGCGAATGGTGGGGAGTTGCTCGACGTGCTTCGTAGTCGGGGAGCGCTGGCCGCCGTTTTCGGCGAAGAGGCGCCCACGACCATCGAGGCGCCTGCGCCCGTGGATTTCGAATGGCCCTTCGCCGTTCTGCACGCGCAGGTCTTGTGACTACCCGGCTCGCGCTTGCCGCTGGGTGATGTGATACAGGAAGACCGCGCCCGCGGTGGCGACGTTGAGTGAGTCTACCGCTGGCGACTTGGCCATGGGGATGGTCACCAGGGAGTCGCATGCGCCTTGGGTCTGTGCGTTGAGGCCGGGTCCCTCGGATCCGAAAAGAATGGCCAGGCGAGGCGGAGGAAGGAAATCGGCCAGAGCAACTGCGCTTCCATCGACCACGGCGCCCACCAGCGCGAGGCCGTGTTGCTCGCGCAGGGCCAGCAAATCTTCGGGCCAGCGCATGGCGCGCACGATGGGCAGCGACAGCACCGCGCCGGCCGAGGTGCGCACGGCCTTGCGGTAGTAGGGATCGGCGCAGCGGGGCGACAGCAACATGGCATCGGCGCCGAAGGCCGCAGCGTTGCGAGCCATGGCGCCCAGGTTGTCCACATCCACCAGATCCACGAGCACGACCACGGTGCGTGCGTCGGCTGGAATGGTCGGGGACTTTGGGCGCTCGGCAATGGCCAGGCAGCCGCGATGAACGTGAAACCCGGCGAGGTTGTCCATCACACCCTGGGGCACCACGAAGACCGGAAAATCGCCTGGGCCGGCGGCAAGCAAGGGCTCCAGCGAGGCCAGCCGGGGCGCGGTTAGCAGCAGCGAGCACACACGCAGGTTCGTGGCCAGCAGCTTGCGCACCACGAGCTCGCTCTCGGCCACGAATCGTCCGCTGCTCTCGCCGAGCCGCCGGTCCTGCAGGTCGCGATAGTCCGCCAGGCGCGCGTCGTCGAGGGCGGACTCGGTCAGGAAATGAACGTCGATCGGCACGGAATGTCGAGTATAGGTCAAACAAGGTTGCGGGAAGCGGAACACACTGGTATTCGCATCTGACCATGAAGCCTGTCGTCGTCGCTGGTGCCGGGATCTCGGGGCTGGCCCTTGCGTTCGAGCTGCGCCGTCGGGGCGTGGGGGTGGTGGTGTTGGAAAGCGAGGGAAGGGCGGGGGGCAAGATCGAGAGTAACCATTGCGAGGGCTATCTGTGCGAACGCGGACCGGCCAGCTACCTCGACAGGTCGGGCAGCATCACTGCGTTGGCCAAGGCGCTCGGCATCGAGAATCGGGTTGTGTTGGCCGGCGCGGCGGCCGAGCGGCGGCTGGTGGCAGCCAAGGGCAGGTTGCACGACACGCCCGCGACGGCCGGCGCGTTCGCCACGTCGTCGCTCCTCTCATGGCCGGCCAAGCTGCGGGCGGCGATGGATGTGCTCTTGCCACGCGGCCCTTCGGCGTGGGGCGCGGACGAATCCGTGGCGGCCTTCGCCCGCAGACGGCTCGGGCGGGAGGCGGGCGAGCGCCTTCTGCAACCTTTGGTTTCCGGGCTCTACGCCGGCGATCCCGAGCAGGTCAGCTTGCCGTCGGCGTTTCCGCTGGTGGCGGCCATGGAGCGCACTCGGCGCAGCTTCATGCTGGCCATGCGCAGCGAATTCGCGGCAGCCAGGGCGAAGACCGCACCTCGCCTGGCATCGTTCGAGCACGGGCTGGATGAATTGACCGACGCGCTGGCCGCGCATCTTCGACAGGACTTGCGCCTCGGCGCGTGCCTGCGCGGGGTCGAGAGAGAGTCGGACACCTACCGCGTCGCCGTGGAGGAGCGCGGACAGACCCAGACGCTCGAAGCGCGTGCCGTGGCCATGGCACTGCCCGCCCACGTGGCGACCTCGGTGCTGGGCCCGTTCGACGGCCAGATCGCGGAGACGCTGGCGCGCATCCCCTATGTGCCGGTCACGCTCGTTCACCTCGGCTATCCCACCTCCGCGTTGTCGCGCGCCATTGACGCCTACGGCTTTTTCGTGCCACCGTCGGAGCCCTTGCGCGTGCTGGGAGGAATCTTTCCCTCGCAGTTCTTTCGGGCTCGCGCCCCGGAGGGCTTTCATCTGTTCTCCGTGCGCACGGGCGGCGCCCGCCATCCCGAGGCCTTCACCATGCCCGACGCCGAATTGGTCGCTCTCGCCGACGGCGAGCTGCGCGGACTGCTGGGACTGACCGCGGGCCCGTCGTTCGTCCACATCGTCCGCCACGAGCGTGCCTTGCCCCAGTACACGCTCGGGCACATGGGCCGCGTCGCTTTGCTCGAAGAAGGCGAGCGTCGCCATCCCGGGCTCTTCTTCCATGGCAACGCCTATCACAACGCGGGCGTCCCCGAGCTGGTCAGCCGTTCGACGAAGCTGGCCGAGCGGGTGGCGAGATTCGTCGCGTAGCCGGCGTTACAGGTCGGCCAGGAACGCTTGCACCCTGCGAAGCTGCTCGCCGGTGGCGATGAACCGCGGTTCCTGGTTGCCTGCGGCCTCTTGCGACGCCGCGTGCGCCGACAGTTTCCCCCGCAGCGATGGGCATTCGTCGAGCAAGGCCACAACCGTCGCGTCGAGCTCGCCTTCGAGCGCGGCCAACTTGCCAATTGCCGTCCACGGCTTCCCGGCGGCGACGGCCGCCCGAAGCGCTCGTGTTCCTTGGTCCAAGGCCTTGGCGCGTTCACGGCTCGATTGCGCGCGGGCTTCCCTGACCAGCACTCTTTCGAGAGCGTGCGCGGCGGCGAGCGCGACGTCCTGGGCGAGCACCCGCCAGCCAACGCGGAACAGCTTGTCGGCGCCTGTCCGCCGCAGCAACGAGATAGGCGCGTCTTGGCCGGTTTCGTCTTGCAGCAGACGCTCCATGCCAAGGTTGCAGGTGGCGACCGTCGCATGGGCAGCCTCCATCGGACGCAACGCGCGGCCCTCGATGCTGCAGCCAGCGCCAAGAGCATTGGCCAGATAGGCAAGCTCTTGCATGCGCTGTCCGTGAAGGGCGATGGTTCGCGCGCGTAGCTCGCGCATGGCTTGGGTGAAGACGCCACCCTCTTCTACAGACGAAGCGTCGGAGTCGCCCTGCAATAGGAGCCGCGTCTCGGACGGCGGCAGGACCTCGGCGCTACGCAGAATCTCCACGAGACCGGCGGCCCTCGCAGCGTTCGAGGCGACGCCCGCCTGCGAGCCGTCGGGCGTGCTTGCGGAACGTACGGGCGCACGCAGGGATCGGAAGTAGGCGTGGGTGACCGGGTCTCGCTCCTTGCTTGCGAGGACGTCGGCGAGCTCGCCGGTTCGCGCCAAGGCCAGGAAGCTCGCGGCGCTAGACGGGGCAATGAATCCTTCTTCGGCCCTGTGATCCTCGCGGTCGGCGCCGACGTCCGATTCCAGCATCTCATCGGAGGTCAGGACCTGGTACAGCCCGCCACCATCCTCGATGAGCTCGGCGGCCATGTGGCAGCAGTGTCTCAGCACGCGGCCGAGGAAGTCGTGGTAATCGCGGTCGAGGGCGAGCAAGACCGTCAGGATGGCGTCCCAACCCTCATGGTTGCGCGAGATGATGCGGTACTCGTCGATCTCCTCGCACAGGCAGCTTTCTAGCGCCTTTTCGGTCAGCTCGTCGTCGTCGGACATCCGATCCGCCATGGCCAGCGCCAGCTCTTCGATGTCGATGACCAGGACGTTCTTGTGCAGGGCCAGGGTGACCAGGTCCTCGGGCAGCTCGGCGAGCTTGGCCGCCGCAAACGCTTCTCCCGCTTCCAGCATAACCTCCAGCCAAAGGGCGAAGCGGTTGGCGTCGAAGGTTTCGTCCTTGCCCGGTCGTTCGCTTCGCCACAGATCGTCGTCGAAGATGCGCCGTAGCTGCTCGGTGGTGGCCAGGGCGACGATCTCGCCCGCGTCCTCCAAGCCGACGCGCTCGATGAGCCTGCCGAGAGCCCGCGCGGGCAGGGCCTGCACCGCGGCGATCAGGTTGGGCTCTTCGAGAATACGAGCCAACAACGCATGCGGCGCGGCTCGTCGGCTCGGCAGGGGCGACATAACCACGACATTGGGCCAGCCTATTCGAGCGTGTGCAAGATCTCTCGTGACGGTGGCGGAGATGGTACAAAGGAACAGAGATGCCGGAGATCAACGAACCGACCATCGCTCTCGGCGAGGTGCTTCGCCCGACCATCCTGCACGTCGACCTTGCCCGTCTGACGGCAAACTACGAGCTCTTGCGCGGCCACGCCGGTGTTCCGGTGCTGGTGGTTCTCAAGGCCAATGCCTACGGCCACGGGCTGGTCGAGGTGGGCCGCCACTTCGATCTGCTAGGGGCACCGTACCTGGGCGTTGCCTACCTCGAAGAAGGGCTGCGGCTTCGTCAGGCCGGCGTGCGCGTCCCCATTCTCGTCATGGGCGGCATCGTGGGCGAGCAGATCCCGCTCTTTCTCGAAAACGATCTGACCTTGACCGCATCGTCGGTGGACAAGCTCAGCGCCATCGAGACCTGCGCATCCGCGCTCGGCCGCATGGCGCACGTTCACTTGAAGATCGACACCGGCATGGAGCGCATCGGCGTGCACTGGTACAGCGCTAACAAGCTGCTGGTGGCATCTCTCCGCTCCCCGCACGTGACGGTCGACGGCGTGTTCTCGCACTTCGCCAGCGCCGATGCCGAGGATCTGACCTTCGCGCGCCTGCAGCTCGAACGTTTTCTCGAGGTGCTCGACTTCTACCGAGCCCGCTCGTTGCCGCCGCCAACCCGACACATTTCGAGCTCGGGCGCGGTGTTGCAGATGCCGGAGGCGAGCCTGGATATGGTTCGGCCGGGGGTCTTGCTCTATGGCGCCTATCCTTCGGCCTATCCCGCGCCCCATCTGGCACGCTCCATCGACGTACGTCCGGCGCTGCGCTGGACGTCGAACGTCGTCTATTTCAAGGTCGTCCAGCCGGGCGCCGGTATCAGCTACGGCTCGACCTGGAAGTCCGAAACCCAGGTTCGCGTGGTCACGCTGCCGGTGGGCTACGGCGACGGTTACCTGCGCTGCATGTCGGGGAAGGCCCAGGTCGTGATTCGCGGCCACCGCTATTCCGTCGTGGGCCGCGTCTGCATGGATCAGGTGATGGTGAACCTCGGTTGGGACAGCGCCTTCAACGGCGACGAGGTCGTGCTGCTGGGAGGAGAAGGCGAGGGGGCTATTGGCATCGAGGAAATGGCCGCGTGGGCCGGCACCATCCCGCACGAGATCCTGACCAGCATCAACACCCGCGTGCCTCGCGTCTACGGCAACCGCCTGCCCGATCGCGCGCCAGCCACCTAGCAGTGGCGACATCGGAGCTGGTTCCGCTATGCTCGGGAGCGAGCATGAAAGTCTTTCACGGTGTCGCGGGCCTCGCAGCCATCGCGATGGTCCTTGCCGGTGTAGCGGGTGGCGTGGCGTGCCGTCAACGAGTCGCCGCGACCCCACCTACGCTGTCGGCTTCATCGCGTCCAGCCCCGACCGCGCCGAAACCCAAGCCAGAGTGCATCCAATGCGCCATCGAAGACCTGCGACAGGCGGCGCACAAGGATCAGGTCGAGGTCACCGCCCGCTACCTTGGGCTCAAGGAGCGCTGGTCCGACGAACATCGCACGAACAAACACTGCACTCGGGATCGGGATGTGGTGGGAATCGTGCGATTTGCGTTGATCGGCGCCAATCCCTGGCGCGACGAATTCACGGGTCCGCCCACGCGCAAGGATCTGGACAAGATGCTCGAGGTGGACTTGCCTTGTCCGGAGTTGTCTCGGCCGCAGTATGCGAAGCTGTACCAGTACGATCCGGACGACAGCGAAAGGGATGGCTTGGGGCACGCGCCGGTGTTGCGGCAAGGCGAGCTGTACCGGCTGACCTTCGTCAGAAATGTCCGTCTTGACACGACGGAGCCCAGCCACCCGAATCGCTCCGGGCCGGTGCGGACACTTGTCGCTGTCAATCCGCTCCGCCCATGACCATCATGCCGCCCATCACCTGCACGACATCCGTGACCTGCGTCTCCCGCCTGGCGATGGTGCTTGTTCTGCTCGTCGGCCTCGGGGTGGGCTGTGCCGGGGTCGAGCTGCGCGCGGGCAAGCTTGGGGCCGAGCAGGAGGGCATGGCAACCTACTACTCGCCGCGCTTGGCAGGGCACCGTACCGCCAACGGCGACCGTTACGATCCCACGCGCTTCACCGCCGCGCACCCGACCCTGCCTTTCGCAACCTGGGTGCAAGTGACCCGGCTGGATGGCAACGGACAGACCGTCGTGGTACGCATCAACGATCGCTGTGCGGGCAACAAGAAGATCATCGACCTGTCCGAAGCGGCGGCGCGCCGGCTCGACATGATCGGGGCAGGGCTCGTTCGCGTCCGCATCCAGGTGGTGGCTCGGTGAACCGCGAATTTGCTGTGAAACGAGCCCAAGCGAGGCTACTTGCCCCGGAGCTTCCCCAGACCTGCGAACGGGTTGTTGAACGGACGGCTTGGTTGCTGCGGCGGCGCCGAGGGCGGACGCGGACCACGATTCGGTCCACCGCCGCTGTGCTCGCCGGGGCGCGGACCACGGGGTACGTCGCTGGCTGATGCGGAACGCAGGGACAACGCGATCTGTTGCTTGTCGAGCTTCACCTCGAGCACGCGCGCGCTCACGCGGTCGCCGGGGCTGACCACGTCGCGCGGATCCTTGACGAAACGGTCGGCGAGCTGCGAGATGTGGACCAGGCCGTCCTGGTGCACGCCGATGTCGACGAAGGCACCGAAGTTGGTCACGTTGGTGACGATGCCGGGACACACCATGCCGGGTTGCAGGTCCTGCAGGGTGTGGATGTCCTGGCGAAAGGAGAAAGGAACGAAGGTTTCGCGCGGATCGCGGCCCGGTTTTTCGAGCTCCTTGATCACATCGGCGAAGGTGAATGCGCCCAGCTCCTTTTCCAGATCGCGTGCGCCTTTCACGAGCTGCACGCCCGCGCCGAGCAGACCCGCCACCGGCACGCCCAGCCATTCTGCCAATCTTTCCAGGGCCCCGTAGCGCTCGGGATGAACCCCGGTGTTGTCGAGCGGATGCTCCGCCTCGGAAATGCGCAGAAAGCCCGCGGCCTGCTCGAACACCTTGGCCGAGAAGCGCGGCACCTCCAGCAGCGACTGGCGCGAGCGGAAGATGCCCTTCTTGCCGCGGTAGTCGACGATGGCCTTGGCCAGGCCAGGCCCGATGCCGGACACATGGGCCAAGAGGTGGGACGAGGCGGTGTTGAGGTTTACGCCGACCTGGTTCACGCAGGAATCCACGACGGCGTCCAGGCTCTTTTGCAGGGCGGTCGGCGAAACGTCATGCTGGTACTGGCCCACGCCGATGCTCTTGGGATCCACCTTGACCAGCTCCGCCAGGGGATCTTGCAAGCGCCGCGCGATGGAGATGGCGCCGCGGATGGTGAGATCCAGGTCGGGAAACTCCTCGCGCGCGACGTCGCTGGCGCTGTACACGCTGGCACCCGATTCGCTGACCATCACCACCGGTACCTTCAAGCCGGCGCCGTCCATGGCGTCGCGGATGACGGCCTCGGTCTCGCGACCGGCGGTGCCGTTGCCGACGGCGATGGCGCGAATGCCGCCTTTTCTTACCAGCTCGGCCAGCAGGGTCGCGGCCCCGGTCCTAGCGCCGGCCGATTCGAGGTGCATCACCGTGCTGCCCACGTACTTGCCGGAATCGTCAACCACGGCCAGCTTGCAGCCGGTACGCAGACCAGGGTCGACCCCCAGCACGGCCTTCGGCCCGAACGGGGCCGACAGCAGCAGCTTGCGCACGTTCTCGGCGAAGACGTGGATGGCGGCCTCGTCGGCCACCTCGCGTAGGGCCTTGTGAACTTCGTTCTCGATGGCGGGCATCACGTGGGCGCGCAGGGCAAAACGCGCCGCCTTCTTGAGCAGAGGCGCGCCCGCGAAATCCTGGCGCGAACAGGCCGCGGCCTCGAACAGGTACAGCAGCTCCTCGGCCAGGGGATCGACCGGGGCGCGCGGCTTGGCGGCAAGCTCGGAGGTTGCGGTCGGCTCGGGCGGCGTCGGACCACCGAGGTGCAAGGTCAGCTCTTCCTCCATCCAGCCGCGCCGCATGGCCAGGTAGCGGTGCGAATTCTCGGGCTTCATCAGCTCGCGCACGCGTTCTTCGAAGGTGAAGTAGTTCTCGAACTTGCTCGGCGACTTGGCCTTTTCGCCCTTGGCGGTTTTCGCGACACCCTCCTGCATGTACCGGGTGCGTGTGGTGCTACGCAGGTCGGCATCTTCCGACAAGCGTTCGATGATGATCTCGACCGCGCCTGCCAAGGCCGCGTCGGTGTCGGGAATCTTCTTTTCCTCGTCGATGAATGCGCTCGCGTGGCTGTCCGGTGATTCGTCGTTGGCCGACAAGATTCCGTGCCCGCAGTCCCACAGCCAGTTGGCCAGCGGTTCCAGGCCCGCTTCGCGCGCGATGACCGCCTTGGTCTTGCGCTTCTGCTTGTAGGGCAGGTACAGGTCCTCCAGCGCGGCCAGGTCGTAGGTCCCCTGAAGCTTTTCGCGCAGCTCGTCGGTCAGCTTCCCCTGGCGGGCGATCTCCTGCACGATGAAGGTCTGGCGCCTGAGGATGCTGTCCCAAGTTTCCTTGCCGTCTATGACGGCGCGGATTTGCACCTCGTCGAGCGCCCCCGTTGCTTCTTTGCGATAGCGCGCGATGAAGGGCACGGTGGCGCCCTCTTCCGTGAGGCGCAAGACGGCGGCCACGCCCTGCGGTGGAATCTTCGGGTGGGCTTCTGCGAGCCAAGATTCGAAGGTGACCTGAGCCATGGTTCGCCACCCTACTCAAAAGAAGAACGCGATCCAGGCTTGATCTTCCGCCGCGAAGGTTGGATCGGCGGCTCAAGCCGGATTGAGGCGTGGCAGAATGACCGCCCCCATGAACCAGTCTCTTCGCACCGATCTCGACTCCGCCTTGCTGCGTGAGCTTTCCGATACCTGGCGCGAGATCAACGCCAATCACTTCCGCGGCAAGATGCGGCCTCCAGTGCTGGCGTTCTCCGAGGTGGGCGGCCGTCTCGGCCAGTGGAATGGGGCCACGCGCACCCTGTCCATCGACCGCACGCTGGCCTTCGAGAAGCCGTGGAGCGTGGTGCGTGAGGTGCTCAAGCACGAGGTGGCACACCAGTTCGTCGACGAGGTGTTGAAAATTCACGACCAGGCTGCCCATGGCCCCGCCTTCGAGGAGGTGTGCCGCCGCTTCGGCATCGATGCGCGCGCCACCGGCTTGCCCGCCTCGACCGCGGGCGGCGAGGGGGGCAGTCCGGCGCTGCGGCGGATCACGCGCCTGCTCGCCCTGGCCGAGAGCCCGAATGTCCATGAGGCCGAGGCGGCCATGAAAGCCGCCCATCGTCTGATGCTCAAGCACAACATCGAAGCCAAGGTGACCGCAGCCAGCGAAGGCTACGCCTTCGTACATGTAGGTCTTCCAAGCCGGCGCGTGGAAGCGGCCGAGCACGTCCTGGCTGGAATCCTGGCGCGCCATTTCTTCGTCGAGGCGATCTGGGTGCCATCGTATCTGGCCAAAGAGGCGCGCAGTGGGCGCGTGCTCGAGCTATGCGGCAGCCTATCGAACCTGGAGGTCGCGTCCTATGTGCACACGTTCTTGCTCGAAACCGCCGAGCGGTTGTGGCGCGAGCACAAGCGCAAGCACTACATCGACAGCGACAAAGAGCGCCGCCGCTTCCAGACCGGGGTGATGAGCGGCTTCGACGAGAAGCTCAAGGCCGGCACGCAGGAGGATCGGCGCGAGGGTCTGATTTGGGTCGGCGATCCAGGCCTCGAGGACTTTCTCCACCAGCGTTATCCGCGCAGAACGGGCGGCGGCGGCATCGGGGTGCGTCTGACCGCGGCCTACGAACAAGGCCGGGAGGTCGGCCGCAACATCGTGTTGCACAAACCGGTCAAGGCGGGAGAAGCGAGGGGAAGGCTGCTGGGGCCGGTTCGGTAGGTCTTCCGCTGACGTCGGGCGGGATGAAACCTTCTGCTTGCTGTGGATTCTAAATAGGCAGGAGTACATCGTCATGGCACCCACAGCCCTTTCGGATTCGACATTCAAAGAACAGATCAAGACAGGCATTGTCCTTGTTGATTTCTGGGCACCCTGGTGCGGGCCCTGTCGTGCGTTCGCCCCGATTTTCGAAAAGGCTGCCGACGAGAACCTCGATGTCGTTTTCGGCAAGGTGAATACCGAGGAGGAGCCGGACCTGGCCATCGAGTTCAGCATTCAAGCCATTCCGACATTGATGGCCTTTCGCGATGGACTGCTGGTTTTCGAGCAGGCAGGAGCATTGCCGGGACACGCGCTGCAGAAGCTGATCGATCAGATAAGGACGCTGGACATGGACAAGGTTCGCAGCGAGGCCCACGCCGCGGCTTCCTAGACTCGACATTGGCGACGCCCTGGCTCGCGCGCGCGGGTTGGGGTATGACATGAGCGGCCGGAGTTTCCCGGCGCGCGAATGGATTGGCTTATGGACGATGGCAAGCTTGGCGCGAGTGCCGAGGTGGGCACCGCGGTCGCCCAGGCTCGAGCGGCCCAACCAGGTTGGGAGGCGCTGACCTTTCGCAAACGCGGGAGCCTATTGCGTCGCCTGGCGGCTCGCGCTCGCGCGGATGAGGAGCTGGCGGCGACCATTTCGTCGGAGACCGGCAAGCCGCCCTTTGAAGCCATCGGGTTCGAGATTGCCTATTTGTGCGAGGTGACGCGTTTCCTTTCCGGGACGGCCGGCCGTCGGACGACCGGCGAATTCCGGCGCGGGTCGCTCATTTTTCCGCACAAGCGGGCGAGGGTGCGATGGCGGCCCCACGGCGTGGTCGCGGTCATCGGTCCATGGAATTTTCCTCTCCTGAACAACTTCGGCGATGCCGTGGCGCCGCTGCTGGCAGGCAACAGCGTGGTGCTCAAGCCATCGCCGCACACCCCCCGTACCTCGCGCCGGATGCGCGTGCTGTGGCGGGAAAGCGGACTTCCAGAGGGGGTTCTTCAAGTGGTCGAGGGTGGGGCTGCAACGGGAAGCGCCCTGGTCGACATGTGCGACATGGTGTTCTTCACCGGCGGCCTGTCCGCTGGCAGGCAGGTGGCTGCCCGTGCGGGCGAACGGTTGATTCCGTGCGTGGCCGAGCTCGGCGGCAAGTCCGCCATGATCGTTCTTGGCGACGCCGACCTGCGTGCCGCCGCCCGGGCCGCGGTTTGGGGTGCGTTCGCCGGGACGGGACAGGTGTGCATTCGCGTCGAGCGTGCCATCGTCGAATCGTCCGTGGCCGACGAATTCGCTCGCCGGGTGGTCGAGGAGACCGGAAGACTGCGACTTGGCCAAGGCGGAGATGCGGAGATCGGGCCGCTCATGCTGCAAGAGCAACTGGATCGGTGCCAGCGGTTCGTCGCCGATGCGGTGGCGCACGGGGCGCGCGTGATCGCGGGAGGCGAAAGACGAGGCGATTTGTCCGGGTTGTTCTTCCCGCCCACGGTCCTGGACGGGGTTCCGCCCGAGGCAGAGGTGGCGTGCGAGGAGACCTTCGGTCCCATCTTGCCCATCGTGCGCGTGGCTGACGCCGAAGCGGCCGTCCGCCTGGCCAACGCCTCGCCTTTCGGTCTTTCGGGCAACGTTTGGTCGGGAAACCAAGCCCGCGCGGTCGCGCTGGCGCGTAGACTGGAAACCGGGAGCGTGTGCATCAACGATGTCCTGATCAACTACTTCTTCGTCGGTGCTCCGCTCGGTGGCATAAAGAACAGCGGCCTTGGCTTCCGTCACGGCGCCGAGGCTCTGCGGCAATTCTGCACGCCGCAAACCATTGTCGAGGATCGTCCCATGTTCGGTTTCCTGGCGAGCTGGCTGCGCGGTCAGCTTGGCTTTCCCTATCGCAAGCGCGTGCTCGATGTGCTGCGCTGGCTGCTCAAGGCGCTCTATCGATGACCGGTGAGGTCCATCCAATCCCGCGCTCGGCCGAGGCGCCCCACGACTTCATCATCGTGGGGTCGGGCTTTGGCGGCAGCGTCTCGGCGCTTCGCCTGGCGGAGAAGGGCTACAGCGTCTTGGTCGTCGAGGAGGGCAAGCGCTGGAGTCCGTCGGATTTTCCCAAGAGCAACTGGAACCTTCGCAAGTCCCTGTGGCTGCCCCGTCTTGGCTGCCACGGCATTCAGCGCCTCGATTGGCTGGGCGACGTGCTCGTGCTGGGCGGAGCCGGCGTGGGCGGGGGCTCTCTCGTGTACGCGAACACCTTGTTGGTGCCGCCGGCCGAGGCCTTCGCGCGGTCGTGGCCAGGGGGGGCCGGGATGCGCGAGAAGCTTGCCCCCCATTTCGAAACGGCGCGCAGGATGCTGGGCGCAACGGTCCCGCCAGCGACCTGGCCAGCCGAAGAGCATCTGCGGGCGTTCGCCCGTTCGCTCGGCCGTGAATCGCATTTCTTCCAGCCCGAGGTGGGCGTGCTGTTCGGCGCGCAAGACGGCAAGGAGATCCCGGATCCCTACTTCGATGGCCAGGGCCCGCCGCGCGCTCCATGCCGTCTGTGCGGCGGGTGCATGGTCGGATGCCGATACAACGCCAAGAACACCCTGGACAAGAACTACCTCTACCTCGCGGAAAAGCTCGGCGCGCGGGTCCTGCCCGAAACCCGCGCGACCCGAATCGAACCCGACGGGGAAAGCGGCTACATCGTGCACGCACAACGGTCGCTGGGATGGTCTTCGCGGCCGCGGCAGCGCCTGCGCGGCAGGAACGTCATCCTGGCGGCGGGTTCCCTCGGCAGTGTCGATCTCCTGCTGGCGTCGAAGGCGAGCGGTGGCTTGCCCAATCTTTCGCCGGCGCTCGGCAAGCTCACCCGCACCAACAGCGAGATCATATGCGGGGCGCGCAGCCGCACGGCGCAGGTCGATCACTCGCAAGGCCTCGCCATCGCCAGCGACGTGCAAGCCGATAGCGACACGCATCTGCAGATTGTCCGCTACCCCGCCGGGTCGGACATGATGGGCCTTCTCGGCACGCTGGCCGTGGCGGGCGGCGGCCGTCTTCCGCGCGCCTTGCGCTGGGCACTGCACTGTCTGCGCCATCCGCTGGACTTCTTGCGCAACGCCATCCCCTTCGGCTGGGCCAGGCACACCGTGGTGGTGCTGGCCATGCAGTCCCTCGACAACGCGCTGACGCTCGTGCGGAAGCGGCGCTTGCTGCTGGGGCGCGATTTGCTTTCCCGGCGGGCCGCGGGCGCCCCGCCCATTCCGACCTACTTGCCGCTGGCCAACCAGGCGGCGAAGTTTGTCGCCGATCGCATGGGCGGATTTCCGCTCAATGCCATCAACGAGGTCTTTCTGGACGTTCCCATCACCGCGCACATCCTGGGCGGTGCCCGCATGGCCGATACGCCGGAGGACGGTGTGGTCGACGGAGACTGTCGCGTGTTCGGCTACCCGGGTCTTTGGGTCATCGACGGTGCGGTGATTCCCGTCAACCTGGGGGCCAATCCCAGCCTGACCATCGCCGCCGTGGCGGAGCTCGCCATGTCGAGCATTCCCGCCAAGGGTAGGCCCGAAAACGATGCTATGGTTGCTTTGCCGCGTGACCGAGGTGGCTCGCGCGCATCCGAGCCAAGCAGAGATTCCATGATCGACCTGGACGAGACGACGAGAGCGACCTTGAAGCGGTTCCGCTTCGATCCGGCCGTGTTCGAGACGGTGCGCGACCTGATCTCGAGCTCGGCTGGCTCCTCGGGCACAGTGCGCCTGTCAGGGGCGGTGACCGCGCCGGGCGCCGAGGATCTGCTGGAGCTCGCGCCACGGGAATCCGATGATGGAAGGAGGCTATCGGCCATTGGCCAGGAAGCCCTGGCCCGGGGCGAGGTTGGCGTCGTCATTCTCGCGGGTGGGATGGCCACACGCTTCGGCGGCGTGGTCAAAGCCGCGGTCGAGGTCCTGCCCGGTGCTTCATTCTTGCGTCTCAAGCTCCAGGGCGTCCAGATGGTGGCCGAGCGCAATGCTTGCACCATTCCGATTTTCCTTTTGACCAGCTTCGCCACCAGTGACGAAATCCAGCGTGCCGCGCGCGAGCTGGCTCACCCGCGGAGCGCCTATTCAAATCCTCGAGCAATCGGTAACCATGAGGTTGACCAGCGCCGGCGGGATTTTCCGTGATGCCACCGGCATTCCGTCCCTGTGCGCGACCGGACACGGGGACTTGCTGCCGACCTTGCGTGCCTCGGGAAGCCTGTCGAGTTTTCAACAAGCGGGCGGCCGAGTGCTGATGATTTCCAACGTCGACAACCTGGCGGCGTCGTTGGATTCGCGCGTGATCGGTGCCCACGACCGTGGCGGCAAGAGCGTGACGGTCGAGGTGGTGCGCAAGGAGCCCGGCGATCGCGGGGGCATTCCCGCGCGGGTTGACGGCCATCTGCAAATCGTCGAGGAGTTCCGTCTGCCTGTCGGGTTCGACAGCAGCCAGGTTCCTTTCTTCAACACCAACACCTTCGTGATGGATGCCGCGGCGCTAGATCGCGACTTCGGCCTCGACTGGTTTTCCGTGCGCCGCAAGGTCGACGGTCAGGAGACCATCCAGGCCGAGCGCCTGCTAGGCCAGGTCACGGCTTTTCTACCCACGCAGTTCCTGGCCGTCGAGCGCCACGGCCGCGACGGCCGATTCTTGCCGGTCAAGGATCGCGAAGAGCTGCAGATGCGCATGCCCGAGATCGAGGCGCTGCTGCGCGACCACGAAGGCGCGAGCCGCTAGTCATGGGAGTGAAAGTCTGACGCTGACCCGGCAGTGGTCGCTTGCCTCGGTGTCGACCATGCGGATAGAGGGATAGCGTTCGCCGGCACGAAGGCGGGCTTTGCCCGCCGAAGCCAGAGCGCGGGAGGGTTTGGCGAGGCCGAGCGCGGCGAGGGGGTGGCAGGGCGGGCTGGCAGGTGCCGAGTGCACCGCTGAACCCTCCCAGGGTTCCCATTTCTACGTCTTGTTTGCGGCGTCCACTTGGGCCGCTGCCCAGGCCCTGCGGTCTTGCAAGGGCCGAAGCTCGGCCATGCTCTCGGCTTTCGACTTGGCCAGCTCGGCTTCGGAGGCACCCAGCTCGCGCTGGGCGGCTTCACGGTCGATGTCCTTGCCGTGCTCGCCCCGGTTGACCAGGACCTCGATCTTGTCGCTTTGGTTCTCGCCTTGGCTCACACGGGCCACCTGCAGAATGCCATCACCCACCGCCAGGCACTTGAGGCCGTCCTTGCCTCGGTAGCTGAGCACGCCCGGCTTGAGCACCGACATGAAGGGGATGTGGCCGGGCAGCACGCCAAACTCGCCGAGCACGCCGGGCGCCACGATCTCCTCGACCTCGGTCTGAACCAGGTAGCCGCGCGGGGTGGTGATCGTCAGGTGCATGGAAATCCTAGCTCTCTTTGGCCATCTTCTCGGCGCGGGCGCGTACGTCGTCGATGCCGCCCATCATGAAGAACGCCTGCTCGGGAATGTCGTCGCACTTGCCGTCGATGATCTCCTTGAACCCGCGCACGGTGTCCTTGATCTCGACGTACTTGCCCTGCTGGCCGGTGAAGGTCTCGGCGACGTGGAAGGGCTGCGACAGGAAGCGCTGGATCTTGCGCGCACGCGAGACCGTCAGCTTGTCGTCCTCGGACAGCTCGTCCATGCCGAGGATGGCGATGATGTCGACCAGCTCCTTGTAGCGCTGCAGGACCTTCTGCACCTGGCGCGCCACCTGGTAGTGCTCGGCGCCGACGACGTCGGGCGACAGAATGGTCGAGGTCGAGTCCAGCGGATCGACGGCGGGATAGATGCCGATGGCCGCGATGTCGCGCGAAAGCACCGTGGTAGCATCCAAGTGGGCGAACGCGGTGGCGGGCGCGGGGTCGGTGAGGTCGTCGGCGGGCACGTAGATGGCCTGCACCGAGGTGATCGAGCCCTTGTTGGTCGAGGTGATGCGCTCTTGCAGAATGCCCATCTCGGTCGACAGCGTCGGCTGGTAACCGACGGCCGACGGGATGCGGCCGAGGAGGGCGGAAACCTCCGAGCCGGCCTGCGTGAAGCGGAAGATGTTGTCGATGAAGAGCATCACGTCCTGGCCTTCTTCGTCGCGGAAGTACTCGGCCACGGTCAGGGCCGACAGGCCGACGCGCATGCGGGCTCCCGGCGGCTCGTTCATCTGGCCGTAGATGAGAGCGGCCTTGGAGATGACCGGCTCGCCCGTGGACAGCTTGGAGTGGGTCATTTCGTCGTAGAGGTCGCGACCCTCGCGGGTGCGCTCGCCGACGCCGGCGAAGACCGAGTAGCCGCCGTGCTTCTTGGCCACGTTGTTGATGAGCTCGAGGATGACGACGGTCTTGCCCACGCCGGCGCCGCCGAACAGGCCGATCTTGCCGCCTCGTCGATAGGGCGCGAGCAGGTCGACGACCTTGATGCCGGTCTCGAACATTTCGATCTTCACCGACTGGTCGACGAACTTGGGCGCCGGGCGGTGGATGGGCAGGAACTTGGTGGCGCCGACAGGGCCGCGCTCGTCCACCGGCTTGCCCACGACGTTGATGATGCGGCCGAGGACTTCCTTGCCCACCGGCATTCGGATGGGCGCGCCCGTGTTCGTGACCGGCATGCCGCGCACCAGGCCGTCGGTCGAGTCCATGGACACGCAGCGCACGGTTCGCTCGCCCAGGTGTTGCGCCACTTCGACGATCAAGTTGTCGGGCTGGTCGTCGATGGCGGGGTTGGAGAGCGAGAGCGCGGTGTTGATCTCGGGCAGATCGGCACCGCCGAACTCGACGTCGACGACTGGGCCGATGACTTGAACGATTCTGCCTTGGGTTGCTGTAACGGGGGTGCTCATGGTTTCAAACCTCTGGGTCGCGAACTAGCCCTTGAGTGCTTCTGCGCCGCCCACGATTTCCATCAATTCCTTGGTGATGGAGGCCTGGCGGGCGCGGTTGTATTGCAGGGTCAAACGGTCAATCATTTCGGTCGCGCTCTTGGTGGCGTTTTCCATGGCGGTCATGCGCGCGCCGAACTCGGAAGCGACCGATTCAAGAAGTGCCCGGTGAATTTGGGTCTCGACGTACATGGGCAGGATGTAATCGAGGATCTGTCCCTTGCCCGGTTCGTAGAGGAATTCCGAGCTGCCCGCGTCGCCGCTCGCGGGTGCAGCCGCGACGGGCAGGAGCGGCTCGATCACCGGACGTTGCGACATCACGGACTTGAACTGGTTGTAGACCAACCACACACCGTCGACGGTGCCGTTGAGGAATTCCTCGGTGACCGCTGCGGCCAGCTCCTTGGCGCGGGCTACGGCCGTCTCGCCTGTGGCCCCCTGCAAGTCGCGGGTCATGTTGAGCTTGCGGCGGCGGAAGTAGTCGCGGCCCTTGCGGCCCACGACCTCGTAGCGGCATTCGTCGATCGCGCTGGCCTTGGATTTCTCGTCGGCGTGGCGCTGGGCCATCCGGCATAGATTGTTGTTGAAGCCACCACACAGGCCGCGATCCGAAGTCATGACCACCAGGGCGATGCGCCGGCCTGCCCGGTTCTGCAGAAGCGGATGATCCTCGGCTCCGGCGTGCGCCGCCACCTCGGCCGTGATGTCGGCCATGGTCTTGGCGTAGGGGCGGGCTGCGACGATGGCGTCATGGCTGCGACGAAGCTTTGCCGCGGCCACCATCTTCATGGCACTGGTGATCTTCTGCGTCGATTTCACCGACGCGATCCGGAGCCGGACTGCCTTGAGTGAGGGCATGAAAAGTCCCTGGTGATCCTGCTTACTTGACTACTTCGATTGCGGGCTGAAGACCTTGCCGAACTCGGTCAGCACGGCGCGCATCTTCTCGGCCAGGCCATCGAAGGCCTTGCCGTCGGAACCCTTCTGCGCCAGCTCCTTCATGAAGTCGCGCTTCTGGGCATCGGCGAAGGCATAAAGCTCGCGCTCGTAGCGCCCGAGCGATTCAACCGGCAGGGTATCGATGAAGCCGTTGGTGGCGGCGAACAGAATGAGGATCTGCTTTTCCACGGGCAGGGGCACGTACTGCCCTTGCTTGAGCAGCTCGGTGATGCGCGCCCCGCGCGCGAGTTGCTGCTGGGTGGCCCTGTCCAGGTCGGAGCCGAACTGGGCGAAGGCGGCGAGGGCGCGGTACTGCGCGAGCTCGAGGCGCAATTTGCCGGCGACCTTCTTCATGGCCGCGATCTGGGCCGCGCCACCGACGCGGCTGACCGACAGCCCGACGTTCACGGCCGGCCGCTGGCCCGAGAAGAAGAGATCGCCTTCGAGGAAGATCTGCCCGTCGGTGATGGAGATGACGTTGGTCGGGATGTAGGCTGACAAGTCGCCGGCTTGGGTCTCGATGATGGGCAGGGCGGTGAGCGAGCCAGCCCCCTTGGCATCGGATAGCTTGGCGGCGCGTTCGAGCAAGCGCGAGTGCAAGTAGAACACATCGCCAGGGAACGCTTCGCGTCCGGGTGGACGGCGCAGCAGCAGCGACAGCTGGCGGTAGGCCACCGCTTGCTTGGAAAGATCGTCGTAGATGATGAGGGCGTGGCGACCACTGTCGCGGAAGTATTCGGCCATGGTGACGCCAGCGTAGGGCGCCAGGAATTGCAGCGGCGCCGAGTCGGACGCGGTGGCCGAGATGACCGTGGTGAACTCCATGGCACCGCTCTCGCGCAGCTTGTCCACCACCGAAGCCACCGTCGACTGCTTCTGGCCGATGGCCACGTAGAAGCAGAACATGTTCTGGCCCTTCTGATTGATGATGGTGTCGACGGCGATGGCGGTCTTGCCGGTCTGACGGTCGCCGATGATGAGCTCGCGCTGACCGCGGCCGATGGGGATGGTCGAGTCGATGGCCTTGATGCCGGTCTGCACCGGCTCGTGCACGCCCTTGCGCGCGATGATGCCCGGTGCCTTGATTTCGATCTTGCGCGATTCTTTGGACTCGATGGGGCCCTTGCCGTCGATGGGCTGTCCCAGGGCGTCCACCACGCGGCCGATCAGCGCTTCGCCGACGGGGACCTGCGCGATCTTGCCGGTGCGCTTGACGATATCGCCTTCTTTGACCGACTCGAACTCGCCAAGGAGCACGACGCCGACGTTGTCCTCTTCCAGGTTGAGCACCAAGCCCACCACGTTCTTGCCAAAGTCGAGGAGCTCGCCCGCCATGGCGTTCTCCAGGCCATAGACGCGGGCAATACCGTCGCCGGTTTCGAGCACGGTACCGGTCTCGGCGACCGCGACCTTCTGATCGAAGCCTTCGATCTCCTTGCGGATGATCTGACTGATTTCTTCAGCGCGAATCTGCATCTTGGTTCCTTCAGACTTGAGAGAGCTCTTGCTGCTATCGGAGTGGGTCTAGTTGAGAAGTCGATTCTTGAGCGCGGCCAGCCGCGAGGCCACGCTGCCGTCGAGGACCATCCCGGCCACGTGGGTGACCACGCCGCCGATGAGGCTGGGATCCACGACCGTGGTCATGAGCACCTTCTTGCCGGTGCGGCGCTCCAGGGCCTTGCGGATTTCGGTCTCGCTGGCGAGGTCGAGGGGCTTGGCCGATAGCACGCGTGCGCGAACCCGGCCAAGCTTGTCGTCGCACATCTCCTCGTAGGCGCGCGCGATGGCGGGCAGGTTGGCGATGCGGCCGCGTTCGAGAAGCAGGAGCGCCAGGCTCTGAACCGGCCGGGCGGGCGCCACGCGGGGCATGAGACTTTGCAGGACCGCGCGCTTCTGCGACAGCTTGAAGACGGGATTTTCCAGAGTCTGGCGCAGGGCCGCCGATTCCTTCCACAGCTCGGCGAGCCCGTTCAGCTCGCGGCCAAGGAGCTCGAAATTCCCCTTTTCCTCGCCGATGGCGAAGATCGCCTTGGCGTAGCGCCGCGCGACCGAACCACCCATGGCCGCCATCAGCGCACCGTCCCCTCGGGCCCCGCGGCATCGAATCCGGCCACGAATTCGCGCGCCAGCCTACGCTCGTCGTCCATGTTCATCGACTTGCGCACCAATTCCTCGGCCAACTTGATCGAGGCGCTGGCCACCTCGGCGCGCAGAATCGATTCGGCTTCCTTCACCTGCCGATCGAGTTGAAGGCGCATGTCCTCTTGAATGCGCTTGGCGCGTTCTTGCGCGCCTTCGAGCAAATGGGCCTGCTCGCGCTCGGCGTCTTGCCGGATGGATGCGCGCAGGGCCGCGATCTCCTTCTCCAGATCGGCCAGACGCTTCTCTTGCGCTTGGAACTTGCGAACCGCCTCGTCGCGCAGGAGGGCGGCCTCGTCGATGTCGCCCTTGAGTTGCTCATGGCGGGCGCGCAGCGACTTGTTCAGCGCGCGACCGCCGAACCGAATCAGGAGAAAGAGCAAGACGCCGAAATTGAGCAGCTGGAGCACGAAGGTCTTGACGCTGAATCCGGCGTGCTCGGCGTGTTCCGCGGCGTGCTCGGCGGTCTCGGCGTGGCCTTCGCCATGTTCTTCGCCCCTGGCGACGTGCGCGCCCGTAGCGTGGGTGGCGCCGGGCTCGCCGTGCGGGGCCGTGGCCACCCCCTCGTGCTCGAGCTCGGCCTGTTGCTTGACCGGCGCGATGACGGGCATGGCATCGATGGTGGCCCCTGGCTGGGCATCGATGGGGGCCACGTGCTCGCCGGGGGGAAGCGCCGGTTGCGCGACCGCTTCGGGCCGCGGCACGATCGGAGCGGGCGGGGCGACCTCAAGGCCAGCGGCCGCTTCGCGACGGGCGGCCGCCGCGCGCTTGGCCGCCCGCAGGTGCGCTCGGCGGAGCCTGCGTGCCGCCCGTGCGGCTGGATCGCTGGCGTCGTCTGCGTTTTGCGCGGGCTCGGCTTGGGCCGCCGGCGCGGTGGCCGGCTGTTCATCCTGCGCCAAGGCCGTGGTCGCGCCGAAGAGCACGGTCAAGGCGAAGCCGGCCACAAGCGCTCTCACGACGCCAACCTTCGGCCGAGGGCCTTCTCGGCAATCTGACGCCCCAGCAGGTCGGTGTGTGTCTGAAGATTCGCCTTCTCCGTCTCCAGGGCGGCTTGCAGCTTTTCGCGCGCCTCGGCCATCATCTTGCGGGCGGCTTCCTGGGCCTCGGCGACAACCTTTTGTTCGCGCGCCTGGGCCTCGCTGCGCAGCTTGGCCGTCTCGGCGTTGCCAGTGCGCCGTGCCTCGGCCAAGGCGGTCTCGATGCGGGCAAACCGTGTCGCGGCATCGGCGTCGAGCTGCCCCGCCTTCTCACGCGCGCCCTCGACGCGCGCCACGCGCTCGTCGCGCACCCGCAAGTACGGCTTCCACAAGAACAGCCACAGGATGAGGAGCAGAACGAGGAAAATGCCCAGCATCACGAACACGGTGCCGTCGATGTCCAGGAGTTGCGCTTCCGCGGAGCGCGGCGCCGCGTCGAGTAGGGTCGTGGTCGCTTGCAGGAGAGTCAGTGATGCATGCACGGGGGAGGATCCGAGTCAGGGCTAGGTGGTGCTGGAATTGCCAGAATTGCCGCTCGCGTTCGTCGGGTTGCTCGCCGAGTTGCTCGCCGAGTTGCTCGTCGAGCTGCTGGCCGACTTCTTGCCGCCGGAATGGCGGGGAGTGGGAGGAGAGTCGGATGCGCCGCCACTGGAGTCCATCTGACAGTGACCGTCGAAGAAAACGCCCTTCTCGATGAACAAGGAAGGCGTGTTGATGTTGCCCTTGACCCGGCCCGGGCTGTGAATTTCCACCGAGCGCTTGGCCGTGATGTTGCCCCGCACCGTTCCCTGGATGACGATGGCGCCGACCGTGACCTCGGCGTTGACCTCGGCGCCTTCGCCTACGACGAGCACATCGTCGGTGAAGATCTCGCCGGTCAGCTTGCCGTCCACGCGAACGGTGCCTTCGAATGACAACTTTCCTTCGAACTCGCTGCCCTTGCCGAGTAACGTGGTTACCGGTTGGGCGTTGCTGGGTTCGCCGGACGTAGGGGATAGCGTGGTCAACGTCATGGCTTTTGGGGGCAAACCCTACACTTCAATGGAGCCGGCCGTCAACGAGGGAAGCGACCTTTCCGATCTTCGATTTCGTCTTCGATTTCGCCATGGATTTCGGCGGCGTCTTCGTCAGTATCCCGCGGGCTCTCCGCCCGAGCGTGGATCGGCGGCGGCGTCCAGCCCCGAGTACGAACGGACGACCGCGTTGGCCTTGCCGATGTCCGGGCGCGGCTGGGGTCGTTGTCCCTTGTTCTCCAGGGCTCGCAGCGTTTCCGCCGGCAGCCCCGGCTCGTGGTAGAGGATGTCCGGCTCCCATTGGTGGTGGACGCGGGGAGTTGCCACCGCTTGTTGCGCGTCGAGGCCGAAGAAGAGCACGTCGAGCAGGATTTGCAACGTCGCCGAAACGATGCGCGGCCCGCCCGCCGCGCCGGTCACGAGCTCGACGCCGTCGCCGAGAACGATGGTGGGAGACATGGACGAAACCGGGCGTTTGCCTGGTTCCGGCCGGTTGGCCTGGCTTCCGGTCAGGGCGAAGGTATCGGGGCGTCGATCGGTGGTGAAATCGTCCATCTCGTCGTTCAGCACCATCCCGCCCGCGACGATGCGCGCGCCGAATTCGAGATTGATGGTGGAGGTCAGCGCAACCGCGTTGCCAGCCTGGTCGATCACCGACACATGCGCGGTCCCGCCATCACGCGCGGGCTCCGTGGGTTGCTTGGTCTGGGTCCCGTAGGCATCGTGGGCCAGGACGCGATCGGGCCGAATGCGCTTGGCGAGCTCGCGGTGATAGCTTGCGTCGAGCAGGTGGGCGAGGGGCACGGGAGAAAATGCCGGATCGCCGAGGAACCTGGCCCGGTCGGCAAATCCGTGTTTCAGCGCCTCGACGAGATCATGCAGGTAGTCGGGCGCGTTTGGACCGGCCTCGCGCTTCCAATCTGCCACCCGATGGGCGAGAATTCCGAGTGCTTCGACGATGATGGTTCCACCCGCCGAGGGCGGCGGCATGGTCAGCACGCGGCGCCCGAGAAAATCGATGGCGAGGGGCTGGCGCTCGATGGGGGCGTAGCCGGCGAGGTCGGCGAGCGCGAGCACGCCGCCCGCGGCCGCCACCGCCTCGACCATGGCGGAAGCGGTGCGGCCGCGATAGAGGCTGTCGGGGCCACCTCGGCGCAGCTTCTCGAGGGTCGAGGCAAGCGCCGGCCGCGCGACGCGATCACCCGCTCGCAGTCGCATGGCGCTCCGGCGATCGATGGAAAATATCTTGGCGATGAGGTCGGGACCGGACGTCGGATGGCGCTCGATCTCGTCGCGAATCTGCTGGGCAAGCCACGCCGAGACGGCAAAACCTCGCGACAGGCGGAGGGCCGGGGTCACGCAACGCGAGAAGGGAAGGGCGCCGAAGCGTTGGACCAATTCGGCCAACCCGCGAGCTTCGCCTGGGACTCCCACCGAGAGCCCGCTTTGCGGCGCGATTCCAACCCCGCCCTCGAGATGGCCCGGGAGCGCAGCGGGCGCGGTTTCTCGAAAATCGAGGGCCACGACCTTGCCGGTCTTGGCCAGATAGACGAGCGCGAAACCCCCGCCCCCCAATCCCGAGGCGAAGGGATCGAGCACGCCCAGCGCCAAGGCGGTTGCGCAGACCGCGTCGACGGCATTGCCCCCGGCCCTGAGCACTTCCACGCCCGCGGCTGACGCGGCCCGCGAATCCGAAGCGACAGCGGCGTGTCGTGCGTGTAAGAATGAGCCCGATACGCCTGGTGCAGTGCCGGCGACGGCCGAGGAAGGCGTCGAGACCACGCACAACAAAGCCAGCACTGTGCGCAAAGTTCGACCTCGGCCCCGTAAGCTGGCACACTCGCGTCGAATCAGTATTTGAAGGAAAATCACTCCGGGCGTAACCTCAAGCAGCCCAGGCCCAAGGGAAAACCGACATGGACCAGCCGTCAAGCACGGAAAGCAACGCGATCACACTTCGCATCAAGTTCAAGAGCGCGTCGCTGGACGAGTTCATCAGCCGCTACGGAGTTGATGTGAGCCCGGGCGGGATCTTCATCCGCACCAAACAACCCGTCGAGGTGGGCACCAGCCTGCAATTCGATTTCACGTTGGCGGACGGCTCGGCCCTGCTGTCCGGGCTTGGAACGGTGGCCTGGGTTCGCGAGAGCGACCCGGCCCGCGCCAACAACGTGCCCGGCATGGGTTTGCGCTTCGACAAGCTGGTGCCCGAAAGCCAGCACACGCACCAGTTGATCCTGGCCGAGAAGGCGCGCCTGGAGGGCAAGTCCCTGAGCACGCCCTATCCACCGACATCCTTCGTCTCGCCCGCGACCAAGCCGTCACCCGCGCCCGAGGATCTTCGCACCGCCACCGAGATCGCGGAGAAGATGGGGCCTGGGCCGGCCAACATGGCTGTCACCCGCCCCGCGCCAACCGCGGCAGCCAAGCCCGCGCTGGTGGAGACCTCGACGTTCACCAGCCCCGTGGCCGAGAGCTCCGACGATACCAACGAATTCGAATCTGCGGGCAAGACCGAGATCAGCGACAAGCCGCTCGACTTCTATTTGAAGGAGGCCGCGCGGGAAGCGGAAGCTGCCCGAAGCGTCGTGGGAAAGACCTCCGAAGAGGGCGTGCCGACTTCGCTTATCGAGGACTTCGACACCAGCGCGCAAGAGCTGCCCTCGACGAAGAGTGGGCCGCCCCCGGCCGGTTTCGACGCCGAGGATTCGTCGCCCAAAACGGACGCCGGGGAGAACGCGCCGGCCAAGCCGCTGTCCGGGGAGCGAAAGAGCGGAGGCAAGGACGTGTTTGCCTCGCTGCTCGACCTCGGCGACGAGCCGGTTTCCTCGGGCGACGGCGCCGCGGCGCCTTCCGAGGTGGTCGAAGAGATCTCCGCCGGCGCCCCCATCGAGGAGACGCCTTCGGAGAAGACCGAGGAGGTTTCCCTCTCTCCGATCGTGCCACCGCCCTCGGTTGCGGCGCCCGAACCGGTCGATCTGGGTGGCGCTCCGCTCGCCGGCGATCGCCCTCCGAGCCGCGATGGCATGCCCGCCCAGAAGCACAAGGGATCCGGCAAACTGATCGCCGGTATCGCCGTGTTGGCGGCGGCGGTGGCGTTCGGCGCCGTGTATCTGGCGAAGACCAAGCCGTGGCAAGAGGCTCAGCCCGAGTCGGCGCCGGTCGCGGCGGCGACGCCAACGCCGACACCCGCCGCAAAGCCCACGCCGCCGACACCCGAGCCTGCCAAGCCGGCCGTCGCGCCAGGGGCGGTCGCCAAGAAACCGGTTGCCGAGGAAACCAAGCACGCGGCCGGCGAGAAGGCCGAGCCCGAGAAACCGGCCGAAAAGCCCGCCGCCGAGAAGCCGGCCGCGGAGAAGCCGTCGGCCGAAAAAGCAGACAAGACGGCGGTCGCCAAAGAGGAACCCGAGTCTTCCTCGCCCAAGTCGTCGGGGAAGTCCGGTGGCAAGGCAGGCGGAAAAGCCGGCGCGAGCGAGGACGAAGTGTACCGCCTGGTCTTGCGTTCGACTCCCATCGGAGCCGAGGTTCTCATCGACGGCGAATACTTCGCGCGTACGCCCTGCGAGCGCCGAATCCTGGATCCCAAGAAGTCGTTTGCCATCACCATTCGACGTGAGGGCTACGAGCCACACGAGCGCTTGCTCGGGCCGTCGGACAACTGGGTGAAGAAGGGCAACGAGCGCGTCCTGAATGTCACCGTCAATTTGAAGAGGGCCAAGGCGCACGCGGCAGTCGCGGCGTCAGGCCCCGAACCAGCCGCTTCCGAGGGCAAGGCGACGAAGACGCCGCAGGCGGCCAATCCCGAGGTCAAGCCATCCCCGGCCCCCACCGAGGCGGCGAAACCCGAGCCCGCCAAGCCCGAAGCTCCCAAGCCGGCCGCTCCGGCCGAAAGCAAGGCGGCCGCGCCCAAGCCGGAGGCCGCCAAACCCGAGGCCGCCAAGCCGACCGCTCCGGCGGCTAAGCCGGTGGTGTCCAAGCCCGTCCCCAATTTCGACGAGCAGGGCAAGGCGAAAGAGTAAGGCCCCATGTGCCCGCGACGTCGCGTGGAGTCCGGTCTGGGCGCCACCGGCGTCATGCTGCTCGTCGTCGGCCTGACCGCCGGGGGATGCGCAGGAAGCTGTGGCTGCAAGCGCTCCGCCGCCGACGGCAAGGGCGCGCAAGGGGCGAAAGCCGAGGGCGCCCAACCGGTCAAGCGCAAGCGTCTGCCTCGCATCGACGTGCACACGCACATCAGTCCGGAAGGGCTCGAGCGTGCGCTGGCCATCATGGACAAGTGGGGCATCGACGGCATGGTCAACCTCTCGGGCGGGGTGCCCGGACCGCCCCGCCACATGCTGGAGACCCAGCTGCAAGTCGCGCGCGCCTCGGGCGGGCGCATCGCCGTGTTCACCAACGTCAACTTCGTCCGGGCCGTGCGCACGCGGCCCGACTATGGCAACGCCTTGGCCGAAGAGCTGAGCGTGGCGAAGGAGATGGGCGCCATCGGGCTCAAGATATTCAAGGGGCTGGGGCTGGGCTATCCAACGCCGGACGGCGAGCACCTGCTGGCCGTCGACGATCCCAAGTTGGATCCGCTGTTCGACGAGGCTGGCAAGCTGGGCATGCCGGTGGCCATCCACACCGGCGACCCCAAGGCCTTCTGGCAGCCGGCCGACGAGAAGAACGAGCGCCTGGAGGAGCTGCAGCGCCCATCCCGAGTGGTCGTTCTACGGCCAGCCGGTGCCATCGTGGCAGGAGCTATACGCGCAGTTCGAGCGCCGCGTGGCCCGCCACCCCAAGACCATTTTCATCGGCGTGCACTTCGGCAACGATCCTGAGGATCCGGACAACGTCGCCCGCATGCTCGACAAGTATCCCAACCTGTACATCGACACGGCGGCGCGCGTGCCCGAGATCGGCCGGCAAGACCCGGCCAAGATGCGGCGGTTCTTCGAGAAATACCAAGATCGCATCCTGTTCGGGACGGATCTCGGCGTGGGGCCGACGCAGGACGATATGATGTACGGCTCGAACGGCGCCTTGCCTCCGACCCTCGACGATGAGCGCCGCTTCTTCGAATCGACCTGGCGCTACTTCGAGACCGACGACAAGCAATTCGAATCGCCGACCCCGATTCAAGGCCGCTGGAAGATCGACGGCCTCGGTCTGTCCGAGCAGATCTTGCGCAAGCTCTATTTCGAGAACGCCGCCCGCCTGCTCAAGTGGAAACCGCCCATCGGCCAACCCAAGCCCGCCGCCCAGGCCCCATCCCCAAGCAGCGCGCCAACAAAGTGACGAAAGATGCGGTAGAGCTTGACGACAAGGCCGCTCTGAACATAATCATCGCCTTCGCATTCCGGAGTAGCTCAGTCGGCAGAGCAGACGGCTGTTAACCGTCGGGTCGGGAGTTCGAATCTCTCCTCCGGAGCCACTTTCGTGCCCCGCGAACTTTCGGTCGCCACTGGTTGACAGCGCGACCTCGCGGCGGCCAGCGAGGCCATCGAAAGAAATCCCCATATTTCGCAGGGGGTTGCGCGAACGGCAGGGTGGGGCGGAAAACGCGACGAAGATGCCGGGAGCTGCCACGAGGGCGATCACAGCGGTTTTTCCTTCCCAGAAGTGCTCTCTGGCTACCCTTTTGGGGAGAGAGCGTCAGAGAGCGGTTAACATACAGAGAGCGCCGGTTAACAGCGAGGCGTTTTGAAACGCCCGCTGGTGTCCGGAAAGTCGTCGCTGGAATTCTGGCACGAATTCGCGGAGATACACAGCTTGAATCAGCCTGTCTGAGGGAACAAATTGGCGACGAATGCTGCCGGCGACGCTCCAATTTCTCATCACGATGATCGCGTGCGCGATCAATGAGCGGATGCAGCGCAAGCTGGACTACACGCAGGAAGATGCCCGTGTCCTGAAGGGGATCCTGGCGGCACTCATAGGTAGCGGGAGGATCTCTTTCACCGCGGATCAGCGACGTCGCCTGGCCATCGCCGCCAAGGCATTGAGCCCGAGCCCCGAAGAACGGAAGAAATGTTGCCAGATCGTGAAGCCTGGAACGATCTTGGGGTGGTTTCGGCAGATGGCGGCGCGGAAGTACGACAGCTCGAAAGCGAAGGTCGGTCGACCGCGGAAGAAGAAGGACATCCGCAAGCTGGTGATCGAGATGGCCCTGGCGAACCTCGGCTGGGGCTACACGAAGATCCGTGACGCACTTCGCACCGGATTGAAGATCGAGATCGGACGAACGACGGTGGCCAACATCCTGCTGGAGGAAGGGATCGAGCCGGCACCGGAGCGCGAGAAGAAGCGCACGTGGAAGCGGTTCATGAAGAGCCACTGGGACACGCTTTGCGCGTGCGACTTCTTCAGCGTGGAAACCTTGGGCGCATTCGGCACGGTTCGGTCCATGGTGTTCTTCGTCATCGAACTCAAGAGCCGCGCCGTCGAGATCGCCGGGATTGCTGTTGACCCAGGGGAGGAGTGGATGAAGCAGGTGGTTCGCAATTTGATAGATCCCGTGGATGGATTTCTGCGAGGAGCAAAGTACCTGATCCACGATCGGGACCCGCTGTTCTCAAAGGCGTTCATCGCGATTCTCAAAGCCGGGGGCGTGAAGAGCGTGAAAATCCCAGCGCAAAGCCCAAATTGCAATCCCTACGCGGAACGATTTGTCAAAACCATCAAGTACGAGAGCTTGAATCACTTTGTGATTTTCGGCGAGCGACATCTGCGCCACCTGATCAAGGAATTCGTCGAGCACTACATGACCGAGCGGTTTCACCAGGGCATCGGTGGGCAACTCATCAGGAACGTCGGTCCGACGAATGACAACGGGGCAGATGGCAAGGTCGCCTGTCGGTCGCGCCTCGGCGGACTTCTGAACTATTACCATCGGGAGGTCCGCATGAGCCCGGCGATGGATTTCGGGACAGCAAGGGCTCGCGGGGCAAGTCAGCCAAGGAGCAATTTCCTCTGCAATTTCACACTTGTTGCATTTGCGACGCCATAACCCCAGGATGTCCTGGCTCGTGGCTGGGTAGCCGCTTCCCGATTCCGCTTCCCGTCACCCCCCACAGCGTGCGGGAACGGGTATCCGGAATCCCCTCATTTTCCTTGCTCAGCGTCCCCTCAAAAACCGAGATCGTGCTTATCTTGGACATCACGGGGTGATCATCAACGGCGGAGCACTGGCCTGTCTCGACAAGCTGGTGGCGCGTATGGCCCCGTCCGGATTCATCCTGGTGAACGACTACTGCCCGGTCCGCACCGAGGACGTCGCCGCTCACCTCGGCGTGCAGAGGTTCGGCGGCAGCGTGGCCTTGGGGCTCAATTTCCCGTTGCTCGAAGCCGCGCTGGCTGGCCGCGGGATGGTGTCGGCGGCGCCAGAGGGCGACGAGCAGCGTCGCGTACATACCCGGCTCATGGCGCGCCAAGTCGGACCGCACACCCTGGAGGTTCTTCGCAAGAGATTCGCACTCGCAACCGACCGGCAGCTCGATGCCCCGCAGGAAGAGGCGCGCGCCCACCTCGCGGCCGGGCGCCGGAACGAAGCGCTTGACGCCTACCGCCGCATGATCGAGCGCAATCCCCGTGACTGGCAGATGCTGGGCGAGGCCGCCGAATACGTTGGCTTGCAGCTTGGCGATCACGCCGCCGGGCTGGACATCGTACGCGCCGCCCTCGAACGCAACCCCTGGCACAGCGCCTGGCTGTGGAACATTTTGGGCGACTGCCTTTTCTACCGAGAGCGGCTTGCCGACGCGCACGAGGCCTTCACCCAGGCCCAGCGCATCGATCCAGACGATCCCCGCACCAACCTGAACCTCGCCTACACGCTGTCGGCCAAGGGCGATCAGCCAGGCGCCCTATCCGCCATCGCCCACGGACTGGCCCACGACGGCAAGGGCCACTACCGGCCACGCCTCCTGGAGAAGCAGGCGCAAGTGCTCGCGCTGCTCTCCGAGCGTACCTCCGCGGAACAAGGCCGCCTGGTCAGACGCGCCGAGCGCTTTCGTTGAAATGAAAACCCTGTTTGCGCCCCACCCCATTCAGGGTAGCATTTCGCCATGCCCGTGACGGTCGGAGTGAACAACATGAGCGTGGTGCACGCCGGGAGCAACGGCGTGTCCATCGCCTTCCCGGACGTCTGCAAGACCCCCGCGCCACCAGCCCCGTTCGTGCCCATCCCCTACCCCAACATCGCCAAGTCCGCCGACACTTCCAAGGGTGCCAAGCAGGTCACCTGCGATGGCAATCCCCCGTGCGTGAAAGACTCGAACTTCATGATGAGCACTGGCGACGAAGCCGGCACCCTGCTCGGCATGGTGTCGTCCAAGATCAAGGGCAAGGCCGAGTTCGTGAACTTCTCGTTCGACGTCCAGATCGAAGGCAAGAACGTGCCTCGCGCCATGGACATGATGCTCCACAACGACAAGAACACGCCTCCGGTGCCGGTGATGCAGGGGCCGGTGATTGCGATTGGGGAGCCGCCGAAGCCAACCTGTGTCACGTGTGAAAAAGACATATAGGTTGTGAGACACCTACCGACCGCAATCGATGTCACAGCAGTGGGGCTCATCAGCTCGGTGGGACATGACGTGATCACCGCGTGTGCGTCGATCCGAGCGCACATCTCACGAAAGGGAGAGATCGACGGAGCCCCGACCGTCGACCCGTCGTCAGCCAAGAGAGTGGCAATGACAGGACATCCCGTAGTCCCCTTGACCAACGGGTTCACGGGCACGGCCAGATGGCTCCAACTCGCGCCGCGAGCGTTCGACGATCTCGTCCACAGCGGTGGACTCCCAGGATCCGAGGATGTCGGTTTTTGGTCGTCGACCGCAGTCATCCTGCTGCTGCCTGATCTCGAGGGCATTCGCTTCGAACATGATCCCCGCAGCCAGCCCGCCAAGATAGCCGAGACCTTTGTCGATCCCCTCAGACGGTTACTGCCTGCCTCGCTGCCGGCGAAGAACATCCTCGTTCAGGCTCTAGATCGCATCGGCCTCGCGTCTGTCGTGGAGAGATTCCCCGCTATCATCGGCGACATGCAGGTCGACCGTCTCGTCGCACTGGCGGTCGACTCCTACGTTTGCCCTTCCGCATTGAACTGGCTCGGCGAGACGGGGCGCCTCAAGGGGGATCTGAACCCTATCGGCCTCGCAGCCGGTGAAGCCGCGGCGGCAGTCCTGCTCGAGCCCAGACAGCGCGCCGATCAACGAACGACCATCGCGCACATCATCGGGGTGGCGACCGGAAAGGACGCTCCCATCGGGGAGGGCGACGTAGCTCCGCTTCGTGGACGCGTCCTCGCCGAAGTTCTGCAACCTCTGTTGACGAACGAGACGGCGGACCTCTACTTGGATCTTAACGGGGAAGCCTGGCGTGCGCAGGAGTACGGCCACGCTTTGGTCGGGCTCGTTCCGAATGCAACGGGGCCTTCCACGTTGCATTGCCCGGCCATTGCGATCGGTGACACGGGCGCCTCGTCGTTCGTGGTGAATACAATCGTGTCCGCAAGGAGCCTGCAGCGGGGCTACGCCCGAGGCTCGCAGGTTGCAGTGGCGACCAGCCAAGACACAGGAGAGGTCGCCGGGCTGTTGCTTCGGTCAGAACAAAGGAGCTGAGAATGGCGACGGACCACTCAAGATACGAACCCTACGATGATCTGCATAAGTCCGTGGGAACCTTCGACGGTGGAGCCTGTCTTTACCCCCATCCCCCGGCTTACTACTACATACAGCGAAACAGCTGTTCCTATCGCTGGCAGGCCAACCATCGCGCGAACGGCCCCGACAAGGCCCTCTACGGCGAAATGAGCGGACAGTTCCGTTCATTCTCCCCTAGTCACGCCGCGAAACTGTTTGAATATCGCGCTCTGGCCGCCCCCCCCGGATCGGTAGGCCCTAGCGGCCTGCAGAAGGTCAAGGGGCTGCCGTTCCGTACCGCATTCGCACCGTGGCCGAACAATGCCCATCACTTGATCCCGGACGCGCAGTTGATGAACGGTATCTTTGACTTGGCTGCAGATCTGCCCACCATTCAGGAAACGATCGTGCAGGGGCTGCTCAAGAGCCCCTACAACCTCCACCACTGGAAGAACATGATGATTCTTCCGTTAGACCCCAAACAAGGCTGCGCGCTTGGCCTTCCAACCCATCCGCAGGGAGATACGCACCCGGCCTACAACATCGAGGTCCGTACGGGAGTCGACGAAGCGCTGTCACCGTACAAGGCGGTCATCAAGCAGGTCGCGGATAAGGAGAAGGAACACGAGGTGGTCGACCCCGTCGACGTCAAGGAAGCGTTGGAGGCTCTCTCCGACGCCTTGCACACGAGCCTGATAGCCCTCAAGCCCGAGATCCTTGGGGCCTGCGCGAAGGATGAAGACATCAGCCTCGGCGCAATGACGCAATTCATCACAACCTCGCCTGGAGCATGAGCCGATGCGGTATGCCAAGCTTGTCACCGCTCCGACCACGAACCTGGATTACTGCTTTGCCGGGAGGATCCTTCATTCTGAGACCTGCGATATCCGGATTTCCGACGGCGACAAAATCGGCACTCGCTATCCCGGTGACCCGTTTTCGGTGGAGGTGCACTTTGATCCCGAGATTCCTGGAGTGAAGCTGCCGACGTTGATCGGCAATACCCGGTCGCTCTTGATGGTGTCGGCGCAGGCCGTTGCACTGTTCGAGAAGCACCTCGATCTCGGTGACCACGAGTCTTTTCCGTTTTCACTCGTCAATCACAAAGGGCGCGTCCATAGCAAGGACTACGTATTTCTCAATCCGGTTGGCTCGCATGACGTCGCGGATCCAAGCTCCGCATTCGTGCGCTTCCGCAGCGGACGGATCTACAAATGCGGCAAGTGGATCCTCGTCGAAGCCAAGCTGCAGGGACTCCCCGATCTCATCCGTCCCTGTGAGCTGACCACCGTGTACCTGGTCAGCGAACGCTTCATCGCGTTGGTGGAGGAGCATCGATTGACCAACTTCCAATTCGAACACCTTCAGCACGTCTAGCCAGAAGTGGAACTGCCATGAGCGGAATGTTCCTTTCGGTCGAGGTCGATAGCGCGAATTTCATGATCCCGCGGGGAATCGCGCTGCTTTCCAAGGGCCCTCTCGCCAAACACCAGGACATCCATCAGATTCTGTACGTTCTTCCGGCAGCGCGGCATTGCGTCGCTGCTTCTCGAGGGCACTCCCGAGGCCTACTTCGTCAACGCCATGCAAAGTGCGAGCGCCTACGCGATGGAGTTGCGGCGCACGCCGGACGAAGCCAAGGTCACCTCGTTCTCCCGACCGTTGCAGGATGCCATGAGCATCGGGGATTGGTATGCCGCCCAGGAGATTGCGCGTCTGAGTCGCACCACCTGGAATCCCGACTACGAGTACGAGGATGATTTCCTGTATGTTCGCTTCTGGCACCATTTATTGCTGGACGCTTCGACGACAGAAATCGAGGCAACCCTGGCGCACTACCAAGAGGTCATTGGCGTTCATGCCGACGTCCGTCTGGAAGTGTGTCGCGCGCTTCACAAGCCCGACGAAGATGGGTTCGACACGGCACTGCGAGCTCTGCTAAACGAGCGCAAGGCGAAGGTCGACGACCTCGTAGGACGTACCGTGATTCCCGAGGAGCAAGGGTCATGGATCCAGCACTTCGCCCTGGAGGGGGTCGCGTTGCTCAAGCTCGCCGAACGCCGGGGGCTACATCCGGGTCCTGGATATCTGCACTGTCCGGACATCGTGCGCGGCGAAAGCCCCTTTGTCCATGATCCGAACGCCTGGATGCAAGTCGACTACATCCCCCGCCGCAAGTAACCCTCCGCGCTGGGTACCTCGCCCGGCATCGCGGCGAGACCGCGTCTGGTGCCAATATTCCGTCACAACCATTCATGCGGCCTCTCGATGGTAGAACTTGAGCAATCCGCCGAGCCGTTCCCGGCAAGCGACTGCGCCGTTTCCGACAACGGCCTGTGTGCCGCCATCGATCAGTGCGTTCGCCAGGCCCTGATGGTTCCGTTCGAGATGGTAGTGTCGGATGTATTCCGCTATAGCCAATCGCAAATGTCTCTCTCCCAGCGGAACCAATCGTTCGAGGCACTCGCTCTTGATCGAAAGCACAAATCGCTCCGCGAAAGCGTTCAGGTTTGGACTGTGCGCGGGCAACCTCACCGTCTTGACACCAGCTTGGTCGAGGGTTCGTCGAAAAGCTTGCGTGTACAATGGATCCCGGTCGAGGAGCAAATACAGCTTGCCCAGCAAGAACCCATCGAGGGTATCGACGAGGTTTCGTGCCATCTGTTCCATCCAGGGGCCACCAGGGTTCACCGCGATTCCAAGGATCTCGACCTTCCTAGTTGCGATGTCGATCGCGAACAGCACGTGGTAGCGAACCAGTCCGAGCCACGTCATTGCTTCCACCGTGAAGAAGTCCATACCGACGATGACGCCGAGGTGCGCTTTGATGAAGGTCGCCCACGACATTCGCTTTCCCCGCTCTGGCGCCGGGTCGATGCCATTCTCCTGGAGGATACGCTTGATCGTATTTCGTCCGACTTCGTGGCCCAGGTTTTTGAGCGCGCCCTTGATGCGTGTGTAGCCCCAGCTGTTCTCGTTCGCCATCTTGACGATGAGGGCTGCGATGTCGGCCGCGGTCTTCGGCCGCCCCTGTCCTCGCTGCTGGCTGCCGTTGTACTTCTTGGCCACCAGCTCTCGGTACCAGCGCAAGATCGTCTCGGGCGATGCGATCGTCGCGATTGCTGCCAGCCCCTTCTGGCCTATCGCCTTGCCCAGCATAGCCAGCCGCCTTCGCTCCGCGTCGGTGAGTCTCACCCGTTTCGTGCCGAGCTTCTCCCGGAGGAGGTGATTCTCTTCCCTCAGATAGTCGACTTGATTTTGGAGAACACGGCCAAGCCACGCACCGATCCACGCTGCCAGGAACTGGAGCGGCAAGGGCAAGTTCAGGGGTGTTGCTCTCGTGGCCATCACGGTGCCAAAAACCAAGGTTTCACCAATCTTGAGTTGGGGAGGACCATGGAGAACCGCTCGATATCACGGCGATTTCGTCGGATCCAATTTCGGCACATGACACGATTCTGCGGAATGTCTTCGCACACAGCTGGGCTTGAACTAGCCGCCCTGCGACCGTGATGGGGAACCAGGGGCCTACTGCGCCAGGGACGGATCGACGACGCGTCCCTGGAAAAGGATAGCGCCGGTTGGGTTGTGGCGAATGAAGAACAGAAACGGCCGGTCCACGACCAATGTCGGTCCGGTCACAATCGCTGCGTTCACCAGGGTAACGCCGGTTGCAGCGGCGGCAGTTGTTCCTGTCTCGTCAACGGCGATGACTGCTTTGTGGATGACCATCCCTACCGAAAGATCGTGCGAGCCGTCCATCCCAGAAAAGTCCGCGAGACCTGGATCGAACGCATCGGTCATACCCAGTGCTTCCAGCACGCCATTAAGAGGTGAAGGTGTGGAGAACCTGAAGCGCGGCATGGTGACCCTGCCGTTTGCCGCCTGCTGGGGAGTCAGCATGGCGCCAAGGCCCGTGGCCGTCAGCCCCTGCTCGAATGCATCCAAGGTTCCCGCGTCCGGCACTAGCAGGACCATCGACGTCGTTCCCCCGACATAGCCGAGGTCAGCCGCGCTAAAGCCGGTCCCGCTCCAGATGCTTGCATTGGTCATTTCGCTGACTGACATCATCGGAACGCTGACGTCGCCGGCGGGCGCATGGAAGGTTCCATTCGGGCTGTCGGCACCGAAGGGAACCAGCCAGTCGCCGTGGAAGTACACTGCGTCGGCGAGAACGAGCCGCGTGGACGAGTCAATGGTTCCTGGGTCGAACAGCTGTGGGATCATCTTGTGGGTCTGATTCGATACCCAGTTGTTGATGTCCGCACGTGCAGTCTCGGGAGCGCTTACGAAATCCTCGACGAACAGGCCAGTGCCGTAGTCTTCGGCCAGGAGATCGAGATACGACGGAAGGAAGATGAAGCCCGCCTGTACCCAAGTCGAGTTGGCGATGCTGAGTTGAAAAATGCCAGCGCCCCCGTCCGAAGGTTGCGCCGTGAGCGCAAGATCTAGAGCGTTGAACGCAGAATGGAGCCGTTCTGTCGGGAGCGTAAAGTGCAAGGCCGTGGCCATTTGCGCGGCGGTGTTGTTCGCCGCGCCACCGTAGAGCATGGCGAGAGCCAGCGAGATGCTGGTCTGGGAAAAGATAAAGTTGCCTGGATTGGCCGCGCGCAGGTGGCCGTACACGTCAACGCCAAATGCAAGGTTGTCCTCGGCCAGTTGGGTGGCATCTGCGGACGAGATACCTGGGCTCGTGATTCTGCTCGCATTCGAGCGAATCTCACTTGGAGACGAAGAAGAGCCGTCCATCGATGGTCTGACGCCACCGTCTCCGCAGGCGAACATCATCGAGGCGGTGAGCAAGAGAAGGCGGGAACCTTTGATCATAGCGTACCTCCCAGCAAGCGTATGCTCGCGCAATGGTGGTGGCAAGGACCTCAGCACCCTCCGGGTGACCGGTCACACAGCGAACGCGCCGAAGCCGCATGTCACCTGTCGGCAAGGGCGTCCATCCTAAGCCGCTAGGAGCACCGAGGCCGATGTCGTAGACGTGTCGCCAGCGGCGACCAAGGGTGCCACTTCCACCAGAATCACCGGGGTCCAGTAGCCCACCCGGTGATTTCGAGACATGGCTTCGCACAGCGCTCAAAGGCGCGCGCTCATGGGCGCAGGCGCATAAACGACGCCGCTCTGTCGACGGGATCGGCTCCTCTCGAAGCGGGGCGCGATAGCCCCCAGGTTTCCATCAAAGCAGATGCTTGTCACGCCTCTCCTCGCTGTGCTTTCACCGCACGACACAATCAGCGTCGGTGCACACGTGGAGACGCTCTAGCTCGGCGCCACGGCGGCGAGGACGGTCATCTTGACGGCCACGGCTCCGCCGGCTTGCGCGCCTTTGGGGGGCGCGCTGATCGGCCGGCTCCGCGCCCGCCGCCGTGATGCACGTCGGACGGACAGGCTACCCGCCGTTGCCGTAAGCGCTGGACAGGCAGAAACTGCACGAATCAGGTGGTCCCCTGGTCCCCGCTGATCCCGCTGATTAAATTAAGTACCCTCGCCACCCCGGTGGCGACATAGACGCGCTGAATTACTAGCATCGCCAAAGATTCACGCGCCATGGCTAACCCGGCCAGCCAAAACCCAAGCGATATTGGGCATGCCGCTCGTACACGATTCTGCGGAATGTCTTCGCACACAGCTGTGATATCAGCTGGTGTCCATATCGCGTCGAAGGGAGTTGGCATTGGGCTTAGCGGTTCCAAATCAGTTGCCGTTCGTCACCGAGCGGAAGCATCAGCCTCACCCAGCTCGCGCTCGATTTGTTCCACGCTGGGCAGGCTCGACTCCAGGTCCTTGGGCAGCGCCTCGACAAGCTGGTATTCGGCCACGCCGATGGGTCCTTCGGTGTTGCGGAGGGCGTACTCGGCGACAACCTTGTTCTTGCTCTTGCACAACAGGAGCCCGATGGTCGGGTTGTCCTCAGGCGCTTTCACCTGGCCGTCCACGGCGGCTAGGTAGAAGCTGAGCTGGCCGGTGTGCTCGGGCTTGAAGGGCACGGCCTTCAGCTCGATGACGACATAGCAGTGCAGCTTCAGGTGATAGAAGAGCAGGTCGATGAAAAAGTCATCGCCGCCGACTTCCAGGTTCACCTGGCGGCCCACGAAGGCGAAGCCCGCACCCAGCTCCAACAGGAACTTCGTCATGTGCGAAACCAGCGCGCCCTCGAGCGCGCGTTCGTCCGCTTCTTCGCCCACGCCAAGGAAGTCGAAGCGATAAGGATCCTTCAGGTTCTCGCGTGCCAGGTCGGATTGGGGCTTGGGCAGGTGCTGCTCGAAGTTGGTGAGGGCCTTGCCCCGGCGCTCAACGGTGCGCGCCTCGATATGGTGAACCAGAACCGCGCGCGACCAACCATGTTCAAGGGCGCTTGCCGCGTAGGCGAGCCGCGCGTTCTGCTCCTTGAGCTTGGTCAGGAGGACCAGGTTGTGACCCCAGGGTATTTGGCCAACAGGCTGTTGGCCAAATGCAGAATCGGGCCAAGCCTGGGCGAAGGCCCGCATGTATTTGACGTTCGAGCGTGAGAAGCCTTTCATCGACGGGAACTCGGCGCGTAGATCGGCGGCGACCTGGTCGACGATGCCCTCGCCCCAGGTGCCTGCCACCTGCCGGGCGAGGATATCGCGTCCGATGCTCCAGTAGAGGCGCAGAAGCTCGTGGTTCACCGCAAGAGACGCGCGCTGTTGGGCGGCGCGGACACGTTTCTTCACGTCGGCGAGCCACTCGGCATAGCCAGTCGGCCGGCGAGCCAGGCTCGACGCTGTAGCCTTGGCGGTAGGCGCCTTGACGAGCTTCTTGGTCACAGTATTGCCTCCCGCCTTTGCCAACACGCCAGGGCGTCAGAGTTGCCTCTGACCGAGTCACGCTTGTCGTCCGGGGCGTTCTTCATGGAAGATTCCAGGTGCTCTGGGCAACCGTCTACCACGACAGGCTCCTAGGAGCACACGGGCAGCCCTGCTCGTGCTCGACGATGCGCTGGCCGATCGCCCAGTACGTGGCGGTCATGACGGCATTCACCGTGCGCGCGGCGGTGCTGCGGGCCGTCTCTATGAGGTGGACGACGTCGGCCAGTACGGCATTGTAGCCGTGCACGCCGGGCCGAGAGATCTTCGCCCGCTTCTCTTTCATTGAAGGACGAGAGTGCCGTGATGCCGAGCCCGGGACAAGTTCCATTCTTGAGGCCGGTCCGAGGTAGCAGGGGTAGAATGGGCCAGCGTTTTCCAAGCGGGCATTGAACTCCGCCGAGAACATGAGCTATTCCATCCACTTGGACGCCAGAGATCAATTGAAGCAGGCGTTCCAGGATGTTCGTCTAATGGGGAGAATGGGGAGCCACCATCACGTCCACACGAACTTCGAGGCGCGCCAGCGGTTAACCGGCGCCCCAAGGGGGCTGACCCAGGCGGGCCGCCAAAGCGGCTGGATTCGCTGGGATTCTGGATGGAGCGTGGGCCCCGTGGTCTTGGCTGCTCGAAACCAGAGATCACGGCAGCGGTCGGCTGCGAGGCATCGCCGGGCCTAGATTGCTCTCTGCGAGGCGATCTGGGGCAGAGCGCGTCAGAGAGCGGTTAACAGGTGGCCCTGGCTGGTTAACAGGAGACCTCGTTATCCCGTTCGTCTCTCCACGCAGGGTCGTCGAGATGGAAGGACGGAATGAGACCTGTGCCCCGCTCATGCAGAGCGACGCCCAGTGACGCCATCGGCAGCTTACCGGCAGCAAGGCCTGACAGAATGATACAGAAGGAATCGGGAGGGCACCATCGATGAGGTGAACTTCTGGCAGCCTTCCGGTGGCCATCAATCCTTCCGTGCGATTCAACCTGGCGAGCCGTTCTTCTTCCGGCTGAAAAGTCCCCGGAATGCGATCGCTGGATTCGGTTTCTTCGCGCGACACGTTCCCGCACGCATTGGCGCTCGTTCACTCGCACTACACGATGGCCTGGGCCCGCCCAAGGGTGGTGTGTCGCCCGTCAAGAATTGCCTCGACTCGTAAGCGACCCGGCCAGGAAATGGGCCGCTTGCTGGTACTGCGGAATCGATGTCCTGAGTGGATGCCTCCTCGCGAACCCTCGGCGACCGGGTGCTTGTTGTGACCACCGGGCATGCCGCCATTTTCGCGGTAGCCTCAGATTTCTGAAACAAAGTCTCGACTGCAGTCGCGCGGGTGGGGGATTTGGGGCAGAGATGACAAACTGGGTTCCTGGCATGGGTGTTGCTGCCAGTCAGACTGGAAAGGAACTTTCGATGCGTGCAAATCTGCTCGGCCTTGCCATATCGACCTCGGTCGCGTTGCTCGCGCTCGGCTGTAGCCGCACCAATCTCGGTATCGGTGCTGGAGGTGGCAGCGGCGGAAACAGCAGTGGAGCCGGCGGCTCCGGCGGACAAGAAAACGGCCAGTCCGGCGGCATGTCCGGCTCGTATGGCATGGGTGGCGTGCAGTCTGGCGGGATGACCGGCTTGGGCGGAAGCGGAGCATCGTGTGGGTGTGAATGTCCCGCCATCGGCCCATGTTCGTGTTCGATCTGCGACGGAACAGATTCCGGCACCGGCGGAACCAACGCGTTCGGTGGTGTCTCCGGGTCATTCGGCAGCGGCGGGGCCATTTCGTCCAGCGGTGGCGTCGTCTCCTCCGGCGGCATGTCTGGTTCATCTGGGAGGGACGGTGTCGGTGGTGCCTCTGGTTCTGGGGGAAGCAGCGTGACATGCACTCCACCACCTTGTGCTCCAGCGGTATGTCCCAACGGCTACGTCGTCATCCCCTCCAATGATTGTGACTGCAGCGGTCCGTGTGGGTGCCCGTGCGGGTGCTGGACGTGCGTGCCACAATCCGGATCTCCGGATGCGGCGACCCGCATGGACGCGCCCGGTTCCGACGGACCTACAACTGTGGGCGATGCAAAGATTCCCCTCCAACACCGGAGCACGTCTGTGTCCTGCCCCTCGCAGCGCGGTCCTGGACCGTCTTGCGCCACCACGAGTTGCGCGAGCCAACCCTATCCGTCTGGCGTTGCTTCCACGTGCGCCTCCGACTCCCAGTGCACTAACGGAGTGAACGGCCGCTGCTTCCCCTTTGAAGGCATGGTCGGGCCTGGCGGATGTTCATACGACGAGTGCTTCAGCGACTCGGGTTGTGGCGCAAAGACGCCGTGCCTTTGCCGTAGCTCGTCCACGGACAACAGCGCGAATGCTTGTGACGTTGGAGGCAATTGCGCCGTGGACTCGGATTGCGGCCCTGGCGGATATTGCTCTCCCTCTATGGAGACCTGCTTCTCTGCCGCTCCCGAAATCGAAATACAGGACAATTACGCCGGTCCGAACCCCTACTACTGCCATACGGCATCGGACCTCTGCACCAACGATTCGGACTGCGCTTCGCTCGACGCAGGGACAACCGCTACGTCTTCATGTCCAAGATACACACCCTGCGCTTACAACGCACAGAACAACCGATGGGAGTGCGCTCAGCTCGTTTGCTGCCCTCCGTGACCGTCTTCGTCTGGCGAGGCAGGGTCCGAGCTGTTCACGTTCGGGGCATGCAAAAGCCCGACGGATGGGTGAAGAAGACACTCGCATCAACCAGGATGAGCGATCAGGATGAGCGATGCTCGTGTGCCTCTTGCAGGTACGCCCTACCACCCTTGCTGCGCGCGCAGACATTCCAGACTTCCGCGTACGCAACAGCGACACGTCGAGAATCACGGTGGAATGTTCGATTCTGGGGTGATGACTTGATCACTGCGGCAGTGCTCGCACGACAACCCGCGGTTCACCGCCAGACGCGCGGCTCGAGCGAGTTGCCGGGCCGCCGCGAGTTCCGTCGGCAGGTTGGCGGCCATGCCAAAGTACATCTCATCCGGCGTCTGGCCCGAGAACGCCGCGTGTGGCATCTGGGTGTTGTGCTGCTCGACGTAGAACGCAACGAGGGCTCGGAGGCGCTCGACGGAGTCCAACGAGTTGAGGTACAGCGACTGGTGCTTGAGCGAACGCCAGAACGCCTCGATCATCGAGTTCGAGAAGGTGACATCGACCTGGGCGAGCACCCGCTCGAGACACGCGCTGAACAACGTGGCGTCCACGACACCGTTGACGTTCTCGATACCAGCGTCGGCGTAGAGCAGTGGTCTTCCGGCGGAGACGAGATGCTTGCCGGCTGCGATGAGCACCTGGCAAGTGCTGGTCGGCGCCAACCGGGCAGCCACGGTCCACGCTAGGATCTTCCGAGAGAAGTTGTCGATGGTGGCATGGATATACGCCCGCGTCCCGTCGAGCAGTCTGATGACGGTGGTATCAACATGCCAAGTTTCGTTGGGTTGCGTGGCGCGTACGCCGACGATCGGCTTCGGGGGATGAAGGCGGTGGCGCGGACGCCGCCAGCCGTGCTCGCGGACGAGTTTGGCCCAGGTGGTGACCGAGGCGAAGACCTTGCCGACCCGTTGGGCGTAGAACGCGAGGGTACGCAGCGGCATGTGGCGATGCTCGGGGGCGAGGACCATGGTCCTCACAGTGGCACCTTCGGCGACGGTGGGCTGGCCCGGGCTGGTGCGGGGACACGAAGGGCGGTCGTCGAGGGCGCAGGCTGCCGAGGAGTGGCGCCAGGCATGGTAGCGAGCCGGTTCGAGGCGGAGAACCCGGAGGACCAAGGTAAGGGCCAGCCAAGGTCGGGCACTCTCGATGGAGCGGAGGATGTCCGCCTTGGCGGCGCCCTCAGGCAAGCGTCGGCCGTCGAGGTTGAGCTCGGACACTCGAAGCAAAGCCAGCAGAAGTCGAACGACGGCGGCGAGAACTCGGGCTCGCCGGTCGAGCCTGGCGATGGACTCGAGAAGTTGTGGTCGGTTCTGATCGATGATATCGACGGTGACGACTGGGCGGAGGCCGCGCCGCTGCCGGGTCGAGATCGTGGAACGGGGGATGGCGAGGCCGTGCCCCAGAGACCTGGCACCCGCGCGCACGACGTGCTCGCGCAGGCGATGGTCGTAGGTGCGGCGCGTACGCGGTCCTGGCGAAGGGACGGACATCATCGTCGGAGAATCCTCCGGTCCGGGGCCGAGCGGGAAGAAAAGCTGAATGATCTTGATGGTGCCGATGTTGCGTGCACAAAACTCGGGAATGTCCGCGCACGCAGCTGGGCAATTCGCCCGGGCCTCCTGTTGAGCGCTGCCAGCTAACCGCCGTGCATCCGACGTACGGTCAGCGTCCAGCCTCCGGTCTACCGAAGGCCCGGAAGGACCCGCGTGCCCTCGATCTGGACGGCCGTCAGCGCGTGCGGGTTGAGCCCCAGGAGAGCGAGGATCGTCGGTGCAACCTGGGTGGTCTCGACGGGGGTGGACTCGACCTGAACCGGTATGCTCGGGCCGCTGACAACCATCAGGACGTGTCGGTCGCCGGTGTTCATACCGCCGTGCTCGGCCAGCTTGGTCGGCTTCGCGTAAACGATGCCCACCTGGACTTTGCCGAAGACGTCCGGGTAGTGACCGTTGTCGACCGGGACGCCGAAGAAGTGGGCGGCTTCCGCGCCGGCCCAGATCTCGGCGAGGCCCGAGTGCTGGACGGTGACGGGGTTCTTATTGACGTCGAAACCATCAGCGGTGTGGTTCCACAGGTAGCTCTTGACGAAGTCGCAAGCGGCCTGCGAGTTGTCCGACAGGTACGACTGCCACAGGTCGTCGTTGGTTCCGGCAACGATCAGGCTCGTGTTGCTCGGGTGCAGCTGCGCCCATGCTGCGTTGATCGCGCTGACGATCGGGCCGTCCGTGACGGTGATGAGCTTGTTCGGATCCTGCGGCGACTGGCCGTGCTTTGCCGTGACGACGATCCCCGTCGAGCCCGCCAGGCCGTCCTTGTGGATCGTGGAAACCATGCGGCCCAGTTGAGCGTCGACGTAGTCGAACGCGCTCGAGAGGACGGGGCCGGGAACGAGCTGACCGTTGACCCACTGGTAACCACCGGCCTCCGGATCGCTGGTGGTGTAATTTCCACTGGCGTCCGGACCGATCAACGTCGTCGGAGTCGAGCGGATCTTCTCCGCGACCGAGACGGTCTGGAAGTTCATTCCGAAGATCGCGGGGGTGCCGACGTGGGTTTTGCCCGAGTGGTCGAGACCGTCGATCTCGCTCAGGATGGCCTGGACCTTGTAGCCGTCGTACTGCTTGGTGGCGGCGTTGATGTGCGCCCAGTCGTCGTCCTGCGGGTAAGGAACACCGTTCGGCATGACAGCCTGCGAGTCGATCTCCGGCGAGAAGAGGTCGTCGATGCTCCGGCCGTTCGAGCCCGGACCATTGAACGACGCGTAGACCTCGTGCTTGTCAGACCAAGCGGTGCGCAGGCCGGCGTGGTGGATGACCTGGAAGATCGTGTTGTCGCCGAGGTAGTCCCACGGGGTGATCGGCTTGCAGGTCTCCGGGTCTACTGGGAACGTGCCCGGGTTGAGCGACGTCTCCGGGTCGAACTTCAGGTCCATGATCGCGCCCGGGTTGGTGTCAACGCCGTTGGCGAAGATAGAACCGTCCTCGTCGAACGCCGGGAAAGTGTTGCCGCTCCCGTTATTCAGCAGGTCCTGCACGGTGGGAAGCGTGTCATCCGGCGAGTCATAGACCACGTCACCACCGGTGGCCGGCTGGCCAGGGGTGCAGGCAGCGCCCGCCTCGTCGACCTTGTGGCTGTACTCGACGTCATAGAAGACGCCGGTCGATTTGGGGTTACCGCCGGTCATCAGCGCGGTGCCACCCGGGTCGGAGTCCGACGGGTTGGAGGTCGCCGCGTTGGTGTACTCGGTGCCGGAGTGAACCAACTTGGCAAGCGTCGAGTGTGGGTGGTTGGCGACGTACCAGTCAAGGTCACTCTGGTGCATGCCATCCACGCTGATGAGAAGCACGTGGCGCGTGCGGGCCAGTGCGCCACCGTCTTCTTCGCCGCGGACAGTACGTGCGTTGGAGAGCAAAGCTGCTATTGCGAGTGGCAATACGAGACGCTTCATAGGGAAACCTCCGGAGTTGGTGGTGTATTTCATGTCGGACCGCGCAGGCGCCCCGACCGGCTAATATGGTGAACAATCCGTGAGCCCAGACGGCGCCGGCGGCACTTGACTCGGCTCCAGCGTTCGATGCCGCTTCTGAGTCCGGGTTCTCTCCTCAAACGTCACATGTGTGTGACGGTTTCGCTGAGCTCGTGCCGGCGGTGGAACTCTGGACGCGGACTCCCAGGGACAAATCATTCGACTCCGCGACAGATTCGATGGTGGGTGCGAAGTAGGTCTATTTCGAGCTTTCAGGCTTGAACGACGATCCACCTCTGGCGGTGCAGTTGGTGACTGCTCTGAATCCGAGAAAGAGGATGCGGCGACGAAACTCTTGATTGTCGCTGTAGGAGCTGTCGACAGCCGGGCTCGGGCCATCGTTGGGTGTATGAAGAGCTATGGAGCTGGGATGGTGTCGGTGGGCCGCACGTAGTAGAAGGGAGGGATGGGAAGACAGGTACCCGTGGCGCTTTACGTGCTCGCGCAGGTAGCCGTCGTGGTCGGCGTGGACGTCCTGTTCTTCAGGAACCGGTTCTGGGCGCGGCTGATGGTGAACGTCGGGATCGTCCTGGTGTTCGCGGCGTTCTACCCGTAGTGTCCGGAAAATGGTCGCGGCGATTCTCGCATGAATTCGATGGGATATGGAGCTTGGAAAGGCAGGCATGAGGGGGCAGGGTACCTGAGGATGTTGCCCGCCACGCTGCAGTTCCTCATCGTGATGATCGCCTCGGCGATCGACGACAGGCTGCAGCGAAAGCTCGACTACGTGGAGGAGGAGAGACTCATCCTGTGGGAGGAAGTCGAGGCCCTGACGGGAGGCAAGCCGATCGGCAGCTCGATGCCCCGCAGGAAGAGGCGCGCGCCCACCCAGGCCCAGCGCATCGATCCGGACGATCCCCGCACCAACCTGAACCTCTCCTACACGCTGTCAGGCAAGGGCGATCAGCCTGGCGCCCTGGCCACCATCGCGCACGGCCTGGCCCACGATGGCAAAGGCCACTACCGGCCACGCCTGCTGGAAAAACAGGCGCAAGTGCTCGCACTGATCTCCGAACGTGCCTCGGCCGAGCAAGGCCGCCTGGTCAGACGTGACGAGCGGTTTAGGTGATACGAAAACCGTGTTTGCGCCCACCCTATTCAAGGTAGCATTTCGCCATGCCCGTGACGGTGGGAGTGAATAGCATGAGCGTGGTGCACGCCGGGAGTAACGGTGTGTCCATCGCCTTCCCCGATGTCTGCAAAACCCCCGCGCCCCCCGCGCCCTTCGTCCCCATCCCCTACCCCAACATCGCCAAGTCCGCCGACACCTCGAAGGGCGCAAAGCAGGTCACCTGCGACGGCAATCCCCCGTGCATCAAGGACTCGAACTTCATGATGAGCACGGGCGACGAGGCCGGCACCCTGCTCGGCATGATCTCGTCCAAAATCAAGGGCAAGGCCGAGTTCATCAACTTCTCGTTCGACGTTCAGATCGAAGGCAAGAACGTCCCCCGAGCCATGGACATGATGCTCGCGCTGGCTGTTGATGTCCCGGCATGCGTTGGCCGACCTAGACTCCACACTAGGCCGAACCGATGCCACCTACTGGTCGCGCTGTGCGGTGGTGTTTGTGTTGCCGGTCCTTGCCGATGCTCGATTCTATCACGCTCCAACCGCGCGACCCGACACCATCTGGGCGAGCTGCCTCAATGTCATCATTTCTGAGCGGGGGCTCTCAACCGACCAGCGCCATCGAGCACTGATCTCGATCGGCCCCGGTGGCATTGCCAGCGCATTCGAGAGCGCCGCCACCTGGCTCGACAACCGCGAGGTCGATCGTGTCCTTGTGGTGGCGGTCGACTCGTTGATCGACGGCTGGTCTCTGGGCTGGTTGGCTGGTGGGCGCCGCCTAATGGATGCATCGAATCCGATCGGTCTGGTCCCAGGGGAGGCGGCAGTTGCGCTGCTCCTCGAAGGGCAGGCGCCCCGAGAGGCCACACCGTCGCTCGCGACGGAGGCCGCGGCTGTCTTCGAGGAGGCGGATGAGCCATTCCAGAATGCCGCGATCCGGCAAGGCCGTGCGGCGTCGACCGCGCTCGCTCGCGCACTGCAAATCGCAGGTCCGTCCATAGCGGGGGACCTCTTCGTCAACCTCAATGGTGAGGAATGGCGCGGTGCCGAGCTGGGCGCCGCACTGAGTGGGCTTCCCGTCTCGGCGCGGGGTACGTATCGCGTGGTCGCTCCCGCAACATCGGTGGGCGATGTCGGTGCGGCCGCAGGCGCGTTGTCCATCGCCTGTGCCCTGCGCTCGTACGTGCGTCACTACGCCATGGGACCGCAGTCATGGATCCTGACGACGTCCGACTACGGTGACGTAAGCGTCATCTCCGTGAAGGAGGCGTAAAGAATGGCCGAAATCCATGTGTCGTACAAGTCGACCAACGTCCTCCACGTCAGGGCAGGCGACTATGAGGGTGGCGCATGCTTGACCAAGGATGAGCCAAGTTTCAAGGACAACAACAGCTGCTCCTATCGCTGGCAAGGGGTGAAAAAGGCCGGAATGGAACCCGGCAAATCGGCGTACAACGCCCACAGCAACCCGAAGCACCACGTCGGAGCGCGGAGCACTGGTGCCTTCGAGCCCTCGGACACTTCCGCGGTGGTGAACAGCCCGGGCATGGCGGGCCAGGTCGTGGGGATGACCAAGTCAAAGCTCTACAACCTCGTCGAAATCACCAACTTCACGACTGGTTCGGTCCCCTACAGCAACCAAGTCCACCACGTGCTGAACGCGAGCTCGCTGCGCGGAGGAATCGACACCCTCGCCGAGATCTGGGAGCCTATCCGAGAAGTGATCATCAACGGGTTCCTCACTGAAAAGTACAACCTTAACCACTACGACAACAACATCATCCTCCCCACGGGGAGTGGTCATTGCCGCAAGACCGGACTTCCGAAGCATCGGGGCGCCCACCCGGGATACAACAGCCAAATCCTCGCCAAGGTTCAGACGGCGCTCGAGCCCTACGAGACGATCGCGAATCAACTGAAGGACAAGGAAGATCACGACGAGCCCGATCCCAAGCAGCTCAAGAAGGACCTCGTGGCGATCTCCAACACGATGTACAGTAGCATCATCACGCTCGCGGCAACCAACCGGGCCTCAAACGCGTTTATGACGATCAACAACCTGCCGGCGTCGGCGTTCGCGACCAGCCCCGCCGTCTGAAGGGAACCCAGGCGATGCCATTCTTCATGCTCAACCACGTGGCGAACTCCGCAAATGAGGACTATTGCTTCATCCCGACCGGCCCGAGGAGCGGCGAGCTCACCGCCTACAATCTCAAGGTCGGCAAACGCGTTGCCGACAAGTTCCGAGGCGGCATCGGCGACGTGACTCTCCAACTAGGGGAGGACTACCTGGGCTTGACCCCCAGACCTCGTCCATGGCCGCCGAGCTCTACGATCCGACGAGCGGGACCTTCGTTACCACCGGATCGCCAAGGCGGACCTGAGCGCGTTCACGGCCACGCTGCTGCTGGACGGCACGGTGCTCGTCATCGGCGGGACCGCGGAACTGTACCATCGGGCAACGGGGGGGGCCTCCACGAGTCTGACCAGTGAGTCTGACCAGTGCAGAGCTGTACTACTGACCGAGGAGACCCCGTCGGACATTCACCCTGCGCTGCGCTACCCCAAAAAGAAGATCATGTTTGTCCTGATGGACCTTGCGCACGCGGAATGAGCAAACCACACTTCCTTCGATAATCGACCGCTGTGCATGGCCGGTCATCGTGAAAAACCGGATGCCAGAAATCGCAATTCGCGCGGTTTCGACGTCGGTCGGGGCCGCGCATCACCAAGGGGTACCCAGATGAACGCAGAGAAGTCCGGGTTGCAGTGCGACACGCAAGGGAGCCTTGAGCGGAGGTTTACATGGCGCCACGCCGCCCGCGATTGACTGTGCAGGTTCAAACTCGTCGTGAGTTCCTGGAACGCAGCATGGGAGCCGTTGCCGCGGCAGGTCTCGCCGCCTGCCTCCCGCCCCGCCGAGGCTCGCGCGGAGACGGGGGCGTTCCCCCGCAAGACGCGGACTCGAGCGGGCCTCTGCCTCTAACGGCTTACGGCCCCATCACCCCCAATGAGCACTTCTACATCACGAGCTGTTGCTCGAATCCGCAGGTCGATGTCTCCACTTGGGCGCTCTCGATCCAAAACCGCGGCGTCGAAATCGCCAGCATCGACTACGCCACGCTAACGCGTCTTTCTGCCCGCAAGAAAGAGCACACCCTGGAGTGCATCAGTGCTGCCCCGTACTATTTGGCAATTTCCAATGCGATATGGACAGGGCTTCCACTGACTGAAGTATTCAGCGCAAAGGGTGTTCAGGTCTCGCCGGGAACCGTAGAGCTGGTGTTCAGAAGTGTAGACCAATATTACACGTCTATTCCGGTGGCGGATTTGCAGAAACCCGTATGGCTCGTTTGGCTCATGAACGGCGTTGCCTTGCCGACAGAGCACGGTTATCCGGTGCGGCTACTCGTGCCTGGGCGTTACGGCATGAAGAACCCAAAGTGGATTACCAGTATCGACTTCGTCGATCAGCCGTTTACTGGGTACTGGGACCAACAGGGTTGGTCCAAGGATGCGGTTTACCAAGCGAACGCGTTGGTTCACGTTCCTTTCGAGGACGTCCCGGCTGGGGAGCTCGTCGCCGCCGGGACCGCATTTGCCGGCAGTGATCCGATCGCTTCCGTAGAAGTCTCGGTGGATGGAGGTGACTGGCACTCGTCGACGCTCGACTACAATCCTGGACCCGACATCTGGACGCTGTGGCACTACGACGTGGTGCTTCAACCAGGCGCTCACACACTTCAGGCGAGGTGCACCACCCTTTCCGGAAATCAGAGCGACCCATCATCGGATGACCCCGACCCTCAGAACGGCTACGATGGCAGCGGCTTGGTCACGTTCAATGCAACCTGAATCGGCCACGAGCTGGGAGAGCACGAACATGAAACCGAAGTACACGATTTGCCTGTGGTTCGACAAGGACGCGCACGAAGCGGCGCGCTTCTACGCCGCAACCTTCCCGGACAGCAAAGTAACCGCAGTTCACAAGGCGCCGAGTGACTATCCAGGCGGCAAGAAAGGCGATGAGCTCACAGTGGAGTTCACCATTCTTGGCATTCCCTGTCTCGGGCTCAACGGGGGCCCAGCGTTCAAGCACAGCGAAGCCGCAAGGCACGGGCGGAGCGCCTTGCCGCGAACCGCGCGATGACCTGCAGCGAGTGCAGTGGTCAGCAAGCCAAACCTTCCCGAATCGCCAATTCCTCCATGATTCCCGTTGACGCTGTTGCGTATACTTCTCTATGGAAGGTCTGCGCACAAGATGAAGGTGAACGAGCTGCAGGCGAAGTTCGCCGAGGTGATCGGTGAGAAGACCCGCAGCCCCAACAAGACGTTTTTGACTCGCAGGATCATCGAGGCGTTGCAGGCCAAGGTCCCAACCGATGCCACGAGCCCCAGCGGTAGCGCCACGACGAAGGTCCCTGGCAAGGCAGGCGGTCCTGTCACCGAGAAGCTGACCAGGCTCGACGTGGCCGAGTTGCAGGCACGTTACCTTGAGAGCAAATCGGCCGGCCACGGGGTCGACCAACAAGGCCTACCTCGTTTGGAAGATCCGCGGGGCGAAGAAGGGCCGCATCCCGGTCGGTCCTCGCAAGAACGCCCGGCGTGAGGGCGTCACGTTCAAGATCCTGCCCCTGCGCATGGAGACCGCAGTGGTCGACAAACTGGACGAGGCGTGGCGCTCGCGTGGAATCAACCGGATAGTTCTTCCGCGGGGCGGTCGGCCACTACCTCAAGCATCTCGGTGCCGACGACGCCGCTGCGCTGTTTGGCGACGCCGCAGCTGCGTGAGTGGAAACGGCGCTGTAGAGCAGGGGACAGGCTGATCGCCCATCGTGAAGCGCGGTCGACCGCTCCTCCTCATCGAGAATCGGCGGATTGGGCGTGAGCATGTTCGAGCACCGGACGACCATCGGGGAGCCGCGTGGGAGACGGGGAGGAGTTGTACGGCAGCGTCGGGGAGGTCTCGAAATCGGCGGTTTGAGCGCCGGAGGCGTTTCGTTCCTCTCGGCTGCCTCTTGGGGCTCCGACAGCTTCAGGACCGCTTTGCGCCTCGCATTTGCGGGAGCGGTCAGCGGCCTGCGCAACCACAGCAAGGACTCCAGAACATGTCAGCAGGCACATGCCTAGACCTAGGTGCAATCTGCATGCCCTCGCTTGGCCAGGGTTCAGGGCTCGCTCCTCGGGGCGATAGCGAGGCTACCGATGATGGAATCTCACCGCCTGTGTCCATTGCCTGACAAACACCAGACCAAGCTTGATGGGCAGGATTGCTGGTTCGTTGCCATTGGCTTAGTGCAACGTCACTGGTCGGCGGTGCCCAACTTCGCGGAATGTCGCGACTACTGCACCCGTCAAAGCGCGCCGAAAATCGACGTCATTGGACTTGCTAGAGCCGCGAACCAGAGCGTGTATGTGATGCATGAAGAGCCAGCGCCAACAGCCGATCGACAAGGTCCTCGAAGACATCGCGAGGGAGCATCTCAGGGTTCCGACGCTTGAGACGCGCAAGTCGGACTCCCTCGATTTCCACGACCTCGCGGTTTGGCAGCTGCGCGCGGCGCTTGAGGCTGCGTACCAAGCGGGGTTCGCCGCCGCGACAAGGGGGCTGCGATAAGCCGCCCCGTAGACGGAGAGGAAGACGATGCCGACCATGAGCGAGAACCCGCAAGCGACCATGACAATCAGCCAGAGCGAGAACCAATTCGGGACGCCTGAACCGCAAATAGAGATCTGCTTGGAGGACGCGAACGTCGGATGCAAACCCGAGAACGTGAAGGGCATGCCGGGAGTGGGCTTAACCTGCACGCACAAGGGGAAGGCGCCGACGGAAAGGCCAGCCTTGGAGCCGTACTGGGGAAAACTCGCCGTACGGAATCTTAGGGGGACGATGGAAACGCCGGCATCATTCGAAGTCCGGTCCGCGCCATCGTCCTACCCGACCAAGCGAGCGGCGACGCCGCAGACGGCCCAGAATCCGCCCGAACGGCGACGCGGAGACTTTCACCACGGGCTGCTAGGGCCACTTGTTCCTGACCCGCTGGATTTCCCGACGGTCGCGCTTGGTGGGCCGGCCGCCGGTATTGAAGGTCAGGGTGGACGCGCTCTTCAGTTGGAACGCCAGCAACTCGCGCGCTTGGCGGCTCTCCGCGGTCTCTTCCCAGAGCGTGGCCGCGGCCGTGCCCGATCCCCTCGTACCGGAAACCCCGCGCACCACCACGGTGTGGGAAAAGGGCGGCCGGCGAATCGTGATGACATCGCCAATGGCCACTACACGGGATCGCTTGGCGCGCTCGCCCCCCAGATCCACCTTTCCCCCATCCACAGCCTCCGCCGCCAGCGATCGCGTCTTGAAGAACCGAGCGGCCCACAGCCACTTGTCCAGCCTGACGTGAATGTTGGCGGGATCATCGGTATTGGACATGGCGTCGTGCCTTTCGGGAAGACCTAGGAGCGTAATTTAAGCACGCGGTACTGAAAGAAGCCGACACGCAGAACCTCCACGGCACGACGATTCTCCAGGTTCACGATCACCTGCGCGTATCGGACAAAGCCTTCCGCGTCGGCCGGGAGTCGACCCGCATCAGAAAGGAATTCGTCGAGCGCGCGTTTTGCGACGGGGCACAGTTCACCTGGTTGGGGTCGCACAAAGGACCAGACGCTCGCGCCCATGGCCGCCAAGATCGCGCATCTTGCCGGGCTTGGCCACCATCTTGTGCTAATCGATAGCCCGTAGTGACAGCGGAGCGGGTACGCTCGCTACCCTCGCCTTGAGGCGAGGGTCGGGCGTTCAGTTCCCCCAAGCTGACGACTTCGGATGAAGCCGTAGAGTCGGCTCGGCACGAAGGGTGCGGTCTCCTCGGTCATGGACCCATCATTTCGGGATTGTCCAGTCGACGTCTGCTTGATGACAGATCGGTCCGCACACCGGGCCGTTCGGCTCGTTCGTCAGATACGACGGCGAGACCGTATGGTCGGAGATCAAGCTGGCTGGTGAGGTCATGACCTTCCGCGCGAGTTCGCTGGCTCTGCGCCTGATCCCCGGTTTCTATTTCGACCGCGTGGCGGGTGGCTCGGACGATGGCTACCAGCTCCTCGGCCGCGCCAAGAGTAAGGCTGCGGTTGCCGCGCTGGGCGGCGAGGTGTACATGAATTCCATCATCCTCGGCGAAACGGCCTACGAGGTGGAGGCGGGGTATGTTGCCAAGCCCACGGCCGTTGGGTGCACGCGCCAGGATCTGCTTGCGGCCCTCGCCGAGGCCGGGTACTGAAGCGGGGGCGAGGCGGGGCGGAGGGCGTGCGGCCCGGGCGCGCCGTGGAGTGCGGGGGCGAGCTGGTGGGGTTGGAGACCCACATGGTCGAGGCTCGCGACATGTCCAGCCTGTCGTCCAACCGGCGGTGGTTGCCACCTACGGCCTTGGCGCAACATGCATCACCGAGACGAGCTCCGGCAGGACATTCTCGACCCCGTGGATGACGAATTGCACGGCGACGGCGGCGAGGACAAGGCCCATCAACCGCGTAGTGATATTGAGGCCAGACGGACCCATGAACCTTTGGATTCTGGCAGCGTTCCGCAACATCACGAAGACGATGGCCATGGCCACGACAATCGCAAGGAAGAGGGTCGCCATACTTGGAATGGCGCGGGTCTCGCCGGAGAGGACAATGACCGTAGTGATCGCTCCCGGCCCGGAGACGATTGGGATCGCCAGGGGTACCACTGCAATGTCCTCGCGGGTCATCGCCTCATCCATTTCCTCGGGCGTCTGCTTCGTCCTTGAGGTTCTCGCATGGAGCATACCCATGGCGACAGAGAAGAGGATGATCCCACCGGCGATCTGAAAGGCAGCGATGGTAATCGAGAAGAATTTGAAGATGAGGGTTCCGGAGATGGCGAAGGCAAGAAGAACACTGAAGGCGATGGCCGTGGTCCTGCGAATGATCGCCCGCTTTGTCTCCGGCGTGGCGTTGGACGTGAGGGTGATGAAGACCGAAGTCACCATCAGCGGGTTGATGATCACGACGAGCGAAGGAAACGCGACGAGGGCGAAGGAGATGACGTCATGCACGGCCTGACTCTAGAGCAGGGGGAGCCATAGCGTCGAGGTGGGAATGGGCGTCGCCCATCCCGGAAGCCCCACCGGTGGTGCGGCATCCGAGAGAGGGGCGCAGGCCAATTCTTGATCTCCTCCTGATCGCGGCATGCTTGGCGCAGCTGCTCTGCCCATTCCCTGCCCAAGTGGACCGAACAGACGATAATTCCTGGGCCTCATGCGGCGTCTCCCGTCGAGACAAGCCGGCGTTTTGTTTCGGGTGAGCGCTCGGTTTAGTCAGGACGCACCGCATTGGCCAGATTAGAAGGCCGGTGCTCTATCCAATTGAGCTATGGGCGCAAACGTTGTAGTGACGGAGACTTAGGCTAGTTGTACTTCTCTGGTGTCTTGTCGCGTCGTGGCCATGGTGTGCCCAGTTGGGCCGGAAACTTCGCGAATAGATACCACAGCTGCGAATCAGAACGTAGCTGACCTTTCTTCGTGCATTTGCAACACGCCGGAAAGTATAGAGGAATCCGAAGTGCCGGGCGTCTCCCGGACAGGTGGCCGGCAGGCTTCACAAAGGTCGTCGACCTCATCATTGACATTCTCGACGCCCGAGTCGGCTATCACGGTGGCGCCATCGCCATTCTTGGGGAGATTTTTCGGTGCCTCGACGAGAACCTGACAGGTGGTTTGCGGTTCGAGGTGCAGAACCAGCTTCCAGGACAGGATTCGCCGACTGAAATTGTCGTCGGTAAGCACGTTTCTGGGCAATGGCGATGGGACCTTCGTGCCTGGCGTGGGCTACGCGACCGAGAACGACGACGTCTCGGTGGAGCTTGGCGACCTCGACAACGACGGCAAGCTGGACCTCGTGCTCGGCCTCTACCAGACCGACGTAGTGCGGGTGATGCGCGGGCTCGGCGACGGGACCTTTGCCGCTGAGGTGGACTACCCGGCCGCGATCCTGCTGCGGCCCGTGGTGCTCGGCGACGTCAACGGCGACGGCAATCTGGACGTCGCCATGGTGTTCGGCTCCAGCCCCTCCGCGGGCGCGCTGCTCGGAACCGGCAGGGGCACCTTGGTCGTCGGTCCGAGCTACTCGACCGGTGCCAACCCAAACTCGGTAGCGCTCGGCGACCTCGACAACGACGGCAACCTGGACATCGTGACCGCGAATCAGGGCGCGGATACCGTGAGCGTGCTCTTGGGCCAGGGCGATGGGACCTTCGGTGCGCAATCCCCGTACGACACCGGGAGCCACCCCGTCATGGTCGCGCTGGGCGACCTCAACGGCGACGGGAAGCTAGACCTCGTCAGCGCAAGCAGTTTCGCAAATTCGGTGGCCGTGCAGCTAAACGCCTGTCCGTTTTGATGGGAGGCGCTCCCTGCGTAGCTGTGTGCGCAGACCTTTCGAAGAGAGGCGTACGCAACAGCGTGTGCGCCGGCACAAACCCTCGCTGTCCGAAAACTGATCGCCGAGGCTCACGGTGCGGCGGCCGGCGGCGCTGGAGGCGGCGAGGCCATCGAGCTCCGAACGCCATCGGTGTACATCGCGCAGGTCGCGACCATCGCATGTGCAGTAGTGCGCTGCACGATCAACGCGTCACAGCCGAGCGCTCCGGCCTGCCTGCGAAGCTCGCCGAGCATGTCGCCGAACGGATTGGTGCTCAGCCCGCCGAGATCGGCCCACGTCATCGAGACGTCGACGCGCGGCCGCGCGGGTGGACCTGCCGTGTAGACCTCGACGGTCGCTGGGTCGCGTCCGGTCATTGCGCGCGGTGCCGAGTTGATCGTGGTGGTGCTGAGCGTGACGCCGCAGCCCGCGGCGAGGACGGAGAAGGCAGCGAGTCGCATCGCGGACATCATACCCGTGCGGCGGCGTGCAAGCCACGTCATCGGTTACCCGTCGTCGAGCACGACCACGGACTCGGTGTTGTCATCAGGCGCGAGATTGATCAGTCCACGGTCGAATGTGGCCAACCCACCTCCGCGATGGATCGTGAGGGCCAAAAGGTGCGCGTCAGTGACTTGGGCGTGACGTCCAAGGCGCTCCCAGGGGATATGCTCGTCACTGGCGATGTCGATATCGTCGGGCCAGAAGACGTGGCCGGGGAGGGCGGTGATACGCCGGAGGATTTCTTTCGCCTCGCGGGGCGAACGTGCCGGTTTCGTCGCTGACGACGGTGACCTCACCATCGCCCAAGCTCCATATCCCATCGAATTCATGCGAGAATCGCCGCGACCATTTTCCGGACACTACGGGTGGAAGATCGCCGACGAGATCGCGGCCCACATCCGGCCCACGCTGCGGTCGGGCGCCAAATCTTGGGCGAGGTCGGCGCCAACCTCATTCGAAGCGGGCGAAGATGGCGAGGTGTCGGCGGTGTCACCTCTCGAAGTGTCCCCAGCCGCATCCGGTTTGCCGGCGCCGCCGGAGCTATGGATAGGAAGAAGGGCGCGAGATTAGAACTGCGCGATGAACTTCCAGGCCAGCGGTGGAATAAAGGCCTTCAGGCCATCTTCCCCGACCTGGGTCCCGTCATCTACGCTCGACGGGGTGTGCGGGCCATCGAACGTGCACACCTTGACAGGATAACCCGCCTTGCACCCTTCGAAGTCGTAGCAGACGTATTTCTTGCTACCAACCGTCGCCGTCGGGAAGGTTGAGGGAATCGTGCAGCCATTTTCCTTAGCGTGTGTCATGACGCAGCCCTCCCCGCCGCTCGTGGCGTTGCCCCACGTGCACGTACCATCGCTCATGCCGGTCGTACTCATATAGGCGATGGGACCAGACGCGGCGTTCGGGCCGAATTGGCTCGGTGCCATCGTGACAGCGGCGCGCAGCTTCGAGGCACGCCCGTTCGACAGACCGTAGCTCATCATCGCTCCGTAGCTGAAGCCGGTGGTGAAGACCCGGCTCTCGTCGATGCACAGGTTATCGGTGACCAGCTTGAGCAGGTCGTCGAAGTAGACGCTGTCTTTGTCGTAATTCCATAGCGAGCCTGCGGGGTCTGTGTCGGGCGCTACGAAGATGGCGGGTTGGTTCGCATTGAGCGCTTCGCGACGGAGCCCGAAATAGGCATAGCTTTTGGCGTCGAAGTTGGGGCCATCACCCGCGGGATGTAGGCCCGTCGCATTGCCGGTGTCCGAACCACCCATCTGGCGCCAGGAGAAGATCAGGCGATAGGGTTTCGTCGGATCGTAGTCCGCCGGAACGTCGATGATGACGAGGCGAGCCTTGCCGCCGCTCGTAACCCCGTTGAGTCTGGTCGACGTGGTAGGAGCGCCCGAAACCGACGAGCCGCCGGTCGTCAGGGTTTTCAGGCCATCGGTCTTGCCGCATCCTGTGCTCGGAACCGCGGCGGAGAGGTCTCCGGTGCCACCGTCCAAGCCGGTCGTGCCGCCCAAGCCAGTCGCGCCACCCGAGCTTGTCGCACCACCCAAACCGGTCGCGCCGCCACTGCCAGTCGCGCCGCCCAAGCGTGTCGCGCCACCCGAACCGGTCGCACCGCCACCGCCAGCCGCGCCAACCAGGCTGGTCGTGCCGCCCGAGTTGGCCGTGCCACCTGAGCCGGTCGTGCCACCGGAACCGCTCGCGCCGCCCGAAACGGTCGCGCCACCCGAGCCGCGGCCACCGCTACCGGTCGCACCGCCCGAGCTGGTCGCACCGCCCGAGCTGGTCGCACCGCCCAAGCTGGTCGCGCCGCCCGAGCTGGTCGCGCCGCCCGAGCTGGTCGTGCCGCCTTTGCCCTGTGTGCCGCCATTGGCGCTAGCGCCTCCTTGGCCGGCAGTACCTCCGGTTCCCGAGGAACACCCGAGGAACCCAAGAAAGAGTGGGAGAACGACCACATTGAATCGTGCTATGCGCATGCCCCGGCAGTGGCGCGAGCGTCGCGATTCCGTCTTGCAAGGCTCTCTCATTAAAAGATTAGAAGCACCGATAGACCAAAATTATCGCTTTGGGCCAGCGCCTTGCCTCATCGACTCTAGTAACAAAGAGGGCCCCAGCAGGCCCAGTGGAAACCATACTCACTGGCCGTGCAGGCACAATCGGTGAGACCGCATCCCGAGCTTCCCCACCCCAGGTAATGGCAGGCGGCGCCGACGAGACTGCACGGCGTACCCGTGGGATCGCTGTCCACCCAGTTCCCCGCCGGAGACTCCACGGAAACGGTGCATGGGCAGGCCGCGGAAACCCCACCGTCATCCGGAAGGGCAATGCCCGCCGAAGCGCACCCGACCGGCGGCGGACTATTGGCGGCACCGCCGGCACCACCCGTCGAGCCCAAGGGAAGGGTGACGTAGGTTCCACCTTGGCCGCTCGTTTGCGATTCTGTATCAGCACCGCCACCGGCGCCGGACGACGCCGAATCGGGCCGGGAGAGCATCGAGCGGCCGCAGGCGAGGCCGAAGACGACGAAGACGACAACGAATGCCAGGACCGTCCGGGCAAGACAAAAAGGTGCGTTCGATGCGGCGGCCATGGCGGGTTGCTCCAGTTTACCCGACCTGCTCCGCGATGGGATCTGTCCGCCGCGATTGTGTGGTAGCCGCGATTGCTGTGCCGAGGCATGAGAGTGACCGCAATCTCAGCCGCGTAGGGTGTTCGGAGCTCTGACTCTGTCACCGAGCCCCCCAGGCCTGTAACCTATCGCTGGCAACTGCCGAGCATTGCTTGGCGCCCTCAGCTCACCAAAGGATTCATGAGATCTTCACGCGCACTCATTTCATTCGTTGCAGTGGTAGGATTTGCGGCCCTGGTCGGCAATGGCTGCGGCAGCAGCACCGGTCATGGCAACGACGCCGGGCGCACGACCGATGCCTTGCAGGCAGGGCCGGGCGGCGGCTCCGGCGGCGGCGCTGGACGCACCGGAACGGGTGGCGGTGGTGGCGCGGGCTCAGGCGGGATCGGCAGCGGCGGCACCGGGGCCGTCGGAACCGGGGGCGCGACCAGCGGTGGCGCGGGCGGGTGCAGCCGTTGCGATGCAGCCATGGATGCCCTTGATTCGGGTCCCTTGAGCAACGGAGGCTCCGGGGGCAGCGGCGGAGCAGGTGGTAGCGGCGGCACCGACGCGGGGGCCGGGGACAGCGCAGCCGGAGGAACCGGAGGCGACAGCGCGGACGCAGGCTTGAGTGGCCCGATGTGCCCCGGTGCGACGGCGCCCGCCGGTCACCCGTTTTGCCGAACCTATCTCGACTGCCCGAGCCCCTACAATGCCTGCCAGCAGGATCTGCCGTCGACGAGCTCGTGCGGAGGGGCGTACTGCGGTGTGAATCCGCCGCCCAGAAACTGCTCGGTCGACACCGACTGCGCCACGGGCAAGATCTGCGTGTCGAAGTCGGTCCCGTGCTGCGATATCTTGGAATACGACTGCGTCGCCGGTTGCACGGCGACGTCGTGCGCGGCTGACCAACGCTGTGGCACCAACTTGCGCTGCGAGCCCATCCCCTGCACGGCGGGCTACTCCTGCGCGGCCAACTTCACGTGCACCCCGACGCGCTCCGACGCCGACGGGCACGGCTGTGCCGCTGTCAAGTGCACGGACGGGTACACCTGTCCGGCCGATACAAGCTGCCAGCCGGACTCCGGGACGATCTACACCGACCCCCATGGCTGCCTGCCCGTCGCTTGCACCGAAGGCTACACCTGCACCGGCAACACGGATTGCCAGGGCACCCCGTCGCCGTTCACCGACAGCCACGGCTGCACCACGATGAGCTGCGCAAAGCTGAGCTGTCCAGCCAACCAAGAGTGTGAGGTCTTCTCCAATTTCGTGGAATGCGGGACCAAGAAGTGCAACGTCGACAGCGACTGCGACTGCGGCGTCTGCTTCGCGGGAAAATGCGCCCCCCGCATGTCGATCTGCGTGACCGCGGGTCAAGGCGGGGCGCAAGGAGCAGCAGGTACGTACGGCGGCGGCGGCGTGACCGGCGCGGGCGGCGCCGTCATGGACAGTGGCGCGGGCGGCGCGGGCGGCGCCATCGACGGGGGAGAGAAGGGCTGAAAGAGATCACCCCAGAGGCATGTCCCCGTACGCAGCTGGGCGCGGCCAACTTGGTGGACAACGTCCTGCCCGATGTCCCCATCCGGCAGCTCGTGGTCATTTGCCGGTGAAGGCAAAAGGCGCTTCTTTCGCTTATGCTCACGCGATCGCCCCGCACCACACCTGCCGACGACACCAGAGTCAGCTCGCTGTGCCCGGCGGGCGTGTCTCGCCTCCAGCGACCTGGCAGCCAGGCGGGAACCGCCTCATGCACCTCCGGGGCAAGAAAGGTGTCGTACGTGGTTCGCGCCAGCTTGGCAATGGTTCCCTCTCGCGTTGGCTCGTCGGCCGGGGAGTCGCGAACGAAGACCGCGATGGCGATTTGGTGCCCGTTCGGCAAAGAGTTGAGGCCAACGTCGTTGGTGGCGCCGGTCTTGCCGTCTCGGGTGCGCGAGGTTCCAGTCTTGTGGTCAACCGGCGTGCCGGGTGGCAGGGCGCACTTGATGCGCCTCTCACCGGTACCGACTCGAAACAGTGGCTCCTCGAGGAGCTTGGCGCTCGTCGGAAGAAGGCCGAGCCACTTGCTTGCCATCGCGCTGAGGAGGGCGACCGTGGCCGCGGGCGTTGCCGTGTGCTGGTGAAGGCAAAACGGTGCTTCCTTTGCCTATGCTCCTAGCGCCCGGCTCGTAGCGATTGACCAAGCAAGCGTCGGGCACGAAGTCCGCGAAGCCCGCCCGCGCGGCGGCGCCCGTGGCCAGAGCGCCGAATGACTTGGGCAGGGAAGGCCAGGCGCGACTGGTCTCCGGATCGTCCGCGGCGTAGCGATAGTCCGACGAATCCAAGACCCAACCCAGCGCCCCGCAATTGGTCATCGCCACCGACATGCGAAGTGCAACTCAGTGGCTCTGTCGAGCCGCCGTGCTCAGCAAGTCGAGCGTGTGCTGGTAGGCTGCGCCTTCTCGATCCACGGGGCCGTGGCCGGGAACGATTGTCGTGCGGCCGTACTTGTCGCGCAGGCGGGGTTCAAGTAGGTAACATCGACCGCAAGCGCGCCCTGCGAGCCGGCGACAATCGGGATGGAGTTGTCCGATGTGAAATTGAACGGATAGGAAACGATCACGATGCCGCCTCCTTGGGGCTTGGGAAACTTCCACTGCCGGACCGTGCGGACCACCGGATCGGCGCACCGTACTGGACGCGCAGAAGCGCGTCCGGTGCCATCACGACATTTTCCACGGACTGCTAGGGAATGACCGCAGGCAGCTCGGACTTGTCGGGACAGCCGAACAGAACCTGGACACTGGCGTAGGCACCGGCTTTGATCCGCTCGCAAGTCGGGCCGTTGAAGGTGACCGCGTTCGGACTGCTCAGGGTCCATCCGTCTGTCGCGCTTTCGAGGATCAGCTGCTTGTCCAGGTAGACGCCGAGGTTGGTCGGATCAGGTGGCGTCGAGGACATGGTGTAGACGCAACTCGCGACCGCGCCGACGATGGTGTTGAGTGCGGCGGTCAGCGCTTGCGGACTGAGCGCCGGATAGAACCTGCTGGTCCCTCCACTCGCCGCCATGGAATCCAAGTTTCCTGCTGATGGCCCGACGCCGATGACGTAGACCGCGATGCCGGCCGAACGTGCGGCGGCGATGGCGGCCACCGCTGGCTCGAAGTCGGTGGCTGTCGCCACGTCGCCAGTGGCCGGGCAATTGGGCTGACCGTCGGTGGCCAGCAAGATGTACTTGGCGCGCCCGTCCTGGAGCGTCTTCAAGTAGGCAACGGCAACCTCGATGGCCGCACGGGTTGGCGTGTTGTAGTTGGGAGTAGTCGCCGCGATGTTGGCCGTGATGGCATCCGCGTTGCCGAGGCCGACGGGCACCTCCACGTCGGAGGTGACCACGCATCCCACCGGGGTCGAGCCCGAGCCACTGGGCAGTCCGGGCGTCGAGAAGAATTTCAAACCCCAATGGATGCTCGCGGGCGACGTCGTAAGCACGGTGCGCATGGCCGTCATCATGGTGCTCCAGCGCTGGGCGCAGCCGGCGCTGGCCGGGTCACACAGGTCGTCATCGGAAATGCTGTTGGTCATCGAGCCCGAGCGATCGAGCACGAGCAGCAAGTCGGCAGGTACCTGGCTCATGCTGCTGGCGCTGTTGCCGCAGTTCAAGGTCGATGCTGGGGTCGCGCTGGAACCACCATCCATTTTCCACGTGATCCTGCCGCCTGTCCCGGTGGAGATTGTCAGCGATATGGCGCCCCCGCTGCCGGCGGCGCCGTTCGGATCGCCGACCATGGAGCCAGACGAACATGCCGCGAGTCCGGCGAGCAAGAGCAGGGGAGGGAGGGCCACGAGATACGACTGTGTCTTTCGCATGGTATTTCTAATCCGCGTAACAGGTGATACTTCCACCGCAGCCGTCCGACAGCGTGCCCGAAACGTTGCCGCAGGTGGCGGGTTGACAGCAGCTACCGTTGGCGAGACATACCTGAGCGGCGGCGCAGCCCGGGCAGGTCACCTTGTGGCCGCAACCGTCGTCGATAGTGCCGCAGGCGCGCTCCAGGCCGGGGCAGGTCTTGGGCACGCAGGTCGTGCAGACGTTGGAGGTGCAGATTTCGTTGGTCTGGCAAGTGCCACAGGTGAGCTTGTTGCCGCAGCCGTCGTCCAGGGTGCCGCAGTTTTTACCGGCGGCAGCGCAGGTCTTGGGCGTGCAGGTCGTGCAGACGTTGGAGGTGCAGATCTCGTTGGTTTCGCAGGTGCCGCAGGTGAGTTTGTTGCCGCAGCCGTCGTCCAGGGTGCCGCAGTTTTTACCGGCGGCAGCGCAGGTCTTGGGCGTGCAGGTCGTGCAGACGTTGGAGGTGCAGATCTCGTTGGTTTGGCAGGTGCCGCAGTCAAGCTTGTTGCCGCAGCCGTCGTCTAGGGTGCCGCAGTTTTTGCCCGCGGCGGCGCAGGTCTTGGGTGTGCAGCTCTTGCAGACGTTGGAGGTGCAGATCTCGTTGGTTTGGCAGGTGCCGCAGGTGAGTTTGTTGCCGCAGCCGTCGTCCAGGGTGCCGCAGTTCATGCCGGCGGAGGAGCAGGTCTTGGGCGCGCAGGTCACGCACTTGTTGTCGGTGCAGACCTTGCCGCCCGTGCAAGCCCCACAATCGTGCGTGATGGTTGCGCTGCAGTGGTCACCGACCTTGCCACACTCGGCGCCCGCTTCGCCGCACTCGCGCGGGACGGACTTTGGTACGCTTGCGCAAGGGCAGGTGATGACCCCGCCACAGCCGTTGGAGAGTGTGCCGCAGGTCGTGGATGGATAGCTGGCGCACGTGACCTTCTGGCACGCACCACAGGTAAAGGCGATGGCATCGCAGACCTGGCCCGTAGCACAAGTGCCGCATGCTTGCACGCCGCCGCAACCGTCGGGGATGTTGCCGCAGCGGCCGTCGCACGCGATGGGTGCGCACGCTGTGCACTGGTTGTTCTCGCACTTGGTGCCGAAGCCACAGGTCTGGCTACACGTGAACCCATTCCCGCAGGCATCGGCGACCATGCCGCATCCTTTGTCACCTCCACACACTTCGGATTGCGCGACACAGGTCTCGGACTCCGCGCTGCAGATCTGGTCCTTGGCGCAGGTGCCGCACTGGAGGATGTGCCCGCAGTTGTCGCTGACCTCGCCGCACGTACGGCCGAGACTCGTACATGTGGCAGGCACGCAGACCGCGGCCGGCCCTCCGCCGTCTGCTGTTCCACCGACCATTCCACCCAACCCTGTGGGGCCCCCGTCGTCTGGTGATCCATCCTGGCTGCTGCCCAAAACTCCACCGCTAGACGCTGGGTTGTCCTCCGCGGTTTGGGGAATCGACCCGCTGCTGCTGCAAGAGCCGAGAAATAGCAGGCATGAAGCAACAACGAGGGTCGTGTGAGAGCGGTTCATTCCAATGCCTCCAGGCGTTGTGCGGATGTGGGTGGGAGAGCGGTGCGCGTGTCTTCCAAGGTCGCCGTCGGAAGTTCAGCCTCCTCTCTAGCGAAGCAAGAGGGGGGCCAGCCCCGTGGTGCGGCCAGCAGGCCCGTCGACGAGCTGCACGCGACGGGCATGCCTGCGGAAGTCAAGAAGAAGTGCGTGGTTCGCACGACCTGCTGGCCGCTGAGCCGGGAAGGGAGTTGTGGCGGCACCCATGGGGGGCGGGGACCTCACCTGAGGTCGTCAGTCCCCAGATCGCGTTCTCACGCAGGCGTCGTTCAGGCGGAAGAGGGTTCGTCGACAGCCACTTTTTCGACGATGCCTAGGTCATGATCGTCCGGTGGCAGGTTCGCCAGCACGGCGCGGGCCAGGCTGCGGAAGGCAATTCCGTCCTTGGTATGGGCTTCAAGTGCCAGCGGCCGACGGTTGTTGACGGAGTCATGAATGGCAGACGAGGAACGCAGCCAACCGAGCACTGGAACGGTCACTCCGAGGTAGTCGCGCATGGTATGCGCGACGGCACCGAAGACGCCGGCATGGGCGTCGTTGAACACCTGGTTGCCCACCATGCATGCGCCAAAGCGCTCCAGTGGAGACGATCACACGGAATGCGTTGTTATGCCGTGCTCGGCATAAGGCGCCGTTCCACGCGATCGCTTCCACCGCGCCTTCGTGTTACCGTCGCGTGAGCAGAGCTCTGCCGACGGAGGCTTCCCCATGCATCACCGTTCGAACATCACAATCGCCGCGATGGTCCTAGCCGCCACCACCGCGCCGTACGCAGCCCCGCCGGCCGCCACCGCCGCCGACGAAAAGCGCGAATTCCAGCTTCAGGACACACACACGGCCAAGGGGGCGCACGGCGCCACGGCATCGAAGATCAAGCCGACGAGGACCGAGGCGGCGATGAAGCTGTTCGTCGTCGACAAGGACAAGGGGCCGGTCAAGGGGGTCGTGATCTTTCTGACCGGGCCGGACAAGACGAAATACTACACCGACCCGACGGACAGCGAGGGGTACGCGGAGGTGCTGGTGCCGGTGGGCAAGACCTACGACATCACCTACCTGAGTCTCGGCCGGCGGGAGATAGCGGCCACGGTTCCTGTGGCGGACGAACCGAGTCAGTCCGTCAAGCTGACCCTGCGCTACAAGCGTGAGGGCGCACCGAAGCCTCTCATCCTGGACGGGGTCAACTTCGACACCGCCAAGGCGACGATCCGCCCCGAGTCGTTCCCGCGCCTCGACACGGTGGTCGACTTCATGGTCCACAAGAAGGACGCTCGCGTCGAGATCTCGGGCCACACCGACAACGTGGGGAACGCCAAGGCCAACAAGACGCTGTCGGAACAGCGCGCACAAGCGTGTCGCAACTACATCGTGTCGAAGGGCATCGACAAGAAGCGGCTGGACGCCGTCGGCTTCGGCGCCGAGCGCCCCATCGCCCCCAACGACACCGACGAGGGCCGCCAGAAGAACCGCCGCATCGAAGCGAAGGAGCTGTAGCGCCAAGCCCACCGGATTCTTCTCTCGGCTTGCCACGGGTTTCGACTTCACCTGCGCCATCTCTAGCGCGGGCGCACTAGTCTAGCATGCTGGGGCGAGGCCAAAGTCGGCCAGAACAGCTTCGGCGGACAACAGCCGCTCGCGGGGGACGTAGAAGGGCTCGACGACGATCCCGCCGTACGCGCGCTTGGAGACTCGGTGTCTCGAGGGATTGACCTTCGGGACCACCACCACGAGATCGAGGTCCGAGCTAGGAGGAAACGGATCTTCGTCCGCCATCCAGTTGATGGAGCCGTGGGTAAACGCGCACAGCGCTTCGCCAGGGAAGCGGGCCACTTCCTCGGCGACCCATCGTTCCGCGATCGACCGTGCTCTTCCGGCATTCGTGGGTTCTGACATGGCGACTCCTCTACTGGTACAGCTCCGCGCTCGCCAGCGGAGCGCAGCCGGGACACCATGCGGAGGATGATGTTCCTGTTCTCGTTTTGACGCAATCGACTCCGGGGGTCGTGTCACAGCGCCGTAGGGCCACCTGCAGGTTGGACATCTTCGCTTGCTGGTAGATGGCCCTGTCGGGGGACGATGCTAGCCTAGACGTCATGGGTCATGTCTTGCTCGCACTCTCAATCGCGGCAACAGCCTCGGTAACCCCGGCGCGCGTCCAGCTTTCCGGCCAGGTGCTGGCGGCCTCCGGCAAGGGGACAGTCCACGTGGCTCTGTGGCAGGCCGAGGGATTCCTCGAGCACCCCGTCCAGGAGGTGCGCTTCGGACCTGGCAAATCTCTTGATTTCCACTTCGACGTTACGCCGGGGCGCTACGCCCTCAGTGCCTTCGAGGACTTGAACGGCAACGGCATCCTCGACATGGGCATATTGGGTCCGAAGGAGCCGTCTGGCTTCTGGCGCCCCTTCCATGGCTGGCACAAGCCGCGCTTCGATGAGGTCGCCTCCCAATTTGAGGGAGAGACTCGTGGCCTGGACATGGTTCTCAAGTAGGGGTCCGTCGCACTATGAGGCCCTTCCGAGCTGGTATCAAAATCATCGGCGTCAACCCCTATGTGTCCGTGCCGGCGGACCGGCTGGTGACACTCTTTAAGCGGGCGGCGAAGACCCGAGGACCTATCGCTGTGCGTGGCCAGCTGGATGGTCACGCATTACCATCGTGCCGTAGTATAGATGCCGCTGACCAACGCCGATGACGATTCGGCCAGACACGACGCCCTAACGGACGTGCGGCTGTCGACAAGTGGGTCGCATGGGGGGATAACAACACATGCCACAGGGTTCGTATCAGTCGCGCCTTCTTGCGGTCGCCGCCGCCTTTCTCTTGTCCGCAGGAGGGTGCAATTCCCAGACTGGGGTGACGGGCGGTAGCGGCGGCTCCGGCGCCGGGGGCTTCGGTGGCAGCGGCTCGGGCGGAAAAGCCGGCAGCGGGGGCTCAGGGGGCAGTGGCTCGGGCGGGAAAGCCGGCGCCGGGGGCTCAGGGGGCAGTGGCTCGGGCGGAAAAGCCGGCTCCAGCGGCACCGGTGGCCTCGCGAGCGGTGGCAACGGCTCGGGTGGCAGGGGCGGCGCCGCGGGGTCGGATGGCAGTGGCTCGGGAGGCGCTAGCGGCAGGGGTGGAGCCGCGGGGTCGGGCGGCAGTAGCTCGGGAGGAGCCAGCGGCACGGCTGGATCTGGAGGCAGCGCTTCTGGTGGCTCCGGCGGTACGGGTGGAGCTGGCGGCTCCAAGTCAGGCGCCGGTGGGGGGACAGGCGGTGGTTCGGGCAGCGGCGGTGGCTCGGGCAGCGGCGGAGCGGCAACCGGCGGCACGGGCGGGGCTGGGGGCACTGACAGCGCCGCTTGCGACTTCACGGTCACCTCGCAGCTCGCGAGCGACATCAGCGCCAAGTCGTCGCCCACCACGGTCGGCATCGTCAAGTGGTCGGTCACGGGCATTACGCCCACCAGCGCGAACATCGAGCTCGGTCTCGATACGACCTACGGCACGAAAGCGCCCGTCGACCTGACGGTGGCAGGCTATCAGACCCCGCTGCTCGGGATGAAACCGTCCACGACGTATCACTTTCGCATCGTCGCTTCGAGCGACTCCTCTTCGTGCACCAGCCAGGATCAGACGATTCAAACCGGTGCCAAGGCGACCTCCGTCTCGATCGGCAGCTACACCATCAAGGACGCCAGCGCGCACCAACGCGGGTTCATCATCACGTCGTACTGGAGCGGCTCGGGCAAGTCGGTGCCGTTCATCCTCGATGCCGATGGCAACATCGTATGGTGGTACGGTGGCGGTCCGAGCAATGGCATTGCACGGGCACGCATATCGGCAGACTCCAAGAACATGTGGATGGTCGTGCCCGACCTGAACGGCGGCGGGCACGTGCAGCGGGTCAGCATGGATACCCTGGATGGGCAGACGTACGCATCGACCCAGTCCTCGCATGACATCGCGGCCGTCACCGGATCGACGATGGCCTACATCGACTACAGCCCGAGCAGCGCGTGCAACGGCAACGGCGGCGGCATCGTCGAAATCGACCCGAGCGGTACGACCCATACCGTGGTCAATGCAAGTACCTTCCTCTCCTCTTCGGGGGGCGGCGGAGGTATGGGCTGCCACGGCAATTCCCTACGCTATTCAGCCAAGGAGGACTACTACACCTATTCCGACGTTCAGTCGGACGTCTACATCTTGAACCGTTCGGGTGTGCTGCAGTGGAAGTTGTCGAGCAAGGTCGGCAGCAACAGCTCCTGGGGCGGCGTGCAGCACGGCCAGCAGCTGCTCGACAACAGCATCATCATCTTCGCCAACAGTGGCGGTGGCAACAACGCCTCGGCGGCCATCGAGTACGGGTTGGATGGGTCGCTGGTCAAGAAGTTCGCCAGCGGCGGGAGCACGCAGAACCTTGGCGACGTGCAACGGTTGCCCGGCGGCAACACGCTCATCAACTACGGCAACGGCGGCAACATTCAGGAAGTAGACTCATCGGGCAACGTCGTCATGGAGATCAAGGGCAGCAGCGGTAGCTACTTCGGCTACTCCGAATGGCGTGAGAGCCTCTACGGCCCGCCACTCGACATCAACGAGTAGCCCAGCCGTGCGACGCGCATCGCCCCGAGGGAAGGCGTTGGGCCGGAAGGCGCGCGCTCAACCAGAAGGGACCGTCAATTCAGCTTGAGGTCGCCATGTCGAACACCGTGCCCCCGAAGCGTGACACCGTGGCACCGGTCCCGGTGGTGGACACGCGGCCGAAGAAGCCGTTCTCCATCGAATCCTGCCCCATCACCGCTTGGCTCGTGATCTGGGTCGTCCCCATCTTCATCCAGAGGTCGAACGCGCCGACGAACAGCACGTTGCCATTCGAGTCCACGTCGACCGGTCGCGAACGCGGCCGGCGTGTTGTTGGTCGGATCGTAGGCAGCCCCGTCCGCAATCAGGGTCCAGTCCTGTTGTCCGGCAGCGGTGACCGCGGTCAGCAGCACCCGCGCGGTGGGATCGTTGGGCGAATAGGATCCGCCTACGTAGCTGCGCCCCTGCGCATCGACGCCCAATCCGTACGGGCACAGGTAGCCGTCGGCCGGGGTGGCGGGCCCGGAGACGCTGGCCTGGAAGACCACCTGCCGTCGCTGCCGGAAAGCTTGGTCACCAGCGCGCTCGCATCGCAGGTCGAGGGCATCAAAGTGGTCGTCGTGGGCTCGTAGGGGCACAAGACGAAGACCGAATCGCCTGGCCCGGCAGCGATGTCGGCGGGCACGCCGCAGGTCTTGAGCGGCACGGTCCATACCAGCTTGCCCTGGGCATCCAGCCGCGCGGCGAAGGCCTCGGACACCACCCCGCTGTCGAAGGCAGTCAGGCCCATGGCGTGCGGATTGCGAGTCGCGCCGGCCACGAACATGCCGTCCTCGCTATCCGCCGCCAAGAGAAGCTCGGTGCTGTTCAAACCATCGCTGCTGGTGATGAGAATGCCGCTGCCGGCCGGGCGTGCGAAGGGGTTCTGCCCCAGAGAATCGTCGGCGGGCCCGCTGGTGCCCGCTTGGCCGCCCATCGCCGCGTCCCCGCTGCCGGTAAAGCTCGCCCCGCCGGTCGCGCTTCCTCCGGAGGCCGTGGTGGAGCCGCCGTACGCACCCGTCGAGATCCCGCCGGTCGCGCTGCCTCCGGTGGCGCTGCTTCCACCGCGCCCCGTTGTTCCGCCGGCGAAGCTTCCAGCAGCACCAGAGCTCCCACCCGCGGCGTCCCCCGCGTGCCCACCCGAGCCACCGCTGCCTCCGGCCCCTCCGGCTGCGGCATCGGGTTGACTGCTCTTGAGCGACGTCCCTTTGCTGCACGCCAGCGCGATTAGCATGGACATAAGAAGCACGCTTCGCTTTTCAGACATGGCCCCGAATCTAATGTGTCCGGAACAATTCTCCAACCGAGGCATGTGACCAAGCCCACGGCGCACCAACTCGGCGGGGGATGTTCGTCTAATGGGGAGAATGGGGAGCTGGGACACTGAATATCACGGGCTCGACCACCTGGGCTTGTCGTCAGGCCGACCAGCGCCTAACCACGACATCCACGAGACCAGCAACCTCGAGCGCGCTTCATAGAATTCACCGACCAAGAACCACGTCAACTCCGGATAGCACGAGCTCCAGCTTCGCCTTTGGCAGCTTGCCCACTCGTTCCGTCAATTCCGACTTGTCGAGTGTGACAATCTGCGAAACGTTTGCCACGGATTCCTTGGGTAGCCCTGTGGCTGTCTCAGGCAGCAAAACATTTCCCGGAGCTGAGGCCCACTTCACGTTGCTGGTTAGTGATACGCAGATTGCGGTTGAAATGCGACTCCGATTCAGACTATCCCCCTGAATCACCACGACCGGTCTCCGAAATCCTGGCTTCGATCCGCGCGGTTCGCCGAGGTCCGCCCACCACACCTCCCCCTGGGAGATGTTCACCATTCACTCCGCGCCAACGTTCGACGGGCAGCTTTCGACGTGAATTTGTCAGCCGACTCGCTTATCTCATCAAGCGCTTTGTCCATGGCCTCGGTTACACTATCTGGCGCGTGGCGCGCCACGTATTCACTGAGCGCCCGTGCATAGACATCACTCCTCGACCGCTTCGCCCGGTGGGCAAGGGTCTCGGCCCGCTCGAAAATATCGTCTGGTATCGAGACCGCCGTCTTCATACCGACAGTATAACCCGGTAGGAACTTCGGTCAACCCTCGCCGCGCATCGTCGAGCGCGCCGCACTCAGTCTTGTGTTGACGATGTGCGCCCGACCTTCGATCCTTGCTTGTCGGAGGTCCCATGACCATGAAGCGAGGCTCCCTGTTCGCGCTCGGGATGTTCCTGTCGGGTACGCTGGCTGCGGCGCTGCTTTTCGATGCGAGAGGAAGGTTGGCAGAGGCGGCCAGCAAGGGAACGAAAGGGGGACGCGTGGAAGGCCGCGTGCTCAAGTCTTGGTTTTGGCCGGCGAGCGGCCGATTCGTGCACCTCAAGGATCACGAGACTACAGTCATCAAGAAGGATGGCCGGTTCGCTTTCGATCGCGTGCCCGCGCAGTACGAGCTGTGGGTCGACTTCGAAGGGGAGGCCCCGGTGACCGTGTACCCATAGGTACACGGTGAAGATCGCGCGCCACTACCCGTACAAGTCGCTGGACGAGATGGCCAGCCTGCAGGGGGCCTGCAGGGGCCCCTATCACAGCTCGCGAGTTACCGGCAGGCGGTTTCGCGGGACATCGACCTCACACTGGCGGAGTAATCATGCGTTCAACTTTCGTTGTGACCTACCTGTTTGCAGGACTTCTCGGCTGCTCCCATCCCCTTGCTCAGCCAGCGGGGCGAGCAGAGGAACCCCGGCCTGAGTCCGGCTGTTTTGGCGGACCGGTCGAGACAGTGCAGGACCCCGCGTACTTGGCCAGCATCGATCTTTCCGATCGCAACGGCAATTCGATGTTCATTGGGGACGGGCACCTGCTCTGGTCGAGCCGGGAGGGAATGGACGGACCGCACCTTTTCGATCTAGCCGCGGGCAAGTGGGGGCAAGCGCGACTTGGTCGCAACGCCTTTTTCAAAACCGCCGACAGCCGCGAGGTCTACAGTGTCTCGGTCCAGGTGCCCGGGACGAATGAGATGGAAATGTCGCTGGTGGCCGAGGATCTGCAGACCGGCCATCGCCGTCAGGTGGTGGGCAGCAAGGACCGTGGCGGCGTGGCGGTGTGGTCGCAGGTGGCCTTGGACGGCGACTTCGTGTACTTCATCCGCGCTAGATTGGATTCTGCGCCGGGACCGCATGACGGGTTCTACCGTGCCCGGCGCGATGGCACCGGTGCGGTCGAGCGCGTGGGTGACGAGCCCAAGGGCGCCTACACGCCGTTCCTACTGCACGATGGCTACGTCTACTGGAACCGCGATCCCGATTATCGAGATCCTGGAAAGAGCGGTCCCGCCATGTGGCGGCGGCGCCTCGTCGTGGATTCGCCCGTCGAGCGCCTGGCCTCGACGCACGATCACCACCTTTCCTTGACCATTGCCGACGGTCGGCTCTTCTATCTCGACGGGCGCGAGATCCTGAGCGTTCCCCTCGACGGTTCGGCGCCGCCGCATACCCACGTGAAGGATACCGGTCTGCACGCGCACAACATCGTCGTCGGGCACGGTTGTGTGTATTGGGGCAGCGAGCGCGGCATCCTGCGGGCGGGCCTCGGGGCCGCGGATAAGCCCGAGATCATCGTCAGCGAGGCCAACTATAGTGGCGGCCCGGTGGGCAGCGACGCTAGCCACCTCTATTGGTTCGACCTGCGCAACGATCGCATCATGCGCAGCGGCCGTGGCGATCACGTCCTTGCCCCGCCCCCGGTCCTGGTGGCCAAGCCCATCCACGGATTGAAGCTGCCGCCCGATGCGGCCGGCCGGGGCTCCGTCGTGTGGGTCGGCGACGGTTGGGGGTGCGCCAAGGTGTTTGGTTGGAACCAACCACGCTGGCAGTGCTGGCGCGTGGGTGGAGGAATCGGGGCACCGGTGCGCGGGCAGCCCATACCTTGGCTGTCGCCGCAGGCTGCCCCCGTCATTGCGGGGGATCGCTTCTGCTTTCCCGATGGAAAACAGGGGCACTGTTGGCCGGCGAGCTCGCTTGGCCCAACCCCACCCGCGGATTTCGCAGAGCCCGCGCGAAAGGGTGCAGGCGGGGGCAGGACCACGGGCCAGGTCGAATACGGCCCCCTCTTGCTGGGGGCCGCGTTCGATTGCACCATCCAGCCAATCGGTGCCGAGCGCATGCTCCAGTGCGCAGGGGACGATAGTTTTGGCCAACTCGCCACGAAGGAGCAGCCGGTGATGCTCGAGCCGTGGATCGGGGCGCTCGCCGGCTGGCACGGCTGCGTTGCTACGAAGGCGCGACACACGTTGGCCTGCTGGGGTCGTGGCGACGCGGGACAACTGGGCCGCAAGCCCGAGGCCCAGTGCATGGTCGGCGGTCACCGCATCGCCTGCGACGCCAACGTGCGACCGGTGGCGTTCCCGGCGGATCACGTCGGCAGGCTTTACGGTGGTGACCTCTTTACCTGCATGAACGAGGGGATTCACGGCGACCTGTCTTGCTGGGGCGGCAGTCGCGACGGTTGGTTTGGCGACACGCCTTGTCCCGCGGAGTTGCGCCAAGCTTGGCCCGTGGGCAACGGCTTCGTGGTCGCACCGCGGGCGACCTGCACGGCAACGCCCGTCAAGGTGCCGCCGATCGTTTGGCAACATACCGTCAGCATCGGCTCGCGGGGCCTGTGTGCCTCCGTCGACGGGAAGCCAATGTGTCTAGGCGCTATCGCCACACCCGATGTGACGGTGGGCCACATGGTGGTGAGCCCGGGCAGTCACGCCAGCGCTTGTGGCATCGCCGACAGTCGCGTTGTTTGCTGGGGCGAGGACTATTCGCCCGCGGACAAGCCCGGCCAGACCGTGACTATCACCTTCGCGGCCTCGACGCCGGTGTCCGCGGTGGTCGATTTTCCTCCGCCCACCGGAGGCGTGTGGTCCGAGGATCATCTCGTCCGCACTGGCTGCGACCACCCGGCCGAAACGTTGCCTGCGTGTGCCTCCGGCGCGACTGGAAAATCGTGGGCGGCGCTCTTGGCTTCGGGAGGCTTGCAGAAGAACAGCAAGATCGCCGTGCGCGATCGTCTGGTGGTCGGACTGCCGGCCGACGCGACGGAGGCGAGCGCCTATTGCAACATGCACCGCTGCGAGCACGGCCACCACCGCGAGCTGCGGCACATCGTCCTGGGTGACGGCGCCGAGCCGCTGAGCCTCTGGCCTGGCTTGGTACGCTTCGACTGCTTCGGCGACGAGTCGCGCCTGTGCTGCGGCTTGCAGGCGTTCGGGCAGACGGTGGTGGCCACCGGTGAGTTGGTTGGTGCGCATGAGCAGGGGTGGCGTCTCAAGGTCGAGAGCCTCTGTGAGGTGTCGCCGGCGGCGGTTTCGGGCAAGCGCTGAACGCCCGGAACTTGCGCAGGTTGGTGGGGGAGATGCCCCGCAGCCCCTTGCTGGCACCCCTCGTTCCCCACCAACTTGGGTGGGGCAGGGCGGGCAGGGCGGTGGTTTCGGACCAAGCGTCCGTGAGTCTTCCGCGCGGCGGCTAGCGCGTGGCCTTGATGTCTTCCTTTCCCAGCTGGTCTTGCAGGGCACGGAGGTTCTGATCGCAGGCAGCGGTTAGCGCTGGCTTTGCCTGCAACGACAACTCGAGCGAGCGAACATTGCTGTTTCGCCGAGACAGCGCCACGATCTGACGAGAGAGGTCCTTGAACCGTTCAAGGGCAGACAGCGCGACCGTGAGGGTTGAACGCGCATCCCTGGGAAGCATCCTGGTCAGCGACACGACGGCGTCCCTGGCCGTCGTGTCCAGGTTGGCCATTTTCTGCTCCATCTTGGTCATGGCGGCGTCCTTGGATTCGGCGATATGGGGGCCGTAGAGCACCTGAATCTCGCGAACTGCAAGGACCGCCTTGGCGATCGCCTCCTCGACGCTACAGCGGGCTTTGGGCGGAACCTTGCGTGAGACGGTGCCCAGAGCATCGCGGAACGCGTCCGCGGCCTCCTGCGCTGGACCGAAGGCCAAGCGTTGCGCCTTGAGATTGGTATTCTCGACGGCCAAAGCGAGGATGGTGCGGTCGATCTCTCGGTACTTGGCGAGGTTCCTTCCGAAATCTTCGAGAGACTGGATCTCGCGCGAGAAGCTCAGACCCTGTAGCAGTGGCCTGAGCGCTGCGACCTCGCCGTCGACGCTCTGCAGAGCCTTCTCGGCGTCGCGTGCAAACGCAATCGACGCCTCGTCGGAGTCCGCCATGACAGCACGATTGGACGCATCTGCCGCTTGGGTAAACCGAATCCTGAGGTCTGCCACCAACCGGTTCGAGTCGGCAAGCTGAGTGAAAAAGTCGCGACGTTGGCAGCCCAAGGCCAAGCCGAGGACGCAACCCAAGACCGCCAGTCGCTGAACGAGAGAGGACACGCGACTAAGGTACCATATGGCGGAGCACGGCGGTCATCGCCGCCTGGTGATTTCTCGCGTGAAGTACCGCGTGCTCGACGACAAGAACGAGCCCACCATCGAAACCGCGCTGATGTCGGCCGAGACCTTTCTGCGCTCGCTGGCCGCGCCCTCGCTGCTCGCGCACATCATAACGACCGTCATTGCGGCAGCTCGCAAGGAAGCTCTGGCCACGGCGTTTTGCTTGTCGACCGATGCGACCGGCGTAGCGGTCCAGCCCATCCCCACTGGCAACAAGAAGTGCCAGCCTTGCAGGCACGCGCACTTCTTCGTGCAGATCGCGGACGTCTTTCTGTCGCTTTTCCTCGGCTTGGCGATTCTTCAGATCCTGATGATAGGGTCAGCGACAGCAGGCATTGACAAGTGCGGCAACTGTCCTCCATAGTCGCCTCTCAAGCGAGGCCATTCAACCCGCTCGGTGCTCTAGGATAGAGATGCGTCCTGCAACGAGGCCACAATGAAGAAGGGGGATTGAACATGAGATCAGGTCGTTTGCTGTGCATGTGGGCAGTAGTATTCGCCTCTCTAGGGACAGGTTGTTCCAGCAACAATGCGGGATCCTCTAAGCCATCCAATACGGGAACCGGAGGTGCCACCTCGGAGCGAGGGGGAGCCACTGGCTCTGGCGGGCGTTCGGGTGCTGGCGGCGTACTCGGTGCTGGTGGCGGCAGCGGGCTGGGCGGCAACAGCACGACCGGCGGTGCCACGGGTTCGGGCGGGGTTGAGGGAACGGCTGGCGCGACCCATACGGGCGGCACCACGGGTTCGGGCGGGACAGTGGGAACGGCTGGCGCGACCGGTATGGGCGGGGTCACGGGTTCGGGCGGTCCGACTCCGACCGGCGGTGCAGAGAGCACCGGGGGCCGGTCAGGTTCCGGAGGCCAGGCACCCGCAGGGGGTGCCGGTGCGGTCGACGCCGGTTTGGCAGGCAGGGGCGGCGGACCGGCGGGAACTGGCGGAGCCGGCACCGGCGGCAGCGGCAACCCCGTCATCGATGCTGGCGACGCCGGCATATGCACGGGCTCGGGGCAGACGTACTACGCAAGCCCCTCCGGAACCGGAACGGATTGCAGCTTTGACTCTCCGTGTTCCCTGGATACCGCCGCAGCGAAACCGAAGGCAGGGGACATCGTCTGCTTGCGCGGTGGCACCTACACGAGCGCGCTTTCCGTCCCCACGACCGTGTCCGGTACCGGGACCAGCTTTGTTACGTTCGCCGCGTACCCGGGAGAGCTGCCCATCATCAACGGCGGTGTGAAGGTCCCCGGGACGTCGTCGACCCACATACGGTTCAACGGAATTGCGACGCAGGGGGGAGAGAGTGGATTCGCCAATCCCTTGAATCCGAGCGCGGCGAACGGCCCCTTGGAATTCATCAATTGCATCGCCGACATGAATACGATGAATGGTGTCGGATTCCATGGCACCGGCGGCCTGCGTGTTTCACAATGTATCGTCGCGCACACGGGAAGCAGCACGACGAATTCGTGGTCGAGCGGGGTCGACCTCTGGTCGTCAAAGGGGACGTACCAGGACACCATCATCGAGCGCACGGTCGCCTTCGAGAACGTCGATATGCAGAAGCACACCGACGGCAGCGGCTTCTGCGTCGACACGAACACCACCGGCGCCACCTTCGTCAACAACATCGGTTTCCGCAATGGCGGCTCGTGCTTTCGCGTGACGAACAGTACTACCACCCACATGATCAACAACACCTGCTACGCCAACGGACTCGACCCGCAGGCCACCGCGCCCACGAACCCCGGCGAGTTTTATGCGTCAAGCCAAGATTCCACCGCCGTCATATACAACAACATCGCCGTCGCGACCGGGAAAGGCGGCGACTCTCAAGCCACGGTCAATTTCAATGGTTCCAAGCAGAGCAACAACGTCACCAACAATAACGGGTCCATCGATTTCTGGGTGGATGCGGCCGGCACCAACCCCGATTTCCATCTGAAGTCCTCAGCGACCACCATCATCGGCAAGGGGACGACGACGGAGGCGCCGTCGGAAGATATCGGCTTCGACCTGAAGTGTATTACCAAGAAGGCGCCCACGGGCTCGGGCGTGCAAAGCTGGTGGCTCTACTCGATCGACTACGACTACATCAAGAGCATCGGCGGCACCGCCCAGTGCTTCCACCCCAAGGCGCGCTCCGGCACCCCCGATATCGGCGCCTACGCGGACTGACCGCGTAGTGTCCAAGGCAACCTCTCTGCCGCTGGGCTTGCGCTCGTTGGCCCGCCACTCGACATCAACGAGTAGCCCAGCTGTGTGCGGCGCGCACACCACCGGACCGTACCAGCATCGCCCACCACGGCGACGGTCATCTGACTCTGGGATTGAAGCAGGCATTCTGGATGTTCTGCGCCGTGGGCTGCGACAGCGAAAATGCACCTGCTGGTGCTTTCCACGCAACCGGCAGCAAGCTGTCCCGCGCCCGCACCCGCAGGAGCGTATGAGCGCCATTGTCCACCCCCCTTGGATGGCGCGCGCTCTACTTGGCAAGCTTCATGATGGCGGAGTGACTCATGTCCGACCAGTACAGAGAAGCGTCGTCCTGGTAGAGCTTTCCACTCGCGGTCTGCCTAGTCGCCATCGTCGTCGTTCCGGCGCAGCCCGACGAGGATGGCGAGCAACGATTCAGACTGCCGATGGCGTCGAACCAGTACAGGTACGAGGCGTCCTCTGTCGCCATCACGCTGGTTGAAGCGATCGCGGTGATGAGCTGCAGTGACGGCGAAGAACCCACCGGAACGCGATAAAGTATTCCGGCTGTCGAGGAGGCGTCCCAGAGCAGCACGGACGGCGCATTGACGTCGACGATGACCATGGACGAGTAAATAGTCCCGAGGACAGCAGCTCTGTAGCGTACGACGCGTTGTAGCCGATCGAAAACAGGCTGGTGGATGATTGATTGGTCCGGAGATAGAAGACCGTATTCTGATAGGCGCCGAACGAGCTGTAACTGACGCTCGAGTAGTCATCGAGCGTGTCGTCATACGATGCCTTCACGTCGCCAGCGGTGGTGTACCACGTGATGTTCGCCGGGCTCGATGTCGGGTTGTATAGCGGAACATACGCTGGCTGTGAGCTTCCCCATGAGGCCGGGTTCATCCCACCGTTGATGGACCCAAGCTGTACCTCGGTGCCCGCGGTCATGTCGTATAGGTAGTTGGCGTCCATGTTCTCGGCGAAGATGAACACGTCGTTGCCCACCACCCCTCGAAACGAAGCATAGGCATAGTTCGAAACCACCTGGGTGCTCGCGCTGCCCGCGGTCTTGCCCACTCGATACGCCGACGCTTCCACGGAGCCGGATTGATAGACGGCGTAGTAGAGGTTCTGGGCATCGATCCCGAACAGGCCCTGGAAGGTGTCTCCGAGGTTCGCGGCCACCGCGACCGGCTGGCACAGACCGTTGCTACAGCTCCCGCCGAGACAGTCGTGCCCACAGGCTCCGCAATTGTGGCCGTCGGAGGTCACGTCGATACACGAGCCGCTGCACTCTTTCTTGGGCGAGGCACAGGTGCACGCGCCGAGACTACACTGGTATCCGCTCGTGCAGGTCGTTTGATTCGCCCACGCTCCGCTTGCGCTGCACTTTTGGGGCACGCCACCTGCACTGCATTGAACCTGGTTTGGCGTGCAAACGCCGGTGCATCCACCTGCGCTGACATCACAGGTGTACGTGCAACTCTCCACGCCAGGAATCGAGCATGACCCGGATGCGCAGGTGCCAACGGCTTGGTAGCCAGAGCTCGTGCAACTCGGCGTCCCACAGGAAACGGTGGGGTACGTACAGGATGTGCTGGTTCCGTCGCAAGCCGCAGCGCAGACATCGCTGCCTGTGCAGGGCGTGTGCCCCGTGTGAGGAGATGCTTTGGCGTCCAAAGTCTTGCAGACGCCCGTGAATCCATTGACATCGCACGCCTCGCACGAGCCCGTGCACGCCTTGTCACAACACACGCCATCGGGTGAGCAGTAGAGGCCGGCGGCGCATCCGCCACCCACGGCCTGGCAGGCCGTTCCCTGCTTCGATTTGCAGGCCCCCGCCGAGTCGCAAGTGCCGCTGCAACGCCCGGTGGGATCGTCCTGGCTGACCAGCGCAACGCATGTGTTGCTGGCGTTGCAGGTCCTACAGCTTCCAGCGCAATCCGCGGCGGTACAACAGGCTGTCGAATCGATGCACTTGCCGTTGCAGCCTACTTTGCCCGACGGACATCCGACCGCGTCGAGCGCGGCGCCGTCCGCCACCGCTGGAACATCGATCGCAGCATCGGGGTTCGCATCCGTCGGTGCATCGGTGAGAGCACCACCATCGGTTGGCGCGTCGGCGAGCACGGCATCGGTTGGTGCGTCGATACGCGCGTCCGGCGTTGCGTCCGATCGTGCATCGGGAGGTACATCGCCAAGGGTATCGCCGGTCGTTTCGGCACTTCCGTCGTTGTGGTTCATCCCGGTTCCAGCTTCGCCCCCAGTACCCGGCGAGCCATCGCTCTGGCTGCCACCGGCCCCGACTCTCAGGGAGCATGTTCCGGCTGACGTGTCGCACACGTAGCCGCTCGGACAGCCAGTCTGCGTCTTGCACTTCAGCCGAGAAGGATCGGCAGCGTTGAAACAGCCGAGAAAACCTGGAAAAGCGAGAGCAACGATCCAGACCCCGACGGGGAGAGGTCGCCGATTGTCTCGTCCAAGGGCGCTTGGTGTCTTCACTAGAATTCTCCTGTCAGTACGGCGCCGGCCTGACTTGTCCCGACGACAGGCACGAAGGCGAGCCTGCTGGCCGGCCCTGATCTTGCCTTGAGCCCCACCGCGTAGAGGACGGCCCCGGTAACCACGCAAGCCGCACCGAGTCCGTAGCCGACCCAAGCCAAGGCCTCGTAGGTCTTGCGCTCGGACTCCTTGGAATACCCGTCGTAGGTGGAGTACATGTCGTTGACCGTGCTGTTGGCCTTCACGTTCAAGAGGATGCCCGCGCCCAAGGCTGCGACGCCAAAAGTCGCGACGACGATTCCGCCCGTTCGCAAGCCCGCGCCGCCGGACGATTGCATGGGTTGTGGTGCGGGTTGCTGGACCAGCGGCGGTTCGGGCGCTCGCGCCGCCGCTGGCGCCGGCTCTGGTGCAGCTAGCGCTACCGGCGGAGAACCCATGGGCGTTTGGGGTGCGGGCGCAGTGGCCACGCTAGGCTGTTCTTCGGCCAGCATTCTCCTGCAATAGACGATGTGCTGGTCGGCGTCGGACCTCTCGTTCGCACCCAACTTCTGGCGCCCCGCGAGCAAGAACTCCTGGAACCGCGCAATGGCATCCTCGTACCGTCGGTTCTGCTCGAAGCAGCGTCCCTGGTTGAAGATGTAGGTCACGTCCTTGGTTTCGACGAACAGCTTCGAGAGAATGGAAACCCCTTCGATGTAGTTGCCGTCGAGGCATTCCTGGCGGGCAACGTTCTCTCGTGCCTGCCTGCTAGCGGCCGACGCCGGCCCACTCGCAAGGAGTGAGAAGACGATAGCGACCCCGACAGCAGCGGGTCTTCGAATGGTGTGGCTATGACGCTCGGGCATGGCGGCGTAGCTTGGTAGCGCTCCTGACCGTAGGCAAGAAGATTTTCCCTACATCGCTGCTTGGGATAACGCTGCTTGAACGGAGACATCCTGAACTTCTTGTTCGCGGGAGCCGCCACCCTGATATCATTGAGCTTTTTCGAAGCGCGGAGCTCTTTTCGAGGATTCACCCCTGAGCGGCGTCGCCCCGACGCCGCGCCGTGATGGTCCGGTGCAGCGCGGAAATGGCACGTTTGCGGTGCCTGCACATTTTGCCTCCGGTAGAGTGTATTCCTGGACACCGGAATGGTCGCTGTGCCAAACTCAGATGCTGAGGCCAGAGGGAACGATGACAGCTGGTACTAGATCCATGCTCGCCACGTGTTTGCCCCGGCCAATGTGTGCGCTGATCTTCGGCGTTGCCTTGAGCCTCGGCTGCGTGGATCTCACCAAGCCATGGGAGTTGGCTCACTCCGATGGCAGCGCCGAAGGTCCGCCAGTAGGGGGCGATCTGCACACGGGCACCGGCGGCGCTGGTTTCGGCTCGGACAGCTCAGGTGGGACTGCCGGTGTGTCCAGCACTGGGATCGTCTCGGCGGGTGGAATCAGCGGAGGCAACTCAGTCGACGCCGGGATGGGTGGCAGCACAGTTCCTTCCTCCGGCGCGCTGGACGCCGAGGGCACAGGCGGCAACACCGAGACCGACGCGCCGGCAGACGATCATCCCCAGGGTACAGGCGGCATTGTTTCCGATGCCAGGTCGGGTGGTTCCGGAGGAAGTGCCGGGCAGACGGGAGGCGGAGGCGGCACCCGGACCTGGCTCGATGCCGGGACCGGGGCGGGGGGGATCACCGGGCAGACGGGGGGCGCAGGCGGCACCGGGACCTGGCTCGATGCCGGGGCAGCCGGCGGAACGTCCGGTTCAGGTGGAGCTGCCGGTCAGGATGGCGGCGGAGTTGGCCCCGACTTGCCGGATGCTGCGCCTGCCCTCGACGTTTCTGTCTCAGACGGGTCATGCGCGCTCTGTGCGATTGGCACGACCCTGGTGCATCGATATAGCTTTGACGGAACAGGCACCACGGTTACCGATTCCGTGGGGACCGCCGACGGCACGGTGAAGAACGCGCAGTTGTCGGGCTCGGGCACGCTCGTGTTGGCTGGCGGGACAACGGACCAGTACGTGGATCTACCCGATCACATCTTTTCGACGCTGACCAGCGCCACACTCGAGCTCTGGGTCACCTGGACCGGAGGCAACAACAACCAGCGGATCCTCGACTTTGGCAGCAACGAACAATCTGGTAGCAGTTATTACGCCGTCACCACCGTGATCATCTCTCCGAACTCAGCGCCCGATGGAACCCCCCGCCTGCGCACGAGCTACAGCAGCGATGTGTCAACCGCTAGCACATTCGTCGACGCCACGAGCACGTTGGCCACGGGCACGATGGCCCAGGTGGTCGCGGTGTTCGATGGCCAGAGCCACGTGCTCGCGATGTACCTCAACGGCGTGCTTCAGTCCCAGACCACGGGGCTCGGAGCTCTTTCGCTGATCAATGACATCAACAACTACCTCGGCAAGTCGCAGTATTCGGCTGACCCCGGTTTTGCCGGCACCTACCACGAGTTCCGTATCTACAACGCTGCCCTGACGGCCGCACAGGTCCAGGCCGTCTACGCCGCGGGCGAGAGCGCCTCGTTCACCGAGTAGACCAAGCCGAGCGCCCGGCAGATGCATGCCAGGCCCTGATAGTCCGAAGAATTCTTGCCTGCCCGTGGACGCGTCGCTACCATCCCGATTCGTGTTATCCGCCTCAACATCGGGCACGGCGTAGACATTGGTCTCAGGGATGACCACCACCTCCGGGGGCGCGGAAAAGGCAATGGGTTGGAGGCAGAGGTACATTGACGTTCACGCCCACGCCAATCTGTGCCCTCACGGAAAGTGGAACGAAGACCGCCACGAGCAGAATCAACGTTCCTCCTAGGCCATTTGGCGTCCCAACGCCCGGCGACCACTGGGCATGCCATCCAGGGGTCAACCGCGTGGCGGCAAGTTGAATAGTCGGCGCTTTCCGACGGCGTAGAAGGCAAACGCCCACCAGCAGGCCAAGACCACGACCGTCTCCATGCGTGTGGCATTCACGATCGTGTCCGAGTCGATCAGGCTTCCCAGTCCGTCCGTCCCCAAAATGAGCCCCTGGAGCTCGGAGCTCGAATGGCCGATCGACGCCAGGATCCCCGCCCTATCGAGCAGGAGCGCCAACCGATCGATGGTGTACAATCCCGTGCCGGCGAGCAGCACCGGGATTCCCCACGGGCGCAACATCAGCAGCCCGAGACCCATTGCAACGTACGCTGCGGTGAAGATCAGGTGGTACGTGACCGCGATCAAACCCGTGCGAACCGCGCCTGCCAGTGGAACAGCTCCGGTCATCGAGTACACCTCGTAGACAGCCGTCATCAAGAAGAAGGCGCCTGCGAGACGGAGGGTCATCGCACCCTTTCGCCGACCCAAAGCGGACATTGCGACGCCATCGGGCGGTCGCCAAAGCTCCCCCTTCCGCGTCGCGCCGCAGAACCGGCACAGGATCGCGGCGTCCTGGATTTCCTCGGCGCAGAACGGGCACTTCATCTGAGGCATCTTATCTCGGACTAGATTCCTAGTGGGGCTTGTCGGCTACTCTGTGCGTTCGTGGTCCAGGACAGACAAGGAGGTTCGTGCGCTACTTCCGTTCCGGGGCAACTTGTCTCGTGTGGCGGGCTGCCACAACTCCCGTTTCCCTTCCGGCTGGAATGTCCGCGCGCCTCGCGGCGACTTCTTGGCGCCGTCCATGCATTCCTCCAGTTGCAGGGTTTCATCGCTATAACGCGAAGTCACCGCCTTTCGAAGGAGGGAAAAACCATGAGTTCCAACACCCGTGACGTCAACGGCGGCGTGCGGGTGCGTTTCGCTGCCGGGACTCGCGCCAGCGATATCTTGCAGCAGATGCGCTGCCACTATGCCTACGTTCGCGCCCACGGGTGGAGCAACCATCCGGACTGCTCATTCGACGTCCGGGGCGTCGCGTTTCGCCGGACCGCCGATCCCCAGGCCATCGAGATCATCGGTCAGAATCGCAGCGCCACCACTCGCATACGGAAGAGCATGCATGCCGGTGCTCTGGGAGTTGTCGCGACTGGCGAAAAGTAGCTACAACGCCGCGATTCAACAGCGGCGCGGTGTAGTTGCTGACCGTCATGTGTCCTCGCTGGTTACTTGGTGATCGCGTGCACCAGCGGCGGCGTGATGCGCGTCGATCGGTAGGCGCCGAACGTGGAGGGCAGGCGGAATTCCCACACCACTTTGCCATCGGCCTTGGTCACCTCGAACACACGGGCATCACCGTCATTCGCGCTCAACGAACCTGCGGCGATCAGCACGTTACCGTTGTCCAGCCTTTTGGCGCTGCCGAAGTAGGATGTGTACCAGGTGCTCTTGTACCATGAGTCGACATTGAACGTGCCCGGGAACTCCCACTCGAGCGTCGCGGTCTTCGCGTTCTCGTCGACTTGGTACTCCACCGCGCGGGAGTGGTAGGTGGGCGTCGATCCGCCGGGAAACGTGGATGTCGAGTAGCCGCCGTTGTCGAAGAAGAGGATCGAGCCATCGTCGTGGATCTCGGGATCGTGGGTGTCGCTGTACTGCGATGCCGTGGGTGAGAACGTGATGGTGCCAGTCGCTTTGCCGTAGCTGGCGGCCATGTACCAGAGAAGCGAGCCCGGGTTCTTGTAGCTGGTCTTGATGAGCCCCATCCAGCGACAGTTCGCGTAGACCACGTCTTTGGCGATGTCGACGGAGATGAAGTTGCCGTGGCACCAGTCGCCCGACGCTCCCGAGGGCATGGGTACGAGCTTGGCGTAGTCCAAGGACCACACCACCTTGCCGCTGGCGTCGATTTCCTCGAACACGGGAGACTGGTTCCCGCCAAAGCCGCTGCTTCCGGTGGTCACCCAGCGGTCGACGACGTGGTCGCCATTCGAGAGCTTGATGGAGTCGTGGGTCAGCTCCCCGGCGCCGCCGCACAGCGGATCCTTGCACTCCCAAAGGGTGCTGCCCGCGAAATCGACCTCGCGCGGCGACTCACCGGTACCGCTGGCCTGCCCCACGACCGGGCCGATAAACACGCCTTTGTCGGTCAGGTAGGTGGCGATGGCGCCGCCAAAGTCATTGGTCGTGCCGTCGATGTAGTACCAAACCGGTTGGCCGGTGGCATCGTACATCACGACCGCTGCCGGGTAGTTGGAGATCGGTGCTGTGGCGCTACCGCCGATGACGATGTTCATGAGCGTCCAGCCCGGCTGCGACTTGGTCGTGTCGTTGATGGTGACGTCGGCGACCGGGATTTGGGTCGGCAGGGCTCCCGTCTTGAAGGTGCTGGTCGTGTTGCCCGTACAGCCATTGGCGGATGACATGGCTTTGATCTGATAGCTCGTATTGGCGTGCATACCGATGACCAGCACCTTGTGACTGGTGACGGATGTGGAATCGGAGATCTCCCAGTCGTAGCTGCTGCTCTCGCCGAACTGCACCGTCGAGTCGGCCGGCTTGTCAGTCGTCCAACTCACGGACGCGGACAGCACATTCTTCGAGCTCGCATCGATCTTCAGACCGGTAATGTTGATCGGCGTGGAGCACGCGTCCGTTCCACTGCCGCCCGAGCCGTCCACACCTCCTGTGCCACTCGTCATGGCACCTCCAACTCCACCCGAAGACTGGCCGCCAGTGCCAACAGAGCTCCCGCCGGCGCCGCCGGTGGGCTGTCCGCCCGAGCCGCTCTTCCCGCCCGAGCTGGCGGTGCTGTCGCCGCCGGAGCCGCTCCTTCCGCCCGAGCTGGCGGTGCTGTCGCCGCCGGAGCCGCCCTTTCCACCCGAGCTGGCACTTCCCGCGCCACCTCCCGCGCCACCTCCACTGCCTCCCTTGGCAGTCGCGCCGCCAGTGCCCTTTGTCGAGGCTTGGGTTTGGACGCATGCTCCCAGAAGAAGGAATGACAGCGCCATGGGGACGAGGGATCGACACTGGGTTGTTTGTTGCATCGTGCTTCCGCCCGCGAAGAGTGTCTAACAATGGCGTTACCGGGCACAAGTGTCATCAGACAGTTTCTGCCATTCTCGGTAACAAGCCCCCTTGACCGCGGTTGTCGCCAGGACCGCCCACACCCTCCTTGACATCTTCCGCTTGCGTCATTCAACCTATTCCCCGCGCACGGCTAGGACACGTATGCGCTGGAGCACAACGCGATGACTCGAGGGCGGAAACGGGAATTTATCGACACAGGTGGAATGCCCGCGGCAAGACAAAGGGGCGACCGCTACCGCGTTGATCGCGGTGCAATCGAAGCCTTTCCCATCGTCGGCATCGGCGCCTCGGCCGGAGGACTGGAAGCCATCGAGAGCTTTCTGCGTCCCTTGCCAGAGGTGAGCGGCGCCGCTTTCATCATCGTTCAGCATCTGGACCCAACTCGCAAGGGCATGATGGTGGAGCTGCTTTCGCGGGCCACGCCGATGAAGGTTCTTCAGGTCAAGGATGGCATGCGGGTCGAGCCGGACCACGTCTACATCATTCCACCCAACCAGGACTTGTCCATCCTGCACGGTGCGCTGCACCTCCTTTCGCCGACGGCGCGGCGCGGGTTGCGCTTGCCTATTGATTTCTTCTTCCGATCGATTGCGGACGACCGGCGATCGGACGGCATCGGGGTCATTCTCTCCGGCATGGGCGCGGACGGCACGTTGGGCGCCGGGGCGATCAAGGCGCAGGGCGGCGCTGTATTCGTCCAGGCGCCGAGCTCGGCCAAATTCGATGCCATGCCTCGCAGTGCGATCGATGCCGGGTACGCCGACGTGGTGGCGCCCGTGGAGGATTTGGCGGCAAGGGTCGTTGCCCACTGCGCGCGCACCCCGGGCGTGGTCCAATCGAAAGTTATCCTGACCGAGGAAACCCGGAGCGCCATCGACAAGATCTTCATCTTGTTGCGAAGCCAGACCGGCCACGACTTCTCCCAGTACAAGCGAAGCACGGTCTACCGTCGTATCGAGCGGCGCAGGGAGCTGCACAAGATCCACAACATCGCGGGGTACGTCAGGCTGCTGCAGGAAAGCCCGCAGGAAAACGAGTTGCTTTTCAAGGAGCTGCTCATCGGTGTCACCAGTTTTTTTCGAGATCCGGAGGTGTGGGAACACCTGAGGAAGAAGGCTCTCCCCGAGCTCTTCTCCGAGCGCCCCGCGGGTGGCGTGCTGCGCGCGTGGGTGCCGGGATGCTCGACCGGCGAGGAAGCGTACTCGCTGGCCATCGTTTTCAAGGAGGTGGTCGACGAGGTGCGGCCCGCCAAGAGATTGTCCCTGCAGATCTTCGCCACCGATCTCGACAAGGACGCCATTGAGCGGGCACGTCTCGGCGTATTTCCCCTGGGAATCTCGGGCAGTGTTTCGAACGAGCGCCTGAGTCGGTTTTTCGTGAAGGACTCCGGTGGCTACCGCGTGGGCCAGGAGATTCGCGAGACGGTGATCTTCGCCACCCAGAACGTCATCATGGATCCGCCTTTCACCAAGCTCGACATCGTGAGCTGCCGCAACCTGCTCATCTACTTGTCGCCAGATCTTCAGAAGAAGTTGCTGCAGCTCCTTCACTACAGTCTCAATCCCGGGGGAATCCTTTTCCTGGGAAGCGCCGAGACACTCGGTGCTTCCGCCAACCTCTTTGACCTGCGAGATGGAAAGATGCGAACCTACCGTCGACTTGTTGCCGCGCAACCAGCTCAAGCTGTCGAGTTTCCCGTCACCTCATCCGGACAGCGTGCTCTGGCGGCCGAGACGACCGCCGCGGTGAAGACATCCGTCCTCAATCTGCCGGCGCTGGCGGAGCGGTTCTTGCTCGAGCGCTATTCGCCGGCCGCCGTGCTGACCAACGATAAGGGCGACATTCTTTACGTCAGCGGACACACTGGCAAGTATCTGGAGCCAGCGGCGGGCAAGGCCAATTGGAATGTCCATGTGATGGCGTGCGAGGGACTTCGCGACGAATTGGCTTGCGCGTTCCGAGGCGCCTTGCGCTCGCAGCAAGCCGTGACCAAGGCCGAGGTCAAAGTCGAGAACAACGGCGTCTCGCACTTCGTGAATGTCACGATCGAGCCTCTGGGAAAGTCCGAGACGTTGCGCGGAATGCTCATGATTCTGTTCTCGGACGTGGTCGCGCCCGCCATCACCAAACGTTCGGGCAAGGTCAAACAAACCCCCGCCGAAATGGCCAAGATGGCGCAAGAGCTGGGCCGCGCACGTGAGGAGGTCCGGACCACCCGTGAGGAGATGCAGACCTCCCAGGAGGAGCTGAAATCCTCCAACGAGGAGCTTCAGTCCACCAATGAAGAGCTGCAAAGCACGAACGAGGAGCTGACCACGTCCAAGGAAGAGATGCAATCCATGAACGAGGAGCTGCAAACCCTCAACAACGAGCTGCAAGCCAAGGTCGACGAGCTCTCGCACGCCAACGACGATATGCGCAATCTCCTTGATAGCACGGACGTCGCCACCTTGTTCCTGGACGCGACATTGAGGGTACGACGGTTCACGACGCGGATGACGAAGATCGTCAACCTCATCCCGGGCGACATTGGTCGGCCGATCACCGACCTTGCATCCGACCTCATCTATCCTTTTCTCGTCGACGACGCGCGCGAGGTCCTGGAGACGCTGACGTCCAAGGAGAAGCAAGTCAACACCCTGGACGGACGCTGGTTCGCCGTGCGTGTCATGCCCTACCGCACGACAGACAATAGAATCGACGGAATCGTGATCACGTTTGCCGACATCACGGCATCTAAGACGCTGGAAGCGGCGTTGCGCCGGAAACAGACAGACCAGTGACGGCGACGAGCCTGCGAGGGAGAGATAAGGTGAACAAGGGGCACCAGGAAAAGCCTGATGAGTTGCGGCACCGGGCGGTGCAGAAAGCGCTGACGATCCAGCGCGAGCCCGATGCAAGCGAGCTGGCCATGCCGCCCGACATGCGGCGCCTGGTTCAGGAGTTGCAGGTTCACCAAATCGAGTTGGAGCTCCAGAACGACGAGCTTCAGCGCACTCGCGGGGAAGCCGAGCAAGCGCTGGCACGCTACACCGACCTCTACGAGTTCGCCCCCGTAGGCTACCTGACCCTGGATCGCGGTGGAACCATCCGGCAAATCAATCTTTCCGGCGCGCGTTTGATCGGGGTGGAACGCGGGCGCTTGATCGGGATGCGGCTGCCGGTCTTGATTTCAGCGGAGAGCCGACGCCCTTTCGAGGCGCTGTTCACCAAGGTGTTCGAGAGCCGCACCAAGCAATCCTGCGAGGTGGTCATGCAATGGGGGGAAAGGGAAGCGCTTACCGTGGAAATCGTTGCCCAGGCCTCGGAGGACGGGCAAGAGTGTCGCATCATCGGTACCGACATCAGCGAACGCAAACGTGCGCAGGAAATCCTATCCGTTCGTCTGCGACTCCAGCAATTCGCCGTGGCGCACTCGCGTGCCGAGCTGCTGCGAAAGGTGCTCGACGAGATCGAACGCATGACCGGTGGTGTGGTGGGCGTGTGCTATCTGCTTGCCGATGAACAGCGTGTCCTCGTGCGCGAGGCATGGTCGACGAGTACGCATGCCAAGTTTCACGGCGTTCAGGAAGACGTCCAGCGTTGTGCTCTGGCCGAGGCCGGTGTCTGGGCCGACTGTGTGAGCCAACGCCGTTCGATCGTCTACAACGACTACGCTTGGCCGTCGGAAAAGATCGGCCTTCCCGAGCTTCGCGTCCACGCGCTGCGCGTGTTGGTGGTGCCGATCCTGCGCGACGACCAGATTGTCGCGCTTGTCGGCGTCGCCAACAAGGCGACCGACTTCACCCAGGGCGACGTCAAGACGGTCGACTATCTGGCAGACGTGGCATGGGAGATCGCCGAACACAAGAAGGCGGCGGACGACCGCAGGGATCTGCAACTGCGGCTGCAACTGGCGGAATCGCAGAAGATGGAGGCCATCGGCACGCTCGCCGGGGGTATCGCCCACGACTTCAACAATATCCTTGCCGGCATTTTGGGTGGGCTCACGTTGCTCGATATCGAGCTCCATCCAACCGACGAGAACCACGGCTCCATTCAGGACATGATGGACTTGGTCACCCGCGGATCGGATCTGACCAGACAGCTTCTCGGGTTTGCCCGCCGGGGCAAGTACGACGTAAGACCTCTCAACTTGGCTCGCGTGGTGGCGAAGACCAGCGCGATGTTTGGGCGCACGCGAAAGGAACTATCTATCCACCTCGACTTTCCACCCGGGTTGATGGCGGTGCTCATGGACCATACGCAGATCGAGCAGGTGCTGCTCAATCTGTTCCTGAACGCCGCGCAAGCCATGCCTCACGGCGGCACGCTGAACGTGCGTGCCGAAAACGCGGATCTCGCCGGCTCGACCACGCGCCCTGATGGGCTCGCTCCCGGGCCTTTCGTCAAGCTGTTGGTTCAAGACACGGGTGTCGGCATGGACGCCGCGACGCAAGCGCGGATCTTCGAACCCTTCTTCACGACCAAGGAGCCGGGCCAGGGCACCGGGCTCGGTCTCGCCTCGGTGTACGGCATCGTCCGGAGCCACGAGGGCTTCATCACCGTCGAGAGCGCCCTCGGGAAAGGCACGACCTTCTCGGTCTATTTGCCGGCCACGGACCTGCCCACCAGCGAGGAGAAGACCCCGGCGGCGGTGATCGAGCGGGGCGTGGGGACGATTCTGGTCGTGGACGACGAGCCGCACATCCTGGACGTGCTTAGCCGCGTGCTGAAGAAGATTGGGTATGACGTGTTGACCGCGTCTGACGGACGCAAGGCCGTCGAAATGGTGCGCCAGCAGGGAGCCAGCATTTCGCTCGTCATCCTCGACATGATCATGCCCGAGATGAGCGGCAGCCAGACCTACGATGCGCTCCGCGAGGTCATGCCGAGCCTCAAGGTGTTGGTGTCGAGCGGCTACAGCATCGACGAACAAGCTCGGGAATTGCTTGCGCGGGGTTGCAAGGGGTTCATCAAGAAACCCTTCGATATCGCAACCCTGTCGTCAAAGGTGAGGGAGCTGTCGCAGGAGCGACCAGCAGCAACAGAGATGGCCGGTCATCGGCCGACGACCTGCTTAGAGCGCTAGGCTGGACCCCGTCAACGTCCCCGTCGATCCCGCCTGCCTAGGTTTCGGCCTCGGCATGGGGTTCGGTGTCCGGGCCGGCGTCGACTACGCCTTGCGCCCGCGCGAAGCGGCCATCTCGGCGATCTTCTCGATCAGCTGCGGGTAGGGCTGGCCGCCTTCCTCCGCGGCCCACGCCAGATCCTCCCCGTCGGCCAGATAGGGATTGGGGTTGGCCTCGACGATGTAGATCTCGTCGTCGTGGGCCAAGCGCACGTCGATGCGGCCATAGTCGCGTAGGCCAGCGGCCTGGTAGGTACGCACCGCCACATCAGCCAGGTGATCCTTCAGCTCTTTCGACAGGTTCGTGGCGATGCAGTTTTGGATGCCGCGCGCCTCGCGGTACTTGTGGCTCCACTTGGCCTTGAAGGTGGCGATGCGGCTCTCCTCGGAGGCATCTTCGCCGAACACCATCTCGATGGGCGGCAGCGCGCGCGGCGGATCGTTGCCGATCACCCCCACGTACAACTCACGACCTGCGATGAACTCCTCGACGATGGCCGCGGTGTTGTGGCGCGTGTGGATGAAGGCAACCCGCTCGGTCAACGCCGGATCGTCGTGCACCACCGACCGCTGTGCAATGCCGACCGAGGCGTCTTCGTCGAGTGGCTTGACGATGAGCGGGAAGCGCACATCGCTCGGTCGTTGCACTGGTTGGCCGCGCGGGCACACGAAGAAATGTGGGATGCGCAGCCCTTGGTAGGCCAGCACCATCTTGGTGAGTGCCTTGTTGCGCGCCAGCATCAGACCCTCGGACGAGGCGCCGGTGTAGGGCAGGTCCAGCATCTCCATCAGCGCGGCCACGCCATAGTCCAGGCTCGACTGATTGCGGAAGCGCTCGGACAGGTTGAACACCACGTCCGCCGGCTCGGCGCGCAGCCCCGCGACCAGCGCGTCCAGATCGTTGCGGAAGCCGAATAGCCGCACCTCGTGGCCCTGGGTCCGCAGCGCGCGGGCCACATCGAACTCCGCCTCGTCCGCGGATTCGATCTGGCGCGCGTAGTCTTGTCCCGCTGGCGGTTCAGCATCGGTGTCGAACAGGATGAGTATGCACAACTTCTTCATGCCGCGGTTGTGGGCGGCGCGCGCCCACCGTCATTTTCTACTATGCCCTCGCTGCTGCCGGAAGAACGAAGTTGAGATTCAACTGCTGCTTCACCACAGAGCTCCACACGACGTTTCTCTACCACGGTGGCGAAACCTTCACGTTCACGGGCGACGACGATCTCTTCATCAACGGAACGCTCGCGATCGACCTGGGAGGCATGCACACCACCCAACGCAAGACCGTGCGGTTGGACGATCCCGCGACGACGTTGGGCATCTCCAAGGGAGTCTAATCCGCTGGCTCTCTTCCCAGCAGGACGATGCACCAAGGACGACGATGTCCGCGTTGTTGTACCTCGAGAAATCGACGACGACGTTCGCGGGATTGCCGGACTCGTAAGGCAGATCAGGCGAAACTCCGTGCTGATGACCTGTCGATGCATTGGACAGGTCATCAGAAGCCGAGCCGAGGGCTCGGCCGCAGGTGGGGTGAAGTCCGCGAATTCACTTCGCGGACGAGGGGCGGGCCGTGATTCAGGGCGCGCACCTTACGACGCTGCGCGCTTGGCCCTGGTGTTGCGCCTGGCTGCTGCGGGTTAGGCAGTCCGACAGATGGTTGGCAGCGAACGATTCTTGGGGAAATTTTTGGCCAGCTGTAAGAAAATCCGTGGACAAGTCGATGCGCTCCGTCGCTCTAATCGGGACACATCCCATCGCCCCACTGCTTCGGAGCCCCAACCGCCAGACCCCAGGAGTACCAATGCCCAAATCGAGATGGATCCTCTTCTGCAGCTGCCTTGCCGCATCATTCTCGCTTGTTCAATGTGGCGGCGGCGGTTCGGGTGGAACATCGCAAGGCGGGGCGGGGACGGGCGGCGTAACATCCATGGGCGGCTCGACGTCCATGGGCGGTGCGACCTCCACGGGTGGCACGGCTTCTTCGGGCGGGACGACCTCCACGGGTGGGACGAAGGGCACAGGCGGAACGAATTCAGGGGGCGGAGCGACCTCCACGGGCGGGACGTCTTCGGGTGGAACGACCTCCACCGGCGGGACGAAGGCCACGGGGGGCATGACGTCCACGGGTGGCTCGACGTCCACGGGTGGCTCGACATCTTCGGGCGGAGCGACTGCCGGAGGCGGTACGATGTCCGCGGGCGGCACAACGTCTTCAGGCGGGACAACCTCCACGGGTGGCACGACGACCATCGTGGACTGCCTGGGTCAGGGACTGGCAAAGCCCGGTGACTCGACCAGCACGTCCAAACAGTACTTGAATCTGGGTGACATGCGCCTGATCGACAATCGATGGGGAGCCGACGCGCTCAACTGCGGCACCAACGCAACCTACAAGGTCTACGTCAACCAGGACAAGACCATCGGCTATGATTTCAACCGCGGCAAGTGTGACAACAACCCGCCCGCCCAGCAGAAAGGACATCCCGACTACCCGGAGATCGAGTTCGGGGTCGCTCCCTTCGGTTCCAGCAGCTCGAACCTGACATCCCCGCCGTGTCCTTCCACCTCTCTGCTGCCTAAGCAGATCAAGGACATCACGAGCGCGAGCGTGACTATCGACACGTTCGCCAGCACGTACCAGCAGTCCACCAACTACGACACGAACTTCGAGTTCTGGATCAGCAAGAACAATCCCGCCGCGTCCGGGGTCACCGACGGGGGCGTCTTCGCCGAAATCATCGTCTTTTTGAGCTGGGATAGCAGCCGGGCGGCAGGGGGCTGTGACAAGAGCGGGAATGTGACCGCTAGCGGCATCTCCTACAAACTTTGTCACCAGAGCGATACGTGGGCCAATGGCCAGTGGCGCTTCTACAATTTTTACCTCAGCAACGGCCCCCAGAACACGTTTTCGGGAAAGGGCGATGTCAAGGGGATCCTCGATTGGGTCATGCAAAACTACACTGGTGGCATCACCACGGACATGTATCTGACGCGCATCGAAGTCGGTAGCGAGATTGACGACAACACCCAAGGCACGGCCAAGATCAACAACCTCACCTTCGAGGTGAACGGTACATCCAAGCCCATCCAGCTCGCCCAGTAGTCGTCTTTACCACGACCTGCGAGCGATGTTTCGACAGCGAAACGCTGGCCTGGGAGATCAGATCATCTGCCAGTACATCATCGCTACTTGAAGCCCGCCAACGCCGACCATGAAGATCCATCGTGCGAGGCGCCTGCCGGCCGAGTCGTCGCGCGCCCAGGCTGGCAGTGCAAGCAGTAGCCAGCATCCGAGCACGTGTGAGTAGTAGCGGCCCCAGAATGGCCCGCGTACTGCAACCATGCTGGCGAAGAACAGGACCACGAACAGGGCGAGGCCCTGGTAGGCGGGCTCGCGCCAGCTTCGATTGCGCAACACCAGGCCAATATACGGGCCAAGCAAGAAGCCCGAGGCGAAAACGAATCGTTGCCACGAGAAATCGATCTCGTTCCATCCCGTGCCCATGAGCGTGACTTGCGACAGAAAATTGCCCTGGAAACGGAACACGCCGAGGTAGACCAAGAACAGCGACACGGGGACCAGCGCGGTCCAGAAGCCGGTGACGAACAGACGCGCGAAATCGAGGCGGCGCGCGTTCGCCGGTTCCACGACTGCGACCAGGGTCGGGACCGCCAGCAACGGGAAAAGCGTGGTCTTTTGCAGCACGCCGAGTGCTAGCACGGTGCACAGTACCGCAAGACGGCCCCGCGTCGGCTGTTCTCGCCAGCGCAACCACTGGTGAAAAAACAGCAGCACGAAAAAACCGTTGATCGCGTCGAGCTGGATGAAGAAGGAGTTGCGCATGGTCGCGACGTTGGTCAGGAACAGAACGCCCAGCGGCCAGAAGGTCGCGGTAGGCGCCAGCCGGCGCGCCAGCGCGCGTAGGAGCACAAGCGAAAGCACGGTCGCCGCCGCGCTCAAGATCTGCATGAGCAGCAGCGAATGTGGGAGGACGAACATTCCCAGCGCGACCGCGAAGGGCGTCAGCGGGCTGGCAGAATGCGGGTACTCGCGTGCGAAGCTTCGCACCGCGGCCAGGACATGGGGGTCCGGGTGGCGCATCAAGTGGTGCAGCTGCTCACCGAATTCCCAGTAGAGATCCCATGTCGGGTACGACCAATACGCGTAGTGACGCCACGAGAGCCAAGCTCCGAGCAGCAGCAGGGCGCCGTAGAGCATCGTCTCGTGGGCCGGGGAAAGCCTACGAAACACCGGGCCGGGCGCAGGTCGCCGGGCATCGATCAGAGTCGCCACGGCGGTTGCCGCCAGCACGGTCGCCGCGAAGAGGATCGCAAACGGCAGATCGGCCAACAACTGCAGGTAGGCGCGGGAAAGCGTGGGGTCCGAATACGGCACCTTGAGGCACGCGACGAACCAGGCGGGGAAAACCCTCCAAGCCAGGCCGAGCGCGGCCAGGGCTCCGGCCAAAACAAAAGTCACGCGGTTGCGAGCGTTCACGGTTCCTCGGTTGGAGTTGGATATCGAGGCAACCTTCTACCCGACGAGTGGCAGGAACGAAAGTCTCCGCATCCCACGATAGCCGCTGAGGGTCGTGGCCGTGGCCGGTTGTGGTTGTAATTGCCGTCGGCCACCGCCACGTGGGGCAGGAGGGTGGTTCTCGAGGTATTTGCGCGCGGCGGGCAGCTCGGCGCTGGCGGGCGGCGCGTGTTCGACGAAACTCTCGACGGCCATGGCCGCGCGTGGCAGGTGGTCCTTGACCCCCATCGTGCTTCCGACGTCCTATTCGCGGCGAAACCACACCAGGGCGAGCACCACCATCGCCGTCGAGAAGGCGAGGAGGACGGCAAGATCCAGCTCCACCGAGAAGGGACTCGGCTGGGCGAGCGCGTGGCGCATGAGATCCACCCCGTAGGTCACGGGGTTGAGGTGCACCAGAACCGCCATCCACGTGGGCAGGTGCTCCACCGGAAAGACGCCGCCCGAGAGAAAATAGAGCGGCATGATGACGAAGTTGGAAATGATTCCGAAGCCCTCGAAGGTCTGCATGCGCGTCGCCAGCACGACCCCCATGGCGGAAATGCCGAGTGATAGAATGGCGATGACGCCGAGGAGAGCAAAGAACGAGATCAAGCCGAGGTGCAGGCCGACGATGGGAGCAAAGAGGAGCGTCAGACAGCCTTGCACGATGGTGACCACGGTCCCCGAGAGGGTCTTGCCGAGGACGATGGTCACTCTGGAGATGGGGGCGACCAAGACCTCTTTGAGGAAGCCGAACTCGCGATCCCAGATGATGGTCACGCCCTGGAACATGCCGCCGAAGAGCACGGCCATGGCGATGGCGCCGGCGAAGACGAAGTGCTGATAGCCGACGCCACCCGCGAGCCGCACCGAGGCGCTGAGGCCTTTGCCCATGAAGATGAGCCAGAGCAGGGGGCGGGCGAAGGCCCCGAGCACCTGGCTGCGGTCACGGGCGAAGCGTACGAGGTCGCGCCAAGTGAGCGCCCACATGGCTTCGATTTCGTTCATGACCGCCTCCGCATGCGCACCATCCGGCGCAGTACGTCCTTGCTCGACGCCTCGTCTGGTCGGATCGAGTGGCCGGTGAGCGCGATGAACGCGTCCTCCAGCGTCGGTTTCAGCAAGCTCAAACGCCGAAGCTCCACCGGAAAGTGGCCGAGCCGCGCGAGAAACTCCTCGCCGTTCGACACCGCGAACTCGAGCCCGCGCTCCGTCTTCTGCGGTTCGACACCGAAGCGTATGCGGAGCTCTTCCTCGGCTTTCGCGTCGTCCGCCGTGGTCAACGTCACCCGCTCCTCGCCGGCCCTGCGCTTGAGCTCGGCCGGCGAACCTTCGGCGACGAGCTTTCCGTGGTCGATGATGGCCAGGCGGTCGCAGTTCTCCGCCTCTTCCATGTAGTGGGTGGTGAGGAAAATGGTCAACTGTTCGCGCTGTCGCAGCTCATGCAACCGGTCCCACATCGCACGACGGGTTTGCGGATCCAGCCCGGAGGTTGGTTCGTCGAGGAAGAGCACACGGGGCCGGTGCAGAAGTGCCCGCGCGACCTCCAGCCGCCGGCGCATGCCCCCCGAAAAGGTTCGTACGCGCTGGTTGGCCTCGGAGGTGAGGCCGATCCACGCCAGGCCATCCTCGATGCGCGCGCGTCGGTCGGCGCGTGGCACACCATAGATCATGCAGTGAATCTTCAGATTCTCACGGGCCGTAAGACGGTCGTCGACGGCGGGATCCTGAAAGATGAGGCCGAGGGAGCGGCGAACGTTTGCCGGCTCGGTGACCACGTCATGCCCGGCAACCCGAGCCAGGCCCTGCGAGGGACGAAGGAGGGTGCAGAGAATCTTGATGGTCGTGGATTTGCCCGCGCCGTTCGGCCCGAGCAGACCGAAAATCTGCCCCGCCGGGACCGTGAACGACACGTCGTCGACCGCGGAGAAGCTCACCAAAACGACGCACGAGACCCTCCACCTCGATGGCATTGGCTGCTTCAGAAATGGACATGGGTTGGGGATTCACAGAGAGTTGAGGATTTCCTTGCAGCTTGCCGTGGTCGTCAGCCTCGCGAGGTTGGCCAGGGATCGTTCGTGGCCTTCCCGGCTCATGGAGGAAACACAATCGGTCACGACGACGGGGTAAAATCCGCGGGCGGCCGCGTCCCTCGCCGAAAGCTCGACACCCATCTCGGTGGCGATGCCGGTGAAGATGAGGCTCTTGATGCCACGGTTCTTCATCATGAGCTCGAAGTTGGTCCCGAGGAAAATATTCGCCGTGGATTTGTCCATTTGAATATCGCCGGGCCGAGGCTTGACCAAGTCCGGGATTTCGCGTTCCGGAGAGCCGGGCGCCATGAAGAGCGGCAGCTTCGCCGGATCGTCGATCTGCAATCTGCGCATCATCGATAAGAGGCCCCAGCCCGACTGGTAGGCGGGAGGCAAGGGCGTGATCAGGGTATAGACGACGGGCATCTTCCCGCGCAGTCCATCGATCAAGGTCTTCAGCGAATCCAGAAATGCTTCCTTGTTGAAAACTCGGTTGACCAGCCCCTGTTGGACGTCCCAGACGACGAGACAGGTGTGGGACGGATCTACGATTTCATCGAGGGTTTCGTATAACTCCACTCCGTTGAAGGTTTTCATGCGTTCTCCTTTGCTGGCGATTCCGTTCGGTTGATGTGAAAGATCGGACTGGCGCCGCTTTTCGGGTATCTTCACTCCAGGAGCTCGGCAGACTCGGCGGTGGTGCGGGCATGTGCCCTCGCCTTGGATGCGAGGAAGAGGGCGGGGATTGCACCAGCGCCGACGATTCCCGCGCCAACCAGAAAGGCGTCATCGAACGCCAGCACCGAGGCGGCGCCAGCGGCCGCGCGCGCGACGAGAGCATGGGCGATCCTTCCCGCCTCGATGGGCGGCGCGCCGAGCGCGAGGGCGCGCAAGGCGAGGGCACGCACGGATTGCGTCAGCGCCGGTCTCGTCCCTGCCAGTCCCTGACCCACCACCGCCAGGTGGAAGGTCGCCCTTCGACCGAGAATACAGGCCAGCACGGCAATGCCGAGGGATCCCGACACCTGTTGCGTCAGGCTCAACATCGACGACGCCATGCCAGCCTTGGAGGTGGGGACGGCATTGATGGCCGCGGTCATGACGGGCGTCACCAGCAAGCCCAACCCCACACCGCGGATAAGTGTGGGGAAAAGGACGTCCCATGTACTCGTCGTCACGTCGAGCCTGCGATACGTCCACATGAACCAGGCGATGAGCGCGAGCCCGACGATGGTGGGGGCACGCGGTCCAAACCTGTCGGCAATTCGGCCGGAGACCAGCATGACCAGTCCCATCACGAGGGCTCCCGGAAGCAGCAAGAGCCCGGTCTCGATCTCGGTCCGGCCCATCAGATCCTGGAGGAAAAGCGGCAAGAGGAAGATGCCGCCGTAGAGTGCGATGGAGCGCGCCGAGGTCACCACCATGGCCACGGTGAATTGGGGCTTGCGGAAGAGCCCCAGGTCGAGGATGCGCTCGGAGACGACGCTCTCCACGGCCAGGAAGAGCACGAACGAAACGCTGCTCACCAGGGCGCAGGTGACGACGTAGCGCGAGCTCCAGCCCTCGCGATTGCCGTTCGACAGTCCCAGTAGCGCGGCGACGAGAAACGCGGTGAGGAGCAAGAAACCGGGCAGGTCGAAGCCTCGATGGGTCGCGGCGTGCGGCTTGTCTCTGCGAAGGATGCGGGACGCGGCCAGGAGCCCGACGATGCCGATGGGAAGGTTGATGTTGAAGATGCTTCGCCAGCCGAGGGTCTCGGTCAGGTACCCGCCCAGCGTCGGGCCGAAGGCGGGACCGACCACGACGCCCACCCCCCACAATCCCAGCGCGCGCCCTCGCTCCTTGGGGGGGAAGACCTCGGCAATCATGGCCAGACCGGTGGGGGTGATGGCGCCGCCGCCGAATGCCTGAAGTACCCGCGCGAGAATCAAGGCCGGCAGGTTGGGAGCGATGCCGCACAAGAGGGAGCCACCGACGAACACGGCCAAGCTGGTGATGTAGAGCACCCGGTAGCCCACGCGATCCCGCAGCCACGCGGTCAGGGGCATGAAGGTCGAGAAACCGAGCATGTACCCGGTCACGACCCATTCGATATCATCGACGTTGGCGCCGAAGCTGGCCATCATGTTCGGCAGCGACACGTTGACGATGCTGGTATCGAGTGCCGACATGACCGTCCCCAACATGACGACACCGAGGACGCGCCAGCGATAGCCGTCCTCTTTCGCCGTGTTGGCCGCCAGGTTCGCCTGCCTCATCGAACCCGGATCCTGACCTCGACCGACTCGCCGGTCCGCAGCGACATGACCCGTGGGCTCGGGTCGATGGCGAGACGAATGGGAATGCGCTGTACGACCTTGGTGAAGTTGCCGGCGGCGTTGTCGGCGGGAATCAGGGCGAACTCGGCGGCCGAGGATTGCGTGATTACGTCGACTCGGCCGGTGAGATTGCCGCCCTCGTCGATGGTGATGCGCGCGGGTTGTCCCTGGCGAAGCAGGCCCGACGAGGTTTCCTCGATGTTGGCGGCGATCCAGGCGTGTGCGATGTCGACGACGGTGACGGCGCCCTGCGCGGGCGAAAGATAATCGCCCGGATCGACGGTCACGCGAACGACCACGCCGCCGACGCTGCTCTTCAGGGTCATGCGTGCCAGGGCGACCTCGGCCAAGTCGAGGTCGGCACGCGCTTGTGCGGCCTGGGCTCGCGCTGCTTCGATTTGGCGCAGGCGAAAGGCGACACGATCCGTTCCGGAGCTGGCGTCGAGGAGTCCCGCCTGGGCCACCAGCACCCCGCTTTGCGCGATAGAAATGTCCTCGGGACGACTGCCGTGCTCGAGGAGATCGAGCGCGGCACGCCTGGACTCGAGGGCTGCGCGTGCGGACGCCTCGCCCGTTCGAGCGGTCTCCAGAGCCACCTGAGCCACGGCGCCCTCCCGCGCCAGGTATTGGGTTCGGTCGAGATCGCGGCGAGCCTGGGAGGCCTGCGTCTCGGCCGCCGCAACATCTGCACGCGCCTTGGCGATTTCCTCGGTGCGCGCCCCGCGCGTGGTGCGCTCTTCGGAAGCACGCGCCGAATGCACGGACGCGAGCGCTCGCCGCTCCGAGACCTGCGATAGGCGCCGTTCGATACGAAGCTGCGCCTCGGCCTCCCCGACGCGCGCGTCGGCAAGGGAGACCAGGGCGCGGGCATTCTCGACTTGGGAGCGCTGCGTGGCCGCGTCGAGCCTCGACCAGGGGGGCTCCGGCGCGCACGGTGTCGCCCTCACGCACGAGAACGCGATCGACCCGTCCACCCGCGCCTTGGGGTGCAATCATGATCGACGGGGCGGCGATACGCGCGTCGTCCGTCGAGACGAAGGGCCGATAGTGAAACCACCACAGCGCGAACAGGCCGGTCAGGGCGAGCGCGAGTGCCGCCATCACAGCGCGAAGGCGTGGGTGCCGGAGCATCGGGTGCTGGAGGAGGTAGATCCCTCCGTTCGGCGTAGCAGCGCGCTCGGTTGCCGCACTCTCTGCGACCGCTGGCTCAGCGCTGGACATCGCTGCCCTTCGCCAGAAGAGCGCCGCTTTCGACCCGCGCGGTGAGAAAGTTTCGAATCTTCGACGCCAGCTCGACGAAGACCCGTTTCTCGTCAGGGGTGAGGGCGCCCGCCGTGGCATCGGCCAGTCGTTTGTGCGCCAAAGCCAGGGGACCGAGCACGTGGCGGCCAGCGGTCGTGAGGGACACCATCATTTCTCGTCGGTCGGTCTCGCTCCGCCGCCGCTCCACGAGCTCGCGCTTCTCGAGGTCGTCGAGCAGTCGCACCATCGCCGAGGGGTCGCTCGCCGTGGCGCGCGCGAGGCATACCTGCGATACGGGGCCGCACGATGCGATCTCGCGCAGAATGCTTGCCTGCTTGCCGCTGATATCGCCGGTGAAGGTCACGGCAGCCGCGCGAGAGACGGCTCGGCGAAGCTGGATGATGGCCTCCAGAACATTCGTTGACATAGCTATAATAGTATAAGCAATAATGGTCAATAACAACGAATAAGCACGATGACCTGCCTCACCGGACGAGGCAGCAGCGAGCGCGTTCGCGATGGGCGCCGAGCTCACCGGGCGTATGGACACATGTGGGCGGCGTTCAAGAGGTCGTGTGCGGTGAGCTCGGTGCGCATCTTCGAGCACGGTCAGGTTGCGCACCAAGGATGGTAACCGCCTTTGCCCCTGCCGCTGCGTGCAACCAAAGACGACTGTCGGCATCCTATGTCGTGCGGTGGTAACTACCACAGGGGGAAGCCATGGACGCGAGCAGGCCCGTTGCCGGTTGGGAGTACAAGATCGTGAAGCTTGGACCTTCGTCCTCGAATCAAAGCCAAGTACTACTGAACGAGCTAGGCAGCGAAAGATGGGAGCTGATTTCCTTCCAGCCCATGAACGAACGGGCCTATCCTGGCGAGGGCACCTACACTCTCAAACGGCCTCGCTAGGCGCCTGGCGAAAGGAACTATCGTGAGCGACGAACGGTTCAGCTCCTACATGGCACTGGATGGTGTCCACCTGGATGGCCTCATCGGCAGCGCCGGCGTGCTTCGCTTCGACTGGCCCGAAAAGAAGACCTATATCCAACACTTCGAGGGCATCAGCGCGGCCCACAATGTGTCCATCGCCCACAACGGGCAACTGGCGCTGCTCGGGAACTTCAGCCAGCAGATCGTGCTGCTCGATACTTCGGATCCCAAGAACATGCGCATGATCGGGCGGCAGTCCACCATGTACTTCGAGGAGTGCGCCTACCGGCTGCGCTCCAACACCCATCACCTGTGGTATCCCGACAACAAGCACTTCCTCGGAGCCATCGGCGACCATATCTACCGCTTCGACGTGGACGATCTGAAGGGTCCCGAGAACCTCGGGCCGCATCGCCTGGAGAACGCACACGAGCTGCGCTGGGACGCGAGCCATCGCTACATCTTCATCGGCGATCTCGGGCCCGAGCGCTTCGACGTCCGGCAAATCTGCGTGTTCGACTTGGAAGAGCCCGATCCGAACAAGCGGTCGCGCGTCATTCGCGTGCAGAATAACGTGTGGCACAACTGCGTGCACCCGACCAAGCCGCTCGGCTACGCTTTCACCTACTCCTTCATCACCGACAGCGAAGACTACGTGGCCTGGTCGCCGGCCTACGTGCGCGAGTACATCTACGAGGTCGATCTTCCCACCGCGAAGATCGTGCGCACCTGGAGCTGCGGGTCCGAGTTCCCCGCGCACCTCAATTCCGACGTCGAGGCCACGGCCGACGACCATCTCTATATCGCCAGCGGCGGAAGCCACACGGTGGTCGACATTCCGCTCGACACCTTCGACAAGGCGCGCGTGGTGCGCACCATGCCGTCGTGGTTCCAGCGCTGCATCCAGTGGCCGAAACGCGGCAAGAACCTGCTCGGTGCCCTCAGCAGAAAGTCGATTCCCAATTCCCTGCACTACATCCTGCAAACCCTGCAGGTGACGGGCGGTCGCGTGGCCGACGGCGTGTATTCCACCCGTGTCTCGCCGGGCGGCGGATACGTGGTGGCGGGCAGCCGCGGCTACAACTACATCGCGGTCTTCGAGCGCGAGACCATGAAGAAGGTGTACGGGCAGGTCCTGCCTTTCCGCCGCGATGTTTACGGCAAGTCGCCGCATTATCGCTTCGGCTGGCGCGGTCACCACCTGGGCATCCACCACAGCGAAATCGTCGGCCGCCCCTAGCAGCCCGTGGTGAAAGTCTCCGCGTCGCCGTTCGGGCGGATTCTGGGCCGTCTGCGGCGTCGCCGCTCGCTTGAATACCTCTAGTATTCGGCGCTTCGCTGCTCCTTGCATCCGGCCCGAATCCGCTCCGAACGGCTCGGTCCGACTTCCACCACGGGCTGCTAGCGAGGTGGATTCACGTCAGACGTTTTCGAGATCGAAGCCGATGCGCAACCGGATCTGGTGCCACGCCTCGTTCATGAGCAGGAAATACCCGAACTGGCCGTACTTGTATTCGGATGGGGGCAACCTGGGATCGTACGGTTTGAGCCAGTCCGTCGCGTACATGAGTTGGCCAAGGTAGAGCCCTTCGGCGATCTCCACGATCTCGTCGATGCAGAAGCGGTCGGGGACGATGGTGCGCAGCTTGGGCCAACGGTAGTTGAACTGGTAGATGCGCTTGCCGCGGTTGTTCGGATTGAGCGAAAGGCCCTCGTGGCCGATGAAGAAGAAGTTCTTGAGGTCGTAGCCGAAGCGAACGGCTTCTTCCTGCGAGGCCGGCTCGCCCCAGATCTGCGCCAGCTCCATGGCCTTGCCGAGCTCCTTTTCGCGCAAGGTGCGCAACGACTGCGTGTTCGACCCCCAGGCCGTGGAAACCACGCCCTTCTCGAATCCGTCGGTGATTTCGGCCAGCCGCTCCTTGCTGACGGGATCGAAACGCTTGCCGGTCCAGGTGGAGTAGCGGGCGCTGTAGCCCCAGGCCTTGTCCAGGGCATTGGTCTTGAATAAATCGAACAGTCCCGCCCCGTGCCACGAAACCAGGGCGCCTCGGTAGAAACCGTTCATCTCCTGAACGGGCGCGCCTCGATTGAAGAGCTCTTGCAGGCGCAGGAAGTAGGGCGACGTGTTGTCGAGCTTGTCTTGCAACTCGTCCGAGTAGGATTTGAGAAGGTGAAGGACGGTCTCTTGTTTGACCAGATCTGCTTCGACTTGCGCGAACACGGCCATGTCGCACACGGTGGGGGGCGGGGTTTCACACTTCAGCGCGGTGAAGGTCGGTCCCGTGTCCACGACGATATTCGATACCATGCCCGGCGCGGTCACCGGGATTTCCAGGAACGCGAAAAGTCGGCGCGCCTCCGGGTTCCAGCGGTCGTCCCACAGCGCGAAGTATCCCATGTGGTCGTAGGCGTAGTCGCCAGCGGGGCGTTTTGGATCGTAGCCCGCCAGCAGCCGTCGCGTGGCGAATAGGAGCTGTCCGAGGTAAAGACCGTCCGCGATCTGCACCAGCTCGTCGACCAGCCAGGACAGGGGCGGACGGTTGTGCATGCTCGGCCAGCGGTAGTCGAGCGAGAACACCTCACGGGGCGTCTCGGCGCACACCGAAGGCGCCTGCAGGGCGACGAAGTTCCCTCCGTTGCGGTCGTAGGCGTAGCTCTTACGCTCGGATTCGGGCGCGTCGTGCAGGTTCAGCCAATAGGACAAGGCGTGGTAGGTCACGAGATTGGCCGGGTGCCAGTCGAGGCGGTTGAAGTGGTTGATCCCCAGAAACGCCGGCCGCGCCGGATCGAGAGCCTGCCCGGTCAATCCCTGAAAGCGTGCTTCCTCCAGGCGGTCGAAGCTCTTGCCCACCCACGGGCTTTCTTCTTCCAGGGTGGCCCCCCACAAAAGCCCGACGATGTTGTCGAGGTGGACGAGGGGGTGCTTTTCCGGGCTGATGCGCAGGCCGAGGGCGACACCGTAGAAATGCCCCTGCATTTCTTTGGGCGTCAGCCCCAGGGAAAACAGCTTGGCCATCTTGACGAAGGCGGGGGCGAGGTTGTCCGGGCTCTTGCGCAAGCTGCGCATGTAGTCGGCCAACAGGTCGAGAACGGACGTCTTGGGTGCCAGATCCTTCTCGATCCCGGCGAACACGGAGTCTGCCTTGGGCGATTCGAAGCTGAAGCGCGACAGCACCTCGGCGGCGCTTGCCTGGCCAAGCTCGGGCGGAAGTTGGTCGCTGCGCAGAAGGCCCGCCTCGACCAGCTTGTAGCAGGAGATGGGAACGTCGATGACGACGTCTTTTTCGATGTCGCGCAGGTGGGTGCAACGGGTGGATTTGAGCGTGCGCCCTTTGTCATCCTTGAGCAGGATGTAGGCATCGGGCCGCTCGTGAAAGAATCCGACCCGTGCCTTGGTGGGCACCTCGTAATGGCCGTCATGGTCGGTCCGAGCGCTTCCGAGCAGATCGTCGTGAATGGCGTCGGCGTCGTAGGCTTCGACCGTGAGGCCCGCCACCGGGCGCCCGGTTTCCAATTCTCGAACCTTGCCGGAAATGTGTAGGATCATGTTCTACCCTCCCTCTGGCGAAAATGGTTTCGCCTCTCTGTGCGCGCTCGTGGAGAGCTTCACTTGGCCGACAAGAGCTTCAGGTTGGCCAATGACGTCGGTTGTCAGCGCAGTCGGTACAGGGACTAGGATGATGGGACGGTCGGGAAGGGTGCACGTCCCGAGCGCGGCTTTTCGCCACGTGGCGATTGCCTCGGGACCAATCTTCCTTCACCCTTGATCGTCGTGCGCATCCTCTTGGCAATCCTACTGTCGTGCTTTGCCTGGACCCTGCCGGCGTTCGCGGCGCACCGGGTGGCCGTGCAGCCCTTCGGCGGCCCCGAAACCGAACCTCTGCGTAGACAAGTGGCTGGTATCGTCGGCAGGCATGGCTTTCGCGTGCTCACGTCGCTGGCTCCGGTCAGTGGCACGAGCCAATACCCCGGCCTGGCCAAGGAGAAACGCCTGTCCGCGCTCGTGGTGGGCGAGGTCGTCGCAAAGGGGAAGCGCCTCAGCCTGAGCTTCCTCGTCTGGCAGGGCATCGACGGCAGCGTGATCGGACGCTGGGAGGTCGCCGGCCCCAAGAACAAGATCGGGCGTCGGCTGGCCAAGGAATTCTGGAAGCGCCTCGGACCAGCCATCGGGAAGGCCATCCCTCCTCCGAGCGACGTCTTGCCTCCAGCGCCCCCCATGCGCATCAACGCCGGCACGCCGATAGCAGACTCGGCTGAGCTCCGGTGAACCCGTCTCGTCGCTACTTGCGGCCGGCTTCGTACTCGCCGAACAGCCGGCCCCAGCTGGTGTCGCGTTTCCAGGTTTCGAAGGTCTTCTTGTCCTTCATCGGCCAGCGGTAGTAGTCGTGGTAGCTCTCGCTGCCGAACACGAACATGTGCACGAGCGGCGTGTGGAAGAAGAGTTTCTGGATGGCCTTGAGCGGGCCGAACCACAAGAGGTCCCCCACGTGGCTGGCCAGGTTGTCTCCGACGGAGAAGCCCCAGCTTTCGCCCGAGATGTCGTCGCCGACAATCTCGATGTCACGTGGATCGCCGACCCCCAGCTTGTCCTCGTGAGCGACTGCGATGTACTCCAGTTTCATGGGGTCGAAGCCCATCATCTTGGCTGCGACCGCGTCGATGGCGACCTGGTCGGAGCTGGCCAACATGGTGTCCTTGATGACGGGAATCATGGTGCGCGGGCCGGGGCCATTGCCCGCCGTGGTGCCATCCATGATGGCGAAGATGCCGGAATGGATCTCCTTCTGGATGGCGAGCAGGTCGACGAGCGTACGGTGGATCCAGCTATGGGTGTAGTGCCTGCGCGTGTTGAGCAACCCGCCGAAGGCGTTCTTCATCGCGCCCGTCGTCGTCGTGTAGATGTGGCACTTGACGGTGGGCAAATGGACGATGTTCTTGCCCTGAAAGTAGTCGGGAATCATGATGCCGTCGGGAAAGATCCGGGGCAGCACGTGCATGCGCGCCTTCGGCTTGTACGCGATCCAGCGCATGTCCGTCTCTTTGAAGTTGTACAGCACCGGGATGTCGTACTTGCGGAACAGCGGCACGTAGTGGTTCAGATCCTCGCCCTTGAAGGCGTTGGTCACCACGGTCTTGTTCTGCACGCAGGAGATGTCGCCGAGTCCGGCTCCACGCAGAGCTTGGATGGTTCCTTCCATCTGCCACGGCGTGGTATTTGCCGCCGGAAATGGATAGTGCCACGAGATGTTGTCCTTCAAGATGGTGGTCTTGCCCGGGGCCAACGCATCCTTCATGCCCGCCAGGTCGCACAGACGCGCGATGTCGGTCAGGATGGTTTCGGGCTTGCACTTGAGGACGGCAACTTTCGCTTTGGCCATGGTTTGTTCCCTGACGTAACTGATACCAGGTCACCGTTCGCCCTGCCAGAGCCGCGGTTTGCAATCGTGGGCTGCATCACGCTGATATGAAGAGGGCCTCCCGGCGAGAAACCGGAAGGCCCACAGAGCGGGTTGATCTCGACCCAGCTACTTCTTTTCTGCCTTGGGGGCTTCGGCCTTCTCTGCCTTGCCCTCTTTGGCCTTTTCGGCTTTCTCGGCTTTCTCGGCCTTGGCCTTTTCGGTTTTTTCGGCTTTCTCGGCCTTGGCCTTCTCGGCCTTCTCGGCCTTTTCGGCCTTGGCAGCTTCGGCCTTCTCCTTGGCGGCCTTGGCTTTCTCTTCCTTCTCGGCCTTGGCCTTCTCGGCCTTCTCTGCCTTGGCGGCCTTGGCGGCTTCGGCCTTTTCCTTGGCGGCCTTGGCCTTCTCTTCCTTCTCGGCCTTGGCCTTCTCGGCCTTTTCGGCCTTTTCGGCCTTGGCCTTCTCGGCCTTTTCGGCTTTCTCGGCCTTGGCCTTCTCGGCCTTTTCGGCTTTCTCGGCCTTGGCCTTCTCGGCCTTCTCTGCCTTCTCGTCGGTCGCGGCCGGCTTCTCTGCCTTCTCGGCAGGCTTGGCGGCGGCCGAGGCCTCCATCGCGTGCGCGGGCTTTGCCGCCGCTGCTGGCGCGGCCTTGGCCGCAGCTGGAGCCGCCGCGGGCTTGCTTTGCGCGAACGCAAGCCCGGACAGAGGCAGTGCAGCAGAAACTGAAAGAACCATAAGTAGACGCTTCATCGATTGTCCTCCACGAGTGTGACGTTGGACTGCTGGCGCATCATACAGATGCGCAAGAGTATTTCCAGACCTAGTCGCTGAAACTTTCTGACCCGGATTCTTCCTGAAGCGGTGTGACTATTCGGCACGGTGGTGTGGAAATACCTCCCCCGTCTCGTCGGATCGCGCGGGATCGCAGATTCACCCTATTCGCCCTGGCTTGACTTGAGTGGAAGCGAATGTTCTGCGACCATGGCGGCGAAAGGTAGGCAGCACATGCGCAAAGTGAAGATCGTGTGCACCCTGGGGCCGGCAACCGCGGGGGTGCCTCGTCTGGTAGAGCTCATCCAGGCGGGGATGGACGTGGCGCGACTCAACTTTTCGCATGGCAATTACGACGCGCATCGGACCATGTACGACGACGTCCGCGCCGCCGCCAAACAGGCCGGCCGAGCTATCACCGTCTTCGCCGATCTATGCGGACCCAAGATCCGCGTCGGCAAGATGCAGGGCGGGCAGGTCCTGTTGGAAAAGGGCAAGAAGATTGTCCTTGGCACAGGCGACATGCTGGGCACCGCCGAACGCGTGTCCCATACCTACCTCGCCCTCGCGCACGACGTAAAGCCGGGCGATGCCATTCTTCTCGACGACGGTCTGCTGCAACTGCGGGTCGAGTCGGTCAAGGGCGCCGACGTGCTATGCCGCATCGTCGATGGGGGCGTGCTCAAGGACAAGAAGGGCATGAACCTGCCCGGTTCGCCCCTCTCGGTGCCTGCCCTGACCGAGAAGGACAAGCAGGACATCGTTTTCGGCCGCCAGCTCGGCGTGGACTGGTTCGCCCTATCGTTCGTGCGCAACCCGGGCGACGTCGAAGAAGCCAAGATGCTCTCGGGCGGAATACCCATCATTGCCAAGATCGAAAAGCCCGAGGCCGTGAACAATCTCGAGGCGATTCTCGAAGTTGCCGATGCCGTGATGGTGGCCCGCGGCGATCTTGGCGTCGAGGTCGGGAACGAAAAGGTGCCGCTCATCCAGAAACGCATTCTGCGCGAGGTCAAGCTGCGTGCAAAGCCGGCCATCACGGCCACGCAGATGCTCGATTCCATGGTGAAGAATCCTCGCCCGACGCGGGCCGAGGTGTCCGACGTGGCCAACGCCGTCCTCGACGGCACCGACGCGGTCATGCTTTCTGCCGAGACCTCCGTGGGCGATTATCCGGTCGAGGCGGTCCAGACCCTGGGCAAGATCATCGACGAGATCGAGCGCAACGAGAACTACCTCACCGCGGGGCAGGAACGTCCGGACGTGCGCGAACGGACGTTCTCCAGCTCCATCGCGGACGCCGCGGCGGAAATCGCCGAGGACCTGAATCTGGCCGCCATCGTGGTCTATACCGAGAGCGGACACAGCGCGAACCTGCTGTCGGCGCAACGGCCGCTGGCCAACATCGTGGCGTTTTCTCGTCATGAGACGATTCTCAATCGCCTGGGCTTGCTCTGGGGCGTGCGCCCGCTTCACGGCGAATGGGTACAAGGGGTCGCGGGCGTGGTCGAGCAGACCGAGCGCGAGCTCTTGCGCAACAACCTGGCCGGTCCGGGGGACGACGTGGCGATGACCTTCGGCATGGTCCTCGGAAACGAGCCATTCCAGACCAACGTGCTCAAGCTCCACAAGTTGAAGGGGCTGTAGTGCCAGGAGGCACGAACGCTGCCGGCTGGTCCGCACGTCGTGCCTTGCTGCTTTCGCTTGCCGGGTTGGCCGGTGTTCTGGCGCTCGCCTACCTTCGGGTTCTGTTCTTCGGCGAGACCTTCGCGGTTCGCGATCACCTGACCTGGACACTTCCCTCGCGCGCCTTTCTCGCCGAGAGCCTCAGGCGTGGGCACCTGCCCGAATGGTGGGACGCGCTTCGCCTCGGCCAGCGCTTTGCGGCCGATCCGAACAACGGCGTGACCTATCCCCTGGCCTGGGCGATCGCGCTCGTGGATTCCTTCTTGGGCGCCGATCTTCTGCTTCTGTTCCACATCCTTCTGGCGGGTGTGGGCACGCTGCTGCTGGCGCGGCGCCTGGGTGCGACCGCTCTTGGCTCGTTTTTCGGAGCGGCGGCACTGATGACCTCCGGCTACATGACGTCCATGATCGTCTGCGGCACCATCCTTCTACCGCTGGGCTGGATGCCGCTCGTGGCCTGGGCGGCGCTCGGCATAGCCCAGGTCGAAGAGCGCCGCGACTACGTGGCGCGAGGGCTGGTTTTCGCGGCCGTGCTGGCCGGGTCGATTGCATCCGGCAACCCGGCAGGCGTGAACAACGTCGTACTTGCCGGGGGCATCGTCCTGTTGACGGCGCGCCACCGTCGACGGTCGCTCGCGGTTCTGGCCGGGGCGGGTATTGTCGCCGCGCTCATGGGCGCGGCTTCGCTGCTGGTGGCCCTGCAAACCCTGCCCGACAGCCCGCGCGCGGGCGGCTTTACGCTGGCCCAAAGCGGCGCATGGTCGATGCATCCCCTGCGCCTGTTGGAGCTGATTTGGCCACACATTCTGGGCCATGGTCTGCGCCCCGAGCAGAACCTGGCCGAATTGTGGGCCCGTGGTGGCGGCGAGCTGGAAGCAAGCTGGTCCGGCAGCGACTACCTGGGCATTCCGGTGCTGTTCTGCGCGGCCTTGGCCAGCGTGCGCGGCCGGGGCATCCCGCGACGCTTGGGAATACTCTCCCTGCTGTTTCTCGTCCTGGCCTTGGGAACCTTCACCCCGATCTACGGCCTCTACCGCGGGATCTTTCGCTTCGAGCACGTCTTGCGCTATCCGGAAAAGCATCTGGCCGCCGCGTTGGTCTTGTGGTCGGCCCTGGCCGGGATCGGATTCGATCGCCTTTGGAGCCCGGCAGATGAACGCCATCGTTTGGTGCGCCTCAGCGCGGTGCTGGTTTTCATCATGGCCGCGGGATGGGTCGTGGTTCACCTCATGCGCGAAAATCTTGCCGACCTGATCGCGCGCGCCAGCCTTGCCCGTGGCCGCAGCGTGGATGCCCAGGCTGCGCTCTCCGCGGTCTTGGAAGGTGGCTTCGCCGCCACGGCCGTCACCGCCTTGTTGTTCCTGTCGCTGTGGCTACACGACCCTACACGCCTCCGCCGTTTTGTGCGGCCAGGTTTCGCGGCCGTCGCGCTGGCGCAGCTCGTCGCGCACGACTGGTCGATGCAGGTCCTTGTCCCCCGCAACCTGGTCAGAAGCTTGCCCGCGATTCTCGAACCACTGCCACGGCCGTCCCCGGGCGAGCTGCCGCGCATTCTGCGACGAGCCTACGATGCTACGCCGGTCGCAACCTCGGGTGAGGCGAGGGCTCTCTACCTTCATCAGCTTGCCATCCCAAACGAGGCCGCGCGTTTCGGCTTCGCGCAGGTTCCCGGCTACACCATTGCCGGGACTGCGCGATTCGAAGCCTTCGTTGCGGCCGGCGGCAGGTCGAATCTCGGACGGATCATGTCCTTGCTCGATATCCGCTACCTCATCATCCAGGCCAGCCAGGCCGCGAACATGGGAATGCCTGTGCGAACGCCTGGGATGCTGGCGGGACATGTCGTCCTCGAGAACGAAGAACGCCGGCCTCGCGCTTTTGTCGCCTACCGGTATCAACACGGGCTATCGGATGAGCAAATCCTGGATCGGCTTTTTGCCACCAACCGCTCGGACGTGGATTTCGGCGCCATCCGTTTGACCGGTTCCGGGATGACCCATATCGATGCCGCCGAGAATCCCAGCCCGTGCACCCTTGAACGCCCGATTCCCGAACATGTGATCTTGCGCTGCCACGCCGTGCGCGCTGGGTACGCCGTCCTGCTCGACGAGTGGACCCCAGGTTGGACTGCGACGGTCGATGGGACATCCGTGCCCCTGGAGCGCGCCGACGTCGTCTTTCGCGCGGTGGCGATTCCGCAGGGTGATTCTGTGGTGAAGATGGTGTACCAGACGCCGGGTTTGCGCGCGGGTGCGTTGGTGTCCCTTGGTGGTTGCTTGCTTTACGTCGCTCTCGGGCTGGGCTGGTTGCGGTGGCGCCGCAAGGGCAGGGGTAGAAGCAATCGCGACACCGCTTCAGGACTTGCGGGTTAGGCTGGTGGCCAGAATCTCCATGGCCGACGCGTGCCCAGCGGGGGTCAGCGTATAGGTCTGCCGCGGCAGTCCCGTCCGTTTGTCAGGGGCACCGGCATGCCTTTCGACCATGCCCGTACCTTCCAACGCATGGATCGAGGCCAGGAAATTCTGCTCGTCGAGCTCGATCTTTCCGTCCGTCCAGTCGCGAACCTTGCGCACGATCTCGGTTCCATCGCTCTCACCGTTGATGAGCACGCGCAGCAGGGCGGCTTGCGGTGTGATCGATGATCCCTGGCTCATGCCTTACCTCCCCCTGTCTGGCGTTACTCCTCGTCCTCGTCTGCCTCCGTCGACTGACGGCGGAGCAATTCGTACGTCAACGTGCTTTCGATGGACGATTGCACGGGCACCGTGACTTCATCGTCGACCACTTCTTTCGGCGCTGCCTGCGCGGGAGCCTTGCCGCGGCTCTTCTCCAGTGGGTCTTCCTCGCACGCCGGAAGCTCGCGCGTTTTGTCCATGGAATGGGGATGCACGACGATCGGAACGCCATCGGCGGCCAAGGGCACGCGCAGGGTCTTCTTCGTCGTCATGGGTTCGCCACCGTTTGCGTCAGGAAGGGAAACAACAATACCATTGTACTACGTCTGTGGTAGCGGCGTCGCGAATCCAATCAATCGTCCTTGCGATTCGTCTTTGCGATTTGCGATTCGTCTTTGCGATTCGTCTTTGCGATTCGTCCTTGCGATTCGTCTTTGCGATTTGCGATTCGTCTTTGCGATTCGTCTTTGCGATTCGTCCGGAACAGGGGAGGCGGATCGGGGTAGGCGGTAGGTGGGCAAACGGGACGTGCATGCTTCGCGCGGAACGAGTATGAAAGCTGCCATGAGCGAAAAGGATCAGGACTTTGCTTCGATGCTTGCCGAGTTCGAGCAGCGCAATCCCGGCGGGGATCGCGCGCAGGCGCGTGTGGGTGATTCCGTCCATGGCCGCCTGACCAGGATCGGACAAGAATCCGCGGTGGTGGAGATCGACGGCGGTGCTGGCGATGGGCTGATCGGTCTCGATGAGCTCCGCGACGAGGACGGCACGCTGACCGTCAAGTTGGGGGACGAGATCGAGGCGCGGGTGATCGAAACCATGGGGAAGAAGGGATGCCTGGTCTTGCGGCGTGCGATGGCGCGCGGACCCGAGGCCAGGGCGGAACTGACACAGGCAGCCGAGCTCGGGCTGACCGTGGAAGGTACCGTGACCGCCGTGAACAAGGGGGGCGTCGAGGTGACCGTCGCGGGTGTGCGGGGCTTTTGCCCGATCTCGCAGCTCGATAGTCGGCACGTTCCCGATGCCGCCGAGTACGTCGGGCACAAGTACGCGTTTCGCGTCACGCGCTACGATGTCGATCGCCGGGGCGCGAATCTGGTGGTGTCGCGCCGGGCGTTGCTCGAAGAAGAGGCGCGCGGCCGGGCCGAGAAGATACGCGCCAAGCTGGTGGTGGGCGCGGTCCTTCCCGGCGTGGTCTCGACCATCAAGGACTTCGGTGCCTTCGTGGATCTCGGCGGCGTCGAAGGCATGTTGCACGTCTCGGAGCTTGGCTACTCGCGCACCACCCGTCCCGGAGAAGTGCTGGCGGTGGGGCAGCGTCTGGACGTGCAAATCCTCCGCATCGAGAAGACCGACGATCCCAAACGGCCCGAACGGATTTCGCTTTCGCTTAAGTCCATGGCGCGCGATCCCTGGGAGGACGTGCGCGCAAACTTCCCTTCGGGCACCCAGGTCGCGGGCAAGGTGGTGCGCGTCGAACAGTTCGGCGCATTCGTTGAGCTGGCTCCGGGTGTGGAGGGTCTGGCGCACGCGTCCGAGCTTGGCGCGGGCAAGCCGGTTCGCCACGCCCGCGAGATCTGCAAGGTTGGCGACACGCTGACGGTGACCGTGCTGGCGCTGGATCACGAGCGCCGACGGATTTCGCTGGGTGTGGGCGAGCGGGCCGATGTGGTCAGCCAGGAAGATATGGATCGCGCGCGCGCGGCGGCCGGACCGGCCCGGTTCGGAACCTTGGGCGATTTGCTTCGCGCCAAGAAGCAGTAATCCGTTTCGATGCCAGGCGCGTCGCGCGGCCGGGTGGGCATTTGTCAGGGATGCGGTAGAATTCACCCTTCGCGCTGGCAGTCCAACTGCTGGTTTCCGGATTGGCCGGAGACGCAGCGCGGAGCGGAGTCAATCATGCTGTCAGGACAAGATCCTCGGCTGGCGACGATAACCGTCGAAGGACATCTGACGCTTTCCGCCACCATCAATTGGCATCTGTCGGCGCGCAAGATCGACCTGCGTGCGCTTTTGCGGGTGATTCTTGGGCCGGCGAGGGTCGTGGATCAGGCCCCCTTGCTCGAAGCTCTCAACTACCTGCACCAGGCCTACGGCGACCGCCGGCGCAAGAATGGGCCGGCGGCCGTGCTTCACTGTCTGCGTATCGCCGGCATGCTGGCGCGGGTAATGCCGGCGCCGACCACGCTCGACCTGTTGGGCGCGTTTCTCCACGACAAGGAAGAAGATCTCACGCGCGAAGAGCTGGGGTCGACCGAATGGGATCGCCTGCAGTCCGAGTTCGCCCGGGTTCTCGAAAAAATAGATTCCAACCATCGCTGGTTCCTCGGTGAGCGCATTGCCCTGTTATGGCGACAGTCTTCGCAGTCCTACTACGAGTATGTGGGCACGGTGCTATCCAAGGTGCGCACCATGCCCGACCTCTTGCGCTGCAAGCTGGCCGATCGCCTGGACAACACCCTGGACATCGCGGTTCAGCGCACGCCCACCGAACAGAACGCATTCTTCGAGCTGGCCTTCGGTATGCTGTTCTTGCCGGGCTATCAGCCCGCGACGAACGATGGCGTGGTCGTTCCCGACGTCGAGGCGTGCGTGCTGCTCATTTCACAACTCTTCAAGAACGTGGTGCTCATGAGCATGATGCGCCAGCAGGAGCTCGATCACCTGGACGACACCACCACCCGGCTCTTCCAAGCGCTGGCCACGACCAGCCGCGAGCAAGCGCAGTGGGCCGTGTCGGGCCTGCTCTCCGCGCCTTCGCTGGGGTGGCAAGAACGGCGAAATCTCCTGCGCGAAATGATGGACTACTGCTCCGCGGGGGGCATGGCGGCCATTCATCGCAAGGACAAGGGCGGCCTGCTCGATGGAAGTTTTCTCGAACACTTCGCGAATCCCGACGATCGGACGCGCAAGAAACAGATCGAACGCCTCTACGACGACAAGCCGCTCGTCATTCGCGTGCTCGTGCTCTATATCGGGATGTTCACCAGTTTTCTGGCCGATTCCCACTACTACCTGCACGGCATCGACCGCTCCGGCCTGCACCCGGTGGACTAGGTGCTCTCCACGCGAACGGCACAACCTATAGGATCTTCACCACAGAGTCCGCAGAGCACAGAGACAGGAAGAGAATGGGGTCGGATCCCAGATCCGGATCCTCTTCCCTTTTTCATCCCTGTGTTCTCTGCGCCCTCTGTGGTGAAAAATTCGGAAACCACTCGGTTTTCAAACCGCTCGGTGCTCTAGGCGCTAACCGAGGCGGCGGACAAACTCGGCCTCGTCGATCACCTCGACGCCCAGGCTCCGCGCCTTGCTCAGCTTCGAGCCGGCATCCGCGCCCGCGACCACGAAGCTTGTCTTCCTGGAAACGCTCGTTGTGACCCGAGCGCCCGCGCGTTCGGCGGCCTGGCCTGCCTCGTCGCGCGAAAATCCCGCGAGCGTGCCGGTGATGACGACGATCTTGCCTTGCAGGGGCCCTTCACCCGCGGGCACCTCCGGGGCTTCGTCGTGCATGCGCAGTCCGGCCTGGCGAAGGCGTTCGAGCATCTCCCGGTTCTCCACGGTCTGGAACCATACGTGGACAGTTCCCGCGATCTCGGGTCCTACGCCGTCGATGCTTTCCAGCGATTCCCGACTCGCGGAGGCGAGGGCATCGACGGATCGGTAGCGCTCGGCCAACAGCTGGGCAACGTGCGAACCCACACGGTGGATCGAAAGGCCCACGAGCAGGCGCCACAGCGGTCTGTCTTTCGATCCCGCGATGGCAAGGGCCAGGTTCTGCGCCGATTTCTCGGCAAAACCAGGCAAGGTGGCGAGGCTCTGCGCATCCAGCTTGTACAAGTCGGAGGGTTCGGAGACAAAGCCGCGCTCCATCAGGGCGGCGATGGTTTGATAGCCAAGGTGCTCGATGTCCATGGCATCCGGTGAGCCGAAGTAGAAAAGCCAGCGTGCGCCCTGGTCCGGGCAGGCCTTTTTGTTGGGACAACGCCAATCCGCTTCGTCGCCCCTGCGCACGAGCTTGGTACCGCACGCCGGGCATTCGGCAGGAAATTGCCAGGGTTGGCTTTCCGGTGGACGCTTGTCCAGCACGGCGGCCACGATTTCGGGAATCACGTCTCCGGCGCGACGGACGACCACGGTGTCGCCCTCGCGAATGTCCTTGCGTCGGATCTCGTTCTCGTTGTGCAAGGTGGCCGACGAGACCGTCACGCCACCCACGATTACGGGCTCCAATTCGACCAAGGGCGTGACCCGACCCGTGCGCCCGGTGTTGACGGCAATGCGCTTCACCAAGGTGTTCTTTTCCTCGGGCGGGAACTTGTAGGCCACCGCCCAGCGGGGCGCGCGGCTGGTGGCACCCAGATCGGCCCGTTGGTCGTAGCGGTCGACCTTGATGACGATGCCGTCGATCTGGTAGTCGACTTGGTGGCGCTGACGGTGCCATTTCTCGATGAAGACGCTCACCTCGGCCAGCGAGCTCGCCTGCTCGATGGTCGGGTTGACGGGCAGCCCCCACGCGCGTAGCCGAGCCAGGTCCTCCGAGTGGCGGGTCGTACGCATGCCATCGACCGACTCTCCCGGCGTGCCCATGCCGTAACACCAAACGGCGAGGCCTCGTGCGGCCGTGACCTGCGCGTTCTTTTGGCGGAGGCTGCCGGCTGCGGCGTTGCGCGGATTCACCAGAGGCTTTTCGCCTCGGGTGGCTAGATCCCGATTCAGTCTCTCGAAGGTGGAGATGGGCAGGTAGACCTCGCCACGCACTTCGAGCACGGGTGGAAACCCCTGTCCCGGAAGGCGCATGGGGATCTGGCGGATGGTGCGCAGGTTGGCCGAGATGTCCTCCCCCACACTGCCGTCTCCGCGGGTCGCGCCACGGGCAAACACCCCGCGCTCGTACACCAGCGACACCGCGAGCCCGTCGATCTTCAGCTCGCAAACGTAGTCGAGCGTGCCATCGGCGCTGCGTTCGAGCTTGAGCGCCCAGGCCGAGAGCTCCGCGGCCGAGAAGACGTTGTCGAGAGAGAGCATCGGCGCCGTGTGTTGAACGGGCGCGAAGAGCTCGGATGGCTTGCCGCCGACTTTCCGCGTTGGGCTGTCGGTGGTGGCAAGCTCGGGATGTCGATCCTCGATGGCGCGCAGCTCGCTCAGCAAGGCATCGTACTCGGCGTCGCTGATGGACGGTTCGTCGAGCACGTAGTAGCGGCGGTTGTGCTCGAGGATGATTGCTCGCAGCTGGTCCGCGCGCGCCCTGGCCGGGACCGGGTCACTTGCCGCGCCGGCTGGACTCTTGTTGGCAGACTTCGTCATGACATCTAACGCCGACGAGCTACGAAGGGACGCGACGCCCATCCGCGATTTCACGACGGGCAACCCGTTCGGTCAGGCCTGCCCTTCGTTGAGGGCGCGCTCGAGATCGGCTTCGACCGATTCACGATTCGACGCACGCGCGACGGACAGCTCCTGAATGACCAGACCACGGGCAGTGTCGAGCATTCGCCTCTCTCCAAACGAGAGCGATTTGGTCTTTTTTAGTCGGTGCAAATCACGGAACACCTCGGCCACCTCGAACAAGGAGCCGGACTTGATCTTGTCCATGAATGCCCGATAGCGGCGGTTCCAGGTGTGGCGCTCGAACTGCACGACTTTTTCGCGCAGGATTTGCAGGACCTCCTCGGCGTCGGCTTTTCCGGCCACCGGGCGGATGCCCACTTGCTCGGCCTTGTCGATGTGAACGAGAATCTTGAGATCGCTCGTCGTCAGTCGCAGGACATAGAACTCCTGGACCCTTCCGCCGATTTCCTTCTTCTCGATCTGCACGACCTCGGCGATGCCGCGAGAGGGGTAGACAGCTTTTTGGCCAATCGTCAACGTGAGTGCCAAGAGCATGCTCCTTGTTGAGGCGGCCGAATGACCGCTCGATGTGAATCTTCCGGCTGCACTTTAGCGCACTATGTTCCAACCGATCCAAGGGATTCGACGTGGTGCGAGCACGATCACGGGTTGGATGGCACGAGTCATCGTTTGGAATTAGCCTGCCGCGTCTTCGGTTGCACTTCGAATGGCGCCTGGTTTGGTGCGCCCCTTCGCGGCGATCTGCATGGATTCGCCAGGACACCAAGCTTACAATCGTAGGAGTGGGCGATGGCTATGCGCGTTAACAAGGCAAGGGGATTCTCCCTGGTGGAACTGATGGTCGTTGTCGTGATCATCGGAATTCTGGCTGCGATCTCGGCGATCGGATATCGGAAATACATTGCCCGGGCGCGCCTTTCCGAGGCCACCGCGATGCTGGCCGAGTTCGCCGCCAAGGAGCAACTCTACTTTCTCGATAACGGGCAGTACATGGAAGCCCACAACGACACGGTCGCGGCCTCCTACCCGAGCACGAGCGAAGGCGCGTCCGAATTCTGGCCGCAGAATCCCAGCGTGCAATTCGACTCGGCTCGGACGCCCACGGCGGTCGCACCTCTACCCGCGTCGTGGCTCGCTCTTGGCGTGCGCCCTCGCTGGCAACAGCTCTTTTGCACGTACATGGTCAACGCCGGTGCACCCGGTAGCAGCCTTCCTACTGGGAACGTCGCGGCGAGTGTTTGGACAGTAGCGCCCAACGTCCCGTGGTTCTACGCCATGGCTGCTTGCAACCTCGGAGGAGTCGCTGGCTGGCCCAACACGGATGCCGCGAAGTACGTGACCGTTCTCGTGTTGACCCACGACTCCCCGGCCATCCAGACGACCGACGAGAACCAGTAGGGGCGTCGAGACCATCCACGCGGCAGCCCCGATTGTGCCAATTTAGGTCACATCGGGGGCGAGCCTTCCCGACATTGTCACCAGGCTCCAGGATTCGAATCACCGGGCTTCGTTAAAATATACAATAGTTACAAGTTGTTACATGGAGCATTCCGGCTCTGCTGCGAGCACGGATCGGGAACCCCGAAAGCACGGCGATCCCGCCTTGCATGACCTGGGGTCCCATTCCGGCGCCGAGAACGAGCCGATGTTTGTCACTCCGCAGCCACGCCGACATGGGCCATCCACTTCAAAATTTTATTTTTAAATCCAATGGTTACGCGTTTGTACCTGATTGCTCGCCAAGCTGGCATGGTGGCTGCATATAAACGCAACCAGGAGGCAACCCAAATGATTAGAGCACGCAAGAAGAGCGGAGGTTTCACCCTGGTCGAGTTGATGATCGTCGTGGCGATCATCGGAATTTTGGCCGCAGTGGCTATCCCGGCGTTCACCAGGTACGTCAAGAAGTCGCGTACCGTTGAAGCGGTCGGCCATCTCAACAAGGAATGGGCAGGATCGTTGACCTATTACGAGACTGACCACGTCACCTCAGGTGGAACCATGCTTGCCAAGCAGTTCCCCGGTCCTTCCGGAGCCTGGGCTTCCAGTAGCGAATGTGGCTGCATGACAGGTGCTCGCTGCCCAGGTGGTCTTCCCGCGTGGGGATCCGACCCGGTTTGGCAGGCTCTCAACTTCGCGTTGCCCGATCCGCACAATTATCTGCCGGGCTACAGCTCCAGCGGCACGGGAGCTTTGGCGCAATTCACCGCTTTTGCCAAGGGCGACTTGAACTGCAACACGACCCTTTCCAAGTTCAGCCGCCAGGGCGCCATCAACAGCAACGGCGACGTGACCGGCAGCTACCAGCCGCTCATCGAGAACGAGCTCGAATAGAGACCGTACTTCGCGGACGAAGAGCCCCGGTGGTATTCCCCCCGGGGCTCTTTTTCTGCTCCCTATACCGCCGGGCCGTCGCCGCGGGCCAGCACTGTGTCCTTGGCCAGGCGCTGATCGTGCTCGAGATGGTCCAGATTGAAGTGCAGGCCGCGGCTTTCAGGCCGGCGACGCGCGCTCTCGATGATCAGCTCGGCGACCAGGGCGATGTTGCGCAACTCGAGGAGATCGCCACTGACCTGGAAATTCCAGTAGTACTCGCGGATTTCTTCGCGAATCATCTGCATGCGGCGGGCTGCGCGTTCGAGCCGCTTGTCCGAACGGACGATGCCCACGTAGTTCCACATCAGGCGGCGAATCTCGTCCCAGGTGTGGCTGACCACGACGGCCTCATCCGTCACCGTGGCGTCCCCGGCATACCAAGGCGCGACCTGCATGGGGCGATTGACGGAAACATCGCGCACGTCCTCCGCCGCCCGAGCCGCATAGACGAGGGCCTCGAGCAGCGAATTGGAGGCTAGCCTGCAGGCGCCGTGCAGGCCGGTCATGGAGGCTTCACCGATGGCGTACAGATTGCGCACATTGGTGCGACCATTGCCATCGGCTTGGATTCCGCCGCAGCTGTAGTGGGCCGCGGGCACCACCGGGATCGGGGTCGTGCGCATGTCGATGCCCAGCTCCAAGCATCGGCGATGGATGTTGGGGAAATGCTCGACCAGGAAATCGCCAGGGAGATGGGTCATGTCGAGCACCACGTGGTCGTCGCCCGTGCGCTTGAGCTCGGCGTCGATAGCGCGCGCGACCACATCGCGCGAAGCCAGATCCTTCATCTCATGGTAGCGCCCCATGAAGGCCGAGCCGTCGCGCAGGCGCAACACGCCGCCTTCGCCGCGCAAGGCCTCGCTGATGAGGAACGACTTCGCCGCCGGGTGATACAGGACCGTGGGGTGGAACTGGAAGAACTCCATGTTGGCGACACGTGCGCCCACCCGGTAGGCCATGGCAACCCCGTCCCCGGTGGCCACGTCCGGGTTCGAGGTGTAGAGGTAGACCTTGCCGGCTCCTCCCGTCGCGATGATCACCGCCCGGGCCGTGATGGTCGTGACCTCGCCCGTCCCCTGGTCGTAGACGTAGGCGCCGAAGACCGCGTTGGGGCCGCCGTACTTGGCGGTGGTCAGGAGATCCACGGCCATGTGGTTGGGCATGAGGGTAATGCTGTCGCTGTACGCTCGCACCGTTTCCAGCAGCGCGTTGTGGATGGCTGCGCCGGTCATGTCACGTACGTGGGCGACGCGTCGGGTGCTGTGACCACCCTCGCGGCCGAGGCTGAAGTCGCCGTTCTTGTCGCGGTCGAAGGCCACGCCGAATCTGATTCGCCAAATAGAGGATGTGCTCCGGGCCTTGGCGCACGCAGGTCTCGACGGCCTCACGCGTGCACAGACCATCCCCCACGCGCAGCGTGTCTTCGATGTGCTGTTCGGCACTGTCGTTGGCCCCCAGGACACCCGCCACGCCGCCTTGGGCGTGCTGGGTGTTGCTATCCGTGAGCTCGCGCTTCGAGACCAAGACCACGCGTCCATGTGGGCAAGCCCGCAGGGCGAAATACAGACCAGCAAGACCAGAGCCTAGAACCAAATAGTCAGCTTCCAAGATGGTGGGGAATCTAGCACCTCCAGGGCGGATTCTCCCGTCGTCATGGACCTTTGGGGACGGCCGGTCCAGCTTGCTCGGGATCGAGCCATGGGCTGTGTTACGATCCCGGTGAATGACGGCGCGCTTCGTGCTGACAATGCTGGCCTTCGCCCTGCTGACCTCCGCGGCTTACGCGAAGGTCTGGAAGCACACGCGCACCGACGGAACCGTGGAATTCACCAGCGCGCCACGCGGTGGCAAGGGCTGGGACGCGGTCTCCAAGTTCGACCATATTGGGGCTGCCGCCCCCGCCCGAGAGGTGATTTCCCTGCCGCACAGGCACGAGACCAATGTCGTGTGGACACGGGAGCACGACGACGGGACGGTTGAATTCACCAATCTGCAACCCGTGGGCAGGCGATGGAAGGTGCTCTTTCGCCTCGGCCCTGGAAAGGCTTCGGCCGTGCGCGGCGCGTCCGATCTTGTTCCCGCACGCGACACTTCGACCGCGCGCTACACGCGCTACGACGACCCTATTCGCGACCAGCAGACCTGCTTTGGCATCCCGCAGGCACTGGTTCGCGCCGTCATTCGCACGGAATCGGATTTCGATCCGAATGTCGTTTCCAGCGCCGGCGCGCAGGGGCTGATGCAGCTGATGCCCGCCACCGCGCGCGCCATGGGCGTGACCAATGTCTGGGATCCTCGGCAGAACATCATGGGCGGTTCGCGCTATTTGCAGCTTCTCGCCAAGCGCTACTGCCACACCCCGGCGGTGGGCGGCTCGGGCGGACGGACCGGAAGCTTCGTCTGTTCGTTCGAGGAGGAGATCAAGGTGCTGGCCGGCTACCATGCCGGGCCAGGCGCGGTCGACAAGTATGCCGGTATGCCGCCCTACGAAACGACACGGTCGTACGTGACCGCTGTACTGCAACGGTTCGAAGAGTATAGAAGGCGAGAAGCGGCGCTCTCGGAATGGTCCGAGCCCGTGTCGCTCAAGGCGCGGTAAACTGACGTGGCCGAATTGGACAACATGGATTCCCCATCTCTCGGCACTGCGGCGAGCGGAAATACCGCGCTCGCCGAACCCTCGCCGGAGGAGCAAGCTCTGGTGGCGAGGCTTCGCCGCACCAGCGAATTGGTCACGGCCCAGCGTTTGCCGGAAGCGGAGAGCGAGCTGCTCGTCGCGCAGGGTCTGTCACCACGCGATTTGCGCGTGCTCAAGCTGCTGGCCTTGGTTCGCTTCAAGCTCGGCCGATTGGCTGAATCGCGCCAAGTCTACCGCGAGGCTTCCGAGGTCGCCCCGGACGATCCCACGATTCGCCTCAACCTGGGGCTGATCGCGCTCAAGCTCGATTCCTTCGCCGAGGCGGCGCTCGAGCTCGAAGCCGCGGTTCGCCTGCAGCCCGACGATCGCCGGGCGTGGAGTTACCTCGGCTATGCCTACGCCCGAAATGCTTCGCCGACCCAGGCCGCCACCGCGTTCAGGCGGGCGGGCCAGCACGAGTTGGCGGCCGAGATGGAGCGTGCTGCGACGCCGCCCTCGCACGCGACGGACAGCGCGGTCGTAGAAGGACTGCCGCTGGCATCTTCAGCGGAGGCGGCGCGCCCGCTTTCGTCGGCCATGGCAACGCCCCGGCCGGCGCGGCGACTCGAAGCCACGCCTGTGCCGGTGCTGCAATCCGATTCGAGCGGCGCTGGCTCCGAGGAGATGGTCACGCTCGGCAGCTTCACCACGGCTCGCTTGCTGACGTTGTCGCCGCCATCCCAGGCGCTCGAGGCGCTGGGGCATGGGGTGTTACGCTTTTCGGCGGGTGCGGAAACACACGTGCGGCAGTCCGCCCTCCTTGTCGCGCTCGGTGGGCAGGGGTTGTCGCTCGCGCACCGCCGAACGCACGGTCACCTCAGTGGCGACACGCTGTCCAGCGACTCGGATCGATTCTTCCGCGTCGAAGGTGGGGGCGATCTGCTGCTTTCTTCGACCGATTCCGAACGCGGGCTCGTGGCCCTGGCACTGGACCGTGATGTCTTCTACATCGAGGAGGACCGCGTCGCCGCGTGGGGCGACGAGGTCGTCTGGGAATCGGGCTCTGTTCCAGGAAACGGGAAGGCGCTGTTGCAGTTCCGTGGCACGGGACGCGTCGTGCTGCTGGCTGGCGAGAACGAGCTGGTCGCCGTACGCATTGCCGAAGGTGATCGCATGGCCGTACCCATCGCGCGCCTGGCGGGGTGGATTGGTCGCGTGGTCGTGCAAGGCCAGCCGACCCGAGATGGGGAAGCACCAGTGCCCGAGCTTCACCATGTCACCTGTGAGGGCGAAGGGGTGCTATTGCTATCAAAGCATGGCGAGCATCGGTAGCCAACTCACCAACCTCCCGAACCTCGTGACCATGGGGCGGGTGCTTTTCGTGCCGGGCGTTCTGTACTTCATGGACAACTACAGCCCGGTGCGCAGCTTGATCGCGGCCATTTTGTACCTCGTCGCATCGCTAGGCGACGGTATCGACGGCTACCTGGCGCGCAGCCGGGGCCAGGTCAGCGTGCTCGGGAAGTTTCTCGATCCCGTGGCGGACAAGTTGATGGTCACCGCGGTCATGGTGTTCATGGTGGCGCTTGGACGGGTACCCGCCTGGCTGGTCGTCGTCCTGATTGCTCGCGATCTGGCCATTACAGGCCTGCGCAGCATCGCTTCCAGCGAAGGCATCATCATTGCCGCGAGCCGGGGAGGGAAGATCAAGACTGCCCTTCAGCTGGTGGGGTTGACGCTGCTGCTCGTCCACTTTCGCTATCCCTTGCTCGGCCTGGATATGAGCATCGACTACAACACCGCCGGGCTGGTCGTCCTCTATCTCTCCCTCGGCGCTTCGCTGATTTCCGGTGTGGACTACGTGGTGGTCTTCTTTCGCTCGATCGAGAAGTCCAAGCGCGAGGCGCCGCCACCCGCGTGATCGCACGCACGGTCGAGGGCCTGACGGAGGTAACGGGGTTGGCGAAGGCCATGTCCCGGCGCCGGCTCCCTTGCGCGCTCAGGCTTGCGGAGCCGGGTCAAGATGGTTGCACGATCTTCGCGGCGGATCCGGTGCGCGTGGTGCGCGGCTCCGACATCGAGGGACTGGCCACCGCGTGGACCGAGGAGCGCGCTTCGTGGCAGGCCGCGGACAGGCCAGCCTTGCCCGTAGGCATTGGATGGCTCGGCTACGATTTGGGCCGTCGCTTCGAGCGGATTCGTGGCCCCGTGCGCCCGGACTCGCCGTGGCCCGACATCGAGTTCCGCTTTTACGATGCGCTGATCGCGTGCGACGTGTCTTGTGGACGTGGACGCGCCGAGATCTGGGCTCGCGACGAACGGGCGGCGGCGCGGACCGCCGAGAGTATCCCGGGTCCATCATCGGACTTGGAAGAGGAACCGGAATCGGCAACCGGCGTTCCCCTGGCGGAGCTGGAAGAGCCGGAACGACACCTCGCGGCCGTCGGCAGGGCACTCGACTACATCGTGGCGGGCGACATCTACCAGGTGAACTTGGCGCGCAGGTTGGGATGCGCGCACTCGGCGCGCCTGGGCGAGGCGCCCGGCTTGTCCTTGTTTTCCGCGCTGGAGAGCGTTGCGCCCGCGCCTTTCGCCATCTGGTTGGCGGATGGCGAGAGCGGAACGGCGTTGGTGGGCAATTCCCCCGAGCGCTTTCTGCGCCGGACCATCGCGGGCCAGGTCGAGACCTGGCCCATCAAGGGCACGCGGCCGCGGGATCCGTCGGATTCCTCCCATCGCAATGCCGCCGAGCTCCTGGCCAGCGCGAAGGATCGTGCCGAGCACGTGATGATCGTGGATTTGGAACGCAACGATCTCGGTCGGGTCTGCCAAACCGGCAGCGTCGAGGTCCTGGATCTCTGCCAGGTGCTCACCTTGCCGACGGTGTACCACTTGGTGACCAAGGTGCGCGGGCAACTGCTGCCCGAGGTCGGCCTGGCCGAGCTTTTGCGTGCAACCTTCCCCGGCGGCTCGGTGACCGGTGCCCCCAAGATTCGGGCCATGGAGATCATCGACGAGCTGGAGCCTGCCCGGCGTGGACCCTACACCGGCGCGACCGGTTGGTTGGGCGCCGCGGGCGATCTCGATCTCGCCGTCGCCATTCGGACCGCGCTCATTCGCGACGAACGCCTGACGTTGTGGGTGGGCGGTGGCATCGTGGCGGATTCGCAACCGTCCGCCGAGCTGGCCGAGACCTGGGACAAGGCCCAGGCTTTCAGCCGCGCGCTTGCCCGGCGCTGATTCCCGCGCGCAGGTCGGCGATGACGGCCAGGGCCTGGGCGTGAACGAGGCCGTTGGAGGCGACCAGGCCGCGTGCGTTGTGCAAGGACAGGTTGGTGTAGCAAAGGGAATGGCCGTCGCTGTCGGTGATGGTGCCGCCGGCCGCGGTAAGAATCGCCTCGGGGCCGCAGCTATCCCAGATCTTGGTCTGGCTACCGGGATAGACATAGAGATCGCGGGTGCCCTCCGACACCAGCGCGACCTTGAGCCCAACGCTACCCAAGGCCATCTCGTCGGTGATGCCGAGGGCGCGCCGAAATCGTTCGTAGTATTCCGACCGGTGTGACTTCGACGAAACCAGTCGGATATCCTTGGCGTCCGCAATCCTCGAAACGCGAAGGGTTTCGCGCCTTCCCTCCGCATCCAGCTTCCACGCGCCCATGCCCAGGGCGCCCATCCAGACCATGCCGGTCACGGGCTGCGCGACCACGCCCACCGCCGGTCGTCCCTCGATGCAAAGCCCGATCATGACGACGTAGCCCGGCTCGCCACGCAGAAAGTCGCGCGTGCCGTCGATGGGGTCGACCATCCAGACGCGCGAATGCTTCAGCCGGGAAGGCTCGTCCGGCACTTCCTCGGAGAGAATGGCGTCGTCGGGAAAAGCCTCGGCCAGGCGACGGACGATGAGTGCGCTCGATTCGAGATCGGCCAGGGACACCGGTTCGCCGCCGGCCTTGTGCTCGACGCCGAGGGGACGACCCTTGAAGCTGGCGACGACGGCCGCGGCTTCGAGCGCCACGCTTCGCGCGATGTCCAGTTCCCGTGCGTAGTCCTTCGCCATTCGCGCCAACCATAGCAGGTGGAATCCGCAATGCGCGGGCTACGCTTCACTCTTGTTGGCTGCGGCGAGATCGCGGACCAGCGCGTGTCGGCCCACGATCAGAATGATCCCGGACAGACCCACCAGGAGCCCGGTCACCAGGACCGGAATGCGCAAGCCGATGGCGTCGGAGGCAGCGCCGATCAGAAAGGGAGAGCAAGCGTCGCCGAACAAATGGATGGTGGTGGTGTGCAGGCCAACGCCGCGCGCGCGGGCGTTGCCGGGAAGGATGTTGACCATGGCCGCGTTGAGCGGGCCGTAGTTGAGAAAGAGGCAGAACAAGGTGGCGCCCATCGACGGCCAGTAGATCGCGGGGCTGGGGGAAAGCACGGCGAGGGCCGTGAACGGGATGGCCGCCAGGAGGGTGATGCCGGAAAAGGTGAAGTGGGCGCCGCGGAACCTCTGCGCGAGACGGTCTCCGACAGGGCCGCCGAGCAAGGTCCCGACGAACCCGGTGCCGAGCAGGAGGGCGCCGAAGATGGTGCTGGCTTGGGCGACGCCGAGATGACGTTCGCGCACGAAATAGGTCGGCATCCAGACGCCCAAGCCGCCCATGGTGAAACTGTAGATGGTTTGCGCCGCGACGTTGAAGAAGTAGCTTGAGCGCCCGCGGAGGATGCGCAGGAACGCGGCCAACGGGAGTTTCTGCGCGCGTTCGGGGGCGCTGTCGAAGCGACCACGCGGCGGATCGCGAAGGAGGAAGAGGGCGAGGGCGCACAGCAGTCCGGGGCCGCCCGCGATGAAGAAGGCCGGACGCCAACCATGGCGAGCGCCGATTTGTCCGCCCAGCAAATAGCCGAGAAAGATCCCGAAGGGCATGGCCGCGTAGAAGAGCGACAGCGCCCGCCCCCGTCGCGAGGGCGGGTAGTGATCCGACAGGAGGGAGGGCGTGACCACGGTGTAGGTGGCTTCTCCGATTCCAACCATGGCGCGGGCCAGGAGTAGCCACACGAACGTGGATGCGAGCCCCGAGGCGAAGGTGGCGATGCTCCACAGGACGACGCCGAAGGCCGCGATGCGCAGGCGCGACACGCGATCGCCCAGCCATCCAGCCACCGGGCAAACCAGGGCGTACACCAAGATGAAGGCCGACTGCAGCGAGCCCGCTTGCCGGTCGCTCAGGTCAAGTCCGACAATGATGAGGGGCAGCAGGGGTGAAAGGAGAAAACGGTCAAGGTAGTTGAGCGCGTTGAGCCCCGTGAGAACGCCAAGGGCCGCCCCTGGCCGAGCGGAAAGCGGATCTCTGTGGAGCGATGACACGTTTGCCATGGGTATCACGAAACCTACAGTCGGGGTAAAGTGCGTTCCATGAGCACCCTGAAAGAAATCTTGTCACGTCCCGGTTCGCGTCCCCAGGTGATTCGCGATTGTGAACAGATCATCAACGAAGAGGTCTCCTCGAAGGGCCTGACCGGTATTCCCATCAAGGCGGCGCACGCGGTGGTCAAGGCCATCAAGCCCGGCTTCATTCCCGAGGTGATCGACGGTCTTCTCGATGATTTCGCCGATCGACTCGATCCGCTTTACCAAGCCGCCAAAGCCAAGAACGAACCGATCACCGCGTATTTTGGCGCGCACGTCGGCGAAGCCGCCGAGGCGCTCCTGGGCATCACCGACCAGCGCGCGCAGCGCGCGAAGAACCAGGTGGTCAAGACGGCCTACGAGAAGCTGCGCCCCATGGCCAAGAAGCATACGGAGGCGGCCATCCCGCGCGTGGCCAAGATGATTGCCAAGCACGACGCCTCACCCGCCGTGGCCACCCCGACTTCCTGACCTATCACCGTAATCCCGCGCCAAGACCAGCCACGGCCACGACCACGACTTTCTGCGCCTATCGCGGGATTATCGTATCAGCGGTCAAACTCGGGGGGTGGGGCGATGGCGCGCACGTGTTCGATGAAGTGTCGCGGGGGCAGGAACAGCAGCATCAGCCGCCCAAGGGTAATGATCTCTCCGCCTTGCAACACGCACGGGGCCAGCTTGCCGATATCGACTTCGTTCACCAGGGTTCCGTTGGCCGAGCCCCAATCGGTGATTCGGTAGCCGCCCTCGACGATGGCGATGAAGCAGTGTTTGCGCGAAACCGAGTACTCGGGAATGACCACGTCGTTCTCCGAGGTTCGGCCGATGGTGATGGGCCCTTTGGGCGAGTCGCGGGACTTCACCAAGGGGAAGACGCGGCCCGAGATGCGTCCACGCTCGAGGACGCTGTCCGCCAGATTGATGATGCTGGTGCCGGATCCTCGGCTGTCCTCGATGTCGCCGGCCATTCCGAGGGCCGCTAGAAAGGGCCACGGGTAGAGGCGCTTGAAGGATTCCGCCCCGACCTCTCGAAACTGTTCGGCGAATTGCTCTAGGTACGAAAACACCTTTCCTCTCGACTATCTTGGGTTGCCACGGAGCCCTAAACCAGGGACGAATAGAAACCGAGCCAGGTCCTGAGCGTCTGCTGATCGGCCGCGAAAAGGCGCGCCTCCATGCGGTGCATGGTCCCCTCGGTGGCGCAGTGGACGATGACCCCCAGGACCTCGAGGGGGCCTTTGGGAGCGTCCACGCGCAGGCGCACCATGCTGTTCTCGCGCAGTTTGCTCGCACCCGTGAACCCGACGCCGTCCTTGGCGAAGTACAGAGATTCGTAGTCCGCGTTACCAGTGGACCTAAGTACCTGCAGCTTGTAGCTCGCCTGTTTGGTCGGTTCGCAGAGCATCGAGTGGGGGGCGAGCACGCGGCTCCCGACGCGGAAAATACCGGTGTCCTTGCCCGGCGTCGTCTCGTCCAGCGAGGCAACCGCCGTGGCAATCTTGGGCAACACCGTCATGACGTACTCGGGCTCGCCAGGAAGAAGCTCGCGCAGCGCGGCCAGGCTTTCGCTGGTTGGGCTGGGGTCGGTGTCGAGCAGGCCGGCGATGGCGTCGCAAGCATTGACGATGTCGATCATGCTGCGATGGTCGCGATCGGATTCGGGGTTGTGATGGGAGCTGATCACGCCGATCAGCAGCGGTGGCAGGTTCCAACGCGCAGCCGTGACGAGGCCGAGCTCGACGTGAAATCGATCGACGCATGCGGCCCAGGTGGCTTCGGGCAGGACGCGTGCGTCGCGCGTGCGCGCGATGACTTCCTCGAAGCATGCCGTCGCCACCACCTGGCCGAAGTCGTGAAGCAACCCGCAGATGAACGCCTCCTCGGGGTTGTTCTTGCGCCAGTAGGCGAGCGCGCGACACAGCATCGCGCTGGTCATCGATAGACGCCAATAGCGCCTGCGTAGCGACGAGAGGCAGCCGGTCACGATGGCGTGGGCGCCCACGCTGGTGGCGAGTGCGATCTTGCAAACCTCATTGGCGCCGATGCGCGTGATGGCAGCTTCCAAGGTCGATGTGGGGGTGACCCCACGAAATGCCGCCGAGTTCGCGTAACGCAAGATGGTGGCCGCCAATACCGGATCGCCCCCGATCACGCGCTGCAGATCGCCCATCCCGAAATCTTCCTCGCCCACCAGTCGTTGCAAGCGCATGGCCACCACGGGGTAGGGCGGCACGTTGACGTTGTCTCGCTTGATGAGGTCGACGACCAGGGCCTCTAGATCTTTCGCGTCCTCCACGACTGCAGTCTATATCCGGAGCCGGCTCATGGGTAGTCTTCCCGCACCAGGAGGGCGAAACAGCGACGGTTGGCAAGGGGGCGGCGCGAACGGATGCGAGGGGCTGGCCGGCTTGCCTACAGATCGACCTTGACGAATCCCTTGCTCGGCTTGGCGAAAAGGTAACCCTGCAAGAGATCCACGCCTAGCTCGATCAAGGTGTCACGTTCGGCGATGGTCTCCACGCCTTCGGCCACCACGTGCATCTCCATCTCGGCGAACAGGGCGGTCATCGCCTGGATGACCTTGCGGCGGGTGGGCGAGCTGTCCACCCCGCGGACAAGGGACATATCGTATTTGACCACGTCGGGTTGCAAGGGCGCGAAGCTCGCGAGTCCGGAGTAGCCTGCGCCGAGGTCGTCGAGGGCGATGCGGAACCCGAGGTGGCGCAGTTGGTCGATCTTGGTCTCGATGTCGCTTACCGAGGCCAGAGAGACTCGCTCCGTTACTTCCAGCACCACGCGCTTGGCGACCTTCGAGAGCGGGGATTCCGGGTCGTAGAGATGGTCGTCGAGAAGATCGTGGCTGTGTAGATTGACGAACACGAACTGGCTGGGAGCACTTGGAACGTCCTTGGCGACGTGATCGCGGACGATTCGACCGAGCTCCGCGACGCGATCGAGGCGTTCGGCCGCGGACAACAGGGCACAGGGATTGGAGAGCTTGGGCTCGGTGCTGCGCAGGAGTGCCTCGTAGGCTAGGACCCGTCGCCGCTTCCAGGATACGACTGGCTGGAAGGCCATCCAGACCGACTGCAGGGCGCGCTCGAAGATCACGGTAAGGCCGGCACGGTCTTCGGCGGGGCTCCAGGCCTCGCCCGCCGACGAGATGGCCATGCGGCGAAGCACGGCCAGTCGGTGCATTTGCGCGCAGTAGATGACGGTGTCCTGCAACTCCGCCGGCGTCAGCGGCTTGAGCAGATAGCGGAAGGCGGAGTGCTCGACGGCCGCCACGGCGGTATCGAGCCTGGGCGTCCCGGTGATGAGCACCACGGGCATGTCCGCATCGCGCCGGTGGGCGGCTTGCAAGACCCCGACGCCATCGACGCAGGGAAGGGTGATGTCGGACACCACGGCATCGTAAGTGCCGGAAAGTAGCATGTTGACCGCGGTCTCGCCGTTGTCGGCCGAGTCCACTTCGAATCCCACCGCGCGCAGCGCGCGCGAATAGGCACGGAGTTGGAGTTGGTCGTCTTCGGCGACAAGAACCCTGGAACCACTCGGCGCCGCCCGTACCTCGGGGGCGGGCGTGTCGGTGATCGAGGATAGGGGAACGGCGATAGGGGACATGGTTTCAAGCAACGCAAACTCTGTGCCTGCGCCATGTCGAGAGCAGCGGCGGGTGAAACTCCCTGTGTTTTCGCCGGCACGGGGCTTTCCACGAGCCCATGTTCGCACCTGCTTGTCGCGTTTCCGTCGACCGGTCTTGACGTGCCGTCGGAGACCCGACGTCGTGCAATGGCGGTCCGGCACAGGGGCGCCCCCCGGCGCACGTCAGGAGATTGTCGATCACCGTCAGGGCGCACCGTTGCCAAGTCGACAGTGGAGGCACGAAAGGATGATTTCGCGCGGGATATTTCCGGCCCAGGTCTTGCTCTCAACCAAGCCGGAAACCATGACAGGCGCGGAGTATCGATTGATGGCGGCAGGCATGGAGGGCCCGAGCACCCGCCGTCTGCGCACGGTGGATGACTTGAGAACGGGCGACCAGGCTTGCTTCATCTATGGCACGGAACAAGAGTACCAGGCGGTCATGGCTGCCTTCGTACGCGCTGGGATCGAGCAGCGTCAGCGCGTGCTGTACATCCACGACGTGCGCTCGCCCGAGAGCGTGCGCGCCATGTTGCGCGACGCCGGCGTGGACATCGATCATGCCGAATTCCGCGAACAGATTGTCTTCGTGCCCGCGAAACAGCTGTATGCGCGCGGCGCTGGCTATTCCTTCGAACGGGTGCTCGATCAACTACACGCCCTGACGGCGATGGCGCTGGCCGACGGCTGGAGCGCGCTACGCGTGACCAGCGAAATGACCTGGGTGCTCAGACAAACGCAAGGAGTCGAACGGTTGCTTCCCCAGGAAGGCAGAATGGCCGCTTTCTATCGCGACAGCGCCGCCCTTGGCATGGCCCAGTTCGACCGCGGAAAATTCCCGGCGGAGGCGCTGCTTGATGTCTTGCTGGCACATCCAGTGGCCGTGCTGGGCACCGAGGCGGTCCACAACTTCTACCACACGCCGCAGGTCGAGGTCTCCGGCGGCTGGCGGTCGGAAGCGACGCTCTCCAAATGGCTGTCCAACCTGAAAGAGCGCAAGCGCGCCACTGAGAACATGCGCGAGGCTCTCCAGCTTCACCGCGAAGTGCTCGACAACGTGGGCTCCGGCATCGTCGTTCTCGACCGCGATGGCCGGGTGATCCAGTGCAATCCCTTCGTGGAACGCATGCTGGGAGTCTATGGCTTGGACGTGCAAGGCCGGCACGTGACCGAGCTCTTCCCCGAAATGGGCTCGGGCGATTTCGAGCACACCCTGGCCAGGGTTCTCGCAGGCGAGATTGTCCTTTCGCCCGACATGAACGTGCGCAGGCCGGGGGACACCAATCCATTTTGGATCATCGCGACCTTGGCCCCGTACCGCAATCCGGACGGTCTCATCATCGGTGCGATCGCCTCCATTGGCGACATCACCGGGCGCAAGGAAATGGAGGCGGCCCTGCGCTCCAGCGAGGATCAGCTTCGGGAAACGCAGAAGCTGGAAGCGGTGGGGCGCCTGGCGGGTGGGGTTGCCCACGACATGAACAACGCCCTCAATGCCATCATCGCCTTCGCGGATCTAGCCCTGCAAGCGGCGGGCGACAACGAAGGCCTGCGCGAGGACATCGGCGAGATTCGCTTGGCCGCGGATCGCGCGGCGGGGATTACCCGCCGGCTGCTTGCGTTCTCGCGCCGGCAGGTTCTGCAACCCCAGGTCATCGAGGTGAATACCATCGTCACCCGTGTGGAGGACATGTTGCGCCGGCTCATCGGGGATCAAATCGCCTTGTCCCTTCGCTTGGCGCCCGATGCCGGATGGGTGAGATCCGATCCCGCGCAGATCGAACAGGTCATCATCAATTTGGCGCTCAATGCCCGCGATGCCATGCCCGGGGGGGGCCACCTGACTATCGAAACCGCTGTCGCGCAGCTGGAGGTGGAGCAGGCCGGGGAGTTCGACACCATCGCGCCTGGGGACTACGCGGTTCTGCGCATCTTCGATTCCGGGTGCGGGATGTCGTCGGACGTTCTCGCCCATGCCTTCGAGCCCTTCTTCACCACCAAGGATCTGTCGCGCGGCAGCGGCCTGGGCCTTCCCGTGGTGTACGGCATCGTCAAGCAGAGTGGTGGGCAAATTCGCGTTCACAGCGAACCCGGCCAGGGGACGCGCGTGGAAATCTATCTGGCACACGTCTCCGAGCCCGATTTGCCCGAGGCGGCCTTGTCCACCGCGACCGGTGACGAAACCGTGCTTCTCGTCGAGGATGAGGAGCTCGTGCGCAAGGTGGTCTCGCGCATTCTCGAGCGCGCTGGCTACCGCGTGCTGGTGGCAGCCTCGGGGGCCGAGGCCCTGGCCATGTGCGCGCGTTCGCCGACGCCCATCGACGTGTTGGTTACCGACGTCGTCATGCCGGGCATGGGCGGGCGCGAGCTGGCGGATCGCGTCGTCGAGCGACTCCCGAAGCTCAAGATTCTGTTCATGACCGGCTACACGGATGATGAGCTCCTGCGCCGGGGAATCCTGGACCAGGGGCGAGCTGTCATCGTCAAGCCTTTCTCGCCGAGGGATCTGTTGCGCCGATTGCGCGAGGTGTTGAATGGATAGCCGTTAGACCGTTCGTCGCGATTCAAGACATCGGCCGTTCCTGCCGATCCCAAATGGGAAGAAGGCAATGAAGGACGGCTCATTTCCGGGCAAGGCAGCGCTCGTCGCTGATGACGACGACGTGGTGCGCTCGACCCTGGGGCGACTCCTGCGCCATCTGGACATGTCGGTCCTGGACGCCGCAGACGGGGGCGAGGCCATGCGCAAGGTCGATGAGCACCCCTTCGACCTCGTCATTTCCGACCTGTCCATGCCTGGGGCCGACGGTTTCGCCGTGCTGGCGTCCGTGCGCAAGAAGCAGCCGCACACGCCGGTCGTCATCCTGACCGGTGCGGGTGGCGTCCCGGATTCGGTGCGCGCCATGCGCGAAGGCGCCTTCGATTTTCTGACCAAGCCCTTCCATCCCACGGCCTTGACCGAAGTGGTCCGCGCCGCGCTCACCCAGGGTGGAGGTGTCGGCATCAGACCCAGGCTGACACCGGTGAGTGGTACCCCGACCCTTGCCGGCAGCGGCGCCATCCTGCTGGGTAAATCCGCCGCTTTGCAGGATCTTCTCGCGCTCGTGCAACAGGTCGGCCCGACCGACGCCACGGTTCTCATCTCGGGCGAGACCGGCAGCGGCAAGGAAGTGATCGCACGTCTTTTGCACGCTTCGTCGCCGCGGGCGGGGCAGCGCCTGGTGGCGGTGAACTGCGCCGCCATTCCCGAGAACTTGATCGAAAGCGAGCTTTTCGGGCACGTCAAGGGCGCGTTCACCAACGCGCATGAGAATCGTATCGGTCGCTTGCGCGAGGCGGATGGCGGAACGGTGTTGCTCGACGAGATTGGGGAGCTGGCGCTGCCCATGCAGGCAAGACTCTTGCGCGTGCTGCAGGATCAGTCGGTGACCCCGGTCGGCTCCGAACGGGCGTACCAGATCAGCGTGCGTTTCCTGGCAGCCTCCAACCGGGATCTCGAGGCCATGGCCAACGCCGGACGCTTCCGCCAGGACCTTTTCTTCCGGCTCAACGTCGTGCCCATCCATGTCCCGCCGCTGCGTGATCGGCTGGAAGACGTGCCCACGCTGGCCACCCATTTCCTCGAACAGGCCGCGCGCCGCCTGGATCGCGCCATCACCATGTCGGACAAGGCCATGGCCGTGTTGCAGCTCCATGGCTGGCCCGGCAATGTTCGCGAGCTGGAAAATTTGGTCGAGCGCATGGCCATTCTGGACCGCGACGGCGTCATCGATACCGACGACATTCCGCCCTCTCTCGGCGGCGAAACCGGCGCGGCGGTGGCGCACACCTTGTGGGATCTGTCCGAGAACGGTGTCGACCTTCCCACCGCGGTTTCCCGTTTCGAGCGCGCCCTCATCGGCACGGCCATGCGCCGGTCGAACAGCAACAAGTCCAAGGCCGCCATGCTGCTCGGGATCGGAAGAACCACCCTCATCGACAAGCTACGCAAGCTCGGAATGTGAGGGGGGGATGTCAGGTCTTCTTGCTGGCCGCGCCGGGATGCGTGAGCAAGTGTTCTTGTACCAGGTTCTTCAGGGTGGACATATCGAAGGGCTTTTCCAGACGCTCGTTGGTGACGGTGTCGAGGAAACTGCGCGCCTTGGGGGTGAAGGCGCCTCCGGTCATGAAGACGATGTCGGCCGCGCGCTCGGGGGCGAATTCCCGCAGCTCGTTGTAGAAGTCCACGCCGGTCACGTCGGGCATCATGAGGTCGCACAGGATGAGGTCGAAGTGCTCCCCGGCGTGAAGACGATCGAGCGCCTTGCGCGCGCTGGTTTCGGTGACGACCTCGTTGTCCTTGCCTAGAACGCGCCGGAGAGCGGTGCCAACGATGGGTTCGTCGTCGATGGCCAGAATACGGGCGGAAAGCGCCGCGATGGGGCGGCGGATACGGCTGGTCTTGCGGATCGTACTGGTGCCCTCGGACGGGGGTAGGAACACGCGGAAGACGCTGCCCTTGCCGGCCTCGCTTTCCACCGTGATTTCACCGCCCAGGGCTTGTACGATGCGGTTGCAGATGGAAAGTCCGAGACCCGTGCCGACCCCGACCGGCTTGGTGGTGTAGAACGGCGTGAAGAGGTGGCTCAGCACCTCTTGCGACATGCCGCAGCCGGTGTCGCGCACTTCCACCTCGACCCGGCCCCGCGCATCCACACGCGTGGAAACCGTAATGGTATTTCTGTCCGCGCGGCCTTCTTCCATGGCTTGGACGGCGTTGACGATGAGGTTCAGGAACACCTGGCCAAGTCGCGATTCGTCCCCGTGGACCATGGGTACGGTCTGGAATTGGCGCACGATGCGGGCGCGGTGCTTGAGCTCGTTCCAGGCCATGCGCAGCGAGGATTCGAGAATGCGCTGCATGTCGACCGGTCCCATGGAGGTTTCCGGCGTGCGCGAAAAGATCTTGAGGTCGCGGACGATATCGCGCAACCGCTCGGAGGCTTCCAGGGCGTCGCGCAGCTCTTCCTCGAGCTCGACGCGATCTTTTTCGCTGCTCTCGTCGAGCTTGAGGGTGGGAATGCATTCGACGGCCATGTGCAGGTTGGTGAGAACCGCGGCCAGCGGGTTGTTGATCTCGTGCGCCACCCCAGCGGCCAAGATGCCCACGGAGGCCATGCGGTCGGACACCATGAGCTGCTCTTGTAGGCGTCTGTGCTCGGTAACATCGAAGATGGTGGCCAAGTGACCGAAGCAGCTGCCATTTTCATCCACGATGGAATGGAACGCCAGCATGCCCCACAAGGCGGTGCCGTCGTCGCGGCGCAGGCGGCACTGGGCGCGGTAGGTCTCCGTGCCGTCGGTCTTGCCGTGCAGGTAGGGGGTAATGGCCTCGACAACCTTGGTCTCGGCCAGAAAATGCAGCAAGTCGGCGCCTTCCATGTCGGCCGCATCGAGTCCCAGCATGTCGGCCATGCGCCGGTTCATGTAAGTGGTTCGGCCGTCGCGATCGAGCATCCAAATGCCCTCGTGGGCGGTTTCGACGATGCGGCGGAATTTGATTTCGCTGGCGGCCAGGCTCTCCTCGGCCTTGCGGCGCGCACGGCGTTCGGCGGCTTCGCGCAGCTCGCGCTCCACAGCAGGTACCAGCCGGGCCAGGTTGTTCTTGATCAGGACATCGTGCGCCCCTGATTTCAGGACCTCGACCGCCGTTTCTTCGCCCACCGCCCCGGACACCACCAGGAAAGGAATGTCCGGCCCTGATTCCTTGAAGATGTGAATGGCGGCCAAGGCGTTGAGGCCTGGCAGCGAGTAGTCGCTGATCACCACATCCCACCGCCCGGACTTGAGTGCAGCGCGAAAGTCGTCGGGCGTGTCAACACGGCGCGATTCGACGGTGAAGCCGGCACGGGTAAGGTGCCTGGCCACAAGCAAAACATCGTCCTCCGAGTCTTCGAGAAACAGGACGTTAAGGTGGGAACCCTGGGAGGGTTCCGACACCTTCCCGCGCTCAGGCTCCGCCGGGCCAAGCCCGGCTACGCCACCGCGGCTGAGGTGGGAACCCTGACCTGAAACACCTCGCCCCGCGAAGCGGGGAGAGGTCGCCGAGCGCAGCGAGGCGGGTGAGGGGCTGTCACGTTTCATGCCCGAAGGATCCGGGCCTTCGGGCATGCGGCGAGACTGGGAGGGTTCCGACACCTTCCCGCGCTCAGGCTCCGCTGGGCCAAGCCCGGCTGCGCCCGAGCGATTCAAGGGACGGTTCACGGCAACCCGCCCTCGGCGACGGGCAGTTGATTCAGCCCCAGCCAGTAGCTGCCAATCAGCTCGACAGCCCCGGCGAATTCCACGAAGTCCACGGGCTTGCGAATGTAACTGTTGGCCCCCAGGTCGTAGCTGGCCGCGATGTCCGCCTGCTCGGTGCTGCAGCTCATGACCACCACGGGGATGTGCTGGCCGACGGGGCTTTGGCGCAGCTGGCGCAAGACCTCGAGCCCGCTCACGCACGGCAATTTCAGATCGAGAAGGATGAGCGCGGGCGCCTGGACGGGATTGCGTCCCGCCCAGTCCCCAAGCCCGAAGACATAGTCGAGCGCTTGCCGGCCATCGCGCGCGCGTACGATTCTGCAGCTCACGCCGCTGCCATGAAACGCGCGGAGGGTGAGGTCAGCATCGTCTTCGCTGTCCTCGACCAACAGAATCACTCGTGTCTGGCGGCTCATTCCGGGATCCCAGCGCCCTTGGACACCCAGTGTATCCCGACGCGGAGGTCGCCGCTAGTTGACGGGGACGTTCTGCAACCGTCGCCGCCTTCCGAATGGCGCTGGCGCGGTTCAGAATTCGATGCTCAGGGTCTTGCCATTCTCGGTCGTGGCAATCTGCGAGTGGGGCAGGGTGACGGTACCGACCGGGGCCAGGACTTGGGAGCTGTTCAGCAGGCCGACGCTGGGGCGCGCCGTGGAGCTGCAGCGCAGCTTGAGATCCATGGCGTCGCTGGTTTGGCTGGTCGTGGTTTCGATTCTGCAGCTGGCGACGACTTGCACGGATACGAACACCAGCGAGCTGCGACTGCCTGCGCTAGCGGAACTCGAAAACAAGGCCACCGGGGACATGGCGAGGAGGCACAGGAGCAGCCACCGTCCGGTTTGGGACCATCCACCAACCTGATTCGCGTGAGAGCATCGATTGAGCACGAAGCAAGGAAGAGCAGAATTCGTGCCCCGGCTGCGGCGGGGGATAACTATGCAAACTTATTTAGTTATGTAAATTACACTTTATAACCATGTCGGAATACCGACGGTTGGGCCGTTGAGGGCCGTCGGCGATCCGACAGCGATCCAGGGCGCCCACTACGCAGGACGGAGGGGTCAGAAATTGATCGTCGCGGTTATGTTGTCCGTGTAGTTTCCCGCCGGGACGTCTTGGCCTTGGGGGATCAAGCCGTAGATGGTCAGCGTGACGTCCGGGTTGTTGGCCGAGACGGTGACCCTGTAACTATACGGGTTCGGATCTCCCCAGACCTGGCTGTGGGCTGCGTCCAGGTAGAGGTTGTAGCTCAGCCGGTTGCCTCCAAAGGCCATTTGCCTCGGAGTGTTGCTGCCTGCTACCCCCTTACTCAGATAAACGGTCCTCGTGTACACTTGGCCAGAACACCAGTAGTGCACGGTCCCGGTGCTGGCGAGATCGGTGCTGTTGACCGCGTTGTAACTTCCGAAGGCCACCGGGGTCGTGCTGATCCAGCACCCCGCCGCCGACGCCGAGTGCCCACCGATAACCAGCGCCGCACCCGCCACAGAGAGCGACAGCAACCAGCGTATGCCTCTCATTTCGTCTCCTTCTTGGGAAGAATACATCGGATCGTTCCCACGTTGACCAAAGCCGTCGCGCCAGATGGGACCGCGAGCGAGAATGCGCACGTGCCGGTCTCGTATTGCACCTCCGCCGCGTAAGACCCGGGTGGCACGTTTTCGAGGTAGAAGTTGCCGGCCTCGTCAAGAGGCGAAACGGTCTGCTTCTTGTCGACGAGAACGACGATCTGCCCGTACGCCGGCAGGATGGTCGTGCCCTTGTCGTCGATGACCACCGTCCCCGAAACGCTCTGCACACGGCGCACGGGGAAGGCCACGATCGCGCCGCCACGCGAAGGAGGCGCGATGACTCTTTCGGTGGCCCCGATGTCGTGGTCGAGGGGGATGTCCTTGTCGTCGATCCCGATACGGTTGCCGTAGTAGTGGAGCATGCTGGGAATCAGCAGATCCCCCTTGCTGTCGGTCGTTCCAACCACCTGATTGCTCACCGAACCGTGGACGCCAGGGACACCCGGCACGCGGATGAGGGCGTAGCTGTCCTGGAGCGGCCGGGACAGGTAGCCACGGCCACCGATGAGAACCAGGCCTCCGGTCGCGGTCACCAGGGCATGCCCCCGATCCTCCGTGCCCACCCCCTGGTGTTGGTAGTCGGCCTCGATTCGGCCGTAGGCGCCCTGGTACTGAGCGTCGGCTTCGTTGATGGCGTTCTCGCCTTGGGCAGCCACCAGGCGGTATCCAACACCCGGACCCAAGGGCAATGACTGCTGAAGCGTGGCCTGCGTCGTGCCGCCATGTCCAGACTGACCGCCCGTGTGATCGCTTCGGGTGGCGCCTGCCGTCACCCTCTCCGCCGGCACGAAGCTCAGGCCCACGAACATGTCGTACTCCGCCGGCCAAGCGCGGGTGTAGATGTTGGTCAGCGTGGCGAAGGCATACATCCAACGCGTGATGGTCCGGTTGGCCGCCAAGGTGACTCGGTTATTCCAGCCCGCATCCCGCCACTCGGTCGCCTCGTATTGCAGGGACAGGCTGGCGACCCTGCCGAGGTTGCGAGCGACCGACGCCAGAACATCCATGCGCTGCCTATCGCTCGACGAGGAAATCCCCGGAGGCTCCGCATTCGGAGGTGGAAGGCTGGATGGATCCAGGTTCAAGGTCGCGTAGTCCACGCTCTGATAGCGAACGCCGACTTCAAAGTTGAGCGCCCGCCCGACATAGGAATAGGACACGAGCGCGGCTCCACCAGCGTAGCCGCTGTGCTCGCTCGCGGCGACCGCGGCGCCCAGCTCTCCGACGGGCAGACGAAGCGCGAGATTGGGACCACCGCTCACCATATGCCGGGATCCCTCGGCGCGCCCACCGAGAGTCAACCAATCGGTCAGGCCGTAGCGGTGACGAAACAGGAACGCCGGCTGGCCATAATTCCAGCTCTCCGTGCCATAGTTGATTCGTGCGAATCCGGCGTTGTAGCTGAAGTCCTGCAGCCCCTTGCCAAGCGTGCCGAGGGCCAGATAGTAGGGGTTGACGAGCGTCTGCGCCTGGCCGAATGCGTCCCGAATGACGACCCGTGTTTCACCACTGCCGCTGGTCACGGGCAGGTTCTGCATGTTGAACTGCCCGGGCGGAAGTGCCTCGCGGCGCACAAGCTGGCCGTTGACATAAACCTCGATCGTAGAGGGCGTCAGTGCCGTGCCGGAGAGCTGCTGGGTCGGCAGAAACACATAGTAGGGGTCGAGACCGAAATTGCGCGTGATGCTCACCCCGCCCAGCATGGCGGTTCCGCCGAGCGCATCCCCGGTGCCGTTCATGTCGCCGAGGATGATGCTGGTGAGGCGATCCCGCCAATCGAAGGTGAGGTTGGTCAAAAGCCGCTCCCAGGAACCGTCGACGGCGCTACGCTGACCGCTGGCATAGAGCAAGTGGCCATGCACGCTGAGCCCGGCCTCGCTGAACCCGTTCCAGCCGATTTCATCCCGACTCTGGAAATTGCTGACGCCGAGCGAGTAGTTGACGAACATGCTCGGAGCGTTGTCGTAGATGATGCCCTCCGGCCGCTTGGCCCGTAGATCGAATACCGTGGACCCGAACAGTTTCGCATCCGCGGTGATGGTCAGGGTCAGGCCACGTTCGTCGAAGACGTAGGCTATCTGCGGTGCGAGGGACTGAAGCGAGACCAGCACGTCTCCCTCGTGTTTTTCGCGCTTGCCTTCAGGGACCCGTAGACCTGGCTTCTCGAGATCGGCCACTTTGATGAGCAAGTCTTTTCCCCGCAGGATGACGAGCACGTCGCCGATGTCGACCTGATTGATGGCGGCGTGCAAGAAGGCCGGGGTGTCCTCGGCGGTGAATGTCATTCCCTGAGGAGAGGCCGGGCCGGCTTCTTGGGCAGAGCCGTTTGGCTGTGTCTCGGCACCGGGCTCGGCATCCGGACGGTCAAGGGTTACGCCGGCGTCCTGCCCTGCGTCCTGCCCAATCTCCGGGGGAGCCGCATCCTGCGACCCACGCTTGAACGGAGTCGGTTCGAGGCCCGCGGCTGGCGCGGCCCCGGCCGGATCCTCGTGCCCGCCGCCGTCTGTCGAGGGCAGGGGTTCGGCCTGCGCAGAGGTGGCCATCCCCGCCACGAACGCGGCTGGTAGCAGAGCGGGCCACCGGTGGCGTTTCGGGGCCCTGTGCATCCTCCGCGCTCGGTCTGCCTAGGGAGCGCAGCCAGCAGCAGACACGTCCATGTGCCCGCTGAAGTTGACCTCGGCTGACTGCACTTCCACGGACAAGGTTTTCGACTTGGCGCAAGCGTCTTTCGGCATCTCGACCTCCCACACCCGCGTTCCGCCCGCCAACACATACCAGCCCTCGAGGTTCTTCTCGAACGTGCTCGCGCCCGCCGTGTTGAGGGCCTTCACGCGCACCGATTGCACCAAGAAATAGACATTGCCCGTGTTCTTGACCGTGAAGCTAAGCTTGCCTTTCGCGAGCGTCATGCCCTCCACTGCACCCGCAGCGACCGGCTTTGCCGGGGAGACGAAGATCGGCACGCCCATCTTGGTCAGCACCTTGACCTCGGACTTGCCCGAGGTCTGGGGCGCGCGCAAGGGCGGCAATTCCTCGACGAACACGCGGTAGCTTCTTTCGACGGCGCCCGCAGGCACGGTCGAGCCGATGCGCAGCTTGCGCTCTTCGTTGGGCGCCAGGGTGAGGAGGCCGGGATAGACCACGATGTCCTTGGTGTCCTTGAGCTGCATCTCGCCTTGCGGGCTTTGCTTCCACTCCTGCACGAGAATCTTGAAGCGGATCTCTTCGTTGGTTTGGCTCTGCAAGGTGAGCAGGGCGCTCTGGCTCTTGCCCGAGAGCGAGACCTTGATGGGGTTCACGGTAAACGAGCTGGCGTCCGCGCTGCCGGCCAGACCAACCAGGCAAAGCAGAAACAGCGATGAAAGTGTGGCTTTCCTCATGGCAGGTCAGGATACGCTGGTTTGCCAGCTTTGGAAATTTCGCGTTTCCGCTAGAAGTTGATGGTCGAGACGAGGGTGTCGTTGTAGGTGCCCGCGGTCGCCGCGAGCTGGGCTGGCGGGATGCGACCATACATGGTCACGGACACAACCGCGCCGGTGCCGTTGAGGTCCGGACCCGAGCGAAGCGAGCCGCTGTCACCCACGCCCCAAACGCTGCTGCGTCCCGTGTCCTGGTAGACCTCATAGTTGATGAGCGTCGTTGCCGAGGCCATGTTGCTCATGCGTCGCTGGTTGCCCGCGTTGTGCGCGCCATTGCCCAGGTCGATCGTGATTCCGGTGGTTCCCTTGGTGCATCGAATGGTGATGTCACCGGTCTGATCGTCGGGAACGGTCGCGTGCGTGTTCACAGGATCGTAGGGAGCGAAGGCAATGATCGCCGTGCCGATGGTGCAACTCGGGGAAACCGAGGTGGAAACGTCGACGATGCTGGTTTGGCTGGCAGCGCTAGCGCCTTCGGGTCTACCCATTAGGAAGGTGAGGCACACCCCGGCGAGAATATGCCTTCGCGTTTTGCATAACATCAAGCTGTATTTCCCTTTGGTTCCCAGGATTCTGACATCCGTTCAGAAGCGTGGCCGGACATAGGTTGTGTCGGCGCGACAAAACGGCTCGGCCACGCAACGCGAGCCGGGCCGTCTCGCATCAGAGCTTATCGGTGGACTCTACTTCGGCAGTCGCCAATTCGTACAGGAAACCTAGAAATTCACGGTTGCAGTCACGATGTCCTTGTAGGTCCCGGGGGGGACATCCTGCGAGGAAGTGATGCGGCCGAAAATCGGGTAGGACCGTTCAGCCTTGCTCGGTGCGACGACTGGCGTGAAGAGTGCGGATCCGCTATTTCCCCAAACAGCGCCTCCTGGTGCGTCCTTGTAGAGCGTGTACATCAAAAGGTTCTCGGTGGGTGTTGCACCATCCGACATGTTGGCCTGACCCGAGGGCGTCTCGTGCTTACCAAAGTCGAGGCCAATAGTGGTTGTGGCGCCCTTCGTGCAAGTGATGGACACGGAACCCGCCGAAGTGTCAACCGCGGCACCTGTCAGAGGGTCGTAGTCGCCAAACAAGATATCGACGGTCTTGATTGTGCAGTTCTTATTCACCGTGGTTTGTACGTTGAAAGTCGAAGTTGAAGTCGCAGCAACTGCCCCACCGTGCGAGCTCACCACCAATGCGCCAATCGAAGCCAGGAACAGACACAGTTTCGTAAATTTCATCTTTCGTCCTCTCTTTCTTTGTCCACCGTTTTGTTTTCAATGAGCCAGGGCTTGCCTGGGAGATCCATCAGAAGTTGACCGTGGCAATCACGGTGTCCGCGTAGGCACCGGCGGGTACATCCTGTGCGGCCGGGATCCGGCCATAGACTGTGAACGTGCGCGGAGCCTTGCTGGGGGCCGAGCCCGCCGAAAAAAGGGCCGTGCCGCTATTGCCCCATACCGTGGTTCTGCCGGTGTCTTGATAGAGCTCGTAGCTGAGGTAGTCCGTCGTCGCGTCTTTCATGCGGCGGGTGGTGCCAGACGCATTCGAGCCGAGACCTGAGACCGATGGTGGCTGACGTACCTTTGGTGCACGTGACGATCACGGTACCAACGGCATCGTCATTCGCGGTGGCATTGGTTACGATCGGGTCGTAGGCGCCGAACGCGACGGGCGTCGTCGAAATCGCGCAGTTCGCGCTGACGCTGGCGCTCACGTTCAAATTCGCCGTCGAGCTCCCGGCGGAGAGCATGTGAGCAGATCCCATCACCACCGCGCCGCTCATCGCCAAGCAGAGGAAGAGTCTCGCCGTCTTCAGGTTGGGCATGGTTCGGCTTGCTCTGTCTTGGCGGTGGAGACGCATGTCAAGAATCCCGACCTTGGGTTGTCATCGCGGCGGCCTGAAGCGTGAGGCCGGCCAAGAATCGTTCGCGCGCGGCCTGGTCGGCCAGAGGACCGAAGGGGGTGTTTCCAGGGGCGGCGAAGAGCGAAGGGGATTTCATGTGCGTGAACAATGCCAAGATTTTATGTTCATAAAATGAAAGGCGCAATACATTTTTGTACGAGAGTCAAAAACGCCAATCACTTCCGCCGTCTTGCGCAGTCGGACAATTGCTTATTCTTTCTCCCCAATGCGCCGATAGCCAACTTTGTACCCTGTCTTTTCGTCGGCCATCCGCCACCCGGGGTCGGCTTTCCGTATCGCTTTCCCGACGATCGGACCGCAAGCGTAGCCTCGGAATCGCCCTGTCGAAACGTACCTCGGGCAGCCGAATCAGTCGGCTCGCACTACTTGCGAGATGGCCGGTCGGGCTTCTTGCCGAGGCCGCTCTTGTTTTCGGCCTTGCCGCGGGTGTCGTCGAGATTGGCGAAGGACTCCGCGTTGTCGACTTTGTACAGCTCCGCTTCGCGCTCGAAGAAGTCCTTTTCGAGCGGCGAGAAGCTTCCGCTTTGCCGCCGTTTTTCCGGCGGCACGACGGCCGGCTCACCGGGGCTCGACGCAGTTTCTTGGCCCGTCGCCCTGGCGGGGGCTTCCGTGGTCAGCGACGGATCGATTCTGAAAGGACGACGAGGCACGCCCCAGCCGACCCACCTCGCGCGAGGTCTTGCCCGAAGGCGACGCTTGGATCTCTCCAGTCACGCGCATGGTGCTCGGCTCGACCTTGGGAACGGGGGCCGCCAAAGCCGAAGTGCCAGTCTTGACCGGCTCGGAGGCCAGGGTCGCGTCGACCTGGATCGACATTCGCGCCGCCGGCATCTGCTGGCTGGTCCTGCGCGAGGGCGCTGCTTGGATTTCACCCGTGACTCGCACCACGGGGCCAGCGGCCGCCAATTCCGACGAGGGACTAGGTGCCATGGGGCTTGGGATGACGGGACCTGAGGCCACGGGACTTTGTACGATGGGGACTTGTGCGGTATCCACCACGACCGAGGTATGCTCGGGAACGGCGTGCGGATTGGACCGCGTTCGTCGCTCGCGTGGCTCGATGATTCCGCTGGCCTGCGTCCACGTCGGGGTCATCTTCTGCACCGCTGTGAATGGCGAACGGACGATGCCAAATTCGTCGGTGCCGATCCCTTGCGTGCCCTTGGCAGGTGACGGAGTGGTCGGCGCCGGCTCGGCCTCGGGCGTGCGGCCGGAGGTCGTGGCGAGCTCCAGGGTCTTCTTGCGCGTGTGACCCTTGCCTTCGCCGGGTGAGTTCGATTCGTCAGGTGCCTCGGGGAAGGCCGGCGACGCCGAAGCATCTGGCTGGGGCGTTGGCGTCGTGCCCCCGTCGGCGCGCGCCCGGGGCGTGCGAGGAGTCGTCGGCCCCACGATGCGAGCAGTCTCCCAGAATTCCTCGATGGGTGGGCGCGCGGGTTTGGCATCCGAATCGGGCTTGGGATTGCGGCGCGCCAGGATCGCCAGCTCAACCAGCCTTGTCATGATTCGGACGGTGTCGAGGACGCGAAAGGGGCTTTCGTCGATGATGTCTGAAAGCGTCCGCTGCCCGTCGCACAGGCGAACGACGGGCGTCACCTCGGCGGGAACCGCATTGATCGAGCTTTGAAGCCGTTCTTCGCTTTTCGAGTAGACGGTGGAGGGCGGTCCGATGTCCTTCATCGCGTGGGTAAAATCACGCTGGAACCGATCGAGGCTCCTCCAGGAATTCCTGAACGGTCTGGTGCAACTGCCCGCGCCGTACGGTCGGGCGAAGGTGCAATGTCAGCGCGCCATCGTTCCAGACAAGGACGTGCTGTACCGCCGCCATGCCCTGGAGCTGGACGACCTGGGCCGCGGTCAGCTCGCCTTGATGAAACAGGATCTCACCATGTCGGCCCTTGCGCTCGAGCTCGAGCAGGCCGGAACATGCCAGCCCGCACAGGGTTCGCATCAGCGACAGCGTGGTCGCAGCCGTGATGGGGAGCCCGAAGGAAGGCTCCTCGCCTGGCTTTTGCGCCGCGGACGCGCTCGCCTCGACCAGCAACTGACTCGCCGTCAGGATGTCGCGCACGAAGGCCGGCAACGGCAGCAGATCCACGTCACCGCTCTCTTTGAGCGGCTTGCGCAGCTCCTCGGGGCCAAGGACCAGGATGGGCAGGGTGCGGGACGGCTCCTTGCTGCGTATTTGGCGAATGAGCGCGTGAGCCTTGTCATGGTCCGTGCGCGAAGCGACGATCACGATCTCGGCGCCCGAGGCCCTGACCAGCAGCGATGCGGTCTCGGGCGTCGGGCAGGCCGTGATTCGCCAGTCCGCGCCTTGGAATCCATAGACCAAGGCTTCGAGCCCCTGTGGATCGGCGTCAACGACGAGCGCGGCGTGCAAGCTGGACATGATGGTGGGCTGGAAGGCGGCTGCCAAAGAGTCAGTATATCGGCGACACGGATTCGCCGCACGAACGAATCGCGGTGGACCGGGATCTATCGGTGTGATCGCCGTAACTGAACCACGCGGCTCCGGTCGAGTTGCCGGATCTAGGAGAGTCTATCGTTGAGGTGCCGCCCGGATTTGAACCGGGGAATAAAGGTTTTGCAGACCTTCGCCTTACCACTTGGCCACGGCACCCTGGCTGACTCCCCTTATGTAGCACATCGATCGGCAGGACGGTCAACACGTATTGAGCGTGGTCCCAGCAAGGCCTCGCCCGTCGAAATCCCGCCTGGCATGGCACGCGACAGCCTTGCGCTGGAGCGGGCGATGCGTGGCCCGCTTTCCGGGCTCCGATCACGATCTATCGCGTAGGCAAAGCCGGGCTTTGAACTGCTGCGGAGTCCGGCATGGGAGGGAATGGTGTTTTCCGGTCTCCGATTGCACGCGTAGGCTCCGCCGGGCTTTGCCCACCGACTTCCCGGTGCTGCGGGACCTCCACCTCCCCGCCCTGCCCCTCGCGTCCTTCGGACGCGCTCCTCGCGGCTCCGCCAGAGCGCGCGAGGCCGAGCGCAGCGAGCGGGGTGGCGGGTGGCGGGTAGGGGCCGAGGGTTTGGCGAGGCCGCGCGCAGCGCGGGGGTGGCAGGGCGGGTGGCGGGTGCCGAGGGCGAAGCGAACCCTCCCAGTACCGCCGCCGGGCCGATGGCCCGGATCCTTCAGGCGTGAAACGGGCAGCCCCTCACCCGCCTCGCTGCGCTCGGCGACCTCTCCCCGCTACGCTCCGCTACGCGGGGCGAGGTGTTTCAGGTCAGGGTTCCCAACACACGCGTAGGCGAAGCCGGGCTTTGCCCACCGACTTCGTCGGTGCTGCGGGACCTCCACCTGCCCGCCCTGCCCCTCGCGTCCTTCGGACGCGCCCCTCGCGGCTCCGCCAGAGCGCGAGAGCGCGGGAGGGTTTGGCGAGGCCGCGCGCAGCGCGGGGGTGGCAGGGCGGGTGGCGGGTGCCGAGGGCGAAGCGAACCCTCCCAGTACCGCCGCCGGGCCGATGGCCCGGATCCTTCAGGCGTGAAACGGGCAGCCCCTCACCCGCCTCGCTGCGCTCGGCGACCTCTCCCCAAAGCGGGGACGTGGGTTACAAACGTCGGACAATCCCTCACCCGCCTCGCTGCGCTCGGCGACCTCTCCCCGCTACGCTCCGCTACGCGGGGCGAGGTGTTTCAGGTCAGGGTTCCCAACACCCGCGTAGGCGAAGCCGGGCTTTGCCCGGCGGAGCCAGAGCGCGGGAGGGTTTGGGAACCCTCCCAGGGTTCCCATCTAGATCGTCTCGTCCTTGTCATCTGCCTCTGGACGGACCGGGGCGCCGGTTCGCAGGTAGCGTGAGGCCATCTCGAATTCGAAGAACGACATCATCTTGGTCTCTACGACCTTGCTCCACAGGGCGTGGGCTTCCTCGCGCTGTCCGTTCGACAGTCGCCGCATGGCCTCGTAGAAGTACGTCTCGGCGCGCTTGCCGCTGGTGTCGGCCTTGGCGAGCAGGGTGGCATAGTCGATCTGGCCGATCGCGTACCGGGCAAGCTCGGTGTACCAGGCGGCGGCGCGCGGCGGGCGCAGTAGGATTTTCCGATCGGCGATGGTGCGCAGGTAGGCCAGCGCGCCCGCGTCGGGAGCGCTGTAGCTGCGCCGGGTGAGGTCGAGAATCCACAGCGAAGCGTAGACCTTCACGTACTCGGACACCGCCCGTGCGGACTTGGCTAGGGCGCGACGGTAAATGTCGAGGGCGGCCTCGCTTTCCCCTCGCTGCACTAGGAAGGCAATGGCGTCGAGGTAGCTCTGATCGCGATCTTCGTCCTGCGCGATGGCCTCGTCGAGCTTGCGCAGCCCTTCTTCCCGTCGACCGAGCAAGTAGTACAGCCGCCCAACTTCGAAGGTGGCTTCGGCGGAATAGGAAAGATTCTTGCGCCGAATCTGTTCCATCATCAGCCGTTCCCAGCCGCGCGCGGAAACGCTCCAGGCCTTGCGCGCGTCTTCCATGTTGGCTGTGATCTCGTAGGCGTTGCCAAGGAGGTAGGACAACCTGGCCTGTCCCTCGACGTACGGGATGGTGTCCTCGGCCGGTGCGTTGCGCTCGCGGGAATCCAGGGATTGGCGCAAGAGCGCGATGGCCTTCTGGGGTTCGCCGCGCTTGATCAACAAGCCGGCGAGCTGCCGCGTGATGTCCACGCTCGCATCGTCGTTGCGGCGGGCCCGCGACAGGAGCGGGGTGGCTTTGTCGATTTGCCCAGCGTCGACCATGCCGCCGGCAAGGACGTAGTCGATATCGGAGTCGTCGAGCTTGAAATGGGCCGCGCCGTAGCGGCCTCGAGCGTCGGCGAACTCGGCGCGCAGACGTTCGGCTTCGCGCTCGGATTGGGCGATACGATCCGGATCCATGTGCATCTTCAGCCGCAGGAAGGCCAGTTCCATGCGTTCCTCGGCAAGCTCCGCGAGCAAGTCCGGGTCGGCTTTGCGCGCGGCTGCTGCCGCCGTGGCCTCGTCGAGGTAGCGCAGCGACAGCAGCGGCGCCGAAATCATGCGCGCGACTCGCGAGGCCAAGAGCAAGAGGTCGGGGTCGTTGGCGTAGACCGCGAGTCCCTCGTGCAGAACCCCCATGGCCGTCTGGGGGTCGATGCGATCCGTGGAGGTTCCGTGCAGCATCTCGTTGCGCGGCAGGAATCGTCGGGCCAGCGCCAGGTAGTCAACGGCCTTGGCGTGGGGCGAGGCCGCCGCGAGGGTGAGCTGACGGAGCTCGGGGTCGTCGCCGGGCTTGTCCACGAAGTGCTCCGCCACCTGGTTGGCCATGGCCAACTGCCCGCAGCGCAGGTAGATGGCCGCCGCGGATACGGACATGGACGAAAGGGATTCCGTGTCGAGAAGCAATTCGCTGAGCAGGCCGCGTGGACCTTCACCGGAGCCGATGGGGCGCCGGAGAAGCCCGGCTATCTTGTCCTGGTGGGCGAACACGAGGCGAGCCAATCGATCCACCACGTCAGGTGCGGGCCAGACCGCCGCAACGCTTTCCAAGATATCGCTTGTCGAGGCCAATCGGCGCGGACCGGGCTGCCCGCCTCCGAGCTGGGCCCCGGAATCGAGCCAGGCGAAGAGCTGCGCGATGCGGGATGGCCATTCGCGATTGGCTCCGTCCGTCGACTGCAGCACGAACAGGGACATGGCCACGGGAAGCTCGTTGCCACGCGGGGAATAGGCCGCCAGGACGAGCTTCGCCGACTTCTGCAAGAGCTGGCGTTCTCGATCGGAGAGTCGCGGTCCGCCGGCTGTCCACAAGGTGCTCGGCGGAAACAGATCGAGTGCATCCCGAAACGAATCCTGCAAGCGATCGAAATCGTCCTCGCCACCCAGCAGCGACGGTTCGCGCCGCAATTGTTCGGCATCGAGCGCCGCGATGGGGGCGAGCAGATAGTCGAGGAGCTTGCCGCGCAGGCGGGCACGCTCGCCCGTGTTCTCTGGAAGTGCCTGGTACAGCAGCCTGGCCTCGAAAAAGTCTTCTTCGCAGGTAATGGCGCCGACGGTGTCGGCCTCGTTCGCGAGCGCTCGCGAGGTGGGGCTGAGGTTGGCGGATTTCGCGGTGGTGCCGTGGGCGCAGCCAAGCAGACCGGCAAAGCCGAGAAGAACGATCAGGCAAGGCCTGCGTGGCAAGTTGGTAGACATGGCCGAAGTCTAGCGCGGAGAGGTTCCCGCGCGCTATAAAGCCGTATTCGATGGCGAGGCAATCGCTCCGACGGAAACCTTTCTTCCCAGAGCGTGGCGAGGGACCGTTGATTCTTGCCCACCGGGGCGCCAGCGCCCACGAAACCGAGAACACCCTGGCCGCCTTTCGGCGCGCCATGGCCGATGGCGCGGATGGCGTCGAGCTTGACGTTCAGCGCTGCCAGACCGGCGAGGTCGTGGTGTTCCATGACGACGACTTGGCGAGACTGGTAGGAAGACCCGAGCGCATCGCTCGGCTTCCTCTCGTCGAGGTCCGCGATGTGCGACTCTTGTCCGGCGGCGAGATACCGACCTTGGCCGAGGCGCTGGAAGCGTGCGGACCCACGGCACTGGTCAACATCGAGATCAAACACGCGGGGCTCCTGCCCAGGGGCTGCCACGCCTTGGTGCACGCGGTGGCCGAGGCCGTGGACCGCGCCGAGGCGGGCTGGCGCGTGCTTGTGTCGTCGTTCAGTCCTGGCGCGATTTGGCTGTGGCGAAAGATTCGGCCCGAGGTGGCCTGCGGCCTGCTTTTCGAACGGCCGCGGCTGTTTCATCGCCCCTGGCCCCTGCGAGCCGATGTCTTGTTGCCGTTGCTTCGGCCGTTGGCAGTTCATCCCGAGCACACCCTTTGTACGCGCGACAACGTGGTGCGCTGGCTGCGTCTCGGGTATGCCGTGAACGTGTGGACGGTGGACGACCCGATTCGCGTTGCGGCCCTGGCGGCGCTGGGCGTGTGCGGCATCGTCACCAATGACCCCGCCAAGGTGCGATCTGCGTTGGCCTTGACCCGGCGATCCGAGGATGGCTAACATTCCGCTACCATGAGAATATTGGTTCTGGTTGGGTTGCTGGCATGCGCGGCTTCGGCCTGCGAAAGCGTCACCTCCGAACGGATCGCGGCGTGGAAGGGCACCCAGAAAGGGCCGGACAAGCTCGAGGCGGCGTTGCGCGGGGGGAACGTGTCCGCCAACCTGCGCGCCGAGGCCGCGGCGGCACTGGTCGACATCGGGCGGGCCGAGAAGGTCGACGAGATCATGGCCTCGCTGGAGGCCGGCGAGCGCTGGGAGATCCTGAAAACCCTGGTGGAGATCTACATCAATGGGATGCAGAGCCCGCAGTTGCCCAAGGCACGCGAGGCGAGGGACGCCCTTTTCAGCGTGCGCCAGTACGCGCCGCCCGAGGAACAAAAGCGGCTCGATGGTGCCCTCATGGCGTCCATCGAGAAGGATCTGTCGGAGGGCCGTTTTACCGGCGGGCGGCACTCTTTGGACAAGATGCTGTCAGCCATCGGGCCGGCCGCGGGTCCCATGCTGGTCAAGCTGCTCGGCGATCCCAAGGCGCCCTACAGGGGCTTGGCCGAGTTGCTGGTCAAGGTGGGCGATGAGTCGACGCGCGACAAGGGAGGAGCTGCCCTGCTTGGGCGCGTCTCGCCCGGCAAGGATGTCCCCATCGATATGTGGCTGGCCCTGGGGCAGCTCGGTGGTCCCACGGTCACAAGCTACCTGGCCGGCAAGATGCAAAAGGGCAGCCCCGAGGAGGCCGTCATGGCTGCCAGAGCACTGCAGCAAGCCCGTTTCCCGACGGTATTGCCGCTGGCGCTCGAGATTGCCGGCGATGCCAAAGCCAACAAGGAGCTCCGCGACGAAACCTTCGGCGTGCTCGAGAAGATTGGCGGTCCCGAGGCAGAAAAGGGGCTCTTGCATATCATCGCCGAGGACAAGAACGACCTGGTTCGCTACCGTGCCCACGAGGCGGCGCTGGAGGTCGGGAAGGCTGACGCCATCGTCCCAGCCTTGCAGGCATTTCCTGCAAAGGTGTCCTTCAAGCGGGAGGACGTGGTGGATTTCCTGGTCAAGGACATCTCCAAGCTGGGCGCCAAGGCCAAACCGCAAGTCTTGGCGGCCCTGGCGTCACCCTCTCCACTGGCGCGCATGACGGCGATTTTGGCCTTGGAAGCTCCCCTTCCGTCCAATCCCAAGGGACATATGGGGGGACCCGAAGACGCCGCCGCGGTGCTGAAACTTGCGGACGACAAGGCGACGATCAAAGGATTCCCTCCAGGCGGGTCGGTTGGCGCGGAAGCCAAACGGGTCGCTTCACTGTTGCAAGGCAAGTAGACTAAGATTCGGAGAGAAGTCAGGAGAGCAAGGATCGACTATGTCCACGGATCCGAATCGTAAAACCCTCCGTCATTTCTACTGCGCCGATGGCATCTGGCAGATTTTCGAGCAGATGTCCGAGGGCATGGATTGCGGGCTCGACGAGCTCGTCAACGAGGCGATGCGGGCCTACGCCGAGCAAAACGGATACCTGGCGGGTCCGGATACCGATGCGCAGCCGTCCGGGCTCTATGTTCCGGATCCGTCGCGGCAGCCGGCCATGCCGCCGCCGTTGCCTGCGGCCCGCATGACCGCGCACTTCGCCGGCCGACCATCCTTGCCGCCGGCGGCGTCCGTGGCCGTGCCGCCGCCGACTCCCGAGGGCGGTGCCATGCCGCCACTCTTTCTCGTCTTCGGCAACCAAAAGTACATCGTCGACAAAGACCAGTTCATCATCGGGCGAGGGGCCAAGTCTTCCGACCTGCCTATCCGCGATGGCAACATCTCGCGCAAACACGCCGCCGTGGTCAGGCGCGGTGGTTCGTACTACATCAAGGATCTGGGGTCGACCAACGGCATCGACTTCAACGGGGAGCGCATCGAGGCGCGAAAGATCGAAGAGGGCGACGTCTACTCGATCTGCGATTACCAGCTCAAATTTACCTATCGATAGCCATGGCCGAGGTCCGCGCGGTGTCGCTCGACGATCCGCTGGAGAGACTGCCGGGGGCTGGTCGCGTGACAGCCGAGCGTATGGCCGCATGCGGGCTTCTCCGCGTGCGCGATCTGTTCGGTTTCTTTCCCAGGGCCTACGAGGACTACCGCCGGGTCTATTCCCTCTCTGAGCTGGGCGAGCTTGCGCCTGGGACTAGGGTGGTGGTGCGTGGAAAGATCGTTCGCGTCCACAAGTTCTTCCGGCGCATGCTCGACGTTTACATCGAAGAGGTCGGCGCCGGCCTGCGCGCGCGCTGGTTCAGACCGAATGCGGGCATGGTCAAGACCTTCGCGAAGGGGGCGCACGTGGCCTTGGCGGGCACGTTGCGACGGACCGAGACCGGCGAAGCCGAGCTGATCCAGCCCAGCAACGTAACCTCGTTGTTGGCCGTGTCAGCCAGCGCGGGCATCAGGCCGCGCTATCCACAGATCGCGAGGGTTCCCGGCCGCACTGTCGAGAAGCTCGTCGCGGCGGCTCTGTTCGCCGCGGGTTCTCGAGCTTCCGGAGCTGCTGCCCGAAGCCACACGCCTTCGCCTGGGCCTGCCCGATGTGGCCCATGCCCTGGCTTTCGTGCACCGGCCGCCCGATACGATTTCCGACGCCGAGCTGGCGCAGCTCCTGGCGGGTACATCGCCGGCGCAGCGCAGGTTCGCGCTGGAAGAGCTGTTCGTCCTGCAAGTCGGTCTGGCGATCGAGCGATCGCGCGTGAAGAAGCAGCGTGCGCCCGCTTGCCCGGCGGACGACGGGCGAATGCTCACGGAGGTGCGGGCGGCGTTGCCGTTCGCGCTCACGGGCGCGCAGGCGCGCGCGATCGGCGCCATCTTCGAGTCCATGGCGGCATCCACGCCGATGCAGTGCCTTCTGCAGGGCGACGTGGGCAGCGGCAAGACCGCAGTGGCGTTCGCGGCGTGTGTCCGAGCCGCGCAGGCGGGGGGCCAGACGCTGTTCATGGCCCCCACCGCGGTGCTGGCCGAACAGCACCATCGCACCCTGACCTCCTGGGGCGCGCGCGTCGGCCTTCGAACGGGACTTCTGCATTCTGGCCTCGATGCGGCGGGAAGGAGGCGCGTGCTCGCGTCCGCGGCCTCGGGCGGCGTGGATCTCATCGTGGGAACCCACGCCCTGCTCGAAGATCGGCTGCGCCTGTCGCATCTGGCGCTGGCAGTCGTGGACGAACAGCATCGCTTCGGCGTTCGCCAGCGCGCCCGTCTTCGCCGCGTGGACGGCGGAGAAAACGACTGGCAAATCCACGCGCAAGACGGCATGGTCCCGCACCTGCTCGTGCTCTCCGCCACGCCCATCCCGCGCTCTTTGGCCCTGACTCTCTACGGCGACCTCGACCTCGTCACGCTCGATGCTCTGCCGCCGGGGCGGAAACCGATTCTTTCCCACGTGTGCGTGGGAGAAGCCGCGCGCGCGCAGGCCTACGCGGCGGCCAAGCAGGTCGTGGCGCAAGGCGGGCAGGGCCTCGTCGTATGTCCCGCCATCGCCGAGGGCGCCGTCGGAGGCCGCGCGCCGACGTCCGCGGTGGCCTTGGCGCGAACGCTGCGCGAGGAGCTTCATCCCGCGCGCGTCGGCGTGCTGCACGGTCAGCTCACGGCGGACCGCCAGCGCGGCGCAATCGACGCGATTCGCGAAGGCAAGCTCGATGTCCTCGTGTCAACGACCGTGGTCGAGGTCGGCGTGGACCTGCCGCGCGCTCGTATCATGGTCATCGAGGACGCGGAGCGATTCGGTCTGGCCCAGCTCCACCAGCTACGCGGCCGGGTCGGGCGAGGCGCGGAGCAAGCGCAGTGCTACTTCTTGACCGCGTCGGAAGATTCCGAGGCGCTGGGCCGGTTGCGCATGGTGGCCTCGACCCAGGACGGTTTCCGCATCGCCGAGGAGGATCTCAGGCGCCGCGGAGTGGGCGATCTGCAGGGTACGCGACAAAGCGGAACGCCCGAGCTGCGCTTCGCGGATCTTGGCACCTACGTCGGCTTGGTGGAGCTCGCGCGCAAGGAAGCGGCTGCGCTGCTGGACGAGGATCCTCACCTGGCCCAGCCGCAGCATGCGTCGCTCCGCCGCGCTGTGAGAGAGCGATTCGAAGGAACGCGTACCGTGGGCGAGGCGGCTGGCTAGTCATGGGCAACGCGCGTCGGGCGATTTTTGCTGGATTCTGGGGCGGCCTGCTGGCGGGCCTGCTCGACGCTCTCGCCACGCTCCGCGCCTCGCCGGACATGCTCGAGCTGGCCAACCCATTTCACCTGCTTGCCATCGACGGCGGGATGGGGGCGTTTGCCGGCGCGTCGCTGGCGGTGGTCTTCGTGGGATGGACGCTGGCCTTTCAGCGCGAGCCTGCCAGCTCGCGCTGGCTGTCCGCCGCCCACGCGGTGACCTTGGTCCTGGCCTTGCCAGGCGTCGTGTACGACGCCTTTGCACTGTTTCATGGGACGCAGGCCGCGCGTGTTCCCGGGCACCGGGTCTTGTCGGTCATCTTGATTCTCGTCGGTGCGGCGACGATTTGGGTTGCCGTCACCCTATGGGGACGGCTGCTCGCGCGCGCCGAGCCGAAGGGCGGTCAAGGGATCCTCTCAGACCGGAGCAAGGCTCTGATCCTTTCTTGCGCTCTCGCACTGGTGGCCAGCGCGCTTCTCGCCGGCTGGGCGAATCGCCACGTGCTGCCGCGCCTTTACCACTGGTTCCACCTGTCGCTGACCCTCCTCTCGCTTCTTGCCTGCGTCCTCGCGGTTCGCTTGTTGCTTGGTCTCGGGCGTCGGCTTATCGGCAAACGCTGGTCGTGGGTACTCGCCGCCATCGCCGCGGCGGTCTTCGTGGCCGGGGCATTCGTCGAGCGTCCGATCCTTTCGCGCAGCCAAGGTCTGCGCTACTGCATCTATGAAAAGACCCAGCTTGCCAGCCTCTTTGCACGCCTGCTGCCCACACCCAAGCATCGACCGGGGCAAACAGGCGCGGTCGCGGTCGGCGAGGGGGTGCCGCCGTTGACCGGCGGTCCGCATCGCCCCGGCGCGGACATCGTGCTCATCACCGTCGATGCCGTGCGCGCCGACCACCTTGGCTGCTACGGCTACGCGCGCCCCACCACGCCGAACATCGACGCCTTGGCCGCGCGCGGGGTGCGCTTCGAACATGCCTACACCCAGGCGCCGCATACGTCGTTCTCGCTGGCCTCGGTGATGATCGGCAAGTACTACCCGACGCTAGCCCGTCTGGCCTCGTCGGAGACGCACGAGACCATGGCTTCCATCTTTCGTCGCTACGGTTGGAAGACGGCGGCCTTCTTTCCGCCCGCGGTGTTCTACATCGATGCCAACAAGATGAAGGCTTTCGAGTCGAGCTACTTCGATTTCGAGTACGTCAAGTACGAGTACCTGAATGCCGAAGGCCGCGTCGGGCAGATCGACGATTTTCTGCGCGCAGAGCACCCGGACAAGCTCTTCTTGTGGTTGCACCTCTTCGAGCCGCACGAACCCTACGAAAAGCATGCCGGCTTCGACTTCGGCGACGCCGACATCGATCGCTACGACAGCGAGATCGCCTACGCCGATTCGGTGGTGGGAAAGGTGGTGGCGTCCATCGAGCGGCAGCGTCCGGGCGCCGTCATCATCCTCGCCGCGGATCACGGCGAGGAATTCGGCGAGCACGGCGGGCGCTACCATGGAACGACGCTCTACGAAGAACAGGTGCACGTGCCGCTGATCGTGGTCGTGCCCGGCGTTTCACCCCACGCGGTGTCCGGCCCAACCCAGCTCATCGACATCCCCGCGACCATCTTTGGATTGCTCGATTTTCCGCTACCCGCGCGCATGCGCGGTACCGATCTCGGTCCTTGGCTCGCGACGCCGCCCGCGCCGGAAAGCCGTTTGCCGCCGGCCTTCGCCGAGGTGGAGGACAAGCGCATGGTCGTGGCCGGCTCCGAAAAACTCATCTGCGACGTCAGCAAGGACTATTGCTCGTACTTCGATCTGCGCGGCGATCCGCGCGAGCAGCACGACTTGGCCGACCGTCGCCCGGATCGCGTGGCCTTTCTGCGCCGTCAACTCGACCGATGGCTGGGCGAACAGGCGCGCTACGAGACGAATCTCTTGGGCGCGGCGGGCGGCACCGGCGAGCTGGCGCGTGCCATCGAGCGTGGCCGCCTTGGCGAAGCCAACGCCGCCCAAGCTCTGTCGGAGTCGCTGGTAGGGAGCGCCCCCGTGGAAGCGAGGCGGGAAGCCGCCAGTCTCCTCGTTACCACCTTGCCGGCAAGGCCAGAGACACTCTCCGCTCTGCGCGCGGCCGCGGATAAATCCGACGACGAAAGGGTGCGTGACTGGGCGGCGGTGGCGGCGTTGCGCGTGGGTGCAAGCGAGATGCAGGACCGGTTGCGCGCGCTTGTGGCGAAGCCGGCGACCGAGGCAACGGAACGTCTGCACGTCCACGCCGCCTTGGCGCTGGCCGAGAAGTCGGACAGAACGGGAACGCCCGTGCTGGACGACGCGCTCGATTCCTGTGGCAGCGACGTGCGCCTGTGCAGGCGCATCCTCTCGGCGTTGGGCGGGCTCAAGGATGCGCGGGCCGTGGCGGCTCTGAACGCGCATCTGGGCTTCGTGCAGACACGCCGCGAGACCGTGGAGGCGCTGGGAGCCATTGCGGATCCTGCGAGCATTCCCGCGCTCATCGGCTGCCTTGAAAGCGACGCATACGTGCCCGTGCGCGTGGTCGCGGCCACGGCACTGGGCCGTTTGGGGGGCGTGCGCGCACTGGAAGCCTTGCAGTCCGCGCTGGTGCACGAACACGAGGGTGCCGTGCGGTCGGCGGTGCGCAAGGCGCTGGCGGCCCGCGGGCGCAGCCCATAGCCCCGGCGAAATTTGCAAGCGGGCCCTAACGTCCGGCCGGGGTTGGGGTAAGATGGCCGGAATCTTTCCCTGGAGGATGATGACGATGCACGGTCCTGTTTCTCGCCGTATCCGTTCGAGTGTTCTTGGCTTTGTGATCTTGGGGGCAGGGTTGTGCGTCGGCACGGCCCGCGCAGGGACCTGGCAGCCGGTGGGGGTGGGCGATTGCCCGGGAAGGGACGTGGCGGGATCGCGCGGTCCTCTACCCGAGGCTGGCAAGTGCGATGCCAGCTTCGCCGGGTACACGGCGGTGTGCTGGGCGGGAGGCTGCACCTACAAGAACGTGGCCACGGGTTCGTGCACAGGTGGCGCGAATCCGGGCCAGATGTACAGCTGCGTGGCAACGGCCCCCACCCATCCGGTCGGCGGGTGGAAGTCGGTGGGACTTGGGGATTGCCCGGGCCGCGATGTCGCGGGCACCACGGGGCCGAACCCGGATCCCTCGAAATGCAATGCGGGCTTCGCGGGCGACACGGCGGTGTGCTGGACCACCGGCTGCACGTACAAGAACGTGGCCACCGGCTCGTGCACGGGCGGCGCGAATCCGGGCCAGATGTACACCTGTGCCGGCCAGCCGGCGACGACTCCGACGGCTCCACCGCCGGCGCCCGCGGGTGGCAGCTGGCAGTCCGTCGGTCTCGGGGATTGTCCGGGCCGGGACGTGGCGGGCAGCAGCGGCCCGAGTCCGGATCCGTCGAAGTGCAACGCGAGCTTCGCGGGCGACACGGCGGTCTGCTGGACAACCGGCTGCACGTACAAGAATGTGGCGACCGGCTCGTGCACAGGGGGCGCGAACCCCGGTCAGATGTATACCTGCGCTGCGGCCCCGGCTCCCGCGCCGGCCATGATTCCGCCGCCGCCTGCGAGCGGGCGCCGTCGCCGCCCAGGTGCGACGTCGTCACCCGCCAGTGCATGGGAGTCGGTGGGTATCGGGGATTGTCCGGGCCGGGATGTGGCGGGCAGCGCGGGGCCGACCCCCGAAGCGTCGAAGTGCGACAGCAATTTCGCCGGCAATACGGCGGTGTGCTGGGCCAGCGGTTGCACCTACAAGAGCGTCGCGACGGCTGCCTGCACAGGAGGGGCGAATCCGGGTCAGATGTACACGTGTGCCTCGAATGCCGCCGCGCCGCCTCCCCCAGCGCCACCCAAGGTGCAAGGCAAGCGCTACTCCGTCGTCAACTACACCGGCGAAACCAAGAATCCCCACGACTTCGTCGTGGATTGGAAATCGTGCAAGGTCGCCGAGCTGAACAAGGAATTCGAGAGTGGGACCGAGGATCTCAGCGTTCTGGTCTGCCGGCCGGGAAACCGATTGGTCATCAAGACCGACTTCCGCTCGACCGGCTATTGGATCCAATACGACTGGATCATGCTCGACGGCGGCGCCACCATGGCCGGCTCGTACCGCGATCCCACGACGTGCGGCCCCTCGGCCGGCAAGCGGGCAAAGTAGCCGGGCATCCGAGCGATCGTGTGATCAGCCGGACGCTCGCCGGGACTCCTTCGCGCGTCCATTTCGGAGCACCGACAGCATGTAGCCGACGATCACCAGGTTCACCAGCAGCGACGCGACTCGCAGAGCGGTCACCTTCTTGAGCAGCTCGGCCACCTCGAAGGGGATGTAGATCGCACCGCTGACGGCCGCAAGCCACTCGGCCCAGACCTTGTCGCGCCAAAGGCCGTAGGCCTCGGCGAAGCGCAACGCCGAGTAGACCGTCGCTCCGAGGGCCAGCGCCCACAGCCAGCCATCCGTGACCTTGGCGGTCAGCTCGAGAAAGATGCGCGGATAGTGCGCGGAGGGGCTGAGGTGAAAGTGGCGCACCCACTCCTCGCCGGCTTCCTGCACGTCGTGGTGAATGAGCCGGAGCAGGCCCAAGCCCACGAGCAGAACAATCGCGCCCTTGGCGGCTTCGTAGCCCGCGACGGCGCGCAGCCCTGCCGCAGCCTTTCGCCCTTTCCTCGACGGAGAATTCACCCGCCCAGCCTACAAGACGGCCGCGGCATGGCAATAGTTCATGGCGCGCGGGTCTCGTCGAGCAGCCAGGCCAGGTAGGGAGCGCTGCCTTCGACCAGGGGCAGGCCGATGATTTCCGGGACCTGATACGGGTGCGAAGCAGCCACGCGTTCGCGAACGGCTGCGAAGAGCGCGCGTCGGGTCTTCATCACGCACAGGACTTCCCCCTCGTCGCACACCTTGCCCTCCCAGGCGTAGATGGAGCGCAGACCCGGCAGGATGTTCACGCACGCCACAAGCTTCTCGGCCACCAGGGTCTTGGCGAGATTCGCCGCCACGTCGGCGTCCGGTGCGGTGACGAACACGACGACGAATTCGCCGGGCTCTGCGGCATGGATCGGGGCGGAAGGCATGGGCGAGATGCTACCTCGAAGCTAGCAAACATGCCTGCCTCGGAACCCCTCGGGCGGCGCTACTTCAGATTCGCCGCCGCGAAGTCCCAGTTCACCAGCTTCCAGAATGCCTCCAGGTAGGCCGGGCGGGCGTTGCGGTAGTCGATGTAGTAGGCGTGCTCCCAGACGTCGACGGTGAGCAGAGGCTTCTTGCCGTCCTTGAGTGGCGTGGCTGCGTTGCTGGTCTGCTCGACGGCGAGCGACCCATCGGGATTCTTGACCAGCCAGGCCCACCCGGAGCCGAACTGGGTGATGGCGGCGGCAGTCAGCTTCTCCTTGAGCGCGGCGAACGAAGTGAAGTTCTTCGCCACGGCATCGGCCAAGGCGCCGCTGGGCTCGCCGCCGCCCTTGGGCGACAGGCAGTTCCAGTAGAACGAGTGGTTCCACACCTGGGCGGCATTGTTGAAGATGCCGCCGGAGGCCTTCTTGACGATGTCCTCCAGGGACAGCTCGGCGAGCTCGGTGCCGGCGATGAGCTTGTTCAGGTTGGCGACGTAGGCGGCGTGATGCTTGCCGTAGTGGTACTCGAGGGTTTCGGCCGAGATGTGCGGTGCCAGGGCGCTCTTTGCATAGGGCAATTCGGGTAGCTTGTGTTCCACAACGGTCTCCTTGTTTCGTTCAATCTACGCTCGCGTGGAGAGCCCGCCGGCTTTGTCAGCGAAGCGTGCCACACCATCGCGGGAGGGTTTCCCCCTACCAATGTCAATCTGATGCTGGAGGGGGTAGGCGCGTTACCACGGCTTCGAGCAATTCGCCCATGCGCGCCGCCCCAGCCGTCGCGGCGGCGGTGACATCCTCGTGCACGAGAGGTGCGCTTTGGATGCCCGCCGCTGGATTGGCCACCATGGACAGCCCCAAAACCACAAGCCCCGCGTGGCGCGCGGCGATGACCTCGTGGACCGTGGACATGCCGACCAGATCGGCGCCAAGAATGCGTAGCATGCGCACCTCGGCCGGCGTTTCGTAGGACGGGCCGGGCATGGCGACGTACACGCCCTCGCGGAGAGGAGCGCCGAAGTGCTGCTTGGCGACGGATGCGGCCAAACCGCGCAGGGCAGGGGCATAGGGCTCGCTCATGTCGATGAACCTCGGACCCAATCTCTCGTCGTTCGGCCCGACCAACGGTGAAGCCCCGGTCAGGTTGATGTGATCGCGAATGGCGACGATCTCGCCCATGGCGAAGGACGGCTCGATGCCGCCCGACACGTTGGTGACGATCATCGTTTGCACGCCCAGGGTTGCGGCGATGCGCACGGGGAAGGCGATCTCGGACGCGGGATAGCCTTCGTAGGCGTGGACGCGGCCGCAAAAGATCAGCACCTTCTTGTCGCCCCAGTGGCCGCATAGCATGCGCCCGGGGTGTCCCGCCACCGTGGGCTCGGGGAAACAGGGCAGGGCCGCGTAGGCGATCGAGCGGGCGTCGAGCAAGCGATCGGCGGCACTGGCCAGACCCGAGCCGAGAATCACCGCGACATCCGCCCCCTCGGCATCGAGTTGTTGCCCCACGGCGCTGGCGGCGGCGAGCACACGGTCGTGCAGGCTGGAATCCAATTTCATCGCTTTCCCGTCCTCCGGACTGGGCGCGTGCGACCGGGCTTGTGCCCACGGCCTGCCTCGACGGTGTCGCGGGTCGCCGCCTTTTCGTACTTCGGCTTCTTGGGGTGGCGCTTGTACAGCAAGATGGTGCGGCCAAGGATCTGCACGACGTTCACGCCGGTTTCCGCGCCGAACCGCTCGGCGAGCTCGAAGCGGGTTTCGGGGCACTCGCCGCCGAGCTTGATCTTGACCAGCTCGTGGTCGAGTAGCGCCTGTCCAATTTGCTTCAAGACGGCCTCCGTGGCGCCCTGTTTGCCGACCTGGACGACGGGGTCAAGCGGATGGCCGAGACCGCGCAGACTGCGGCGCAGCGGCGTCGAGGGCATGAGGGACTTCTTGCGCGGACTGGTCGGGGCGGGCATGTGCTGAAAATGCCACAGGTCCGCTCGTTCTCCCAGCGTGATAACATCCGAATCCGCCTCGGCCGCAGTCGCCTGGGGCCTGGCAATGGAAGCGGACTTGGAAAGACCATCGGAAAAGCGAAATCGCGCCACCACGGAGAGCACCAAGCTCGCGTTGCCGCCGGGTGAAATCATCCCGGGGACGCGCTATCGCATCGTCACGCGCGTGGGGGCCGGGGCCATGGGGGCCGTGTACCAGGCCGAGCACGTCGATCTGGAAAAGCGCGTCGCGCTCAAGACCCTGCTGGCCAACTCGGCCCGGGATTCCGAGGTCGTCGAGCGCTTTCGCCAGGAGGCGCGCGCGGCCTCGAAGATCGGGAACCCCTTCATCTGCGACGTCACCGATTTTGGCGAGCTGCCCGATGGGCAGGTGTTCTACGTCATGGAGTACATCGACGGCCCATCGCTGCGACGCGTGCTCGAAGTGGACAAGAACCTCGCACCCGAACGCGCCATTCCCATCCTGCGCCAGGTGTGCAAGGCCCTCGGCGCGGCCCACGACAAGGGCATCATCCATCTCGACGTCAAGCCCGACAACATCATGCTGAGCCCCAGCGGTCGGCGCGGTGGGATGGTCAAGGTCGTGGATTTCGGCATCGCGGGTCTCATCAGCGCCGAGCCGCCGTCCGAGGGTGCCTCGGGCGAGGATCGCATCGTGGGCACGCCCGACTATTTGTCGCCCGAGCGCATCCGACGCAAGGGCTACGACAACCGCAGCGACATCTACTCGCTGGGCGCCATGGCCTACGAGATGCTGACCGGGACCTGTCCGTTCTGGCACGAGGATTTGATGACCACCATCACCAAGCACATCACGGACAAGCCGCAGCCGCCGCGCCAGCGTGCGCCCGAGCTGGACATCCCGGAGAAGCTTGAAACCGTGGTTCTGCAGATGCTGGAGAAGAATCCGGCCGAAAGGCCGCAGAACATGGCGGTGGTGGAGGCGATGCTGTGCGAGGCGCAGATCGCGGCCGGTATTCAGACCGAATGGGACGACCTGGAATTGCCCGCGGTCGACGAGGATTGGCAGAAGAAGCTGGCCGAACGCATGCCTTCGCCTCGCTCGCGGCGTATGCGGCGAATGGCGTTGGGGCTGGGCATGGTGGCGGTGGTTGGACTAGGTCTGGCGCTGTACTTCGCCGTGCGCCGACCGAAGGAGATCGTCACCTACACGCCGGTCTACGTCGAGGTCACCAAGACCGATGAACCGGGAAGCGTCGCTCCTTGGCTGCGCAAAGCAGGCGTCGCCGCGGGCGCCGAGAAGTTCTTCGAGCCGGCCAACGATTCGGCGCTGTTCTACATTCAGCGGGCCGAGGCCGAAGCCAGGAAGCTGGGCGTGTCGTCGGGAGGTGCCGCGCTTCTGCGCAGGCTGTACGGCAACCAGTTCCGCAGCCTGGGCAATTCCCTACTCGAGGCGAAGCTGAGCGATCTGGCGGCGATGCGCTTTGCCGAGGCTCTGCGTTTTCTGCCAGGCGATGCGGATCTGCGCACGAAGCTTGGACTCGCCGTCGAGGCGCGCACGGCCACCGAACCCGAGCCCGGCGTCGCAATCGGGGCCCGGCGCCCGGTCGACGCGTCCACGCGAGCGGCCGCAGATCTGTTTTCGGCCGCGACGGCGGGACGATTTTCGCAGGCTCGCGTGGCCCTGGCGCACCTGCTCGATGCCGACAAGGAGGGGCACCAGAGCGCGCGGCTGGCCGATGAGTTCAGGCGGCGGGCCAAAGCAGCATGGGACGCCGGCAAACGCGACGAGGCCAGACGCTACTATCAACTCGTCGCCGATCTCGATCCCAAGGACTCGGTCTCGCGCGAACGGGCCGATAGCAAGGACGAGCCGACGCCAGCCCCGATCGTGGCCGCGCCCGCCGAGCCGGCTCCTTTTCCAGAGCCCGCCAAACCAGGAAAGAAGAAGGGCGGGGCGGGGATCGAGTCGGGGACATCCGCCTTGGCGGCACCCGCGTCGCCCCAGGACGACAATGCGCCACGGGATCGTGCCGCCTCGGCCAAGGCTGCGGCGGACGGAGCCGGCGCTCTCGCCCGTGGTGACCTGGTGCGAGCCCAGCTTGCGTTCGATCGCGCCGTACGTGCGGATGCCAGCAATCCCGACGCGGTTACCGGAATGGCCGAGGTGGCGTTCGAGAACGCGCGCTACACCGAGGCGCTCGACTACGGGCGCCGCGCGGCTCGCTTGCAGCCCAGGTCAGCCAAGAACCACATGATTGTCGGTGACGCCTTCTTCAAGCTCTTGCGCTACGACGAGGCGCAGGCCGCCTACAAGCGCGCCCAGGCACTCTCGCCGAACGACGAAGGCATCAGGGCCCGCCTCGGCCGCGTGAAGGCCCGCCTGGGCGAGTAGCTCAGCGAGCAACGTGGTGAAGCCACGGCCTTTGTCGCGGGATTGGGAGGACAATATCGCGCTTGACGTTTTGGCTCCGGCTGGTGCAAGGATCTCAGGGGCGTGGGGATTGTGGAATCACGGTGTCGATTCACTACTTTCACGGAACGAACGGCGGAGGTCGAGATGAGATTCCCAAAAAACAGGGTCGTTCTCGCAGTCATGTCTTTCGTCACGCTGGCTTCGACCGACGCACGGGCCCATTGGTGCGATGACCTCTGGAGCTCGGGCTACGACATCGTGGTCAAACCGGACAGCGACACTTCGCCCAAGCAGCTCTATGTGGAAAACCGCTGGGGATACCAGCTGACAAACTTCAAGCTGACGGCCACGTCTTCAAGCGGCGGCACCATCACGCTGACCCCTCCGACGACCCTCAAGGTGGCGAACACCCTGCTTCCCGGTGAGAAGGGTATCTGGAAGATTGCGAGCGGCAACCCGGCGAAGATCGAGGACATCACCTTCGACGTGTCGTTCGGCGATACCTCGGGCACGAATTCCAAGCAGTGGGCGTGTTACCCGGTTCAGGGGGCAAATCCCGTCATGGTCGTGAAGAACGACGGGAGTCTCTTCCCAACCGCCATCACGGGTATCGACAGTCCCAAGTCCAACACGGCCCGCGGTTGCTCACTGGGCGACGTCGGGCTAGGGACTTCGCTGCAAGACCAGACCATCGCGGACTGGGAGGACGCCGACGCCGGATTCGACGCCCTGATGCATATCTACTGTTCAGGCCGTGGCTCATGGGGCACCGCTGGCCCCGTCGGAAACTACGCGGGCGAAGGCGTAAGCCCGAGTTACTGCAAGGATAGTTCCAGCACGACTTGCCCAGCCAGCAAGCCGACGGCCTCCCCGGGCTCGCGCTCCGACTACATGCACCTCTGGGCGGCCGGCGCCCTTGCCATCCGCAAGTCGTCGCTGGGCGCCCGCCTGCCGGTGGTTCGCCAACGCCTGAAGTGCGGGGCGAACGATGGGGATCCGGGCATCGCCGGGTACACCCTCTTCGTTCTCGGATATCTGGGTGACGACCCGGACGCCAAGTCCTTCCTGCAGACCCAAGCCGGCGCGAGCGGTGACATCGGCACGATTGCCAAGGCCGCGCTGTATCTGATGGGCGACACGTCCCAGAAGTCCGCCGTGCAAGCAGGCGTGCAGTCGAGCTCGGTCTGGGTCAAGGTCGCCTGCGCCGGGGCACTCGGCATCGTGGACAAGGACGATGCCTCGGTCAATTCGGCGATTATCCCCGAGGTCAAGTGGATCGAGCCAGACACTCTGGGTGGCACCACCGACAACGGCAAGGGCATGTACGCCGCGCACATCCTCGAAATCGTGGCCTTCGATCGACGTGGTTGGGTCTTCAAGGGCAATGCCGATGGCCCCGTGACATTTTATGGGGAGACCGGCGGCGGTACCGGCGGGACATCGGGGACGGGTGGCACGTCCGGCAGTGGCGGCGCCGGTGCCTCTGGCGGAGCTTCGGGCGCAGGTGGGGCTGCGGGCAGCGGCGGTCGATTCGGGTGGTGGTGGTGCCACGGCGGGCTCGGGCGGCTCGGGCGGCTCGGGCGGCTCGCCAGGAGTTGGAGGAAGCATGAACAACGGCGGTCAGGGCTCGGGCGGCGCGCAGCCGCAAGGCTCGGGTGGCTCGGGTGGCTCGGGTGGCTCGGGCGGCCGTGGAGGAGACAACTCCAGCAGCTCGTCTGGCTCAGGCGGCGCGCCCGTCTCCAGCGGCGGCAACACGACTTCGTCTGGTGGCACGACTGGAGCAGGCGACAAAGCCCAGGGAGACGGCTGCAAGTGCAACTTCAGTGGGAGGCCCAGTACGCCGGCCCTTCCGTTCTTGGTCATGGCCGGGCTGGCGCTCCTGCTCGTGCGCCGTCGCCGTCACTAGCCCGCCGGTGTTGGAGGGATACGAAATGGACACCCGCCACAGGTTTCGAGGCCGATTCCACGGTCCCGTGAAGGAGAAATCGATGACTCGTTTTGACTCGCTCGTTCTCTGCGCCACCATGAGCGCTGGCCTTCTGGCCTGCGGTAGCAACGGTACATCCAGCAAGGATCCCGTCAGCTTCGTGCCCGTCGACAACGCCGTGTCGGGCTGGACCGTCGACACCAGCAGCAGCAGCAACGGGAGTGCGCAGCCGATGACCGCAACCACGAAGGCTGAGGCCGTAGGCCTGATCGACGGCGCTGCTGCCCCGTTCTACAAGGATCCCTACACCCCCAAGGAGTTTGTCTGGCAGAACTATGTCAACACCAGTTTGCCGGCCGCGCCCCCACCCAATGGAGCCGGCCTGGTCCTCTACATCTGGGAGATGCCGTCCGCAGATCAGGCGAGCGGACTCTATACGGCCTTGCTGCAGGAATCGGAGTATTCCGGCAATTGGCAGCCGACGTCGCCACCCCTGGGCGCTGAGTCGCGCATCGAGGACACGAACACCGCATGGTGGGTCAACTTCCACCAGGGTGTGTTCTACGTCGAGGTTTTCCTGTCTCCTTCGTATGGACCGGCGCCCGACTACACACCTGGGAACACCGACTTGCAGGCAGAAGCCTTGCGTTTTGCCCAAGCCATCGCCTCGAAGATCTAGCAACTACCGGCACCGACGCGTACGGAGCAAGCCTCCTGACATCCTTGGGGAGCTTCCGCCATGAGCTCTGGCCATTGCCCCTCCGCTGGCGCGCACTGGCGCTTGCCGTGATGTTGGGCGCCTGCCGGGGACGTCCACCGACAGCGCCGTCCGTCGACTGGAAGGCGGGGCCAGGCGCGCGTGCCGAGGCAGCAGCGCTGCTACTGCTCGACAAAGACGGACTGGCCAAGGTCGTGTGCCTGCCTGGGCGCACGCAAGAGCGCCGGCTCTTTTCCGGTATTGCTTGGGGGCGAATCCTGGATGTCGGTTGGAACGGAGGGCCTGTGCTCGCCGGATGGGCGGCCGCTTCCGGCAACTCGCTCCCAAACGCGGGCGACGAGCTCGTGCTGGTGGTGCCGCACGGTGGCCCACGCAGGCTCGCCAAGGGCGTGCGGGCGGCGCACTTTTCACCCGACGCTGCGGCCCTTGTGTATGAGGTAGCCCAGCCTGGAAACAACGGTGCAGGCGTGGTCCAACCGACCAGTTATGTGCTCGATCTGGCTACTGGCAACGTTACGAAGCTCGGCGCGCTCGAGGATCCCCTGTGGGAGGCCAGTGGAAAGTATCTGCTTGCCACGGTCTTGCGCGCTGCCGGCGAGGAGCATCAGGCACCGGGCGTACAATCGTCCTCGCTGCGCGTCCGCTGGGAGCGCGCATCCGGCACCGTCACCATCGACGGCCCCGGCTCCGCTCAGATTCCTGCTCCGATCGGCGAGGCCGTCGCCTGGACCGAAGAACAGCGACGTACGGTCGCCCCCAAACCGTGCGCCGTGTTCCTCAGTCGCAGGGGCGGGGTCAGGCACTCCACCGTGGGGAGGTTCTGCATGGGCATCGCAGACGACCGCAGTGTGCGCTGGACACCCGATGGGCGGTGGCTCGCCTTTCCCCATCCGGGGCCGGTGTCGGGGCAGCGGCAACCGGGGGCGTTCTTCGTCGATGTGGTGGGCCTCGAAGGCGGTCGCTATCCGGCGCTGTCTGCGCTGCAGGCGCGGGCCCGCCCGGAGCAGCTTGCGATTGCCACCGTCCCCGGGACCGTGTGGTTCGATTGGTCGCCATCGGGACGTTTTCTCGCGCTACACGACGGTATCAGTGATTTGCACGTGTACGATTTCGCGGCGCATGGCGCGGTCTTCTTGGGCAAGGGTCAAAAGCCCATGTGGAGCCCGGGCGGCGCGTACCTATTGATCCTGGCAGCTGGGCAAGTGGCCGCGATCGACGGAGTCCCTTCGAGCCAGCAGAGCCAGGATGCCGAAGGCTCTGCCGTGGAAGCATTCGTGCTTCCCGGTGTCGAACCTGCGTCGAGGATCGACATTGGCCTGGTGCGCGATGCGCGCTGGTTGCCAGCCCAGGCGTGCGAGCGTGGCCAGGCACCCTGACCCCGTGGAGCAGGCCCTGGGCTAGAACGACCCCGAGACGCCCGCGCTGGCGCCCATGGTGGTCGTTCCCGGCCGCGGCGCCAGATAAAGGAGGACGCCACCGAGGGTCCCCGTCACGGCGCCCACGCCGACCATGGTCGCCGCCCACCATTTGGTGGAACGTACCCATGGGCAGTTGCCGTTGAGGTCGCGCTGATCGGCCGAGCAGGAGATCTGGTGGTTGTCGAAAGCCATGGTTATGATGCCCGCGGCAAGCAGCGCGACCCCGCCCGCCACGCCCCCCCATCCCGCCGCGCGGTAGGGAAACTTCGACGGAATAGCCACCAAATCCAGATCCATGGCCTCGTCGACGCCGCTGACCACGGTGAAGGTGCGCGACAGAGAGTCATGCCCGGACATCACCAACTGCACGTGGTGCGGACCGCCCGGCAATTGCGCCTCGAGGGGCGTGACGCCGGCTTGCTTGCCATCCATGACCACGACCGCTCCGGCCGGGCGCGAGCGGATCGTAAATCGGGCCGGCGCGCGCGACACGGCTTCCAGACGCTCGCGCAAGGCGGATGCGGCCAGGCCCATCTTTTCGCCCGCCTCCTCGACGCCGCAGGTCTCGCAGCGCTCGCGGTTGCTGGCCAGCACGCCGCCGGTGCGCCCGTTGATGATCTCCAGGACCATGGTGTAGGTTTTGTTGCTCTCGGCGACGTGGGCCGTGATGAGGTAGCTCGCGGCCAGGGCGCTGGCCATGGCCGGATAGCAAGTTGCGTTCTGACAGGTGGCCAGGGCCTGATTCGGACCGGTCAGCGTCTGCTGCACGTCGCTGCCGCGCAAGACCTCGAAGCGCGCTGCGGACAGTCCCTGCACCAGGCGCTGGGCGAAAAGGTCTTGGAGTCCCTCGGGGATCTTGCCCTCGAAGTCCAGGCGCGCGATAGCCACGCGTTGCGAACCGGCGACTTCGGTCTCGGCCATGGCCGGGAGTGCGGCAAGGATCACAACGCCCAGGCACATGAGCAAGCGGGATAGGGTTGGCATGGCTCTTCATTTTACAAAGGAATCGGCATGAATTGCGCCCTAACTGCTAGAATCGAAAAACCTGGCGTAGGAGAAATAGCTTGAAAACGGAACGCATTTGCCTGGTCACGACAGGGCTCCTTCTTGGTCTGGCTGCGTCCGGTTGCCAAGAGCGCAACCCGGCCTACATTCAAAGGTTGGTGCCAGCGGATGCGGCCGTCGGCACCGAGACGTCGCCAGATGCTTTCGAAGTCGGAGTCGCTCCGCCGGACTCCACGCCCCCGCCGGCCGACGCGCGCGACGCGCCCACGCGGAGGATCGATGGCGGGGACGACGTCCCTGCCAGCGAGGTCGGGGACTTTTTGGATGCGACGTCGAGCGATGCGCGCGACGCCTTCCGGGATACGCGCGACTCCCGCCGAGCCGACGAGGTCGGTCTGGATTCCTCGGTTCCGGACTCGACTGGGGACGGGATCGCGGATGGGACACCCGACGTTCCCTCGTCCTCGGAGGTCGGTCCGGATGTCTCGCCTGGATCGGACGTCATCGAAGCGAGCGGCGATCTCCCGCCCCTTTGCACCGAGCTGGACACGCGCGTTTGCTCATCGCCCGGCAATCCGCTGATTGGCGCTTGCCACGTGGGTACGCAAACATGCACCGATGGCGCCTGGGGGCCTTGCGTAGGCGAGACCCTGCCCGCGGCGACCGAGCAATGCGACGGTCTGGACGACAACTGCAATGGCATGACCGACGAGGGTTGCGTCGAGGGTTGCGTGGTGGTGGCTCCCAATGGAGACGACGCGACCGCTGACGGTACTCCGGGTAAGCCCTTCGCCACCATCGGGGCAGCCATGGTCCTGGCAAGCTCGCAGGACGGCGGCGCGCCAAGACGGGTGTGCGTGGCGGGCGGTGCTACCTGCGGAGACAACAACACCTATGCCATCGCTGCACCTTTGGTCATGGCGAACGGCGGGCTCATCCAAGGCAACTACGCGCTGGCCGGTTCCGCGCTCTCGTACTGCCCGGGCACGCAGCCGCCCACCACGGCCATGCAGTTCACCGCATCCGAGCAAGGTGTGGTGTTCGACCCTAGCGTGGTTCTGCAAACCGAGCTGAGCGGGTTCGTTCTCGAGCGCTTCAGTCCGACAAGTGGCTCGACAGCGGCGGGACCGATCTCCGCGGTCCTGGTCAAAGGCGGTGTGAACATCACCTTGAGCGGGATTTTCGTCACCGATGCGCCCAGCGCCGACACCACCTACGGGGTCGATGTGGAGAGTGGCGGACAGGCGACGATCGTGCGATCGGCGATCGGGGGTGGACAGGGACGCCTGGCCGCCATCGGCGTATATGTGAACGGGGGGGTGGTGAATCTGCGCGGCAACTGCGACGGGGAGGTCAAGGGTTTGTGCAATTCGTCCTGCGCCTCGGGAAGCTCGGTGCTGGGGATCCGCGGGCGTTCGGGGGCCGCCATCTCGAATGTGGCGGCTGATTCGTCGGCCGTGTACGTCACCGGGACCTCGCCGTCCAAGACCTCGATCGTGGCGAACAATCTGTGCGGCGGAGCGGGCACCGCCGACGCGATCAGGGGCGCGAATCTAGCCACCTTGCGCTGCGAAGCCGGAGCCTGCGCGACCATCGCCGGCAACAGCATCAACAGCGGCAGTGGCCGGCAAACCATCGCGGTGAACCTCCTGGGTGGAGGTGCGTTGGTCGACGGCAATGCCATCGTCGCCCAGTGCGGAATCGATACCTCGACCGGCGTGGTGCTGGACGATGCACCCGCCAGGCTGCAGAACAACCGCATCGTCGCCAGCCAGTGCCCTACCGGCTTCACCGGGATCTCTTACGGCGTACACATCCTGCTAGGCACATCCCTGGGCGAACCCGATTTGCATTCGAACGACATCGAGCCCATGGGAGCGTCCGGCGATTGTCAGAGCCTCGGCGTGGCCATCGACAGGTCGTCGGGCGACGCCTCATCGGCGGGCATCTTGCGCAACAACATCATTTCAGTCGGAAACTGCCGCAAGCGCGTCGCCGTGGCGGAGCTGTCTGCATCGTCGGCTCGAATCGTCGAGAACAACGATTTCTATTCTGGCCCGATTTCCTCGGCCACCGACGCGGCTGTTCTGTACCGACGAGCAGGCACGGACGCGCAGAGCGCGGCTGACGTCAACGTGCTCGCAGGCGCGGCAAATAACATCTCGGCCGACCCGAAATTCGCCAACTACCCGACCGACCTCCACCTTTCGAGCACTTCGCCCTGTATCGACCGCGGAACCTCCGCTGGCGCCCCCACGACCGACGGCGACGGCAACCCCCGACCCGCCGGCGCCGGTTTCGACATCGGCGCGTACGAGCTCGCCGGGCCGTAGGCCTGCATGCCAGCGGGCATCGGCGCCGCGTCAGCCCGTCGCCTACGTCGGCGATCCCAGCCACCTCGCTCTCAGTCTCCGCACCCGCGCCGAGGCCACCGCATCCGCTGCAAAGAGCCACTTGCGCTCCGGGTTGCGCACCAGCTTCACCTTGGCTTTGCGTAGACGATCCCGGCGGAAGAACGTCATGGCGATTTCTTGTCCCACCTTGCCGTCGGCCAGACGTTTTCCAACGGTGGCGCCGTTCACGCGGGTGCCGTCGACAGCGATGACGTCGTCGCCGAAGGTGATGCCCGCGCGCCAGGCGGGCGAGTCGGGGACGACGTTCTTGACCACCGCGCTGTCGCACTCTCCGCCACTTGCGAAGGATAGGCCGCTCCAGCCGAGCAGTCGGCGGGCCTTGACACTGTCGTTGCGTTCATGCTCGGCGGGCGCTGCGGCTTGCACCTTCACGCCAGCGCCGCGCAGTAGCTCGGGCACGGGCAACTCCGCTGTGCCGTCGATGAAACGATGGAAGTACCCCGCCAGCGACCGGCCGGCAATGGCCTCGGCCTCGCTGCGGATGATGCCGGCGTCGATGGCGCGTTCGCGGGCGGCGTGGCGGGACCACAGCCGCCGAAACAGATCGGGAAGGCCGCGGCGGCCGGCGCTGGCCGAACGCAGGATCAGATCCAGCGCGAGGCCGGCCCAGCGGCCCTTGTCGTAGTAGCTCACCATACGGTTGGTGTGGTTGTCGGCGGGCTTGTATTGCTTGATCCACGCCTCGTAGGACAGCTCGGACAGCGACGTGACGTTGCGCCCGGGGCGGGCGGCGTACCGGGTCCAGTCTTCAGCCAGGTCCTTGAGGTAGCGCTCGGAGGAGAGCAGGCCCGCGCGCAGCAGGATGAGGGCCTGCATGTGCTCGGTGAAGCCTTCGTGGAACCACAGCAGGAGCGTGTAGTTTTCCTTGGTGTAGTCGAAGGGGCCGAGGGCGCGGTCGTGGATGCGCTTGACGTTCCAGGCGTGAAAGAGCTCGTGCGCGGCCAGCTCCGCGAAGCTCTGGTAGCCCTTTTCGTCCTCGAAGGAAGTGCCCACGATGTCGAGGGTGCACGAATTGGTGTGCTCGAGGCCGCCGCGCGTGGACAGGGCGTGGATGATGAAGAGGTAGCGCGCGAAGGGGAAGCCGCCGAAGATGGTGCCGGTGGCGCGCGCGATGGCGCGCAGAGCGGAGAGGAGGCGCGGAAGGTCGGCGTTGGTATGGCCGTGCAGCGCAACCTCGAAGCGCGTCCCGTCCACACGGAAGGCGAGCACCTGGTGCGTGCCGACCTCGACGGGCGAGTCGACCAGCTCGTCGTAGTCGCGGGCGCGAAAGGTGTTGCGTCGGCCGCGCAGGGCGGGCAGGGCGGTGCTGATGCGCCAGCCGGCGGGCGCCTCGACGGAAAGCGCGCACGGCCGGGCCAGCTCCCCGTCGACGAAGAAGAACAGGCTGGTGCCGCTCAGGAAGGCGTGGCTGTCGTCGAGAAACGACGTGCGCACGCTGACCTCGTGGGCGAACACGCGGTAGCGCAGACTCACCGGCTGGCCGCCCGTAGCCAGGCGCCAGCGCTGCTTGTCGAGGCGTTCGTGGGGAATGGGCTTGCCGCCCCGGTCGCGAATGTCGAGGTCGTAGACATGGCGGGAGAAGTCGCGCACCAGATAGCTGCCCGGCGCCCAGGCGGGAAAGACCACGTCCAGACTGTGCCTTTCGGGCAGCGCCGGGATCTCCATGGTGATGTGGAATTCGTGGCTCTGCGGCTCGGGCATGGCCACGCGGTAGCGGATGGGCGAGCTGGAAATGACGGGCATGGCGCCAGCTTATCCGGTTCGCGTGGTCTTTGCGTCGCTACGAAGTCGCTTCCGGTGGCGGTGTGGCGCCGGACTTGGGGTCGTCGTGGCCGGCGGGATCGGAGGGAATGGGCAAGAACACGCGGAAGACCGCGCCGCCTTCGGGGCGGTCGCCGACTTCCATCCAGCCGTCATGATCCTTGATGATGCCGTGGCTGACGGGCAGACCCAGTCCGCTGCCCTCGCCGGCGTCCTTGGTGGTGAAGAAGGCGTCGAAGATGCGGGCCCGGTCGGCCTGCGGGACGCCGGGGCCGGTGTCGCAAAACTCGATCACCAGGTAGGGTGAGGGCGGCGCCAGGTCCAGACCCTCCTTGCGGCGGATCACGTAATGGATGTTGATGATCAGCTTTCCGCCCTCGGGCATGGCCTGGATGGCGTTCATGATCAGGTTCAGACACACCTGCTGGATTTCGTCGGGATCGCCGGGAACGGCGTGCACCTCGGGCTGGCTGTGCACCTCGACCTCGATGCGGTGCTGTTTCAGGTTCTCCTCGACGAACTCGAGGGTTTCGCGCACGGCCTTGACGACGTCCGCCTCGCTGGCGGTAGGGCGGCTCTTGCGGGAGGAGTCGAGGACCTGGCGGATGATCTTGGTGATGCGATCGACCTGGGTCGAGATGATCTCGGCGTTCTTCTGCACGTTGGCGGGTTCATCCGCGCGCCTGGCTAGGGTGCGGGCGCGCCCGCCGATCACGTTCAGGGGCGTGCCCACCTCATGCGCGATTTCGGCCGCCATCTGGCCGATGGTCGCCAGCTTTTCGGCCCGGCGCAGGTGCTCCTCGGTGGCCACGCGGGCGGCGGTGGCCCGCGCCTCCTTTTCGCGCGCCTCGCGCAGGTAGTTCATCATGTCGTTGAACCGGCCCGCCAGGGTGCCGATTTCGTCGTCGCGTTCGGGCAGCACCGCGCGCGACATGTCGCCCTTGGAGACGCCGTCGATGGCCTCGACCAGACGGCGCAGCGGCGTGGCGACTCGGCGCATGAGCATCACGTAGGTCGCGATGGCGAATGCCACGACGAACACCAGGAGCATCGGGGCCAATCGCTCGGTCGAGAGCAGAACCTCTTGACTGATGAACTCGCCGTTGCGCACCAGGCCCAGGAAGGCCACCACCTGGCGCCTGGGCTCGCCCGGTGCCGCGTTGTGCAGGGGAATCGCCATGGCATAGAAGGGCGAGATACCCTTGATGTCGAAAAGGCGGCCCACCGGTGCGTCGAGCTTGGTGGCTTCATCGACCAGCCCGGCCCACGAGTTGTTCGGGCGTTGGGAGCCCCAGGCGATCGCCTCCAGGCGGAAGGAACCCGTCTTGGTTGCCTGGGCGGCCACGCGTTCTCTGAGCACCTCGCCCGCCCGGTCCCGTGGCAGGGGCTCGATGCCGGTGGCAAGCGCGTCGGCCAGCGCGTGTGCCTCGCAATCCATGTCGCGCAGCTGATCCGTCCGTAGGACGAGCAGCACGGCACCCACGGCCACCACGAGCACGGCGGCCATGAGAAGCGTGGTGATGACGGCGACGCGTGGACCGAGCTTCATGACGGACGTGAACTATAGTACCGTCGTCCCGTCACCATGGAGGTGTCCAAATGCGTCGAACGATCCTCGTAGCCAGCAATTCCTAGTCGCAGCATTCCTTGACCTCTTCTGCCGCCTGGGCCCAGTCGAGCGAGGCGAGCGCGTCCATTACCCCAGCCGCCTCGGGTCGTGGCCGCGGCTTCGGAGCTGGCGCAGTGACCATGCTCAATGGCACCAGCGGCGCGCTGGTCACCTGGGGCAGTCCGGGGGGCGGTTGGCATGTCGATGGTTTCTTTGGGTTGCACCACTACCCTGATGGCGGCACGAACACGACCAGTTTCACGCTTGGCGGAAGATTCTGGTACCACGTGCATGCGCCGGCTCATTCGCAGATTTTTCTGCTCGGCGGTGGTCTCGGCTATTTTCACTGGTCTGACTACACTGTGCCAGGACCACCGGCCTCCGAGGAATCGACCTAACATTGGAGGTTGGCGGCCAGATTCGGGCTTTCATCGTACCCAACGTGGCCCTGCTCGCCGATCTTGGGCTTGGGTGCCACATTTGGTAATAACGACGACATCCTGATCGGCGGTCAGAACGTCGGCGGTGGCAATTTCGTCGCCGGGACCCTGGGCATCGCCTATTTCTTCGAGTAGACCTTCCGCTCGGAAATGAAGCACGAGCGCAGCGCCGAAGAACCCAATTTCGTCATCGTTCGTGGCGCGCGCGAGCACAACCTGCACATCGACGAGCTGTCAATCCCCAAGCGCCAGCTTGTCGTCTTCACCGGGGTTTCGGGGTCCGGCAAGTCGTCGCTGGCCTTCGATACGCTTTATGCCGAAGGGCAGCGGCGCTACGTCGAGTCGCTGTCGTCCTACGCGCGGCAGTTCCTTGGCCAGCTCGAAAAGCCGAAGTACGACCAAATCCGCGGTCTTTCGCCCACCATCGCCATTGAGCAGAAATCGGCGTCGTCGAACCCGCGTTCGACGGTCGGCACCGTGACCGAGATTTACGACTACCTGCGCGTGCTCTACGCGCGGGCGGGCGAGCAGCGTTGCCACCTGTGCGGGGGCGAGGTCGCGGCGCGCTCGGCGGGCGAGATCGTCGGCGAGCTTTTGACCTTGCCGGCCAAGACCAAGGTGACCCTGCTGGCACCCAAGGCGGACAACCGCAAGGGTGAGTTCCGCGAGATTTTCGACGAGGCTCGCAAGGCCGGGTTCGCGCGGGTGCGCATCGACGGGGTCGTGTGCCGTCTCGACGAAGTCGCCGCGCTCGACAAGAAGAAGAAGCACTCGGTGCAGATCGTCGTGGATCGGGTGACCCTGGACCACGCCGATCGCGCGCGGTTGTCCGATTCCATCGAGACCGCCTTGCGCGCGGGGGGAGGCACGCTGCTGGCCGCCGTCGAAGGCGAGGAGCGCGAGCGCGCCTACAGCGAGGAGCGCGCCTGCCCGAGCTGCGGCGTGGGCCTGCCCGAGCTGTCGCCGCAGTCTTTTTCCTTCAACAGCCCGCTCGGCATGTGCGTGGACTGCAACGGCCTCGGTTCGAAGTTGGAGGTCGATCCGGATCTGGTGGTGCCCAACGGTGACCTATCCATCTCCGAGGGCGCCATCGAGCCGTGGGGCGAACGCTTCGCGCGCGAAGAGGGCTGGACCACGCGCATCGCCGCAGCCCTCGAGAAGGAGATGGGCATTCCGCTCAAGAAGCCCTGGAAGCAGCTCACGCCGCGCCAGCGCGAGATCGTTCTTTTCGGCACGGGCGAGCGCCGCGTGCAGGTGAGCTGGACAGGGAAGCACGGCGGCTGGCTCGTGGGCTCTGCGCTTCGAGGGCGTGGCCAACAACATCAAGCGTCGCTGGCGCGATACGCACTCCGAGATGATGCGGCAGTGGCTGGGCAAGTACTTCCGCGAGCAGCTGTGCCGGGCGTGCAAGGGCAAGCGCCTGCGACCCGAATCGCGGGCGGTCTTTCCTCGGCGGCAAGAGCATCGTCGACGTCACCGCCCAGACCGTGGGCGAGGCCGAGAAGTACTTCAGCGAGCTTCCCCTGACCGGCTCGCGCGCGCAGATCGCGGCCGAGATTCTCAAGGAGGTGCGCACGCGCCTCGGCTTCCTGCTCAACGTCGGCCTCGACTACCTGACTCTCGATCGCGTGGCGTCGTCGCTTTCCGGCGGGGAGGCGCAGCGCATTCGTCTGGCCTCGCAGCTCGGCTCGGAGCTGTCGGGGGTGATGTACGTGCTCGACGAGCCGTCCATCGGTCTGCACCAGCGCGACAACCTGCGCCTCATCGCGACCCTGCGCAGGCTGCGCGACCTCGGCAACAGCGTGATCGTCGTCGAGCACGACGCCGAAACCATCGACTCGGCCGACCACGTCGTGGACTTCGGGCCGGGGGCAGGGCGGCAAGGTGGACACGTGGTCGCGGCCGGAACGCCCAAGGAGATCGCGGCGAACAAGAATTCCCTGACCGGGCGGTACATGGCGGGCACCATGCGCATCGAGGTGCCCGCTTCGCGGCGCAAACCCAAGGGGTTCATCACCCTGCGCGGGGCGCGCGAGCACAACCTGCGCAACCTCGATGTGGAATTTCCGCTCGGTGTTCTGCTCGCCATCACCGGCGTTTCCGGGGCGGGCAAGTCGTCGCTCATCAACGGCATCCTGCACCCGGCCCTGCGGCGCAAGCTCTACGGTGGCATGGAACAGGTCGGCGCGTACAGCAAGCTCGAAGGCATCGACCAAATCGACAAGGTCGTGGACATCGACCAGAAACCCATCGGCCGTACCCCGCGCTCGAACCCCGCGACCTACACCAAGTCCTTCGACCACATTCGCGAGCTGTACGCGGGCACGGCCGAGGCCAAGACCTTCGGCTTCGGTCCGGGACGATTTTCCTTCAATGTGAAGGGCGGGCGTTGCGAGGCCTGCGAGGGCGACGGGGTGAAGACCGTCGAGATGCACTTCCTGGCCGACGTGCACGTGACCTGCGAGGTGTGTCGCGGTCGGCGCTACAACGACGCCACTTTGCGTGTGAAGTGGAAGGGTCTGGATATCGCCGAGATGTTGGAAACCAGCGTGTCCGAGGCGCTCGGCCTGTTCGAGAACCACCGCCAGCTCTCGCACATTCTGCGCACCCTCGACGACGTAGGCCTAGGCTACATCGCCCTCGGCCAGTCGGCCACCACGCTTTCGGGCGGCGAAGCCCAACGCGTGAAGCTGTCGCGCGAGCTCGCCAAGCGCGATACCGGCCGCACGCTCTATCTCCTCGACGAGCCGACGACGGGCCTCCACTTCGACGACGTTCGCCGCCTGCTCGCCGTGCTCGACCGGTTGGTCGACGCCGGCAACAGCGTCCTCGTCATCGAGCACAACCTCGACGTGATCAAGACCGCCGACTACGTCATCGACCTCGGCCCCGAGGGTGGTGCTGCCGGTGGCGAAGTCATCGCCGCCGGCACACCCGAGGAGGTCGCGGCCAACCCGCGCTCCTACACCGGCCAGTTCCTTGCCGAGCTTCTGCAGCCGCGACGCACGAACGCTCGGCGAGCAGGATAGGAATTGCACCACAGAGACACGGAGAGCACTGAGACGGATGGGAAAGGGGCGGATCCAGAATCCGGAAACCCTTCTACTTCCGGCCTCTGTGCCCTCAGTGTCTCTGTGGTGAAAATCTAAAATGCTTCCCGTTGGAGCTCGGCTGTAAGCCGGGTTCTGTTCCCGCGTTCGTTGCCTTGCGCGGGTGGCGGTCATTCATCTGGGCCGCCCGTTGCCGGACGGCTCAAGCGACCAACTCGGGATCTGGAATCGACGCGGGCCACGCCGGCGGGTTGCCCCGCGATCCCTCTTCGGTCTTGCTCCAGGTGGGGTTTGCCGTGCCCCCCTTGTCACCAAGAGGGCGGTGTGCTCTTACCACACCGTTTCACCCTTACCCGATCACGCGGTTGCCCGCGCGCCTGGCGGTCTATTTTCTGTTGCACTGTCCTTCGAGTCACCTCGACTGGCCGTTAGCCAGCACCCTGCCCAAGGAGCCCGGACTTTCCTCGGCGACGCAGAACGCGCCGACGCGACCACCTTTCGGACTCCAGCGGGAAGCAGGCAGAGTATAGCGCGAAGCAGAGCCCCTGTGGGAGTGGGGGCGAGTATTGCTCGGCCATGATGAACGCGTAGGCGAAGGCGAGCTTAGCTCGCCGGAGCCAGAGCGCGGGAGGGCATGGGAACCCTCCCAGGGTTCCCATGAACGCGTAGGCGAAGGCGAGCTTAGCTCGCCGGAGCCAGAGCGCGGGAGGGCATGGGAACCCTCCCAGGGTTCCCATATCTATGTCGCTTTGCCAGTCGGCTCGTCCTTCATCAGGTTCTCCCAGTAGACGATGCGGTGGCAGTAGGGACAGGTCTCGATCGAGTTGCCGCGTTGGAGGACGTTGTAGAGCTGGGGCGGTACGTTCATGTTGCAGCCCTGGCAGGTGCCGTTGCGAACCGTGGTGACGGCGAGCCCGCGGCGCATGCGGATGGCGCCGTAGCGCTTGAGCACGTCGGGGCGAATGCCGGCGGCGACTTTGTCTCGGTCGACCTTGATCTCGGCGATCTTGCCTTCCAGCTCGGCCATCTTCTTGCGCGCCACTTCGGCGTCCTTCTCGATGGACTTGCGCAGGACATCGAGCTCGGCGGCGCGCTCGGCGAGCAGCTTCTCCTTGGCCTGCACGGCCTCGATCAGCTTGGCGATCTCCTGTTCGCGCGTCTGCACGCTCTCGCGGGTGGCCTCCATCTCGCGTTGGGCGGCGACATATTCCTTTGAATTCTTGGCCAGCGAGAGTTTGTGCTTGGCGCCGCTGGCCGTGCTCTCGTCGGACTGAAGCTGATTCTTCTGCTCGGAGTAGTAGCGCTGGGACTCGGCGAGCTGGGAGCGTTCGTTTTCGAGAAGGGTCTCGACCCGGGCAAAGTCGCTCTGGGAGGCTTCGAGCTTGGCGGGTATCGCCTTGTGTGCGTTGGTCAGTTCTTGAATCTGAGCGTCGTATCTTTGGAGTTCCTCGAGACGCTTAAGCTGATCGCGCAACTTTTCCTCCTGGGCTTTCGTAATGGCCCGATTTCTGACGACAAACGAAGGACAATCCGGCAGGCGCTTGTAGAGTGGGCCCACCTGGATTCGAACCAGGGACCGAGCGGTTATGAGCCGCCAGCTCTGACCGCTGAGCTATGGGCCCAGCCATGCTTAGGATTACCGTTAGCAAGCCGGCGAAGCATACTCAGCATGCCCAGCGGTGTCCAGGATTGTGGGCGACAAAACGAATGCTTTTCTGGGCGATCGCCCTACGGGCGCGAAAGCAAACTTGAATTGGTTTAGAGCCGGACGTCATAAACCGTTCGGTCGCCTGGCTCCCAGCCGCTCATGCTTCCGAGCACGGCGGCAATCAACGCAAGACCCAGGATCACCCGGTAGACGACGAAGCTGCTTAGCAGCGGCTTGTGAAAGGCCAGGTGACTTCTCCGGCATGGACGAGGATCGCGTCGCCGGCAGCGGTCCTGATGCGCAGGGCGCCCGTCTCGTCCACGCCTTCCGCGAGGCCATCGATTCGACTGCCACCCCGTTCGATAGCGCAGGGGCCGAGCACGGCGTGTTGGTTCCAGCTGGTCAATGCGGCGGCGGGGCCGTGGACGATAAAATGGTCGTAGATGGGCTCGAAGGAACGGACGAATGCCGCTAGCACCTCGCCGCGTTCGACGTGCCTGCCGAGAGCGAGGCAAAGCGAGGTGGCACGCGTGGCGATTTCGGCGGGGAAGCGCTGGGAGCTCACGTTGATGCCCACGCCGAGGACGATGTGGCGCACCTTGCCGCCTTCGCTGGCCATTTCGGTCAAGATGCCGGCGACCTTGCGCGGTCCATCCGCGGTGTCCAGCAGGAGGTCGTTCGGCCACTTGAGTCGCGGCGAAAAGCCGAGACTCGAGAGGGCCGTGACCAGGGCGGCGCTGGCCAGCAGGGTCACCGGCGCCGCCTGCTGCGCACGCAGGGCGGGGCGAAGAAGAAGCGAAAAGGTCAGGTTCTCGTCCGCGGGCGAAAGCCACACCCGCCCACGCCGTCCGCGTCCGGCCGTTTGCTTGCCGGCCAGGACCAGCAGGCCTTCTTCGGCGCCGGCAAGTGCGCGCGCGGCGGTCTCGTCATTCGTCGAGGCGCAGGAAGGCAGGTACACGATGGGCCGTCCCAGGCGACGAGAACCCATGGCGGCGAGCAGCGCCGATGGATCGAGATCGGGAACGGTCACGCCTTTTTTCCGGCTAGGTCGACGGCGATGTCCAGGGCCAAATCCACCGCTGGCGCGGAATGGGTGAGGGCGCCGGCGGAAACGATGTCGACCCCCGTTCGCGCCAGATTCGCTATCTGTTCCAGGGTTACTCCACCGGATACTTCAAGTAATGGATGATGTTTTCGAGCATGGGCCTTCGCCGTCGCTTTCTCGATGTCGGGGAGGCTGAAGTTATCGAGGAGCACGATGTCGGCGCCGGCGTCCAGGGCTTCGTCGAGCTGCTCCAACGAGTCGACCTCGACCTCGATTTTTAGGCCATGCGGGATCTTGCCCCGGGTTCGGCGCACGGCTTCGCCGACACCGCCCGCCACCGCGACGTGGTTGTCTTTGATGAGGACGCCGGAGCCCAGGTCGAAGCGGTGGTTGCTGGCCCCGCCCATACGAACCGCGTACTTCTCCAGCAAGCGAAAGCCGGGCGTGGTCTTGCGCGTGTCGGCGATGCGCAGATTCGTGCCCGCCGCGGCGTCGACGAAGGCCCTGGCCACCGTGGCGACGCCCGACAGGCGCTGCACGAAATTGAGCGCGGTGCGCTCGGAGGCCAGCAGCGATGCCGCTTTGCCGGCATAGGTCGCCACCCGCGTGCCCGCGGCAACGCGATCCCCGTCCTTGGCCAGCTCCATCGCCGCGATGGATGCGTCCACGTGCTCGAAGACCGCCGTGCAGATTCCCAGCCCGGCCAGCACCAGTGGTTGGCGCGCGACCAGATGGGCCGTGGCCTTGGCGCCGGCGTCGATGACGGCCTGGGTGGTGACGTCGCCGCGCCCCAGATCTTCTTCGAGCGCCAGGTCGATAAGGCGGCGGACGGCGTGGGTGTTGAGCAAGACGTCGAGCATGAGGCGAGCATAGCCTGCCTGCGTGGGTTGCGGAACTGGTCGTGAACGCGTCAGGTCCAGCACGTTGACTACCGGGTACGTCCGCGGTAGGTACGACGCAAATGCGGGTCACAGCCGGTGCCGAACGCGGGCGCAAGCTTAGGGCGCCTCGGGGTGCCACAACCCGGCCCACTGGGGCAAAAGTGCGCGAGGCCATCTTCAACATCCTGGGGCCGTTGTCGCCGAACCCGGTGCTCGACTTGTTCGCTGGCACGGGTGCCTTGGGCATCGAGGCCCTGTCGCGCGGTGCCAGCCGGGCCACCTTCATCGAGCGCGATCAACGGGCACTTGCCGCACTTCATCGCAACCTGCGCGAGTTCAACCTGGCCGAGCGGGCCCGCGTGCTGGACAACCGCGTGGCTGCGGCCTTGCAGCGCCTCTCCGATGAGAAGGGCGACAAGTTCAGTTGGGTCTTCGTGGATCCTCCCTATGCCTCGGGCGAGGCCGAGCCCGTGCTGGCGTTGCTCGCGGGCGGGAAGGTTCTGGACAACGGCGCCGTGGTCATCGTGGAGCACGATCGGCACCATCTACCACCGGAGAAGGTCGGCGCTCTCGAAATGGTCGATCGCCGATTCTACGGCGACACCGGCGTCTCGTTCTACCGCTGCCAGTGGGAGCTCGCCTAGTGCCGGCCCGCGGGCGCCTGGTCGCCATCTACCCGGGGACCTTCGACCCCATCACCAACGGACACTGGGACATCGTGCGCCGGGCTCTTGGCCTGTTCGATCAGGTCGTCGTGGCACTGGCCGTGAACGTCAACAAACGTCCGCTCTTCCCGCTGGCCACGCGCATGCGAATGATCCGCGACGTGGTGGGCGACCACGATCGCGTCATGGTGGAGGCGTTCCATGGCCTGCTGGTGGACTTCGCCCGCGCGCGTGGCGCCCGCTTCCTGATTCGAGGTTTGCGCGCGGTGGCCGATTTCGAATACGAGTTTCAGTTCGCGCACATGAACCGGCAATTGGCCCCGGACATCGAGACCATCTTCCTGCCCACCAACGAGGAGAATTTTTACGTGTCCTCTTCGCTGGTCAGAGAGGTTGGAATGATGGGTGGCGACGTCTCGCGACTGGTCCCCAAGACCGTCATGCCAACGTTAAAGAAGAAGTTTAGAAAGATTCCATAAGATGCCTCCCAGGCTAGCGAATCGTCTGTCATCTGTGTCGCCATCCATGACCCTGAAGGTGTCCGCGAAGGCGGCCGAGCTGCGCGCCCAAGGCATCGACGTCATCAGCTTCAGCGCGGGCGAGCCGGACTTCGATACGCCCGGCCACATCAAGGAGGCAGCCAAGCGGGCGCTGGACAAGGGCGCCACCAAGTACACCGCCGTCGAGGGCACGCCCGAGCTACGCAAGGCGGTTGCCGGTTGGTTCGCCAAGGCGCACGGGTTCGAGGTGTCCGCTGCCGAAGTCATGGTCAGCGCGGGAGCCAAGCAGGTGATCCACAACGCCTTCCACGCCCTCCTGGACGCGGGCGACGAGGTCATCCTGCCTGCCCCGTGCTGGGTCAGCTACGCCGAGATCGCCAAACTGGCAGGCGCGACGCCGGTGCCGGTTCTGTGCCGCGCCCAAGATGATTTCGCCGTGAATCCCGACGCCATCGCCCGGGCCATCACGCCCGCCACGCGCATGATCGTGCTCTGCTCGCCTTCCAACCCGACCGGCGCCATCTACGACGAGGTCGCCCTGCGCGCCGTCGCGAACCTGGCAATCAAGCACGACCTTTGGCTCTTGACCGACGATATCTACCGCAGCCTCTGCTACGGCGACGCGCGCTTCGTGCAACCGGCCACCTTCAGCCCCGCGATCCGCAAGCGCACCATCATCGTGGATGGTGTGTCCAAGACTTTCGCCATGACCGGGTGGCGCATTGGTTTTTGCCTTGCCCCCGCCGCGGTCATCGAGGGCATGGCCACACTGCAGGGACAATCGACGACCAACGCGGCCGCGGTCAGCCAGGCGGCGGCGCTGGCGGCCATCGCAGGACCAAGCACCGAGCTCGAGGCCATGCGTCAGGAGTTCGACAAGCGGCGCAAGTCCATGCTGGCGGCGCTGCGGGCCATGCCCGGCGTCGCCTGCACCGAGCCCAAGGGCGCCTTCTATGCGTTCCCCGATGTGTCGGCATTTCTGGGCAGGCGGACCAAGCAGGGCCGCCCTATCAAGGACGACTTGGCTTTGTGCCAGTACTTCATCGAGGAAGCCAAGATCGCGGTGGTTCCCGGCTCGGCCTTCTTCGCGCCAGGGTTCGTTCGCCTTTCCTACGCCACGGCCCAGGCCAACATCGAGACCGGCCTTGCGCGCATGGCGCAAGCGTTGTCCGCGCTGGAATAGAGAGACCTTCGCGATCCGCCGATTGCCTACGGGATCGACGTCATCGCGGTGCGCTTGCGGCGCAACTTTTCGACCAACGTGGTGCGGTTGAGGCCCAGGAGCTGGCCGCGCGGTTCTTGTTGCCCCCCGTGCGCTCCAGAGCTTCCGCAATCATGCGATCCTCGACGGATTCCAGAATCGAGCGCAGGTCGGTTCCGTCGCTGGGCAGGTCGGGCATGGGCGTGAGTGGGGTGATGCGGCCGTGCGAAGTCTGGCGCAGGTTGGGCGGCAAATCCGTCAGCGCGATGGCTCCTGATCCTTTCAGGATGACCAGGCGTTCGACCAGGTTCTCGAGCTCGCGAATGTTGCCCGGCCAGGGATAGCGTTTGAGCGCCGCCATGGCTTCCGGTTGCAGGCCGAGAACGCTGCGCCGATTCTTCTCGTTGAAGCGGCGAATGAAGCACTCGCACAAGAGGGGAATGTCGCTGGCGCGATGGCGCAGCGGTGGGACCTCGATGGGGATGACGTTCAAGCGCCAGAAGAGATCGGCCCGAAAGCGGCCCGACGCCACGTCGGAATCGAGCTTGCGATTGGTCGCCGCCAAAATGCGAACGTCGATCTTCTGATCGATTTCGTCGCCCACGGGGCGCAAGACGCCATCTTGGATCAGGCGCAGCAACTTGGCCTGCACCGCCAGCTCCATCTCGCCGATTTCGTCGAGCAGGATGGTGCCTCCGTCGGCTTCGGCGAAGCGTCCCACGCGTGAGGACGTGGCGCCCGTGAATGCTCCGCGCGAGTGCCCGAACAGCTCGGATTCGACGAGGTTGACCGGGATGGCGGCGCAGTTGACTGCGACGAACGGTTTCTTGGCACGGGAAGACCCCGCCACCAGCGAGCGCGCGACCAGCTCTTTTCCGGTCCCCGAATCGCCGGTGATGAGCACGGTGCAGTTGGTGTCCGCCACCTGCGCGAGCAAAGAGAGCACGCTGACCATGGCCGGGTCACTGCCGAGCAGCCAGGGCGCGTTTCGGTCGCGCCACGCAATAGGGTCAGGACCGGTCGACGGGATCAGGGTGTTCGAGAAACCGAGAGCGCTGGCCAGGACCTCTTCCAGGCTGCGGAGCTCGACCGGTTTGACCAGAAAGTCGCGTGCGCCCGCGCGCATCGCGCGAACGGCGTCGGTGACTTCGGCGCTGCCACTCATCACGATGACAGGGGTCATCGGAGATTTCAGACGAACCGCGTCTAGAATACCGAAACCATCGACGCCCGGCATGCGCAAATCGGTTACGACGGCGTCGAAGTTTTCGCGCTCGAGTCGTTCGAGCCCGCCAGGGCCATCCGCGGTCACCACCTCATACGAGACGGTACGGAGAAGTCGCGCCATACCTCGGCACAGAGCTTCTTCATCGTCACAGAGCAGAACCTTCGCCATACAGATAGCCTCGAAGCGGCAATGCATTCTACACGCTGACTCAACTAGAGGTACAGACAGCTTGTCGAACTCACGCCGGAAACCGACGTAGTGTGACGTATCGGGGGGTGCAGGTCAACAAACTCGGACGCCCTTCTGTCGATAGTCGCGCGTGTCTTCCGGCTCTTGTTCGTTTCGCGTTTTGCGTCTTGCAACATCTCTTGCCACGCTCTTGCCACGCTCTTGCATCGCTCTTGCATCGCGCACGCGTATCGCAGGGTGACCTCTCGTATCGCTTGCCTGCGACATCCTGCGTGCGTATACCCCGTGCATGGCGGACCCAGTACGTACGCTCTTGCTAGAGATCGAGGAACAGTGTGATCAAACACCCGGCTGCGAGCTTACCAAAGCGCAGGGGGGTGAGTCTCGACTTGGCAAGTTGAAGACGCTCTTCCCCGACGCGGTTTCCCCTGGATACGCAGCCTTCGCCGATCGCTACGACGGGGGAAAGCTGGCCCGCCCGAGTCCGGCGCCCAGCGAACCGTCGCGTGGAGGCTCCTCGGAAGATTCTTTCGGTAGCTCCTCGGAGGAATCGCCGGATGAAGGCGTGTACCTGCACCTCCTCGGATTCGAGGAGTCTCAGCGCATCTTGCGCGAGGCCGCCCACCCTCAGGACTGGAAGGGCCTGTGGCCGGTGGCACGACGTGGATTGCGTATCTTCGCGCTCGACTTCGAGGCCAGTCCGGACGGGGAACAGCCGGTCGTGGAAGTGGGCGACCGCAGCGTGGACAGGGTGGGAAGCAGTTTCCTGCGCTTCCTATCGGCGTGCCTGGGAGAGATTGCCCTCGGCGAAAGCGCCGAATCGCAGGTCTTGGCGCGCGAGCTGTGCCGCCGGGATCCCGGGCTGGCGGAACACTGGGTGCACCTCATCGATTTTCTCGAGGACGCCGGACGCAAGGGCGAGATCGACGCCGTCCTCGACGAAGCCCTCCGCTGCGCCAGCCCGCCGGGGCCCGCCCTGGTTATCCAAGTGGCCTTGCGCGCGCTCGACAAGGGCGAGACCGGCCGGGCGCTGGCCGCCATCGAGGACGCGCTGGGACTGGAGCCGCTCACGGCACGGGACGACGATGCGCGCTTGGACGCGGCGGCGATCCTGCTCGTGCTGGCGAACCAACGTGGCGACGACAAGGGCAAGCAGCGCGCCTTGGAAGCGCTGGGCGGCGCCGCTGCATCGACAGGAGCCTATTGGCGTGGCGAGGCCCTGCGCGCCCACGTCCTGGGCGATTTGCCTCGGGCGCAGCTCGCGGGACAGGTGGTCGGGGTCTTGATCGATGGCGACGAGGATTTGCCACGCTTGGCGCAGCCCAATCCCAACCTCACGGCCGCCTTGCGCGCGCTGCTCAAGGCCCGTGATGCGCTGGAACAAGGCGACCTCGACGAGGCCGTTCGCCAGGCCCGCGTCGCAGTGGGCGAGAGGTCGGATCTCGGCGTATGCCAGGCAGTGCTCGCCGAAACCCTCAATGCGACGAGAGACCGTGGCGCGCTCGACGCCGCCCGTCGCGCAACCGAGTTGAACCCCGCGTTGGTCGACGGCTGGCGCGAGCTAGGCGATGCGTACATGGAAGCTCGCCAGGCCGGCAAGGCCGAGGCCGCCTATCGCGAGGCGCTGGCGCGCGACGAGAGCTATGCCCTGGCGCGGGCCAAACTGGCGCAGGCGCTTCTCGAACAGGGGCGGTCGCGCGAGGCGCTGGAGATGGCACTGGCGGCGGAAGATCGCGGCGGGGACGCCTTCATGGTCGCCGCCATTCGCGGCGATATCCTGGCCGAAATGAGCCGTCATGACGAAGCCGCCGAATCCTACGATCGGGCGCTGCACATGGAGCCCGAAGATCACTGGATTCTTCATCAGGCCGCCATCGCCCACAGCCGCGCCGGCAACGACGACCGCGCCGCCAACCTGTTCGAACAGGCGCTACGCTACGACCGCGACGGCTGCCACCAGACCCTCGTCGACTACGGCGATCTCTTGCGCCGGGTGGGCCGCATCGGCGACGCCGTCCGCATGTATCGCAAGGCCGTGGCTGCCGTGCCGAACGATCCCGACTGGCGGCGCGTCCTGCGCGAAGCCGAGCGCGAGCTCATGGCCGCGCCGAACTGAACTACGATCGCGCAGGCGAAGGCGAGCTTTCGCTCGCCGTAGCCAGTGCGCGGGAGGGTTTGGGAACCCTCCCAGGGTTCCCATTACAACCGTGAGCGCGAGACGGGGCTCGGACCCGCGACCCTCGGCTTGGGAAGCCGATGCTCTACCAGCTGAGCTACTCGCGCAGAATGCAGGCCCAGTGATAGCACGGCCTCGGCTGGGAAGGAAAGTCCCGCCTGATGAACCGTCGTTCGTTCGGTCGCGGACTACAGTTTGACAGGTCGATAGGCATGCCGTCTTATCGGCAAGGTCCGGACAGAGTTGCTGGCACCGTCGTTCGCTGGTCGCCTGGGGCCGGCAACCTGCGGGATTGACGCCACGGAGATATCCTAAAGAAGCTGCGAAGTTCGGTCGAGATCCACTCCCGAGGCAGTCCCAGCGGGGCTCGACCCTTCCTGGTTCGCGGAGCTGGAATCGTCTGCCCGTCAAGAACGCCATCCGGCACCCCATGACCACAAGACCATCGACTTCAGTCGAGAGTGGCCCGGCGGGGGATGAATCGCGATTGTTCGCGAAGGATGCGAGGCCGCGAAAGCTGACCATCGCCGTTCTGCTCGACTATCTGAAGTGCGTGACCTACGTCAAGCTGACCGTTTCCGACGACGGGTGTGGCATGCCCCCGCAGGATCTCGGTCGCGCCTTCGAACCGTTCTTCACCAAGAAACGGGCCGGGGAAAGCTCGGGTTCCGGGCTCGGCCTGGCCATCGTCCATGGCGTGGTCAAAGAGCACGGCGGCTTCATCGATGTGACCAGCACCCTTCACGTGGGAACGACCTTTGCCGTCTATTTTCCTTCCGTGCAAGAAACCCCGGAAGGCCGGGCGCAACTCCAGGCCTCGCCACGCGGGCATTCGCGCATTCTCGTCGTCGACGACGAGCCGGCCCAGCTGCGTACTTGTCGTAGGGTTCTGGTTCGTCTCGGCTACCAGGTCGAAATCCTGGACAGCGGCCTTCGTGCCTACGACCTTTTCAATCAGGCCGTGCAGTCGGGCAAGAGTCCCTTCGACTTGGTCATCATCGACATGCTTCTCAACGAGGAGCTCGACGGCTTGCACATCTTCGAGAGATCGAACGGCTATTCCCGGAGCAGAAGGCCATTGTAGTCAGCGGTCACGCCCCGACCGAGCGGGCCGAGTTGGCCGTGAAAAAGGGCCTCACCTGGCTTGCCAAACCCTACGGCATGGAAGCGCTGGCCCAAAGCGTGCAAAAGGTTCTGCACGGCGACGGGACGACGTGACCTGGCCTAGCGGCGCGGGCGGCGGGGCGTCGGGTGCACGCCGGTCATGGCGAAGAGATGATCCGAAAATCGGCCACTCGGGTGGTGATCGAAGTAGTAGTAGGTTTCCGAACGCGCGGCGCCGATGCGTTGCTGATTGATGAGCGCGTCGACCAGCAGGGCATCGCGCTCGTCGGCGTCGGGGCTGTCCGGAAACCGCAGGCGTCCCGCGCGCGCCAGAGCTTCGGCGTGCTCGGGATCCTTCTTCACCAGGGCGCGAAGCTCTTGCATCAGCATCGCCTCATCGCTGGCCTGGATCCTCGCGGAGTAGCTCGCATCGGGGCCGGGCGGGGCGAGCGCCAGGCGAGGCGGCGAGGCGGGCATGGACGCCTGCGGGGTCGGCGTGGCTGCGCCGGGCCTTGGCATTTCGGCACGCTGGCTGCGGCGCCAGTAGAAGAGCGCGCCGCAAGCGATGATGGCGAGGAAGAAGGTGATGTTGGCGACACGTCGCATGGTGGGTGAATCGGGTGGCGCCTATGGGGCGCCCGATGGCCCTCTCGGTATGACATGCACACCGGTCATGGCCGCCACGCGGGCCGAGTAGGGGCCGGTCGGGTAGCGTTGGAGAAACTGGTAGGCACGCGTGCGCGCGGCGCCGATGCGATCGCCGTTGATGAGCGCCTGGATGGCCAAGGCACGGCGCTCTTCGGCGAATGACGAATCTCCGAAGCGGCGTTCGCCCTCGTCCGTGAAAGCCAGGGCCGTAGCGGGATCGGACTTCGAGTCGGCCCGGATCTGTTCCATCAGGGCCGGCTCGTCGATGTCCGCGGTCTTGCATGGCGAGCCCGGCTGCTTGTTTCCGCTGGCGCAGCCGGCCGCGATCAGAAAGAAGAGCCACCAACCCGTTGCTGCGGATGTGCTCATGCTCGCTGCACCCGGTTCACCATCGCTGCGCTTAGTAGTGCGTGTAGCAGGGATGAGCGTCGGCCCATGCCTTGACGTTGGCCTTGGCGTTCGACCAGCTGAACGCGTCGCTGGTGTCGGAAAAGGCCCAGCCTTGCGTGCCTGCATAACCGGCGGCCAGGAAATCGTCGACCAGCTTGCCGTAGGTGATGCCGCCGAACGATTGCCCAGTGGTGTCGCTGGATGGATTGAGAGGAAACTCGCCCACCACGACCGGCTTGTCGTCGACTTTGTAGTCCGTCGGCGTGTTGGTGTGTGGGAAGTACTGGTCGACCCAGCCGTACCAGTGGAAGTCGTAGAAATCGAGGCCGACCTGGCTCCAAGCCTTGGCCCACTTCACAGCGGCGCTACCGACGGTGACCGGCGCGCTGCTGGCCCCGTGCAGAGCCGTGACCACATCCTTCACGAACGTTTCCATTTGCGCGAAGGTTACAGTCGCCATGGTTCTGTTGTTGCTGCCCGACGTCGTGGGATCGAATGCCTGGTCGCCGTAGGGGTCGGACCCGGTGATGGACCACTCGGGCTCGTTGATCACGTCCCAAGCGATCATTCGATCCTTGTTCGGGCTGGCCTCGACCGCCTGGGCGATGGGAATCACCACGTTCTTGATCAGGGCGGCCCGCTTGGCGCTGTCGATGGCAATGGGCTGCAAGCTGGGGAAGGTGATGCCGCTGTCCGTGAAGTCGTTCCAGAAGCTGTCGAACGAGAACAGGGTCAGCTTGATGTGGATATCGAGCTGCGCGGCGATGTCGAGGGCCGCGTTGAGGTCGTCCACCACCGTGCTGCCGATACCCGAGGGCGTCTTGCTGCTGTCGAGGTGAACACCGTCGCCGCCCAGGTCCGGGAACATCCACCAGCGGACGACATCCACGCCGTTGCCTTTCATATCGGTCAAGTCGGTCGTGCGCGCCGCCTTGTCCGCGGCAACGCCATTCTGGCTCCACGACGGGATGCCGCCGAAGTCGCCAGCGAAGCTGGACCACGCGTAGTTGACCCCGTACATGAAACGCTTCTTGCAGCTCACGGTCACTCCGCCCTTCGGGGCTGGGCACGTGTCCGAGGAGGTGGAGCAGGCGCCAGTCGAACCGCCGGTGCCGCTGGCGCCGCCGGTGGCGGAGCCGCCGTTGCCTGGGCCACCGTCGGAGGGCTTCCCGCCAGACCCTGTCGTGCCGCCACCGCTGCTGGCCCCGCCACTGGCGCTGGAGCCGCCACTGCCGCTGGCTCCGCCACTGCTGCTGGACCCGCCGTTGCTGCTTGCGCTGCCCGAACCACCGGTTCCAGAGGTGCCACCGGCGTACCCACCCGCGCCTGTTGCTCCTCCGCTGCTGGAGCTGCCCCCGCTGCTAGAGGTGCCGCCACCGCCCGAATTGCCGCCGGTCGACTTGCCACCAGAGCCCGCGCCCCCCGTGCCCGACGTAGAGCCGCCGCTGCCCCCGTTGTTCGTGGACCCGTCAGTCCCGCAAGCAGGCGCGGCCGCGAGCGCGATGGCGAATGAGAAACGAAGCAGTGTCTTCACGGAATTCCTCCCAAACAACTTGAGTGAACTCGCAGAACTTATCACGCTACCGGACTGGAGGGCGGCGTCGAAATCCGTGCCGGGGACGGGACTCGAACCCGTACGCCGCTTTCGCGACAGCGGATTTTAAGTCCGCGGCGTCTACCATTTCGCCACCCCGGCGGGTGGGGCGATTCTACACCGACTAGAGGCTGCGTAATCGAGCCTCGGCAAGCCCCGATGCCGGCGCCACGTGCACGTGTCGTCCCTCCACCCTGACCTGCCCGCTGGCCACGGCACGGACCACGGCGGGGAGCAGGCGGTGCTCTTCGCCGAGGATGCGTTTGCCAAGGCTGTCCTCGTCGTCGCCGGGCAGGACGGGCACCGCGGCTTGGGCGATGATGGGGCCGGTGTCGGTGCCTTTGTCCACGAAGTGTACGGTGCAGCCCGCGAGCTTGACCCCGTAGTCGAGGGCCTGTCTCTGCGCGTGCACGCCGGGAAAGGCGGGCAGCAGGGCAGGGTGGATGTTGATCACGCGTTGAGGGAAGGCGTCGAGAAGTGCGCCGGTCAGCACGCGCATGAACCCGGCCAAGACGACCAGCTCGACGCCGCGGTCGCGCAGCTCGGCGGCCAGAGCGCGATCGAAGTCCTCGCGCGCGGCGAACGCCTTGTGCGAGAGCACGAAGGTTTCGATGCCGGCTTTCTGCGCGCGTTCGAGGGCGAGACAGCCGGGAATGTTGGCGCCCACGACGACCAATTCGGCGGGGGCCAGCGTTCCGACTTTCCAGGCGTCGAGGAGCGCCTGCAGATTGGTCCCGCTGCCCGAGGCCAGCACGCCTGTTTTCACGCGATGAACTCCACGGGCGCATCCGCTTCGTCCGAGCGTTCGACCGAGCCGATGGTGAAGACCTTCTCGCCTTCGAGCTCGAGGATGGACTGGGCGGCGTCGGCGGCGCCCGCGGGCACGGCCACGATCATGCCGATCCCCATGTTGAAGGTGCGGCGCATTTCCTCGGGCGCGACGCGGCCGAGGCGCGCCAGCATGGCGAACACGGGCGGCGGCTGCCAGGCGCGCAGATCGATCTGCAGCTTCAGCTTGGCCCCGGCGGCGAACATGCGCGTGGGGTTTTCGACCAGCCCTCCGCCGGTGATGTGAGCCCCGCCTTTCATCAGGCCCGAGGCGGCCAAGCGACGCAAGGCCCTGACGTAGATGCGAGTCGGGCACAGCAACGCCTCGCCCAGGGTGACGTTCAGATCGGCGGGCTTGCTGCCGAGATCCAGGCCGGCCTCGTCCAGAAACACCCGGCGCACCAGCGAATAGCCGTTGGAGTGAAAGCCCGTCGAGCTCAGGCCGAGCAGGACGTCGCCGGGTTCGAGCGTGCTGCCACCTATGACTTTGTCCTTGTCGACCACGCCCACGCAGAAACCGGCAAGGTCGTATTCGCCTTCGGCGTAGAAGCCGGGCAGCTCGGCGGTCTCGCCGCCGATGAGGGCGCAGCCGGCCTGCTTGCAGCCGTCGGCGATGCCCGAGATGACCTGCTCGGCGATCCCGACCTCCAGGTGTCCGGCCGCGAAGTAGTCGAGGAAGAGGAGGGGCTCGGCGCCACATACGACCAGGTCGTTGGCGTTCATGGCCACCAGGTCGATGCCCACGGTGTCATGCTTGTTCAGCATGAACGCCAGCTTGAGCTTGGTACCCACGCCGTCGGTGCACGCCACCAAGAGCGGGTTCTTGGTGCCCTTGGGCAGTCCGCACAGGCCGGCGAAGCCGCCCAGGTTGGTCAGCACCTCGGGGCGCATGGTGCGCTTGACGTGGCCCTTGATGCGCTCGACCAGGGCGTCGCCCGCGTCGATGTCGACACCTGCGTCGCGGTAGGTAAGACCCTTCTTCGGCTTGTCAGACTCGCTCGACATGGCTCACTCCTTGCCCATCAACGTGGCGATCACGGTTCGGCTTCCGCCGTCGTCGCGATGCTCGCCTAGATAAACGCCTTGCCACGTGCCGAGAAGCAGGCGCCCGCCCTTGACCGGAATGGTCAGCGACGCTCCATAGATGCCGGACTTGAGGTGGGCGGGCATATCGTCCGCTCCCTCCACGGTGTGCACGAAGTAACTGGCGCCATCGGGAATTGCCCGGTTGCTCCAGTGCTCGAAATCCCGGCGCACATCGGGGTCGGCGTTCTCGTTCAGGAAGAGCGAGGCCGAGGTGTGCTGCAGAAACAGGTTCAGGATGCCCGTGCCCACCTCCGCGATCTCGGGGATGGCCGCAAGGATCTCGCTCGTCACGAGGTGAAACCCGCGCGGGCGCGACTTGAGTTTGACGATGGTTTGATGGAAGAGCACGTTCGTTCGACTTTTCGCGCGTCCGTGGTCACTTTGTAAAGAGTGGAGTTGGCGGGAAGAATTCGGGCCGCTCGCCGGTTTTACGCATAGGATCACTTCGCCGTATCGCCAGCGTGGCGCGGCAACCATGGGATAACCTGAAGGATGACGACCATGCGCAAGACGACAGTGTTTTTTTCCACGGGACTTGGAATCATCGGGCTGGCCGTGGGCCTTGGCATCGGCCTGGAGGCCACGTCGGGAGCGGAGGCTCAGCCCCAGGGGGCCATCACGCCCAAGACCCAAGTCCCGCAGGAAGCGCGCTCGCTGTCGCAAGCGTTCGCCAGCACGGCGCGGGCTCTGCGGCCCAGCGTGGTCCGGCTCGACATCGTGATGGAGGCGCCGAAAGCGAGCGGCGGCCGGCGTTTTCGCAGCGACGACGTGCCGCCCGAGATGGAGCATTTCTTCGAGCACTTCTTTGGCGGCCAAGGAGACGGGTTCCCCATGCCTTCGACGCCAGGGCGAGGCACCGGCTCGGGCGTGGTGCTCGACGGCAAGGGAGACATCATCACCAACAGCCACGTGGCGGAGCACGCCGCCAAGGTCACCGTGACTTTTGCCGATGGGCGTGAGTTCCAGGCCAAGGTCGTGGGTACCGATCCCAAGACCGACATCGCCGTGGTGCGCATCGAGAACCCGCCGCCAGGATTGGTGGCGGCCCGCCTCGGCGATTCGAGCAAGCTCGAAGTCGGTGAATGGGTGCTCGCCATCGGCAGTCCGCTTGGCCTCGATCAAAGCGTCACCGCCGGCATCATCAGTGGCAAGGGGAAGGTCACGCGCAACGTCCACATGTCCGGTGAACGCGTGCGCGAGTACATCCAGACTGACGCGAAGATCAATCCTGGCAATTCGGGTGGACCTCTCGTCAACCTGCAGGGCGAGGTCATCGGCATCAACACCCTGATCAACGTCGGTCCGGGCGGCGCCTACGGTTTCGCCATTCCCATCAACCAGGCACGCGAGATGGCCAAGGACATCATCACCGACGGTCGGGTCCACCACGCGTGGATGGGGGTTGCCATCGGCGATATCAAGGACGGGGTCAAGCTTGGCGACGACGGCGAACCGGAACAGCAGCAGGCAAAGCCCAGCAAGGGGCTTCCCGCCAAGGCGGCCTGGGTCAGCCGTGTGATGCCGAACAGTCCGGCCGACAAGGCGGGCATTCATGTGGGCGATGTCATCACGCAGATCGACGGGCAAAAGATCGAAAGCGCGACCGATGTGGTCGACTATGTGTCCGGGAAGAAGGTCGGCGCCAGGTTGGCGGTTTCTCTCATCCGTGACGGCAAGGCATCCAAGTCGCAGATGACTCTGGCCGAGCTTCCGGCCAACCCGTACGCGCTCGAGGAACCCCAGGTCACCAAGGAGAAGATCGGTGTCCAACTGCAGACCTTGACGCCTGAGATGGCGAGCGCGCTTGGCCTTGCGCCCGATTCCAGGGGCGCGGTCGTGACGGACGTGGAACCGAACAGCGTCGCGGCCAAGGCGGGTCTTCAGCCCGAGGATCTCATCGTCGAGGTCGATCGCAAGCAGGTCGCCGGGGCCGATGAAGTTGCGGCAGCCCTGCATGCGAGCGGCAAGGCCACCCACTTGCTCAAGGTCCATCGTGCAGGTTCCTACCTTTTCGTGACCGTGGGCAGGCCATAGCACCCGTGACCGGCGGGTCGTCCAACCCGTGCCGCTACTGCCTGCCCGGCCTTGCTTCCGATTGTAACGCGAACGAAGTGACGGACGTCTGCAGGGAGGCCGGCGGCGATTTGGGCAGATCGAGCGTGAAGATTACGCGCGCATCCGCCCAAGTCGAAATGCCCAAAGCGCCTCCCATCATGCGCACGATCTCGCGGGCCGGCCACAGCTGGACCGCCAAGCGCTCGTAATCGGACTCGCCCGAAGGCCCGAAGGCCAGCGTGCGCACGCGCTCGCCGCTGTCGGAAAGCGAGGGGGCATGGGGCAGGGTGAATTCGAGGCGGACGCGCACGAACTGCAGCAAATCGTCAAGGCGCAGACGGACACGGGCGTCGTAGCCTTGTTCGCGCGCGGTGCGGATGAGCGAATAGAACAGCCGGGTGAGGCGCAATCGATCCCAGGTGCCGACGATGCGCGGTGCGCCTTCCAGCGCCACCTCGACTTGGTCGCCTGCTTGGTCCTCGCCAAGCTCGGCGATGGTGGCGCGCGCAACTTCGACGAGGTCGAGGTCTTCGGGGCGCAGGACGACTTGCATCTGAAGAAAGGCGGCGATTTCGTCCAGGCCGCGCGACAGCCTGGAGACGGCGGCAAGATGTTCGTCGCAGGTTTCGAGCTCGGCCTGGCATTGCTGGAAGCGAGAATCTTTGGCGAGCTCGTCGAGTCGGGAGCACATGGCGGGTATGGGCCGGGAGAGCCAGCGCGCTGTGGTGATGAGGAGCCGGTCACGTGCCTCGACAGCGCGACTGAGCATCGCGATCTCTCGCCGTTGCTCGGCATCGCGCCTGTCCGCGCGTGAGCTTTCCAGGATCAGGGCCGCGCTCTCGGCTTCGAGCAAGTCGTGGGCGGTGGCGGATTCGAGAATCGTGGCGGCCATCCAGGCCGCTTGTCCCCGTCCCGAGGGCAATCCCGCATTCTTGTTCGCGTGTTTGAAGTAGGGGTTTGCACAGAGGCGTCCGGCAATGATGGCGACCTCGTGGGTGGCCAGCGCAACCTCCAACGATGCCGAGTCGGTCGCATTCTGCTCGAAAGTACACAAACAGGTTGCGTGCAGGTCTTCGCAGACTTGGGTCAGCATATTCTCGATCGCCTCGAGTTGTTCGCGACCGACCATCAACCGGGTTCTCGTGCCGGGGTCACTGGCGACACGCAGCCCTACATAGCCTTCCGTGCGCGCGGAAGCGACGGCGGATTGCATTGCGGCGGCGTAAGCGCCGTCGCTCGATCCGGGCGGCGGGACCTGCGCCACATCGACAAGGACCAACGAGCCACGCTCTCGCAGCGCCGACGCGGACACTCCCCGGCGTTCAAGATGCGGCGCCAAAGCTGCGAACCCCGCCCCTTGTCCCCAGTAAACGCAGCGCTCGCCGCGCACAAGCCCATCGTGGATGAACCCCGCAACGGTACCGTGCCTCTCCTCCTCGAGCGCGTAGGGCAAGCAGACGTGGCCACCTGACTTCAATGATGGGAAGTCATTTGGCGATCCACTCATCCTCTGTCCCAAATTTCGCGCATGGCGCAAAACCCCAATCTGGATGCCGCTGAAAGTCAGCAGGGCAATAGGCCTACCAATGAAACGATTATCACTGAATGCTCGGACCACGGTCAATAGGGGACTGAACCGGTTTGCATGCGAGCGTCGCTATTTCATGGCGCGGATTTGGTCGACTGGTGGCTGTCGCCGATGGCCTTGGAAGCGGATGGCACATCGATGAGGGTCAGTCGTTCCAGCCATGCGCCGCCCGGCTGTTCGCTCTGCTCGAGGGCATCCAGGAAGTATCGCACGGCGCGGTCAGGCCGGATAAGGTCGATGTCGCGGCCGGGAAGGGCCATGGCCACCCTGCTGGCTCCGATGCCGCGTAGGGCTTGCAGGCTGCATGCGACGGTCGAGCGGTATGCATCCTCGTCGAACGCGGTGCTCAGGCCCACGCCGACGGCGAGCACGCGTCGCCAGGGAATTCGACTGGTGACGAGGAGGAGCTTCTCGCAGGGAGAGCCCGACACGCGGCCGTCACGAATCATCTGCGAGAGTCGTCCGCATAGTCGCCAGTCCAGAAGCCCCGCCGCTCCGCGCAGAGGACGAACGTCGCTCCACACAGGCACCACCAGAGCATCGCCGCCGGGACCGTGATCCCAGCGGGACAGGTCGACTGGCAGGAAAGCGATGGGGGGCGTCGGACCCAGCATGGGCGCGTTCATCGCAAAGGCTAGGGATGTTGGCCCAGGAGCTCCAGCGCGGAATCGAGCAGACCGTTGACGAAGGCGGGGGCCTCTTCGGCGCCGAAGCGCTTGGCCAGCTCGATGGCTTCGCTCAAGGCGACGCGGGCCGGGGTTTCCTTGCGGTGGCCAAGCTCGTAGATCCCCATGCGAAGGATGGTGCGGTCCACGCGGGCCAGGCGTTCGACGCGCCACTTGCGCGACAGCTTGGCCAGCATCTCGTCGATCTCGGTCCGATGCGCGCACACGCCGCGAATGAGATCGATGGTCAGCTCCTCATCGAATGGCGCAACGGGGGCGGCGTCGTGCCCGATGGCTGCATAGCTCGAAACCGGCTCTGGCGTGAGGTCGGTTTCTTCCTCCGGCACACCGAACTGGTGCAGGTGCGAGGCCAAGGTTGCGGCCGGATCGAGCACGTCGGTGCCGTCCAGAGCGTACAGCACCTGCAGGGCAACACATCGGGCGCGGCGGCGTGGGGTCATTTCCTTTTGGTCTTCGCGGTGGCTGGCGCTTCGCCCTTGCTGTCGCCAGCGAGCGCGGAATAGAGGTTTGCCATCTCGATGGCCGCCATGGTCGCGTCGGAACCGCGATTGCCGCCCTTGCTGCCCGAGCGCTCGATGGCTTGTTCGATGCTATCGCAGGTGAGCACGCCGAATCCGACCGCCAGCTTGGCCTCGGCGGCGATGCCGGCGATGCCGCGCGTGACCTGATTGACGATGACGTCGAAGTGCGGGGTCGCGCCGCGGATGACCACGCCCAAGCACACCAGGGCGTCGAACTTGCCCGAGTCGGCGACCTTGCGGGCGAGCCCGGTCAGCTCGAACGCCCCTGGGCAGCGGAAGACCTCGATGGCGTCGTCCGCAGCGCCGGTCTTGGCCAGGGCATCCAGCGCGCCTTCGATGAGCTTGTCCGCGATGAATTCGTTCCAGCGTGAAGCGATGATGGCGAAACGCTTGCCCTTGGCGCTCCAGGTACCTTGATGGATGTGCGGCATTACTTGGCCTCTCTTTCGTGGAGCGAAACCACCTCGGAGGGTGGGCCGCTTGGGACGCATTCGACAACGTGTATACCGTAACCCTCGATCCCCGCCAGTCTTCGCGGGTTGTTGGTAAGCAGACGGATCGATCGGATGCCCATTTGGACCAGAACCTGCGATCCCAGTCCGATGTCGCGCAGGGGAGCGCCGGTCGGTCCGGTCTCGACGGACACGGCGCCCAGCTCGGAGGCGAACGAGTGGCCGCCACGAGGCAAAATATAGAGCATCACGCCTCGCCCATCGCGCTCGATCCGTTTCAGCCAGTCGGTGGCCGGCACCGTGTCCCCAGGATGCATGAAGGAGAAAAGATCGCGCAGAAGGCTTGCAACCTGCACGCGCACGAGAACCGCGTCGCCCGCCGTCACGTCGCCCAGCGAGAGCGCCAGGTACTCGGCGTCGTCGACCTCGCTGGCGAAAAGGGTGGCCCTGTACGTGCCTTGAAGTCCGTGCCCATGCGGCTTGATCTCGGTTTCGGCCACACGGCGCACGAGCACCTCTTGCGCCAACCGGTACTGAATGAGATCCGCGATTTGCACGATGCCGAGTTCGTGGCGAATGGCGAAAGACTCGAGATCCGCCACGCGCGCCATCTCGCCATCTTCGCGCATGATCTCGCAGATGACCCCGGCCGCGGTTCGGCCGGCCAAGCGAGCCAGATCCACCGCGCCCTCGGTGTGTCCCGAGCGCACGAGGACCCCGCCACGCTTGGCCCGCAGGGGAAAGATGTGTCCGGGCGTGACCAGATCCTCCGGCTTGGCTTCGGGCGAGACGGTGGTGCGGACGGTGTGCGCGCGCTCGCGGGCCGAGATGCCGGTGCTGATTCCCGTCTTGGCGTCGATGCTGACCGTGAAGGCCGTGCCGTGGGGCGAGCGATTGTCGTGGGTCATCATGGGCAGGCGCAGAGCCTCGACCCGCTCCTCGGTGAGGGCCAGGCAGATGAGCCCGCGGCCCTGGCTGGCCATGAAGTTGATGGCTTCGGGCGTGACCAGATCCGCGGCCATGGTGAGGTCGCCCTCGTTTTCCCGATCCTGGTCGTCGACGACGATGACCAACTTGCCGACGCGGATGTTTTCGATGGCCTGGGCCACGGAGATGTGGGGACTAGCGGGCATGGATCCTTTCGACGAAGCGAGCGACTTGCTTGGCAATCATATCGGCTTCGAGATTGACACGACTGCCGGTGCGAAGCTCGCCGAGGAGCGTGACCGCAAGCGTGTGGGGAATGAGCAGAACCTCGAAAGACGACCCCTCGACCTGGTTGATGGTCAGGCTCACGCCATCGATGGCGATAGAGCCCTTCTTCAAAAGATAAGGCGCGACCTCGTCGGGCGAGGCAACGCGCAGGGCGAGGGTGCCGGCTTGCTTGCGCGCGCTCTCGATGCGGCCGGTGCCGTCGACGTGACCGCTGACCATGTGGCCGTCCAAGGAATCGCCCAGGCGTAGCGCCGGTTCGAGGTGCACGCGGCCAGCGGGGCCAAGGTCGCCCAAGGTCGTGCAGGCGAGGGTTTCCGGTCCGATGTCGGCCTGGAACATCGACGGGCGTCCCGCTCGGCGCGCGACGATAGTCAGGCACGCCCCGTTGACCGCGATACTGGCGCCGACGGGCAGCTTGCCGATTTCCAAACTGGTCTTCACCGTCAATCGGCGCGTCCCGCCCGCGCTTGCACGCAACGACTCGACCTTGCCCAATCCTTCGACGATGCCGGTAAACACGGTGTGAGACCTGATTCTATTCTCTGCAGTTGCTACGGACGACGACGCCTGCCACGGGTGATGACGTCCGCGGTGAGCAGAACGTCCTCGCCCAGCGCACGAACCGAGATGGGGCCGAGCGCGGCTGGCTTGCGCCAGTCGAGGCCCCGGCCTTTTACGATGGGGACGCCGGATCCCACAAGGCGCGGCGCGAGAAATAGGGCCACCGAATCCACCAGGCCCTCGGCCACGAAGGCACCGTGGACTTGGCTGCCACCTTCGACCAGCAGGGATTGCACCTCGCGTGTCGCCAACTGCCGTAGCAGCGCGGACAGCAGCACGCGACCGTTGCGCGTAGCGGGGGCAAACCAGATCTCGGCCCCGGCTGCTTCGAGCTTCCGTTGACGGGCAAGCAGGCCGCGATCGACTTTGCGAGGGTTGGCCGCCTTGATCGCGACGATGAGCGGCGCTTTGGCCTTCGCTTCGCCCAGCAATTCGGCCGTCGGGGGCGTGCGCAGGTGGCTGTCGAGCACGATGCGCAGGGGCACCTTGCCTTTCGTCGGGAGCGCGCCGGGCAGGCGAACCGTGAGGCGCGGGTCGTCGGCAAGGATGGTCCCCACGCCGACGAGGACGGCGTCGTGTTTCGCTCGCAGATCGTGGGCCATCGCGCGTGCGGCGCGGCCCGTGATCCATCGTTCGCTTCCGGTGCGCTGCTTTTCCCCCCCATCGCCGATGCATCCGTCGAGGGTGGAGGCGACCTTCAGGGTGACCCATGGTCTCTTGTTGCGAATCCAGGAGAAGAAGGCGCGGTTTTGTCGTCGGCACTCGTCTTTGAGGCAGCCGGCATCGACCCGCAAACCCGCCCGGCGCAGCAGCGCGATGCCACGCCCGCTGACGAGCGGGTTCTCGTCGCAGCAGCCCACGACCACCCGGCGGACTCCGGAACGCAAAATGGTCTCGGTGCATGGACCCGTGCGACCGCGATGGCAGCACGGCTCCAACGTCACGTACAGGGTGGCGCCGGGCGCTCGCATGCCGAGCTGGGCGAGGGCTTCGATTTCCGCATGCGGCAGGCCGGCCTTGCGATGAAAGCCCCGTGCCAGCACTTTGCCGCCCCCGACGACGAGGGCGCCCACCACCGGATTCGGTCCGGTCGCTCCTCGTCCAAGCTCGGCCAGGCGCATGGCCTGCCCCATGAAGCGCCGATCGGCCTCGCTGAATCGCTCCTTCACGAGCCCTCCGTCTTGGACCGAATGAGTCGCTGCACCTCGTGCATGATCTCGCCCGCATCTTTGAAGGGAAGGTAGACCGAGGCGAACCGCAGGTACGCGACGTCGTCGATGTCGCGCAGGCGCGACAGCACCGCATCGCCGATCTGCGACGACGGAATTTCCTTGTCGCCGAGCTCGCGCAAGCTGCGCTCGATCTCGTCCGCGACTTGTTCGATGCGTGCCGCGGAGACCGGACGCTTGTCGCAGGCCTTGTGCAGGCCACTTAGGACTTTGCTCCGATCGTAGGGCTCGCGCCGCGAATCCTTCTTCACGATCATGGGCAAGGCTTCTTCCACGCGCTCGTAGGTCGTGAATCGCCGACCGCAGCCGATGCACTCGCGCCGACGGCGGATCATTTGCTCGTCTTCGGACGGTCGTGTGTCGACGACCTTGTCTTCGGTTGCGGAGCAGAAGGGACAGCGCATGGTGATGCTTCCGGTGCTTTCTATCACCAAGATTCGCGAACCGCGCGCCGCTCATCCGGCGTGACGCATCAATTCGGGCGAATCGGTAATCGGGAACTGCGTCGATTGTTTTCGTTTCCGGAATTACAATCGAGACAATCCTTGATGTGTGATCTCCGTCGCACGAGAGGGAACACGGCTATTGTTTTGCGTCAAATGATCTTGTTTGTGCCGCATATTTCTTCAGTTGCTGCAATGCTCGCGACGCTTGACAGAGAACTGAAGAAACGTACTCTGGCCTCGCGGGCGCCTCAGACAATTCCGTTGAGGCGCGGCGTAATCAGGACAGACAGACAGTTTGTAGTAGGAGGTAGTGCATGGCAACTGGCAAGGTGAAGTGGTTCAGTGACGCCAAGGGGTATGGCTTCATTGCACGAGATGGGGAAGACGATGTCTTCGTCCATTACTCGGCAATCGAGGCCGAAGGGTACCGGTCTCTGAGCCAGGGGCAGACAGTGGAGTTCGAGATCACCAAGGGGCCCAAGGGACTCCAGGCGACCAGCGTAAAGAGGCAAGAAGCCCAGAGCTGAGCTTGGAAACCTGAATCAGCGCGTGCACCTGTGGGCATGCCCAACGGTGCTCGGCGCGGGGATCGAAAAGGACCCTTCATCGGGTCCTTCCAAAGAAGCGGCCGGCGCCTTCGGGTGTCCGGCCGTTTCTATATTCATTCTATCTGTCCTCGGCTTGCCAGGACATCCTGATGTCCGCGCCGAGCTCGGCGAGAACCTTCTCGCGGAACCGCATTTTCAGCTTCTCCGCGATCTGTCCCATGCGCTGTTTGGACACGCCAAAGCGCTGGCCGAGGGCGGCCAGCGCCACGGGTTCGGCGGCGGAGGTGGCGAGGTGCTCACGCCAAATGGCGCGCTCGCGTTCATCCGACAGCCCGTTTTCGAAATCGGTCATCAGCCCACGAACTGCCCCGGCCAGCTCGCTGCGCGCGGCCTGATCCTCGGGGGAAGCCTCGTGGCGCGAGATGCGTTCGGCCAGGGGAACGCCCTCGTCGTCGGGACGGGGGTCGAGCGATACCTCGCGCGAGGCCAGGTGGCTCGACACCTCGATGAGATCGGCTTCGTCCACGTCCAATTTGGCGGCCAGCAGCTTGGGCGTTGGATCGAATCCGGCGGAAAGCAACTTCTGGCGCTCCTTTTCCAACCGGAAGAAGAGCTTGCGGCCCGCGCGCGTGTTGCCCACGTGAATGAGGCGCACGTTGGTCATGAGGAAGCGCAGGACGTAGGCGCGAATCCAGTACGCGGCGTACGAGCCGAAGCGCGTGCCCACCTCGGGATCCCAGCGTCGGACCGCCTCCATCAATCCGACCGAGCCCTCTTGAAACAGGTCCAGCACGTTCAACCAGGCCTGCCGGTATTGGTAGGCGATGGCGACCACCAGACGCAGGTTATGCACCACCAGCCGTCGGGCGGCATCGAGATCTCCGCGGTCCCGCGCCGCGTGTCCAAGCTCGCGCTCCTCGTTCTCGTCGAGACGCACATGGCGGCGGGCTTCCTCGACGAAGCGCCGGACGGGATCGCGGAAGGCGACGAGGTGTTTTTCCGGTTTGGGCAGAATGCGTTCGAGCGCGGCTTCCTCGATGGGCGCCGTTTCCGCGGCGGCGGACAGGATGTCCTCCTCGTCCTTCTCGTCGTCGTCGACTGGACGCGCCGGATCCTCGGCGCGCGTGGGCGGCGTGGGAGGCACTGCTTTCTTGGCGCGCGGTCGCTTCATGGTTGCTAGCCGGGCAAGGCCGCGAGCAAAGCATCGTTCTGTTCCGTCGTCCCGACGGTGATGCGCAGGTTGGTGTCGAGACCCGGCTTGTCGAAGAAGCGCACCAGGATGCCACGCGCCTTGAGTGCGCGATAGACGGCGGCGGCTTTACCGCCCGGGCAACGGGCGAACACGAAATTGGCCTGCGATGGAATGACGTCGTAGCCCCGCTTGCCGAGCTCGCGCGACAAGCGGGCACGCTCGGCGCGAACGGCCTGCCATGACCCGCGGGCATAGTCCTGATCCCCGAGCGCCGCGGTGGCGGCCAGAATGGAAATCGCGTCGCAGTTGTAGCTGTCTTTGACCTTCATCATTTCGGCTACGGTGGCCGGCGCGGCGATGGCGTAGCCGAAGCGCAGGCCTGCCAGCGAATAGCCCTTGCTGAAGGTTCGGCACAGGACGACGTTGGGGAGCTCGCGGACCAGATCCAGGCAGGACTCGTCGGCGAAATCCACGTAGGCCTCGTCGACGAGCAGCAGGCCATCGAAGGCCAGAGCCAGGTCGCGCACACGGGATTTTCTCACCAGGGTCCCGCTGGGCGCGTTGGGGTTGGCGAAGAAGATGGCGCGCGCAGCGGTAGCCACCAATGCGTCGATGGGCAGCTCCCAGTTTGCTTCCCAGGAGACGGTGCGGACACGATTTTCCCCTTCTTCGGCGAGCACGGGATAAAGCGAATAGGTCGGGTCCGGGTAGGCGATGGTGTCGCCCGGTCCCAGGTAGGTGCGCATGACGATGGCCAAGATCTCGTCGCTGCCGTTGCCGGCGATGATCATGTCGTCCGCGACCCCGTGCACGCGCGCGGCCATGGAGCGGAAGGCGTCGGCCTTGGGGCTCGGGTAGCGACGCAGCTGCTCGGGGTCCACGGTGCGGATCGCTTCCAGCACGCGCGGGCTTGGTGGAAAGGGGTTTTCGTTGGTGTTGAGCTTGATGACCTTCTCCCCTGGGCCGGGCTGCTCGCCGGGCACGTAGGGAGCCATCTTGGCTACATTCGAACGGGGGCTTGGAAGTCTGGGCATGGAATAGTCAGTATTTCGCACATCGCCAGCCTCGCTGCCAGGCCCGCCATGTCGGCGGGGGAATCCTGCGACATCCTCCGTGGAAACGGGGGTCTCATGGCGGGCCGCGGACGAGCGCGCCTATCGGCCCTTTCACGCGGCTTCTTCTGGCATTGACAGGCCAGAGCCGTTCGGCGATACAGCCCACCAAGATGCGACTTCTGCCGAGGGAAGAATCCTTCTTCGACGACTTCGAGGAACACGCGCAAAAAACCGTCGATGGGTGCCGGGCGTTCGTCGAGATGGCCCAGGGCAAGGTCCCCACGGCGGAGGCCTGTCCGAAGATCAAGGTCATCGAGAACGAGTGCGATCACATCACCCACCACGTGGTGGAACGTCTGCACAAAGTATTCATCACACCCATTGACCGCAACGACATCTTTCGTCTGATTTCGAAGATGGACGATGTCATGGACTTCGTGGAAGCGGCGGCCCAGCGGGTGGCTCTCTACGAAGTGAACGGTAACAACAACGAGCTGTGGGCCCTGGCGCGCGTACTGCAGTCGGGCTCCGAGCGCATCAGCGAGGCCGTGGCCGGGATGCGGAACTTGAAGCATCCCGAGCTCATTCTGGAGAAGTGCGTGGAGATCAACCGGCTGGAGAACGAGGCCGACGTTCTCCTCCGGGTAGCCATCGCGAAACTCTTCAAGGAAGAAAAGGATCCCATCCAGGTCATCAAGTGGAAGGAGATTCTACGAGCTGGTCGAGACCGCCACCGACCGCTGCGAGGACGTGGCCAACATCATCGAGGGCGTGGTCCTCGAGAACTCCTAAGGGCGCAGTGGACCACAAGCTCGTTCTCGTCATCGTGGTGGTGGCCACCGCGTTCCTGTTCGACTACATCAACGGCTTCCACGACGCGGCCAATTCCATCGCCACCGTGGTTTCGACCCGCGTGCTCACGCCGTTTCAGGCCGTGCTGTGGGCGTCGTTCTTCAACTTCGTCGCCTTTGCCGTTTTCGAGCTTCACGTGGCCGGAACCATCGGCAAGGGCATCATCGATCCCAACATCGTCGACATGTCGGTGATCATCGGGGCGCTCAGCGGCGCCATCGCCTGGAACCTGCTGACCTGGTGGTGGGGCCTTCCCTCCAGCTCGTCGCATGCCCTGGTGGGCGGCCTCATCGGTGCGGGGGTGTCCAAGGCGGGCCTCGGCATCCTGGGTTGGGAGAACATCAGCCTCACCGCGCTCTTCATCGTCGTTTCTCCCGTGGTTGGCTATATCGGTTCCGCGCTCATGACGGTCGGATGCTCGTGGCTCTTGCGCAGAATGAATCCGGGCCGCGTCGATCGTTGGTTCAGGCGGTTGCAGCTTGTGTCAGCCGCGGCGTTCAGTCTCAACCACGGCGGCAACGATGCCCAGAAGACCATGGGCATCATCGTCGTGCTCCTCTACTCGCAAGGCTACCTCGGCAATCACTTTCCAGTGGGACACGAGATTCCGAAATGGATCGTGTTCGGCTGTTACCTGGCCATGGGTCTCGGCACCATGTCGGGTGGCTGGCGCATCGTCAGAACCATGGGCATGCGCTTGACGAAGCTGCGTCCCTTCGGTGGCTTTTGCGCTGAAAGCGGCGGTTCGATCGCGATCTTCACGGCCACCATGCTGGGGATTCCAGTCTCGACGACCCACACCATCACCGGCGCCATCGTGGGCGTAGGCTCGACCTCCAGCCCTGGCAAGGTGCGCTGGGGCGTGGCCGGGCGAATCGTGTGGGCGTGGATCTTCACCATCCCGGCAGCGGCTGCCATCAGTGCCATCGCCTATTTCATCGCTCGTGCTTTGGGGGCCTAGGAAGGCCCGCCCGGCTGCTAGGATCGCGTGGTGCTCTCTCGCGTCCTAGCCACGATTCGCGAACATGGTCTGGTGACCAAGGGCGATCGACTACTGGCCGCGGTGTCGGGCGGCCCCGACTCGACCGCGCTCGTGCACGGACTGGTCAAGATCGCCCAACGCCTAGGCATCACCCTCGTGGCGGCCTGCGTGGATCATCGCCTGCGACCCGAATCGGCAGCCGAGGCGAGCGGGGTACGACGACGTTGCCAGGAGATGGGCATTGCCTGCGAAGTGCTGGAGGTGGATGTTGGCCGTGCTCGCAAGGCCCACGTCTCGGCGCAGGAGGCCGCGCGCAACGTACGACTGGCGGCGCTGGAAGATGCCGCCGGGCAGCTGGGGTGCACGAAGATCGCGCTCGGCCACACCGCCGACGACCAGGCCGAAACCGTGCTCTTCCGCATCGTGCGTGGAACCGGCCTGGCCGGCCTCGCCGGAATCCCGTATCAGCGCGGCCCCTTCATCCGGCCTTTGCTCGATCTGCGGCGAGCCGACATTTTGGCCTACCTGGCCAGGCGTAACCTGGCCTACGTCGAGGATCCGTCGAACGCCAACCGTCGCTACGCCCGCTCGCGCGTTCGTCACGACGTGTTGCCCATGCTGGCCCGGGAGAATCCCCGGGTCGTGGCCGCCTTGCTGACCCTTGCGCAAGAGGCGCGGGACAAGGGCGCCGGGCTCTGGCGCCAAAACTTGCCTGCCGGGCTCTACTTGCCAAGGCCGGCGGTCCACACCGTGGATCGCTGGATGCGCGAAGGGCACGGAACGCGGACCATGTCGGTTCGAGACGGCGAGCTCTGCGTCCATTACGGGAAGGTTTCGTGGCTGCCGCGAAAGCTCGGGGAGAATCCTTCACTCAAGGACCGGGCGGGGCAAGTAGGGGAAGAACGGCTCGTGCGCGGGGCGGGCGGGTATCGAATTTTTGAATCCCCGGCCCTCGGCCTGGAGATTTCGCCTGCGTGCGCGGGTGTCGCGCCGGGCGGGAACGCCGCCTGTTTCGACGTCGCAAAGGTGGCGTGGCCACTGCGCATGCGCCTCCCGTGCCCCGGTGATCGCATGGAGCCGCGGGGCGGTCGCGGCACGCGCAAGCTCTCTGACTTGTTCATCGACGCCAAGATTCCCAGACATGAGAGGGCGCTTCTCCCCGTCCTCTGCGATGACTCGGGTACCATTTTGTACGTTCCGGGCCTGCGACCGTCGCAATTGGGACGCCCGGACGAGACGACGCGAGAGTGGATCCATGTCCATGAGTTGCGTTGACGGTACCCCTTTTGGTGTCAATATCTTGAGTACAACCTCCGGATAAGGAAATCGGGTGCGCAACAGCCATAAAACCGTATTGGTCTGGGTGATGATGATCTTCGCCTTCATCGTCGTCTGGCAGCTCATCAACCCACGGCAAGTCGAGCAGCCCTTGACCTTCTCGGAGTTCATCCAGAAGGTCGAGAAATCGCCAGGCGATTTCAAGCCAGCGCCGCCGCTGGAAATCCGCATGAACGGCAACAACGCCGAATTCCGCGGGGTGCTCAAGAAGAACGACGAACCCTTCACGACCACGGGGTTCATCGGCGAGCAGACCCTGGACAAGCTGGACAAAGCCGGCATCACGTACAAGATCGTGCGTGAGAGCGAAGGCGGATTTTGGCAGCAAATCCTGATCACCTGGCTGCCCATCCTGGTGGTCGCCGTCGTGTTCTTGCTCTTCATGCGCCAACTTCAGGTGGGCGGCGGCAAGGCCATGAGCTTCGGCAAATCGAAGGCCAAGCTCCTATCCGAGAATCAGAAAAAGGTGACTTTCGCCGACGTGGCCGGTATCGAGGAGGCCAAGGACGAGGTCGAGGAGATCATCGCTTTCCTCAAGGATCCGAAGAAGTTCACGCGCCTCGGCGGGCGCATCCCCAAGGGGGTGCTCATGATGGGCCCGCCCGGCACCGGCAAGACCCTGCTCGCACGTGCCATCGCGGGCGAGGCCGGGGTTCCCTTCTATTCGATTTCGGGTTCGGACTTCGTCGAGATGTTCGTGGGCGTGGGTGCCAGCCGCGTGCGCGATCTGTTCGAGCAAGGGAAGAAGAACGCACCTTGTATCATCTTCATCGACGAGATTGACGCCGTCGGCCGCCACCGTGGCGCCGGTCTTGGCGGCGGTCATGACGAGCGCGAGCAAACCCTGAATCAGCTGTTGGTCGAGATGGACGGCTTCGAATCCAACGATGGCGTCATCTTGATCGCGGCCACCAACCGGCCCGACGTTCTCGACCCGGCGCTGCTGCGACCGGGCCGTTTCGATCGCCGCATCGTGGTGCCCCAGCCCGACGTGAAGGGTCGCACGGGAATCCTCAAGGTTCACACCAAGAAGACCCCCATGGCCGCCAATGTCGATCTCGAGCTGGTGGCGCGCGGAACCCCGGGGTTCTCCGGCGCGGATTTGGAAAACCTGGTCAACGAGGCCGCCTTGCTGGCTGCCCGCAACGACAAGGACTCACTGGATCGCCACGACTTCGAGCAAGCCAAGGACAAGGTCCTGATGGGGCCCGAGCGTCGCTCGCTCATCATCAGCGACAAGGACAAGCGGGTGACGGCCTACCACGAGGGTGGCCACGCCCTGGTGGGCAAGATGATGAAGGGCTCGGATCCGATTCACAAAGTCACCATCATTCCCCGCGGGCGGGCCTTGGGTTTGACCCAGCAGTTGCCGGCCGAGGATCGCCTGAACGTATCGAAAGATCTGGCCAACGATCAGATCGCCGTGGCCATGGGCGGGCGGGTTGCCGAGGAAATCGTCTTCGGACAGATCACGACTGGCGCCTCCAACGACATCCACACGGCTACCGACCTGGCGCGCAAGATGGTGTGCGAGTGGGGCATGTCGGAAAAGATGGGGCCGCTCAATTTCGCCCGCAACGACGAGATGGTTTTCCTGGGCCGTGACTTCGCCCAGCACAAGGAATACAGCGAACAGACTTCGCTCGAGATCGACAGCGAGATCAAGCGCATCGTGATGGAGAACTACGACCGCGCGAAGAAGATCGTGATGTCCAACCTCGACAAGCTCAAGGTGCTGGCCGAGGCACTGCTGGAACGCGAAACCCTGGACGCCGCCGATATCGATGTGCTCTTCGCGGGCGGAAAAATCGACAACACGCCGCCGGTGGCGACCTTCCCAAGCCTGTCCAAGAGCTCGGAACAGCTCAAGGCGCAGCGGCCCGAGGGCTCTGGCACCTCGTCGGCCAACTACCCGATTGTTCCACCCACGCCGGAAAAGGCCTAGCCGCGGTCGCGGCCCATGCCGGTCGTCATCGCCGGAGTACTCAATCTAACGCCGGATTCCTTTTCGGACGGGGGACGGTTTGACTCGGTGGATAGCGCGGTCGCGGCCGGACTGGCGATGGCCCGCGCTGGCGCCCAGTGGATTGACGTGGGCGGCGAATCCACGCGCCCCCACGCCGAGCCCGTGGCCGAGGACGAGGAGATCCGTCGCGTGGTTCCGGTCATCGAGCGCTTGGCGGGCAAACTGGATGGGCGCGCGCGCATTTCCATCGATACCTACAAGGCGGGGACGGCCCGGGCCGCGCTTGCCGTGGGGGCCAGCATCGTCAACGACGTCTCCGGCGGCATGCTCGACCCCGCGATCCTCGAGGTGGCGGCCCATGCCAACGCCGGCGTGGTCCTCGGGCATCTGCGAGGCCATCCCGCGACCATGATGGAAGGCGTGCATTTCGACGATGTGGTGGCCGAGGTGGCCGCCGAGCTGGGCCAACGGATCGAGGCCGCGCGCGCGGCGGGCTGTGACGAGATTTGGGCCGATCCCGGCATCGGTTTCGGCAAGAGCTTGGACCACAATCTTTCCCTATTGGCCCGCCTTTTCTTGCTGCGCGAAGGACTCGGCGTTCCCCTCATGGTCGGGGTGTCGCGCAAGCGGTTCATCGGCGACCTGACGGGTCGGCCGGTGGCCGATCGGGCTTTCGGCACGGCGGCGGCCGTCACGGCGACGATACTCGGTGGCGCCACCGGGGTCCGGGTTCACGATGTGCCGGATATGGTCGACGTGGTCAAAGTGGCCGTGGCTATCGCAAGCGCGCGCCGCGTCGGCTACAATGGCGATCCTCATGGCTGAGCCTAATTGCGAACGAAGACTATTCGGCACCGATGGAATCCGCGGTGTCGCCAACCAACACCCCATGACCGCCGAGATGGCCCTGGCGCTCGGCCGATCCGTCGCCGAGCACTTTCGCCAGCGCGGCAAGCGTTGCCGGATCGTCATCGGCAAGGACACGCGTCTGTCGGGCTACATGTTCGAAAGCGCCCTCGAGGCGGGCATCGTCTCGGCCGGCGCGGACGTCATGTTGGTGGGCCCCCTGCCGACCCCGGCCATCGCCTTCATCACCTCCAGCATGCGCGCCGATGCCGGCATGGTCATCAGCGCGTCCCACAACCCGTTTCAGGACAACGGCATCAAGATCTTCGGTCCGGACGGCTTCAAGCTGGCCGACGACATCGAGATGGAAATCGAACGCCGCATCGTCAATCCGGAGCCCCTCACCCCCGGACCGGAACCGCGCATCGGCAAGGCGGTTCGTCTTGACGACGCCGAGGGGCGCTACGTGCAATTCATCAAGCACACCTTCCCCAAGGATCGGATCCTGGACGGCATGCGCATCGTGGTGGATTGCGCGAACGGCGCCGCCTACCGGGCCGCGCCGCAAGTGTTCGAGGAGCTGGGCGCCGAAGTCAGCGCCCTGGCGACCGAGCCCGATGGGCGCAACATCAACGACGACTGCGGGGCTTTGCATCCCGAGAAGGCCGCCGCCGAAGTCCGGCGGACCAAGGCGGCCATCGGCATTGCGCTCGACGGCGACGCCGACCGCGTGATCCTGACCGACGAGCATGGTGAAATCGTCGACGGCGATCATATCCTGGCCATCTTGGGAACCCGCTTCATCGCCCAGGGAAAGCTGGTTGGCAACACGGTGGTGTCGACGGTGATGTCCAACCTGGGACTCGAACGCGCCTTGGCCACCAAGCAGGGCAAGCTGCTGCGCACGGCGGTCGGCGACCGCTACGTCGTCGAGGCCATGCGCGAAGGTGGCTATGTCTTCGGCGGCGAGCAGTCGGGTCACATCGTATTTCTGGAGGAATCCACCACCGGGGACGGCCTGCTTGCGGCGCTGCAGGTGCTGTCCGTGATGGTGCAGGAGGGGCGCAGCCTTTCCGAGCTGGCCAAGCTCATGACCCGCTATCCCCAGGTCCTGCTCAATTTTCCGGTTGCGCGCAAGGTGCCCATCGATGGTCTGCCCCTCGTCCGGGCCGCCATTGCGAAGGTCGAAAAGGATCTGGGCCGGGAGGGGCGGGTGCTCGTGCGTTATTCGGGCACCGAGCCCAAGGCGCGGGTCATGATCGAAGGCACGGACGAACCCACCATCCGCGCCTACGCCGAGGACATCGCGCAGTGTCTGCGCAAGGCCCTGGCGTAAGACCAGCCGTGACCTTTGATAGGAAGTCCTAAGCCGTTTTGGAGGAAGAGCCCATGGTTCGTCTTTTCATCAATGTCGACCACGTCGCGACCCTGCGCCAGCAACGCGATACCATCTATCCCGATCCGGTCATCGCCGCTGGCCTCTGCGACCTCTGCGGCGTGGACGGAATCACGGTTCATCTGCGCGAGGATCGCCGCCATATTCAAGAGCGCGACGTGCGCATCCTGCGCCAGACCGTGCGGGGTGGACTGAATCTGGAAATGGCGGTGGTGCCCTCGATCCTCGACATTGCGTTGCAGGTCGGTCCCGACATGTGCACGCTCGTGCCCGAGAAGCGCGAAGAGCGCACCACCGAGGGCGGCTTGGACCTGAGCGGTCGCGCAAGCGACATCGGCAAGGCCGTGCGCAGGCTGCGCGACGCCGGCATCGGCGTCAGCCTGTTCATCGATCCCGAGGAGGACATCGCCCGCGCTTGTGTCGACCTCGGCGCGACCCAGGCCGAATTGCACACCGGGGACTACTGCCACGCCAAGGTGGGAACCTCGGAGGCAAGCCGCGAGCTCGCCCGCCTGGAAAAGGCAGGTCGAATCGTCGTCGACACGGGGTTGCGTCTGGCCGCCGGTCACGGACTCGACTATGCCAATATCGGGCCGGTGGCGGGCCTCGCCAACCTGGAGGAAATGAGCATCGGCCACGCCGTGGTCGCGCGTGCGGTCATGGTGGGCATGGAGCGCGCGGTGCTCGACATGCGCAGGGCCATCGACGAGGGTGTGCGCGGGGCTCATCGCGGGTAAGCAGGCCATGGCGCTCGTGCTCACGGCGGCCCAGATGCGGGCCATGGATAGCGCGGTGATCGAGAAGCTGGGTCTGCCAGGTATGGTGCTGATGGAGAACGCGGGCCGCGGAGTCGCGGAGATCATCGCCCGTGAACGGCCACATCTTGCGGGAACGGAAGTTCGAATCGTGTGCGGCACCGGCCAGAATGGCGGCGATGGATTCGTGGTGGCGCGACACCTCCTTGCCCGGGGAGCGAAGGTGCGTGTTCTACTGGCCCTGCCGCGGGGAAAGGTAATCGGGGACGCCGCCGTCTTCGCCAAGGTCCTGGACGCACTCGGCGCGGATTGCATCCAGGATCTGTCATCGGAAACCGAGGCGAAGGATTGGCAGTCGCACCTGACCGGCGCGGCGGTCGTGGTCGATGCTCTCTTCGGCACCGGACTGCATTCCCAGATCGCGGGAGCACCTGCTGCCGCCGTCGTTGGCATGAATGCCACGGATGCCTTGCGCGTATCGGTGGACCTTCCATCCGGCCTCGATGCCGACACGGCCGCGGTACACGGCTGCGTCGTGCGGGCCCACATCACCGCCACCATGGGGTGCAGAAAACTTGGGCTCGTTCTCGATGCCGATGTCCCGGTGGGCAGAGTCGAGGTCGTGGATTTGGGCGTCGCCGTCGAGAGCGTCCTTGCCGCCGCCCTCGAACAGGGGCCGCTCTGTCATTGGCTGGAGCGGGAAGACATCGCCCGCCTCCTGCCGGTTCGTGCTCCCACCAGTCACAAGGGCACCGCGGGGCATTTGCTCGTGGTCGCTGGCTCGGTGGGAAAGACCGGAGCTGCTTTGCTCGCGTCACGTGCGGCCCTGCGCAGCGGGGTCGGGCTGGTCACCATCGCCACCACCGGGTCGGCGCAAGCCGCGCTCGATGCCAAGGTGGTATCCGAGATGACCTCCTGCTACGCCCAGGGTGATGCCGCCGATGCAGGCAGTCTTGTCACGTTGGTGGCACAGGCCGCGCGCATGAAGGCCGTGGTTCTTGGTCCGGGCATTCCCACGGGACACGGCATGGCGAACCTGGTTCGCCGGTTGGTGGTCGAGCTGACCATTCCGATGGTCATCGACGCGGACGCGCTCAATCTCCTGGGTACCGAGGCCGGGGCCATCTTGGCGAAGGCCGCAGGCCCGCGCATTCTCACGCCCCATCCAGGCGAGATGGCGCGACTTTGTGGTCTCACGACCGCCGAGGTGGCCGCAGACCGCCTCGGGCTCGCACGCCACCTGGCGTCTGACTCGGGCGCCGTGGTGGTGCTCAAAGGGGCGCGAACCATCGTCGCGGTCCCCGACGGTACGGCCTACATCAACCCTACGGCCAACGCGTCGCTCGGAACGGCCGGCAGCGGGGATGTACTCTCCGGAAGCATCGGCGCGTGGCTGGCGCAGGGGCTTTCATCCAGGGACGCGGCGTGCGCCGGGGTCTTCCTGCACGGTGCAGCGGCCGACGAGGCGACACGCGTGCTGGGGTCGGGGAACCTCGTCGCGACGGATTTGCCGGATGCGATTGCTCGCGCATGCGAAGCGCTGCGGTCGGTGTAGACTACATCCCATCATGACGAAGGAAACACTTCTCTACGCCCTGGGAGCAGAAGGACTGAAAGTTGCGAGTGACAGCGTGGCTATCCCGGATGATCGGGACGCGTCGTTCCTTGTTTCGGGTCCAGGGGAAACGATTCAAGTGGGCAAGGTCATCAAGATCGAGCTGCGCGACAGTGCCCTCTGCCTCGAAACCACCAAGGCCGAGCGCTTTTGGTTCACCTACGATCTCCTGCTCGGTCTGCGCATCAGAGCGGTCCAAGACACCAAAGACCACGGCGCCGGCTTCAGCCGCTAGGAAGCGGCTACCTAAAGGACATCGACCAGCTTGCGATGGTGTTCTTGCCCTTGTACTGGGGGAACCCGAAGGTCTGCATCTGGTTCAAGATACAAACCGGCATGGAACCCGAGCGCTGGCCGTTGACCTGCACCGCTTTTACCCGGCCTGTCGGCTGAACGACGAAGTCCACTTCCACGGTGCGAGCACCGCTCTGCATCGCACAGGGAACGATCTTGCGGTAGTTGGCGCGCATCACGCGGTCGATGGTGCCTTCGTCCAGAATGGCATCACCGCCGTCTTTGCTGACATCGCCGTAGTCCATGGCGTTGTTGAAGTCCTCGGCGCGGCCCGAGACGCCGCCGCCCGTGCGCCGTCGACCTCCGCCTCCCGCATGTTTGGGCTGGGCGAATTCGACCTTGACGCCATTGAGGAACTTCTCGACGTCGGCTTCACTGACCCGTGAGGCGAGCACGTCGCTTTCGGCCGCCTTGCGGTTCTTCAAGTAGAAGGTCATGCCGCCAGCGATGACCAGGACGGCCAAACCAATGATGAGGATGGTCCAGCGGCCCTTGCGGCGCTCGGTGTGCTCGTGCACCTGTTCAGCCCGCGTGCGGCGTTGTGCCTCGAGCTTGCGCTCGACGACACGCGCGAATTCGGCCAGCTGCGGGTGTTCCTTGATCTTCTGCCGATCGCCTGAATCGGCATCGACGATGAAGTTGTCTCCCGAGAAGACCCCTTTCTCCATCTGCGCCATGACCTGGGCCAAGGAAAACGGGCCGAAATCGAGATTGTCCTTCTGGATGAGCCAGCGCTCGTACTCCTCGGAGATCCTGACCGCGTCGGACACGCTGAAGGATTTACCCAGGGTCAGGCGCGGCGTCGCCAGAGCCGGATCCTTCTTGGGCGCGTTCTGGCTCGAGAGAAGCGCGCCCACTTCGGCGATGAGCTGCGAGGGTCGGGCATAGCGGGTCTCGGGCAAGGACGCCAACCCGCGATCGATGATCTTGTCGATGCCCTTGGGGAGCTCGCTGTTGACCTGGGACGCCGGCCAGGGTGGCGCGGTTGGTGCGTGGCCGGTGACGAGCTCATAAAGAACCGCGGTCAGCGAGAAGACGTCGGACGCGGGCGAGGGCGCGGCGCCCGCCGCCACTTCGGGCGCGAGGTAGGGACTGGCGGCGACACCTTCGGGCGTATCGACATGCGCGAGCGAGGGCAGGGCGCGGGTGAGGCCGAGGTTGGCGACCTTGACCCTTCCGGAGCTCCCCAAACGGATCGCAGCGGGGTGGACGCCACCATGACAGACCTGGGGGTAGGCGGCCTCGATCCCGTTGGCGGCGTGGCCGAGAAGGACGTGGGCATGCGGCAGTCCGACGACTTGATTCTGGGTTTTTCTCGAATTGACGATCTGTCTGAGCGTCGCGCCGTCCGTGGGCTCGGTTGCCAGATAGACCCGATTGCCTTCGTAGCCCCAGGCCAGCAGTGCGCAGAGATTTTTGTGCGTAACCCCTGCGGCATGGGTGAGGTCGTTCTCGAGCATGTGCCGGGCGGACGCCGGACAGTGGAACAGCCTCAGCAGGGCCGGCGCATTGTCGCGCGTATCAAGGGCTTGGTAGAGCTCGATTCCGGCCTCTGCGTGAACAAAGGACTGAATCTGGAATCTGCCACCAACCATGGTCTCGAGCGGCAGTGGCTCGGCGACCCCTTTTGCATCGAGTGATACTGCGTCGTTCATCTGAAGCAGTCCGCATTATAGGCCGCGCCCATGCGGCCTTGGCCAGTAAAAACCTACGAGAGCTTGAAACGACGGACCAATTCACGCAAGCGGCGTGAACCTCCACCTTCGCGAAACATGAATTTGACTCCTGTTTGGGTGGGGCTCGCGTGGTAGAGGACGCGGCCGGATATGGACATCGGTGCGACCCCGCCGGGCGGAACGATGTCGACAATCACATCGGTGCCGATGGGCGGCTGAGCGCACGTGGCGAAAAGACAGCCGCTGACACTGATCTCGCGTAGCTCGGCCTCGACGGCGGTGGCGTCGTTGCCGATGCGAACCCTGACCGCCAATCCGACAGGAATGCGTGTGTGTTTCCGCTTTCGCGAGGCCGGGCGGGCGCCCATCAATGTTTGCACGACGAAGTCGCGCTTCGCGGCTTCCTCGGCCACGAAACGGACGAGAGCCCCGGCCCGGATGCGCAAGCGCGGCAGCGCGGGACGCCACGACATGACCACCCCACGAAGCAGGACCTTGTTGGGCAAGCCTTTGCACGCAAGCTCGACCACCACCGGCGCTTCCACGGGGATCTCGGTCGTGGTCGGGCAGAAGATGACTCCGTCGGGGTGATCGGTATTGTAGAGGCTGCGGAAGTCTTCGGCGCTTCGACAGCGAACACGGAGAATATTCAAGGTCGCCCTCTCTCCCGACGTAACGGCACTGTAGCTTACCTGCCTTGTCTGTACTAGCTTCGTCCGACCCGAGCCCCATGTCAATTCGTGTCTACATTGGCGGACAGCCGCGCGAACCGGAAACGGCCATGATTTCCGTGTTCGACCGAGGCTTTCTCTTCGGAGATAGCGTGTATGAAACCATCGCACTCGTGGATGGGCGGTTGCTCTTTCTGACCGAGCACCTGGATCGGCTGGAGCGGTCGGCGGGACGCATCTATCTGATACCGCCGCCACGCTCGCAGGTCGAGCGGGCCATCCGCGAAACGGTGACAGCGGCCGCCGAGAAGGATGCACGCATTCGAGTGATGGTCACGCGTGGCGGTGGCGGTATCGACCTGGATCCCGCCACCGCGGGTGCGCCCCAGCTCATCGTGATTGTGCAACCGCTCGGCGGCCCAACCGCCGAAATGCTCGAAACCGGCGTCGCGGTGGCGCTGGTGAAAGCCACGTGCACAGCGCCCTCGGGCGTGGCGCCCACCGTGAAATCGGGAAACTACCTCGGCAGTGTCCTGGCCATCGCCGAAGCCAGGCGGCGATGGCCGGGCGTCAACGAGGCGATCCTCTGTTCGGCCAGTGGTAGCGTTGCGGAGGGCGCGACCAGCAATGTCTTCGTGGTCCGAGCTGGCGCGCTCGAGACCCCCGCCCTCGAGGTCGGCATCTTAGATGGCGTCACCCGTGGCAAGGTCCTCGATCTTGCCCGCGGCGCGGGCCTCGAAGCGCGTGAGGTTCCCTTCCTGGATCCGCAAAGCCTACGGGAGGCCGACGAGGTCTTCCTTACCAGCGCGGTTCGTGGGATCTTGCCGGTGACGAAGGTGGATGGGACCGCGGTCGGGAACGGCCGACCGGGCACGGTCACACGCCATCTGTGGACCCTCTATCGGCGCTTGGCAAGCGAGGCACGATGAACAACATAGCGGCGTACGGACACAAGTTCTTTCTGATCGGCGGGGCGATCCTGATCGCAACGGCGGTGCTGCAGTGGTCGATCAGGCCACGTGCGAAGGGTGGCAAGCGTGCCCTGCGCCTGCTTGACGCGACCACGATGAAGGTGGTCCTGTTCGTGTCGTTTGGAATTCTGGCCATTCTGGTGGGGGTCGGAGCCATCCCCATTGCCGGTGGACGCTGACACGCTCGCAAGGCATTGAATAGGGTCGGCACATCCGCTAGAACCACGCCTTCCGTCTTTTGGCCTTCGCCGTGCAAACCGGAACGCGGAGCCTAAAAACAGGATCGACGACATGATCGAGAGATACACGCGACCCATATTGGCCACGATTTGGTCCGACAGCCGTCGCTACGAAACCTGGCTGAAGGTAGAGTTGGCGGCGTGCGAGGCCATGGAGGCGGCCGGGCTGGTCCCGGTTGGAACTGCGGCCGATGTGAAGTCCAGGGCCGGTGGCAAGTTGGACGCGAAGCGCATCTTGGAACACGAGGAGCGTAGCCGACACGATGTCATCGCCTTTCTGACCCACGTGGAAGAGCTGGCCGGCTCGGGTGCGCGCTGGTTGCACCTGGGCATGACATCATCGGACATCCTGGACGCCGCGTTCGCCATCTTGTTGCGGGAAGCGGCGGACGAGATCCTGGCGGGCGTGGACGAGCTGCGCGCGGCTCTGGCGCGCAAAGCCGTCGAACATCGCGAAACGGTCATGATCGGCCGTTCGCATGGCATTCACGCCGAGCCCATCGTGGCAGGATTGGTGTTTGCCGGCTTCTTCGCGGAGGTGGGCCGAGCGCGGCGGGCTTTCGTCATGGCACGTGACGAGGTATCGGTGGGCAAGATCGCCGGCGCCGTCGGCACCTATGCCAACTTGAGCCCGGAGATCGAGGCCCGTGCGCTCGCGTCGCTTGGCCTGCGTCCCGAAGTGGTGCCGACCCAGATCGTGGCACGCGACCGGCACGCCGGTTACTTCCAGGCCCTGGCGCGGCTTGGAACGGCGGTCGAGCGTCTTGCGCTGACCGTGCGCCACTGGCAGCGCACCGAGGTGGGCGAGGCGAGCGAGGCCTTCGGCAAGGGCCAGAAGGGCTCGTCGGCCATGCCCCACAAGAAGAATCCCATTCTCTCGGAGAACTTGTGTGGGCTGGCGCGCCTTCTGCGCTCGTACGGCGACTCGGCCCTGGAGAACGTGGCCTTGTGGCACGAACGCGACATCTCGCACTCGTCGGTCGAGAGAGTCATCGGCCCGGATGCGACAGGAATCGCGGATTTCATGGTTCGTCGAGCGGCGGGTCTCGTCGAGGGCCTGGTAGTGAATGCCGAGCGCATGCGCAAGAACCTGGATCACACGGGCGGCCTCTACTTCAGCGAAGGTGTCATGCTGGCGTTGGTGCGCACAGGCCTGGCACGCCAGACGGCCTACGAGATGGTGCAAAAGCACGCCCTGGCCGCAGCTGCCGAGCTGGGTACGGGTGCACCACCGAGCTTTCGCTCTCGCTTGGGAGCCGATCCGGAGATTGCCGGACGGCTGGCGCCTGGCGATCTCGATCAGGCATTCGATTTGCGGCACCACCTGCGTTGGAGCGGCACGATCATCGATCGCGCCCTCCGCGATCAAGAACCGTGAGCACGAGGGAGTAGTAACCCCATGATTTCAGACGATCTCATCAAAGCCCAACTTGAAAATACTTTGGAATCCACCGATTTCCCGGTGCTCGGCAAGAAATACGCCGGCAAGGTCCGGGACTGCTACGTCAAGGATAACCGACGTATCATCGTGGTGACAGACCGAATCAGCGCGTTCGACGTCGTGCTGGGAACCATCCCATTCAAGGGACAGGTTCTCAACCAGATCGCGGCATACTGGTTCGAGGTCACCAAGCAGCTTGCCTCGAATCACATCATCGAGGTTCCCGATCCCACCGTGACGGTTGCCGCGGAATGCGAGATCATTCCGGTCGAGTTCGTCATGCGCGCCTATGTGACCGGGGTGACCACCACCTCGATCTGGTACCACTATTCACACGGCGAGCGCCGCTTCTGTGGGCACGATCTGCCGGAAGGCATGCGCAAGAATCAGAAGCTGGACCGTCCGATTCTTGACCCCGTCGACCAAGGCCGAGAAGGGCGGACACGACCAATCGGTCTCTCGCGACGAGGTCCTGGCCATGGGCGCGCTGACCCTGGCCGACTTCGACCGCGCGGCCGAGATGTGCGCGCGGGTGTTCGCCTTCGGGCAGAGCCTGGCGTCGCAGCGCGGGCTGATCCTGGTCGACACCAAGTACGAGATCGGCCGCCGCCGCGACGGCAGCTTGTGCTTCGTCGACGAGATCCACACGCCGGACAGCTCGCGCTACTGGTACGCCGACGACTACCAAGCCCGCTTCGACCGCGGTGAAGAGCCGCGCGGCCTCGACAAGGAATACGTCCGCCACGCGCTCGCTGCCCAAGGCTACACCGGCGACGGCGCGCCACCGCCGCTCACCGACGAGGTCCGTTGCGAGGCGTCCCGCCGCTATGTATCCCTCTTCGAGCTAGTGACCGGCCGGGAGTTCGTGCCCGACTTCGACGAGCCCTTGGCGCGCATTCGCAAAAACTTGAAGTTCTAGCCGCGGGCTACGGCCCTCCCGCCCTCCGGTCCCTTCCGGCTGTGTCCGGCCCCTTCTCGGAGAAGGCTGGGATGAGGGGCTCCTGTCCACAAGTCGCGAAGGTTGCTTTCCATCTGAAGTGAGAGGCGTCCGGGAAAGCGACGCTCCTTTCCTGAGTGGTCGATTTATGGCGGAGCGGGTATTCTCGGGGCACCTTGCACGCCCTCCCCAACGTTCGATTTCGCCGGCTGCGTCCTTCCGCGGTTCTCCCTCGCTACATGACCGACGGCGCGGCGGGAATGGACCTCGCGTCAGCGGCTGAGGGGCCGCTCACGCTCGCGCCAGGCCAGCGCCTGGGGGTGCCGACGGGGTGGTCGATGGAGCTGCCGGTTGGCTTCGAGGCGCAGGTGCGGCCACGCTCCGGCATGGCCTTGCGTTACGGGGTGACAGTGGTGAACTCTCCGGGCACCATCGACAGCGACTACCGCGGTGAAATCATCGTGCTGCTCGTCAACTTGGGCCAAGAGGCACACACCATCGGGCCGGGCGATCGCGTGGCGCAGATGGTGATTGCGCCGGTGGTCCAGGCCAGGATCGAAGAAGTGTCGGAGTTGTCACAAACCAACCGCGGCGAAGGCGGTTTTGGCCACACGGGGTGATTGATCTTGCGGGCGCCTGTGTGACAAGTTCCGCGCATGAGTGACGTATCAAATCGCGTGGGAAGCCCGCCGGCCCCGCCGGCGGCGGACCAGCGCGGGAGGGAATGGGAACCCTCCCAGGGGTCCCATCAGAAATTGTCTGCAGGCATCGTCGGCGTCTCCGGCTATTCGGGGATGGAGCTGGCGCGCATCCTGGCCGGGCATCCCGCGTTCACCCTTTCCGCGGTGACGACGGACAAGTGGCAGGGCAAACGGCTCGGCCAGTTCGTGGCGGTGAGCGGAGACGTGGCCGAGCTGACCTGCTTGTCTCACGCGGCGGGGCAGCAGATTTTCAACACGCTGGACGTGGTTTTCTTTTGCACGCCAGCGGAAGCGTCGGTTACGTTGGCGCCCGTCGCACTGGTAGCGGGGACACGGGTCGTCGATTTGTCCGGGGCCTTCCGTCTGGGCGCAGAGGACTATCCGGCGTGGTACGGCTTCGAGCACGGCAATCCGGACCTCCTGAAAGAAGCGGTTTACTCCATGCCCGAGGCCGCTGACATGTCCTCGAGACTGCGAGACGCCAAGTTGGTATCCAATCCGGGCTGCTATCCGACGGCGTCCGCGCTGTCCGTGTTGCCGCTGCTGCGCGCCGGTTTGATCGAGCTCGACCCGATCTTCATCGACGCCAAGAGCGGCACGACCGGCGCCGGCCGCAAAGGGGTCGAGGAGTGGTCGTTTTCCGAGGTTGACGATGACTTTCGCGCCTACCGGGTGCTGCGCCATCAGCACCAACCCGAAATCGAACGCGCGCTCGCCCTGGGCGGCGCGCCGGGCGCCAAGGTCACCTTCACGCCCCACCTTCTGCCCGTGCGGCGGGGAATCTTGGCCTCGGCCTATTGTCGGTTGCGACCGGGCGCGGGCGGTGCGGATCCGGCGCAGGCGGTGAAGCACGCCATGGCGAGCTTCACCGAGGGCAAGCCCTTCATCCGGATCGTGACGCCGGACGAGGTTCGTCTGCGCGCCGTGGTGGGCACGAATCGCGTCTTGATGGGGGCGAGCGTCGAAGCCAAGCGCGGCGTCGTCGTCTCCATCGCGGCCATCGACAACCTGGTCAAGGGGGCTGCCGGGCAGGCAGTGCAGAACGCCAACATGATGTTCGGGCTGCCCGAGACCACCGGACTGCTTGCCTTGACGGGACACATGCCATGAACGAATCCTTGCCGATGGAATCGCTCGCCCTTCGCCGCGATATGCTCGTCGAGGCGCTGAAATACATCCAGAAGTTTTCGGGCACCCGCGCCGTCATCAAGTACGGCGGCGCAGCCATGATCCAGCCCGAGCTCAAACGCAGCTTTGCCCTCGACGTCGTGCTGTTGCAGGCCGCGGGGTTGCGGCCTGTCATCGTCCACGGCGGCGGTCCGGAGATCACGCGCACGCTGGAACGTCTCGGGCAGAAGAGCGAGTTCATCGATGGCCAACGCGTGACCGGCGCGGCCGAGATGGGCGTGGTCGAGATGGTCCTCACGGGCAAGGTGAACACCGAGATCGTAGGGCTCATCAACACCTTGGGCGGCTCGGCCATGGGCATGTCGGGCAAGGATGCGCACCTGATTCGGGCGCGCAAGCAGATCCCGCGCCCGGGCACGCCCGATCTGGGCCTGGTGGGCGAGGTGGAATCCATCAACGCCGAGGTGGTCGAAATGCTACTCGACAAGAAGTACATTCCGGTGATTTCGCCGGTGGGTCTGGGCGTCGACGGCAGCAGCTACAACATCAACGCCGACCACGTGGCCGCCGAGATCGCCGTCGCGGCCAAGGCCCAGAAGCTCATCTTCCTGACCGACGTGGCCGGGATTCTCGACGAGAACGGCCAACTCTTGAGCGAGCTTGCGACCGCGGATCTGCGCGGCCGCTTGCAAGAAGGCAAGGCGGTGAAGGGCGGCATGGCGGTCAAGTCCAAGGCCGTCCTGCGCGCGCTGGAAGGCGGCGTCGAGGCCGTGCACGTGGTCGACGGCCGCGAGCCTCACAGCGTGGTCGTCGAGCTCTTCACCGACAAGGGCGTCGGCACGCTGGTCAGACCGTAAGATTCACCACAGAGGTTCAGAGAGCACAGAGGTTGCGGAGTCAAAAGGGGGCCAGATCCAATATCCGGAAACCCTCTGCTCTGCTTCCGGCCTCAGTGCTCTCTGCGCCTGGCTGAAACACCTCGCCCCGCGTAGCGGAGCGAAGCGGGGCATCGGTCTGTCGTGCCGTTGAATCTTGTCGTGCTCCTTGGCCTTTGGGGGCGAGCGTAGCCCAGCTTTGCTGGGCGAAGCGAGGGGGGACCGGGGGTGGACCGGGGGGACTGCGAGCAAGAGCGAGCCAGTCCCCCGTAAGATACAAGGGGCTGTCACGTTTCATGCCTGAAGGATCCGGGCCATCGGCCCGGCGGCGGTACTCTGTGGTGAAAAGGACTTTCTCAGTTCTCTGTCGCGGCGGCGAAGCCGGCGCGGAGGTTGTTGAGGGTTCCCCAACTCGCTTCGTGCCAGTGCGCGCGGTGGGCGAGGTAGATGCCGGCCAGGTCGCGGAAATAGCGCAAGGCCAACGGGCGCTTGGCGTTGATCTCGGTTTTCTCGGAGGGATCAAAGGCGGTGTCGTAGAGCGATTCGTCACCCGCGTAGTCGACCACGTAGTGCAAGGAGCGCGAACGGAGCGAGTAGCTGCGTCCGTACTCCGACGGCTCCACGCGAGGTACCCACGGCCCTTGGCGCAAGATCATGGGCAAGAGGCTCTCGCCCTGCACACGTGCGTCGGGCGCGACCCCCAGCACGTCCAGGATGGTCGGCACGACATCGGTGTGGCTGACCACGGTGGGGATCTTCTCGCCGTGGCCCGTGCCGGGCAAGAAGAACACCAGGGGCACATTGGTCAGCTCGGCGTAGTTGCCGTAGGCGTGCCCCATGCTGCCATGCTCGAGAAACCCTTCGCCGTGGTCCGCCAAGAGAACGATGTCGGTGTTGTCGCCGAGACCGCGCGATGTCAGGCCCTCGGTAAGGGCTCCGAAGCACGCGTCGAGGTGCTCGACCTCGCCATCGTAGAGACCCTTGATCTGTCCCCAGCGCGCGGGGGTCATCTTGAGCCGGCCGCCCACGATGGCGCCTAGAATGGTTCCGTCGGGGCTCTTACCGATGGCGGGATCCATGGGGCCGCCGTAATAGTGCTCGGTCGTGCCCTGGTGATAGATGTAGGGTGTGTGGGCCTCGAACGCCACCGCCGAGACGAAGAAGCGCTTGCCTGCTTGCTTGTCGGCGAAGGCCAGGATCTGGTTGACCACGGCCGAACAGTCGCCACCCTTGCCCTCGGCGTTCGGCATGTGGAATTCGTTCCACGTCGAGACCGGCTGCAAGCGACGCATGGCAAACGAGGCGTCGCCTACGAAGTCGGTGGCGAAGCCGGCCTTGGCCAGGATCGTGCTCACCATGGGCGTGCCCGGGTTGACCTTGCTCTTGTCGCCGAGGATGCCGCTTACCCGCGGCATGCAGCCGCTTTGGATGCTAGCGTGCGAGGGCGGCGATGAGGGCGACGCGGCCTGGGTCGACGTGAAGGTCACGCCCGACGCTTGCACGGCCTTGGCGATGTTGGGCGTGCGCACGCGCGAGTCGGCGTACATGGGCAGCTTGTCCGCGCGCAAGGCGTCGGCCACCAGCATCACCAGATTGTGGGCGGGCCGCGGGCGCGTCTGAACGGTGGCCTTGGGCAAGAGAATTCGAGGCTCGCACCAGGCTGCGTCCGCTGGCCGCCCGTCGTGGATCGACAGCTCGAGTGCGACCAGCTTCCCGGAGAATTCCGCCAAGCCCAGTCGCCGCTCGCGTGCGCTCCCGGGCTCTTGTTTTTCATCGAGTAGAACCTTGGCCGGCCGATCCTCCGGGGTCACCGAGACCTGGAAACGCGTCGCGCCGGTGGTGGTCGCGGTTGCGACCACCAACCACCCATCCTGTGGAACCTCGACGGGCATCATCAGACGGGAAAAGCCGGTGAGGCATTCACGCTCTTGCCCCGCAATTCTTACCTTGGCCACGGGTGAAGCCGCGGGCCAGGCCTCCTCTTGCGCCTGGGGTGGCTTGCCCGGCACGATTTCGATGGAATGGAAAACCGCGCCTTTCTTTGCGGTCGACAACACCAGCGTGTTCTCGCCTCGGGTCAGCACGTGGGCGGGCACGGGTAGCACCAGCTGCTGCCAACCGGATTCGAGGGTCGCGTTCTTGATGGGGCGGCCATTGAGTCGGATGGACAGCTTCTTGCCCGTGGATCCACCGTGCACCCGAACGCGGATGCTTGCTTCGTCCGTGTCCTCACTCCATGGAAAGTGGAGAGTGGCCGAGGTGGTGCCCAAGGTGCGTCCCTCGTGCCCCTCGAGCTTGACCATGCCTCGCCACGGATTGACGTACTCCTGGCTGTACTTGCGGAACCCCTCGCCCGCAAACGAGATGACCAAACCTTGCTCGTAGAGGTGCCATAGCGCGCTCGACGTCAGCAGATTCAGCGAGGGGCCAGCCTCATCGAGCGCGGGCGGCGCGGGCGCATTCAGGGCGCGGGCAGGCGGCAGGGGCGACGCCGCTGGTGCGTTTTCGGCGCTGTGCGCGCCCGTTCCACCGCAGGCGAAGAACAGGGCCGTCGCGACCAGGCCGTATGTACCCGCGTGGACAACAAGCTTCGACATGCGCGGGTTTTACCCTTTTCGTTCATCCGCTGCGAGCCTGGCCTCGATGAGCGGTTCCTGCACGGTCCCATCTCGACTATGATGAGAGCCCAGCAGGGGATTTCATGTTCTCCCGTTTCGCCCGCGCGCAGGACGCTTCTTCTCGAACCCTCCGGTCCGCCCTCATCGGCGGCACGATCCTCGTGGCGTGGACGCTGTGGTTCTTCTTCGCGCGCGTATCGCTCTACGAGACCAGCCGGCAGGCCAGGATCGAGGTCGAGTCCGCTCCGCACGACGTGGACGCGCCGGTCGCAGGCCGCTTGCTGCGGACCAACCTCGTGCTCGAAAAGCAGGTGGCCGCGGGGGAGATTCTCGTCGAAATGGACAGCGAGGCTTGGCAACTGGAGCGGGAGGCCGAGGAGAGCAAGATGCTCGCGGTCGCACCCCAGATCGCGGCCCTCGAGCGCGAGCTTCTATCCGACGAGGAGGCGCTTCGTGGCGAGGATCGCGCTCTCTTGGCGGAAGTCAGCGAGGCGCGGGCCCGTCAGCGCGCGAGCGATGCGGTTGCCCAGCTCAAGGCCTCGGAGCGCGAACAGGTCGAGTCCCTGCACAAACAACACGTGGTGGCCGACGTCGAGCGCCAGCGCACGCAAGCCGACTATGAGAGACAGACGGCCGAATCCCAGGCAGCACGCGCCCAAGTCGGCCGCTTGGGAACCGAAGGCGTGGTGCGAAGGAATGATCGGCGGGCCAAGATCGCTCGCCTCGAAGCCGAGATTGCCCGTTTGCAAAGCGTGCGGACCGATGCCGAGTCGAGCATACGCATCCTCGATCAACGTATCGAGCTGTACACGGTTCGCGCGCCCATCTCGGGGCGCATTGGCTACACGGTCAATCTGCAGGCGGGGGCGGTGGTGGTCGCGGGCACGCGCCTGTGCACCATCGTTCCCTCGGGAAACCTGCGCGCGGTGGCGTTCTTCGATGCCTCCACCGCCGCCGGTCGGGTCAAGCCGGATCAGGCCGCGCGCATGCGTCTTTTCGGTTTTCCCTGGACCAAGTTCGGCGTGCTCACGGCCCGCGTGGAGCGCGTAGGCACCGAGCCCAAAGATGGGTTGATTCGCGTCGAGCTCGAGCTCGATGTGGCACAAAAATCGCGCATCCCGGTCGAGCACGGGTTGCAGGGCAGTGCCGAGGTCGAAGTGGAACAAGTCGCGCCCGTGGCGCTGGTTCTCGACGCCGCCGGGCGCTACCTGACGAATTCTGGAGGCGGTGCTGCTCAGGCCGCGCCCGCCTCGACGCCGGCCACACCCCGATGAGCGAACACGGACCACGACGAGAAAGCGAGGAAACGGCACGCCGGTTCCTCGCGCCCGAGACGATCCAGACCTCGAACATGGACTGTGGTCCAGCAACGCTCAAATCCATGTTGTCTGGCTTCGGCATCAAGGCGAGCTACGGCCGTCTGCGCGAGGCCTGCCACACGAGCGTCGACGGAACCTCCATCGATACGCTGGAGGACCTGACCAACGCGCTTGGCCTCAAGGCGGATCAGGAAATGATGCCTGTGGAGCAGGTGCTTTCTCCCAAGGCGGACTGCCTGCCCGCCTTGGTGGTCACGCGTTTGCCCTCGGGACTCACGCACTTCGTGGTGGTGTGGCGAATCGTGGGCGCCTGGGTTCAAGTCATGGATCCCGGACGCGGACGACGCTGGGTGAAGCGCGAGGCGCTCGAGCGCGACCTCTATGTTCACGAGAGCGAGGTCTCGGCCGACGACGTCGCCGAGTGGTTGACCTCGCCCGCGTTCGTCGGGCCCTTGCGCCTGCGCATGCAGAAGATTCTTGGCCGAGGCGTGGCGGAGCAGACGCTTGACGCTGCCGTCGCGGGGGGGTGGAAAGAGGTGGCGGCGCTCGACGCTGCCTTGCGTGCCACGGTCCGCCTGGTCGAGCAGGGGGCCATGCGACCGGGACGGGCGGCGGAAGTGTTTCGCCTTCTCCTCGACTCGACGGAGGGGCTGGTGCCGAGTGCCCTGATTCCAAACCCGCTGTGGACGGTCCGCCGCGGCGATTGCCAGGATGCGCGCGACAACCTGGTGGTTCGTGGAGCCGTCGTTCTCAAGGTCACGGGCAAGGGCGAGGCCGCGACCGACTTGTCGCCGGAGCTTTCGGCGGCCATCCGCACCGACGATATCGGCCCTGGTCGCCGCCTGCTCCAGCTCTTGCGCGAGGACGGGCTGTGGCGTGCGCTACCCCTCTTGACGGGGCTTGCCATCGCCGGGATGGGCAGCGTGGTCGAGGTCTTGCTTTTTCGTGGCGCTTTCGACATTGGCCAGCGCCTGGCGGTTTTCGAGCAACGGCTTCTCGCCGCCCTGTCGCTTCTCCTGCTCTTGACCGCCCTGTCGCTCGTCGAATGGCCGGTGGCGCGTGGCCTGTGGGACGCGGGCCGGCGGCTCGAGATCCGTCTTCGCCGGGCCTTTCTGCACAAGCTTCCCCGACTCGGCGATCGCTATTTTCAAAGCCGTCCCATTTCCAACATGGCCGAAAGCTCGCACCTTCTGCACTGGGTTCGGCTGCTACCGGGCCACGGTGGGCAGATCGTTCGCTGCCTGTGCGAGCTTTGCGCGACCGTGGCGGGCGTGATCTGGTTGCACCCGTCCTCGGCTCCGTTGGTTCTGTTGCTCGCCGCCCTGGTGGTGTTTCTACCTCTTCTCGGTCAGCCCATCCTGCTCGAGAAGGATCTGCGCATGCGCGGCCACGCGGGTGGGCTGGCGCGGTTCTATCTCGATGCCTTGTTGGGTTTGTCCGCGATCCGCGCCCATACCGCCGAGGGCGCGGTGGCGGCCGAGCACGGCGGCCGCTTGCGCGAATGGGCTCGCGCCGCGCGCGACGTGGCGCGCACGCAGATCATCGTCGAGACATCGCTTGGATTGGTGGGCTTCGGGTTGGCAGCGATCATCGTGTTCCACTATCTGATCGCGGCAGAGGGCTCGGGCTGGGCCATTCTGCTCGTCTACTGGGTTCTCATGATTCCCTCCCTGGGCCTCGAGCTGGCGTTTCTCATCCAGCAATACCCGCAGCACCGCAACGTCACCTTGCGCTTGCTCGAACCACTCGGGGCCGAGGAGGGCGCCTCCGACGAGAACACGACGAACACGAAGCCGAGCGAGGAGAACGCAGCGCCCGTGCCGGCGCCAGCCATTGTGTTCGAGAGCGTCAGCGTGCAACAGGCCGGCAACCAGGTCTTGTGCGTGGAATCGCTGTCCATCCCCGCGGGTGCGCACGTCGCCATTGTCGGCGTGTCGGGCGCGGGAAAATCCAGCTTGGTGGGACTGCTGCTCGGTTGGTATCAGCCCAACACGGGCGCCGTGCTGGTCGACGGCAAGCCCCTGGCCGGCGGGGTTCTCGCGCGTCTGCGTCGACGTACCACCTGGGTCGATCCGACGGTTCAGCTGTGGAATCGGTCGCTGCTGGAAAACCTGCGCTATGGCCAGGAAAGTGAAAGGCGTTCGGTGGGCGAAGCGGTGGAAGCGGCCGAGCTCGATGAAGTGCTGGCGCGCCTGCCCATGGGCCTGCAAACGTCCGTGGGCGCTGGCGGGGCCTTGCTGTCCGGTGGCGAGGGTCAACGGGTGCGCCTCGGGCGTGGTATCGGCCGGGGAACGCCGAGCCTGGTGATCCTGGACGAGGCCTTCTGCGGATTGGAACGCACTCGGCGAAGCGCCATGTTGGAGGCCGCGCGCGTACGCTGGAAGGACGCCACCCTGCTTTGCATCACCCACGATATCGTCCAGACGCGAGGTTTCGAACGCGTGCTCGTGATCGAGGGTGGTCGCATTATCGAGGATGGCTCGCCGGATAGGCTGGCCGAGCGCCGTGATTCGCGCTACGCGCGCCTTCTGGACGCCGAAGAGCGGGCCTTGGCGCGATTGGCCGGACCGGAATGGCGCCACCTGCGCGTCGATGGCGGCTACGTCTCGGAGGGGGCGAAATCCTCGCCCGAGGTGCGGCCGTGAAGGCGGCCCGGGCGAACCATCCCTCCGGGCTCGAAGCCCTCGCCTGGCCGGCGGACACGCTCAGCCAAGCCATGGAGGCCATCGCGGAGCGGGTGCTGCCCAAGCAACGTCCGCGTCGCCTCTCCCCCGCGCCCCAAGGCATCGGCGAGGCAAGTGCTCTCGACTTGTCGCGCTGGCTGGAGGATGCGGGGGTTCGGCTCGGTGTCATCGTCGAACCCAAGGAGCGGACTCTTCTTACCGCCGAGGCACTGCTGGCCGAAGGCGGCCCCGTCTTGGTGGTGACGCCCACCGGACACGGACGCCGCTTCTATGTCCTGCTTGGACTGAGGGCGCGCGGTCGCCAGGTCGACCTGCTCGCTCCCAATCAAGGCGTGATTCGCGCCTTCACCACCGATGTCGACACCGTTCTTGCGGGCTCGCTGGATGTGCCCGGGCAAATCGTCGAGTTCTGCGCTCAGGCGGGCCTGTCCCAAGAGGGCGCGCAAGCGGCGGAGCGCATCTTGAACCCGCGGATCGGCAAGGGCGAGCTTTGCTCCGGCTTCTCGTTCGCGCCATCGGAGACGGGATTTCCCGCCAGGTTCGCCGAGGCCGGCGGCGTGCGTCTCTTGTTCACGTCCATCGCGCTGTATGTGCTCACCTTCGGGCTCTTCGTCGCCTCGTGGTGGCTGATCGGTTCGGCGGCCATGGAGGGCCACCTGTCGCGTGGGTGGCTGCTGGCATGGGCCATCATGCTGCTCACCTTCGTGATTTGCCGGGGCGCCGCGCTTTGGGGAGCGGGGCGCCTCGCGGTTCACGTCGGTGGGCTTACACGCGAGCGTTTGCTGGCCGGGATTTTGCGTTTGTCCTCCGACACCGTACGCGCGCGCGGCGTGGGCAGTCTGCTGGGCGTCGTCCTGGACGCGGATGCTCTCGATGCGCTGGCTCGGACGGGAGGTCCCACGATGCTTGCCGACGTGGCCCAATGCCTGTGCGGCGTGATGGTTCTCATGGCCGGTGCCGCCCCGATTGCGCACGCCCTGCTCTTGCTGCTCTGGCTGCTCATCGCAGCTTTCCTGGTTCGCCGCCTCTACCGCCGCGTGCTCGCCTGGGCCGATGCGCGTTTGATGCTGACGGATGACCTCGTCGAAACCATGATCGGCTACCGAACCATGGTGGCGCAGGTTTCGCCCGAGAACCGCCACCTCGGGGAGGATCGTGTCGTCGATGACTATGCCCGGAAGGAAGCCGCCATGGACCGCGAGATGGCGAGGCTTGCGGTGCTGATCCCGCGCGGGTGGTTGGTCGCGGCCATCGCGGCCCTGGCGCCCACTTTCGCGGCCACGCGTGGCGGGACACCCTTGGTGGCCGTCAGCTTGGGCGGCATTCTGCTTGTCTACCTTGCCCTCCGGCGTGTCGCGCTCGAAACCGGGCCTGGTCTGGCGTCCGCATTCGTGGCTTGGCGTGGTACGCGACCGATCACGTCCGCGGCGGTCGTTCCAGAGCGGCCCGCCGAGCAGGTGGCGGTGCTACCCACCGAGATCGACGATGCAACCCAGGGGCGGCGCGCCCTGCTGGTCGGCCGCGACGTGAGCTATCGCTATCCTGGGCGGCTCGAACCGGTTCTGCGCGGGGCCGACTTCGAGGTGAGACGCGGCGATCGCGTCCTCGTCGAAGGGGCGTCGGGCTCCGGAAAATCGACACTGGGGGCACTCCTCTGCGGGGTTCGCCAGCCATCGGGCGGATTGCTCCTGCTGGGCGGGTTCGATCATCATAGCCTGCGCCCCGAACGGTGGCGGCAGCGGGTGGCCAGCGTGCCACAATCCCATGAGAATCACATCCTGTCCGCGCCCTTGCTTTTCAATATCGCCATGGCCCGGCGCTGGCCGCCGAGCAGCGATGACGTGGAGGAATTCGAGCAGATCTGCCAAGAGCTTGGGCTCTCCGGGCTTCTCGCGCGGATGCCTGCCGGCATTCAGCAAATGGTGGGCGACAGCGGTTGGCAGCTTTCGCAGGGCGAGCGGGCCCGTGTGTGCATCGCGCGCGCGCTCGCGCAGCAAGCGGATATACGCGTGCTGGATGAGAGCTTTGCCACGCTCGATCCCGAGACCTTGGACATCGTTCTCGAGTGCATCTTGCGGCGCAGCGAGACGCTGCTCGTGGTCTCGCATGCCTAAAACGGGCCAAGTGAACCGATGGGTTGACTATGGACATCGGATGTAGGACATTAGGGCCTCAAAAAACGTTGAGAAATCGATGGAAATGAGTGTGACCGAATGGGTCTAGCCGTAGTCAAGAAAGCAGAAGTCGTCAAGAAGTTCGCCCGGAGCGAGTCCGACACGGGATCGCCTGAGGTTCAGATTGCCCTCTTGTCGGAACGTATCTCCTACCTGACGGAGCACTTCAGGGTTCATGCCAAGGATCATCACTCGCGCCGCGGTCTGCTGATGCTCGTCAGCCAGCGGAGGCGCTTGCTCGATTACCTGAAGAAGAAGGACGTCAAGCGCTACCGGACGTTGATCCAGACGCTTGGCATTCGCAAGTAGAGGCGTTTCAAGAAAGCGGGCGGCCCATGTGCCGCCCGTCGTTTACTGGCGGAGGCCCCGGTGCCTGCGTTCATCCTTTTTCCCGCCGATTCGGCTAGCGCGTGCGAGTGCGTACGCGCGTTCTCGGATCCGCGAGACAAGGGACGAAGCCACGGGGGCTGAGGCGAAAAAGAAGGAGTCAAGACATGTTCGTTCGTGAAGGTGTACCCCTTGGTGGCAAGGAACTGAGTATTGAATTCGGTCGCATGGCCAAGCAGGCCGACGGATCCGTGGTGGTTCGTTACGGCGATTCCATGGTGCTGGTGACGGCGGTCGCTTCGGCGGGCGTCCGCCCCGGCATCGATTTCATGCCTCTTACCGTGGACTATCTGGAGAAGACGTCCGCGGCGGGCAAGATCCCGGGCGGCTATTTCAAGCGGGAAGGGCGCATGACCGAGGTCGAGGTCCTGACCTCGCGTCTCATCGATCGTCCGTGCCGGCCGCTCTTTCCCAAGGGCTGGCGCTTCGACACCCAGGTCATCGCCATGGTGCTCTCGACGGATCGAGAAAACCTGACCGACGTGCTGGCCATGACCGGAGCTTCGGCGGCGTTGCACCTGTCGGACATTCCCTGGGCCGGCCCGTTCGCGGGCGTGCGCGTGGGGCGCGTAAGCGGCGAGTTCATCGTCAATCCTACCGCGGCCCAGCGCGACGTCTCCGAGCTCGACCTGATCGTCGGGGCCAGCCGCGACGCCATCGTCATGGTCGAGGGGGGCGCGCAGCAGGTGTCCGAGGAAGTGATCGTGGATGCCTTGATGTTCGCGCACAAGGCAGCGCAGCCGCTCATCGATCTGCAAGAGAAGCTGCGCGCGGCGGTGGGCAAGACCAAGCGCGAGTTCACGCCGCCGACCATCGATCCGGCCATTGAGGCGCGGGTCTCGGAATTCGCGAAGGGAAAGATCGAGGCCGCCATGGCCATTCGCGAGAAGCTGGAGCGCTACGCCGCCCTCGACAAGGCCGAGGGCGAGACAGTCGAAGCGCTCAAGGCCGAGTTCCCCGAGCGCGACGCCGAGATCAAGGAAGTCTTCGGCAAGGCCAAGAAGAAGAACCTGCGCGAGCTCGTGCTGACCACCGGCCGCCGCATCGACGGTCGCGCCACCGACGAGATTCGTCCCATCACCTCCGAGGTCAGTCTGCTGCCACGCACGCACGGCTCGGCGCTGTTCACGCGCGGCGAAACCCAGTCGCTGGTGAGCGCCACGCTCGGGACGAAACAGGACGCCCAGCACATCGAAGGCCTCGGCGAGGAATTCGAAAAGACCTTCATGCTTCACTACAACTTCCCGCCGTTCTCGACCGGCGAGACCAAGCCGCTGCGGGGGGCCAGCCGCCGCGAAACCGGCCACGGCCACTTGGCCGAGCGTGCCTTGAAAGTGGTGCTGCCCGACGAGAAAACCTTCCCATACACCATTCGCGTGGTGTCGGAAATTCTGGAGTCGAACGGTAGCTCGTCCATGGCTTCGGTGTGCGGCGGCGCGCTGGCCCTGATGGATGCTGGTGTTCCCATCAAGACTCCCGTCGGCGGCATCGCCATGGGGCTCATCAAGGAAGGCGACCGCGTCGCCGTGCTGTCCGACATCCTCGGCGACGAGGATCACCTGGGCGACATGGACTTCAAGATCTGCGGCACCAAGACCGGCGTGACCGCAGTGCAGATGGACATCAAGATCCAGGGACTGACTCGCGCCATCCTCGAACAGGCGCTGCAGCAGGCGCAACGGGGCCGCTTCCACATCCTCGGCAAGATGGCCGAGGCGCTGGCAGCCCCGCGCGAAGAGCTGAACAAGTACGCCCCGCGCATCTTCACCATCACCATCAAGCCGGACAAGATCCGCGACATCATCGGCCCGGGAGGCAAGACCATCCGCGGCATCACCGCGCAGACCGGCGTGGCCATCGATGTGGAGGACGACGGCACCGTGCACATCGCCTCGCCCGATGGGCTGCTGGCTCAGAAGGCCATCGACATCATCAAGGGCCTCACCGCCGAGGCCGAGGTGGGCGAGTTCTACATGGGGCAGGTCAAGCGTCTGGCGGACTTCGGCTGCTTCGTCGAGATCTTGCCCGGTACCGACGGGTTGGTTCACATCAGCGAGCTTGACGAGAAGCGCGTGCGCCAGGTCGACGACATCTGCAAAGAAGGCGACGAGATGCTGGTGAAGGTCATCGGTGTCGACCGCGCCACGGGCAAGATTCGTCTGTCGCGCCGAGAAGCTCTCGGCAAGACCCCCGACATCGTGCACAACTTCCGTACGCCTTCGGCGTAGGGAGGGCGCGGAGAATACAGAGAGCACGGAGGCCGAAGGCTCGGAATTGCTTTCGGGCTTCGTGCTCCACCGGGCTACAGCTTCAACCCGTCGAGGACGTCGTTGCTTGTCTTTGCCTTGGCCTTCCTGAGCTTCGCCTGGCGTTGCTCTTCGGCGACGAGGGATTCGTTCAGGCGGCTGCGCCACTTGGGGGCGTCCTTGTGCTTGGGGAATCGGTTGATGAGATCGCGGTAGGCTGCTGCGGCGGCGTTCCAGTCCTGGCTGGCGTAGAGGCGCTCGGCTTTGCGGACACTCTCGTCCAGCGTGGGACCGCCGTCCTTGCTCTCGCCCTTGGCTACTTGGTCCTTGGCGAGGGACGGCGTGGCTTCTCTGGCAGGCGGCTGCGCCGGATAGTCACGCTCGCGTCTGGCGGCAGGCGCGGGAGAGGCCGCGGGCGCGGGAGCGTAGGTCGGTGCTGCCGCCGGGGCGTGCGCTCCCGCGGATCGCGTGATGGAGGGGACAGTGGGTTTGGCCATTTCGGTCGTGGCTTCCGGGCGAGGCGCCTTCTTGGCCGGCGCGGATGCGGTTGCAGAGAGCCCGTCTAGTGTCTCTTCGTCATCGCTGACGATCCGGTCGGCCTTGCCACCAGCGGGGGCACCCCTAGCCTGCGCGCGACGCTCGGCGCGCTCCTTTTCCCCGACGTCGAGCAGACTGTCGAGGGACTTGCTGGATTTGGAGACAGCCGGTCGCGGCGGTGGAGGCTCGGCGAAGCGACCGAGGCCGCCTGCGCTCGGTGGCCCCCCTCCCCAATTCAGTCCGGACAGCGGGTCGTCCGAGAGGGCCTTCTTGCTCTTGACGTGAACCATCGGTGTAGCCGTCGGTGCGGTCACTTCGCTGGTGGCTCGCTTACCCGAGCCGTGGGCTGAACCCATCGCCCTACGCTGGTCGCTTTCGGTCTTTGCTCTGACCTCGGCTGCGTGGATCGGCGCGGCCTTTGGTGCGAGCGTTGCCGCAGGCGCGACCGGTTCCGGGGTGACCACGGCGCGCTCCTCGATAGAATGTGGGTGCTGGCCGGGCAGCACCTCGGGGTTCTTGAGCACACGAACCAGGAAGACCGCGGTGGCAATCGAGGCCGCGCCGAACGCGGGCAGGAACCAGGGCGTGCGCCACAGGCGGGAGAAGAAACCAAGACCATCCTGCGACGACGGCTGCTTGACCTTGGCTGGCGTCGCCTGCTGTTTGGCCGCAGCCTTGGCGGCCGCGACGACCACAAGTTGGACGCGCGCCGGTGGCTCCTGGTCGAGCGGCCCAGCCAGGGCGACCCGGGCGCTGCCGAGGGTTCGCCCGAAGCTCGCGACCTCGGCCTTGCACGTGGGGCAGCCCTCCAGGTGTTCGATGAACGACGCGCGCGTGTCCTGCGGCAGCTCGTCGTAAAGGAAATCGATCAGACTCTCTTTGACCTGGGCGCAGTTCATGGCGCACTCCCCACGGCCGTGCTGCCGCTGTCATCGCGAAGCTCTTCCAGGGCGCCGCGCAGGCGTTCGAGGGCATAGCGCATGCGGCTTTTCACCGTCGGCTCGCTGGTTTTGGTGGCGGTCGCGATCTCCGCGAAAGACATGTCCATCACCTCGCGCATGAGGAACACCTCGCGCTGCTCGACTGGCAGGGTTGCGACCGCTTGGTCGACCAGGGATGCGATTTCGCGGTCCATGGCTGCCTTCTCCGCGTTGCCGTCGGGCGCCGCCACTTTGTCGATGCGATGGGGGCCGGACTCGTCGTGCGCGGTGCCGGGCGTTTGATCGAGCGAGTCGGCTCTGCGAAAGGCGCCGCGCCGGGCGTTGTCGGTACACAGGTTGCGCGCGATGGTGTAGAGCCAGGTCGTGACCTTGGCCGAGGGCTGCCATTCGGCCGCGTTCCTGACGACGCGCAAGAAGACCTCCTGCAGGAGATCTTCAGCCGTCGCCGAATCCGCCACGAATCGTCGCACGAAGTTCCACAAACGCCGCTCATGGCGTGCGACCAGCTCAGCGAATGCTGCGACGTCGCCTTGTTGATAGCGGGCCATGAGAGCCTCGTCCGTCATGGTTTGGCCGACAGTCTACAGGCGACTGTCGGCCGGGGACAATGAGTTGCCGGTGAAACGCGTGCGGAGCCTGCCGGCTTTGCCGGCAGCGGAGCATCGCGGGAGGGTTTGGCGAGGCCGCGCGAAGCGCGGGGTGTGTAGGGTGGGAGGCGGGTGCCGAGGGCGCAGCGAACCCTCCTAGGGTTCCCATCATGTCGATTAGTAGCGCTGCCAGCCGGCCGGGGGCGCGGCGTAGCGGCGCGGGGAAGACGGGAAGGGATCGGCGGTGCGGCGCAGCTCGGTGTCGCCCGGCCAGGGGTAGACCCCGTCGACGTCCACGCCCATGGCCACCAAGCCGTCGTGGTCGTTGTAGCGAACGCCCAGGACGACCGACGGCACGGACGGATTGGCACGCACGAACTCGACTTCCTGGATATGCGACGCAACTGCTTCGCCGAACTCGGTGCCCAGGCCCGGCCGTTCGCGACGGGTGGGGGCGTATCCGGCCGAGGCCGAGGCGGCGGCTTTGTCTTTCGCCGCGCCTGAGCCATGGCCGCCGATGCCGCTCTCGGCGAGGGCGTCCGTCGGCGCGGCCGCTGGTGCCTGGGCGCTGCGCTTGCTCTCGCTCGGCCCTCCCCGGTAGCCGAGCTCGTCGTCGCGGTAGCCGTCGAAACAACAGGGTGGTGTGATGGGCAGGGGGCGTGGGCGATAGACGCGTTCGGGGAAGACCGCCACGCCGATCACGCCGACCTCGCGCGCATTGCCCGTGCGCGCGGCGTAGGAGTCCGCCACCGAGGAGAAGCGGAAGGTCGCGGCCTGCGATTGCGACAGCCTCCACCCGTCGATGTCCACTTGGCCCCAGGCCGGAACCAGGTAGCCGCGCTTGTGCTGGAAATCACCGGCCTTGCCGTCGATGGCGTCGCGTCCATCGACCGTCACGACGGCCTCGATACGGCGGCTGGAGTGGTTCCGCACGCGGATGACGTAGCGCTCGCCGGTGTGGCCCAGGACATAGTTCTCCCCGTCGTGCCAGAAGGTCGGGGCGGGCGAGCCGTCGACGAGAACCTGCACCTCGAAACCGGACATGCTTGCCCGTAGCGGGCGGCTTTCGGCGTTGCGCGCAGGCGCCGCGCAGGCAACCAATCCGGCGACCAGAATGGCGAAACGGGAAAGGCGCGGCAGCGCGATGGATGACCTGGTGATGTTCTTTTTCATGGCAACCTCCTGGCAGGGTTGAACGCCGGGAGAAGAAAAAGGATCTGACGCGGGGGCGCGTATCGCCTGTGCTATACAAGCCCGCCAGTGTCAGACCCAACGCAGAAATCAGAAACGGCCGAGCAGGGCGTCCTGCAGGTGGCCGGAACCGTCGCCATTTTGGGCCAGCCCAACGTGGGCAAATCCACGCTGCTCAATGCCATCGTGGGCGAGAAGCTCGCCATCGTGACGCCGAAGCCGCAGACGACGCGCAACCGCATCGTGGGCGTGTGGAACGGTACCGTGACGACCGCCCTCGACGATCCGCGTGGACCGGGCCGGGAGGCCGGCGGGCAGATCGTCTTCGTGGACACACCGGGAGTACACGTGGCGCGCTCCCAGCTCAATCGCTTCATGGTGCGCGAGGCGATGGGGACGATCGATGGCGTGGATGCGGTGCTGATGGTCGTGGAGGCGCGCGAGAACGCCTCCGCGCTGTCGCCTGCGGCCAAGCTGCCGGAGGCCGAATCGTGGATCCTCGAACGGCTGGCCACGACGGGAAAGCCCGCCGTGCTGTGCCTGAACAAGGTCGACAAGGTGAAGGACAAGGGCCAGATTCTGCCGCTCATCGAGTGGTGGGGCAGGGCGGGCAAGTTCTCGGCCGTCGTTCCTACCTGTGCGACCCGCAAGAAGGGCCTGGAAGGCGTGGTCAAGGAGATCCTTCGCCTGCTTCCCGATGGCGTGCCACTCTACGGTCCGGACGTGCTCACCGATCGGACCGAGCGCTTTCTCGCCGGCGAATTGGTGCGCGAGCAACTCTTTTTGCGCCTGAAACAAGAGCTGCCCTACGCCACCGCCGTGATGGTCGAAAACTGGCAAGAACGCGAGAAGGGCGATGTCGTGATCGACGCCAGCATCGTCGTGGATCGTGAAAGCCAAAAGGCCATCGTCGTGGGCAAGGGCGGCGCCATGATTCGCGACGTGGGCATGGCCGCGCGCAAGGAAATCACCGAGCTGGTCGGCCGGCCCGTGCACCTGCGACTCAATGTCCGGGTCGAGGAGGGATGGACTTCCTCGCCGCAAGGACTGGCCGAGCTCGGATACGCCGAGGAGAAGCACTAGTGCAGCGGCGAGGTTCCCGCGAGGAGATGCTCGCGGAAGGACTGCCCGTGCTCTCGCTGGTGGGCCGGCCCAACGTGGGCAAGTCGTCCCTGTTCAATCGCCTGGTCGGCGGCCGGCCTGCCCTGGTCGAGGACATGCCCGGCGTGACACGGGATCGCCGTTATGGCTTGTGCACGTGGGGCGCGACGCGCTTTCGCGTGGTCGATACCGGCGGGCTGGATCCGAACGCGGTGGGCATCCTGGCGGCCATGCGCTCGCAGACCCTGCGTGCGGTGGACGAGGCGACGGTACTCGTGATGGTGCTGGACGCCGCCGAGGGCGTGACCGCGGTCGATGAGGACGTGGCGGATCTTTTGCGCCGCACCGGCAAGCCCATCCTGATCGCGGTTAACAAGGTGGACTCCTCCCTGCGCGACTCGGCCCTGGCCGACGGGTATGCGCTGGGCTTCGAGCAAGTTCTGGGGGTCTCGGCCACCCACGGGCGCGGCATTCGCGAGTTGCTGGACGCGGCCGTGGCCGCGATGGGCAGTGAATCCGTCGTGGAAGGGGATTCGCCCCACGCTGGCGTCGCGCCAACGCTGGCGGCCGAGGCACCGATTCGCCTCGCCTTCGTGGGCAAGCCCAATGCGGGCAAGTCGTCGCTGGTGAACCGCTTGTTGGGCGAGGATCGCGTGCTTGTGCACGACCAGCCCGGCACGACCCGAGATCCCATCGACACTCCCTTCCAGGCCGGTGGGCAAGAATTCGTTCTCGTCGACACCGCCGGCCTGCGTCGCCGTCGCGCCATCGATACCCAGACCGAGGCGGTGGCGGCCAAGATGGCGCGCGACCAGTTGGCACGCGCCGATGTGGTGGCCCTGGTCATCGATGCTGGTCTGGGCGCAAGCGCCGAAGATGCCAAGCTGGCCAGCTTCATCGAGGAATCCGGCCGTGCGGCCATCGTGATCCTCAACAAGATGGACCTCGTCGGCCGCGCCGAAACCGACAAGCGCATCGAGGCCGCGCGCGAAGTCCTTGATTTCGTGGCCTACGCGCCATTCTTGACCATGTCGGCCTCCACCGGTCGAGGGGTCGGCGCCATTCCGGAAGTGGCCGCGCGGGTGTTCGCGCAATGGTCGAGACGGGTCGCGACTTCGGAGTTGAACAAGAACTTCGAAGGGATCGTGGCTCGCCGTCTGCCGCCGTCGGGACCGGCGGGTAAACACCTCAAGCTGTACTTCATCACCCAGGCCGATATCCGGCCGCCCACTTTCTTCGTCAGCACCAACCTGCCCAAGGCGGTCGGTCACCCCTACCGCCGCTATCTGGTGAATCAGCTTCGCCAGATCTACGGGTTCGAGGGGGCGCCGCTGCGACTGGCCCTACGCGCAAACCGCAGCAAGCGCAAGTCGCATCCCAAACCCAAGGAATAGTCCGCTAGATTTTTTGCCGGAATTCGGGCCACAATACCCCAGCCCAAACCTCCCGCGGCGGTGTGCCGCCGGCCATGCCGGTGGGCTCCCCACGCGGCTCGCCAACTCCAGAACCTAGAGGAGACCGACATGCGTAAGTTCCTAGTGGCCGTCACCCTCAGCACCATCTTCTTGATCCCCGCCGCCGCGCGCGCGGGATTTCTGGTCGACGCCTCGCTTGGCCAGGGCTACCAGGCATCGCCCACCCCACGCGACTGGGAGCGGCTTAATCTGGAAATCGCCCCAGGGTACGCGCCTTCGCTGCCCGTGCTGTCCATGTTCCGTCTGCAACTCGGCATCGTGACCGACTTCGGAAACAAGGCCGGCACCAAGACCGACATGGAGCTGCGGCCCATGCTGTCCTTTGTACCGCCCATTTTTCCGCTCTACGGTCGCGTGATTCTTGTGGTGAACAACCTTCTGGAAGAAGGCGGAACCAAGCGAGACATCCAGTACGGCGCCGCCGTCGGAGCGCGCATCGGCTTGCCCTCGATTGGAATCATTCCCTCCATGGGCGTTTTCGCCGAGGTGGGCGCCTTGCCAGGCAAGCGCGACTTCCCTGTCGTCGATACCACCACCGGGGCTACTAGCACCAGCTCGAAGACCGCGTGGGTCGTCGAAGGCCGGGTCGGCGCGTATTTGGATTTCTAGGCGGCGAGACGGTAGCAAAAGGTCGCCGTCGGCGCCATCGCGACTATGCGGTGCGATGGTGCTAGGCTTACCAGGCCATGAAGCGACTCACCCTCGGCGCAGCCATGTTGTTCGTTCCACTGGCCCTGGCAGCCCGGCCAGCCCAGGCCCAGAACAGTGTCACCATCACCCCCGGTACCGATGCGGCGGCCTTTGCGAGCAGCCTGGGGATGACCACGGATCAGCTGACCGCCCTCATCAACCGAAATGTGGATGGGTTGTTTCAGGTGACGAACGTGAATTCGTTTCTGCGTGACTTCCAGAACGCCCAGAGCTTTTCGAGCAAGGGCCTGGGCGTCGACTACGCCTCCGAGGCGACGCTGGCCGAGGTCGGCGCGACCCTCAGTCTGGCGAGCAACATCGACAAGGCGTACAAGCCTACGGGCGCGTACACCGATCCCCCCATCCAAGGCGGCGGCTTGAATTTCTCGCTCATGGGCGGACTTAGTCTCGGGCTCTTCGGCCTGGATCCCGTGATGCTCTTCGCCAACTGGTTCAAAGGCAGCGCCAGCCTGGGCCAGCTCGACGGCAACTACCAGAACTGGGGGCTGCACGGCCAGTTTCGGCTCTTCGGACCCACGCGCAGCATGTCGGCGACCAAGCTTCTCATTCGGTGGGGGGGGATCGCGATCACCAGCGGCGTCGACTACGCGCACGTCGGGCTGAGCACCAGTAGCACGATCTCGTCGAAGTTCGAGGTCGCCCAAGGCGCGCCCGTCACGGTCACCAGTGCTGGCGATCTCAAATTCACCTTGGATCAGACCACGTGGAGCATTCCGCTCGAGGTCACCACCAGTCTTCGCCTGCTGTCCCTCATCACCGTGTACGGCGGGCTGGGCTTCGACTGGCAGGCAGGTGGCGGTTGCGATCTGCACATCCTCATGTCTCAGGCAAGTCTGAGCGGGCAGGTGCAGACCCCGTCGGGGACCGTGCCCTACAACAACCTCGGCACCGTGGACGTCAAGGCCGATGGACACGTCAGTCCCAGCACGGCCAGGCTGCGCGAGATCGCCGGGATTCAGCTCAGCATCATGGATGTCATCCGCATCTTCGCCCAGGTCAATACCACCGCCAGCTCGCCACTGCTGACCAGCCTGGCCATGGGCTTGCGTTTGGCTATCTGAGCGTTTGCGCGTGCTTCAAGATCCGCGCGTGCGGCGCGCGTGCGGCGCGCGTGGCGCGTGTGGCGCGTGTGGCGCGTGTGGCGCGTGTGGCGCGTGTGGCGCGTGTGGCGCGTGTGGCGCGTGTGGCGCGTGTGGCGCGTGTGGCGCGTGTGGCGCGTGTGGCGCGTGTCGCGTTGGATCGGTAGCCGGTGGCCGTCCCTCTCTTGCGCCACGGTGCCTCTGAAGCGGTGACGCGTAACTCAAGGGTAGGTGGCGCGAACCTACGTTGGGGCGATAAGATCGGCATGGCTAGACCGTTGACAGGGACGGTGTGAGCCCCTACGCTTGGCCGCTGTTCTTCCATCGCTGACAAGGGCACTACGATGACCAAGGCCGAGCTTATCGACAGGGTAGCAAGTCGTAAGGATCTCCCCCGCACCCTGCCCAAGAAGACCTACGCCCGAATCATCGACGCCGTGTTCACCGAGGTTGGGGATTACTTCATTCGCGCGCGGCCGAGCGTGGCGAATCCGCCCCGGCTCAGCTATCCGGGCTTCGGCACCTTCACCAAGCGCCGCCGTAATTCTCGCACGGTTCGCAACCCCAGCACGGGCGAGCCTATTGCCATCCCGGCCCAGTGCACGGTGGTGTTCACGCCCGGCCAGGAACTGAAGAACCTGATCAACCGCGTTCCGTCCAAGAACGCATCGTCGGCGGCATAGGGACGGGTTTGTTTGCTACCGTCGGTGTTCCTCGAACGCGAGGAGCTTGGCCTTGAGCTCGTCGAGCACGGCCTTTTGCCCAGGATCGTCGGCCAGGTTCTTCATCTGCTTGGGATCGGAGGCAAGGTCGAAAAGCTCGAAGCGACGTTCCGAGACCTTGTGAACGAGCTTTCGCCCGCGATCCACCATGACGACTTGGTTATCCGGCGTGGCCGTGGAAGGCAATAGCTCGGCGAAGATGGGGCGCGGGGGAAGGGTGCCGCCATCGATGATGGATAGCAAGCTGCGTCCGTGAAGGTACGCGGGCGGTGTCACGCCGATGAGGTCGAGCAAGGTCGGCCCCACGTCGATGAGCCCGACTTCCTCGTCGGATGTGACCGGGGCTTTGCCCGGAACCGCGATGATGAGGGGAATGCGCAGCTCTTCCTCGGTGAGGTTCTGGCCGTGGAAGTAGACTTTGTGCTCGCCCCAGGCCTCGCCGTGATCGCCGAACACGACGATCGTCGTGTTGTCGGCCAGCTTGGTCTCGTCCAGGACCTTCAGGATCTTGCCGATCCACAGGTCGTCGAAGGCGATTTCGTAGTCGTACTTCTCCTGCAGCCCGGGCAGGCCAGACAAGGTCGTGGGGAACTCGGCGTGGGACATGTAGCTCGAATGGGGCTCGAACAGGTGCGTCCACAGCACGAAACGCTCGCCGGACTTGGCCGCCTTGCGCAGGCGCTCGATCACGCGCGGAACGATGCGCGGGGCGGCGATGTCCTTGTTCGAATCGGCGATGGTTTTGGCGCCGTCGTCGGACCACTCGGCGAATCCCTTCGAAATGCCCCGATCGGCGGTGAAGTAGAAGTGCGAAAAGATTCCGATGGGGCGCAAGCCCGCGCTGGCCATGGGCTCGAAGATGGTGTGATTCGACGGCAGAAGCGGCGAGTAGTTGAGCGAGCGTTTCTGCCAGGCGATTTCCGACGGGTAGCGCGACGTCACGAACGAGGGGAAGGAGCGCGGCGTATTGGGCGCCTGCGACCAAACCCGGCGAAAGTACGTGCCCCTGCGGGCAAGCCCGTCGAGGTTGGGCGTGAGCGAGTGGCCTGCCGGTCGACCATAGCCCGCCACGCCCAGGCGATCGGCGCGGGTGGCATCGATGGCGATGATCAGGATGTTACCCGTGAACCTCCCGGACTTGGCGGGTGTCGGCTTGGTGGTGGCGGTCGGGGGTGACGCCTCTTGGTCCGTGCTGGCTTCGGCGACGAGCGGAGCGTCCCCGCCTTCGCAATTCTGGTCGATACCGTCGCCGGGAATGTCCTCGGCCCCTGGGTAGACGTCGGCGCGACGGTCGTCGCAGTCGCCCCCGCCGAAGAGGGCGGAATAGCCGTCGCCATCGTGATCGGTCGCCTTGCGCGCGATCCTGAGCGCGAATGTCAGCCCGAGCCCACCCTCGTCGATGGCCGCATAGGTGGGCGAGGTTTCGCGAATGCGGCTCCCGGCCACCAGCAGCGCGACCACCACGAGGGCAATGGCCGGCCGAATGATTCGGGTAGGCGACTTCTGCAGCAAGCGCCTTCCGACGGCCGAGACGTGCCAGAAAAGTCCGTGCGCCACGCCCAGCACCAACGCGACGGCGGCAGCGCCGAACGGTCCCAGGTCGAGCACGCGCCAGTCGGCGCGGGAGAGCGCGGCGACGAATGCCAGCAACCCCGCGGCGGCGAGCAGGAGGGCGAGGAGGCCGGTGCGGCCAAGCTTCCGTGGCCGCGGTAAAATCCGCTGGGCGAGGCGAGCGGCCAGTGGCCAGGTGGCCAGGAACACGAGGGCCGCTGGCACGACGAAGACCAGGGCCAGTCCGGCGCTGGCGATGGTGGCGAGGGTGCGGCTGTTCATACTCGAGACGAAGCCGCCATAGCCGAGGCCTGCGCCCACCGCCAGGACCCCGCTGGCGGCAACGCCGCCCAGAAGCAGCCCGCAGGCGCGCGCATCCAGATCCGCGTCTTCGCGCAGGGCTACCCAGCCGCCCGGGATCGCCCGGAGAACCGTGGCCGCCGCCCAACCCAGCAGCGCGGCGCCCAGCAGCCCGGCGCTTCCGTAAAGACCAGCCGACAGCGCCAGTGCCTCGAAGGGGCGCGCATGGTGGCCGCGCACGAGCACCAGCAAGGCATCGAAGACCCCTGCGCCAAGGAAACCGGCGAAGGTGGAAACGGCAACGGGAATGTGGAATCGGGAAGTGCGGATCTCGCTCATCGAATTGGGACAGGAGACTAGCTCGCTCGGCGGGCTGGGCGCCAAGAAAAGCGAGGCCCCTCTTGACCGGCGCGGGCTGACCGAGCAACCTCCGCCTCGTGCAGTCAACCAAAACTCGCGAAGCCCTGGTCTCCTCCCTCAGAACCTTCCCGCTCGCCCTGCTCTGCATCGTCTTGTCCTGCCAGAAGCCGCAGGGCGATGCCTTGTCCTCGGGATCGAGCAGCCTGATCTCGACGGCTCAGGCCGCGTCCGCACCGCCAAGCAAGATAGACGTCTCCGGCCATCGCGTGGCCTACGACCTGATCCTCAACCGCGTGCATGCGATTCTGCACTTGGGCGGCAGGATGATCCTTCCCGCTGGCGGCGTCGACTTCTACAAGTTCGTCGATGGCGGCTGGAAGGGCTCCTGGATCCTCGGCCAGAAGGACGGGGATGCGCACGTTGCCTACGTCTCCGGGGTGTCGGCCTCGTTCGGGTTTCCTCTTGACGCGGACGGCGATGGCGCAGCAGGCAAGTCGCTTTCCGACATGCAAATGACCATCCTCATGCGATCGGTGGCGCCCAACCAGAGGCTTTCGGTCTTCGCCAACGAGAAACCCGTCACCACCATCGATGTCGGCAAGGATCGCGCGAGCTATGACGTTACCCTGCCCGCGGCGGCGTTGACCCTGGGGGAAAATCGGGTTCGCTTGACCTTCCGCAACGCCGCGGCCATCGCGGGTGGCAAACGTGCCGCGGCGGCCATCGAGGGCATCGAGATCGGTCCCGCCAAAACCGCCGCAGCCGGAGGCTCCGCTCGCCACCGCCCGCGCCCTGGCCAACCCCGCTGAGATCGATCTCGGCGGCGTCAAGAAGGTCGCGCTGTCGATTCCCGAGGCATCGCGCCTTTCGTACTACTTGCAGGTTCCGGCCAAGGCCACGCTGGCGCTCGCCTACGGATCCACCCAACCTGGCGTGACGGCGCAGATTCGAGTCGCGCGCGACGGTGCGGCGCCGACGATGCTTTTCGAAGGCCCCGCGGCAGCGCGATTCAGCGAGGGCGCTTGGGATCTTTCCGCCTTCGCTGGACAGGCCGTGCGGCTCGATCTCCTATCCCACGGCGGAGGGATCGCCTGGGCTGAGCCGCGCCTGCTCGTGCCTGGCGCCGTACCAGCGCGGGTCGCCAAGCACTCCTTCGCTCATGTCTACGTGTGGATGTGCGATACGCTCCGCGCCGACAAGGTCCACGTCTACAACCCCAAGACCAACGTGCTGACGCCGAACTACGACGCCTTCGCCACCGATGCCACCCGCTTCGCATGGGCGCAGGTGCAAGGCACGTGGTCGTTGCCGTCGCAGGCGTCCATGCTGACCGGGGTCTATCCCAGCGTGCATCGTGCCACCGAGCAGACGTCCAAGATCAACGCTCAACTCCCCATTGCGCCCGAGATCTTCAAGAAGGCCGGCTTTCGCACCGGGCTCTTCTCGTCGAACGGCTACATCTCGTCCAAGTGGGGGTTTGGCCGCGGCTTCGACGAGAACCGCAACTTCGTGCGCGAGAATTTGCCCAACGGCGCGGACAACCTGTGGGCCACGGCCAAGAAGTGGATCTTGCCGGGCAAGGCAAAACCGCAGTTCGTCTACCTGGCCGTCATCGAGCCGCACGTCATCTACAACCCCAAGAAGGAATTTCTGAAGATGTACTGGGACAAGCCGTATGGCGGCCCCATCAAGCCCGTGCTCACGGGAATTCAGCTGGGCAAAATCAAGCAGGGCACGCTCAAGGTCAACGACACCGACAAGGCCTACCTCGAAGCCTTGCACAATGCCGAAATCACCCAGAGCGACACCGCTTTCGGTGTCTTTCTTGCCGATCTCAAGGCCGCCGGCCTGTACGACACGTCCGTGGTCATCGTCATCTCCGATCACGGAGACGAATTCTGGGAGCACGGGGATGTGGGGCATGCGCAAGGGCCGCATCAGGAATTGGTACACGTGCCCTTCATGATCCACGCGCCCGGCCTTTTGCCCGCCGGCCGCGTGATCCAAACCGAGGTGGAGGCCATGGACCTGGCGCCGACCGTGCTCGACCTGTCCGGGATTCCCGTGCCGGATTCGATGCAGGGACAGTCGGTCTTGCCCGTCGCCCTCGACGAGGTCGCGTACGCGCCCTCGGCCAGCATGACCCAGAATGGTTCCATGGCCCGCGGGATCAAGTCCGGACGCTACCGCCTCATCCACTCGGGCGTGGGGCGTATCGAGCTCTACGATGAGATCGCGGATCCACGCGAACAAACCGAGATCGTCGGCAAGCGCCCGATCGCGCTCCGGCAGATGCGCGATGTGCTTGCCTTGGAGGTCGGCTTCGAGAACGTATGGAAGAAGCGCTTGTGGGGATCGCCCGCCAACCCGACGGAGGCGTTCTACGCGGCGAACGCGAAGTAGGAAGACGCGACTTACTCGCAGAATCCGTAGACGAGATGGGTGGACCCCTCGAAGGCGTGGCAGGTCGTGCCCGTCGGGCAGACCGGTGCGGCCAGGCTGCAGATCGGGCGACAGGCGCCGCTTGCGCCCGGCGCGGAACCGGTCGGCACCACGCAACTGAGCCCGGCTCGACAGCCTACGCAGCCGGCCTCGCCGTTGCAGCCGGAATTCTGGGAACAGGCCGCGCCCAAGTCCCCTTGGCCGGCGCAAGCGCAGTCGGTGGTTTCCCCGGCGTAGACGAAGCAGGACAGCCCCGCCGCGCAGCCGGAGGTGCCCGCTGCCGTCGGGTCGCACGGCCTGGAGCACGCCGCGAAGGGCGGGGTGCTGCCGCACTGAATGGGGACGTTGCAGTAGGCGGCTTGCTCGCCGCACATCGCATCGCTGTCGCAGAAGCGCAGGCACGTCATGACCGAACAGCCGGTGGCGCTGAAGGTGAAACATTGCGACCCGGGCGCGCAGTCGTTGTTGCTCGCGCACACGTCTCCCGGCTTGCCTGGTCCGGCCGCGTAGCACATGCCGATGGCCGGTTGGTCCGCGGCGCACAGAAGGCCACAGGTCTGCTCCGCCCCGCAGGCCGATGCGGGCGCGTAGGGATCGCAGGAAAGTTGGCTGGCGCCTCCATCCACGGCAGTGCCGCCGTCGAGACCATGCTCGGGTCTGAGAGCGCCCAGGACGACCGCCACCGAAACGTCGACCACCTTGTCCTTGGCGACCGCAAGCGAGGTCTTGCCATAGCCCAAGGCTGCGCCATACCCATCGAGAGGTTCGACCTCGAAGGTTGCTTGTCCGACGTGGGATGCGCTGAATTCGACCGAGAACGTGATGGGATGGGTGGTGTCGAGGTGGAGAGACTCGGAAGGTTGGTTCGGATACAGGAGCGTGTCTTGCGCGGAACCGCTTTCCACGTGGACGCGGAATTGGGCCACGCCGTCGACGCTGCCCGCGTAGGTAAGCACGGAGACGACGGCGTAGGCGTCGTCGGCGCAGGAAGCAATCCAAGGCAAGAGCGCAAGCCCGAGCAGAATGTTGGCGTGGCTTCTCACGGCTTGAACTCCTGATTGCCAAGGTCGGTCGCTGGCGGCGCGTGGCCGCGGCTCGAAACCACGATGATGGCCACGGTCGCCGCCGCCGCCGCGCCCACCGCCGTCCAGAACCACCAACGCCCGAAGATGGATGGGTGCTCGGGCGGCGGTGCGCTCAGGTCGAGCGCGGGGTTTGCTGGCGACGGCGGAGTGGGAGCTGACGGGAACGTGGAGGGGGAAGGCGTCGCTGGTTCCGACACGGGAGTTGGCGTTGCCCCGTTCGGTTGAGCCGGCCGGGCGAGATCGCCACCTCGGGCCGGAGCTGCCGAGACGAGCACGCACACGGACACGAGCGTGGCGACGAGGGCGGTCGAGATGCGTTGCCTTGTCTGTTCTCGCGAAGCCATTGAGGATTTCTTCACCGCAATCTGACCTACCTCGGCATGGAGGGTCGGGTCAACCCATGCGAGTGAAGCCACTACAACTGCTTTGCCGCGATGTACCCGGTGAGCTGCTCGATCCTGCTTTCCTTCTCGGCGATCAGCGAGCGCAGGACGTCACCGATGGAAACCAGGCCCACGAACTTGCCCTGATCGAGGACTGGCAGATGTCGGATCTGCTTCGCCGTCATGAGGACCATGCATTCGTCGATGGAGTTCGAGGGCTGCACGAAGAACACGCGTTCAGCGGGGGTCATGACTTCGGCCACCGGGGTCTCTTTGGCGGCCTTGCCGTTGAGGGTGATCCTGTACGCACAATCCCACTCGGTAAACAGTCCCGTAAGTTTGCCCGGCTCGTCGACGACTGCCAGCGCGCTGACCTGGGTCTCACTCATCAACTGCAGGGCGTCGAAGACGGTTGACTTGGAGCGCACGGAAATCGGGGCCTTTTGCCGCTTTGCTGCCAATAGCTCCGTCACTGTGATCATCGTCAACTCCCCGTCCTGGTAAAGGTGATGGCAAGGTTAGGACACGAAGAAAGGACCGGCGAAGGATATCTTGACGACCAAGCCTAATCATCACACCATCTTCCGCCACGGATTGGGGCATTCTTTTTCAATCGTGCCGGTTTCCACCCGGTGTCAATCCGATTTGATGGAACACCGCCCGCGCTGGCCCTAATCGTTCGCCGGTCTCAAAGAGGTATTGGATGCAAAGAAGTCTTTCGGGTATCTGTCTGTCATTCTTCATTGTACTAGGATGTGCGCCGGTCCGGCCAAGCGGCGATTCTGGAGGCCAGGCATCGACCGGTGGCCAAACCGGCATCAATAGCGGCCAAGGCGGGAGCGGAGGAGCGGGGAGCGCGGGAGGATCAGGGGGAAGCAGGGCTGTCGGCGGATCGAGCGGCTCCGGTGGAACCGGCGCCGTGGGTGGCTCGGGCGGAGGAGGCGGCGGTGGCGCGAGCGGCAGCGGTGGCAGCACGGCAGATGCGACGCAGGACGCGATGGCGCGCGGTGGTTCGGACTCGGCCGGTGGCGGGGCGGGCGGTGGCGGCGGTGCCTCGAAAGGTGGAGCTGGTGGCACCACGCTACAAACCGGAGGCGTGACAGGATCCGGCGGAAAGTCGGGAACGGGCGGCACCGGCGGCACTGGCGGCAAGACCGGTAGCGGCGGAACCAGCGGAACAGGGGGAGCATCCGGCACTGGCGGCAGCACGGCTCCGACGCCTTGTTCGTTCCCCTCGGACTGGACGCCCGGCAGCCCGACTTACACCACGTATGACTTACCCAACCCAGCTACTGCCTGTGGCTACACGGGCAGCACGAACAACATCGCCAATATCGCAGTTGGGTCGAACTACGCGGCCATACCAGGCCAGAGCCCAAGCAACTTCGACACCAGCAGCCGGTGCGGAGCTTGCGTGCAGATCGGCAGCGCCATCATCACCATCGTCGATGAATGCCCCTACGATTCGGCCAGCAACAATCAACCGTGCGCGAACAATCCCAAGGGGCACCTGGATTCAGCTCGGCCGCCGCCAGCGCGGCCGGTGTCAAGGGCGACCCCTCACTCAAGAACCAGGCTGCCTGGAAGTTCGTACCCTGTCCGGTCAAAGGCAACGTCGTGGTTCGCCTCAAGCCCGGCAACAACAACGAGATGTACATCGAGAACATGATTCTTCCCATCCAGGCCGTGACGTGTGGCGGCCAGACCGGTTCGCGGACGAGCTATGGCGCCTGGCACTTCGGTGGGAATATCCCCGGGGCAAGTTGCGACTTGACCGACATCGCGGGGCGCAAGATCACGGTGACAGCTGGCAGCACACAGGGGCAGAACGTCGACACTGGCACGCAATTCTCCAAGTGCCAGTAGTCCCGGCGTCCACGCGCCAACCGGTGCACTTCGCCCTGGATCCACTGGAAGAAGCAGGCGGCCTTGCATGCTTGTCAGTCGACGGACGACGGGCAAGCGGGTACTATGGTCGCGTTGATCGCCGCGAACGCCGACATCGCCGAGGAAGTCGAACTGGGGCGGACTCTCCTCGTACAGGGGCACCTGGACACCGCGCAGCGGGTTCTTCTCAAGATCTGCCAGGAGCAGCCCGAGTGCGCGGAGGCGTTTCGGGTCTTGGCGCTGGTGCTGAGCAAACGAGGCGATGAGCGCCGCGCGCGCCCACTTGTCGAGTACGCGGAAGAGCTCGACGCCCAACGGACGCGGGAAATTCCGACTCCGCTCGACGATAGTCCGTCCGATGCCGAGACCAAGCAGAACCGGTTGGACATGCAGACCACGGTTCAGGAAAAGTCTCCCGCGGAGGTAGCCGGCGCGCGGGGACCGGTTGTGTCCGAATCGGTGGATCGCGTCTTGACGCCAAAGGCCCCTATCTCAACCCTGCCGGCGAGCGCTCTCTTGCAAGCGGCTACTGCCCCGGCAGTGGCGCATCCAGCGCCGAGGTCGCGCGCGGGGTGGGCGATTTTCGCGCTGCTCTTTTGCGCGGCCTTGGCTGCAGGCGGGGTCGCGGCTTACAAGCAATACGGCAGGACCGCTCCTGCGCGCCAGAGCCCTCGCGAAGAGCTGGACCGGTCGCTCGTCTCGGGAACGGTCGAGCATCTCCTTCGAGCCCGCGACGTGGCGCGGATGGCACTCGAAAGTGGCGTGGCCGACGCAGACTCCCTAGCGCGGCTGGGTCTTGTCAATGCCTTCCTGATGGACGATTACGGGATCGAGGCCAAGAAGGACGCCGAGGACGCTCTTCGCCGGGCCGAGATGGGCTCCGAGACGAACAAGGATAGAGCCGCCCTCATCGCCAGCGCTCGATCACTGCTTGCGCACGCGGCGGGTGATCGTGCGGGCGCGAAGAAGCTCGCCGATACGGCGGTCGCGCTCACGGCACCGGACCCGGGTGCGTTTGCGCTGCTGGCTTCGGCGCGCGTTCGCACGTTGGACGGAGATGTCGACGGCACGGCGCGGGATCTGGACCGGGCCATGGGGATCGCACCCGAGTTGGCCCCGGTGGTGGTGGATTGGGCGACCTCCCGACTCGATGGTGGCGATCCCGTGGCCGCGCGTCGAGCGCTGGTGACCTTGCTCGATCGGAACCAGGACAACTCGAAGGCGCTGCTCTTGCTCGCGGAGGCGCAACGCGCTCTGGGCGAGCCCGACTGGGTGAAGAGCCTGGAAAAGGCTTGCCGAAGCGACGCCAAGATTTCACGCAGCATTCGCACCGCCTGCGCGGTCGAATCGGCCCTGCAGGCACGCATCGAAGGCGATCGGGCCGGGGCGCTCCGGAAGGCCAAGGCGATTTCGCTGACATCCGAGGATGCCCAGGTGCTCGGCACTGTTTCCCTCCTGCTTTCGCTACTCGGCGAGACCGACGTGGCCGAGGAGGTCCTCGATCGAGCGCGCAAGGCCGCCGACCCCGCGAGCGTGCCTCTGCAATGGGCCGACCTGTCCGTTCGATTGAGTCGGGGCGAGACACCGCAGACCTCGCGCGTCCTGGAACACCCGGCCGGGCCCGAGCGGGATCTGGTGGCGTTGAGGGCCGCCTATGCACGGGCCGGAACTGCCGGGTTGTCGACCGCGCTCAAGGCGCTTCCACCGGGAATCCAGGACATCGACTCGGATGTGCGCGCCTATGCCGTCCTGAGCCGAGAGGGCGAGCCATCCAAACCGGAGCTGACGGCGATGGAGAAGCGCGTAGAAAAGGGCAGTCCCGTGTTTTCTTACGTCCTGGGCCTTCTGGCCGCGCGTGACAAGGACTTCAAATTGGCGACGCGGAGGCTGGACAAGGCGCTGTCCTGGCACGGCGCCGCCTGTCAGGCCGCGGTAGCGTATTTGGATGCGTTCAAGCACGCGGGGCGTGGGCTGCAACTCGACAAGGCCGGGCTGCGCAATGTGCGTGCGCACAATGCAAAGTGTCCCCTGCCTGAGATGTAAACACCTGCGAAGTCCCCGAAGGGGGCAGCCTCGAGCGAGGCCGCGCGCAGCGCGGGGGTGGCAGGGCGGGGAGGCAGGTGCCGAGTGCGAAGCCGACCCCCCCAGGGTACCCATCAAAGGCGCGTAGGCGGAGCCGGGCTTCGCCCGAGCGCGGGAGGGTTTGGGAACCCTCCCAGGGCCGCCGCGGGGCCGAAGGCCCGGATCCTTCAGGCGTGAAATGGGCAGCCCCTCACCCGCCTCGCTGCGCTCGGCGACCTCTCCGCCCTGCGTGCACTTCGGGTCCTACACGCCCAACACCTGCCCCCGCGGCTTCGCCGCGCCCTCGCCCGCTTCGCTCCGCTGCGCGGGGCGAGGTGGTTTCAGGTCAGGGTACCCATCCACCCGCGTAGGCGAAGCCGAGCTTTGCTCGGCTTCGCCCGAGCGCGGGAGGGTTTGGGAACGCTTCCAGGGTACCCATCACCCGCGTAGGCGAAGCCGAGCTTTGCTCGGCTTCGCCCGAGCGCGGGAGGGTTTGGGAACCCTCCCAGGGTTCCCATCAAGATAGAGACGCGGCTTCAATCTTATGGTATTCGCAGGTAGCTCCATGAACGACCGGGACGGCAAGGATGCGCCAGGCGAACGGACGGAAAGGACCGTCGGTGAAATTGCCGACGAAATCCTGGTCGAACGCGCCCGCGCCAAGGACGAAACCGCTTTCGAGGAGCTGGTCAACCGCTACGAGAACAAGCTCTACCGTTTGGCCATGCGTTTCGTGCGCAACGAGACGGATGCCCAGGAAATCCTTCAAGATGCCTTCCTCTCGGCCTGGCGCAATCTGCCGAGCTTCGAAGGCCGGGCGCAATTCGGGAGCTGGATGTACCGGGTCACCGTCAATGCCGCGCTCATGCTCTTGCGCAGCCGCAACCGGCACCCCGAAGTCACCGTCGACGACGTCGAGCCCACGGTGCTGAACGACGCCGTGGCCGAGAGCGGCCAGACCATGCGCGCCAACGCCGACTGGTCGCAGCGACCCGATGACCAACTGCAGTCGGCGGAGATGCGCAAGCACATCCAGACCTCGGTCGATGCCTTGCCGGACGGCCTGCGCACGGTCTTCCTCTTGCGCGACGTCGAAGAGCTCTCGACGGAAGATACCGCCGAGATGCTCGGCTTGTCGGTGCCGGCGGTGAAGACGCGTTTGCACCGGGCACGCCTGGCGCTTCGGGAAGCCATCGGTCGCTACTTCGTGCGCTGACGGTCGCCCGCGCTCCGCCGGATTTGCCGGCTATACTTCGCAGATGCTCGTCTGGCGGTTTTGCCCGCGGGGCCGCCTTCAGGCGGCGCTGCTAGTTGTGTTTGCGCTCACTGCGCGCCCCTCGTGGGCGTCGGGAGAGGTCCTCGGCCGCGCGGCGGAACGCGCGCGGGAGCAGCTTCGGGCCGACCATGGCCGGCCGGAGGCGATCGCCGCCGTGGCCGCCCTGGTGCAAAACGAAGAGTCTCTCGTGCCCGGCCAGATGGCGCGCGTGCTGCGCGAGACCCTCGACGGCAAGCTGGGGGGGGCCGCCGATCCGCTGGTCGCATCCCAGGTCGCGTACTTGCTGTCGTTGGAGGAAGACCGTCAGGGCGATTTTTCCCAGGCAGAAGCGCGGCGCGCGACGCTTGGACTGTTGCGCGACTTCTGGGTGCTTGGTCCCTTCGATGCCCAAGGACGCAGCGGGCTTGGGCGCGCCTTTCCCGTCGAGGAAGAAGTCAAGAGGCTCGAGCCATCGGCGGGAAAACATTATGCGGGCAAAGATCGTGAGGTGGGATGGCGGAGGATCTCTGCCGAGGCTTTCGTGCAAGGGGCGGTCCTCGTCGACGCCGTTCTGCGCCCGGATAGCGATGCCGTCGCCTATCTCCTTGCCTATGTGAGCAGCGACCGGGATCGGTGGGCAGGCCTGCGCATCGGTAGCCCCGGCCCGGTGAAGGTTTGGTTGGATGGAAACGAGGTCTACGCGAATGACGTGGTCCGACCCGCGTGGCTCGATCAGGACGCGGCCCCCGTGTATCTGCGACGGGGCGCGAATCCGCTGCTGATCAAGACCGTCGTCACGCGCGGCGCGTGGAGGCTTCTCGTACGCTTGACCGATCTCGAGGGTCGTCGTTTGGCCGGCGTAACGACCAGCGCGGATGTGCCGCCGCACGCGACGGTCCACGCAGCACCGCCGGGCCGGCAGCCTAAGGTGCGCGCGCTCGGCAAGTTGCTGCGCGAGCGGGCCGAACGAGCAGGGGCCGCGGCCTCGGCGCAAGCGTGGCTGGACGAGGCCCTTTATCTTTCGCTGGTGATGCCCGAGGACAGCGATCTTGGCGCCGCCGAGAAGGCCGCCAACAAGGCGCTCCCGGCGCCGAACGCGCGTTTGACCCCTGTCGCGACCCGTGCCCTGTTTTTGCTGGGCAACGTGGCGCGCGAGGATGACGACCGTCGCGCGGCCCTGGAACGCGCGCTCCCCGCGTTGGCGCACGCCGAGGATCGGGCGAGGGCACTGGCCGAGATCGGCAGGCTTTGGCGCAGCCAACATCGCGACGACGCAGCCGTGTCGCGTTGGCGACAGGCCGTTGTCCTCGACCCGACCTGCGTCCAGGCGCAGCTCGCGCTGGCCCGCGAGGAACAGGACACGGGGTTGGCCGTCTCCGCGCTGGCGCGGGTGTCCGCCTTACCCGATGACCTCCGCCGCCTGCCGCTGACGCAGGACACACTGGCCGACATCTTCAGGACGCTCGGCCGGCCTGCGGATGCCGAAGCCGCGATCCGAGCCATCCATGATGTGCGCCGCTCCGACGTCGGCGTCTTGCGCGAATTGGCCACCGCCGCACGTCGACGCGGCGATTTGGCAGCGTCGGCGCGTTGGCAAGGCGAAGCCCTACGCTGGCGTCCGGATTTGACGTCTTCGGTCTTCGATCAAGCGAGCGCGCTCGAAGGCTGCGGCGACATCGCGGGCGCCCGGTCGGTTCTGAGCAAGGCCATCGCGCGCCTGCCCGACGACCCCGGCCTGTCCGATGAGCTTGGCAGGCTGGAGGCCCGGGCCGGACATTTCGAGGCCGCCATCGCGGCCATGCGGCGCTCGTTGGAGTTGCGGCCGCAGAACCCCGGCCTACGCCGCTATGCGGATGCCCTCTTGGCGGCCAAGAAGGCGAAAGGCGAAACCCGTTCTCTCGACGATCTCGTCAGCGAGAATGCGGCGGATGGCGAGGCGCTTGCGCGCGAGGTCCTCTTCGGGCCGAGTCCCGGCGACGACGCCTCGGCCGAGATCGTGCTCGACCGAACGGCGGTTCGCGTGCATGCCAACGGGCTGGGCGAACGTTTCGTTCAGCGCTTGATTCACGTGCGCACCGAGCGCGCCGCGCGCGACAACCAGGAAACCTGGATTCGCTTCGAGCCCGGACGGCAGGAGGTCGAGATTCGCAAGGCCCGCGTGTTGCGCAAAGGCGCGAACCAGGGCATCGAGATTTCGGAAGCCACCGGACGCGACGAACGCGACCTATCCGAGCCTTGGTATGGGCTCTACTACGATACGCGCGCCGAGGTCGTGACCTTCGAAAACCTGCGCGCCGGCGACGTGGTCGAGATCCAGTACACCGTGGCCGACGTGGGCTACAGCAACGAACTCGCCGACTACTTCGGCGATTTCCAGATGATCGCCGACACCTTGCCGGTCCGACGCTGGGACTACACGTTGATTGCGCCCCAGGCGCGAATCTTCTACTTCAACCAACCACGCCTGGCCAGCCTGCGCTCCACCCGCGAAACCCACGGCGCCGAGGTCCGCTACCACTTCGAGGCGCGCGGCCTGCCCGGCATCGAGAGCGAACCGGCCATGCCGGGCTTCGCCGAGGTCGCGCCCTATCTGCACGTCAGCACCTATCGCACGTGGCAGGACGTGGGGCGCTGGTACTGGAATCTCGTGGCGGATCAGATGCAGGACGACGGTACTCTGGCCAAGGCCGCGGCGAAGGCCATCGCGGGCTCGACCACCGTGCTCGACAAGGTCAAGGCCATTCATCGTCTGGTGGTCGAAAACACCCGCTACGTCGGTCTCGAGTTCGGCATCCACGGCTACAAGCCCTACCCGTCGACCCAGGTGTTCCAGCGTCGCTTCGGCGATTGCAAGGACAAGGCCACGCTGATGATGGCGTTGCTTCGCAGCGTGGGCGTGGAGTGCGAGCTCGTCCTGCTGCGTACCCGTCACGGCGGTCGCATCGACGAGGCGCCGGCCTCGCTCGCTGTGTTCGACCACGCCATCGCCTACGTACCGGCGCTCGATCTCTACCTCGATGGCACGGCCGAGTTTTCCGGCTTGTCCGAGTTGCCCGCCGAGGATCAGGACACCATGGCCCTGCGCGTGTCCGCCCGTGGCGCCAAGCTGGTGCGCACGCCCCTGCTGGCCCCGGAAAGCAACCAGGCCCTGCGCCAGTGGCAGGTCGATTTGGACACGGACGGCTCCGCGCGCATCGCGGAGACCCTTACCATCACGGGGCAGGCCGCGCACGAGTGGCGCTCGCACTACCAGACCCCCGGCGAGCGGCGCGAGCGCTATGCCAAGGTTTGGAGCGGCCGATTCGCGGGCGCGACACTGGTGAAGGTCGACATGGATGTCGCGGATCGCAACCGACCCGTCTCCGTGTCCTCCACGGTGACGGTGCCGCAGATGGGCGACCGCATGGGCGGTGGCGAGCTTCGCCTGCCGTTGAGCTCGCGGGACGCCGACTTCACCAGCACCTATGCCCGCCTGGGCAAGCGCCGCTGGCCGCTCGTGCTCGGCTATCCCTGGCGCCACGAAGAACAGGTCACGTACAAGTTGCCGGCTGGCGCTCGCCTCGTTCATGCCCCGGACGCGCGCAAGATCGCGTCGCCGTTCGGCGAGTTTACCCTCGCGGTCACCAGCTCGCCGGATGGCCGCTCCATTGGCGTCACTTCGGTGCTGTTGGTGGCCAAGACTCGCATCGAACCGGCGAGCTATCCCGCCTTCCGCGCCTTCTTGCGCGACATCGACGCCGCACTGGCCGAACGGGTGGTGGTCGAGGTGGAGAAGACATCATGACCGCGCCACAACGGTTGCGTTCATCCCTGGCCGTGCTGCTCGTGGCCGCCACGGGTTGTGCCCAGACACTGGGCCAGGCGCGGCGGGATGGCCGGCTGGAATCCGAGAGCGCCCTCGGTTGGCGGGCCCTGCTCGATGGCAAGGCGGACGCGGCGTCGGCCAGCTTCGCGCGCGCTCTCGCCCTCGACCCGTTCGACGCGCGGGCGCTTTTCGGCGCGGCCAACCTGGCCTTCGAGCATGGCGACACCGGCGTGGCGCTGAGGTACGCGCTCACGTTGATGGAATCCGCAAGCAAGGGACAGGACCCGCTTGCCGTGGCGCTTTCGCCCGCGACCTTGTCGCGCATCTCGCGCCTTCTGTCGGAGTTGCCCGATCCCCAGCCCGCCGAGGAGCGGCTCATCGCGCTGGCGCCCGAGCACCTGCCCTGGCAGGCCCAATACCTGCTCGCCTTGACCGTGATCGACATCGCTCGCAGGCGGGCGGACGAAGCCCTGCTGGCCAAGGCTTCGGCCCGGGCGGGCTGCGCGCCGTCCATGCAGATGGTGGGCTCGTGGGGACGCCTTCCCTTGCTCGATCTGGACGGGGAAGCCTTCACGCCCGAAGCCAAACCGCGGCCCTTGCTAGACGCCGGCTGCCAGTTCCAGCTCAATGCCGCCGACAATCGAAGCGGCGTGCGGGTGCTGCGTTCGGAGCTCGCGCTTCCGGGCGGGCGGTACGACCTCGTTCTCGACTATGGCGGACCGGCCCGCCTGCGCGTCGACAACGGGCCGTGGCGGCAGCACGGCGGATCGCCGGATGTGTACGGGCCGCGCTGGTCAGCCGAGCGCATGGATCTGGCCGCGGGCAAGCACACCGTCGAGATCCGCATCGGCGCCTATGGCTCGACCGCCGACCTCGCGCTCTTGGCCATTCCCGCGGGTTCCGAAAGCCCGGCCGCTGCTCGTTGGCAACCCTCGCCCACCGATTCCGCCATGATGGATTTCGCCACCGCGCTCATGGCGAACCTGTCAGGCCAGGTCGACTTGATGCTCGCGCTCGTCGATCGCCTGGCGGCACAGGCCCACTTCGGGCTGGGGCTGGCGGCGGCGGGGCGCGTTGGGGAAATGGATCCGACCCGACCCGCGGACATCATGCGCGACCGGGCTCGCGCCCTGTGGCAGCAGGCACTGGCCAGCGACCCGGGCATGGCGCGGGTGTGGATCGATCTCTCGAAGTTGGACCTGCAGAACGACCTGGCGCGCGAGGCCACCGACAAGGCCGAGCAGGCTCGGCGAGTGGCGCCGACGTGGTGGCCCGCGCAGCTCGCGGTGGCGACGGCCTTGCGCGGACAGGGGTTCGAGCAGCCCGCCGACGCCGCGTTGGCGGCTGGGCTGTCGCTGGTCGAGGGCGGCTCGGGCGCGTGCGACATGCTGGAGGAGGCCTATCAGCGCGCCGAAGCGCGCGACGATGTGCGATTGGCTGAGCGGCTGGTGGGTCGGCTTGGCCGTTGCGACGCCCAAGACAGCAATCAACGCCTCTTCGCCCAGAGGCGCGGCAACCTGGACAAGGTGCTGTCCATGCTCCGCCGAAGCCTGCCCACGAGCGCGGAGCCGCTGTGGCTGCGTTCGGAGATCGCCGACACCTTGCTCGCCCAGGGGCACCTTCGGGCGGCGCGCGACGAGTTGACGGCCCTGGCGCAATGGGCGCCGCGCGATACGCACGTCGCGATTCGCCTGGCCGACGTCCAAGCGGCGATGGGCGATCGCGAACAGTCGCGCGCGACCCTCGCGCAAGCCCTGCAGCGCTTCCCCGGGCGAAGCGACGTACGCCGAGCGGCTCGCTTGGCCGGGCTTCCCTTGCCACTCGATGAATACCGTCTCGACGGCGAACAGGTCATTCGCGACTACCTGGCATCCAAGAGGACGTACCAGGCGCCGGCCGTCGTCGTCCTGGATCGCGCGGTCGAGCGCGTCTACCCCGATGGCACCCGCTTGGTCCTGACCCATTCCATCACCCAAGTGCTCAGCAAGGACGCCATCGAATCGGTGGGCGAGGTGAACATTCCCGAAGGTGCGGAAGTCCTCGTCTTGCGCACGCGCAAGGCCGATGGTAGCGCGCGCGAGGCGGAGGAAATTTCCGGCAAGTCGAGCATCTCCGTGCCCGAGCTCGAAGTGGGCGACTTCGTCGAATCGGAAACGCTGGAGGTCAAGGAGCCGTCCGTGGCCTTCGCGCCCGGCTTGGTGGGCGAGCGCTTCTACTTTCAGTCCTTCGATGCGCCGCTCGACCGCAGCGAGTACCTGTTCGTCGCACCCGCGACCATGCCACTCGATGTCGATCGCCGCGCCGATGCCCCGGCGCCCACCACGACCCTGCCGGCCGACGGAACGCGTGTGCTCTCCTTCCTCGTGCGCGGCAAGCCCCAGGTCTTTCCCGAACGCTCGGCGGTTCCAGCGACGGAATGGATTCCCTCCGTGCGCGTGTCCAGCGCCCTAGCGAAGGACGGCTGGTCGCGCTTCGTCGCCAATCGCGCCCTCGACCTCTCCCGCGGATCGCCCGAGATTCGCAAGGCGGCGGCAGCGATTGCCGCACGGGTGGGCCGCGATCGCGGTCGTCTGGCGGAGGCCCTGGTGGCGTGGGTGCGCGAGAACATCGAGCCCGAGAACGACTTCGGCGCGTCCGCGACCATGACCTTGGCCCGTCATCGCGGCAACCGTGCATGGTTGATGCTGGCGTTGGCGCACAGTCTTGGCCTCCACGCCGATCTGGTCCTGGCGCGCTCGCTCTTGAAAGCCGATGCGACGGCGCCCATGACCTCCACGGAGCAGGACGACTTTCGCGAGCTGTTGGTGCGCTTTTCCGATTCGAGTGGAGCTCGTTTCGTCGATCCGCAGATTCGCCGGGCGCCCTTTGCCTACCTTTTGCCCGGCATCGACGGTGCGCCGGCCGTGGTGGTCGGGACACGGCAGCTCGTGAAGGTCGTTTCCGGCGTGAAGGACGGTCGCAACGTCACCCTGCGCGCGCGGCTCGAATCCGACGGGGGCGCCAAGGTCGCGGTGACCGAACAGCTTTCGGGATGGCCGGCGGTGGAATGGAACGAGCTGCTCGATCGTGCCGGCAAAGATCGCAACAAGTTGCGCCAGGATTTCGAGCAACAATGGCTTGGCAACCAATTCCCCGGCGCCCAGCTCGACAGCCTGTCGGTCCAGCCGGGCGAGGGTGGCTCCGGTACACGGGTCAGCTACACCTTCCGCTCGGCGCGCATGGCCTCGCGGCAGGGCGGGGTGCTGCGCTTGCGTCCGGAATTCTTCCAGGCCCAGCCCGGCCGTCGCTTCGGTACCGAGCCTCGGCGCAAGACCACGCTCATGCTCGGCTACGATATTCCGCTAGACCTTGACGCCGAGATCGAGCTTCCCCGCCGGCGCGAAGGTAATCGACCTGGGGCAGGGCGGGGAGGTGAGGGCAGGCGGCGCACGCTTTCTCGAGAAGCGGCAGGTGAACGACGCGCTAGACGGTTCGCGCAGCATCTCCCTGCACCGCCAAGCGCGCCTTCCCATCACGCGCGTGCTGCCCGGCGATTACCAGGGCGTGGCCGCCAAACTGCGCACCGTGGATCCCATCGAGGAGGCCGAGATTCGCATCGCGGTGCCGGTGAAATAGCAGCCGACCATGATCTGCGAGACTGACCTCAGCCCGTTGGAGTTTGTTGGATCGATTGTGAGTCGGCTTATCGATTCCACACGATTTGCCTGCAGCACTGCCGTGCAACGGCTGTTGAACAAAGCCGCTGGCGCGGCAGCTCCGGATCTTAGTCGTTGCCCGGTTTTCTGAGAGCACGATTTGGGGTTAACCCTGTGATCACCGGTGACCGATGGACGGGCGCCGGCAACCACAAGGAGATGAACCATGGGTCAACTGTACGAGAAGATGGCATCCGATCTCAAGCTTCGTCGCTATTCCATTCGCACGCAGAAGAGCTATCTGTGGTGCGCCCGACGGTTCGTGCGGCACTACATGCGCTCGCCCGCCGAGATGGGCGGCAAGGAGATTCGTGACTTTCTGCTGCTGCACCACGAGCGCGGCGCGAGCGCTTCCAGCATCAAGATGTACGTCGCCAGCTTGCGCTTCCTCTATGCCGTCACGCTTGGCCGTCCCGGCGAGGTGCAAAACATCCCCTGGCCGCGCGTGGCCCAGAAGCTGCCCGCGGTTATCGACCGCGACCATGTTCAAGCCTTGCTCGGCAAAATCGAGCCTCTCAAGTATCGCATGGTGGTGATGACCGCCTACGGCACGGGCCTGCGCATTTCTGAAATCCTGGCGCTCGAAATCGCCGACATCGATGGCAAGGCAGGCCTCATCCACGTTCGCCATGGCAAGGGCGATCGGCCGCGCCTGGTTCCGCTGCCCCGGCGTTTGCTGGCGGCCCTGCGCGAGTATTGGCGTCTCGAAAGGCCACGCGGCCCGCTGCTCTTTCCTGGAGAAGGGCCCGACAAACAGTTGTGCCCCGATACCGTCCGTCGCGCCGTCCACTGCGCGGCGGCCGAGCTCGGTATCCATCGCCGCGTGACCATGCATGCCTTCAGGCACAGCTTCGCGACCCACCTGCTCGAATCAGGTGAGGACTTGCGCACCATCCAGGTGTTGCTCGGGCACCGCTCGATCCGAAACACGACTCGCTATCTGCAGGTGTCCACGCAACATCTGGCAAGCGTGACCAGTCCGCTCGACACCTTGGGCAGCCGCAAAGGGAGGCAGGCGCGCGCGACCAGCATTCGAGTGACGCCCGCAAAACGGAGGAGCAAGAAAAGACGCGTCGGCGACGCTAACCGATGTCGTCGGTACACGACGAGTCCCCCGCCTGCGCGGCCAGGCGGGGGCACGCGTCTGACCGTGACATCGGAGCGCTATTCCGGCGTCACGGGGACGCGTTTCGTAGAGCCCATGCGCTCGGTGCGATGCAGCGCCGGGCGCTGCGGGATATCTCTGTCTGCCGCACCGGCGCCCTCGGCGGGCACCGCGACGTGTGTCCGAAGTGCGGGTGCGAGCGCGAGGTCTACAACTCGTGTTGCAACCGCGCTTGCCCCAAGTGCCAGGCCTTGCCACAAGCACGATGGGTGGGCAAGCGCATGGAACGCGCGCTGCCCATCTCCCACTTCCACGTCGTGTTCACGCTGCCCGCCGAGCTGCGCGAGCTCGTGCGCGCACACGAGGCTCTCCTCCTCAACCTCCTGGTCTCCTCGGCCGCCCGAACCCTCTTGCAGCTCGCCAGCGATCCGAAGCGCCTGGGCGGCGTGCTCGGGATTACCGCCGTCGTCCACACCTGGGCCCGTAATCTCATTTTTCATCCTCACGTTCATTGCATCGTGACCGGCGGCGGCCTCGATGCCGAGAACGGGTGGGTCGACTCGTACGAGAAATTCCTGCTTCCGGTCGATGTCCTGCGCGCGAAGTTTCGGGGCAAATTCCTCGACGGTCTCGCGCAACTCTTCGACAAAGGCAAGCTCACCGTCTCGCCTCACCTTCCCAAACGCGTCGCCAGCCTGCTCGAGCCCACGGCTTTCGCCGGGCTCAAAGACACGCTGTACGGAAAGGATTGGGTGGTCTACACCAAGGCCCCCTTCAAGAAGCCCGACGCGCTCTTTCGCTATCTCGGCATGTACACCCATCGGGTCGCCATCTCCAACCACCGCATCCTGCACGTGGACGACAACAGCGTTGTCTTCCGAACCCGCGACAACAAGGTGTGCCACCTCGCTCCGCTGGAATTCATTCGTCGCTTCCTCCTGCACGTGCTGCCGCGGGGGTTCGTGAAAATCAGACACTTTGGCCTCTATGCCGCCGGCAACGTCAATTCCAAGCTCGCCACCGCCCGGTCCGCCATCGAACGGCAATGCGCTCGCACCGAGACGACACCGGCCCCCGTACCGGACGCTCCCGCGGACGAGACGCTCGACTGGCGAGCTCTCTTCCGCAAGCTCACCGGCATCGACCTCGGTATCTGTCCCCATTGCGGATGTGCCTTGATCTCCATGCCACTGTCCCAGTCCACGCACGCTTCCCGTGCACCACCGGCGCCACCATCGTGAATCGACAAACACAGTCCTCGTTGTTCCAGGCTGGCGATATCTTGTCGACGGCATGCGATACGTCTGTGCCCACAGCCAGTTTCCCTTGTCTACCGCCAGCTCGCGACGACCACCGCCCGTCACGGCCTGCGGATTTGCCGCCGCTTAGAGGTCCCCGAGCGCCCGGAGACGCCCGCGCCCAGTTCGATTCCTGCGAGATCGAGTGCCTCTTTCCCCATGCGTGTGTGGCACCGATCGCCTCTCGAACCCGCGGCTTCGTTCAACACGTCGTTTGAGTCGTCCGCTCCGCCGATTCTGCAACACCATGGCCCAGCTATTCCCGCGGCCGGCTCAAACGCCTATTGGTTAGCCGGCGATGGAAGACGATCGTTTGCATCTGGCTCACGGTTTGGCACCTTCGAAAGGACAGCCATGAACCGCTTCCGGCTGCCGCGCTTCGCTCGCGCGGACAGATACTGCTCTGTCCACAAAGCCGACATCTTTTCTCCGACAGCGGAGTTGATTAGTTGGTTGATCCAAACGCCCTCCTGCTCGGCGACTTCCCCGAGATGACGGTGTAGGGATTCAGGCAATCGTAAACTCAGGGTACTCATTTCTCAATCCTTTCAAGAAGCTGTCTGAGGCGACCAAATCTCGAGGCCGAATTTCTCTGACCCCCAAGAAAGTCGCGTCGGTTGTATGTGACGATAGCTTGTGCCCCCGCTGCGACGGCGACTTCCGCGACCATATCGTCGTTCGGGTCCCGCAGAAGTGGCCTCCACAGAAAGAACACCCGATGGTGACGAGCGACGCTGCAAACGTAGTCGACGATCTCGTCGACATCCGCCGCGCTGAGTGCACCTCGGTGTCGAAGCATGGCATCCTCGTACTCCAGAACCAGCGGCACGGAGACGGCGATTTCGAACTCGCCTCCTCCAACACGCTCCACAACAGCGAAGGAGGCGCCTCTTCTCGAACGAAGCGCTGAGACAAGAATGTTTGTATCAAGGACAACAAGAGGGATGGCCACCTATGACTGGTATCACAGATGATACCATCGGCGCAAGCCACTCGCAACGACGGTTCGACCGGCTAACTAATAGGGTTTGCTGGAACGCAGGATCGCACGAGATAGCTTGGCCGTCCATCGAGGGCTTGGCGTGCGAGCCGCACAGGCCGAGGACCCTTCCAGCAAACCCAAGTTGGACTAAGCCGCGGGTTCGAGGCTATGCAGAAAGTGATCTCCCGAATGGTCGATCAGGGGGCGGATGAGGTGCGGGCAGGGGAGAGAAAGCAGGAGAGAAGGCTGTGGGTGGAGCCTGCGGAGGGCTGCGGAATAGAGGGCCAGGAGGTGAAGATGGGTGCGGCCACGGGCGAAGGGCAGACGTGGCCCTGCGGCGAGGCCGCTTTGGCGCGACGAGCGTCTACGGCGATGGTCATGAGGTATCGAGCCTGCCAAGGCTGAAGGGGACGGGGGGCAGTGGGCGGCTCTCCATGGCTCGGGCGCCACAGACCGGACAGACCAGGAGATTGATGCCGGTGAGGGCGAGGAGCAGGTCACGCCAGGACGGTGGAGGTTGGTCGGCGATGGCTTTGGGAGCGTCGACATTGCTGGGAGCCTGAAGACAGCGGCGAGCAACTTCGAGCTTGGTCGCGACGTTGGCCGCGGCAAGGAGGCCATAGTGACGGATTCTTGACGAAAGCGGTGGGCAGGACGTGCAGAAGGAACCTGCGCACGAACTCGACGGCGTCGATGGTGGTGGTCTTGCCATGCTTGGTGCGGAAGCAGACCTCATGTCCATCGAAGCTGACGAGGCGCTGATTCGAGAGACCCACGCGGTGGGTGTAACGACCGAGATAGGCGAAGACTTGCTCGGGCCCTCCGAAGGGCTGCTTGGCGTAGACGACCCAGTCCTTCCGGTACAGGCGGGTCAAGAGCTCGGCGAAGGTCGCAGGTTGGGCAAGGCCGGCACAATTGCCTTCCAGCGTGAGCTTCTGCTTCTTGTAGAGCTCGGCGAGGCCTTCGAGGAGCTTGCCGCGAAACACCTTGGACATGGCCTTGACCGGGAAGAGGAAGCGGCTGCGGGTCGGGATCCAATGGCCGTCGTCGTCGAGCCCACCGGCAGTCACGATGCAATGAGCGTGAGGATGGAAGCGCAACTCGCGGGTCCAGGTATGCAGGACGCAGGTGACACCCACCTCGGCGTGCAGGCGGCTGCGGCCGAAATCGAGCAAGGTGCGCGCGGCGGAGGCGAGCAAAAGGTCATACATCTTCTTGGGGTTCTTGCGCGCCACAGCGCGCAACTCCTGCGGTAGCGTGAAGACGACGTGGAAATACTTGGTCGGGATGATTCGCTGTCGACGCTGCTCAATCCAGCTGGCCTGCACCAAGCTCTGGCACTTGGGGCAGTGGCGATTGCGGCACGAGTTGTACGCGGGCATTTTGTGGCCGCACTTCTTGCATACGTCCAGGTGACCGCCGAGGTACGCGGTCCGACACAGCATGATGGCAAGCATCACCTTGAGCTGGTCGCGGGTGGGCACGTGCTTTTCGCGAAAGGCTGCCGCGGCGACGCGAAAAATGTCGGCGACTTCCAGACGCGGCCGTGCCTGCCCGGGCTGGGCAGAACAGGCATCCATGGCGAATGTCCGCTACTTGTGTGCGGCGGACTTGCTCAGGACAAGGCGGTCGAGCGGGCTCGTGACCTGCTGAAAATTCCGCGTACTGACCCGCGTGTAGTGCGCCGTCGTGGTCAGGCTGGAATGCCCCAGCAACGCTTGAATCACCCGCACGTCGGTCCCATCCTCCAGAAGGTGGGTCGCAAATCCGTGACGAAATGAGTGCAACGTCACCCGCTTCGTCAACCCGATTTCTCGCACCGCCGCCCGCAACGCCCGGCGGATCACGTCGATATGCACGGGCCGCCCCAACCTTCCTGTAAACAGGTACGGTCCTCGCGGCCGATATTCCAGCCAATACTGCCGAAGCGACCCCAGCATCTGCGGGCTCAGCAGCACCAGACGATCTTTCCCATGCTTGGCACCGCGAATGTGCATCACCATCCGCTTGCTGTCGATGTCCGTCACCTTCAGGTGCAGCGCCTCCGAGATCCGCAGCCCGGCCGAGTAGGCCAGGGTCAAGATCGTGCGCAGCTTTGCTGACCGAATCGCCCCCAGCAACTGCCACACCTCTTCCCGATCAAGCACATCCGGAAGAGTCTTGGGAATGCGTGGACGCGCGAGGTCGTCGACCACGCCAAGCAGTCGCAGCACTTGGCGATACAGAAAACAGAGCGCCGCAATGTACACGCACACCGTCGACGGCCCTGCCTTCCGCTCTCGCACCAGGTGCAGCAGAAACAGTTTGACGTCCTTGGCCCCAAGCTGCTCCGGTGATTTCATGAAATGCGCCACGAAGGCCCGACAGCACGTCAGATACGATTTCTTCGTCGCCGGCGCCATCGCACGCAACTCCATCTCCTCGATCATTCGCTCTCGAATCACTCCCATCGTCGTCCTCCTTTCGCGACTTTTCGTCGCAAGGAGATCGATGGTTTCAGCTCACAGCCCCGCCCGCCACCCCCAACCGCGCGCGCCAGCGCGCTTAGTTCAACTACCTATTAGCCTGCGAAGAATAACATTAGCGCAGCGGCGGATGGTGGGGTTTTCGGGCGGGTCGGGGGGGCGAATCCCTGCGATTTCGCGTGGTTGGCGGTCGCGCTTGGCGCCTTGGGCTCTCGTGGCCGCTTCGTAAGCAGGATTCCGTCCGCGCGGGGGCGCTTCGTAAGCACGGTTCACTTGCGTGGGGGGACCGGTCGAGCGGGCTGCGAACGCACGCAAGAGCCGCGGTTGATGGCGTGGGTGAAGAGCATGGCCGCAATCGCGTCGAGATGGCCGAGTAGCAAAGCTTGGATAGTGCGTAGGTCGTAGCTATCCTCGATGAGGTGAGGCTCGAACGAATGCTGGTCATGGCGAGCCCGGCACGATGGCGTAGGGCGTGCGGGCTCACGCGTCTTGTGGATGCCGGCGGCGGTCGCGGCTTTTCAGGCTGCACACTGGAGGATGATTTGGTGCGGGCGGTGGTGCCGGTGCTCGCTGGTGGTGGGTCGACGTAGCGCGGGTGGCGGGGAATAGCCATTGCCAGGTCCATTCGCACGTGGCGGAGGGGTACTTTTCGCGGAGGGCTCCGGGCAGCTCGACGGAGTCGGCGTTCCTTTCGATAGGTCCTGGAGGTACTGGGAATGCAATGCGGCCAGGTGCGCGCGCAAGGAGGCTTGCAAGGATGCAGGTAGCAGGGTGGCGCGATCTTTGTCCCCTTTCCCCGCGCGAACGTGCACTTGCTGTCCGTCGAAGTCGATGTCCTTGACGCGGAGGCGCAGACACTCGAGTATGCGAAGTCCGCTGCCGTAAAGGAGACTGGCACACAGTTTCTCGACGCCGTTCATGTGGGCCAGGACGCGGGCGACTTCAGCCGGGGTCAGCACCACGGGTATCCGCTCGGCGCGCTTGGCGTGGACGAGATTCCCAAGCCAGTCGAGATCCCGGCCGAGCACGTCGTCGTAAAGGAAGAGCAGGGCGGCCAGCGCTTGATTCTGTGTGGAGGCGGCGACGTGTTTCTCGGTCGCGAGCGCGCTGAGGAAGTGGCTGACTTCGGGCTCCCCCATGGCATCCGGATGTCGCTTGCCGTGGAAGAGAATGAAACGACGGATCCATCCCACGTAGGCTTCTTCGGTGCGCGGGCTCATGTGGCGCGCGCGGATGGCCGTCCTCACGCGATTGAGCAGTCGGGGGCTGTCGGTCACGGGGTGGAGTGGGGGTGACGGGGGCCGGACAGGGGCGTCCGGCGGGCCGGTCGAGGGGTCGTTGTCCTGGCCGGGAACCGGACGGTGGAACGGGATAATTCTTCCGATGCGGGTGCCTTTCCGTTGTGTGCGTCGCATGCGGCAACGGGACTGCCAGATTCGTGCCGTGCCGAATCGGCCAGGGGATTGCCCTTTCGACTATCTACGCCGATCGCGGGGCCGCAGGGATGGTGAACCAAAAGGTCGAGCCGTGGTCTGGCTCGCTTTGGACGCCGATGCGACCGCCGTGGGCCTGCACGATTCCGCGTGCGATGAAGAGGCCGAGCCCGGCGCCGCCGGCGGGGCGACCAGGCACGCGGAAGAACTTCTCGAAAAGAGCATCCTGGTGCTCCATGGGAATCCCAGGGCCTTGGTCGCGGACTTCAAAGCGGATCTGGCTCTCGCCGTTGGCGGGTCCGGAGGCGGCGCCTTCCGGGGCGGCTTCGGCCAGGGCGCGCACCACGATTTCGCTGCCGGCGGGTGAGTAGCGGAGCGCATTGCTGAGCAGGTTGGTGAAGACGATCTGCAGACGATCCGGATCGGCGAAGGCCTCGGCCAGGCCAGGATAGACTTCGGACCGTAGCGTGATCTGCTGCCCCTTGGCGGCGGCGCCGTGGACGTCGATGGCCAAATCCACCAGCGACTGTGGCTCGACCCTGCGCTTTTGCAGGTCGATACCGCCGGCCTCCAGGCGGGAGAGATTGAGCAAATCATCGACGATGGTTTGCAGGCGTTCGCAGTCGTCGCGCGCCGCGAACAGCAGATCTGCTTGTTTGCCGGTCAGGGGGCCCACTGCCTCTTCCGTACAAAGATGAATCGCCATGCGCAACGAGGTGAGGGGTGTGCGAAATTCATGGGCGACGGTGGCCACCAGGTTGTTCTTCAGCTCGTCGAAGCGGAAGAGACGCGTGATGTCCTGGAGCACGACGGCAGCCCCGGCCACGCTGCCGTTTTCGGCGTAGATGGGCGTCGCACGCGGCAGGTAGATACGCTCGGTGTCCGGGGAAGGGACGCGCAAGGCTTCCTCGAAGCCCTTGGGGCTGTAAGCGCCGCGCCCGCTCAGGACATGGGCCCGCAGCCGGTCGAGCAACGATCGCACCCCGGGATCGACCCTCTCGAATGAAGAGCTGCCGCTTTCCTCGGGATCGATGCTCAGGATTGTACGGGCGGCTTCATTCGTGCCTTGCACGTTGCCGGCCGCGTCCAGCATCAGCACCGGGTCGGGCAGGCTGTCGATGGCGGCCTGGGACGCCTGTTGCGCCTGCAGCAGCTCGCCGAGCGAGCTCTTGCGGTAGCGCTCGAGGTGGTCGGCCATGGTGTTGAACTCCTGTGCGAGCTGGGCGATGTCGTCTTCTCCTTGCACGCGGGCGCGCGCCTGCAGGTCGCCCTGGCCGAAGCGCCGCACGGCCGCCGACACGACCCCGAGCGGACGCAGAAGGCGGGCGGTCAGGCTGACCGAGACCAGGAGTCCCAAGACCGAGGCCAGAAGAACCGCCACGGTCAGAATCCGCTCGAAGCGTGCCGCGCGTTGTTCGGTGCGTTGGCCCTTGCGAACCACGGCATCTTGATTGATGTTCAGAATCTCGTCGGCCGCCTGTTTGACGCCGGCAAACGCGGGATCGAGGGAAGCGAAGCCAATCGCGCGCTTGCCTTCGAGATCGGGTGTGGCGTGAAATTGATCGAGCACGCTCTTGAAGGCATTCCAACGTGCCTGCAGCTTGGCAACAGCATCGGCCTCGCCGGGCTCGGTGATGTTCTGCGCCTCGGCGGTGAGCTCGCGTTCGAACATCTCCAAGGTGCTGGCCTCCGAGCGCGCCGCTTGTGTCTGGCCCAAGACCTCATGGAGGGCGGCTTCGTGGATGCGCTCGACGCTTTCCTTCATGCGCTGGGCCGCGAGCACGCTGCGGTAGTTGTCCTTCCAAATGTGCCCCGGTTGACGGGCCAGCAAGGAGGCCACCATGCCCGAGACCACGCCCACCGAGGCCAGGGCCACGACCAGGGGTGCCATGGTCAGCATGAGCTTGCTTCGAAAGGTCATCCGGTCACCTCGTCTTCCAGGGAGACGATGTGGATGTCGAACTGGGCGGCCTCGCGAACCAAGCGTAGGGGAATCGAACGCCCGAGCAACTGCTTCCACCAGGCCTGCTGGGAGCGCCCGACGATGATGTGCCCCACGTTGTGCGAGCGCGCGAAGTCGAGGATGGCCTCGACGGGATCCTTGCCCTTGATGCGAACCGTTTCGGCGCCCAGCTCTTTGGCCTTCTCGATGTTGGCGAAAAGGTGGCGCTGCAATTCGGCGTCGATCTGGTCGGGCGTCTCGTTCGGCGTCTCGACGAAGACCACGAACCAATCGGTGTTGAATCGACCCGCCATGCGGGAGCCTCGGCGCACCAGCATGGGCGTGCGCGGAGATCCCGAGGACACGCACACCATCAGGCGGCTGCGCGTGGCGGAGGCGTGCGCCTCGCTACCATCGGCCGCGATGGGTCGGGTCACGGCGGCGGAGCGCTCGACGCTCTCGGCGACCTCGCGCAGGGCCAGCTCGCGCAGGTGGGCCAGGTTCTGTTCCTTGAAGAAGTGCTCCAATGCCCAAGGGATGCGATCGGGCTTGTAGATCTTGCCGGCGCGCAGGCGGTCTTGCAGATCTTCGACGGTGAGGTCGAGGTTGACCACCTGATCGGCCTGCTTGAGGAAACTGTCGGGAATGGTCTCGCGCACCACCACGCCGGTGACCCGTTCGACCAGGTCGTTGAGGCTTTCCAGGTGCTGCACGTTGAAAGCGCCGATGACGTTGATGCCGGCGTCGATGAGCTCGAGCACATCGAGGTAGCGGCGCTTGTTGCGGCTGTCGGGCGGATTGGTGTGCGCCAGCTCGTCCACCAGGGCGACCTCGGGCTTGCGCTTGAGGATTTCGTTGAGGCTCATTTCCTCGATGAGGACGCCGCGGTACTCGACCTGGCGCAAGGGCACGCTCTCCAGCCCGGCGACCAGGGCGGCGGTCTCGGCGCGGCCGTGGCTTTCGATGAAGCCGATGACCACATCCACCCCCCGCTTCTTGAGAGCATGGGCCTCTTCGAGCATGCGGTAGGTTTTGCCCACGCCGGCGGCGAAGCCGATGTAGAGCTTGAGTCGGCCGCGCTTGGCCTTCTGAACCAGCTCGAGGAAATCCTCGGCGCGCGGACGCGGGTTGGGATTGGTCATGATGGGTGGTGGGTTGCGGTCTCTTGGGGCGAAAGCAAGCGGTACGCCAAACCTCGACTAGACGTCGTGCGTTTTCCCCCGGGTTTACTACGGCAATCTTGTCGAGCTGCGTTCGGGCAGGCCACCAGAATGCATTTTACAACCTTCGGCTTCGGTCTCGTTTCTCTTTGCAACCCGGGGTGATGGAATGGTCTCGCGATCCTTCGCGTTCTTCCAGCGGAAACATTGGCACGCGCCATGCTGTCTAGGCCGGGTAATACCATGAAAGACCTACTCTTCGTCCTCATCACCCTCGGCTTCTTCGCAGGTGCCTGGCTCTACGCCAAGGCATGCGAACGGCTCTAGCTAGGAGAACCCCATGAGTCTCGACTATGCGCTGGGCGGTCTGCTTGCGGTCGCCCTGGCTGTGTACCTGGTCTACGCCCTCGTCAAACCGGAACGTTTCTAAGGAGCCCCACGACCATGACAGCGAACGGTTGGCTTCAGATTGCATTCTTCTTGCTGGTGATTCTCGCGCTTACCAAGCCTCTGGGAATCTATCTGTACCGCGTATTCGAAGGTGAGCAGCGGCCTTTTCGGCGCACGCTTGGCGCGCTTGAGAGCTTCCTGTTGCGTTTGAGCGGACTCAAGCGGCCCGCGGCCCAGAACTGGAAGGAGTACACGGCCGCGCTGCTGATGTTCAGCGTGCTCGGCGTGGTGGTGACCTACCTCATCCAGCGGCTGCAGCATGTGCTGCCGCTGAACCCCGAGAAGCTGGCGCCTCCGGCGGAGCACCTGGCCTTCAACACGGCGGTCAGCTTCACCACCAACACCAACTGGCAGGCCTATTCGGGCGAATCGACGATGAGCTACCTCACCCAGATGGCGGGGCTGGCCTGGCACAACTTCACCTCGGCTGCGGCGGGGCTTGGCGTGGCCCTGGCCCTGGCACGCGGGCTGACCCGCAAGGTCAGCGATAAGGATGAGGGCCTGGGGAATTTCTGGGTCGATCTGATTCGTTCCATCGTCTACGTGCTTCTGCCCATCAGCGTGATCTTCACGTTGATCTTGGTGTCACAGGGCGTGGTGCAAAACTTCGCGCCCTACCTGCATGTCAAGACCCTGGAAGGAGCGGCCCAGGTCATCCCCCTCGGGCCCGTGGCATCGCAGGAAGTGATCAAAGAGCTTGGCACCAACGGCGGCGGTTTCTTCAACGCCAACAGCGCGCATCCGTTCGAGAACCCGACACCCTTCACCAATTTCATCGAGATGGTTCTTCTACTTTGCATCCCGGCCGCGCTGACCTACACCTTTGGGCGCATGGCCGGGAAGCAGAAGCAAGGTTGGGTTCTGCTGGCGGCCATGGCGGTCTTGCTGGTGGCTGGCATCACGACGGCCTATGCCTCGGAATCCCATCCGAGCGCTGCCCTGTCGGCATTCCAGCTCGATCATGGGCTGGGCAACATGGAAGGCAAGGAAGCCCGGTTCGGCGTGGCCAATTCGGCTCTGTGGGCGACCATCACCTCGGGCACGTCGTGCGGCGCCGTCAATTCCATGCACGACAGCTTCAATCCCCTGGGCGGCATGGTTCCGCTCATCAACATCGAGCTCGGCGAGGTGGTGTTCGGAGGCGTGGGTGCGGGCCTCTTCGGCATTCTCGTGTTCGTGCTGATGTCGGTCTTCATCGCGGGCCTCATGGTCGGCCGCACGCCCGAGTACCTGGGCAAGAAGATCGAGGGCAGGGAGATGAAGTTGGCCATGCTCTACATCCTGATATTTCCCTTGGTCATTTTGGGTTTCTCGGCGTGGTCTGCGGTGGCCTCCTATGGCACGTCGTCGCTCAACAACGCCGGTCCGCACGGCCTGTCGGAGATTCTCTACGCCTATTCCAGCGGCGCCGGTAACAACGGCTCCGCCTTCGCCGGGCTGAACGCGAATACGCCGTGGTGGGACACCACGCTCGGCCTCACCATGCTCTTTGGCCGCTTCTTCATGATGGTGCCGGTGATGGCCATTGCCGGCTCCATGCGCGGCAAGCGCACGGTGCCCGCGGGGCCGGGCACCTTCCCAACCCATGGCCTGCTCTTCTCGGGTCTCTTGGTGTCGGTCATTCTGATCGTCGGCGCCTTGACCTTCTTCCCCGCACTTTCGCTAGGACCGGTGGCCGAGCACTTCGTCGCCGCCGCCGGAAAGGTGTTCTAATGCGTCCTCAAGCTCAAGCCATCGCGCTGTTCGACCGCAGCATCCTCAAGGAGGCAGGCAAGGAAAGCCTGCGCAAGCTCTCGCCCGCCAAAGTCATCCGCAACCCGGTGATGTTCGTGGTCGAGATCGGCAGCGTGCTCACGACCCTGATCGCCTTGCGCGACGCCATCGCGCCGACGGCGCAATCTGCCCCCCTTTGGTTCACCATCAGCATTTCGCTGTGGCTGTGGTTCACCGTGGTCTTCGCCAATCTGGCCGAGGCCGTGGCCGAGGGCAGGGGCAAGGCGCAGGCCGCGAGCCTGCGCAAGATGCGCACGCAAACCACCGCCAGGCGGCTGAAGTCCCCCAAAGGTCCCGAGGAGAGCGTGGCGGCGGACTCCCTACGCACCGGCGATCTCGTGGCGGTGGACGCGGGCGAGCTCGTCCCGGGCGACGGCGAGGTCATCGAAGGCGTGGCCTCGGTCGACGAGTCGGCCATCACGGGAGAATCGGCGCCGGTCATCCGCGAGAGCGGCGGCGATCGCTCGGCCGTAACGGGCGGAACGCGCGTGCTATCCGACCACATCGTCGTCAAGATCACGTCCGATCCTGGCCAGACCTTCCTCGACCGCATGATTGCCCTGGTCGAAGGCGCCAGCCGGCAGAAGACACCCAACGAGATCGCGCTGCACATTCTGCTGGTGGGCATGACCATCGTCTTCCTGCTCGCCTGCGTGACCCTGGTGCCGCTGGCGGCGTATTCGTCCATTCGCCTTTCTGCGACGGTGATCGTGGCACTGCTCGTGTGCCTCATTCCCACCACCATCGGCGGGTTGCTCTCCGCCATCGGCATCGCGGGTATGGATCGCTTGATTCGCAAGAACGTCATCGCCATGAGCGGCCGGGCCATCGAGGCCGCCGGCGACGTCGATACCCTGCTGCTCGACAAGACCGGGACCATTACCCTCGGCAACCGCATGGCCACGGAATTCATTCCCGTGGGCGGCGGCACGGTCGATGCCCTTGCCGATGCGGCCCAGCTCGCCAGCCTGGCCGACGAGACGCCGGAGGGGCGCTCCATCGTGGTGCTGGCCAAGGAGAAGTTCAATCTGCGCGGTCGCAACATCGACGAGCTCGGCGCGCAGTTCGTCAAGTTCTCGGCCCTGACTCGCATGAGCGGCTGCGACCTGGATGGTCGCAAGATCCGCAAGGGCGCGGTCGATGCCATCAAGTCGTGGGTGGAATCCATGGGCGGCGAGGTCCCGATGGCGCTGACGGAGATTGCCCAGACGATCGCCGATCAAGGCGCCACGCCGCTGGCGGTGGCCGAAGGCAAGAACGTGCTCGGCGTCGTGCGCCTGAACGATGTGGTCAAGGGCGGCATCAAGGAGCGCTTCGAGCGCTTCCGCGCCATGGGCATTCGCACCGTCATGATCACGGGCGACAACCCGCGCACCGCCGCCGCCATCGCCAAGGAAGCCGGAGTCGACGATTTCCTGGCCGAGGCCACCCCCGAGGCCAAGATGCGCCTCATCAAGGCCGAGCAGGCCAAGGGGAAGCTCGTGGCCATGACCGGAGACGGCACCAACGATGCGCCGGCCTTGGCCCAGGCCGATGTGGGCGTGGCCATGAACAGCGGGACGCAAGCGGCCAAGGAAGCCGGCAACATGATCGATTTGGAGTCCAATCCGACCAAGCTCTTGGAAGTCGTCGAGGTCGGCAAGCAACTGCTCATGACCCGCGGCGCGCTGACGACCTTTTCCATCGCCAACGACGTGGCCAAGTACTTCGCCATTCTGCCCGCCATGTTCATGGGCGTCTTCCCCGAGATGGCGCCGCTGAACGTGATGGGCCTGGCGTCGCCGTCGAGCGCCATTCTGTCAGCAGTCATCTTCAACGCCATCATCATCGTGCTGCTCATCCCGCTCGCCCTGCGCGGGGTGAAGTACCGGCCGCTGGGTGCGGCGGCCCTTTTCCGGCGCTCCATGCTCATCTACGGCTTGGGCGGCATCGTCGCCCCGTTCATCGGTATCAAGATCGTCGATTTGGCGCTCCAAGCCCTTCATTTGGTTTGAGGAACAAGATCATGAAGACCTTCGTCATCGCTCTACGCGCTACCCTGGTAACCCTGGTGCTGACCGGTATTCTCTATCCCTTGGGAATGACGGGGTTGGCACAAGTCCTATTCCCGACCGCGGCCAACGGCAGTCTGGCCAAGGATGAAAGCGGCAAGGTGGTCGGCTCGCGCTTGATCGGACAAACCTTCGCCAACCCCGCCTATTTCCAACCCCGTCCGTCTGCGGCGGGCAACGGGTACGACCCCTTGGCATCCGGCGGATCGAACTTCGGCCCGACCTCGGCCAAGCTGCAAGAGCGGATCAAGGCCGACCTCGCACGCCTGCACAAGGACAACCCCGACGCCGTCGGTGACATCCCGGTCGAGCTGGTCACGACGTCGGCCAGCGGCCTGGATCCGCACATCAGTCCCGCGGCGGCCAGGTGGCAGATCCCCCGCGTGGCACACGCTCGCGGGGTCAGCGTTGCGCGCATCACGGCGTCGCTCGACGAAGCGATCTCGGGTCGCGACTTCGGATTCCTAGGCGAGCCCACGGTCAACGTGCTCGATCTGAACCTGGCGATGGACCGCCAGTTCGGTCAACCTTCGAGTATTCCCGCGAACGAGAGGGCGGCGGCGAACTGAAGGGTGTGCGCGAGAAAGACGGAGGCCGTGATGATCAAGCAAATGCTCGTTTGTCTGGAGGGATCAGCGAGCTCGGATGCGACGACACAGGCCGCTATCGAGATCGCCAGCGAACGCAAGGCAAGCCTTTCGGGGATCGCGATCATCGACGAGCCGGATATCCGCGCCGGCGCGGCCTCGGGCATTGGAGGATCGAGCTTCAAGCACGAGCGCGACCTGTCCCTGCTTGCCGACGCTCGACATCGCGCCGACGAATGGCTGGCGACGTTCGAAGGCCGCTGCGAGGCTGCGGACCTGCCGGTGCGCATGCTTGAAGTCGTCGGACGACCGGCCGAGGTCATCCTTGCCGAGATGGAGCACCACGACCTGACCCTGATGGGGCGCGATGCGAACTTTCGCTTCGAGACCAACAGCGAGGATCGAGCCACGCGGGAGAAGATCTTGCGGCATGCGAGCCATCCGCTTCTTCTCGTACCGGAGCGCGCGTCCGCATCGAAACCCACGCTCGGGACGACCGTCCTCATCGCGTATGACGGCGGCGCGGCCGCCACGCGCGCGCTGACCAGCTTCGCCGCAAGCGGGCTGACCGAGTCGCGCAACATCCACGTCGCCTCGGTCGGCGACGACGGCGACAGGGCGTGGGAGATGGCCGAGCGCGGCGCCGAGGCCCTGCGTACCATGGGCGTTCAAGCCAAGGTCCACAGCATCGTCTCGGCGCTCGAAAGCGCGGAGGCGCTGATCGCCTTTGCAGGCGAGATCGGCGCCAGTCTGGTCGTCATGGGAGCCTTCGCGCGTTCGCGGATGGCGGAGCTGTTCTCGAGGTCGGTCACGCGCGCCCTCGCCGAGCGCAGCCCAGTGCCGATCTATATGCAACACTAATGGGTGTCACGCTGAGGGTGCGAAGTCATCCTCCTTCATCGTAGCGCTTGCGCTTGCGCCACAGGGTCGAGCTGTCGATGCCCAGGATCTCCGCGGCGGCATCGAGGGACGAGGCGCGCGCCATGACGGACAGGATGTGAGCGCGCTCGATGGCCTCGACAGTGAATTCCCCACCCACATAGGGACCGCGCTCTTTGGCGCCGCCGATGCGTTCGGGAAAGGCCTGTGGCTCCAGCCGCGGTGAAGGCCACAGGATCATGGCGCGTTCGATGGCATTGCGCAGCTCGCGGACGTTGCCGGGCCAGGCATAGTCCTCGAGGGCGCGCTCTGCGGCGGGCGACAGCTCGGGCACGGCTCGGCCGGTAGCGCGGGCGAAGAAGGCGAGAAAGTGTCTGGCCAGGGACAGGATGTCCTCGTGTCGCTCGCGCAAGGACGGGACCTTCACCTCGACGACGTTCAAGCGATAGAAGAGATCCTCACGAAATTTCCCGTCGCGCACGTCCGCGTCCAGGTCGCGGTTGGTGGCGGCCACGACTCGTACGTCAGCCTGTCTGGTCCGGGTTTCGCCGATGCGCTCGAACTGCTTTTCCTGCAAGAAGCGCAGAAGCTTGGCCTGCAGATTGCCGGGCATCTCGCCAATCTCGTCGAGGAACACGGTGCCGCCCTCGGCCGCTTCGACGCGGCCGACCTGATCGCGGATGGCGCCCGTGAAGGCGCCCTTGGCGTGACCGAAAAGCTCGCTGGCCAGAAGCTCTTCGGAAAGGGTGGGGCAGTTGACCAGCACGAAGGGCCGTTCGCGGCGCTTGCTCTGCTTGTGCAAGGCCCGCGCAAGGACTCCCTTGCCGGTGCCGTTTTCGCCGCGAAAGAGCACCGCCGCATCGGACTGGGCGGCCCGAGCCAGCACATCCATCACCGCGCGCACCGAGGGCGCGGCCGAGGCAAGCAGGACGTCTGGCGTTTCCGCGCTGAGCTCGACTTTCGAGGTTGGCGGCACGGTTGGCCAGCGAGCGCTGTTTCAGCACACGGTCCAAGGTGTGCCGGATCTGCGCCGGTGTGAAAGGCTTGGGAAGGTAGTCCCATGCTCCGCGGCGCATGGCCTCGACCGCGGTCTCGATGGTGGCGTAGGCCGTGACCACGACGATGGTCAAATTGGGGCTTTCCGCCAGCAGCCGTGGGATGAGGTCGAGGCCGCTCTGCGTGCCGAGCTTCAAGTCCAGGAAGGCCATGTCGAAGCTCGTTCGCCCCATGACCTCGATGGCGGTATCCGGCGAGGATGCCTCGCCAACCCTGCCGCCAAGCGACTCGATGCACACGCGCAGGGTGTGACGGATGTTCTTCTCGTCGTCTACGATGAGGACGTTCAGCGGGTCCACGCCGGGATTCTAGCGCACCGCCGTCTCGGCCGTGACGGCTTCGCCAGAATTCTTGCCCACCGTGCAGGTTGCAATCCTGGTGCGGGCTGAGCTTGCGGATTGCAAGAAGAGACAGGCACAGCTGGCGCCCACGTGTCTGCAGAGGTTGCCGAGGAGTGGCACGCGGCATGCGTATCCACAGCATTGCCATGCCACACGGATTGGAGTTGCTCGAAGATTCCAGCGAGGCGGAAATGCCAGACGAACGATCCCTTCTTGGCAGGTTGCCCGCTTGGGTGAAGTGGATCGCGCTCGCGGCTGCAATCGTGGGTGCGATCCTCATTCTCGTCCACAGCGGAGGTGCCGAGCGTCGGGCCATCCGCGAGATGCCGGCCCGCGAGCGCCAAGCGTTGTACCAGCGCACGGTGCAAAACCTCAGGTCGGTTTGCTCGGTGCCCGAAGATGCCATGCGCGACTTCTGCCGCGAGCAGGCTCAGCTGGTCCTGGAGTTCCAGGAATGCGACAGCTCGTGCCAGACCTTGGCCGCCCGCCAGCTTTCGCGCGTGCAATTGCCCCGTTGATGGTCGACCCACATTAAGGTTGCACGAGAGAGGCCAAACACGTCAGCATAGCGACGTCCCTGCAACACACCTGTTCCGTCGAGAAAGTCAAAGATGTCGCACTCCCGGGCTGGCTCTTCACCCCGCATGCCCCGCATGTGGAGCAGTGGTCTTCTGTTCGTCTCCATCCTGAGCATCGGCAGCATCGGCAGCATCGGCAGCATCGGATTGACGAGCTGCCGGCCAAGGGACGTCAACGTGGCCGATAGCAACGGCGGCACGGGTGGCGGAAACGGCGGCGCGGGCGTCGGCGGCGCGATCGGGGGCGGCGGGGCAGGGGGCGGTGGCACGAATCGCGGCGGCGCGACTGGCGGCGGCGGGGCAGGGGGCGGTGGCACGACCAGCGGCGGAGGGACGATCGGCAGCGGCGGCGCGGGCGACGGCGGCGCGACCGGGGGCGGCGGTGGTTCCGGCGACGCTGGCGATGCCACCGCTCCAAGTGACGCCGGCGTCGTCGCGAACCCGCTGGTCATCAACCATGTCATGACCTGCGACACCCCGCCGCTGGCGGTCCCCACCCAGCACATCGAAGCGGAGTGCGCCTTTGGCCCGACCACGGGAGCTTGCGAAGGCACGACGGGCGGGCAACAGGGGACCCAGACGGAAAATGACGGGACCGACGTCGGGTTCATCGAAGGTGGCGACGCGCTTTGGTACGACGGCGTCGTGATGGATGGCGCCAACACCCTCACCCTTCACTACGCCAAGGGCGTGGACGGCGGCAGCATCGAAATCCGGCTGGATAGCGCCACGGGCACGCTGCTGGGCACCTTCTCGCCGGTTTCCACCGGATCGTGGACCACCTGGCAGGATGGCCAGGTCACCCTCGCTGCCGCGACCGGCAGCCACACCCTCTACCTGGTCGCGGCTGGCTCGACGGCTGGAGTCCTCAACCTCGATTGGATCGAGCTCTCTGCCTCGTCCGCATCCGCCACCAGCGCGCCCTTGTTCCATTTGAACCACCTCGGCTTCGATACCCTGGGCCCGAAGCATGCCGTGGTCGAAGGGGCAGCCAACTTGGACCGCTTCTTCATCGTCGATTCGACTCAAGCCGCCGTCTGGTGCGGATCGCTCGCCGCCATCACCTTCGACGCCTGGAGCAGCAGCCGTTCCTTCTATTCCATCGACTTCACCGGGCTGACCCAGCCCGGGCACTATCGCCTGCAAGTAGGCAACGCGATGTCGGAGGCATTCGACATCGGCGACAGTCATCTGTTCGCCACCACCTTCGCCGGCATTCTCGGCTACTTCAAGGCTTCCCGCGCCGACGACCCCGACGTGTGGGCGGCCGATGCCAGCGTACCCTTCGTCGGCGGCGGCACGCCCGCCGATGTCCGTGGCGGTTGGTACGATGCCTCGGGCGACATCTCGAAGTACCTCACCCACCTGAGCTACGCCAATTTCCTGAACCCCCAGCAGATCCCCCTGGTCGCCTGGGCGCTGGCCTGGGTCTACGACCAAGGCGGAAGCACGCTCGCGGCCAGCGGCTCGGCGCCCGCGTTGCAGGCCGAGGCATTGTGGGGCGCGGACTACCTCGTGCGCGTGCTCGATCCGGCGGGCTACTTCTACACCAACGTTTTCGACGGCTGGTCGGGCAACGTCGGCCAACGGCAGATCTGCGCCATCGTGGGACAGTCCGGCACCGAGACCGCCGATTACCAGTCGGCCCTGCGCGAAGGCGGCGGCATGAGCATCGCCGCCTTGGCGCGGGCGGCGCGCTGGCAGGTGGACGGCAGCTTCACCAGCGCGCAATACCTGGCCGGCGCCAAGCTGGCCTTCGACACCCTGAACAACAACGGCGGAAAGTACGACGACGATGGCAAGGAAAACGTCATCGACGACTACACCGGTCTACTCGCCGCCAGCGAGCTCTACGCCACCACGCAGGATGCGGCCTATGCGCAGGCGGCCCGCGCGCGCGCCACCTCGCTGATCGGCCGCTTGGGCGCGGACGGCTACTTCATCGCCGACGGCGCGACCCGTCCCTTCTGGCACGCGTCCGACGCCGGGCTGCCCGTCGTGGCGCTCGCCCGTTACGTCCAGGTCGAGACCGACGCGGACAAGCGCGCTCTCGCCAAGCAGGCCATCCAGAAGCACCTCGATTACTTGCTGGGCGTCACCGGCGCGGTCGCCAATCCCTTCGGCTACGCCCGCCAACACATCGCCGCGGGCACGTCCAGCTTCTTCATTCCTCACGACAACGAATCCGGCTATTGGTGGCAGGGTGAAAACGCGCGCCTCGCCTCGCTGGCCGCGGCAGCCCTGCTCGGCGCGAAGGCCTTGGGAACGTCGGGGACGCAGTACCTCGACCTCCTGCGCTTCGCTGGCGATCAGCTCGATTGGATTCTCGGCGCCAATCCCTACGACATTTGCTTTCTCGACGGGTTCGGGAGGAACAACCCGCCGGCCTATTGCGCCTCGAAGCCCCAGGCCGGCACCCTCGTCGGCGGCATCGCCAACGGCATCACCGGCAGCAACGCCGACGGCAGCGGCATCCAGTGGTTGAGCGCGCCGCTCGCCGGCTCATGTAGCGACGACTGGCGCTGGGTCGAGCAGTGGCTTCCGCACGCGGCCTGGTTCATGGTCGCCACCGCCGCCTTGGCGCAGTGACGCGACAAGTCTGTCGCCGTCTTCAAGTCGCAGCGCGGCATTGCGGACTAGACGAGCTCATATTTATTGACGAATCCAAGGTGCTGCAAGCACCAACCGGACAAAGCAGGAGACAAGAAAGAGACTCACCACGAAGCGGGAGATACAAACCATGAAGCTAGGGAATCTGTTATCGGGTTGCATGTTGGCCGCATTGATTGCTCCTCTCGGAATGGCCGGTTGTTCATCCAGCGGCGGCGGTCTTCCCGAGGGCACAGGCGGCAAGAGTGGCGGTGGCGGTTCTGCAGGTTCAGGCGGAACCACAAGTACCGGCGGCACGCACACAGGCGGCTCTTCAGGTGCGGGTGGCGCCGTAAGCACGGGCGGGATGAAGGGCAGCGGCGGGACACCCGGGATGGGCGGAATGCCTGGCATGGGCGGGATGGGCATGGGCATGGGCGGGATGGGCATGGGCGGGACCACAGTGACGAATCCGCGTCCTGATGGCGGCTTCACCATTCCAGACGGAGGCATCACGCGCCCAGATGGCGGCGGCTTTATGCTTCCGGAGGGTGGCGGCATCACGCGACCGGATGGCGGCGGGTTCACGCGACCAGAGACTGGCGGCATCACGCGACCGGATGGCGGCGGGTTCACGCGACCGGAGACTGGCGGCATCACGCGACCGGATGGCGGCGGGTTCACGCGACCAGAGACTGGCGGGTTCACGCGACCAGAAACCGGCGGCGGTGGCTTTGGCCGTGGCTAGCTGCTAGCTGATTCCACTTTGTGAAAGGAAAGACCCGGGCCAGGCCATTCTGCCCGGGTCTTTCATCTGCCAAGGGCACCGGCCGCCCCCGCACGCGGCCTCGGTGTCCGGTCCTGTTGGCCGGAACATCTTCGCGGCAGCCCATTGCGGACCGAGGCTACGATACGGCCGCCGGGACGAATCATTTTCACCGCTTGCGCCAGCGGTGCTTCGCGGTCGCCAATTGGGCAGGGCGAAAAGAGGTTCTGTGGCACGAGGGCAGGCTAGAATGCCGGCCATGCACGAGCTGTCCATCGCCTCGGCGATCCTGGAGCGCGCCAAGGCCGCGTCGGAGGAAAATGGCGGCGTGCGCGTGACCAAGGTCGGCCTGCGCATCGGCGAGATCTCGGGCGTGGAAACGGACGCGCTCACCTTCGGCCTCGAGGCCCTGAGCAAGGACACGCCGTTGCAAGGCGTGCTGGTCGAGGTCGAGTTCTGCAAACGCAGGCAGCGCTGCACGGCTTGCGCCACCGAGTTCGAGCCCGAGGGCTTTTCGGCGACCTGCCCCGCCTGCCACGGCGACGAAAGCGTCTGTATCGCGGGCAAGGAGCTCGATGTAATGTTTTTCGAGCTGGAGGATCCCCCATGCGCGTAGACGTGGAAGAAAAGGTCCTGAGCGAGAACGACAAACTTGCGCTGAGGCTGCGCGAACGCTTTCGCCTGCACAAGGTGTTCTGCGTGAACCTCATCAGCGCACCGGGGTCGGGCAAGACGGCCCTGCTCGAACGCACCCTCGAAGCCTTGCCCAAGACCGCCAAGGTCGCGCTGCTGACCGGCGATCTGCAAACCGAAAACGACGCCCGTCGTCTGGCCAAGGCCGGTTTTCCGGTCAAGCAGATCACCACCGGCGACACCTGCCACCTCGACGCCAGCATGCTCATCAGGGCGCTCTCCGACTGGGATCTCGACGCCATCGACATCCTCTTCGTCGAGAACGTGGGCAATCTCGTGTGCCCGACCAGCTACGACCTGGGCGAGCACGCCAAGATCGTCGTGCTCAGCGTGACCGAGGGCGAGGACAAGCCGCTCAAATACCCGTCCATCTTCGCCGCCGCCGAGCTGTGCATCATCAACAAGGTCGATCTTCTGCCCTACGTGCCGTTCAACCTGGCCCAGGCCGTCGCGAACGCGCGCCAGGTTCATCCAGGCATGGAGGTGGTGGAAACGAGCTGCACGAAGGTGCAGGGGATGGACGCGTGGCTGGCCTGGATCGAACGGCGGCGCAAGCAGGCGATGCAAGCCTGAAGCGCGAAAGGATCTGAACCATGGCGCGAACACAGAAGACGGCGTTGGTGACCGGCGCCTCGGCCGGGATCGGGCGCGAGCTGGCGCGGATTGCGGCCAAGGACGGTCACGACCTAGTGCTGGTGGCGCGACGGCGCGACCGACTGGAAGAGCTGGCCGCCGAGCTGACGACGGCGCACGGCGTACACGTCACGGTCATCGACGCCGATCTCTCGGACCGGGCCACACCCGCGACCATCGCCGAGCGCCTTCGTACCGAAAACAAGCCCGTCGACTTCTTGATCAACAACGCCGGCTTCGGCAATTGCGGGCCGTTCGCCGAGGCGGTCCTCGACCGCGAGGTGGAAATGCTCCACCTCAACATCCGGGCGCTGCTTCAGTTGACCCATCTCTTCTTGCCGGAAATGCTGGCGCGAAAGAGCGGTCGCATCTTGAACGTGGCCTCGGTGGCCGGGTTTCTGCCCGGGCCGTACATGGCCACCTACTATGCCAGCAAGGCCTTCGTGCTCAGCTTCACCGAGGCGTTGGCCTACGAGCTGGGCGGAACCGGCGTCACCATCACGGCGTCTTGCCCGGGGCCGACCGCGACCGAATTCAGCTCCGTCGCCGGAAGCACCAAGGCCAATCTTTTCCGGCTCAGCGTGGCCGGCGCCGCGCCCGTGGCCTTGCACGCCTACCGGGCCATGATGGCGGGCAAGGTGGTGGCCCTTCCCGGCCTCATGAACAAGCTGATCGCTCAATCCACGCGCATCGCCCCGCGCGCATGGCTGCGCGCCATCGCTGGCGGCCTCAATCGCAAGCGCGCTTGACCGTCTCCTGGAGGACAGTCGTCCTTCGCGATTGGGACGAGGTCCGAGACGAGATCCTTGCCGACCTCCGTGACCGACCTTAAGAAGCAGGCGTTGATCCGGCGCTGGCTCAGGTGCGGCGGCCGAGCCGTCCTGCAGCGTGCATTGCACGCGGGTGCGGCGCCCGGCTGGCGAGGCGCAGGCATCGGGCTTGGCTGCGCTCGCCGTTCGCGATCGTAGGTCCGCTCCCTCAAAAGCTGGGGACCTGTGCAGAATGACACCCATCGCCTACAGTAGATCGTCCCCCCACAGCTCGTCGAGGAACGTTCGCCAGGGGAGGCAACGAATGGATCCGCGTTTGGTTTCGATGGGGTCCTCGGAAACGAGAATTGCACCGTGGTCCTGGACTTCAGTGCTGTCAATTCCGGCCACGGCAGCGACTCGCTTATCGTGAGCGCCGCAGGACAAACCGTGGTCGTTCCGGTACAGTCGACGGTAAGGACTCCAGCGGAGCTCCTGATCAATCCAACAGCCGCGCAATTTTTCACCACGATGGGCGTGGCTAGCTCATCCTTCATATTTGCGATTGGCAACGGGGGTGAGTCAGCCAGCGGACCCTTGATTATCGCTCTGTCTGGCGTGGACGCGTGGCTTTTCTCCATCGTGAACAGCACCTGCACAAGTCCCTTGGCGCCAGGTGCATCTGTGCGGTTACGCTTATTTTCGACCCCCAAGTCGCAGACGGCGGAGCGATCCCGCCAACCACTGCGGCGGCAACTCTCACTGTGACGGATACCGGCATGTCTGCGTCAGTGGCCTCGGCCAAGCTGACCGGGAGTCTCACTGGTCCGTAGTTGTGGCACGGGTTCATGGTCGCATCTGTCACTCCCGTTCTGGCGTGTAAACTGAGGCGCTCAAATGCTCAAATGCTCAAATGCCGACTCGATGCGGGGGAGGATTGTCGAACCGACATCTTCTGCGGCTCCGCGGTCGCGTGTCGAACGGTCCCGTTTCAGCAGATCCTCGGCAACTGCTCTCCGCTGTGCATGTCCAGGATACGCTTGGTACCGATGCGGCTTTGCAGGGTGACCAGGGCGGCGGGTGATTCGGACACCACACCGATGCGCTTGGCGGTGACTGAAACGGGGTGGCTGCGCAGGATCCGCAAGGCGCGCTCGGCCTCTGCGGTGGGAACGAACGCGACGAAACGGCCCTCGTTGGCCAGGTAGAGCGGGTCGAGGCCGAGGATCTCGCAGGCGCCGCAGACGTTCTCCTCGACGGCGATGTCGCGCTCGTCGATGTCCACGTGCAAGCGGCTGGATTCGGCGATCTCGATGAGGGTGGTGGCGAGGCCGCCGCGGGTCAGGTCGCGCAGGCAGTGCACCTCGATGCCGGCCGCGAGTAACGCCAGCACGGGATCGGCGAGGGGGGCGCAGTCGGTTTCGAGCGTGGTCTCGAATTGCAGGCCTTCGCGCACGGCCATGATGGCCACGCCGTGCCGGCCGACGTCGCCGCTGAGCAAGATGGCGTCGCCGGGGCGAACGCTGGTGGGTGCGATGACGAGGTCGTGCTCGACCACGCCGATGCCCGCGGTGTTGACGAACAGACCGTCGCCCTTGCCTCGATCCACGACCTTGGTATCGCCGGTGACGATGTTCACCTTCGCGGCCTTCGCGGTGCGGGCCATGGAAGCCACCACGCGCTCGAGGGTGGCGATAGGCAGTCCTTCTTCCAGGATGAACCCGGCCGATAGGCACAGCGGACGTGCGCCACACATGGCCAGGTCGTTCACCGTACCGGTGACGGCCAGGGTGCCGATGTCGCCGCCGGGAAAGAAGAGCGGGTGAACCACATAGGAATCGGTGGTGAAGGCAAGCCGTCCCTTGTCGATCTTCATCACCGCGCCGTCGTGACGTGACTCGAGCGGCTGGTTGCCGAAGGCGGGAAGGACGATGCGATCGAGCAGCGTGTGCATCATCCGCCCGCCACCGCCGTGGGCGAGGGTGACGAAATCTTGGTTGGTGATGGGGACAGGGCAACTGACAGTGAAGGGCGCATCCGACTTGTCGGCCATGCTCAGCTCCGTTTCCCGGCGGCAAGCGGCGTCTGAGACGTCTGTTGATGGCGCCGGTATAGGTAGTAGGCCGCGCACGCGCCCTCGCTGGACACCATGGTGGCGCCCAGTGGTCGCTCGGGCGTGCAGCGCGTGCCGAAGGCCGGACATTCCTGCGGCTTCTTCACCCCGCGCAGGACCTGCCCGCTGATGCACTCGGAATCCTCATCGACGTGGTAACCGGCCACGCCGAAGCGCGCCTCCGCGTCGTAGGCGGCGAATTTGTCACGCAGGGCATAGCCGCTGCTCGGAATTTCGCCCACCCCGCGCCACTTGCGCGCCACCACGCGGAAGACCTTTGCCATCAACTGTTGCGCGGGGCGATTGCCTTCGCGCTGCACCGAACGGGCGTACTGGTTCTCGACTTCGGCGCGGCCCTGCTCGAGCTGCTGCACGCACATCAAGATCCCTTGCAAAATGTCCACCGGCTCGAACCCGGTCACCACGATGGGAACGCGATACTTCTTGGCCAGCGGCAGGTATTCCTCGAAGCCCATCACGGTGCACACGTGACCGGCGGCAAGAAAACCCTGGGTGCGATTGTCGGGCGCGGCGAGAATCGCAGCCATGGCTGGCGGCACCAGCACGTGCGACACCAAGACCGAGAAGTTCGGGAGCTTCTGCGCGTGGGCCTGGAACACCGCCATGGCGTTGGCCGGGGCGGTGGTCTCGAAGCCCACCGCGAAGAACACGACCTGCCGCGCTGGATTGTCGCGCGCGATCTTCAGGGCATCGAGCGGCGAGTAAACGATGCGCACGTCGGCGCCCTTCGCCTTGACCGAGAAGAGATCGCCGCCACTGCCCGGCACGCGCAGCATGTCACCGAAGGAGCAGAAGATGACCTCCGGGCGCGCGGCGATCTGCAACGCTTTGTCGATGAGCTCGAGCGGGGTCACGCACACCGGGCAACCCGGGCCGTGCAGCAGGGTGATGGGCTTGGGCAGTAGCTCGTCGAGGCCGTACTTGACGATGCTATGGGTCTGGCCGCCGCACACCTCCATGATGGACCAGGGCTTGGTGGTGATGCGCGCGATGGCCTGGGCCAATCCCTCGGCCTTGGCCTGGTCGCGGTACTCGTCGACGAACTTCACGCCTTGTCCTCGAGCTCGCCCAGCTCGCCGATCTGGCGGAAGTACTCCAGGGTCTGCGCGGCCTCGACCTCGTCGACCACGCTGATGGCGAAGCCCGCGTGCACTAGCACGTAGTCGCCGACCTTGGCTTCGGGGACGAAGGCCAGGCTGGCGTCCTTGCTGATGCCGCCGAAGCTGACGGCGCCCATGCGCGTGGTGTCGTCACCGCTGATGCTGAGGATCTTTCCCGGAACCGCAAGACACATGCTCAATCCTTTCGCGTTTCACCTGCTGCCTGAGCTGCCATGATCTGTCCCAGCGCGAGGCCGCCGTCGTTGGGCGGCACGCGCTGATGCCAGTACGGACGATACCCCGCGCCGAGCAAGCGCGACACCATGCGCTCGGTCAAATAGCGGTTCTGAAAACAGCCGCCGCTCAGCACGACGTGGGGCTCGCCGATGCGTGCCGCCACCTCGACCGCCATGTCGACGAGGGTGTTGTGAAAGCGGGCCGATGCAGTCGCAGCGGCGATCGCCGGCTCGGCCAGCACGGCGCGCACCATCGGCTCCCAGTCGAGGCACAGGGGCTCGCCCTCGCCGCGGATGACATAAGGATAGGAATCACCCACTTTCGCGTCGGCCAAAGAAAACTCCAGCTCCATGGCCGCTTGACCCTCGAAGCTGGCCACCTGGCGCAGGTTCAGCAGCGATGCGAAGGCGTCGAATAGTCGGCCGGCGCTCGTGGTGGTGGGCGCGTTGAGGCGCCGGCGCAGCATGATCCGCAGGTTCTCGAGCTCGGCGGGCGAGAACGAACGCAGCGTCGGGATATCGAGGGCAAAGGCCTTGTCGCCGAATACTTCGTGGAGAATTGCCAGGGCCACCCGGCGGGGCTCGCGCACGGCCTTGGCATTGCCGGGCAAGAGGAATGGCCGCATGTGCGCGACCCGGCGAAAGCCTGCGCCGGTCACGTGGAGGAATTCGCCCCCCCACACCGTGCCGTCGCTGCCCATGCCGCTGCCATCCCAGGCAATCCCCAGCACGGGCGGGGGCAGCCGATTCTCAGCCATGCAGGCGAGAATGTGCGCGTGGTGGTGTTGCACCTTGACCACTGGCAGGCCCGAACGTTGATGTGGAAACCCTGGGAGGGTTTCCATCCCTTCCCGCGCTCTGGCTCCGCCGGGCAAAGCCCGGCTCTGCCACCGCGACTCGGCATACTGGGTCGACAGGTAGTCCGGGTGCAGGTCGCAGGCGAGGGTCGCGGGTGTGAAGGCATAGAGGCTTTGAAAGGCGTCGATGACCGACATGAAGGCTTGATAGGAGCCCTCGGTTTCCAAATCACCGATGTGTTGGCTGATGAACACCTGCGAGCCGAGGGCCGCGGCGATGGTGTTCTTCTGGTGCCCACCGACGGCGAGCACGGGGGCAAGCTCGCGGTCGACGGAGACGGGCAGGGGGGCGAAGCCGCGGGCCCGGCGGAGAACCAGCTCGCGCCCGCACACTTCGCGCACCACCGAGTCGTCCACGTGACGCAGGACGGGTCGGTCGTGGATCAGGAAGACGTCGGCGATGCCGCGCAGCCGTTCGATGGCCTCGCGCTCGTCGGTGCAGATGGGCTCTTCGGAAAGGTTGCCGCTGGTGGCGACCACCGGGAAGCCGAGCTCGCGCAATAACAGATGATGCAGCGGCGTGCCCGGCAGCATCACGCCCAGGGTCGGATTTCCCGGGGCGACGGACTTGGCGATATCGCTGGCGCCCGGCAGGCGCGAAAGCAAGACGATGGGACATTCGGGAGAGCGCAGTAACCGTCGTTCGATTTCGGAGGCCGAACAGGTGCGCAGGGCCTGCTCGAGGTCGACGGCCATGATGGCGAAGGGCTTTTCCTCGCGCCGTTTGCGCGCACGCAGCTCGCGCACGGCGGTCTCGTTGCGCGCGTCCCCCATCAGGTGAAATCCGCCCAGGCCTTTCACGGCGGCGATCTTCCCCGCGCGAATCTCGCCGGCCGTCGCCACCAGCGCCTCGTGCCTTTGCGCGATCTCGACGCCGTCGCCGTTCCACAGCGCAAGCTGCGGGCCGCAGGCCGGGCACGCGTTGGGCTGGGCGTGGAACCGCCGGTCCGCCGGATCGCGGTACTCGCGCGCGCACTCCGCACACATCGTGAAACGTGCCATGGTGGTGGCCGCGCGGTCGTAGGGCAGGCCGGCGATGATACTGAAGCGCGGTCCGCAGTGGGTGCAATTGGTGAACGGGTAGCGATAGCGGCGATTGGCCGGATCGAGGATGTCGTTCAGGCACAGGGGGCAGGTGGCCAGGTCGGGCAGCACCAGGGCGCGCTTTTCCCCACTCGTGCTGGCGCGAATCTCGAATGCAGAGTAGCCGACGGGATCCAGAAACGTCGCCTCCAGGCTCTGGATGATGGCGATGTCGGGTTTGTCGTCTTCGAGCCTGCGCACGAGCTCGCGCACCCTTTGCGCTTGGCCTTCGGCCTCGACGAACACGCCGGCGGCCGAGTTGTTGACCCAACCACGCAGTCCAAGCTCTTGTGCCAGTCTGTAGACGAAGGGCCTGAACCCGACGCCCTGGACCGCGCCGCGAATGGCGACGTGGACTCGCACGGCGTCGGGCACGGAGTCGGGCACGCTTGGCTGGTCGGGCGCCACGCAAACAATCTACCTCAAGATGCCGATGACTTTGGCCAATCCGCGTTCCTTTGCGGTATCGTTTACGGAACCGCCGCGCCCGAGGAGGCCCGATGCGAGCACTCTTCACTTTCGCGCTCATGACGTCGCTTTCGTTTCCCATGGGATGCAGCAGTAGCTCGCACGGTCAGGGGACGGGCACCGGCGGCGCAAACGGCACGGGAGGCGTGACGGCCAGCGGCGGGGTGCCGGGCGGCGACGGTTCTGGCACGGGCGGAGCAGCCGGTGGTGGTGGCGCTACCAAGGGCAGCGGCGGCGTAATGGGAACGGGGGGGACGAACGCGGGTGGGACCATAGGCCTCGACGGCGGCGGCACCACCGTCTGCAAGCGCGGCATTGCCGCCAACACGGCGCCGGGCGCCGCGTTCTTCCCCGCGGTGGCGTGGTGGTACAACTGGGCCGCGCAAGGCAGCGGCGCGAGCGGCATGGAATTCGTGCCCATGCTCTGGGGCAAGGACAGTCTGAATTCCGCGATTCCAGCGGCTTCGAAATATCTGCTCACCTTCAACGAGCCCAATTTCATGGCGCAGTCGAACCTGACTGCGGCAGCGGCGGCCAGCTACTGGCCCACTATCCAGACCAAGGCAGCCGGGCTTCCCATCGTTGGTCCAGGCCTGAATTTCTGCGGCCCCGCGAACCAGTGCAACGGCACCGATCCCTACCAGTATCTGACGGACTTCTTCGCCGCGTGCGCGACCTGCGAGGTCGATTATGTCGCGGTCCACTGGTACAACTGCGACTTGCCGTCGCTCGAGGACTACCTGGAGCCGGGCGGCAGCCTGGCTGGCTTCGAGCAGTTCGGCAAGCCCATCTGGTTGACCGAATTTTCCTGCGACACGACCGCGTCGACGGCGCAGCAGGAGGCCTACATGCGCGCCGCGATTCCGTACCTCGAAGGCAATCCCAAGGTGTTCCGCTATTCCTGGTTCAGCGCCGATCCGATCCCGAATGCCAAGCTCGTCAACAGCGATGGCTCGCCAACCTCGCTCGGACAAGTGTACATCGGTTTGCCGCAGAGCTGCCGCTGACGTGTGGCGCTGGCGCACATCTCTTCTCCGTCGAGAAAAAAGATCATCACGGGACTTGCCAAATCGGAGCCGATTCGTTACGTTTTTCACGTGCGCAGTGCTTGCGCCATGGATCGTGGTTCCGAGTTGTTCTAGTTTGGGTTCAGTGTAGTTTCGACAGTTTGAGTAACTAGCCCGAATCGCGAAGCGGCGGGAACCGTGTTTCCGTCGGGGTTCGGGGATGGAAGTCCGACTCGACGAGAGTCAGAAGCAGGAAGGGCCATGGCAGACAACTCCGATGTCACGAGGCAGATCTGCGAGAGGTTCGGCAACGACAAAGGCCGGCTGATGGACATCCTCTTGAATGTCCAGGCCGAGGCCGGGTGCATCGCCTCCGGTGCCCTGGAGGACATCGCCAAATCCCTGTCGATCAGCAGGGTCGAGGTCGAGAGCGCGGCGACGTTCTACGCCTTCTTCTCGCGCAAGCCGCGCGGGCGATTCGTGATCCGCCTGTGCAACGACATCATCGATCAAATCAAGGGCATGGACCGCATCGCCGCGGCCTTCCGCGCCGAGCTGGGAATCGACTTCGGCCAGACCACGCCCGATGGCCTGTTTTCCCTCGAGTACACGCCTTGCATCGGCATGTGCGATCAGGCGCCTGCGCTGCTCGTCAACCACAAGGTGGTCACGCGGGTGTCCACGGACATGGTGCACGACATCGTGCAAACCCTGCGCACGACCAAGAACCTGGAACAGCTCAAGCTCACCCTCGGGGACGGCAACAACGGCCATCCCCTCGTGCGTTCGATGGTGGTCAACAATCTGCGCGAGTCCGGCGCGGTGGTGTTTGCACCCTCGACGCCAGGGGTCGCGTTGCAGCGTGCACTGTCCGAGCAACCCGTCGAGCTGATCAAGATCGTCAAGGCGTCGCGCTTGCGCGGACGCGGGGGCGCCGGTTTCCCGACCGGAATGAAGTGGGAGTTCACCCGCGGCGCCGCCGGCGAGCGCAAGTTCGTGGTGTGCAATGCCGACGAGGGCGAGCCTGGGACGTTCAAGGATCGCGTGATCCTGACCGAGGCCGCGGGGCTGATGTTCGAGGGCATGACCATCGCGGGCTACGCCATCGGCTCCAGCGAGGGCATCGTCTACCTGCGTGGCGAGTACGCCTACTTGCTGCAATTCCTCGAGGCGATCCTGGCCAAGCGGCGCGCCGCTGGACTCCTCGGCCGCGACATCCTCGGCAAATCGGGGTTCAAGTTCGACATTCGCATTCAGCTTGGCGCTGGCGCCTACGTGTGCGGCGAGGAAACCGCGCTGCTCAGCTCCTGCGAAGGCAAGGCCGGCGACCCCAAGACCCGGCCGCCCTTCCCGGCGCAAAAGGGTTACCTCGGCATGCCGACGGTGATCAACAACGTCGAGACCTACTGTGCCGTCGCCCGCATCATCGAGAACGGTCCGGGCTGGTTCACGTCGATGGGTACCCAGGGCAGCGCCGGCACCAAGGTGTTCAGTGTGTCCGGCGATTGCGGCAGCCCTGGCGTCTACGAGCTTCCCTTCGGCATCACGGTCAGCGAATTGCTCGCGCGCGTGGGCGCAACCGATGCGCAGGCTGTGCAAGTTGGCGGCGCCTCTGGTCGCATGATCGGGCCGGCGGAATTCGGGCGCAAGCTGTGCTACGACGACCTCGCCACCGGCGGCTCGGTGATGGTGTTCGGGGCGCAGCGGGATGTGCTGGCCATCGCCCACACCTTCATGGAGTTCTTCGTCGAGGAGAGCTGCGGCTACTGCACGCCTTGCCGGGTCGGCACAAGCCTGCTGTGCGAAAGGCTCGGTCGCTTTCTGGGCGGAAGCGCGAGCCTGGCGGACATCGACTATCTCGAGAAGACCGGCAAGACCATGAAGACCGCCAGCCGCTGCGGTCTCGGGCAAACCGCCGCGAATCCGGTGCTGGGTACGATTCAGAGCTTCCGCAAGGAATACGAACGCAGGGTCAAGAGCAACGGAAGCGTGCTCGTATCGTCGTTCGATCCACGCAAGGCCGTCGCGACGGCGGCGGGGCTGGCGGGGCACGCATCCGAACACTTCGGCGCCCAGAAAGGCGGGGTGTAGCCATGGGCGACAAAGTCACCTTTACAATCGACGGCAAGGACGTCCAAGGCGAGCAGGGCCAGACCATCCTGCAAGCGGCGGCCTTGTCCGGCATCTACATCCCGCACCTGTGCGCCATGAAGGGCCTGACCCCCTGGGGAAGCTGCCGCGTGTGTACGGTGCTGGTCAACGGGCGCCCGCAGGCGGCCTGTACCATGCCCGTCGCCGAGGGCATGGTGGTGGAAAGCGAGACGGCCGAGCTCGAGGATCTGCGCAGGAGCCTGGTGGAGATGCTCTTCGTCGAAGGCAACCACTACTGCATGTTCTGCGAGAAGAGCGGCAACTGCGAGCTGCAGGCCACGGCCTATCGCATGGGCATCCTGTCGCCGCGCCACCCGTACATGTTCCCGGCACGCGCGGTGGACGCCAGTCATCCCGACGTGATGCTGGACTTCAACCGTTGCATCCTGTGCGCGCGCTGCATTCGCGCCTCGCAAGAGCAAGACGGCAAACACGTGTTCCAGTTCATCGGTCGCGGCGCCCACAAGCGCCTCGGCGTGAATGCCGCGACTGGGGCCGGCGGGACCAACCTCAGCGTGACCGACAAGGCCGCCGAATCGTGCCCGGTCGGCTGCATCGTCAAGAAGCGTGTGGGCTTCGCCGTCCCGGTGGGCCAGCGCATGTACGACCAGAAACCCATCGGCAGCGAAATCGAGTCCCGCAAGGCGGTCACGCGCCAGGCGAGTAAATAACAGGTAGCACCATGGCAAACAAACCAAAGTTGGCGACCGTTTCCCTCGCAGGCTGCTTCGGCTGTCACATGTCGGTGCTCGACATCGACGAGCGCATCCTCAAGCTGATAGAGCTGATCGACTTCGACCGCTCGCCCATCAATGACATCAAGAAGATCGAAGGCCGTTGCGCGATCGGCATCGTCGAGGGAGGCTGTTGCAACGAGGAGAACGTCCACGTTCTGCAGCACTTCCGCGAGCACTGCGACGTGCTGATTTCGACCGGCGACTGTGCCACCATGGGCGGCATCCCGGCCTTGCGCAACACCATCCCGCTCCAGGAGTGTCTCGAAGAGGCGTACCTCAAGGGCCCGACGGTGTACAACCCGCGTGGCAAGATCCCGAGCGATCCCGAGATTCCGCTTCTGCTCGACAAGGTCTACCCCTGTCACGAGGTGGTCAAGATGGACTACCACCTGCCCGGGTGCCCGCCCTCGGCGGACACGCTGTGGGAGGCCTTGGTGGCGCTGCTGACTGGCAAGCCCATCGCGCTGCCCTACGAGCTTGTTAAGTACGACTGAGACGAGACCAAGACTAGAGACCGTAGGCCGACGATAGGACGACGAGAGAACGACGATAGGACGATAGGAGAAGGAATTCCGATGAACGTTGCCAAGCGAATCGTCATCGAGCCCGTCACCCGGGTTGAGGGACACGGGAAGGTCACCATCCTGCTCGACGAGAACAAGAAGGTCATCCAGGCGCGCCTGCACGTCGTCGAGTTCCGCGGCTTCGAGCGCTTCATCCAGGGCCGTCCGTTTTGGGAGGTTCCCGTGCTGGTGCAGCGGCTGTGCGGTATCTGCCCGGTCAGCCATCACTTGGCGGCGGCCAAGGCCATGGACCGCATCGTAGGCGGCGAGAAGCTGACGCCCACCGCGGAGAAGATTCGCCGCCTCATGCACTACGGGCAGATGTACCAGTCGCACGCCTTGCACTTCTTTCACCTGTCGTCGCCCGATCTGCTCTTCGGCTTCGACGCGGATGTCGCGATTCGCAACGTCATCGGCGTGGCGGGTAAGTTCCCGGAGTTGGCCGTGCAGGCCGTGCTCATGCGCAAGTACGGGCAAGAGCTCATCAAGGCCACGGCGGGCAAGAAGATCCACGGTACGGGGGCCATTCCGGGCGGCGTGAACAAGAATCTGTCCATCGCCGAGCGCGATGTCTTCCTCAAGGATCTCGAGCAGCAGCTCAAGTGGGCGCAGTCGGCGGTCAAGATCGCCAAGGACTATACGGTCCAAAACCTGGCCAAGCTCGCGCCGTTCGGTTCCTTCGAATCCAACCACCTGTCGCTGGTTCGCGCCGACGGGGCCATGGATCTCTACCACGGCAACCTGCGCGCCATCGACGCCCAGGGCGAGACCATCTTCGACCAGGTCGACTACCAACGGTATATCGATTTCATCGCCGAGGAAGTGCGCGACTGGTCATACATGAAGTTCCCCTTCATCCGCTCCATCGGACCGGAAAAGGGCTGGTACCGCGTGGGACCTTTGGCTCGTCTCAACACCGCCACCTTCATCGACACACCGCTGGCCGAGATCGAGCGCAAGGAATTCCGCAAGGTGACCGCGGGCAAGCCCAACAACATCACCATGGCCTACCACTGGGCGCGCATGATCGAGCTTCTCCATTCCATCGAGAAGATCCAGGCGTTGCTGAACGACAAGGATCTGCAGGGCACGGATCTCGTGACCAAGGGCGAGCGGCGCGAGGTGGGCATCGGGCTCCTCGAGGCGCCGCGAGGGACCTTGTTCCACCACTACAAGGTGGACAAGAACGACATGGTCACGTCGGCAAACCTCATCGTTTCGACCACCAACAACAACGAGCCCATGAACCGCGCCGTGGCCAAGGTGGCGCAGGATCACCTGCAGGGCGTGGAAATCACCGAGGGCCTGCTCAACCACGTCGAAGTGGCGATTCGCGCCTACGACCCGTGTTTGTCGTGCGCGACCCACGCGCTTGGCCAGATGCCCATGGAAATGACAGTGCTGGATCACCAGGGCCAGATCCTCGACCGGAAGAGCAGGGGATGACCTGCGCGACGGACAAAATCCTGCTGTACGGCTTCGGCAATCCCGCCCGCGGCGACGATGGCCTGGGGCCGGCGTTGGCCGCGGCCATCGAGGAGCTTGGCATTCCGAACCTCACGGTGGACGCCAACTACCAACTGACAGTGGAAGACGCCGCCGAGATTGCCGGGTATGATGCCGTGGTGTTCGCCGATGCCGCCACCCAGGGACCCACGCCCTTCTGGTTTTCGCGCATCGACGACACCAGCATCGGCAGCAGCATCGGATGGACCAGCCACAGCGTCAGTCCAGTGCAGGTCGTGGCCTTGGCGCGCGGGATGTTCGCCAGCAAGGTCGCGGCCTATACCCTCGGTATTCGCGGCTACGAGTTTGGTGAGCTCGACGAGGCGCTGTCTTCGCAGGCGATAGACAATTTGACCGAGGCCGCGACCTTCGCCCGCAAGGCGCTCGTCGAGCGCCGTTTCGACCTCTACGTGCAGGAATTTGGGCCACCCGCCGCCGGACATGTCGCCGACGGCTCAACCTGGAAGGCGTCACCATGAGAGATGGAAAACACCTCATCCTTTGCGTCGATGACGACGCGGATCTCCTCGATCTTTTGCGCATGCAATTGGAAAAGGGCGGCTATGTGGTCGAGGCCGCGTTTTCCGCCGAGGAAGGCCTGACCAAGTTCAAGCAGGTGAAACCCGACCTCATCATCCTCGATTTGATGATGGAGGAGATCGACGCCGGGACGAACCTGGTCAAGGAGCTGAAGCTCGCCGGGAACCAGGCGCCTATCCTCCTACTCAGCTCCATGGGCGACCAGCTGAACCTGTCGACCGGGTACCGCGAGCTGGGCCTGGATGCCGTATTCCAAAAGCCGGTGAACGCAGAAGCGCTATTGCGCACCATCAAAGCCAAATTGACGAAATAGGACTTGCACCGGGGTGTGATCCGTCGGACAACCCCAAGGATGGAATCGAGGACTAGCGAGGCCCTGATTCTTACGCACAGCCTGCTGCTGGGCGAAAGGCTGTACCTGTTCGCCCGGCTGCGCTTCGTTGCCGCCGCGGGCATTCTGATTGGTGCCGTTTTCGCCGCGCATATCGTCGGCGTACAGGGTCTGAACATTTCGGCGCTGGCGGGGGCCGCGGCGTTCCTGGCGGCGAACAACGTCTGGGTCTTTCTCACGGTTCGCCCTTACCGCCGCCCAGGTGGCGGCAAATCAACCGAGCGACGTCTGGTTTACGTCGCGCACCTTTCGATCCTGCTCGACTACCTGGTGCTGACCTTCGCCATCTGGCAGGTCGGCGGGGGCCATTCGCCGTTTCTCGCCTTCTACCTGCTGCACGCGATTCTGGCTTCCGTGCTGCTGACCCGCCGCGCAGCCTATGGACACGCGGCCGTGGGGTATCTACTGCTCGCCGGCCTCGTGCTTGGGGAATGGTACGGCCTGATCCCAAGGCACCGGCCGCTCGGGGCCGTTCACGCCGGGGGCGAAGGCGACGTGTCGGTGGTCTTGACCGTGCTGTTCGTCTACGGCTTGCTCACCGCCGTCACGACGGTGCTCACCACCGGAATCGTTCGGCTCTTGCGCCACAACGAACAGGGGTTGCTCGAGGCGAGCGAGCGGCTCGAAGGATTGGCCGACATGCGGCGTTCGTTCCTGCACGTGGTCCTGCACGATCTGCGCAGCCCCGTCGGCACCGTGGTCACCATGCTGGAGGGCCTGAGCGGAGGGGTGGACGGAGAGCTGGGGGAGGCGGCCAGAAAACGCGTGGATAGGGCCGGGGAAAAACTGCGGGGCGTGCTTGAGCTGCTACGCAGCCTGCGCGTCCTGGCCGATCTCGAAACCGAGCGACTCGAGAGCCTGATGGCTCCGGTGGATGTGCTCGCCACGCTGCGCGCTGCGGTCGAGGAGCAGTCGGAGGCTGCCGAACAGAAGGGACAGCAGCTGCAAATGGATCTGCCGGCAACGCTGCCGACGATCCGCGGGATCGAGCGCCTCTTGCGCGAGGCCGTGGCGAACTACCTCACCAATGCCATCAAGTACGCGGATCCCGGCGGCCCCATCGTGGTTCGCGCGGTGCAGGTTGGCTCCTTCGTGCGTATCGAGGTCAGCGACAACGGGCCCGGCATCGCCGCGGAGGATCAAGCTCGCTTGTTCCAGGAGTTTGCCCGGGTCGGAAAGTCAGGCACTCGGAACAAGGCCACGGGGATCGGCCTTGGGCTTTCCATCGTTCGCCGCATTGCCGAGGCCCACGACGGCCGCGCGGGTGTCGAGAGCCAAGTCGGGCATGGCAGTACGTTCTTCATCGAATTGCCGGTACTGAGCCAGAGCTAGACTGGGCCGACAGGGTCGTCATCGGGCACGGCGAGCAACCCAAGTTGCCCCGCGCCGCCGTTCCGGGGCGGCCCGCAGGCTGCGAAACAAGCCTACCAAGCCAATACCCATCCCGAGCCACAGCGGGACCAGCGATTGTGCCCGTGGAAATCCCAGGGCCACGCCCAAATTCGTGGCTGGCCCTCCCGCGTCCATCCAACCAGTATGCTGAGCGTAGTTGCCGCTCAAGAAAGCGGGCCAGTAGAGGTCTCGCCATGGATGGGTCGTCGTCCAAGGGGTCATGCCGTGTGTTGCAACGGCAATCATGGTCATGACGATTGCGACCGCGAGCATGCCCATCGCCGCCTGGCGAGCTCGATACGGAAGAGCGTCATACAACGGTGCGAGCCCCAGGGCGAGGAAGGGCATGGCCGCGCTCATGTGCCTAGGGCCGTACGACCAGCCGCCGTCCCAATAAACGTAGGAAACGGCCAGCAGCGTCGGATAGAATGCGAACACCAGGCACAGCGCAGAGAGGAGTCGATTGCGTTCCCTGACGATTGCAATCGCGTGGCCCGCTACTCCGAGCAAGAGCAGAGGTGCCGTCATCAACAGGCCCCGCCCTCCCCAGAGCACCCCGGCAGTCGCTTCGGCCTTGGGCCAAGTGACGCCGAATATTCCCTGCTTCATCCCGTCGAAGCCTTCGACGTTCTCATAGCCGAGGTGAAAGGGCGAGCCGAAGGCGGCGTGGTTGTATCCGGCCAGAATGGATGCCACTACCCCGGCGCCACACACGTAACAGAGAAGTGGGCGCCAATGGACGCGCCACGGGCGCAATTGGGTGGCCAGCAGCCCCAGCAAAGCAACTGCCATGGGTGCGGTCTCGAATTCCGTGAGCACAGCCCATCCAGTCGCCAAGCCGGCGAGACCGGCGGAAAGGCCCCCATACTCACCGGCACGTTGGCGGGCGGCGGCTGTCATAGCGGCGCTGGCGGCCCAGACCAGACAGAAGGCCGCCAGCGAGTTCCCCCAAAACAGCGTACCGTATGCCCAGAATGGCGAGGCCAGCCCAAGGCCCAAGGCCGCATACGTCGCCGCGGTCTTCGAATGCCCGGTGCGTAGCGCCCAAGCGTACAGCCAGAGACCCATGAGCAGCGCAGGCAAGGTCGAGGCTGTCCACGTGGCCACGTGCATCTGCATCGACACACCAGCCGCCGACTCCGTCGGAACGCTGACGAACCGCAGAAACACACGAGCCAGCGCCAAGGCCGGTAGCGCCGCAAACGAGGCGCCCGGTGCCTTGTCGCAGTAGTAGTCGCCACGGTAGTGGGCGCGATCCTCGGAGTTGGTGTAGTAGCTGTTTGTCGTCAGCCGTCCCTCCTCGAGAAGCGCACGATCGAGATTGAGGCGCGTGCCCTGGTTGGGCCCGCCCCCGGAGTAGAAATAGAAGAGCGACAGACCGAGGAGAAAGGTCAGCCAGCGCAGCGTCGGACTGGCAATGGATGACGACATGTCACGCGTGCTTCTACCACCCAACCTGGTGATCCTCGTTTCCACGGGCGCGATCGCGGTCACATCTGACCTGAAACACCTCGCCCCGCGTAGCGGGGAGAGGTCGCCGAGCGCAGCGAGGCGGGTGAGCATCTGTGTTCCTAGTCAAGGTCAAATCTCCGTGGTTTGCCAGCGCGAGTTAGAGCGCAACATGGCGTTGAGGATGGTGAGCAGCTTGTGCATACAAGCGACGATGGCGACCTTCTTGAGCTTTCCTGCGGCGACTAGCCGAGCGTGGAATCTGGCGATGACTGGGTTGAAGCGTATGGCAGCTAGGGTGGCCATGTAGAGGACGTTGCGGACTTCGGTGCGGCCGCCCCAGATGATGCGGCGGCCGCGCAGGGTGCCGCTGTCCCGGTTGAGTGGAGCAACACCGATGAGGGCTGCGATCTGCTTGCGGTTGAGGGTTCCAGTCTCAGGGGCATGGGACAGGATGGTGCGAGAGAGGACGGGGCCAGCTCCTGGAACGCTTTGGATGATGTCGTCCTTGGCTTTCCAGACCGAGGAATTGCCGATGGCCGTGTCGATGTCGTTGTCCACCTCGTCGAGCTGCTTTTCGAGGTAGGAGATGGTCCTGCGGATGGCCCTCTGCACGCGCTTGGAGGGCGGGTCAGCGCTGAGACGGTTTTTCTCGGCAGTGATCATGTCGACCACCTGCCTGCGCCTGGCGAGAAGGGCGGCAAGCTCCTGGGTCTCTGCGTCGACAGGCGGGCGGACAGGTGGCCGTATTCGTTCGGCGAAAAGAGCGATCATGGCGGCGTCCAGGGCATCGGTCTTCGCGAGACAGCCGTTGGCCTTGGCGAAGTCGCGAACTCGTCTGGGGTTGACGACGACAGCGGGCAGGTTGGCAGCGAGGAGCGCCGCAAGCACGCGTCGTTCGAGTCCACCGGTGGCCTCAAGAACGATGAGGGTGACGTTCAGGGCGGCCAACTCTTTGCAAAGGGCGCGCACCGTGTTGTCTTGATTGGGGGTGGACCAGGCTCTTTGGGCCGGCAAGACATGGACGTCGAGCGTGGCCTTGGAGACGTCGATACCTACGAATGTGTCAGCTGTTGGTGTCACGGGCTCCTTTCGCGAAGGACTTCTGCTCTTGGTATGCCCAGCCTTGCGGAGTATGCGGGCTCGAGGCCCTCTCATCTGTTCGGGCTGCTTGTGAAAGTCGACACGACGACCCTCGCTCACCCACGGTCTTTCTGACCTGAGGGGCATCGGTCTGTCGTGCCGTTGAATCTCGTCGTGCTCCTTCGCCTTTGGGGGCGAGCGTAGCCCAGCTTTGCTGGGCGAAGCGAGGGGGGACCGGGGGACTGCGAGCGAGAGCGAGCCAGTCCCCCGTAAGATACAAGGGGCTGTCACGTTTCATGCCTGAAGGATCCGGGCCTTCGGCCCGGCGGCGAGACTGGGGGCGTATCGATGACGAGGTTCTGCTAGCCAACAGGTGCGGGTACGAAACATGCTACTTCGGAATCGCCGATGCCTGCTCGCCGCGCCCTGACCGCCGCCGCTATCGCCGTGATCGTCCTCGGCGCGCTCAGTCGTCTCCTGTGGCTCGAGGACATGGAGTACAAGTCGGACGAACGCGAATGGGTCGACACCATGGTCAACCTGTGGCGCCGGCCTCTCTCGGCACTCGCGCCCGAGTCCCATCACTCCGGCATCCCGCACTCGTCCGGGTTCTTCCATTTCCTGCGGGTGATCTCCTTCGCTTCCGAGTCCGTGAAGGGAGAAATCGCCGTATCACACGGTGGCGGATGAGTACGGCCCCCTGTACGGCGAGGATGTCCAATAGGCCTCCGGCCGAGCGTTCGGAAATACTGTTGTGTCGATGGCTGGCTCTGAGGTTACGGTCCACGAGGGAGTCGATCTCCTTTGCCCCGCATGGCCACGCGACGCCCAAAACACAATATCCCTGAACTGATTTGACACTGCGGCGATCGCACCCGAATAACGGAGGGCGGGTTTCAAACCCGCCCCTACCACCGTGGCGCGGCAGCCAATATCTCACTTTTTGCTGTGAGAAGATAGACGACGAGGTCTTTTCGGCCGAGCATTTAAGCTCTTGATCATGCGTCGTAACGCCTGACGAAGATCGAGCGTATCCGTGTAAGATATTGTAATCGCGCGTGAAAGTTGCGACATAGGCAGCATTAAGAGCGCTGAATGCCGTCTTTGCCGATGTTGCACCAGCGCTTGACTTGCCCCTCGGGGTCTGCAACTATGTCGTTACGTAATTCACAGCGTGACTTCATGCACAGCGGGTGAGGGACGAATCATGAACAAGCGAAAAATACCAGGCCGATGCGTAGAGCGACTCAGCATCTACAGGCGCGCTTTGCTTCAGGATAGGCGTCTGCATGGTCCCAGCATCTACTCCCACGAGCTGGCATTCGCCTGCCGGTTGACGGCGGCGCAGGTGCGCCGGGATCTGATGCTCATCGGGTACAGCGGCAGCCCCACCTCGGGCTACGAGGTCAAACGGCTGCTCTCGTCCATCGGCACGTTGCTCGATCCTCCGAACGTGCGCGAGGTCGCCATCGTGGGCATGGGGCACCTCGGCCGCTCCATCGCGGCCTACCTGGTGAATCGGTCGCCCAAGATCCAACTGACCGCGGCCTTCGACGTCAAACCGGACAAGATCGGCGCCACCTTCAGCGGCGTACCTTGCTATTCCGTGCAGAAACTGGCCGAGGTGGTTTCGTCGCGGGGCATCGTCATCGGCATCCTGACGGTGCCATCCGAGAACGCGCAGGAGATGGCCGAGCAGCTTGTCCGGGCAGGCGTGACGGGCATTCTCAATTTCGCCCCGGCCTGTTTGCACATCCCCGAAAAGATACACGTCGAGAACATCGACATGACGGTGGCGTTGGAGAAGGTCGGCTTTTTTGCATGCGGCAGCCATAGAAGAAAAGGAACCATCGATGACCACAGCAGCACGAGCAACATCGACCAAACCGCTCCTTAAGGAGTTCGGGGCGGCCAAGCGAGACAGTCTGATCCCGATTCTGCAGAAGGCGCAGGAAGCCCATGGCTATCTGTCCGAAGAGGCGATCGCGGAGATCGGACGCCACCTGAAATTGCCCGCCAGCAAGGTCTACGGCGTCGCGACCTTCTACAATCAGTTTCGCTTCACGCCCAAGGGCAAGTACCACATCATGCTGTGTCGTGGAACCGCCTGCCACGTGAAGGGCTCGCTCAAGTTGCTGGACGCGGTCACCCGCACGCTGAAATTGCAGGCGGGACAGACCACGCGCGACGGGATGTTCAGCCTGGAAGTCGTGGCCTGCATGGGCGCCTGCGGCCTGGCCCCGGCCGTGAGCATCAACGGCGAGATGTACGCCAAAGTCACCCCCAAGAAGGTCGGCAAGATCATCGAAGAGTGCCGCGCCAAGGAGCAGACCCATGCCCGCGCTTGAAACACCTGCCAAGACAGCCTGCTGGACCGAACCCTCGCGTCCCACCGCCGAGCTTCTGACCAAACTGCCCGTCGGGCAGCTTTCGGCCAAGGCCGGCGGCGACGTCAAAGAGCGCATCACGCTGCTTCGCCGCGAGAAAGTCGGCAAGCCCACCCTCTTCATCGGGACCGGCACCTGCGGTCTCGGCGCCGGCGCGGCCAAGACCATGGAAGCGGCCAAAGCCTACCTCGCCGAGAAGAAGCTCGACGCCGACGTCATCGAAGTCGGCTGCCTCGGCATGTGCTCGGAAGAGCCCATGCTCGACGTGCAACTGCCGGGCAAGGCGCGCGTCAGCTTCTGCCGCGTGACCGCCGATCGCGTGCCCTCGCTGCTCGACTCGGCGCTGGCCGGCAAGGTGAGCGGGGATCTCACGCTGGGGCAATTCCGCAGCAAGACCGCCGAAGCCTGGCCGAATGTGCCTTTTCTCGATAAGCACCCCTTCTTCGCCCCGCAACTGCGCTGGGTGCTCGCCAACTCGGGCATCATCGACCCCGGCAACATCGACGAGTACATCGCGCGCGGGGGTTACGCGGCGATGGAAGCTGCCCTGCGCACCAAGAAGCCGGAAGAGGTGGGCGACGTCGTCACCAAGGGCGGCCTGCGCGGCCGCGGCGGTGGCGGATTCCCGGCCGGCGTGAAATGGAAGTTCGCGCGCGAGACCCAGGCCGATCACAAGTACCTCATCTGCAACGCCGACGAGGGCGATCCCGGGGCGTTCATGGATCGCGCAGTGGCCGAGAGCGATCCCTATCGCTTGCTCGAAGGCATGGTCATCGCGGCCTACGCCATCGGCGCCAGCAAGGCGTACATCTACATTCGCGCCGAGTATCCCTTGGCCATCGAGCGCCTGAAGGCCGCCATTCCCAAGGCGACCGAGTACGGGCTCCTCGGCAAGAACATCCTGGGCAGCGGTTTCGATCTCGAGATCGTGCTCAAGCTGGGCGCCGGCGCCTTCGTGTGCGGCGAGGAAACCGCGCTCATGCAGAGTATCGAGGGTAAGCGCGGCATGCCACGTCCGCGGCCGCCCTTCCCGGCGGTGTCGGGTCTCTTCGGCATGCCCACGGTCATCAACAACGTCGAGACCCTGGCCTGCGTGCCGGCCCTGATGGAAATGGGCGGCGACGCTTTCGCCGCGGTCGGCACCGCCAAGAGCAAAGGCACCAAGGTGTTCGCGCTCTCGGGCATGGTCAACCGTACCGGCCTCGTCGAGGTGCCCATGGGCACCACCATTCGCGAGATCGTCTTCGCGGTGGGCGGCGGCATCCCCAACGGTAAGAAGTGCAAGGCGGTGCAAATCGGCGGCCCGTCGGGCGGCTGCATCCCCGAGCCCAAGATGGACATCATCGTCGACTACGACGCCATCAAAGAGCTCGGCGCCATCATGGGCTCGGGCGGTCTGGTCGTTCTCGACGAGAACACCTGCATGGTCGACCTGGCCAAGTTCTTCATGGAGTTCATCGGCAACGAGAGCTGCGGCAAGTGCATCCCGTGCCGGGAGGGCACCAAGCGCATGCTGGAGATCTTGCAAGCCATCACCCGGCCTCGGCGGCGCGAGAACGGCAGCGATGCCTTGCTGCGCTTCCAGGGCGTCATGCAGCTCAAGCAGCTGGCCGAAACCATCCGCATCAGCTCGCTGTGCGGTCTGGGTCAGACCGCGCCCAACCCGGTGCTTTCCACGATGCGCTGGTTCCGCGACGAGTACGAGGCGCACATCTTCGACCGCGCCTGCCCGGCCGGTACGTGCAAAGAGCTGGTCGGCGCTCCCTGCCAGACCGGCTGCCCGGTGGGCACCGAGGTGTGGCGCTACGTCGCGCACATCGCCCGCGGTGAAACCGAGCTGGCCTACCAGACCATCCGCGACGCCAACCCCTTCCCGTCGGTGTGTGCGCGCGTGTGCAGCCACCCGTGCGAAGACGTCTGTCGCTGCGGCGCCACGGGCGGCGAGCCCATCGCCGTGCGCGCGCTCAAGCGCTACGTGGTGGATCACGTGGACCCGAAGTCGTACGCGGTCACCATCAAGCCGGCCACCGACAAGTCCAAGAAGGTGGCGGTCATCGGGGCCGGTCCGTCGGGCCTCACCACGGCCCACTACCTGTCGCAGAAGGGCCACAAGGTCACCGTGTTCGAGAAGGAAAACGAACCCGGTGGCATGCTCTTCAACGGCATTCCGGCGTACCGGCTGCCCCGTGATGTCGTGCGCAAGGAAATCGCCTCGCTGCTCAACGCCAACATCGAGCTCAAGTGCAACATCGCGCTCGGCAAGGACATTACCGTCGACGGACTCATGGCCAGCGGTTTCGACGCTGTCTACGTTTCCATCGGGGCGTACAAGAGCCAGCGCCTGGGCATCGACGGCGAGGACGTGGCCGGCGTGATTCCGGGCATGGCCTTCCTCAAGGCCAACAACCTGCGCGACGAGAAACTGGCCAAGGGCAATGTGGGCATCATCGGTGGCGGCAACACCGCCATGGATGCGGCCCGCGTGGCTTTGCGCCAACCTGGCGTCAAGAAGGTCACCATCCTCTACCGCCGCACCCGCGACGAGATGCCGGCCTTTGCCGAGGAAATTCATGCCGCGCTCGAGGAGGGCATCGAGCTCAAGGAGCTGGTGGCGCCTGTCTCGGTGTTGTCCCAAGGCGGGAAAGACGGCAAGCTTACGGGCATGCGCCTGATTCGCAACGAGCTCGGCGCGCAGGACGCAAGCGGCCGGCCGCGGCCGGTGCCGGTCAAGGGCAGCGAATTCGAGATCGCGCTCGATACGCTGATCGTGGCCATCAGCGAGCAGCCGGAGGCCGAAAGCTTCCAAGGCCTGCGCACCACCAAGTGGGGCACCCTCGAAAACAATCCCGAGTCGTTGGCGGCCGGCAAGCCCGGCGTGTTCAGCGGAGGCGACGTGGCGCGCGGACCGACCGGCGTCATCGAAGCCATTGCCGACGGCAAGCGCGCAGCCCTGATGATCGACCGCTATCTCACCGGACGGCAGATGAAGATGATCAAGAAGGTGAAGCTGCCCTCGATCTACATCGAGCCGCTCATGGCTGACGAGGACGACGAGGAATCCAATTCCGTCGCGGTCCGCGCGGTCGAGGAAATGGTACCCGCGGCCAAACGGCGCACGAGCTTCGTCGAAGTCGAAATGGGTCTGTCGCTGCAGGCGGCGACGGATGAAGCAAGAAGGTGCCTGCGCTGTGACCTGGACTTCACCCGACCCCTTTGATGGCGGCGGTTACTGGAAAGAAACAAACATGCTGACCATCGAGATCAACGGAAAGAAACTGGAAGCCAACAAGGGCGAGACCATCCTGACGGTCGCGCGCAGAAGTGGCATCGAGATACCAACCCTGTGCCACATGGAAGGCCTCATGCCGAGCGGCTCCTGCCGCATGTGCGTGGTCGACGTCGAGGGGTTCCCCAATCTCCTCACCGCGTGCTCGTACCCGGTGGCCGACGGGATGAAGGTGAAAACCCATTCGCCCAGAGCCCTCGAAACCCGCCGCACGATCGTGCAGCTGCTTCTGGCGAACCACCCCGACGACTGCCTTTACTGCGCGCGCAGCTCGAACTGCGACCTGCAGGGGCTGGCGCGCGACCTCGGCGTCTCGCGCCGCGAGTACCACGGGTTCCGCGCCAAGAAGAGCCTGGACGTGTCGGGCCAGTCGCTGGTGCGCGATCCGGAGAAGTGCATCCTGTGCGGCAAGTGCGTGCGGGTGTGCGAGGAAATCCAGTCGGTGTCGGCCATCGACTTCGTAGGCCGTGGCAGCAAGACGGTGATCGGAACTGCGTTCTCGCGCGGGCTGGCCACTTCGAGCTGCATCAATTGCGGTCAGTGCGTGGTGGTGTGCCCGACCGGCGCCTTGGTCGAGCGATCCTACGTCACCGAGGTTCTGGGCGCCTTGCGCGACCCGGACAAGTTCGTGGTCGTGCAACACGCCCCCGCGGTCTCGGTCACCCTGGCCGAGGAGTTCGGCGTGCCGCCGGGAACGGACTGCGACGGCCAGATGGTGGCTGCGCTTCGTCGGACGGGTTTCAAGCGGGTGTTCGACACCAGCTTCAGCGCCGACCTTACCATCATGGAGGAGGCGTCCGAGCTGGTGCACCGGATCAAGACTGGCGGAAAGCTGCCGATGTTCACCAGTTGTTCGCCAGGCTGGATCAAGTTCATGGAGACCTTCTACCCGGACATGCTGGGGCACTTGTCGACGTGCAAGAGCCCGCAGCAGATGCTGGGGGCGGTCATCAAGAGCTACTTTGCCCAGCGCGAGGGCATCGATCCGGCCAAGATCGTCAGCGTGTCCATCATGCCGTGCACGGCCAAGAAGTTCGAGGCCGGCCGGCCCGAGATGACCCAGGCCTACAACCCCGATGTGGACTACGTCCTCACCACGCGCGAGGCGGCACAGCTTCTGCGCATGAGTGGCGTGGGCATGACCGGCATCGAACCGGAATCGTCCGACACGCCCTTCGGCGAGCGTTCGACGGCGGGCAAGATCTTCGGCGCCTCCGGCGGTGTCATGGAGGCGGCGGTTCGCACAGCGCACTGGATGATCACGGGCAAGGAACTGCCCGGCCTCGACGTCCAGCCGCTGCGCGGGCTCGACGGCGCCAAGGAGCTCAAGGCCAACATCGGCGGCATCGAGGTCGGTGCCGCGGTGGTCAGTGGCCTGGGCAACGCACGCGCCCTGGTAGAGCAGATCCGCGCGGGGCGCAAAGACCTTCATTTTATCGAGGTCATGACCTGTCCCGGCGGCTGCATCAACGGCGGCGGTCAGCCGCTACACTCCGACAAACAGGCGGTCCTCGCGCGCATGAAGAAGCTGTACAACCTGGACAAGGACGCCACCTTGCGCGTCAGCCACGACAACAAGTCGGTCAAGCGTCTGTACGAGGAATTCCTGGGCGCGCCCCTCGGTGAGAAGAGCCACCATTTACTGCACACGCATTACTCGGCGAGAGAGGTCTTGGTGTAACCATGAGCGAAGCAAAGACGATCCTGATCGTTGACGACGACCTCGACATCCTCGAGCAATACAGCCTGCTCTTGAAGGCGGACGGCCACACGGTCGTGCAAGCCAGCAGCTTGGCCGAGGCCGAGGAGACCATCCTGACGGTCCGCCCGGATCTGGCCATCCTGGACCTGATGATGGACGAGAAAGACGCCGGTTTCGTGCTGTGCAACCAGCTCAAGCGCCTCTATGCCAACCTGCCGGTCATCATCGTGTCCAATGTCACGCCCATCACCGGGCTCGACTTCAGGCCGCGCAACCAAGAAGAGCACTCGTGGGTGCGCGCGGATGCGATTCTGAACAAGCCCATCGTCGCCGAGCGTTTGCGCGGCGAAATTGCCCGACTGCTCAATCAAGAGCAGGCCGGTGCGGCCGTGGCACACTAGGGCGTGGGGAAAGCACGGCGGGTGAAGTAACCGGCATGCAAAGATGGGAGCTTCCATGACCATCGCGCAGCCGAAGTGCTTCACCAAGACCGTGAAAGATCGCTGCCACGTCTGCTACACCTGCGTACGCGGTTGCCCCGCCAAGGCCATCCGGATTCTGGATCGCCAAGCCGAGATCGTAGCCGATCGGTGCATCGGCTGCGGCAACTGCGTGCGGGTGTGCGGGCGGGGCGCCAAGAAGGTCGTCAACACCGTTCCCGACGTGGAGGCACTGCTGGCCGGTGGCGCGCGCGTGGCGGCCCTGATCGCGCCCAGCTTCGCGGCCGAGTTCTACGATCTGTGCGAGCCGCAGAATCCCCAGGTGCTGGTGGGGATGCTGCGCAAGCTCGGCTTCGCACTCGTGACCGAGGTGGCCTTCGGTGCCGACCTGGTCGCGCACGCGTACCGCAAACTTCTCGATTCGCGTCCGCCCGGGACGCGCTACATCGCCACCACATGTCCTGCCGTGGTCGGGTACGTCGAGCGCTACTGGCCCGAGTTGGTCGGCCACCTCGCGCCCGTGGTGTCTCCCATGGTGGCCATGGCGAGAGTGCTGCGCGCCATGCATGGGCCGGAGCTGCGCACGGTCTTCATCGGTCCTTGCCTGGCCAAGAAGGTCGAGGCCAGCATGCCCGAGCTCGAAGGGGAGGTGGATGCAGTCATCACCTTCGCCGAGTTGCGCACGATGTTCTTGTCCCATGCCGTGGAGGCGGACTCGACGCCGGGAAGCGACTTCGATCCACCTCATGCCGGGACCGGCACCCTGTTCCCGCTCAACCGGGGTCTGTTTCAGGCCGCCGGCATCAGCGAGGATTTGGCCAGCACCGAGGCCGTGGCGGCCCACGGCGGACCCGGGTCGTTCGTGAACGCCATCGAGGAATTCGCGGGTGGCGACGTCGACTTCGGCCTGGTCGAGGTGCTGTGTTGCAACGGCTGCGTGTCGGGGCCGGGCATGACCTCGCACGAGAAGACCTTCCGCCGCCGTGCCCGGGTGGCCAAGTACGCCAACGAGAGCAAGCGCACCCGCGACGCGACCAAGTGGTACGACGAGATGGATCGGTTCGCCTCCGTGGACCTTGCGCGAAAATTCATTCCCTTCGACCAGCGCACCGCCATGCCGTCGGAGGAGGAAATCCGCCACATTCTTCGTGGCATGGGCAAGGAAACCGAGGCCGACGAGCTCGATTGCAAGGCGTGCGGCTATTCGACCTGCCGCGAGCACGCCATCGCCATCTACCGCGGACTGGCCGAAACGCAGATGTGCCTGCCCTATGTCATCGATCGCTTCGACCACACCGTGCGCCAGCTCTCCGAGTCGAACCGACAGCTCGAAACCACGCAAGAGCAGCTCATGCACTCGGAGCGACTGGCCAGCATGGGACAGCTTGCGGCCGGCGTGGCCCACGAGCTGAACAATCCGCTCGGCGTGGTGTTGCTCTATGCGCACCTCTTGCGCGACGAGGCGAGCGAGGACTCGGGCATGCGCAAGGAGCTGACCTTGATCAGCGACCAGGCCACCCGCTGCAAGCGCATCGTCTCGGATCTGCTCGACTTCGCGCGCGAAAACAAACTGCTGCTCGAACAGATCAGCGTCGAAGAGCTGATCAAACGCAGTCTGGCTGGCCTGCCATTGCCGCACGAGATCGACCATCGCCATCGAGCTGGGCCACATCGCATCGCCGAGTGCGAGGTCGATCCGGCGCAGATGATCCAGGTGCTCACCAACCTCTACAGCAATGCCTTCGCCGCCATGCCGAACGGCGGAACCCTGACCATCGCTACGCGGAGGAGGGTGAGCGGCTGATCATCAGTGTGCACGACACGGGCACGGGCATTCCGGCCGAGAACATGAAGCACATCTTCCAGCCTTTCTTCACCACCAAGCAAATTGGCAAGGGTACGGGACTTGGATTGGCCGTCGTGTACGGAATCGTAAAGATGCACCGGGGAGATATCGTCCTCGAATCCAACGCCGATCCGGCGAAGGGGCGAACATGGACCCGCTTCAAGGTGTCCATTCCGCACAATCAAGTCATGCACGACGCAGAGATGAGGATTGGCTGATGGGCGAGCGACTACGGGTTCTGGTTGTCGATGACGAAGAAGGCATTCGTCTCGGCGTGGCCCGGGTTCTCGAACGCTTCGTCGCCAGCTTTCCCGACATCGCGGCCGAGATCAGCTACGAGATCGAGTCGGCGGCCAGTGGCGAAGACGCGGTCGAACGTTTGCGCGACTTGCCCCCCGACATTCTGCTTCTCGATCTGAAGTTGCCGGGCATCGGCGGGCTCGATGTCCTGCGCGAGGCGCGCAACCTGGAGCCTCCCGTGCTGACCATCATGATTACGGCCTACGCCTCGGTGACCACTGCGGTCGAGGCGACACGGGGCGGAACCTTCGACTTCCTGCCCAAGCCGTTCACGCCTAACGAGATCAAGGCATGCGTCCGCCGCGCCACGCGCGATCTGGTTTTGAGCCGGCAGGCCAAGAAACTGGCGGCCGAGCAGCGTCGCACGCGCTTCGAGCTCATCCGGGTCCTGGTGCACGAGCTGAAGGCGCCGCTTGGCGCGGTGGAGGGGTATCTGGCTTCGATCCTGGATGGCGTGGTCAACGACGAGGAGACGCGCCGTCATGTGGTGACCCGATCCATCGCGCGCATCCAGGGCATGCGCCAGCTCATCCTCGACTTGCTCGATGTGACCCGCCTCGAGGCCGGTATGAAGGCGCGCGATTTTTCGACCGTGCCGCTGACCGACCTGGCGCGCGAGTGCATGGATGCCTTGCGCCCGCAGGCCGAGGCCAAGCATCTAACCATGGAGATCGCAGGCGCGCCCAATATCGAGCTGGTCGCCGTGCGCGCTGAAGTGGAAATCGTGCTCAACAACCTGCTTACCAACGCCATCAAATACAACCGCGAGGGTGGCAGCGTGCGTGTGTCGCTCGGCGGGCACGAGGACGTGTTCGAGATTGCCGTGCAGGACACGGGCTTCGGTCTTTCGCGCGACGACGCCGCCAAGCTGTTCAACGACTTCGTGCGCATCAAGAACGCGAAGACCCGCGGCATCGAAGGCTCGGGTCTCGGCCTGGCGACGGTCAAACGCATCGCAGGCCTGTACCATGGCGACGCCACGGTAAGCTCCGAGCTGGATAAGGGAAGTACCTTCACCGTCACCCTCAAGGCGGCTGTGCCGGAAAAGGCACTGCCGTCGGAAAAGCAAACGCAACCATGAAAGATCACCGCATCGTAGGTGTCCACATCACCGACCGCGCCACCCACGCTGGCGAGGTTCAAGCTATCTTGAGCAAATACGGCAAGAACATCCGCACCAGGCTCGGCCTGCACGAGGTCAGCGAGGACTCGGCAGCGCCGAATGGCCTCATCATCCTGGAAGCCGTGGGTACCAACCAGGAAATCGACGCCCTGTCTGACGAGTTGCGACGCCTCAAGGGCGTGCAGGTGCAGAGCATGTTCTTCTCCCATCCTGAGTAGATTTTTCACCACAGAGAGCACAGAGAGCGGAGGTCGGAATGGAAGGATTTCGAATTCAAGAGCCGAACCCCTCCTACTCCTCGGCCTCCGTGTTTCTGTGGTGAAATCCACGAGAACATTCGCCAACGTCCATGCCTTGCGAGGAGCTTCATATCCTCGCGGTAAAGCTGGCAGGGCAACGCAGGCGCGCTAGTCTAACAAGGAAAGGAAGGATTTTTCGATGTTGCCCCTGTCCAAGACGCTGAGCCGGCATGCCGAGGATTTCATCGACGACGCCCATTTGGAGAAGCTGGCAGGCGCCGCGGATCTTGTCGATGTGGGGCGTCTGCGCGCTGTCATCGCGAAGGCACTCGACAAGCAGGCTCTGACCGTCGAGGAAACCGCGGTTCTTCTGCACGCCCGCGATCCGGAATTGCGCGAGGAAGTGTTCGCGGCGGCGCGCGATCTCAAACAGCGCGTGTACGGCAACCGCATCGTCCTTTTCGCGCCGCTCTACCTCGGCAATCTGTGCGTGAACAACTGCGCCTACTGCGGCTTTCAGAGCAACAACAAGGACATGGTCCGACGCACGCTGGGCATGGAGGAGATCCGCCAGCAGGTGGTGGCCATGGAAAATCAGGGCCACAAACGCCTCATCGTGGTGTTCGGCGAGCACCCGCGCTACGACGCCGACTTCATCGCCAGTTGCATCCGCGACATCTACGACGTGACGAGCGGGCACGGCGAGATCCGGCGCGCCAACGTGAACGCGGCCCCGTTCGACCACGCGGGTTTCAAGACCATCAAGGCCGCCGGCATCGGCACGTACCAAATCTTCATGGAGACGTACCACCACAAGACCTACGCGCGGGTCCATCCCCACGGCACGCCGAAGGGCGACTACCTGTGGCGGCTCGATGCCCTGAGCCGCGCTTTCGAGGTGGGGCAGGACGACCTCGGCATCGGCGCGCTCTTCGGGTTGACGAATTGGCGCTTCGATGTGCTTGGGCTGGTCAGCCATGCGGTCTTCCTGAAAGAGCGCTACGGCTGCGGGCCGCACACCATCAGCTTCCCGCGCTTGCGCCCCGCCTCGGGCGTGGATCTGGGGAACGAGAACCTGGTCGGCGACGAGGACTTCAAGTTCCTGATCGCGGTGCTGCGCCTGGCGGTGCCCTACACCGGGCTCATCCTCACGGCTCGCGAAACCGCCGATCTGCGCAAGAGCGCCATGGAGTTCGGGGTGTCCCAAATCGACGCCGGCTCGTGCGTCGAGCTGGGGGGCTACACCGAACAAACCTGCGGCCAGCGCATGGAGCGCGAGCAATTCACGCTCGGCGACATGCGCCCGCTCGACACCGTGATTCGCGAGCTCACCGAGCAGGGGCACGTGCCCAGCTTCTGCACCGCCTGCTACCGCCTGGGCCGCACCGGCGAGCACTTCATGGAATTCGCCATCCCCGGCTTCATCAAGCGCTTCTGCACGCCCAACGCCCTCACGACCTTCATGGAGTACCTCGTCGATTACGCGACGCCGGAAACCGCCAAGTCAGGTTTGGCGCAAATTCAGGTCGAGCTCGACAAGTTGGAAGACTCGCCCATGAAGCAAACGTTGATCGAGCGGCTGGCCAAGGTGCGCGAGACGAACGAACGGGACATGGTCTTTTGAGTTACAGCAGTTTGTCGTTCCACAGCTCGTCCAGGAATGTTCGCCAGGGGAGGCAACGGATGGGGCCTTGTTTGGTCTCGATGGGATCTTCGGAAACGAGAAAGAACTGCCGCAAGATTTTCTCTTCGGCGAGCGCGGTCAGCCCGCGTAGGTCGGAGGCCCCAACACGCCGGGTGGCCTTGGTTTCGATGGCGAGGTGATCACCGATGACGAAGTCGACTTCGTGGTCGGCGGTCGATCGCCAATAGCGGAGCTCTTCGTGGCGGCGCCGGTAGCCGAGATAGGCCCGTAGCTCCAGGGCGATCCATTGCTCGAAGCTGCGGCCGTAGAGGTCGGAATTGCGGTCGAGAGTGCGCGTTCCGCTAAGCGCGTGAGCGACGCCTGTGTCGAAGAAGTAGAACTTGGCGGTGGCAATGGCTTTCCGCTTCTTCGACTTGGTCCAGGCGGGGAGCAGGAACCCCACCAGGGTGTCTTCCAGGAGAAAGTAGTGCTCGCGCACCGTGGCCGCCGGCAGACCGGCATCGTTGCCGATCTTGGCGAAGTTCAGCATCTGGCCGTTGGTCGAGGCCGCCGTGGTCAGGAATCGGGTGAAGGCCGGAAGTCGGCGTACCAGGCCTTCTGCCTGGATCTCCTCATGCAAGTAGGTTCGCACGTAGGCGTGCAACTCCTCCTCAGGCTCGTCGCCCAGGACCACCGGGGGGAGGCCTCCGTAGCGAAGAAATCTCGGCAGGTCGAACTTGGGGATCTCGGCGTAGGTCAAGGGATAGAGGTTCGCCGTCCATGCGCGCCCACCAAGGAGGTTGGCGTGGCCGTGCCTGAGCTTGCGAGCGCTGCTTCCCGTGAGAACGAAGCGCATGCCACGCTCCTCGATCAACCGGTGGACTTCGTCGAGAATGTGCGGAATCTTCTGAACCTCGTCGATCACGATCGGCGCGGTCGCTGCCCGGCGGTCCGCATCGATCATCGATTCAAGGAGGTTGGGGCTGGCGGAGAGCCGGAGAAAGAGGTCGGAACGTAGAAGGTCGATGACGACCGCCTGGCCGCCTAGCTGTTGGCGGACGAGGAAGCTTTTCCCCGTCATTCGCGGTCCGAGGAGGAAGAAGGACTTCTTCTTCGCTAGGGCGGCGATATCCAGGGTGCGGCTGATGTTGGCGACCATAGATAGGCATTATGATGATAAACAACAATAGTGCCAATGAATATCGATACGTACCGTGCCAACCCTCGCAAGGCTTGGTGGCATCCAATGGACCTCGGCGCGAAATCGGCTAAGGTCTTCATGGACCATGATGACGTCGAAACGCTACGCAATCCTTGGAACCGGCGCGCTGGGGGGATTCTACGGCGCGCGCCTGTGCCGTGCGGGAGCCGACGTGTGCTTTCTGCTGCGCAGCGATTTCGAGCACGTGCGCCGGCACGGCCTGGTGATTGAGTCGAAGGACGGCGACTTCGTGTTGCCCTCGGTGCAGGCGTATCGCGATGTCCACGAGATGCCCCGATGCGATGTCGTCATCGTGGCGCTCAAGGCCACGCAGAATCATTTGCTGACTTCGTTGTTGCCGCCCGTGCTGGCCGATGATGGCGTGGTGTTGCTGATGCAGAACGGGCTGGGGGGCGAGGAGGCGGCGGCGCGGGCCGCGCCAGGGCATGCCGTGTTGGCGGGTCTGTGTTTCTTGTGCTCGAACAAGGTCGGGCCGGGTCACATTCGCCACCTCGATTACGGGACCGTGCGCTTCGCCGCCTACTCGGCCGATTCGGCACCGGCCGGGGTGAGCGAAAGCATGCGGGGCATCGCCCAGGACTTCGCCGACGCCGGCATCCAAGTGGACATCAAGGACGACTTGCTGTTGGCGCGCTGGCAGAAGCTGGTGTGGAACGTTCCCATGAGCGGCCTTTCGGTGGTGCTGAATGCGGACACGCAGGCGTTGATGGCAGACCCGCACACGCGGGTCTTGGCCGAGGACATCATGCGTGAGGTGGTGGAGGGGGCGCGGGCCTGTGGCCGGCACATCCACGACAGCTTCGTGCAGAAGATGCTCGAAATGACCATTGCCATGCCGCCCTACCGGGCCAGCATGAAGATCGATTTCGACGATGGCAAGCCCATGGAAGTGGAAGCCATCTACGGCAACCCCGTGCGCGCTGCCCGCGGCGCTGGCGCCGCCATGCCTCTCGTTGAGACGCTCTACCGGCAGCTCAAGTTTCTCGATGCGCGGACGGCGAACCCAAGGTCGAGTGCAGATTCCTAATCACCGTTGTATGGATTGCGCATGAGCACGTCTGGCTCTTCCAATCCCCTTTCCGGCCCAAAGCCCTGGAACATGGTCGCCGACGACTATGTGGATGTCGCCATGCCGCTGCTGGGGCTCTTCGCCGAAGTGGCCATCGAACGGGCGGCGATTGGGCCGGCCACGCGCGTGGTGGACGTGGCGGCGGGGCCGGGGACGGTGGCGTGTCGGGTGGCGGCGCGGGCGGCCAGCGTGGACGCCATCGACTTTTCCTCCGGGATGGTGGCGCGCTGTCGAGCGAGCGCGGATGCGCTTGGCTTGCGCAATGTCACCGTCTGCCAAGGAGACGGGCAGTCCTTGCCCTACGCCGACTCCACCTTCGACCTTGGCTTCTCCATGTTCGGGCTGATGTTCTTTCCCGACCGTGTGCGCGGTTTCCGCGAGCTTTGTCGCGTCTTGCGGCCGGGTGGGCGCGCCTTCATCACCAGCTGGGCTTCGGTGGAGAAGTCACCCCTCATGCTGGCCCGGATCGCGGCGTGGAAGGACGCGGATCCAAGCGCACCCTCGCCGCAGAAGAACGTCATGACCTTGGAGGATCCCGAACTGTTCGCGTGCGAGATGGGCAAGGCCGGCTTCGTCGACGTGACCGTGGCGCCCGTTTATCGCGATCGCGAGTTTCGCGATCTGGACGAGCTGTGCGATGCGACGACCCGTGGCAATGCCCCGTTCGCGATGGTCCGGCGCGAAGTCGGCGAACGGGAATGGCAGCGTCGGGTGGGTATGGTACGCGACTACCTCGGCAGCCACTACGGGCCATTTCCGTTGCGATTGGGGTCGACAGCCTACCTCGGACACGGGCGCAAGCCGGGGTAGTCGTCCAGCGAAGGCGCGCGTGCTAGAGCCTAGGCAATGAGCTCGTCGTCGATTTCCCGTGTCGAGCAGGATGCGGTGGCCTTCTTTCTCGACTTGCAAGACAAGATTGTCGCCGGATTGCAGGCGCTCGATGGCTGCCCTTTTCACGAGGACGCTTGGCAGCGGCCGGGCGGCGGGGGAGGGCGGTCGCGCGTGCTCGCGGACGGCGGCTTGTTCGAGAAGGCGGGGGTGAATTTTTCGGACGTGCACGGCAGCATGCGGCCGGAGTTGGCGCGCAGCCTGCCGGGAGACGGCGCCGATTTTCGCGCCACCGGGATCTCGCTGGTACTGCATCCGCGCAGCCCGCGGGTGCCCACGGTGCATGCCAATCTGCGTTTCATCAGACGCGGAAGCGCGGCATGGTTCGGCGGCGGCACGGATCTCACGCCCTACTACGTGGTGGCTGAGGACGCGCGACTGTTTCATCGCTCCCTCGAAGCGATCTGTGCTCGCCACGAGCCGAGCCTGTACCCGCGCTTCAAAGGTTGGTGCGATCGCTATTTCTTTCTTCCCCACCGCAACGAACCGCGCGGGGTCGGGGGCATCTTTTTCGACTATCTCGGCGCGGGCGCGGAGGCCGCCGCTGGCGAATCGCAGCCGTCCTCGACCACCGCGCTCGAAACGGATGTCACGAAGGTGTTCGCCTTCGTGCGCGACCTAGGCGAGCACATGATGGAGGCCTATGCCGGCATCGTCGAGCGCCGTCGCGATGAAGCCTGGGGCGCGCGCGAGCGGGAATGGCAACTGATCCGGCGTGGCCGCTACGTCGAATTCAACCTGGTCTACGACCGGGGAACCCTGTTCGGCCTGCGCACCGACGGTCGCACCGAATCGATTCTCATGTCGTTGCCGCCCGAGGTGAAATGGCGCTACGGCGCCTTCCCCGAGGCCGGGTCTCCCGAAGCGCTTTCGCTGCAAGCCATCTGCGCGCGGCGCGATTGGGCCCAAGAATCCCAAGAAGAAGTTGCACGCTCCCCTTGACGGGCGGCGATCCTCGTCGCACTCTAAAGATGTTCATGCGATCGATTTCTCGGCTTCTTGCTCTCTCGGTGCTGCTCCTTAGCAGCGCGAGAGAGGTCTGAGCGCGATCGCTTCCAGCAAACCCTCTCTCGCGGAAATCCCGGAGAGGGTTTTGGTGTATTTGGACCCAAGGCTGTCTCCGGTAAACCCAAGGCAAAAGGAGACGCCCGATGTTCGATGCACGAAAATATCGCCCCATTCCAGTACCCGAGCTCGCCCAAAGGACCTGGCCGGAGCGCACGCTCGCGAGGCCGCCCATCTGGTGCAGCGTGGATCTGCGCGACGGCAACCAGGCCCTGGTCGAGCCCATGGGGCAGGCGCGCAAGCTGCGCATGTTCGAGAAGCTGGTGGCCGTCGGCTTCAAGGAGATCGAGGTCGGCTTTCCCGCAGCTTCCCAGACCGATTTCGATTTCGTCCGCTTGCTCATCGATGAGCACCGCATTCCGACCGACGTCACCATTCAGGTGCTGACCCAGGCGCGCGAGGGGCTGATTCGGCGTACCCTGGAATCGCTGCGGGGCGCCCGGCGAGCCATCGTCCATCTCTACAATTCCACCAACCCTGTGCAGCGCAAGGTCGTGTTCGGCATGAGCCGGGAGCAGGTACGCGATCTGGCCGTGCAGGGGACGAAATGGGTTCAAACCCTGGCTGTCGCCATGCCCGAAACCGAGATTGTCCTCGAATACTCGCCCGAGAGCTTCAGCATGACCGAGCTCGATTTCGCCGTCGAGGTGGTGGATGCCGTCGTGGACGTCTGGGATCCGAGCCCGCTACGCAAGATGATCGTCAACCTGCCGTCGACGGTCGAGTCCTCGACGCCCAACGTGTACGCCGACCAGATCGAGGCGATGGGCACGCACCTCGCGCGACGGAAGGATGTGGTGCTGAGCGTGCACACGCACAACGATCGCGGCTGCGCGGTGGCAGCCGCCGAGCTGGCCATGCTGGCCGGTGCGGAGCGCGTGGAGGGAACCTTGTTCGGGAATGGTGAGCGCACGGGCAACGCGGATGTCGTAACCCTGGCGATGAATCTGTACACGCAGGGTGTGGCACCGGGGCTGGACTTCTCGGACCTGCCATCGCTGGTTGAAACCTTCGAGGTCTGCAACCAGATGCCGGTGCCGGCCCGCCACCCCTACGCGGGCGAGCTGGTGTTCACGGCCTTTTCGGGCTCGCACCAGGACGCCATCGCCAAGGGGCTGGCGACGCGCGCCCGCGAAGGTGCGACCATCTGGGAGGTGCCCTACCTACCCGTGGACCCCTCGGACGTCGGACGGGCCTACGAGCCACTCATCCGCATCAACAGCCAGTCGGGCAAGAGCGGCGTAAGCTACGTCCTCGAACAGAGCCACGGCTACCGCGTACCCAAGGAACTGTCCGTCGAACTAAGCCGAGTCGTGCAAGAGGCGGCCGACGACAGCGGCAAGGAGCTTGCGCCAGATGTCATCTTCGCAATCTTCGAGCGCACGTACCTGGACGCGGGGGGGAGGCTGGTCCTGCTCGACTACGAGGTTCAGCACCCGACTCCCAACCGCTGCCACATGGTTGCCAAGATGCGCGACGGCGAATCCACGGTGGTGGCGAGGGGCGAGGGCACGGGCGCCATCGAAGCCTTCATGCACGCGCTCGAGACGGTGCGAAAAACGCCGTTGCAGGTCGCCGACTACAGCGAGCACGCGCTCGGTGCGGGCAGCGACGCGGAAGCCGTGGCCTACGTGAAGGTGGTCGCGCCGGGTCGAGAGCCGGCCTGGGGAGCGGGCCGCGATCGCGACATCGTGACCGCCTCGCTGCGCGCCGTGGTGCGGGCTGTGAATCGACTCGCGCGGTGAATAGACTCGGGTGAATAGAAGAGGAGGCCGCCAGTGGCCGGCGAAGCCTGAGGCACCGGCCTGTCGCAGTGCCACGTGCTACAGCGGAAAGTGTGGGAGCAGCGGCGGCTGCGAAGCGAACCTGCCGCACAAGTAGCCTGAAGCGGTTATCGCTTGCTCACCGCCCGGCGATGCAGCGCCATGTGCCCGCGTTGGATGCCTTCACCGGCCAATGCCTTGAGCGCGGCGAGGTTTTGCGCCAGGCCCACGCTGCCGATGACCTCTGCGAGCTCGCGCGCGGACGCGACGCCGAGAATGCGAAGCGCGAGGCGGGCGCCGGGATGGACCTGCAGCGTGCCTCCGACCGTGCCGACGGCCATGGGCATGGCCAGGCGGCCGACCAAGCCAGAATCTTCCACGCGCCAGGTGGCGAGCGGCCGGTAGTGGCCATCGCGGGCGGCATAAGCATGGGCTCCGGCCTCGATACCGCGCCAATCGTTTCCCGTGGCGATCACCACGGGATCCACGCCGTTCATGATGCCCTTGTTGTGGGTGGCCGCGCGGTAGATATCGTCCTCGGCGAAACGCGAGGCCGCTTCGATCTCGTGGGCGAGTAGCGCGCCGTCCGCGGACTTGTTGGCAACGAGCGCGGAAAATGGAGCTCGGCCCGAAACTCGAACCATGCGCCTGTCCGATAGATTGCTCAGGATGCGCAGCCCCACGCGAGCAGACGCGATTTCGGCCAATCGCCCTGCCACGGCCTCGGCCACGGTGTTGACCATGTTCGCGCCCATGGCCTCGCGGCAGTCCACGTGGATGTGCACGACCAGCCGCTTTCCGGGCAGGGTGCGAATCTCCAGATCCCGGCACCCGCCGCCGCGCTCGCAAAGCCGGGGCAGGGCCTGGTCTGCGCTGGCGAGAATCTCCGCCCGAGCCTTGGCAATGGCCGAGCTTGCCGCCATCGGGTCGGCCACATCGCGCAGCTCGACCTGCGCGGTCATGATGGACTCGTCCGCTTTGGCGGAAAAGCCACCGCCTTCGCGGACCATGCGCGCTGCATTCGAGGCCGCTGCGATCACCGAGGGCTCCTCGACGGCCATGGGAATCAGTCGGTCCTCGCCGTTGACGACGAAGTTCAGCCCCAGCCCGAGCGGCAGGGCGTAGATGCCGATGGCGTTCTCGACTACGAGGTCTGCGCCTGTGGCCGCCATACCTCCGGAAACGAAGAGCGCGAGGTCTTCAGGTGAAAGGCCGGCTTGTCTGGCGAGCTTCGGCTTGGCGTGCTTCGAGAGGCAGACGGTAGAATCCAGGTAGGCGCGAGCTCGGGTGCGGGTCAGACATGGAACAGGCCGGAGCTCTCGGAGCTCGCCTCATCGGGCAAACGTCGGCGCACCCCGAGGCGATCCAGGTCGACATCGAGTGGAACCATGGGCTTGGGCAGGGCGCGCGCGAACAGGCGCGCGGTCTCGGGTGTGGCGAACATGGCGATGCCGATGTCTCCTCCGCCTGCGCCGGACGGCTTTGCGATGCCACCCAGCTCCTTGGCCAATTCGGAGGCACGGTTGAACGCCTCGGTCACGATGGGCACCGCAGCCGCGGCGCCCAGCACGGCCAATCGCCTACCGTAGCGCCCCGCCGCAGCCACGGCGCCGGTCGCGCTGCTGGCGCGCAGCTCGGCCACGAACCGTTCGGCGGCCTCGCGCAAGGTCTCGATCATCTGGCGGTAGGCCGAGGGATCCTTCTTGGCGAACTTCTGCACTCCTTCGATCATGCTCGTGGTCGAGACCGACTGTCCGGTCCAAAACACGACCAGGTGCAATCCCGGAGGCGCTGTCAGGGATTCCACCAGCGGCGTCCCCGTGGGCTGACGCTCGACCTTGACGATCCCACCGTGAACCGCGGTGGCCACGTCGGCGCCGGAACCTGCTCCGCCTTGCGCGGTCCGGTGGGCACCCAGCGCGATGGCGTAGACGCGATCGCGGTTCTTGTCGACGGGAATACCCGCCGATTCGAACAGCGCGCCCACGGCGGCCACGGCCGTCGCCGAGCTGGAGCCGAGCCCTATCTTCTTGTCGCCCTGTTGGAAATCATCGGTGTTCACCAGCACGGAGCCGGGAGGCAAAGCCGAGGAGGCTTCTCCAATTTCCTTTCTGGCCTGCTGGACCGCCTGACGAACCACGTTCGACACGGGATCCATGCCGGGCACGTACTGGGCGACGGCGTGCCGGGTGACCGCGGCCAGCACCGCCGGGCCTTTCTCGAGAATGGCATATTCGCCGACCAGGAAGATCTTTCCTGGCGCAATAACCACCGGGGTGCCCACGAGGGTGCTGCGTTCGCCGCCCATTCAGTTCTCGCTGAGGATATGCGCCCCTTGGCCAGGGGCAAGGAGCAAGACTCTCATGACTCCGGGGGTGGCGGCCAGCGCGTCCTGAACGCGGGACGCGTCGACGGATCGGCACAACACTTTGACGTGTGGTCCCGCGTCGATGGTGAAATAGGCCGAAATGCCGCCGGCGCGCAGTCCCTTCACCGTCGCCATGGCGGCCAGGGTGGCCGGGTTCCAGTACAGGATGTGCGGATCCGCGGCGAGGGCGCAGGCGTGCATGCGCAGGGCGCTCCGCTCGGCCACCGCGCCGAGCGCGGCAAGATCGCGAGCTTCAATGGCGGTGCGCGCCTCGGTCAGATCGACGGGCACGGAATTCAGCCAACCCTGGTAGTAGGGCGATGTCAGCGCGGTTCGTTCCATGGCAGCCGTCGAGCCGATGGCCTTCTCGCCTTCGGCCGTGATGGCCACACAAAGCCGAACGTCCCATGCCGCTTCGTCGAGTAGTCCGTGCGCGACGGCGTCGGAGCCGTCGGCTCGCGTCCCGGCCGACATCTCGACGAAGCCACCGAAGATCGATCGCGCCGCGGAGCCGGAGCCCCTACGGGCGAGCGCCGAGAGCTCGGCAAGCGGCAGTCTCAAGCCGGCGGCGCGCGATGCCGCCAGGGCCAGGGCTGCGAAGCCGGCCGCCGACGAAGCCAGGCCTGCCGCGGTCGGCACACTGTTCGCGGTCGCTACCTCGGCGGGAAGGCGAATGCCCGCACGGGCTCGAACCAGATCGAGGAAGCGCCGAACGCGTGCGGCGAACGTCGGCTCCGCTGCAACGCCGGCAAACAGCACGCGGTCGCGTCCGTCGCCATCGCCGGCGTCGGCTGCGAAGCGAACGGTGGTTTCGCTGCCCAGATTGGCGAGGGTAAGCGACAGGCTGCCGGCTGCCGGCAAGTTGAGCGCGGCATCGCGCTTGCCCCAGTACTTGACCAGGGCGATGTTGGTGCCCGCACGCGCGGTCACTGATTTTGGCAAAAGGATGTCAGGCATGGCCGATGGTGGTGATGAACCCGTAGTAACCCTTGCCGCGCCAGCGGCGCAAGACCTCGTCGCCGTGCTCGGCCGCGAGGGCGATGACCGCGCCGCCACCGCCAGCGCCGGTCAGCTTGGCACCGAGAGCGCCGGCCGCACGTGCGGTGTGGACCAGGTCGTCGAGCGCGGGGGTGGAGACGCCCACGCCGGAAAGCAGCCCGTGCGCCATGTTGAACAGGCGGGCCAGAGCGGCGATGTCGCCCATGGCCAGGGCGTCCATGCCCGCGCGCGCGAGATCCCCCATGGCCTCGACCAAACGTCGCGCCACCGGTGTGCCGGCACAGAGAGACGCCACGCCCGCGACCAGGGCGCCCGTGTCGTGCGACTGGCCCGAAATTCCGATGCACAGCTCGAAGGGTGCCTTGAGAGGAAGATCTCTCCAACCATTCTGCTTGTCGAATTGGCCGAGCCGGCCGCGGCTGGCGGCGGCGGCATCGATGCCCGAGGGGGTTCGGTGAAACACCGATTCAGCGGCGCAGACGGCGGCAAGCATGTCGCTGTCGCCTGCGCCCGTACGAGCGGCGACGGCGCGCGCGACGGCGACGGCCATGGCGGCCGAGCTACCCAGGCCGGCCCTCGCCGGGACTTCCGATTCCAACCAGAAATCAAGGCCAGTGCCGTCGGCATTCAGGCGCTCGAGCAGTCGGTGCACGGCCTGGCCGGGTAGCGAGTCGTCGCCAACCTGCGCTTCCAGTGCCCAAGCCGGGGCCGAGATGGCCCCGCTGCCCGGATCGACGTGGGCGCGAACCCCGGCGCGAATCCCGGCGGCCACCGCGGGCTGGCCGAACACGACGGCGTGCTCGCCGAGGAGGATGACCTTGCCGTGCCCGAATCCGGTCGAGCGGTCGGCGCGTTCGCTCATGATGGGCATTGCGCGAGCCAGTCGCGAAGCTCGCCCGTGACGACTTTCGGCGCCTTGGCCAGATCCGCCGCGCGCGCCACTCCGGCCAACATGCACGCCGTGCGCAGTCCATCGATGACCGAGGCCAGAAAGCGGGTCGCGCCCGCCGCGCCGCCCTTGCCGGCAGCCGCCAGGACCGGTTGGGCCAGTCCCACCACGCGGGCACCGAGCGCCATGGCGCGCGCCACGTCGAGCCCGCTGCGAATGCCACCCGAGGCGACAATTTCGGGGCGCAGGTTGGACTTGGCGAGCCAGCCCACGCAGGCCGCCGTGGGAAGGCCCCACTCGTGAAAGAGCGCGCCTCGCGCCGCTTGCTGACCTTTGGCACGTAGGGCCTCGATGGCGATCCACGAGGTCCCGCCCGCGCCCGACACATCGATGACGGCGACGCCAGCCTTGTCCAGCCTGCGCGCGACCGCGGGCGAAATTCCACAACCGGTCTCCTTGACGACGATGGGCTTGCCCAGCTCCTTGGCCAGTCGCCGAATGGTGGCAAGGCCGGCACGAAAGTCGGTGTCCCCTCCCGGCTGCGCCAGCTCCTGCCCGACATTCAGATGGATGGCCAGGGCGTCCGCGCCCACGCGCTCGACGGCCGCGACGACGGAGCTGGTCTTCATGCCAGCCAGTTGTACGACGCCGAAATTGGAGAGAAGGAGAACGTCCGGGGCGACGTCGCGCACCTCATAGGTCGCCGCGAGCTCGGGCTTGTCCAGCATGGGGCGCTGGCTGCCGAGCCCGAAGGCGAGGCCGAGCGACTGGGCCGCCCTGGCCAGGTCACGGTTGATGGCACGACCCTCGCGGGTGCCGCCAGTCATGCCCGTGATGAGGATGGGCGCGGCAAGCTTGCGGCCGAGGAGCGTGGTGCCGAGGTCGATATCGGCGAAGGCCAGCTCGGGCAGGGCGCAGTGAACGAGGTGCACATGCTCGAGCAAGGTCGAGCGCAGGTAGGCGCCCGCGCCAGAACGGGCGATCTGGATGTGATCGGCCTTGCGTTGGGCAATGTCGGTGGGTGGTTTGCGCATGCGAAAGACGGACATTTGAGCATGCGAGCGGCGGCTCGTCGAGGGGCGAAGCTTGGGATTTACCTCGGATCCGAACGTCTGTGGTTATCTCTGTGTACCTAGCGCTCGTGAGCGGTCTTCGCGGTTTCCAGGAACTCCTGCCACCCGACCAAGTGGTTGATTTCGGCGAGAACGCGGCCGTCGGGGGTGGCCATGCGCACCGCGGGCAGGGTATCGACGTGGTACTTGGCCTTGATGGGAGCAAGCGAAACGTCTTCACTCTCGCGGCTGAGATCGATACGGAGCAGAACGAAGTCAGCCAGGGTGGGGGCGACGTCGGGACGGCCGAAGACCTTCACGTCCATTTCCTGGCAGGGCAGGCACCAGTCGGCCATGAAATCGACCAGCATGGGTTTCCCCTGGGAGCGCGCCGCAGCGACGGCGGCGGGCTCGGAGTGCAGCCACGCGATGTGAATCGCTGGCGTCAGCAAGTAATTGACGAAGCCGAAGAGCCCACCCACGACCAGCGCGATGCCGAACGCTTTGCGCAAGGCCTGTCGGGCGCCAGCCGAAAATGAAAGGTGGACGGCGCCGAGGACGAGACCGGCGGCCACCACGACGACAGTGCCAATCAGGAAGGCGTTGCCGCGTCCGGTGAGGCGGCCGAGCGCGGGTACGATGGGCCGCAAGTAGTAGAGGCCGGCCACGACCAGCGCGATGCCGAACACGCTCTTGACCGCGTTCATCCACGGACCGGATTTCGGCAACTGCATCGAGAAGCCGGCGATGGCCCAGAAGGGGACGCCGATCCCGGCGGCGTAGGTGGCGAGCAGAAGAAAGCCGTGGCCGGCATCGCGCGTGGTCGCGACGTAGGCCAAGATCCCGGCCAGTGGCGGTCCCGTGCAAGGCGCGGCAATGAGCCCGCCCACGAGGCCCATCAAGAAGGCGCCCACCAAGCCTCGGCCGCCGACGCGCGACAGGCGCTCGTGCAAGGATGCCGGCAGGGCCAGATCGAAAGCGCCGAACATGGAGGCCGCCATGGCGAAGAAGAACAGCGCGAGCGGAACGACGACGAAGGGGTTGGCCAAGAATGTACCGAAGGCCCTGCCGAGCAAGGCGAAGGTCGTACCCAGCGTTCCAAACATGACGGCGATGCCGGCGATGTAGGCGGTGGCAAGCAGAAAGGCTCGTCCGCGCGATGAGGACCCGCGCGCGCCGAAGACGCTGATGGTGATGGGAATCATCGGATACACGCAAGGCGTGAGCGAGGTCAGGAACCCCGCGGTCAAGGCGAAAGCGAAGGCGTTCAGTGTTCCCCTGCTGGCCGCGGTGGCGAAGTCCCCCGCGTGCGCGGCAGTGGGCAGCAGGAGCGCGGCGATGAGTGACCCGAAGCCCTCGACTGCTAGCCAAGCAGAGCTCGGACGCTTGCGAATGTTCGGCACCCTTCGGATCTAGCACAGGACGCCGAGCTCGGACGAAGATCAGCGCGACGTGGTCGTGCGCACCCACAATGGTGTCGCGGTCACGTCGCTGCGCCTCTGCTAGACGCGCAGAAGACGGGAAACGTAGGCCAGGGGGCCTATGGCTTGGGCTCGGCGGGGATGGGGCGAAGAATTTGTCCCTTCTTGGGCTGGCCGTCCCCGTCTTTCCACACCCCTTGCGCGACCATCACCTGGTAGTTCGAGAAGCGCATGGGGCGGGTTGCGATGGGGTCGTACGAGCCGAGAAAACCAAAGTGCAAGTGCGGCGTCACCGCGTTGCCGGAGTTTCCGCAGCGGCCGATGACTTGGCCGGCATGAACCGTGTCGCCGACTTTCACCGTGACCGAGCCGCGCTGAAGGTGGCGAAACTCGCTGAGCTCGTCGGGCGTGTGCTCGAGGATGACGAAGTTGCCTGGCTCGTGCTTGCGCGACTCGTGAAACGGCGGCAGCTCGCGTTCGCCGTCTCTGGCCCACACCACGCGGCCGTCGGCCGGAGCCAAGATCGGCTTGCCGTAGCAGGGATGATCGGCCAAGCGCTTGCGCTTGCGGAACACGCTCTCGCTCACGATGGGCTCGGCGGGAACGAAGTCGAGGGCGTAGGCGGCATAGCCGCTGTGCGTGCCGCCGCTGTCCATGCCCTGTAGCACCCCCCATACACCGTTGAAGGGCAGCCGCAACTTGGTCTTCTGCTCTGGCGCCGAGAACAGGGCGACGGCACCGGCTGGCGGCTCGCGGAGCGGTCGGGCTTTGGTAGCCTGCGCCGGATTGGCGTGCGTCGCGGACCAGGATAGTCCGATCAGTCCGAGGCTCCATACCGGCCAGCCGGGGCAGGCCGAACCCCTCCACCGAATGCGTCGAACGCCTCGAACGATCATCGCAAACCCATCATAGTCCGGCGCCTTTGGGCTAGGCATCGTGCGGGCCTGTCTTTCTCAGTCACCATCGGCAATTGCCACTATGCAGTGCTCCTTCTGTCTAGATCGATTGGGCTAGTCGGTTTTTCTTGCCGCCCTGGGCCTAATTCATGGCATACTTCGTCACTATGCGAATCATCAGACGCTACTCCAACCGCAAGCTGTACGACACGCAGGAGAGCCACTACGTGACTCTCACTCAAGTCGCCGCGCTGGTCCGCAATGGCGAGGAAATTCGAGTCATCGCCAAGGACACCAACAGCGACCTGACAGCCGCCACCCTCGCTCTCATCATTTTCGAGGAGGAGAAGCGCGGGCCGCGCCTGCCGGTTTCGGGATTGCGCCGGATCATCCAGACCGGCGAGATCTAGATCGCTCCCGATTGGTCAATCGGTTCTTATGCCCCGGGCGCTCCGGCGGCACGAGGCAATCCTTGCCGTGACCAATCAGATCCCTGCGCCCCATGCGCGCGAGTGACTGACGTAGCAGCGGCCAGTTGTCTGGATCGTGGTAGCGCAAGAATGCCTTGTGCAGCCTTCGCCGAGTTTCTCCCCTGATCACCGACATGTCGCCCTGGGTGGTCGGATCCGCGCGCTGCAGGGGATTGTGTCCGGTATGGTACATGGCGGTTGCCAAGGCCATGGGCGTGGGCAGGAAGGCCTGGACCTGGTCGGGACGAAACCCGTTGCGCTTGCACCACAGGGCCAGGTTCAACATGTCTTCATCGCTGGTACCGGGATGGGCGGCCATGAAGTAGGGGATAAGGTATTGCTCCTTGCCAGCCTCGCGCGAGAAGTGGTCGAACATGGAGCGGAATTTCTCGAAGCTGGCGACGCCCGGCTTCTGCATCTTGGCCAGCGGGCCGGGCTGCGTGTGCTCGGGCGCGATCTTGAGATAGCCGCCCACATGATGTTTGACCAGCTCTTCGACGTATTCCGGGGATCGGACCGCGAGGTCGTAGCGGATCCCGGAGCCGATGGTGATCTTCTTCACGCCCTTGATTTGGCGCGCCCGTCGATAGAGCCGAATGAGTGCGCTGTGGTCGGTGTCGAGGTTGGGGCAGATGCCGGGATAGACGCAGGAAAGTCGACGGCAGGCGGCCTCGAAGGCGGGGTCGCGGCAGGCCAGACGGTACATATTGGCGGTCGGTCCCCCCAGATCGGAAATGACGCCGGTGAATCCCGGGGTTTTGTCGCGCACGGCCTCGATCTCGCGCACGATGGAGGACTCCGAGCGGTTCTGGATAATGCGGCCTTCGTGCTCGGTGAGCGAGCAGAAGGTGCAACCACCGAAACACCCGCGCATGATGGCCACCGAGCCTTGATCATCTCATAGGCGGGAATCGGCTGGCTGCCGTAGCTGGGGTGGGGTTTGCGGGAGTAGGGCAGGTCATAGACCGCGTCCAAATCGGCGGTGGGCAGGGGCAAGGCGGGCGGGTTCAGCCACACGTCGCGATCGGCGTGCCGTTGAACCAGGGCGCGCGCGTTGCCAGGATTGGACTCGAGGTGCAGCACGCGCGAGGCGTGGGCATAGAGGCGGGCCGAGCGCGACACGGCCTCGAAGCTTGGAATGCGCACCACCGTGGTCGCGGTGGACAGCCCGGCTGCTTGCAACGATTGGTCGGGTGCGCGCGCGTCCAACTCCGAGAATCCCTCGGGAAGGTTGCCCGCTGGCTGCGCGAAGGCAGTGCCCCGAATATCCACGAGGTTGCGCACCGTCTCGCGGCCGGCCAAGCGATGGGCGATCTCGACCACTTGCCGCTCGCCATTGCCGAACACCAAGAGATCGGCCTTGGCATCGAGAAGGATTGACCGCCGGACCTTCTCCGACCAATAGTCGAAATGGGCAACCCGACGCAAGCTCGCTTCGATGCCGCCGAGGATGATGGGCACGTCGGGGAAGACTTCGCGGCAGCGCTGGGCGTAGACGACGGCCGCGCGGTCGGGGCGCCTGCCCGCCTTGCCGCCCGGAGAGTAGGCATCGTCGCTGCGGATGCGGCGTTCGGAGGTGTAGTGGTTGACCATCGAGTCCATGTTGCCCGCGGTAATGCCAAACATGACGGTGGGCTTGCCGAGGGCGGCGAAGGCCTCGGCCGAGCGCCAATCCGGCTGGGCGATGATGCCGACCCGAAAGCCCTGTTCCTCGAGCACCCGTCCGACCAAGGCGGCGCCGAAGCTAGGGTGATCGATGTAGGCGTCGCCGCTTACCAGGATGACGTCGCAGGCATCCCAGCCGAGCGCATCCATTTCTGGGCGGGACATGGGCAACACCATCGACGGCCCCAATCGTTTGGCCCAGTGTTTGCGCCGGGCGAACAACGACGGGCGCAGACGCGCCGGGGAAACGATGGACCCGCGCGGAGCTCGCGCCCGCGGTTTCATCCGGCCGGCCTTGGGCGACTGTTCTTCCACGCGTGGCAACTCTAGCAGGCCAGGGCACGGCCGTGTGCGATCACGGAGGACCAACCACAGTGCCCGTCGCTGAACTGCGTAAATAGCCATCGACAGGTCAACAAACCGAGATGTAGCATGCCTTGCTTTTTCACCCGACTCTCGGAGCAAATGATGAATCATTCGTGGTTTCATTCCCGCAGCTCGACCCTGGTCTTGACATTCGGATGTGTCGTGGCCATCGGCGGCCTCGCATGTGCTGGCACGCGGCCAGGGAACACGAACGGCGGCGGGGGGGACGGTGGCACAACCGGTCTGGGTGGGGCTGGCGGTGGCACCGGCGGAGGTTCATCGGGCAGTGGCGGCGGCGGCGAGGGCGGTACATCGGTCGGTGGAACGGGTGGCAGCACCACCCTCCCGACCATCGCCTGCACCACGGACGCCGATTGCTCCTCGAATAGCCTGTTCTGCGAGCCGACCACGAAGTTGTGCGAGCGATGTGTGAAGAGCGCGGATTGTCCGTCGGGCGGGCACTGCCTCGGCAATGCCTGCGTCTCCGTGGTGGCGTGTAACAACAGCCGCGATTGCAGCGGGGATCAAGTCTGCGATCCGGGCCGCGGTATCTGCGTCCAGTGCGCGATGAACAATGACTGTTCCACCGGGCAGACATGCATCTCCAATCAATGCATCGTGGGCTGCCAGCAATCCAGCGATTGCGGCACGGGCGAGGTGTGCGACACCTCCACCGGCAAGTGCGCGGGCTGCGCGGCCGACAGCGACTGCGATACCGGCACCCAGCACTGTGTCCACAACATCTGTCGAACCACGTGCGACTCCGACGAGGCTTGCAAGCCGCAAGGCATGCTCTGCGACACGGCCGACTCAGCCTGCGTCATGTGCAAGGCCGATTCGGATTGTCCGGCCTCCTTTTTCTGCGAGGACGGAACCTGCAAGGCCGACCTGTGTGACGCGACCCAGGCCATGTGCCTCGGCACCACCCTCGTGCCGTGCACGGCCAATGGCAACGGCTGGGGGCCGGTCTCGAATTGTCCGTCCGACAAGCCGTGCACGGCCTACGGCAGCGTGGCGAGTTGTGGCGGGTCGACAGCGACCGATGGCGGCGTGCTGCCGCCCGACGATGGCGGACTGTCGGGGGCCTGCACCACGGCGACCCTGAATCCGTGTACCACCATCTCCAAGCTGGTCGGGACGCAAACGCTGGATGGCAAGGACGACGACCTCTGCCAGGTGCCGTCCTTCCAGTTCGGCGCGAGCAACGCCGCCAAGGTGAACAACTACAACAATGTTCCGCTCACCCAGTTCGAGACCGTCACGGGGCGCGTGGCATGGTCCTCGGCCGGCTTCAGCGCGTTCTTCGATGTCGCGGATACCAGCGTTCAAACCGTGAACATGGCGGACCCGTCGCAGGCCATCAGCAAGACCTACCAGGGCGACTCCCTCGAGATCATGATCGCGTCCAGCAACAACGTGACAGGGCTGACCGGCACCGACAACAACACGCTTCACGTCATCATTCCGGCCAATGGCCCGGCCGTGTCGGTGAAGACCAGCAACAGTGGCGGCGCCAGCTCGGGAACGCCAACGGCGCTTCCCGCCGGCCAGTACAAGCAGTCCGTCACCAGCACCGGCTACGCCATCGAGGTCCAGCTGCCGTGGCCGGGCGGTGCCCCCAATTCCGGAACCCAGGTCCGATTCGATCTCGGCTTGAACAGCGCCGACGGTACCTTCGGCACCGTCGATGACATGCGCGATGGCCAGCTGCTGTACTACGTGGGGACCGTCGCCGGCACCTCGACTTGCCAGGGCAGCGACACGGTGCCTTTCTGCGACGACCGCACCTGGTGCACGACTTCGTTGCAGTAAAGCGTTGACATGGGAACCCTGACCTGAACCACCTCGCCCCGCGAAGCGGGCGAGGGCGCGGCGAAGCCGCGGGGGCAGGGCGTGCAGGTCCTGAAGCGCCCAACGGGCGGAGAGGTCGCCGAGCGCAGCGAGGCGGGTGAGCATCTGTGTTCCTAGTCAAGGTCAAATCTCCGTGGTTTGCCAGCGCGAGTTAGAGCGCAACATGGCGTTGAGGATGGTGAGCAGCTTGTGCATACAAGCGACGATGGCGACCTTCTTGAGCTTTCCTGCGGCGACTAGCCGAGCGTGGAATCTGGCGATGACTGGGTTGAAGCGTATGGCAGCTAGGGTGGCCATGTAGAGGACGTTGCGGACTTCGGTGCGGCCGCCCCAGATGATGCGGCGGCCGCGCAGGGTGCCGCTGTCCCGGTTGAGTGGAGCAACACCGATGAGGGCTGCGATCTGCTTGCGGTTGAGGGTTCCAGTCTCAGGGGCATGGGACAGGATGGTGCGAGAGAGGACGGGGCCAGCTCCTGGAACGCTTTGGATGATGTCGTCCTTGGCTTTCCAGACCGAGGAATTGCCGATGGCCGTGTCGATGTCGTTGTCCACCTCGTCGAGCTGCTTTTCGAGGTAGGAGATGGTCCTGCGGATGGCCCTCTGCACGCGCTTGGAGGGCGGGTCAGCGCTGAGACGGTTTTTCTCGGCAGTGATCATGTCGACCACCTGCCTGCGCCTGGCGAGAAGGGCGGCAAGCTCCTGGGTCTCTGCGTCGACAGGCGGGCGGACAGGTGGCCGTATTCGTTCGGCGAAAAGAGCGATCATGGCGGCGTCCAGGGCATCGGTCTTCGCGAGACAGCCGTTGGCCTTGGCGAAGTCGCGAACTCGTCTGGGGTTGACGACGACAGCGGGCAGGTTGGCAGCGAGGAGCGCCGCAAGCACGCGTCGTTCGAGTCCACCGGTGGCCTCAAGAACGATGAGGGTGACGTTCAGGGCGGCCAACTCTTTGCAAAGGGCGCGCACCGTGTTGTCTTGATTGGGGGTGGACCAGGCTCTTTGGGCCGGCAAGACATGGACGTCGAGCGTGGCCTTGGAGACGTCGATACCTACGAATGTGTCAGCTGTTGGTGTCACGGGCTCCTTTCGCGAAGGACTTCTGCTCTTGGTATGCCCAGCCTTGAGGAGTATGCGGGCTCGAGGCCCTCTCATCTGTTCGGGCTGCTTGTGAAAGTCGACACGACGACCCTCGCTCACCCACGGTCTTTCTGACCTGAGGGGCATCGGTCTGTCGTGCCGTTGAATCTCGTCGTGCTCCTTCGCCTTTGGGGGCGAGCGTAGCCCAGCTTTGCTGGGCGAAGCGAGGGGGGACCGGGGGACTGCGAGCGAGAGCGAGCCAGTCCCCCGTAAGATACAAGGGGCATCGGTCTGTCGTGCCGTTGAATCTCGTCGTGCTCCTTCGCCTTTGGGGGCGAGCGTAGCCCAGCTTTGCTGGGCGAAGCGAGGGGGACCGGGGGACTGCGAGCGAGAGCGAGCCAGTCCCCCGTAAGATACAAGGGGCGGACCGTTTCACGCCTGAAGGATCCGGGCCATCGGCCCGGCGGCGGTACTGGGAGGGTTCGCTTCGCCCTCGGCACCCACCACCCGCCCTGCCACCCCCGCGCTGCGCGCGGCCTCGCCAAACCCTCGGCTCCTGCCCGCCGCCCACCACCCCGCGCGCTGCGCGCGGCCTCGCGCGCTCTGGCGGAGCCGCGAGGGGCGCGTCCGAAGGACGCGAGGGGGAGGGCGGGGAGGTGGTGGTCCCGAAGCACCGACGAAGTCGGTGGGCGAAGTCCGGCTACGCCAACGTTGACATGGGAACCCTGGGAGGGTTCGCTTCGCCCTCGGCACCTGCCACCCGCCCTGCCACCCCCGCGCTGCGCGCGGCCTCGCCAAACCCTCCCGCGCTCTGGCTCCGCCGGGCGAAGCCCGGCTACGCCAACGTTACTCTACGGCGCGCTGTAGACAAGATTGTACAGCGTCTCGGCCGCCTCCAGCATGGCGAGACCGGGTTCGTCCAGAAGCTCGCCCGGCAGCTCGACGATGCGGCCTTGGCCGTGGCACGGGGGCGCATGGACCATGCCGGGATACTTGCACACGCGCTCTGCGGAGCCCTCGCGCGTGACGATGATTTCCGGCGCCAACGCCAAAACCTGGACCTCGTCCTTGATCTCGCTCTTCTCGGAATGCGAGACAAGTCCGCCGATCCCGGCGCCCGCGGCGGCGCCGACGAGCCCCGAGGCGAGCAGCGCAGGCGGGAAGATCAGGCCAATGAGCAGGCCGGCTCCCGCGCCCCAGGCAGCCCCGTGGCCGACGGTGTGGAAGTTGTCCTTGACGTCGATCTTGCCGTCCATGCCACGGCTGATAAGCACGAGCCCGTCAACCGTGATCGTCTTCTGCTTTGCCATTTCCTTGATTGCGTCCCAGTCGCCCTGCGCAGCGTCCGGGTCGGTGTAGGCCGCGATGTACAGGTCAACAGGAGTGTCGTTTTCAGATGCCATGGTGTCCCCTTCTCTCACTCAGTTTGTCTCGACCCGATTGGTCGACGGCCCCAACGCTACGACGAGCTGACCGCCACGTCATCGGCCACAATGGCCGATATCTCTCACCCTCACCCCTGCGGCCGCGCGCTTGATCGGAGCGCTCGACTCGAGATCAACGTCGGGCCGCGCCTGCGCTTGGTGCGACGCCAGATGCCGGCATCCCGGCTGGCCGGGTCGACTCGAATGGCAGCTAAAGCACGCCAAACAGGGCCAGCAGCCCGAGCACCAGGAGAGAGCCAGGGAGGACGACGCAGCAGATGAACACGAGCGGGTGATCCGTTCGGAGCCAGTGGAGGAGGTTCTTCATCGCGGCCAAGGCTTGATCCCGTTTCTCTCGGTGCTCTCGACGCGACGCATCGGCCGTGCGTGAAGCCCGAGTTCGGCCAGTTCCGTGACATCAAGACGCTGCTTGTCGGAGCCACACTGACCGAGCGACGCACGCGCTCCATCAGGGAGTTCGCGGATCTTGCATCACCGGAGACCAGGGACGCACGTTCGCCTGGAACGTCCCGGTAGTGCGTCAGGCCGCTTGTGTCCAGGGCCCGATGGCTGGCGGTGTGGCCGGCGAGGTCTTCTTCGCCGATCTCCTCCCGCACGATGTAGTGCACTTCCTCGTTGATATGCATCCTCACGCCGCGCTCGAAGCCGTCGGCGAAGCTTTCCTCGCAGGTCAGCGTGCACCAGGCGATCTCTCCGCCGCCGTACTCACAGATCGTGAACAGGTAGATCACGCCGCCCGATCCTCGAGCCGCTGACGACAGACCTCGGAGAACCTGAAAGTGTCGGATGTGCCGTTCATCATCCTTCCTTATCGACCTCGACCGGCTTCCCCCTTAGGACGGTCGACACGGCGAGATGGTTTGGCGGCGTTCCATCGACCCGCACCTCCCTGGCCCTCGAAGCTGTCACCCACCCTCGAAAGATCGCCGCCATGCCCTGGGTCAAGCGACTGCTGGAAGCACAGACCAGAGCCAAGTCGGCCACGGACTGCGACCCACTTGGCCGGCGGCGATCTTGCCTCGTCAGCCGTCTTGATGATCTGGCCCGCGCGTCGTCTTGCCGTCTCCGGGGACGGTCGGCTGTACGACAGGCGTGCTCGGCGTGGGCGGCTGCTTCTTCCGGGCTTTCTCTGTCTCTCGCCATTCCGCCCAGACGGGCGAGAAGACGGCGCAGGCCATCGAGATCGTGATGACGGTGAAGATGTAGGCGAGGAGAGCGATGACGACGCCGAAGGAGCCGAACGCATGCGCATTCTGGTTCACGGTGGGCCCGGTCCAGAGCGGCGCGGTGGCGACCGTGGCGCCGAGGACGAGCGAGGCGAGGAGCGCACCCGGGAAGAGGGCGCGGAGCGTGACCTTGCGGTGGAGCAGGAAGCGCGGTGTCCAGAGCCAGAAGATGATCGAGGCTGCGATCCAGGCCGGGACCAGGACGAGCCAGCCGTCGCTGCGGAGGTTTGCGGCCGAGACGGTCATCAGCGCGACGAGGCCGCTCGCGGCGAAGAACCAGATAGCGAACCGCACCTGGTCGGTGATCGATCCGACCTGGATGCGCCAGGCGCGTGCGTAGAGGTCCCGGTAGACCTGGCCGATCCCGAGCCCCCAGAGGAGGAAGCCGAACACGATCGTGACCGTGGCGGCAAGGACGTTGTTGGAGGTGCTTCCGAAGAGCTCGCGAACCAGGTTCGCCGTCGTCGCGTCGAGCTTCATGTGCGCGATCAGGCGGTTGGAGAACGCGTTCTCGTTCTTGGCCGCGAGGTTGAAGAACGCGATCACGACGAGCGCCGTCGGCAGGGCCGAGAGCGTGAAGTAGATGCTGGCTGCCGCACCCGAGTTACGGCTCGCCTCGAGGTAGCGGCGTAACCAGAGGAGCGCGAGCCGCGCAAGGGGCCTGTCCGCGTGACCGTGCAACCAGTCCCGCACCGCCGCCAGACGGTCGCCGCCGCCGGCCGCGGCCTCGCCGGTCACAGGGACTGCCGGGGGTTCAGTCAAAGAGCACCGCAGCGGTTAGATGATTCACTCGTCACACCGGCGACCTCCCGCCCTCCGCCGCGCTTCACCCGGCCGTCTCGACAGCGTCGTTCGGCGCAGCGTGATCCTCGTCGCTGGCTCTCGGTACTCAACGGCGACCAGAGCCCGGGGCCTGGTACGGTCGCCCCGACCCGGAGGGAAGCCGTGGCTGACAAGGAGCAGATCGTGACGACAAACGCCGCTTTGAGCAAGAACAGGATGGAGGCGTTCAGTGACGGCGTGCTGGCCATCGCCATCACGCTGCTCGTGCTCGACCTTGCGCTCCGGCCGCCCGGTTCGGCGCTGGAGCAGTTCCTGCGGGGTTGGCCGTCCTATTTCGTGTACCTCGTCAGCTTCCTGACGATCGGCGCCGCCTGGATCGCGCACACCAGTCTCACCGACGACCTCGACCACGTCGACCGCATCTTCCTCCGACTGAACCTGCTCTTCCTGCTCTCAATAGCGTTCCTCCCGTTTCCCACCCGTCTCCTCGGCGAGGCTCTTGACAAAGGCACCTCCTGGCAGCGAGTGGCCGTGACGGTGTTCGGACTGACGATGCTGGCAACCAGGCTGTTGTTCGCCGCGATGGCCGCCTACGCCAGGCATGAAGGCCTACGACCATCCAGCTCGCCCGATCGGGACTTGCAGGAAGCCCAGAAGAAGTTCCGATCGTCGTCGGCGTTTACGTGGGAGCGATCGCGCTCGGCCTGCTCTTCCCTCGCGTCGCCATCGTGCTCTATTTTGCTGCGGCGGTCTTCCTCATCGTGCCGTTTGGAGCCGTCGCCCAAGCGCTGGCAAGAGGCCCACGGGACAAAGCCTAAGAGCGTTGGGAGTGGCAACGTGTTCACGCTAGGCCTCTGAGGAGTTGCCTCGCGGCGCCCCGGTTCGCTCGACGCGGTCGAGTTGCCACCGGCGCCAGGGCCACAGGCCGTCGATCTCGACCTCGAGCGAGAAACTGAGAAGGATCCGGATCACGACGATGGCGCCAAGGACGGCGACACTCTCGAGTGTCGGGTCGACAATGATCGTCCGGACGATGTCGGCGACGATCAGGACCTCGAGGCCGAGCAGAATGCAGCGGCCCAGGTTCCGACGCAGGGCGTCATAGGCCCCCTGCGCCTTCCCGGCCTGCAAGGCACTGGATGCGAACACGAGAAACGCACCGAGTCCGCCAACAACCATGATTCCCGCTCCGACCGCCTCGACGCCCCGGACGACTTCCGAGACCACCTGCTCGTAGCTGCTCATAGGCGCCCACCGGCCACGGCTCGCGGAATGCGTTTCAGCGAGCCACTAGGCTGCCGAAGAGGCATCGTGTCCAAGCTCGACCGTTGCCGCTCCGGGATCGTCGTATCCCGCCAAGTAGAGATCAACAGTCGCGCCGGGAGCTGCTGGCATTGTGAACTCCTTCTCTCACCGCGACCGGCTCGGCGGCCGGTTACACGGTTTCTGCTGATCCGTTGTGTCGAACGGCGCAACCCTACGAGGGAGACGATCTGGCCGTCATCGGCCACATTGGCCGATATGGCTATACGCGGGTTCGCTGCGCGGACACTGGAGTGCGGGGTCAGCGGGAGTCCGGATCCGGAATCGTGATCCGGCCGTCGGCCGCTCCGAGGCCGGACTGCTCGACGATCTCGACGGCTTCGGACCGGCTCTTGACACCGAGCTTCTGGTAGATCGCGGCGACCTGGGTCTTGACGGTCGGTCGTGAGAGGTAGAGACGATCGGCGATCTCCTGCAGCGAGAGATGCGTCGGCAGGAACCCGATCAGCCGGAGCTCGGCCGGTGTGAGCTCGTAGTCCTTCCCTCGCCTGATTCGCTCTTCGAACCGCTGCAGCCGGGCGGGAAGCGTTCCGGCATCGGGGTAGCCCTGGAGCGCGTCGCTCGCGACCCGCGCGAACTCGAGGGCGCCGGTGAGGTCGCCGAGGTTGAGGCTGATGTCGGCGCAGCGCAGCGCGCAATCGGCTTCGAGCCACGGAACCCCCTGGAGCAATGGGCGGAGCCGCCGGACGTTCTCGAGCTGGCGCGCGGCCGCCGTATGGTCACCGCGCTGCTGGTGCGCGAGCGCTCCTGCCGCGTAGGCGATGGTGCTCTGGGCTATCTCGTCGAGACGCGCTTCCTCGACCAGCTGTAGCGCTTCGATCGCCCATCTCTGCGTGTTTCGCCGATCGCCCAACTCCGTGGCCGCGAAGGCCATATAGCTGAGACAGTAGACCCGTATGTGCGCGAGCTCCGGCCGGTGGCTTGACAGAGCGAGTGCCTCACCGAACACATCGATCGCTTCTTGAGGTCGGCCCAGGAGAGCGTTTGCCGTCCCCAGAGCGCGGCAGGCGCCGAGAAGCCACCTGGTGCTCTCGTGCTTCTCCGCGGTGTAGGCGAACTCGGCGTCGCGCAGCATCATCGTGGATTCCGTCGGGAGCTACGGCTGATCGGACAAGCGCGAGTGCGGAACGGAGCGAGGTCGCTCCGTCGGCGGATGGCACGTCGAGCGGTTTCCGCTCGGCCGCGGCGACAAACCGCCTCGCTCCGACCGGATCGCCGAGCAGCACCGACACCCAGGCTGCCGCGATCGACAGCTGGGCGTCCGATTCGATCTCCTCGTTGCGTACAGCGGTCGAGCCAGAGCCGTAACGTCTCGATTCGCCCGCGACCTGTGAGCTCGTCCCAGTGCCCGAGCGCGATTCTGCCGGCCTGCGCGAGATCGCCGCTCTCGTGCGCGTAGGCAAACGCCTCCTCGGGGCTTCCGTGCAGCTCGCACCAGGCTGCTGCCCGCTCCAGGTACACGGAGAGCAACTCCGGATGGCGACGCTTGAGCTCCGCTCGGAGGAGATCACTGAACAGGTGGTGGTAGCGGAACCACTCGCCGCGATCGTCGAGCGGGACGACGAACGCATTCGAGCGCGCGAGGGCCTCGAGCGAATCCGCGGCGTCGTGCGTGCCAAGCACCGCATCGCACAGGGATGGGGTCATCCTGTCGAGGATCGACGTACCAAGCAGGAACATCTTGAGATTGCCCGGCTGGCGCGCCAATCACCTCTTCCAGGAGATAGTCGGCGATCTGCTGCTGAGTGCCGGTCAGTTCGGCAGCCCTCGATCGCGGCATCGTCGCGGTCTCTCAACGACAGCGCTGCCAGCGCGACCGCGGCAGCCCACCCCTCCGTCCGCTCACGCAGAGCCTCGGCCGCCTGCTCGGACAGCTCCAGACCACCGAGGGCGGCAACGGCTCGCGTCTCCTCGGCGTCCAGTGCAAGGAGCGCGGCCCCGACCTCGACCAGATCGCCACCTGCACGGAGGCGGCCGAGCCGCACTCCCGGATCGCCACGCCCGACCAACACCAACTGAGAGCCGGATGGCACCTGTTCGGTGAGGAACTGGATGATCGAGCGGCTGCTCCTCGGCCGTGACAAGGTCAACGTCGTCCAGCACCAGAACGAAGGGGTCACGCTCGGAGAGGTCGGCAGCCAGGAGAGGAAGGGCGACCTCGACGATCCTCGGCGCCCTTCGTGACAACTCGTCTAGAAGTTCGTCGCGGACCGCGCCGGTGGGCTCGAGCGCCGCCGCAACGTGGGCAACCAACGCAACAGGGTCGTTGTCGCCGTTTGCGAGCTGCACCCAGCCGCTGACCCTCGGATCCAGGTCGCACCACTGCGCGACAAGAGTCGTCTTCCCGTAACCCGCCGGAGCAGAAACCAGTACGACCCGGCCGCGCTGCGCCATCGCCCGCAACGGAGCGAGGCGGGCACGCGGTAGCGCATCCGGGCGTACAGGCGGAAGCCGTACCGCCGACGCGTTCAGCAGACGTCGACGCTCGAGAGGAGGAGAAGAACTCGCCATCGCTCCGGCCTACACCCCGGCTCGTTCCAAATGCGATTCATCGATCACGGCCACGTTGGGCCCCTTTCACCGGAGGCGCTCGGCGGCGCCCAAGCTCGAACCGGTTTCCGGCGAGAATATCAGCCTTTTTGGCCGATGAAAGATCAGTCGCCGCACGAATAGCGTTCGGCGCATGGCGGGTCAGCCAAGAGCGGTTCGGCAAGAGAACATCTCGATCGGCAGTCCATCTGACGCCGACCGAGACAGCCGTTCTCACTCTCCTCCCGACGCATCAGACGCTCGCCGCGATCGGCAATCAACTGGGGATCGAGTCGTCCGACAGTGAAGACCCACGTCCAACACATCTACAAGAAACTCGGGGCGACAAACCGAGCCGAGGCAGTCGAGTCGGCTGAAAGTGCCGGCCTCCTACCCACCAGTCGGAAAGGCCCGGTGAGGAAGAGTTGAGCTCGGCCGAGCACGACCGTGGCCTCTGCGGGATCGGCGCGGGATCTGACCACCAACGGGGCCGGGCCGGAACGTCCGCCGTGCCCCGAACCACCTCATCGACCGCGAAAGGGGGCCGGCACACATCCGGCCCCTCGCCGCCAAAGGGAGCAGACCAAATGAAATCCAGCCCCAGAGCGAACCTCATCGCCGTCGTGGCCTTGCTGGCGCTGATCGCCGCGGGCTGTGGCTCGAGCGGAGGCAGTTCGACATCAACAACAGACGACGACGAGCGCCTCCGCTACCGAGACCTGGGCGACCGGCGTCTGCACGTCGATCACGACCTGGCAGGCCGCGCTGAAGTCGGCCGCCGGCTCCCTCAAGAGCAACCCCACCAAGAACGGCCTGCAAACGGCGGGCGACGACGCGAAAGCGGCGACGGAGACTCTCGCGTCCGACCTGAAAGGGCTCGGCAAGCCCGACACCCAGGCCGGGCAACAGGCAAAGACCTCGCTCGATCAGCTCGCGACCAGCTTGCAGCAGAACGTCGCGACGATCGAAAGCGCCGTCAAAGGAGCCTCGGGACTGGGCGGGGCACTCAAGGCCGTCCCAACGGTGACAGCCACGCTCGCAACGATGGAAACACAGGTCAAGACGACGGTCACGAGCCTCGAAGGGTTAGGCGCGAAGGGCGAACTGAAGACCGCGTTCGCGAGCTCCAGCGCCTGCAAATCCCTGAAGAGCGGCTCATGAACCGAACATCGTTTCGGCGTCAGTGTGCACAGCGGGATGAGCAGCGCGGACATTCCACTCGCGGCCACAGGATCGCCGTCGTGACTGCTGCGCCAATCGCGTCTTCCGCCGCCGCCAAGGCTTCGGGCCTGGTTCTGGTCACGTTGGCGTCGGCGCAGTTTGTGATGGCGCTGGATATGACGGTGATGAACACGGCGATCGCGACGGTCGCGCGGGACGTCGGGACCGATGTGACCGGGATCCAGCTGGCGATCACGCTGTACACGCTGGTGATGGCGTCGTTGATGATCACCGGCGGGAGGGTCGGGGAGATCATCGGCCGCAAGCGTGCGTTCACGATCGGCTGCGTTATCTACGCGTGCGGATCGCTGACAACGGCGCTGTCGCACAGCCTGACGGTGCTGATCATCGGCTGGTCGTTCCTGGAGGGCTTCGGGGCGGTGCTGATCTTTCCGGCGATCGTCGCGCTCGTCGCCTCGAACTTCGCCAAACCCGGCCGGCCGCGCGCTTACGGGCTGGTGGCGGCTGCCGGCGCAATGGCCGCCGCGGTCGGGCCGGTGATCGGCGGTTTCTTCACGAGCTATGCGTCGTGGCGATGGGTGTTCGTCAGCGAGGTGCTGATCGTGATCGTGATCCTCGCGCTGGCGCGGCGGATGAACGACACACCGCCCGAGAAGGGCGCCAAGCTCGACCTGGTCGGAACAGCGCTTTCGGCCGCCGGCCTCGGTCTGATCGTGATCGGCACCCTGAAGTCGGGCGCCTGGGGGTTCGTGCGGGCCAAGCCGGGCGCTCCCGAGTGGCTCGGGCTCTCACCGGTGATCTGGCTGGTACTCGGGGGCGGCGTGGTGATGGGGCTGTTCGTGATGTGGGAGAACCGGCGGATCGCGCGCGGCAAAGCTGCGCTGATCGACCCGAAGATGCTGCGGAACATCCAACTGCGCGACGGCGTCACCTCGTTCTTCTTCCTCTTCCTCGTGCAGGCCGGGATCTTCTTCGTCGTTCCGCTGTTCCTGTCCGTCGCGCTCGGCCTCTCGGCTGTCGCAACCGGCATGCACTTGCTGCCGCTCTCGCTGATGCTGCTGCTCTTCGCCGCCGGAGTCCCCAAGGTGTTCCCGCACGCGAACCCGCGACGGGTCATTCGCCTCGGCTTCATCGCCATGTTCGGTGGCCTCGTGCTGCTTCTCGTCTTGCTCGACTACGGCGCCGGAGCGTCGATCGTCACCTGGCCGCTCTTGCTCGCGGGCGCCGGGATCGGCTCGATCGCCTCGCAACTCGGCGCCGTAACGGTGTCGGCGGTGCCCGACGAACAGAGCGGCGAGGTCGGCGGAATCCAGAACACCGGGACACAGCTCGGCGCCTCGATCGGGACCGCGCTCGCGGGTGCCGTCCTCATCTCCGCGCTGACCGCCTCGTTCCTCACCGGTGTCCAGAACAACCCGGCCGTCCCCAATCGTGTCGCCTCCCAGGCACAAACGAAGCTCGCCGGCGGCGCCCCGTTCATCTCCGACGCCGACCTCAAGACCGCGCTCTCCGACGCACACGTCCCCCCGCGAACTGCCGACGCGATCGTGAAGACAAACGAGAAAAGCCGGATCGACGGGCTCCGCGTCGCCGTCTCGATCCTCGCGCTCTTCGCGCTCATCGCGCTCCTCTTCACCGGAGGCATCCCAACAACCCAACCCGGCGCCAAGACCAAGCCCAAACCCAGAGCAGCGCCGGCATAGCCGTGACCAACTGCGTCAGACGACGCCGGGTCCGGAAAGGACAGCAATGAAAAACGTAAGGGGCACAGAGGCATTCGTGGGAACCCTGCTGATGCTCGCGGGCGTCCTAAACCTCGCTTTCGGTATCGCAGCCGTCGCCAATTCGCATTTCTACGTCGGCGACACGCACTATCTCTTCTCGAGCCTGCACACCTGGGGATGGATCGTGATCATCCTCGGCATCGTCCAGATAACCGCCTCCCTGTCGCTCTTCGGCGGCGGCACCTACGGGCGCGTCGTCGGACTCATCGCCGCCTTCATCGGCGCGATCGGCGCCCTCACAAACACGGGCGGCACACACCCGTGGTGGTCGCTCGGCGTGTTTGCCATTTGCGTGATCTGCATCTACAAGCTCACGGCACTCGAACCCGACAGCACACGACCGGCAAAGCCGGGAGAAGCTTGACGAGCGCTTACGGTCGCCTTTATCGATCTCCCGGTTGGTCTACCGAACCCGACGGTAAGAAGAACGCAGCCATGGCGAACAACAACGACGAGCAGATGCGAGAAGAGCTTCACGAGCTGTTCGTCACGGCGCGTACCTGCGAACTAACGACAGCCGATTTCGCAGCCCGGCTCGAGTCGGTCCACGCTCGATTCCTCGGCTCGGCTGCTCAAGCATCGGACCTGCTGAAACGGCGACGTAACGCAACTACCGTCTACGACGATCTGCTCGCCGGCACGGGCATGGATCGCCACCATCATCTGGAGCTCCTGGCCGAAGCCCTCGACTTGTCGCCAACTCCCTAGCGCCCAGCGGCCGCCGTCGGTTCTTACGTACGTGTCATCCACCACGCCGCCGGTCATCGCGCGGTCCCGCCGATAGGAGCTTTGGCCTCGGGGCCAAGCCATCCTCCAGGAGATCTCTGATAGCGATCAATCGAGAACGCATCTGGGGTCGCAATTCGCCGGCGTCATCAGTCGCCTGATTGAGAAGCCGAGGCCGGTTCGGCTGGGTGGTGTACCGCCAACCGTGAACCACCAGGAACCACGTCGGAAAGAAGGGAAGGTCTCATGAGCACACCGTTCAAGGGCACGATCAACATCGACATCAAGGACTCGGTTCCCGACTGGACGCCCTACGCGCAGCCGATGCCGCCGGAGGGCGCGCCGAACGTCCTCTACATCGTCCTCGACGACGTTGGGTTCTCGGCGATGGAGCCGTTCGGTGGGCTGATCGAGACGCCGAACATCAAGCGGATCGCCGACCGGGGGCTGCGTCTACACGAACTTCCACACGACGGCGCTGTGCTCGCCGACGCGTTCCTGCCTGCTGACCGGGCGTAACCACACGACGAACTCGATGGCGTGTATCACGGAAGCGGCCTCCGGGTTTCCCGAACGCCAGCGGCCACATCCCGTTGAGTGCGCGATGATCGCCGGAGGTCCTCGGCGAGCTCGGCTGGAACACCTACATGGTCGGGAAGTGGCACCTCTGCCCCGAGGACGAGATGAACCTCGCCTCGACGAAGAAGGCACTGGCCGCTCGGCCGCGGTTTCGAGCGCTTCTACGGCTTCCTCGGCGCCGAGACGAACCAGTGGTATCCGGACCTGGATCTACGACAACCACTCCGGTCGAGCAACCGAAGCTCCCGGAGGAGGGCTACCACTTCACGGCCGACATCACCGACAAGGCGCTGTCGTTCATCCAGCGACGCGAAGGTCGTCGCGCCGGACAAGCCGTTCTTCCTCTACTACTGCCCCGGCGCCGCGCCACGCGCCGCACCACGCGCCGAAGGAGTGGGCCGACAGGTACAAGGGCAAGTTCGACATGGGCTACGAGGCCTACCGCGAGCTCGTTTTCGAGCGACCAGAAGAAATGGGATCCTCCCCGATCACGCCGAGCTCTCCCCGATCAACCCCTACACCGACGAGACAGGCCCGGACGGGCAAGGACTGGCCCGACGCTCGACACGGTGCGCCCCTGGGACTCGCTCGATGACGACGAGCAAGCGCCTGTTCTCGCGGATGGCCGAGGTCTACGCCGGCTTCCTCAGCCACGCCGACCACGAGATCGGACGGCTGCTCGACTACCTCGAGCAGAGCGGCCAGCTCGACAACACGATGATCGTCCTCGTGTCCGACAACGGCGCGTCGGGCGAGGGCGGCCCCAACGGCTCGGTCAACGAGAACAAGTTCTTCAACGGCCTGCCGGACACGATCGAGGAGAACCTCAAGTATCGTCGACGAGCTGGGCACGCCCGCAGACCTACAACCACTATCCGACCGGCTGGGCGTGGGCCTTCAACACGCCGTTCAAGATGTGGAAGCGCTACTCGAACTACGAGGGCGGCACCGCCGACCCGATGATCGTCTCCTGGCCGGCCGGGATCACAGACGCCGGCGATCCGCACGCAGTACACCCATGCGGTCGACATCGTGCCCACGATCTACGAGCTGCTCGGAGTCGAGCCGCCCGAGACGTCGTCAAGGGCTACACCCAGCACCCGCTCGAGGGCGAGTCAGCTTCGCGGCGACCTTCGACGACGCCGACGCGGAAACGGGCAAGCAGACGCAGTTCTACTCGATGCTCGGCACCCGCGCGATCTGGCATGACGGCTGGAAGGCCGCCATCGGTCACCGCCGGCGCCCGACGCCTGGGGCGACTTCGCCAACCAGCGCTGGGAGCTCTTCGACACCGAGAGCCGACCCGAGCGAGTGCCACGACCTCGCCGCAGAGTACCCGGAGAAGCTGCAGGAGCTGATCGCGCTCTGGTGGGCGCGAGGCGGGCAGTACGGCGCACTCCCCCTCGAGTCCCGCGGCGCGCTCGAGATCCTCTGCACCGAGCGGCCGCAGCTCTCGAAGCCGCGCAACCGCTACCTCTACTACCCGGGATGCGCCGAGGTGCCCGAGTCCGTCGCCCCGAACATCCGCAACCGCTCGTACACGATCGCGGTCGAGGTGGAGATCGAAACGCCCGAGGCCGAGCGGCGTGCTCTTCGCGCAGGGATCGCGCTTCGGCGGCCACGCGCTCTACCTGAAGGACGGCAAGCTCAAGTACGTCTACAACTGGGTCGGCGATTCGAGCAGATCGTCGAGTCGACCGAGCCCGCTCCCGACAGGCGAGTGCGTCCTGTCGGCGTCCTTCGAGAAAGAAGGCGACGCAATGCCGACTGAAGGGACTCTCAGCCTCTACTTCGACGACGAGAAGGTCGGCGAGGCCAAGATCAAGACCCAGCCCGGGAAGTTCTCGCTCGCCGGCGAAGGCCTGAACGTCGGCAAGGAAGGCGCCGAGCCCGTCACCGACGACTACCCCGGCACCTCACCATGGGCATTCGTCGGCGGAACGATCCATCAAGCCACCATCGACGTCGCCGGTGAGCCGTGGGTCGACCTCGAGTCCGAGCTCGCAGGCGCGTTCGCACGCGACTAGCCCGATGCTGGACCCGCGGCGGCTACGCCGCGGGTCCAGCCTCAACGCATCGGGATCGTCACGGCGAAGGCCCCGATAGTTGGCGATCAACGTCATCGCCGGGAGTGCACGCCCAGCGGGGTCCTACTTGATTCGCTAAG
>CAWGPW010000020.1:0-41307 GCA_963824555.1 uncultured delta proteobacterium | reverse complement strand
CTGGTGGCCGGCGCCGCGATCTTCCGCGCCCCGGAAGGCGTGGCCGAGGCGATTCGTCGCTTGCGCACAAGCGCGCAACAGGGTTGACCACGGTTCGTCACATCGTTGCTGCGGACCAGCCACGCCCGCAGCTATGCTATGAGATCTGGGATCGCCATGGGCCAAGATGCGGGGACCACCACCATCACGGAAGCCAACGTTCCCCGGCGCGGCGACGGCAAGGAGGCGCTTGCCCTTTTGTGGCTGTTCCCGCGCGCGGACATTCCCGCCGTGTCGTTGCCCTTGCAGGGCGAGGGCGAATGGCTGATCGGCAGGGATCCCGCGTGCGCCATTCGCTTGGATGGGAATGACGTTTCCAGGCGGCACGCGGCCGTTCGGCGGACCGCGGCCGAATCCGCGCTTCGCATCGTGGATCTCGGCAGCCGCAACGGCATTCGCGTGAATGGCCAGGGCGTGACATCGGCCGCTCTGGGCTGCGCCGACGTGGTTCGCGTCGGGGGCTGGGTGGGCGTGGTGGTGGCATCGCCGGGCGAGCTCGCCGAGATCGCGCCGGGGTTGCTGGGTGGCGCCGTTCTGCAGGCCGCCATCGCTCCCTTGCGGCAGGTGGCGCCGAGCAGCCTCACCATCGTGCTCGAGGGCGAGACCGGGACGGGCAAGGAGATGGTCACCCGCGGCGTGCACGCCTGGAGCGGCCGATCCGGGCCCTTGGTCGCGGTCAACTGCGCCGCCCTTCCCGAGGGCTTGGCCGAGGGCGAGCTGTTCGGCTACCGTCGGGGCGCCTTCACCGGCGCCGACCGGGCCAGTCCGGGATTCTTCCGCAGTGCCCAGGGCGGGACGCTGCTGCTCGACGAGGTGTCGGATTTGCCGCTCCCGCTGCAGGCCAAGCTTCTGCGCGTGCTGCAGGAAGGGGAGGTGCAGCCGCTCGGCGAGACCCGCCCGGTGCCGGTCGACGTTCGCATCGTGGTGGCCAGCCAGCAACCGCTGATGGACGCCGTACGCGAGGGCCGTTTCCGCGCCGATCTGCTGGCGCGTTTGGACGGCATCACCGTGCGCCTGCCGCCGTTGCGCCAACGCAAAGAAGACGTCCCTCGACTGTTTTCACACATGCTGCGGGAATGGACCAAGGGGCGGGCGCCCGCGGTCGAGTGCGACCTGGTGGAACGGCTGTGCGTCCACGACTGGCCCTTCAACGTCCGCGAGCTGGTGCAACTGATCCGTCAGCTTCTGGTGCTTCATCCGGGCGAATCCTTGCTGCGCGCGGAGCACCTTCCCGCGCGCATCGGCACGCCGGCCGCCGAACCAAGCGTGGCCACGCCCGCCGGCAAGGGAGGCCCCCGCGCGGAGCTGGCGCGCGCCGGTGGCGAGCTGGTCGAATTGCCTGCCCTGCTGGCCGCCCTGCGCGCCTCGGGCGGAAATGTGGCGCGTGCCGCGGCCATGCTCGGCGTCACCCGTCAGCGCGCCTACCGCCTCATGGAAAGCCACGCGGTGGATCTCGGGGCCATTCGAGGAGAGGACGGCGCGCGCAAGTGACGGGCGCGCCCTACAACATCAAGGTCGGGGAAATCGTCGGGGGAAAATACCGGCTGATTCGCTACCTTGCCTCGGGGGGCATGGGCACCGTGTACGAGGCCCAGCACACCGTGGTCAAACGGCGATTCGCGGTGAAGCTGCTGCACGCCGAGCTGGCGTCGCAACGGGAGAGCCTGGCGCGTTTTCAGCGCGAAGCCCAGGCCGCGGGCGAGCTCGAAAGCGAGAACGTCGCCGCCGCCGTCGACTTCGGCATCGCCGAGAGCGGCTCGCCCTACATCGTCATGGAGTACCTGGCCGGTGAGAGCCTGCGCGCTCTTGTGGACCGCAGCCGGCGCCTGCCCGTGTCGCGCGCCACCGACATCGTCGCGCAGGCTTGCCGCGGGGTGGGGGTTGCCCACAAGGCCGGGATCGTTCACCGCGACCTCAACCCGCAGAATCTCTTCGTGTGCCGCCGCGAGGACGGAACCGATCTGGTCAAGGTGCTCGACTTCGGCATCGCGAAGCTGGAGGCGGTGCAAAGTGCGGAGACGCGCACGGGGACCATCCTGGGCACGCCCGCGTACCTCTCGCCCGAACAAGCGCGCGGCGAGAAGACGGTGGATCATCGAACCGACGTCTATGGGCTCGGCGCCGTCCTCTACGAGCTGCTCTCGGGGAAGAAGCCCCACCCCGGGGATTCGCACAACGCCATCCTGCACCACATCTGCACCCAGCCCGCGCTGCCTCTCGACGGGAGCGACCTGGGGCTTCCCGATGCCCTGAGCGCGAGCGTGAACCGCGCGCTCAGCTCCGATCCGCGCGAACGACCGGAATCGGTCGAAGCCTTCGCGCGAGAGATCGCTCCCTTCGCCAAGCGCGAGGTTTGGCCGTCGCCGAGCGGCGGCGCCGAGGCCAACGAGAACACGGTCGCGCGTTGCGCTCTCGACGACGGGATCGCCGGCCTTCAGCCCGGCGCGCCCAGGCACCGTCGCACTGGCGCCTATCTCGTCGGTTTGACCGCCGTCGTTGCTCTTGCCTTGGTCGTGGCTTTCCTTCCCGTGAGGCGCAAGACACCCGACCTCGCCGGGCGATCCTTTCCAATCGGTGCGCCGCTTTTCGTTCCGCCGCCCAATCCGGGCGCCGTCGAGCAGATCGCGGCCCTGTCGAAGTCGAATGCCGCGCGCGAGGCAGCGGCCATCACCACTCTGGCAGCCGTCCCGCAGGCCATCTGGTTTTCCAAGGGCACGCCCGTGGAGGTCCAGGGCGAGGTGAGCAACGCCATGGTCAGAGCCGCGCAGGATCTCGCGCTGCGCGTGCTGGTCGCCAGCAACCGGCCCTACCGCGACTGCGCGGGCTTCAGCGCCGGGGGCGCCCAGAATACGGCCGCCTACCAGGCGTGGGTCGACGGATTCGCGCGCGGCATCGGCAACGAGCGCGCCTTGGTCATCCTGGAACCCGACAGCACGGGCATGATTCCCTACAGTACCAGTCTCGACGGCACCGCCGACTCGTGTCGGCCCATGGTGACCGACGGTCGCGGTAAGATGATACCGGCGCCGGGAGCCAGCGCCGACGAGGCCTACGCGCAGATCCGCTACGCCGCGGCCAGCTTGGCCAAGCTCGCTCCCCATGTGCTCGTCTATCTCGACGGTACCCACGCCGCTTGGCTACCGGTGGGCGAGGCCGCCTACCGGCTGTATCGCAGCGGGGTGCTCGGGGCGCAGGGCTTCGCCGTCAATGTCTCCAATTTCCAGCTCGTCACCCGTTCCATTCGGTACGCCACCTGGATCTCGAAGTGTCTGCGGTACGCGACCCAGGGCGGGAACGAGGCGGGGATGCCCGCAGCCTTCCGCCGCTGCGCCAGCCAACCCATGGGCGAGAGAGCGGCCGACAACGACGCCTGGGCGCAAACGGAAGCGTGGTACGTGAAAAACGTTACCGCGGATTCGGCCGCGCTTGCCCATTTCGTGATCGACACTGGACGCAGCGGGCGCGGTCCGCTCGATACCGCTCGCTACGCGGAGGCGCCCTTCGCCCAGCCCGATGCGGTCATCCGTGGCCTGGCCGCGGGCGCCTGGTGCAACCCACCGGGCACGGGCCTCGGGCTGCGACCCTCCACCGCGACGGGCGTGGCTCTGCTGGACGCGTACTTGTGGATCAAGACCGTCGGAGAATCGGATGGATCGTGCGACATCGCCGGCGGCGCGCGGGCGTGGAGCTACGAGCGGTACAATCCTTGGGGCATCGCCGGCGATAGCCAGAAGCACTTCGATCCGCTCTGGGGCATGGTCGATCCGGCCGCGGGCACGTGGTTTCCGGGGTATGCGCTGGAGCTTGCACAAAAAGCCGAGCCGCCGCTCTTGCCTTGAGCGCTAAGTGATACATTCTCTTCACTCCACTACCCCGAGCGAGGCCACCATGAATATCCGGCACTTTCTGGTTCCGAACAGCGGCAAGAAATTCTCGGTAGGGAAACTTTCCACCGACGGCACGGAGGGGGTCCGCGACGAGAAGGAGGGTATCTCCATGCTGGAAAAGTGCCGGAGCGCCCTGGCCGAGATGCAAGACAAGCTCTACGCGCAGGACCAGTGGGCCGTGCTGATCGTGCTGCAGGCCATGGATGCGGCCGGCAAGGACAGCACCATCAAATTCGTCATGTCGGGCGTGAATCCGCAGGGCTGCCAGGTGGTGAGCTTCAAGGAGCCGTCGCGCGAGGAGCTCGATCACGACTTCATGTGGCGCTACATGAAGAACATGCCCGAGCGCGGGCGCATCGGAATCTTCAATCGTTCTTACTATGAAGAGGTGCTGGTGGTGCGGGTGCACCCCCAATTCCTCGACAAGCAGAGTCTTCCGGAGCCGTGCAGGAAGGACGTGTGGCAGCGCCGCTTCGAGGACATCAATGCGGTGGAGCGCTATCTGGTCAACAACGGCGTGGTGCCCATCAAGATCTTCCTCAACGTTTCGAGAGACGCCCAGCTCAAGCGCTTGCTCAAGCGCCTCGACAAACCGAGCAAGAACTGGAAATTCGCCGAATCCGACGTGGCGGAGCGAGCGCTGTGGGACGATTACATGAAAGCCTACGAGGACGTGCTGCAGAACACGAGCACCAAGCACGCCCCGTGGTACGCGGTCCCCGCGGACAACAAATGGTATACGCGCGTGGCCGTGGCGGAGATCATCACCCAGCGTCTGGCCGAGCTGGATCTGAAATATCCCGAGGTCTCGAAGGAGCGCCAGGCGGCGTTACACAAGCTACGCCGCAAGTTGGCGGGGGCCTAGCTTGAAGTCGTGTCCAGGATGAAGCCCAGGACCACTGAAACCCTGATTGCGGCCATCGACGTCGGCGCCAACGCCGTTCGCCTGGAAATCGCCCGCGGATTTTCCGACGGCAGCATCGAGTCCGTGCACCAAGAGCGCGATCCCGTCCGTCCCGGCGAGGGATTGTTCCAGACCGGCTTCATTCCCCCGGCTGTCGTCGACCGCTTGGTTGGAGTCCTGCGCCGCTACGCCATCATCTGCAAGCGGCACCAGGCGCGTGTGCGCGCCGTGGGGACCAGCGCCCTGCGCGAGGCCAAGAATCGGGACGACATCATCCGCCGGGTCAAGCGCGAGGCGGGCCTGGAGCTGGAAGCCATCTCGGGCAAGGAGGAAGCTCGCCTCATGTGCTTGGGCGTGCTGTCCGGGCGACCCCCCAAGGCGCGCTCGCTTTGCCTCGACATCGGCGGTGGCTCGACCGAAGTAGCTGGCGCCATCGGCGACCAGCCCTCGAAGTTGTGGAGCGTGGCCATTGGTTCCGTCCGACTGACCGAGATCTTCAAGAGCCACCGCGAAGTATCGTCCAAGCAGCTTCGTCTCTTGCGCGAGTTCGCCCGCGAGGCCGTGGAAGATTCGCTGCCGCCGGGGATCCGCGGCTTTCCACGCCTGGCGCTGGGCAGCTCGGGATCGATTCGGGCCATCATCGGCATGGCCGCGGCCGAGGGCACCGCGCACGCCACGGCCGAGCAGATCTCACATGCCGTGGAGAAGCTGGCGCGCATGGATCCCGACGAACGGCACAAGCGCTTCGATACCAAACGCGCCGAGGTCATCGTGGCGGGCGCCGTGATCTTGGAGGCGCTGGCCCATCATCTTTCGCTTCACGCGGTCACCGCGGTCGATCGGGGCCTGCGGCACGGGGTGCTCGTGGATCTGGTGCGCAGGCGTTTTCGCGATGCGGATGATTCGTCGCTGATCGATGCGGCTCGCACCATGGGACGGCGGTTCTTCTTCGACGAGGCCCATGCCATGCAAGTCGCCACCCTTGCCATCACGATGTTCGATCAATTGGCGGGACTCCATCGCTTGCCCATGGCGGTGCGTCCCTACCTCGAAGTCGCGGCCGTGTTGCACGACATCGGCCACTCGGTGAGCTACCAGAAGCATCACCGCCACACCGAATACCTTGTGCGCAACGGCGACATTCCCGGTCTCGCCGATCGCGAACGCGACATCGTGGCGCGCATTGCCCGTTTCCATCGCCGCAGTCCGCCCGATCTGCACCATCCCGGTATGGAGGGACTGTCGACTGGCGAGGCCCGTTATGTGCGCAAGCTGGCAACCCTGCTGCGGGTCGCGGATGCCCTGGACCGCAGCCACGCGCAGCCGATTAGCAACATCCGTGCCGAAATCTCCGATGGGAGAGCCATGCTGCGACTGCAAACCCAAGGCCCGGCGGATCTCGAATTGTGGGACGTGGGGCACGAGGCGCAGCTGTTTCACAGGGTTTTCTCGGCACGGCTGGTCGTGGCGACAGCGAATTCCAAGCACCATGTCAAGGGATCCAGCCCGAAGAATCGTCGCAGAATTGTCACATGACATCCGTTGGACTGCGGGCCAAGCTTACCCGCCTTGACTCCCCGGACTTCCAACAAGGAGAAATCGCAGGCGGTTGCGGAGCAGGTCGACGACCAGCCCGGGACTTTCTTTAACCGCGAGCTGTCCTGGTTGGAATTCAACGCGCGCGTCCTCGAAGAGGCGTGCGACACCACGGCCCAGTTGGCCGAGCGCCTGAAGTTCCAGGGCATCGTCGCCAGCAATCTCGACGAATTCTTCATGGTTCGCGTGGCCGGGCTCAAGCAATTGGTCGCGGGCGGTGTGGTCGACGTGAACGCCGACGGCATGCCGCCCGTCGAACAGTTGGCTCGCATCAGCACGCGCACCCACGACATGATCCGGGCGCTGTACCAGAATTGGCGTGGGGACATCGCGCCCAAGCTGGCGAACAAGGCGGGGATTTGTTTCGTCCGGCCCGACGACCTTACCGAGAACCAGCGGACCGCTTTGCAAGTTCGCTTTGCCCGCGACGTGTGGCCCGTGCTTACGCCGCTTGCCGTGGATCAGGGACATCCCTTTCCGGCATTACGCAATCGCAGCCTGAACCTGGCCATTCTACTGCACAGAGAGCGCCAGCGCGTCGCGCGTCGCCAGATCATCTTCGCCGTGGTGCAGGTCCCGGGTGTGCTGCCCCGCTTGGTCGAGGTCGAGCCTGCCCGCGAAGGACAGGCCGCGTTCATCTTGCTGGAAGATCTGATCGCCATGAACGTGGGCGGTCTTTTCCCGGGCTTCCGCGTCGTCGGCTGCAGTCCGTTCCGGGTCACGCGCAATTTCGATCTGTCCATCGACGAGGACGAGGCCGACGATCTGCTCAAGACCATTCAACGCGAGTTGCGCAAGCGCGAGCGCGGGCAGGCGGTGCGTTTGGAAGTTGCCAGCGACGCGCCCGCCGAGGTCGAGACCTTTCTACGCGGAGCCTTGCGCCTCGAGCCCGCGGACGTGTACCGCGTGGATGGACCCTTGCGCATGGGCGATCTGGCGCCGCTTGCCAACCACCCGCTGCTGCGCGATTTTCACGACGAGCCCTTCGTGCCCCAGCTGGTTCCACAGTTGCACGAAGGCGAGATTTTCAAGACGCTCGCCGAGCGCGACATCCTTCTGCACCACCCCTACGAGTCGTTCGATCATGTCGTCGACTTCGTGTCCGAAGCGGCCGACGACCCCGACGTGCTGGCCATCAAGCAGACACTGTACCGGACCAGCGCCGATTCGCCCGTCATCAGCGCCCTCATTCGCGCTGCGGAAAACGGCAAGCAGGTCACCGCGGTCGTGGAGATCAAGGCCCGCTTCGACGAAGGCCGCAACATCGCGTGGGCGCGTGTGCTGGAGGAATCGGGCGTGCACGTGGTCTACGGCCTGGTCGGGTTCAAGACCCATTGCAAGGTCGCGTTGGTGGTCCGTCGCGAGCTCGGCGTGATCCGTCGCTACGTCCACCTGTCCACCGGCAATTACAATCCGGCGACCGCGCGCCTCTACGGCGATATCTCCTATCTGACCGCGCGCGAGGACTTCGCCGACGACGCCGGGGCCTTGTTCAACCTGATCACGGGGTATTCGGCGCCGCCCTCGTGGAAGCGATTCGCGGTGGCCCCGCTCGGGCTCAAGGAGCGCATTCTCGAGCTCATCGCGCGCGAAGGCACCTTCGGCGACAAGGGACACATCATCGCCAAGATGAATTCCCTGGTCGATCCGGACGTCATCCGCGCGCTCTACCGGGCCTCGCAGCAAAGCGTGCGCATCGACCTGCTGGTGCGGGGGATTTGTTGCTTGCAGCCCGGCATTCCCGGGCAAAGCGAGAACATCCGCGTGACCAGCACGGTGGACCGCTTCCTCGAGCACGCCCGCATCTTCTACTTCGAGGCCGGCGGCAAGAACGAGATCTACCTTTCGTCCGCGGACTGGATGCCGCGCAATTTCGTGCGTCGGATCGAGGTCATGTTTCCCATCGACGACGAAACCTTGCGTGCGCGCATCTTGAAAGAGATCCTGGCCACGCAACTGGCCGACAACGTGCGCGCGCGCCTGTTGCTTCGGGACGGCACCTACCAGCGGGTCGTTCCCGACAAGGACGCGCCACGGGTGCGCAGCCAGGAAAGCTTCGTGGCCATGGCCCGCAAGCGCACCCAAGAGCTCGCGACCCCGAGCGCGCACGAAGACACGCCGTCGGGTGGGACCGTCTTCGTGCTCGCCAAGCCGGCGCATGCCCGATCGCCCGAGGGCGCGTTGCCGTCCAGCCGGACGCCGCCGCCCGTGCTCGTGTCCTAGCGTCGCACGGTCAGCCCCGTCACCCGCGTCGGCCGCGACCCGACTTGCTCGGCTTCTTCGTTACCTGGCCTATCCCAAGCGCAGCCAAGTCGGCCAGATCCTTGGGGCGGCCAGAAGCAGCCTTGTTGAGGAGAAGATCTTCTCTTCCGATCACGGGCACCGTCAGCCCCTCGATGGCAACAGTCACGCGCGAGGGCCAGGCCCGCTCGAAGGTTACGCCGCTGATCCCCGTGATCACGTCAATGCGACTTGGCGCCACGCCCATCTGGAAAACGGTGTCGGCCGTGGCGAGGTCTTCTTCGATCAGATCGAGGAGTGCGGCGCCAAAGCGTTTCAATGCCCGCATGACCCGCGTTGCATTTTCGCCGGTCGGACGTACCCAAATATCGATGTCGCCCGTGGCGCGGGGAATGCCGTGCACGCCGACCGCGTAAGCCCCGACGATCAGGAATTCAGCGCCTTCCGCGCACAATGCGGACAGTATGTCGTTGTAGTCGCGGTTCAATCGGCTCTCCACGAAACGCCCACGCATCCAGCGTCAGCGGCCACATCATCTGCATGCGTTCGGCAGCGGTCCCCGGCACAAGGTCGTTCTCGGGCGGACGCGTACCACCGCGGAATATCCGGGAAACGCGTCGGGCCGAGGAAGTGGCTGAGGCCATCTGCAACGCAAGTATAGACCACCAGCCGCGCCCGGCGCGGGCCTTTCCACGGCTTGGCAGCCCCAATATCGATCCCTTTCCTGCTCCAATTCGCATTGCCATCTTGACTGAACAAATGTATAGTGTCGCCCATGTTTACCGTCGAGGAATTGGGTCGGGAGATAGCGGAATTGGCGGTTCACTTGGATGCGGCCACGCAGGGGCGGATGAGTATTCACTCCTGTTGGCCGCCCTAACTGCTTCCCTACGCATTGCGAGATGTGTCTCTGCGGGAGACGATGTCCAAGCGAAGGGGCAGGAGCCAGCACAGCACGGGGCCGCTCGCTCCGCGGCCCCTAATTGTGCTCGCGCCGGCGGGCGGCTTCGTCGCTGTCTTCGCGGCTGGTCAGGTGGCGCACGTCTTGGCCGTCGACCATGAAGATGACCATCTCGGCCAGGTTGGTGGTGTGATCGGCCATGCGCTCGAGGTACTTGGCGATGGACTGCAGGCGCGTGGCCCGGTACACGTTGTGCCCGCTTTCCATCATGAAGGTGAGCAGCTCGCGGAAGACCTGGGCGTAGAGCGCGTCGACGACCTCGTCGCGGTCGATGATCTTGCGCGCTCGCTCGGCGTCCTTGGCCACGAAGGCGTCCAGCACTTCGCGCAGCATGGACTGGGCTTCGCGGCCCATGTGGGGAATGTCGACGTAGGGTTTGAGCTGGGGCTCGCTGTTGAGCTCGAGCACGCGCTCGCAGATGTTCACGCCAAGGTCGGCGATGCGTTCGAGGTCGGTCACCACCTTGAGCACCAGGGTGATGAAGCGCAGGTCGGAGGCCACGGGCTGTCGCCGCGCCAGGATCTGCAGGCACAGGCCGTCCAGCTCGACCTCCATGCGGTTGACGACTTTGTCCGCCACGATGGTCCGATCGGCCAGCTTGCTGTCTCGGTCGAGAAGGGCCTGGATGCTGTCGCCGATGATGCTCTCGACGTGGCTGCCCATGACCAGCAGTTGCTCGCGCAATTGGCGTAATTCGTGCTCGTACTCCCTGTCGGTGTGCTCACGTCCAAACATGGCGTATGTCCTCGCCGCTATCCGAAGCGGCCGGTGATGTAGTCCTCGGTCCGGGATTGGCTGGGTTTAGTAAAGATGACCTGGGTGGTGTCGAATTCAATGAGATCGCCCATGTAAAAGAAGGCGGTGTTGTGCGAGACGCGCGCGGCCTGCTGCATGTTGTGGGTCACGATGACCACGGTGTATTCGCTGGCCAGCTCGTGAATCAGCTCTTCGATGTGCGCGGTGGCGATGGGATCCAAGGCCGAGGCCGGCTCGTCCATCAAAAGCACGTCGGGCTCGACGGCCAGGGCGCGCGCGATGCAGAGGCGCTGTTGCTGGCCACCCGACAAACCGAGGGCGCTTTCGTGTAGGCGATCTTCCACCTCTTCCCACAGGGCCGCATGCTTGAGCGCGCTCTCGACGCGGCCGCCCAGCTCGCTGCGGTCGTCCATGCCCAGTAGGCGCAGCCCGTAGGCCACGTTGTCGTAAATCGATTTCGGGAAAGGGTTCGACTTTTGAAAGACCATGCCGATACGCCGACGGACGGCCACCGGGTCGACGCCCGGGCCGTAGATGGATTCGTCGTCCAGCTTGACCGTGCCCTCCACGCGGCAGCCGGGGATCAGCTCGTTCATGCGATTGAGCGAGCGCAAGAAGGTCGACTTGCCACAGCCCGAGGGGCCGATGAGGGCGGTGACCTGCTTGCCAGGAATGGTCATGGTGACGGGACCGAGGGCCTTCTTGTCGCCGTAGTAGACCGAAAGCTGTCGGACACCGAGGCTTCCGGTGGGCGAATCTTCGAGGGGCATGGCCATTTGCAGGATCATCCGTGAGATCTCGATAGGTGTCGTCGCATGCGTGAGCGAACCACGATGGCCGACGCGTTGAGCGCGAAGGTCAGGATGAGAAGAACGAGCACCGTCGCGTAGAGCAGCGGGCGCGTGGCGTCCACGTCGGGCGACTGGGTGGCGAGCACGTAGACGTGGTAGCCGAGCTGCATGAACTGATCGTGCAAGGCATGGGGCAGGGTGGGCAGGAAGTAGGCGGCCCCGGTGAAGAGGATGGGGGCGACTTCGCCCGCGCCGCGGCTGATGGCCAGGATGGCGCCGGTCAGGATGCCGGGAACGGCCTGGGGAAGGACCACGCGCGCGATGGTCTGGAACTTGGTGGCGCCGAGGGCGGCGGAGGCCAGGCGCACGTCGGGCGAGACGTTCGACAGGGCCTCCTCGGTGGCGACGATGACCACCGGCAGGGTCAGGATGGCCATGGTCAGGGCGGCCCAGATCAAGGCCGGCTGCCCGAAGACCCTGTTGCCGCCGTAGAAGATCTTGTCCATGCCGCCGCCCACGAATTGGACGAAGAAGCCAAGGCCGAAAAGCCCGAAGACGATGGACGGTACGCCGGCCAGATTGTTCACGGCGATGCGAACCATGCGCGTGGCCCAACCGGTCGGCCGGGCGTACTCGTGCAGGTAGATGGCGGTGGCCACGCCGGCGGGAAGCGCGGCGATGGTCATCAAGACGACCATGGCCACGGTACCGAAGAGGGCGGGGAAGATCCCGCCGGCGGTCATGCCGTCGGTGGGCGCCTTGGTAAGAAAGCCGAGCGTCAGTCGCGGCGCTCCGTTCCTGACCACGTCGATCAGGATGACGAGCAGAATCACCAGCACGAGCAGGGTGGCGAGCCCGGTGGCGAGCCACAGCGCGATGTCGCCGGCGTGGGGCCAACGGGACGGACGCAGCGAGGACCGTTTCACGAGGCCACGCCCATCTTGCGCTTCATGTGCGCGATGGCGTGGTCGCCGACAAAATTGATACCGAAGGTGACGATGAACAGCAGCACCGCGAGGGTGAATAGCACCGTGTAGTGCGGCCCGCCGAACACGACCTCGGCCAATTCGGCGGCGATGGTGGCGGACAGGGTTCGTACCGAGTCGGCGGGATTGGCCGACAAGATCGCGGCGTTGCCCGAGGCCATGAGCACGATCATGGTTTCTCCGAAGGCGCGGCCGAGCCCGAGCGCGATGCTAGCCAGGATGCCGGGGGCGGCGGCGGGAAGGACGACGCGGGTGATGGTCTGCCAGCGGGCCGCGCCAAGGGCGGCCGAGGCTTCGACGTAGCTGCGCGGAACCGCGCCCAGCGCTTCTTCGCAAACCGTGAACACGACGGGGATGACCGCGAACGAAAGCGCCACGCCGGCGACGATGGCGTTGAGACGCGAGTCGAATCCGAATGCGTCCTGGAACCAGGACGCCATGACCATCAGGGCGAAGAAGCCCAGCACCACCGAGGGAATCCCGGCCAGGAACTCGATGGCGGGCTTGACGATTTCACGCGTGCGCCGTCCGGCATATTGCGAGACGAACACGGCGGCGCTGATGGCCAAGGGCACCGCGACGAGCATGGCGATCAGGGTGACCTTGATGGTTCCGACGACGAGCGGCCACACGCCGTACTTGGGGATCTCGGACACCGGCTGCCACACATGCTCGGGCGCATCGTAGCCCGGCCATTGCTGGGCGAACCACATCTTGGCCAGCGTCACCTCGCGGTGGATGGCCGGGCTGGTGAGAATCGGCCACGCCTCCTTGGCGATGAAGATGAAGATGAGAATCATCGCCGCCACCGCCGAGTAGGCGAGCACGCGAATCGACAGCTCCGTCATGCGCTCGGTAAGCGGCGGCCGGCGACTCGCCAATCTGCGTCGCCCGGGCCATGCACCTTGCAAGCTCCCGGTGGCGACGACGTTGGCCGGCGTGGTCCTTGGTCCAGAGGCGTTCGATTCAGGCGTGGAGTCGAGCAGGGGGCCGCCGACCCGAAGGTCCTGATCGATGTCGTCGCCGTTCATGCCCAACAGACCCTGTCAGATCAAGGTGGCGGCCGAGCCTCGCTATTGTGACAGTTGTGTGACAAACCAGCGCGACTCGCGGGCTTCGCACCCTCTGACGCGGGCTAGTCCGGGCGGGACAGGGTGAACGCGAAGGTCGAGCCCTTGCCGGGTAGGCTTTCCACGCTGACCTCGCCTCCCATCGCCTCGACCAAGTGCTTGACGATGGAAAGGCCCAGCCCGGTTCCGCCCATGTCGCGCGAACGCCCGTTGTCCACCCGGTAGAAACGCTCGAAGAGGCGCGGCAGATGTTTCGCGTCGATCCCCGGCCCGCTGTCCGACACGATGACTTGAACCTTCGCCCCCGATTCACGCGCACCCACCGAAACGCCGGCGCCGTCCGGACAGTACTTGAGGGCGTTGTCGACCAGGTTGGTCAGGATTCTGTCGAAGGCACTCGCGTCGACCATGGCGGGTGGAAATCCGTCGGGGATTTCCACCGCAAGATGCATGTTTCGCGACGAGGCGCGCTCCGCGAAGACGGACACGGTCTTCTCGCACAACGGACGCAGATCCGAGGTTACGACCTTCAGGCGATACTCTTTGGCCTCGATGCGCGACAGATCGAGAAGGTCGTTGATGAGCTCGCCCAGGCGTCTGCCGTTGCGCTCGATGATGTCGATGAATTGGTTGGCGGCAGGGGGGTCGTGCTCGATGGCCATGCGCAAGGTTTCCGCCGCGGAGCGCACGGACGCCACCGGCGTGCGCAATTCGTGCGACACGTTGGCCACGAAATCCCGGCGAATGGTTTCGAGACGACGCATCTCGGTCACGTCGAACAGCACCAGCAACAGCGCGCGCGGCTCGCCGGATAGGCGTGCCGCGTGAACGAGGAGTCGGCGGGGCTTGAGGCCGCCAACCTCGATTTCGCCCACGATCGGATCGCTGGCGGCGATGCCCTTTTCGACGATCGATTGCAGCTCGGCGTTGCGGATGACCTCGATGGTCGAACGCCCTGTCACGTCCGAGTCGAGCAGCAGCATTTCGCGCAGGGACGGATTGGCCAGCAGGATGCGGTGCTCGCCGTCCATGACCAAGACGCCCTCGCGCATGGATTCGAGGATGCGGCCAAGCAGATCGCGGTCGTCGCGCAGCTCGCGCACCGAGCGCGAGAGATTGGCCGCCAGGTGGTCCAAGGTTCGTCCGAGCTCGCCGATCTCGTCGGCCGATTCCAGACGGCTGCGCGCTTCGAGCTCTCCGCCCGCCATGCGTCGCGCGACGGCGGTCAGTCCGCGCAGTCCGCGCGACAGGATGACGGCCGCCGCGGAAGACAGCAGCACCGCCGCCAACAACGCCACCAAGGCTCCGCCGAGAAGCAAGGTTCGCGTCTTGGTCTTGGCCTGGTCCACCCAGGCGAGGGGCAAGCTTACGCGCGCGACCATCTTGGAGGTTCCCGGCACCATGGTGGCGGCGTAGAGCATGCGTTTTTGCGTAGTGGCCGAGTAGCGGATGTCGTCCGTCGGGTGTCCTTCGAAGGCCGCGGCCACCTCGGGACGCTCGCGGTGGTTCTCCAACGTGCCGAGGTTCTCGGCCAGTACCTCCGAATCGCCGATCACGCGGCCGTCCTCCTGGATGAAGGTCACGCGCGCATGGGCGATCGTGCCGAGTCGGTCCGCCAAGAGATCCCAATCGCCGCTTGTGTCCGTCGACCGGGCATAGGTCGCTGCCCGTTCGGCCACGAGGTGCAAGCGCACGTAGAGATCTTGCCGGATGCGTTCGGTCAGGTCGTGCTCGACCGCGGGCAAGAGGTAGGTCTCGGCGGCAATCAGGGACACGAGGAGCAAGGCCAGCGTGACCAGGAACAGTTTGCCGCGCGCGCCTATTCGCATGGGAAACCTTCCTCGGCCTCCCACGGAGGGGAAGGCCGATGAGCAGTGCCGTGCGCGAATTGCATATCGATGCTATCGATGAAGAAGGTGGGTGCCATGTCGAACGGCCCTGGATCCGTAAGAATGTCGCTGGCGCAGGCATTCGTCTACCAGGAAAAGAATCCTCTGGGCTTCCATCTTCCTGGCGAGACGCGGGCGGCGTTCGTGGCAGGCGGGCTTTCCCGACGACGCAAGGAAGTTGCGACTCCGTCACCTGACTGTCACGAACAGCGTCTACATTCGCGTGGGGAGCCGCCAAGCATCGCTCGGCGCGAACCATCGCGGGAAGGCTTGGAAACCCTCTCAGGGTTTCCATCGCAATCGCGTGGGGAGCCGCCAAGCATCGCTCGGCGCGAACCATCGCGGGAAGGTTTGGAAATCCCAGGGTTTCCATCACAACAAAAGGAAGCGTGCATGAAGATATCGACGGCAGCTCTACTGTTCACCGGCGCCCTGGCCATTCCTTCGGTCGCTCAGGCCGGCACGATCACCATCAAGGGGTCGGACACCATGGTCATTCTGGGCCAGCGCTGGGCCGAGCAGTACATGGCGAAGGTGCCTGGCACGACCATTCAAGTGACCGGCGGCGGTTCGGGCACGGGCATCAGCGCGCTCATCAACGGGACCACCGACATCTGCCAGGCATCGCGCACCATGAGCGAGGCGGAAAAGAACAACCTGCGCCAGCGCTACAAGACGCCTGGCGAGGAGATCCCCGTGGCACGCGACGGTCTGTCGGTCTACGTCAATGCGGCCAATCCCGTGAAGGAACTGAACATGGATCAGCTTCGCCTGATCTTCACGGGCAAGGTGACCAATTGGAAGGAAGTGGGCGGCAAGGATGCGAAGATCATCCTTTACTCGCGCGAGAACAGCTCGGGCACTTATGTCTTCTTCAAGGAGCACGTGCTCAAGAACGCGGACTACTCGCAGCGGGCGCAAAGCATGCCGGGTACCGCCGCCGTCGTGAATGCGGTGTCCAAGGAGAAGAACGGCATCGGCTACGGCGGCGCCGCGTACGCCAAGGGCATCCACGTGCTCGACGTCAAGAAAGACGCCTCGAGCCCCGCGGTCTCGCCCGACTTGGCCAACGTCAAGAACGGCAGCTACCCGCTTTCCCGCCCGCTCTTCTTCTACCTGCGCAACAAGCCGACCGGCGAGCTCAAGGCCTTCATCGATTGGACGCTGTCGCCCGCGGGTCAGCAGATCGTCACCAAAGTCGGTTACTTCCCCATCAATTAGGACGGGCAATCTGCATTCCCGAGCCGACCATGGACGCAGCCACGGAATCGCAAGCGGGTCGCCGAGCCCGATTGCTTATCGTCGAGGACGAGGCGGATCTGTGCAATTCCCTGGAGTACGCGCTGAAGGCCTCGGGATACGATGTTCGGGCTGCGGATCGGGGTCAAAGTGGCCTTCACCTTCTTCATGCGTTCGGCCCCGATCTGGTCTTGCTCGACGTCATGCTGCCGGATATCTCCGGGCTGGACATCTGTCGTCGCATTCACCAAATGCCCGAAGCTGAGCGCGCGGTGGTGGTGATTCTTTCGGCTCGCGTGGATGATGCCGATCGGATTGCCGGGTTCGAGGCGGGCGCCGACGACTATGTCGTGAAACCTTTCAACGTGCGCGAGCTGATCCTGCGCATCGAAGCCAGGCTCAAGGCACGAGAGACGGTTCTCGCCAACACCGGGAACGACAGGTCCGTCAAGCCCAACCACTTGACGGTGGGCAGGTTGACCGTGGACGAAGAGTCGCATCGCGTGTTCGTCAGCGGACGGGAGGTTCACGTCAGCGCGCTCGAAATGCGATTGATTCTTCATCTCATGCACGCGCCCGGGCGTATGTGCACGCGGCGCAAGCTTCTGACCGAGGTCTGGGGATACCACCCCGAGGTCTCCAGCCGGACGGTCGATACGCACGTCAAGCGCCTTCGCGACAAGCTGGGCGAGGGGGCCGACCTGCTGCAGACGGTGCGTGGCATCGGCTTCCGTCTGGCCGAGGCGGATGACACGAGCGCGGCGAAAGGTTGATCGCGCGACACCCGTGCCGCCTGAGGGTCCATCCAACTCAGTAGGGGGAGAGACCGATGAGGCAGACGTTGAACTGTTGTTCGGTCCCATTGATTCCGGGAACCAGCAGCATGACCTATTCGAGCGGGGTCTGGCCGTCATAGGCTTCGGAGGCGAAGTTGAACCCATTCCCGTTAGAGCAGATCTGATTGCGCATCTCGCCCAAGCCCGGTACGATAGGCTGGAAACAACTCCCAGGAGTACCAATGCCCGAGATGAACATCACCGCCATCGTCGAGACTTTCGTCGTTCAGATCACCGCCGCCATGGAAGCGTCCATGGTTGACCGTATCCAGGGCGCCATTGCAGGTGCCTTGGGTGCTCCGCCACGGCGCAAGCCAGGCAGGACACCCAAGCAGCCCGTGGCGCGTGGGGAGGTCATGTCGGCGCAGAAGAAGCCCACCGTCGCGCATGCGAAGGTCGTGTCGGCAAAGGTAGCGCGGGCGCGGAAACTCCAAGGACAATATCTGGGTGCTTTGAAGTCGCTCAAGGGCGCAGACAGAGCGAAGGTCAGGGCGGTCGCTAAGGACAAAGGAGTCGCCGAGGCCGTGAAGCTGGCGCTGGGGCTGAAGCAGGGGAAGTAGCTACCCGGTGCGAAGTTCACATGGCTCTCGTATCGTGCCCTGACTGCGGCAACCAAGTCTCAGCCACGGCGTGGGCCTGCCCGAAATGCGGACGACCGCTGCGGTCACCGGTGCGGTACTTCGGAAAGCGCGCCCTGATTCTCTGGGCAGTTCTGATCATCATGTTCTTGGTCATCTGGCAGTTCATGAATGCACACCACTAACCAAGTACCTTGATCGCGTCGAGCTCATTTCCGTCCGGTCACCACGGGCGATGCGTGGGTTCTGAGGCGAAGGCCCTGCGCTTCAGGTCGTGGCAGTGATGCAGCAGGGGCGCGTCGTGGACCTCGAGTCCGCTTTGGCACTGATTGCCGCCAAGATTGGAAGCGACACCAAGTTGGCCCTCGCTGATAGCGTCGTACTCGCGACCGCCCGGCAGGCCGAAGCGACGTTGTGGACACAGGACGCAGACTTCGAAGGCCTGCCGGGCGTGAAGTTTCGAGCGAAGAAGGGCGCATCTCGGCCTGGCTGACTTCCGTCCTTCGAATTGCCACACGCCACAGGGACAGAATCGATCGACGTCACCGACTCGCGTTCACCCGTTCCCAATCCCTCCACGTCAGCGCCACATACAGCGAGGCCGCGACCAGAACGCCAGCAACTAGAGCTACGCAGGCTGGCCAACCGCCCCAGGTCCACAACAAGCCGGGCACCACCGAGCCCACGAAGCCGCCGAAGTAGTAGAAGGTGACGTAGAGACCAACCGCAGCCGCGCGACTGTCCTTGGCCACCATGCCCACCGCACGATTGGTCACGATCTGGCAGACGAAGACGCCTGACGCACACAGGGTGATCCCCAGAACGACGATCCACAGCGGCGCGGCCAAAGTGAGGAGCACTCCCAGTGCCGAGGTGGCCAAAGCGAGAGCCAGCGTCACGCGGCCCTTGACCCGGTTTCCCCAGCGACCCACCAGCGGAGTTATCACGGCGCCTATCAGATAGACGAAGAAGATGGACCCCAGCTTCGAGGTGCCGAGGTTGTATGGAGCTGCTGCCAGGTGAAAGGTGACGTAGGTGAACGTCCCCACGAGGGAGAAGAGAATGCAGAATCCCACTGCGAAGATGGCCCACAAGTCCGGGTTGGCCAGATGCTTCAGCATGGCGTGCGCCGACTGGAGATATCCATCCCTTCGGTCGAATCGTTTTGCCAAGGGCATCCAGGTGGCCACCGCTGCACCCAACCCTAGGTTGAGCACGCCCAGGGCGACAAAGGCCCAGCGCCAGCCGAAGGCCGGGGCGATGAGGCCGCTGAGAAATCGCCCGGTAAAGCCGCCAAGAACAGTGCCTGTCACGTAGACCGATGTCGCGAAGCCGACCTGCTCGGCCGGCCATTCCTCGGCGATGTATGCAACGGTTACGGCGAAGACTGCGGGCGTGAACAAGCCTTGGACGAATCGCCAGGCCACCAGGGAAGGCAAGCCCATGGCGGTGGCCGTCAGCAGGTTGGTAAGCCCAAGTATGAACACCGCCGGAACGATCACCCGCTTGCGACCCAATACGTCTGCGATGACGCCCGACCAGGGAGCGACCAAGGCGACACCCATAGTGGGCGCCGACACCGTCAGGCTCACGCCAAGTTTTGAAGTCTGGAAGACGCGCTGGAAAAGGGGCAGCAGAGGCTGCGTGGCATAGAGCGCAAGGAAAGCACAAAACCCGGTCATGCCTACCGCCCAGGTCTTGCGGTCCATCTTGATCATTGTCGTTTTCAACTACCTTGGACGGGGAATCTGCATCTTCGCGCTATCGCGGTAAAGGACAGGCTTTCGCATCCGGAACCCCTTGCGCAATGTACAGATAGATGTACACTATTGCATGTCGAAGAGCTATTCGGTTGCGGACGCAAGAGCACATCTTCCGGAGATTCTGGACCACGTCGAGGCAGGCAAGGATGTACAGCTCACGCGGCGGGGTCGGCCAGTGGCCCTGGTGCTTTCACCCCAGAGGTACGAGATGCTTCGCAGCGAACGCGCCAATTTTGGTGACGCTTACCGTGCGTTTCTCGGTCGCCATGCGCCCGAGGAGATCGGACTGGAACCCGGCTTCTTCACTTCACTTCGCGCTCAAGACTCAGGACGTCGCGTTCGACTATGATGCTCAAGTTTCTGCTCGACACGACCATCGTCTCCGCCCCGGTCGCGAAGGCCCCCAACCGGCGGGTTATCAGGAAGCTTGAGCAACAAGGTGTTTACTGCGCTATCCCAGCGCCGGTCTGGCACGAGTTGGTCTACGGTTGTAGCCGGCTTCCGGCCGGCAAGAGAAGAAGTGCTCTAGAAGAGTATCTCTACGGTGTCGTTCGGCGGTGCTTTCCGATCCTGCCATACGATGACGTAGCAGCGGAATGGCATGGACGAGAGCGAGCTCGACTTGAAGAAAGTGGAAGGACACCACCCTTCGTGGATGGCCAGATTGCAGCAGTCGCCCACAGTCGAAGCCTCACGCTGGTCACCGCGAATGCGGAAGACTTTCGAGACTTTGGTCACATGGAACTGGTTGACTGGACCTGTTGATCGTCGTCCGCCCAACGCCTGGTTGGACGACACCGCGGATACGCCAGCCGATTCAGCTGTCCGGCTGGTCAACAACCCAGGTGGCAAGAAGATCCGGGTCGTGAACAACCTCGCCGGTGGTGCGCAATCGATACTCTCCTGGCCTGGCGGGTTTTAGGGAGCGGAGGTCGGGAGGAAGTGTGTACGTTTCGCCATCGTTCGCGCCTTCCAACTTGATCATCAGCCCGTGGTCGGGGTCAGCTGAAGTGATGCGACCATGGAGTTGCCTCAGCCGAACGTCGGAACCGCGTGGGTCCTGGACGGTGAGGCCGACGAGAATGTACTTGCCCACCAGCTCGTTCCAGGCGAGCCCAAGCGGGTTGCGAATTTTCTCATCAAGCATGTCCGTCCAACGGTTTGGCGTTAACGCGCGGGCGCTCCAGCGCCCGTCGCGTTCAACGCCTTGTTCGACAGTTCCGTCGCCGAGAAGACGGAATCCGGGTCAAATCGGAAGAGTCTGTAGGCTTCAAAACGAAGCAACCAAGCGAAGTACGCGATTTCATCCGCGAGCGCGTCGGCAATAGGGTGGACGGCGACGAGCCCTGCCGCATCAGTGAACAAGCTTCCGTCCTTCACTGCGTGCGCCGTCCGATCGCGATTGGGTGCTGGGAACTTGCCCTCGTAGATGTGATGGATGCTCCACTGCCTTCCTGGAGAGTCCCTTTTCGGACGGATGCCGCCGGCCAGCCGGTAAGCCATGATCGCCGGGCCGTTCGACCGAGGATCGGCTTTGATATTCCGGGCTGTGAGTTCAGCACGCTGGTCTGGCGAATAGGCATGGAAGCGATCGCGAACGCAGCCCGGCCACCAACAGCCGCCGCGTGCCGGCCACCGTATGAACACATCCCGCCGATTCCAAACGTGGTCCACGACCGGCAAGATCTCCGGCAACACCTGGTCGCGCATCCCTTCGAGCCAGTCCATGTGATCTATGCCTCCATTGAATCTGTCCAACGCCTTGCCGTTCAGCGGCGAGCCCGCCGCCGAGTCGGCCTCTCGATCCTACACCGATGTCCCTGCGGCGGGATTGACAGCTGCAACGGCATGTTAGGCCGCAACGCGGCAGACGTTTAGATAACAAAGACCACCTTGCACCTGATGTCGTGCGATGGAATCCAGCGACGGAGGGATTGCGGGCGGCTCCCGGAGAAATCCAGGATTACCCCGACGTAGGATCTTGGCGCGTAGATCTGTGCGCTGCCGCCATTCCTCAGAGAACTGCTCATCACCGTAAGCAACCCAGCCGCCCCGCTTCACTACCCGAGCGAACTCACGAAGCGCTCTGTCGGGTTCGCTGAAGAGATTAACTCCGCCAAAATGGAATAGTCCATCGAAGCAGCCGTCTTCGAAGGGTAGGTAGGACGCGTTGCCTTGGACAAGTTGCGGTGCTGGAGTCTGTTGCGCGCACGCTTTACGGCATTGCTTGAGCATGCCTCGTGAAATGTCGAGCGCCCAGATACATCCTTCACCACCCACCTTGGCTGCGAGATCTGGTTGATAGATTCCTGGTCCGGGCGAGACTTCCAGGATCGTCTCGCCTCGACCGGCTGGAACGAGCTTCATCATGTCGCGACGAACCTCAACAATATCCAACCCTGTCACAAGTCCGCCTAGTGTGCGCTCACTCCACGCGTAGAACGGTGCGAATAGGTCATAGAACTTCGACCACCGCCTATCATCCGTACCGAGTCTTGGCGGATGCACGCAATTGGGTATGCCATCCACCACGGAATACCGCGTTTTTCCATCGTGAGTCGCCAACGCCTCGCCTTGCAGCCGAAGCGGATCGTGGGTGTGTGGGCAGACGAGCGAGATTGAACTGGGCATGAATTTTCGACTCCGGAAGAGAGCGCCACTGATGATGTGACCGCCTAACGCCTTGCCGTTCAGTGGCGAGGGCCGTAGGTGAAGGTCGATAGTAGCACTGCCGGGGCCGCGCGGCGGCCTTCCGATCATCGGATGAGCCGCGCGGCCCCGGCTCGTAGGACATCGACCGAGAGTTGACAGGCCCTCGTCCGCTGCAACGGCATGTTGGACATCGGGACCGCGCACCTAGCCTTCGCGGCCCTCCGAGGCCCAGGCTGAGTCTTGCGTCCTCGCGATTTTCGGAAGACCACGATGGTGTGTGTCGTGAGGTCGGGATCGCGGCGCTAACTGCGTGCGAGGACGGGTCGCTGCCGTCTCGCTGATCGTGTTCGCGAGATCAGCCGCCCGAGAGGAGATGCCGGCGCCGAAGCCGAGCCGGACGTGTTCGCGGCAGCTGCATGCCCCACCTCGACCGCCGTGACCAAGCCAGTCGCGACAGTCACCGAGATCGTCGCCAGCAACATCGCATCGCCGACCAAGAGCTGCCGTTTCGTGGCCGCTAGAACGCCTTGCCGTCCAGCGGCGATGCCGTCGCAGAGTCGGTCCCTTGATGTTACACCCGATTCCCCGGGCGGCGGCATCGTCCTGCAACGGCTTGTTCGACGGCGCTTCTCGGCGTCCGCGACAGAACACTGTTTCCCCTTGTTCTCGATCCAAGCTGAGGCTACGATCAATGGTGTGGGCTGTCGGGAGAGAGATTCGTCCATGCACGAACAGCAATACGTGAGAGGCGCCAGTTTGCTACGCCGTGCTAATCTGGGCTACGCGCTGCTTTTCGCAACGGCATGTTCCAATGGTCACGACGCTGGGCCAGATACAGGTCGGGAGATTGAGCTAGATGCTGGGCCAGACATAAAGCTGGTTGCTGGACTCAAGGGCCAGCTCTGCCCCTGCATCGCTGGTGACGAATGTCAGAGCGAAATTCCCAGGCACTACAGTGCCGTGTGCAGCACCTCGTGTAGCTGTCCGTCGTGCAGCGCCCCGTGCGACTATGGAGGCTGGGTTGGCGACCTCCTGTTTGTTGGTGACGCTCATTACGGCGCCTGTTTCTCCACCGATCCTTGCCCGCCAACCGAGGTCGAAACCGGCGGCCCGTGTCTCAATCTCGGCTTGGTGTGCGCGTACGCATCCTCTGGTTGCAGCGGGACTCGGCGATTCTACGCTTGCGAAGAAGCTCTCGATCATGGTGAGTGGCAACCCCTGACTGATGTTTGTCCCTTGCTCTGTCCGGATAGCGTCCCAGACGGTGGAACCCCCTGCACGGTCGAATCCACCTTCTGCCATTACCGGTCCGTTTGCGGTGCCACTGATGAGGCGGTATGCGAGAATGGTACGTGGTCGGTTACGATCAACGACTGTGCTTGCGCAGATGCCAACCGGGTGCAGACCGGAAGCCCCTGCTCGTCGCCCGGGGTGGTGTGCCGAGAACGTTATCCCGATTACCGAACCTCTACTTGCGACGAGGGACAATGGGAAACCGTCCAAGGCCCTGAGTCTTGTCCAGCGGGAGAACCCGCCGCGAATGAGGCATGCCACGAGGGCGACATCTGCACCTGGATGAACCGGTGCGGAGGATCCACTCAGGGAACATGCAGCGGAGGCCTCTGGCAGAAGAATGCGAGCGCCTGCCAAGACTCGCGTCTACCTTCGTGCAGCCCGGACGCTCCGTGTGAGCCGCGTGTTTCGTGTGCGGCAACGCAATGCCAGGGGGACTGCGGAAACTACACTGGCTGCCAGTGTGGCTCCGACGGAACGCTCAAGTGCGAGGTCCTTTATTGTTCCTGTGGCCTTCCACCGTGACCTTCCTCCGCTTCGGGCGACGATTGCCGTCGCAGTTCCCTCTGTACGTCCGTCGAACGCTTTGCACGTTCAGCTGCAAGGGCCGTAGGTGAAGGTCGATAGTAGCTTCGGGAGAATATCTTTGCATTCCATCGGGATCCTGTCTGCCGAACGTGCTAGCTAACCGGCCGCCAGAGCGGCGTAGTCGCGGAGGGTTGGGCATCTTGTATGCTATAGGCGCGATTTGGAAGAGATAGCGAAGCTCAGTTAGACGCAAACCTTGGTTTCCCAAACTTGGCAAGTAGCTCTGCAATTTTTGCTTTGTCAGCAATTTGAGGCGTTTCAGTCACGGTAATCTTTGGCGTTGCTCCGATCGCGCCAACGTACACATGGCGACGAACCGTTAGCACTGTGTCGGCTGGCGTAGCTTCTTCGACTCGGTTGCCGAAATCGTGTCTGTAGCTGCCATCTACCCAACCGTTCGGGGTGAGATGGACTTCTTCCCATTCGTCACTTAATGCCATTCTGTTGCTCCTTGGTTAGCGAAACAGCCACTGGAGATGCCGAACGGTAGGCCGTTAACCGGCGGCGCGCAAGCGCCGGTTCAACGGCTTGTTCGGCGGCCTTACAACTTCAGTCCCTCCAAGGGATCTCCCATCACACCGTTGACTTCCAGCTGGCCGAAGGATTGTGATTGCAGGTCGTATTCGATTCCCCAGAAGAGATTTCCACCATCGCACCCCCTGGTGTAGGTCGACTTTCCATCGGTGGCGAGCCGCAGGGAAGCATTGACGTATATATACCGACGCTTACCGCGGCTGTAGCCGATGTACTGCCGCGCATACGAGGAAGGAGGCCCGTGCAGTTCCTTCGCGAGCCCGGTCCGTTCCAGGTGGCCCAGGAGGGCCGCATCCGTCTTGTCCAACTCCGATTTGCCCACCTGCCAGAATGCGGTGATCCCTTGGGGGGTTGGACGCGAGCAATTCCGAAAGCCGTACTTGAATGCCTCAATCTTCAGGGCGACGGCAGACGTCGAACGCTCGGCAGCCTGGGCCGGGTTTCCGGAAGCGAGAATCGCAAGCAATGCAACAGTCCTCGGGGTCATGGATTAGCCGCTTTGAAAGATCGCCGTGGGTCTGCCGAACGCTTTGCCGTTCAGCTGCAAGCCCGCTGCCGAGCCGGCCCCTCGATTGTACACCGATGTCGCTGCGGCGGGATTGACAGCTGCAACGGCATGTTAGGCGCCACCTGAAAGGACGTGCTTCTTGAGTCCGTTGAGTTCGTCGATGATCCGAGAGACCTTCTGGGAAACCTGCCAGTCCATGCCGAATTGTTGGAGTTCTGCTTTCAGGTATCGAACGTCAACCGTGTCACCAAGTCTCTCCACCGCGCGGATCGCTGCCTCGAAAACGGCCGGATGCTCGGCGAGTACTTCTGGTTCGACTCCAATCCAAACGCCGGGTCCCTGCCATTCCCATCGCCCTATGCTTTGGGCCAGTTCGCGTAGTCCCAGATCCGTCGCACCCAGGATTAGAAAGTGCCTCACGAGTTCCACATCCCCATCTCGCATCGGGAGAACAGCCGATCCATTCGTGAAAAGGTGATGTCCCATGTGTGCGCCTAACGCCTTGGCGTTAACGCGCGGGCGGCCGTCCGCGGCCGACCGTCGCGTTCAACGCCTTGTTCGGCAGCGCATCCCCGATTCGCTCCTACCATTCTACGGCTTCTGCGAAATCCCTGGTGAATTAGGGCTCGCGCGAAAATAACTGATCGCATCAATCAATTGGAAGCATGACTGTGTAGTCCCAGTCATTTCCCAAAAACACGGGGTGGAGATTGACGTTTGCAGTGCGAATTAAACGAGAATGCCACCGGACACGCTCTTTTATTTCCGCGCGCGTCCTTAGTCTTGCGTCTCTCGTTTCGCCCCAACCTCAAAGTGCTTTCTTGTTTGTCCGAGGTCGATTGCTCCAAATCCTCTTCCGGCGTGCTTGGAGGAGGTGTCAGCACCGGCCTACGCAGTACCTCCCTCATCTCTGTGGCTCCGGGGTTAACATCGTCGCTCGACAAGGAAATGACACCTAGTTCATCATCACTTGTGTCGGCGCAAGACTCTCCCTCCTCGAGAACCGATGGTGCGGTAGATTCCTTCTCTTGTCTCCGCTTTGTTTGCTCTTCCAATCGTCTTGCAGGTGGACCTCCTGGCCCATTCGGGACATTGCCGCCCTTCGGAGTTGGCTTGTCTGGTCCTTCAGGTGTACGTCGATGCAGTACGTGGTGGACAAGGTAGTCGGCAACGGAAATGGTGCCAATCAGGATTAGCGACATCGCGGCAGCCGTGCACGTTGTCTGAAGGGCAAGTACTAAGTGGCCTTGATTGAGTTGCGTGACGCCAACCGCACCACCACCAACAAGGGGGGCTAGGCACACCGCCCGGCTACCTTCAATGAGTCGTAACAGACTGTCTGACTTTGTCGCCGGACTCTGCCCGCTTGGAATCTCGTATTCCCCAATACTTGCGACGAAATCAAGGACACGTCTGTTCTCGCGAACGCCTAATCCATAACATCGCAACGCGAGGTCAACCTCTTCGTCGGAAGCACCAAGCGATTCCGCGTCCCACGTCAGTGGTACGAAGAGCCCTGCGCCCGCAGTTGGAGGGCGTACCATCAAAGCGAGAGCATCTGACGCTAGGAGCCCAGGCGCACCCGAGCCAATTTTGAACCTTTGACCCCGCTGCGAGAGAAGTTGTTGGTAGTAGTCCCAATAGTATGGCCAATCGTGCGGAAAAGGTCGTTTAGTGAAAAAGCGCCCCTCGCTCAAGGTTTCGCAGAGGGATTCATAAGTGTCTGACTCAAGAATCGCTGTTTCTGAAATCCCCAGAATCTGAGCCAGCAGCGGACGGAGTCTGACCTCTTCGCCTTTTCGTTCTTCTGCGATTTCGGCAAGAGGAACCGTCGACACGTTGAGCACCACACTCAATCCCTCGGGAATAAGTGTGCGTTGCATTACACTTCCGCGGACGGCCTTGCTAGGTTTGCTGGGCATTGGCTTATCTCCCCACGGCTGGAAATATCACAAGTCGGAAGGCAATGCGTCGGGATTTTGCACGTGCCGTCGGGTGCGATAACAATTGCTCGGGCTATCCGCGAAGTCCCTGCATTCAGCACCGAATGGAAGCCCCGGTTGCTCCTGCACTGACATGGACAGTCTGCCGAACGCTTTGCCGTTCAGCTGCAAGCCCGCTGCCGAGCCGGCCCCTCGATTGTACACCGATGTCGCTGCGGCGGGATTGACAGCTGCAACGGCATGTTAGGCGCCACCTGAAAGGACGTGCTTCTTGAGTCCGTTGAGTTCGTCGATGATCCGAGAGACCTTCTGGGAAACCTGCCAGTCCATGCCGAATTGTTGGAGTTCTGCTTTCAGGTATCGAACGTCAACCGTGTCACCAAGTCTCTCCACCGCGCGGATCGCTGCCTCGAAAACGGCCGGATGCTCGGCGAGTACTTCTGGTTCGACTCCAATCCAAACGCCGGGTCCCTGCCATTCCCATCGCCCTATGCTTTGGGCCAGTTCGCGTAGTCCCAGATCCGTCGCACCCAGGATTAGAAAGTGCCTCACGAGTTCCACATCCCCATCTCGCATCGGGAGAACAGCCGATCCATTCGTGAAAAGGTGATGTCCCATGTGTGCGCCTAACTACCTATTAGCCTGCGAAGAATAACATTAGCGCAGCGGCGGAGGGTGGGGGTTTTCGGGCGGGCGGTCCAGGGAACCCTCGTGATTTCAAGCGGTTGGCGGCGGCTGCCCGAATCTGGCCTCCGCTCGGCCGCTTCGTAAGCAGGATTCCGTCCGCGCTTTTGCGCTTCGTATGCGTGGCTCGATCCACCCGTTTCCTCTCCGGTCATTGCCCGCGTCCGCAGCACTTCTTGTACTTCTTGCCACTACCGCACGGACAAGGCTCATTCCGTCCAATCTTCGGCTTTGTGCGCCGGATGGTGGAGGGGGTCAGTAGACCCATGGCGCGATCTCTGTCTTCATGGATCTCGCGCCGCGCCCTTCGTTCCGATTGCCTGAGCTTTTCGGCTGCGTCGACCTGGCCTCCCCGTTCGAGAAGCGCGATGTGGGCCGTGACGATCTCATCGCGCAAACTGGTTTCGAAACCCACCCACGTGAGCGCATCGCGATACGCGGATTCGGCTCGGTCGTTCTCTCCGAGCGCCTCGAGTGCCTGGCCGGCTGGTAGCAGCATGTTGGGCTCGTCGGGAAATTCGGCGAGGTTGCTCTCCACCAGCGGTCGCGCTCGCTGGTGGTCGCCGCTACGGGCGAGTAGGAGTGGGAGGTCGTAGATAGGCTGCTCCTCGCGCCACACGGCCGCGAGACGCTCGTTCAAGGTGACCGCGTCGGTGTGATGACCTTCGTCCGAGAGGTCACGCGGTAGGTCGCCGAGCCAGTGCCACACCGTACCGTCAACTGCGTTTTCGATGTTCGTTTGGATCAGCGACAAGTCGCCCCCGCTTCGTTCGACGAGCGCAAGCGCCGCTTCGTGTTCCTCTTGAAGTGTTACTGGCTGTCCGCTGCCGGCCCAGGGGCAGGCTTCGTCAACGTCCTCTTCGCGCCATTGCGGGTGCCGCCGCCGGAAATGTGCCCTCAGACATCGTCCGACCATTGGCACCAGCGCCTGTAGTCCGGGATGCGCCTTGTCCGAGCTGCCACCGTCCTTCTCGTCCAGGGTCGAACGTTGCTCGGTGTTCTCATCGTCCTGCTCTTGATCCTCTTGGTCGTCTTCATTGAGTGACTGATACTGTGGCGGGGCCTTGCCCTCACCGTCGATCACCCGCGGGTACGAAAGTGCATGGTCCGCGAGGCCCTCGCCGGCCACCTTGACGTCGTACCGGAGGTCATCGCCGAAATCGAAAATGTAGAGGATGCGTTTGTTGATCTTGAGAGGAAGCTCGGCCAGGACAGCTTCGGTTGCGTAGCGAGGAGTCGTGGCGACGCCGGGGCCACTGTAGTCAAACACCTGATCCCACGGACGGTTGTTCAAGAAGAATGCATAGAGGTGTTCGTCGTCGAGCTCGAAGGCGGCCTGGATTGCTCCATGCAGGTCGTGCAAGGTTTGCGCCTGCGTGCACTCGATCCGTCGCCACAGGCTAATGTCGCGCCATGATGTGACTTTGAAGATGATCGTCTTCACGGACCACGAGCCTATCCGAGGTGGAAAACCGGGTGTAGCGCTTTCGCCACCGCGTTGTTTTCGACTCACCGGCGAGGCTGAGCGAAACGACAGAGAAGGCCGCCAAGCATGGCCACGGGGATGGTCGTCGCCGTCATCGCGAGCTGAGACAGCGAGGGCGAAAACTCGGTGGAAAAGCAAATCATCAGCAAGCCGACGATGCCCGAGCCCATCCCCATGACAGCGGCATGGACCAGGGCTCTCGTCTTCGCCACATAGGCCGTGAGGTAGCCGCCGGCCACGCTGCAGAGAAGCCCGACAACCGTAAGCAGGGCATGGAGCCGTTGCCCGGACATGGCGATTTGCCAGGCGGTTTGCGCCGTGGCAGGGTCGAGCGAAGACGGGGGCTGCCGAATGGTAGCGCGAATTCCGACCACCATCGAGAGCGCGGTCACGCATAGCTGGGTCGCGCCGACATCCACGGCGACGCCGAGAGCGATGGCACCCCACCTGAGCGAACCTGTTGCTCGGACGTGCATGTCGGCGTTGGGCTCTGACGGGGTAGTCGGCGTTTCAGTCACTTTGCTCTCTCGCGAACCCATGTTACGCCAAGAAGGCGGCAGGGCATAAGCCGGTGCAACTCTTCTAATACTGCACGCGGCCGAGCTGTGGGTCGTCGAGCTGGTCGTGGATGCGCGTTTCGATCGCCGTGCCTGACCAGAGGTCGTTCTTGGCGGAGACATCGTAGGGTCCGCCCAGATCGACGGCGTACTCGGAACCGTCGCCGAAGTCGTTGTTGCCGACACTGCCCAGGCTGCCGCCGCCCAGGTCGACGACGGGATACGCGGCAGGGCCGGTGCCCGCCCACACGGTTCGCACGTCGGCCGAGGTGTTCCCCGCGATGGTGTTGTTCTGAACCAGGAGCTGGTTGAACATCAGGTTGACACCGATGCCGACGTCGAAGCCGCGCAGGGTGCAGCCATCGACGCTGACCTGGGCGTTGCCGTTCGAGGAAGCGGCGACCTCGATGCCGGCGTAGGGCGGATTGTGGACCGGCCCGGCCGAGGCCGGGTCTGAGCCGGGCGGACGCACGATGGTGGTGTTGCGGATGGTGACCTTCGACGCGCCTTGAATGCGAATGCCGTCGGCGTACCAGATGGGCGAGCCCGTGAGCTGCGAGTCCGAAATGTCGACCGTGCAGCCGAGGCCGATGTTGATGATGTGGTCGATGTGGTCGCCGCCGGTGAAATGGCTGATGCTGCCCGAGCTGCCGTTGCCCACGTCGATGCCGATGTCGCTGTAGAGCATGCCTTGGAAACCGACGGTGGTGTGGTCGATGGCGAAGCCGACGACGTTCGCGCCGATCGAGATGCCGTAGCCGCTCGGCTGGTAGACGTTGACGTCGTCGAGGTGGATGGTTGCCTGGGTGGCCGCGATACCGCGATTCTTGGCAGCCAGGCCGTTGACATAGAGGCCGGTCATGGTGACGGTGACCGCGCCGGACACGCTCGGCGCGATGCCGTCGGCGGTGATGACATAGTCCGTGTCGTTGGCATCGCTGTTCTTGATGGTGACTTTGTCCGAGCCCGCGCCCACGAGCACGATGGAGTCGTGCAGGACGATCTTCTCGTCGTAGGTCCCGGCCGCGATGGTCAAGGTCGGAAGGCCGCGGGAGTAGTCGATGCGCGCGGCCGCCGCGGTGACGGTCCGCCATGGGTGCGCCGCGGATCCGTCGCCGACCGTGTCGCTGCCGGCGGGGTCGATGTAGTAGAGATTGGCGGAGATCGGCGATTCGTCGGGCGCGTCCGCACCCGCGACAAGGTCAAGGAGGTCCAAGCTCAGGTCGTCCGCCTCCGCATCGAATGCGGCGACATCGAAGTCTCTGCCGACCTCCATCGCCACGGAGCCGACGTCGTTGCTCCCCCTGACATCGGTGGCCGCGAACGCGACATCACCGCTGGCGCCCACAAAACCGAGATCGTCGTTGCGCCCAGCCTCGCTGGCCGAGGGGCCGAGGTCGCCGCCCGGAGCGACCTTGGGGGTGGGGGAGCCGAGAGCGTCGCTGGCACCAACGTCCGCGTCCGCCGACGTGGATGCTTCCAGCCCCTGATCGATCGAGGCAACCGCTCCATCCCATACGGCCACACCACGTGTGTCACGGCTCGAGCCAGCGTCCGCTGCCGCCGCACCGTCGGACGCGCGAGCATCGACGACTTTCGCGGAACCGCCGCCCGAGCAAGAGGCCATCATGCCGATCCAAACGAACCCTGTGAAATCGCGAATCGTCATGCGGCATACGACTTATCGGCGGCTTCGCCGGCCGCCTGAAATCGTCGAGGATCGGGTCAATTCCCCGGTCGTTCGTCGCTGCCTGGCCGCCGCATATGCCGGTACCATCGCTGATAAAGCGGCGCCGCGATGGTCGCCGCCGCCGTCAACGCCGCCATGCCGGCGACGAAGAGCGCGTGCCGTTGCACGGTGCGGGCGTTCCCGTGGGCGAACCACGGCACACACGCGACTAGGAAAGAAAGCCAGAGGGCATGGACGTAGTCGATGGGCATGCGGCCGAGCCACACGCTGCCGTGCCACCAGATCTGGCCCTTGCGAAAGCGCGCCCAGCCGAAATGGGGATTGAGCACGAACCACAGGAAATCCCAAGTCACGTTCCACACCAGGTAGCTTGCAACCACGCGTGCCTCCAAGCCCCACGACCAGGGCTGACCGAAGGCCAGGCCGATATGAAAGCTGACGAACGGAATGAAGAACATCACCGCGTGGTAGCCAGTAAGGGGCTTGCCCGACAGCAAAAGCGCATAGACGCGCGCATAGAAGGGCTTGCGCCGATACCAGGTCGGCAGGTTCATGGCCCAGCCGTCCTTGCCCTCGATCTCGATTTCGACCAGGGCGAAGAGCAGGGCGTAGCCGAAGAGTAAAAGCGTTCCTGGCAGGGTTGCCAGGATGGACGTCCCAAGTGCAGGTCCGCTCAAAGTCTCTTCCTTTCTCGTCGCGCTCTCGAGGGGTCTATCACGAATTCACGGCACGAACGCCCGCGTGGCTCCCTCTCGGTCGGAAGGTGCTACGATACGGCCATGGTCGAAACCGCGCTTGTGCAAGCCCTGCGTGGGGCGATCGAAGGTTGATAAGAGACATGCGAATTCTCTACGGCGTCGTGGGCGAGGGCATGGGGCACGCCATGCGATCGCGCGTCGTGCTGGACGCGCTGACCGCCAAGCACGAGGTCCAGGTCGTGGTGTCGGGCCGCGCGCACGATTACCTGGCCAAGCGGGCCAGCGAGGTCCTGTCGGTCAAGAAGATCTGGGGCTACACCCTCGCCTACGAGGACAACGAGGTGCAGAAGTGGCGCACTGTTGTGCAGAACGCGAAGGGCGCGCTGGGCGGGCTGCCCAAGAACATCCGCGCCTATCTGGAAATCAGCGAAGAGTTCAAGCCCGACGTCGTGATCTCCGATTTCGAAACCTGGAGCTATCTCTTCGGCCTGCGCCACGGGCTGCCGGTGATCTCCGTGGACAACATGCAGATCATCAACCGCTGCGCGCACGCGCCCGAGCTCCTGGCTGGCTGCGAAGCCGACTACCGCCTGACCAATGCCGTGGTCAAGGCGAAGATCCCGGGCGCGTTCCACTACCACATCACGACTTTCTTCTATCCGCCCACGCGCAAGCCGAGCACCTCGTTGCACCCGCCCATCCTGCGTCCGGAAATCCTGGCCGCGCGGCCCGAGCCCGGCCAGCACCTGCTCGTGTACCAGACCTCGACCTCCAACACGGCGTTGCCCGAGATCCTCAAGCGCAGCGGACGCGAGTGCCGCATCTATGGCCTGCGCCGGGACATCCAAGACGACGTCGTCGATGGCAACCTGCGCTTCAGGCCGTTTTCGGAGACGACCTTCATCGACGATCTGCGCACGGCCGCCGGCGTGGTGGCGAGCGCGGGCTTCACCTTGATGGGCGAGGCAGTGTACTTGCACCGCCCCATGCTGGCGGTCCCCATTCAGGGTCAATTCGAGCAAGTCCTGAACGCGCGCTACCTCGAGCGCGAGGGCTACGGCCTGGCCGCCGACGCGATCGATGACGAAAGGCTCGGCCAATTCATCGAGCGCCTGCCCGACTGCGAGCGCCGCCTGGCCAGCTACGGGCAGGAGGGCAATAAGGATCTGTTGAGCAGCCTGGAAAGGACGCTCGAAGCCGCCGCACAAGGCAAGCGCGCACCGACCCTATATCACCACTAGAAGGCTGCCATCCGTAGTAAGAGCCAGCCCTTTCAAGGTGTTGAGAAGCCCGCACCTGAAACCGGGATTTGCTTCCCGGAGGCCGCGCAGCGGCCACATCCCCTCGCCCCGCGGTTACGCGGGGAGAGGCGAGGATCTAGGCCCAGCGAACATCTTGAAAAGGGCTGGCTCTTACTACCCACGCCGCGCGCGTCGGCGGAATCCGGCGGCCACGGCGTAAACGAGCGGTCCGGCGAAAGCCAAGCCCACGCCGAGAACCACGCCGCCGATCTCGTCCGGGTGATCGTGGCGTTCGCTGGCGAAGGCGAGGGCGAGGAGCGCGGCGGGCCCCACGCCGAGCAGCGCGGCCGCGGGCATTCCTCCTGGAACACGGAAGGGGCGGGGCAGAGCAGGCTCGTGCACACGCAGCACCAGCAGGGCCGCGAATTCCAGCAACAGCGCTAGGCCGTAGAGAATCACGTCGAGCTCGATGAGCCGCTCGAACCCCAAGCTCAGGGCCAGGGACCAGGCGATGGACAATCCGACGATGGACACCCAAGGCGCTCCCGTTGTTGGGAGCTGGCGCGCGAAGAGGCGTGGCAGGTAGCCTTCCTGGGCCATCACCATGGGCAGGCGCGAGTAGGACATGACGAGCGCGTCCATCATGCCGAGGCCGCACGCCATGCCTCCCACCGCGATGGCCAGCGCCAGTGGCGCTCCTCCGAGGAGGCGTCCGGCGTCCACCCACGAGCCCGTGGTCCACGCCTCGGGCGAAAGGCCGGTTCGTGGCGCGGCGAGGACCGGAACGAGATAGGTCACCACCACGAGCGCGGTGGCGGCCAACATGGCCCGCGGATAATCGCGCCGCGGGCGATCCACCTCGCCGGCTCCAATGGCGGTCGGGATCCTGCAGGCAAAAGCTGCGCAGGCCGGGCGAGCTTTTCGCCGAGGCGATGAGGCGGCCGTCGCGCACCGGAATCCCCATCTCCACGGCGCGCGCACGGATCCCGTCGAAGGCGGCACTGTCGCGCGCCACCAGCGTGAAGTGAAGCATCGAATTGTTGTCCATCTTCAGCTTGTGATGCTTCACCAGACAAACATCGTGGTGATAGAAGCCGAAGCTGAAGAAATGCATTTCCTGGTTGGACAACCGCATCGCCGCGCTGGAGTCGGGATGATTGAGCGCGGAGAACTGCAAGTCGAAGAGCTTCATATAAAAGTCTTTCGACCGTTTAAGGTCGCTGACGTAAATGACGTGGTGCTGCAGCTTGGCCGCGGCGATGTGCGGCTTTCCCACATGGACGTTCATGGCAGGCTCTCCTTTAGGTTATGCCGCCGTTGCGGAGATCGCGGACTTGATTGCCGGCGCGCGCGCCGCGTTGACAAAAGCATCGAGGCTTCGCAGCTCGGCGCGCGGCGCAAGTCTTTCGGCGATGAAGCGGTCCGGGCGAACAAGTACGCCGCCGAGCCGGTGGCTCTTGGCCCAGTCGAGAAACGTTTGGTCGCGGCATTGTAACTGCAGCGTCGCGCGGTCCGCGCTGGTTGCATTGATGGCAACACGCCGCGCGTCAAGCCCGGTGAGGATGGCGCGGTCGCGGTCTGACAGGACGGCGGCCGGATCGGAGCCGACGCCGAGCACGAGCCACTGATGGCAGCCGAGAAAGGCGTCGAGCGGCTGGATATCGCCACCGGACGAAACGTCGGGCTGCGGAAGCATCTGGCCGATCACCGCGTCGCGTCCCACTCCGGTTAACGCGCTGCGTGAAATACCCGGCGGCGGCAGCACGCCACCGCGCCGGACAAATGCGCGGAAGCCGCTAGACAAATTAAGCAGCGCAAACGCCGAATCGCGCAGGCCAGCGACCACCCGGTTGGTCGGCATGATGACGGCGCCGAGCCGGCGCGACACGTTCACCATGCTGCGCACGCTCTGCGCACGTTCGCTTTCGTAACTGTCGAGGATGGCGGCGTCGGCCTTGGCCGCGAGCACGGCGGCAAGTTTCCAGGCGAGATTGGCGGCATCCTTCATACCGCCATTCATCCCTTGGCCGGCGAATGGCGGCATCAAATGCGCGGCGTCGCCGGCGAGCAGAACACGTCCCTTGCGCCAAGCGTCGGCGACACGGGCATGGAAGGTGTACACGACGCGGCGCTCGATTTCGACCTCAGCGAAATCGGCAAACGGCGCCAGCAGCCGCTTGATCGAGTCATCGCTGGCAAGTTCGTCGGGGCTTTCGCCAGGCAGCTGCATGAACTCAAAGCGCACGCGCGACCCGACCGCTGGCAGCCGCACCATCGGTCGGCGCGGGTCGCAGAAGAAGGTGATGGTATCGACGTCGTGGTTGTTGATGAGCGCGTCGATGACCAACCAGCGTTCGGCGTAAGTCGAACCGACAAGGCGCGCGCCGATCGATTCGCGGGTGATGCTGGTGCCGCCGTCGCAGCCGACGACGAATTTGGCGTGCAAGGTTCGCTGCCCGCGCGGCGTCGTGATTTGAACGTCGACGCCCGTCGCTGTCCTGCGCAAGCGATGTCACGTTATGCCCGAAGAAGGCGCGCGCAAATGCAAATCGCTTTAAGCCGTCGAGCAACGTCTGCTCGAAGTGGGGCTGATAGAACGTGCCGAGCGCGGAGTGGCCGAAGGGACTGCGCGGCAGATTTATTTCCATCAATTTGACGCCGCGGGCGTTGAAATAGATGACCTGCGGATTTTGAATCAGTCCGGGCGCAATCGCGTCAAACAAGCCGACCTGGGCGAACAGGCGCAACGTTTCGGCGTCATAGGCGATGGCGCGCGGCAAGCCGACCGGGCTGTCGTTGCGCTCGATGACCGCGACATCGACGCCGGCGGCAGCAAGCAGATTGGCCAGCATCAACCCGATCGGGCCGGCGCCAATAATCGCCACATCACACTGTGACGGTAGCTCGGCATTCGAGCCGTTTCCCGCACTCATCTATCTTCTTCCCACTGCTCGCATCTTAGCGGCCTCATTTTCATGTTGCACTATACGGTCATTTTGACTATAAAGTCAATATGCGACGTAATGATCAGCAGAGGGAAGCGGATGGCCCGCATTGATCTTGCCCGGCGCGCCCAGATCGGCCGCGACCGTAGCGGGCGCACGCGCGCTGAATTGCTGGCGGCGGCGCGGACGCTTTATGCGGCGCGCCCTTTGATCAAGTCACGGTAGATGAAGTGGTCGCTGCCGCGGGCGTCGCGAAGGGCACTTTTTATGTGCATTTCGACAGCCTCGCCGATTTGCAAAGTACCATCGCTGACGAATTGGCGCGGGAATACGACGAACTTCTGCAGCCACGCCGCCTAGCGCTGGACGATCCGATTGAGCGCATCGCCGCCGGATGCGGTGCATTCATCCTGCAGACGCTGCGCGATCCGGCCTGGGGTATGTTGGTCGCACGCAGCGCCGCCGCAATGCCGCACGTCGCTGGCGTAGCGCGCAAGCGGCTCGAAGAGGACATCGACCGCGCCGCGCGCGACGGCCATCTTGGCGGCGTGACGCCGGAACTCGCCTTCGACTTCGCTACCGGCATCATGCTGCACATGATGCTGTCGGCACCGCAGAGACAGCGCTCGTCGCAGCAAGCGTCTGCCATCGTTGCCGGCGTTCTCCGCGCGATCGGCGTCGCACCGGGTAAGGCCGCAGCGGTGGCGCAGCGAGCGATCGCGCGGGAGCAGGGCTAGCGCTAGCGCGCCGAAACTCGGATCAAGAGGAAAGCAAAGACAATGGCTGTAAATCTGGTGCGCTTTGCGTCCGCGACCGGTCCGCGCTGGGGCGTGGTGCGCGGCACTGGCGTCGTGCCGCTCGTCGATGATTACCCAACCACGGCGGCGCTGATTGAGCACGGCGAAAACGACTGGCGGAACGCGCAAGCCGCGCCGATTGCGCTCGACACGCTCGCATTTCTCTCGCCAGTCACTACCCCGTGCCGGATCTTTTGCCAAGGCGCCAATTACCGGCAGCATATGATCGAATCCGGCCTCGATCCGGACGCCAAGTCGTTCAACATGTTCTTCACCAAGTCCGACGCGTCGATCGCGCCTGCAATCGGCACGGTGCGGCGGCCGCCGCATGTTTTGCTGCTCGACTATGAGATCGAGTTGGCGCTCGTATTCCGCCGGTCGATCCAATCACCGGTCACCGTCACCCGCGAGACATTGAAGGATTACGTCTGTGCCGCCACGATCGCCAACGACATCAGCGCTCGCGATGTGCAGATTCCACAGACGCAGTTTTTCAAGGGCAAGAGCTATCGCGGCTTTTGTCCGATCGGACCGCGGCTCACGGTCCTTGACCCGCAGGAGTTCGCGCTGCTTGACGATCTTGATCTGCGTCTTTCGGTCAATGGCGCCCTCCGACAGAGCGACACCACGGCAAATCTCGTCTTTAAACCGGCGGAGACGATTTCCGAATTGTCGACGTTCGCCAACATTGCTCCCGGCGACGTGCTTCTGACCGGAACGCCCAGCGGGTGCGCGTTAAGGGTACCGCCGCCGATGGTTCGGCGCATTCTTCAGCTACTCCCCGAACGGCAGTTCTGGGAATTGTTCGTTTCATCGCAGCGACGGCGCCCGGAATATCTCAAGCCCGGCGATAGCATGACCGCAACAATCCGCAGCGCCGATGGACGGCTCGACCTTGGCGAACAGAAAATAACCGTTGCATGACGCCAGCGTCCTCGCTGGCGCACCACAGAGGGCAATCCCATGGAAACAAAGAATTTGCAGATCAAATCGCCGAAACGCTTGATGCGATGGGGTCCAGCCCCGCCTCCCGCGTTTGATCCAGATCAACATGAGTGGCAAATGACTGGCTTATTAATTTAAATAGGCGGAGTACAGTTATGACCAGCCAGACATCGGTAAGCGTCATCTCACTTCCGCAGTTGATCGCGCGTAATTGGTGGCTCTTTTTGCTGCGCGGAGTTGCGGCCCTCATATTCGGATGCTGTCGCTGGCATGGCCAGGGATTAGCCTTGCCACGCTTATTCTGCTTTTTCGGAGCCTATGCCCTGGTTGATGGTGCCTTCGCGTTGGCGGCGGCCGTCGTCGGCAGGGGCAGCGCCGAGATCCGATGGTGGCTGGGTGCTTGTGGGCCTGATCGGCATCGGCATCGGCATCCAGGGACATTTCTGTGGCCCAGTCTTACCGCGCTTACACTGCTCTATTTCATCGCCGGCTGGGTCATTGCGACAGGCTTGTTACAGATTCGTTGGTGCTTTCATTTGAGCTCCGGAATGTAATCGAAGACAAATGGTGGCTGATCCTCGACGGCGCATTGGCGGTATTGTTTGGAGTTTTTCTTTTCATAATGCCGGGTGCCGGGCGCCTTGGCCTTGATTTGGCTGATCGCCCTGTTTGCGATCGCCTATGAAATCATTGATGATCGGCTTCGCGTTCAAAGTCAAAAACTTCAAAGGGGCCTGACGCTTCATAGCGCGAGCTTCAACGACAAGACGCGTCTATGGGACTAGTTTGAACAAAATGGAGACGACAATGCCAGAGCAGAGCAGTATGCATTCTTACTCGAACTGGGCGAAGCAGCGTGATTGTATGAAATGGATGCCATATTGGCCTCGCTGGAAGCCAAAGTGGGCCAAGTGCAGGCTGATACGAAAGTGAAGGCTAACCAGCTCATGGCCGACCTAAAAAAGCAGCGTGACGTGTTCGAAGCCAACGTCAAAAAGCAGGGGCGGAAGCAACCGAGGCCGCTTGGGAGAGTGACAAGGCGCAATTGGATTCTCAGTTGAAAGCTTTCGAAAACGCAGGATCAGAACCTATATCGACACCGTCGCCAAGCAGGTCCCCTCAGCAGCAGGCTCTTTTCCGCGACGTCGCCGCCGCGCAGGTGAAGACCTGGCGCGAAGCGGCCAACACGATCCAGGACGTAGTGACAAAGTTCGCGGCTGGGCGACGGGCCGACTTCGACGCTGCTGTGGCAAAGATGAAGGCGGACGCTGCCGAAGCGGAAGCGCGATTGCAGAAGTTGGATCAGACGGGAAATGGAAACCTGGGCTGCGCTGAGCGCGGCTTTGGCCAGAATAAGCGCAAGGCTTTCGACCACGCTAACAAGGCCGCGTGGGATGCAGAGCCAAGCGCGCTGTTCCTCCTTCGGCCGCCTGAAGGCGTTCACCCTCGAGCCCAGACTTGCAGCCGATCGTATCGCTTCTGAAAAGGTAGCATCAACATGGCCGCGGATGCAGTGGGTGTCGCGTGGGAATTGAAGGCCACTTCAGGAGGAGCTTTCGACCGCACAGCGGAGAGCGTGTGTCGCCGACCCCACCGCAGCCAGCCGCCGCGAGCGGCACGGACAGCAACACCTCCCGCTCCGCCCAAGGAAGCCGCGGAGGGAAGCGCGCTTGCCGGAAATTTGCGCAGAGCTTGTGGACGAGGTGACGACGTTTTTCGAAGAAGCGGAGAAGAACATCGCCGCCCATCCAGCCGAAAGCGTAGTCGGCGCGCTGCTCGTGGGAGCGTTAATCGGCTTATATTTGAGCTCGCACAGGCGCTCAGGAGACTTCGACATGATAGAAAATCTTGTTCGGGACCTTCAGGTTCTGCGGAAGGCCGATTTTTTTGATTCGGCAAGATTTGGCTCGGGGTCTTCGCCTCGGCAATTTTCATTTGGCCTTTTCGCCTTTGCTGGGCTTGTCGCGGTGTTCGGGCTCGGCATGGCAAACGTTGCGGGCTTCTATGCTTTGCAGGTATCAGCAGGTCCCATTTGGGGAGCCGCAAATATGTTGCCATCGTCGATCTCGTCATCGCGGCGATCGTTCTGCTGGCGGCGACTAATACCCCCTCGACCGGAGATGGAGCTCGCCTTTGACGTCCGCAAAATGGCCATTGAGCACAAATTAAATTCAGGCGGACGCGCGCGATCTCAAGCTCGTCGTCGATGGCCTCGTTCGGGAGATTCAGGAGGTCAAGGCGAACGTCGTTGGCTTCGCGCACAATCCCTTGGACGTCGCGGCACAGAAGCTCCTTGTTCCTGCTGCCTTGTCGATTATCAAGGGAATGCGATCGAAGAGAGCGCAATCTTGAGGGATACCGCTCTTGGTTTCAGTCACCCAATAGCGGACAATTTTGCGCAGTGCGCGTAACGGAAGTAGTCTCTCACGCGATGTCGAAAGCGGGAGATCTGACCTGATATCAACATGTACGGTTTGTCCCACCCCTGAGTAGATATTTAAGCGTTTGGGTGATCAGACGCCAACTTGTCCCGTCACGTTGCGATGGTTGATGGATAACCTTCGATCAACAATCGTTCGGGATGATCATGGGGATCTTGGGTATTGTGGCGGCCGCCCCAGGGCATTTCTCTTCTCGCCGGAATTTTTGTTGTTGATTGCGGCGTTTCAGATGATGCTCGGCCATTCAAGGCCCAGTTTCCCAAATTGGGATGGCAACGCGCGAGTTGCCGAAACGACCTATTGACGCCATCGTGCAGCGCGCCATTCCCATTCTCGCGTGCGTCGAAAGCGCAATTCATCCGCGCCTCGCAACTCCACCGGAAAAGGCGACCAAGCGGCTCGTTGGATCGGCGATTTTTATTCTCACAATCCGGCTGCTCTTAACACCCTTCCCGCTAAGCAATATCCCCCCAGCCGTTCTGATCGCATTCATTTCGCTTGCCTATCTTGAACAGGATGGACTGCTGCTCATCGTCGTGCTTGGTGGCTGGATGCCTTCTTCTCATCCTTGATTTCGGCGCTATCTGGCAACTTGCTCAGAGTGCAAAATGGATAATGGGATTTCTCTACAGGCGTACGAGGGCCCGGACATTGATAGCCGACGGTTTCCAGGTATCGTAGAGGCCAATCCCCATGGAAACAAAAGCTGCGTTGTTTTGCCTCGGGCCGGCCGCCAAGAGCGCGTTTGAGGTCCGGCAAGTGCCGCCTG
>CAWGPW010000019.1:0-16586 GCA_963824555.1 uncultured delta proteobacterium | reverse complement strand
AAGCCGCACTACGGTCAGGGGCGGCTGAGAAACCACAGCTTGTGATGGCCAGCACCAGCGCGCCCAGCGCGAGGGCAATCAAGAGGCGGAGTATGCGTGAGGGTCCTGGGTGCATGGCGGACAATCCCCTTGTACCGCGAGTGGCCCATTCCTTACCGCCTGACCCGTTTCGCCTAGTCGTGCAACTTGGGCGGGGTGAGACTGGTCACTCACGGAGCCAGGCTCTTGACGTAGATTCCGCTCGCGGTGGCAAGGGCGATGCGCTGGTTGTCCGGGGAAACCGCCACGGGAACCTCGTTCGGAGACACGGCGACTTGCCTTGCGGTTGCATCCGACAAATCCACGCGAATCAATGCATACGAGCACACGGTGTTGTAGAGACCGAGACAAGTTCGGGCCCAGACCAGCATGAAGCCGAGCAGCGGCCGCGTGGGTACGATGTCGAGCATCCCGGCCGATGCGTCCAGGACCGGGCGCTCGGTTCCCATGACCGGGTCTTGCAAAGTGAGGCCGAAACACTCGGCGCAGGCTGGGTATGTGCCGCTCTGGACCGACCAAGCCAAGGGGCCGGTGGGCGAGAAGGGAGACTCCGCGCTCCAAGCTACCGTCAGACTTAAATAGTCAAAGGTTTTATAGGTCGTGGGCTGTGCAGGCGCGGCGGGCGACAAAACATCAAAGGTCGGCGGGTCGGTCCACGACCAGTACGCCGGGCTGGAATCTGGAGACCATCCGAGGAAGATGCCTTCGCATTGACCGTGAGCGCTCGACGCCGGATTGGAGATTGCATCTTGCCCCCGTCGTATGGAAGCCAGCGCCCGTCGGGGGACAGCGCGGCGTAAAGGCGAAGCCGGAATCACCACAAGAGCGGGAAGTTGGTGCTGGATGTGATCAACTCGCAGCAGGTTGTCGGCGCCCCCGACATAGAGATTTCCGGGCCGTCGCTCTGCAACCCCTGCCCAAATGGAATCGCGACGACGGAGGTGGTCCCATCAGCCAGGCGCAACTGACGCAAGCTGACCGACCGACTCGGGTCCGATCGGATCGGCTGGCGACAAGTAGTCGATGCTGGCTCCGTCCGCCGACCAGACGAGTGACTGGGCGCGATCGAATGAGATGTGCGAGCCCAAATCCGGGGGCGGCACCTTCGCCCCGCAGCTTTCGACCAAGGTCTGCTCTGACAACTCGATGGTCCACATCTCTCTCGGCGAAGTGAACCCCGCACTGTGGAAATCCACGGTTTCGTCCGTAGACACCACCGTCATCTCGACCTCACCAGCGGCAGTTCCGCAAGCACGCCGAAACCAGGAGTACCCTTCTGGAAACGTCACCGTCGGGCCGCTCGGGCCATACGGACTGAAAGTCGTGGAAATTTGTCGTAGACCAGGTCGTATCCAATGGGTGCCCAAGTGCCCGCGCCGATCCAACTGTCTGGGCCTGCTGGTATCGAAAGATAGGCGCTTACTCTGAAGAATCGTAGCTGTCCATAGAAGGTGCTGGCGGGACAATGGCTTCCACCGCCTGCCAAGAAGTGAACCTGCGCGGTCTCGCCGACCCAAGGAAACACCTCTTCAGCTCCAGCGGGAATCTCTTTGATCTCCGGCTGCTGGGAATACGCCGGGGTGCAATAGTCGACTGCGTCGACAGAGATCTCCGCATAGCCGACCTCGGCCGCGGGAGGATCGGCAATATGAACGGTGAGGGTGACGGATGGTCCGTAATAGTTCTTGGCCTGGTCAGGACCAGCGGAACAAGCGCCTTGGAGCACAGCAAGAATGACGAACGCCTTGCGATTCATGTGTCGTTCCCTTTTCAGAAGGAGAAACCAGCGCCCGCGACCATTTGCAGATGGCCACCGTGGGGGACGGGGGCCACTGTCCTGAGGGTGCGCCTTTGAACTGGCGATAGGGAAAGGCTGCCTCGAAACGCAGGTAGACCTTCTCCCCACGGGGAAATCCAGCTGGGCCAACGGGCCGAGCTGCAAGCCGTCCGACCACCTCGGGTGCATGAGAGCGGGCGTGGCGGGCAGACCGTCGCGCATCCATTCGTCGCCGGTCGTGGAGTAGCCTTGTCGAATCAAGACCCACCCGACCTCGACTCCCAAGGACAGCGTGACCACCCTGAAGTCGATTGGCAAGAGCGCGGCAGCGGTCAGGGACAATCCCAGGGTCTCGATCTGGAAAGTCGAGCTGCTGACCACTTCCCGCTCCAGCCCCATGCGAGCTTCAAAGGATAATCGCCTTCGGTCATGGCGAAGGGTTGCCAGCAGCGCAGGCCCAGACCCCATGGAGAGCGTTTGGCCGGCGACTTCGTCCGTACGCCAGCCACCCGCCACGGCGAATCCCGTGGCCGAGCGGCGGAGCCCGCCTTTTCGCACCACACGGCCGACATCCACGCGAGACATGGTGGCCGCGGCGACGACGGTGTCCTCTCCGCCCATGTATCCGCATCCCGCTCGGCGATGTCCCGCTCGCCGCGACGGGTGACGTGGTAGTGCCCGGGAGGCAAGGCCAACCTGGCGCCCGGCTCGTGCGCGGCCACCTCGGCGAGGGGAGCCGCCAGGACACCGGCGTCCCACAACTGCACGATGTAGCGGCCCGGCTCGGCGAATTCCAGGATCCCCACGCGCGCGTCGCGCCGGCCAGGTCGGGTCAGCACCAGATCGTGCCTGCCACCCAGCATGAACTGAAAGGTCGGCGTTTGCTGGCCCGCGGACTGCTCACCGTCGCGGCCCTGGTTTCCGAGGATGCGAAGGCATAGAGCTCGGACAGCGTGACCGCTCCGTCTCGATTCTGGTCGGCCGCTCCGAGCAGGCCGGAGTTCAAGTAGTAGGTGAAGAACGAGCCGCCGAGGGAAGCCGACTCTTGCGCGTTCTCGGTGGCCGTGCTGGAGGTCAGCACGGCGAAGCCCTCGGGTGCGGGCTCTTCGAGCGCCGCGACCGAGAAGGGTTGGGTCGGCTGCGCCCCCTTCAATTCGATGAGCGAGCCGGACCGGCAGGCATCGACGACCAGCACGCGCGAGGTCGCTGGCGAGCCGACCAACAGCGCCTTGAGCTCGGCGAGGGGAAATGCGTCCCGGCCAGGTGCAGGGATTCCGAATCGGCGTGCCCGGAGTAGAACAGCACCAGGACCGCGTCGTGCTGTTCGTGCACGCGCACGTTGAGGCGAATCATGGCATCGCGCAGCTCGGTCGCGGTCGCGCCGTTGAGGACAAGCACCTGGTCTGGCGGAAAATCGCCCAGCGTTCGCAGAGTCTGCGCCACCCGAGTCGCGTCGTCCTCGGCGTGATGCAGGATCGACTCGTGGCGATCACCGAGATTCGACCCGACGAGCACGGCGAAGCGACGCTGGTCGGCGCCCGCGCTTCTCGGGCCAAGCAACAAGCCCAGGAAGATGACGATGATTGCGAGGAAGCGGTTGTTCATCTGCTCACCTTGGTAATCCAGAACGTTTCTTCATGGCACCCGGTGCCCAAGCCCTTCACCTGTCGCGGGTCACCGTGGGCCGCCGCCAGGGCTCGCTTTGCCGACGCAACCACCTCGGGAACCGCCATCGAACGATTGCAGGCGACGAGCACGATGCGCTCGGCTCCGAGCGCGCCATCCAGCACCACCGCTTCGTTCAGCAGGACGCGCCGGCCCCCGGAAATCGCGAGCGATGCGTCTTCGGCAGGAGCCAAGCGCGAGACGTTCCCGGCGCTGTCGAGCATGACCAAGGCGATGTCCGCCCTCGGCCAGCGGGTAAAGACTTCGAAACGCAGGCGGTCGCCGGGTGAAAGCGGCGCCCAGGCATCGATCCGCCGAACCGAGCCGTCGCGTGTCTTCGCGATCACGCCGAGCTGAAAGTCTCTACCCTTGGTGAGCGTGTCAGGCTCCGCGCGGCGAAGAACCATGAACAGGGCAGTGGCCAGCGCGACCCCGGCGAAGGCGGCTCCGACCCATCGAACCATGGGCAAAGCCCTGCGCTGCCCCGGCGACGTGAGCTGCTCGCCGGCCGAAGCTCGCGACCAGAGCGCCTCGGCGTCGAGAGGAGGCGGGGCGACCTCGGCCATCTCGGCATGGAGACTGCGACAGGTCTCGCAGGTTTCAAGGTGGGCGACCAGCGGAGCCTCGTCGGAGGCCCCGGCAAGCTCGCCCGAACGCCACCGCTCGAGAGCGAATTCCGATGGACAGGACGATCCGTTTGTCATTTCTGTTTCTCCCGCGCCTTGGTCTCGTCATCCGCAAGCCACGTTCTGAGCTCGCGAATGCGATTCGAGACCGTCTTCTGCGAAAGCCCGAGCACGAGGGCGATTTCCTGCTGACTCATTCGATCGAGGCCGTAGAAGATAGCAATTTCGTGCAAGCGCTCGGGGATCCCGCGCAACAAGAGTTGCGTCGGCAGCGACAGGATCACCACAGACGGCGGGGGCAGCAACGCAAGAAGCTCTGTCGGCGGCGGGAGCCACGGATGAGGTTCAAGCAGCAGTTGGTCGTCGTGCGAAAGAGCCACCCGATTCGCGACGGGAGCTCCCAGGTCGTTCCGGTGCGCAGCAGCTGGACGAACACGTCCTGGCAGACATCCTTGGCCAGCTGTTCGTCGGCGAGAATCTTGCGCGCGCGACGGAAAACGAGCCCGCCGTATTGGCGGTACAGGCGGTCCATGTCGCCGCGGTCGAGTGCCCGTGGCGTGCCGTCTTCCTCCATTGCGGGATAAGACACCGGACGAGGTTCACCTTAGTAACGAAAATTGCGCAGCGTTCCGTGCCAGGCGCACAGGGGCGCGAATTCGATGCTAAAGTCCCGTCCACCATGACCCCGGATCTGGCTGGCAAGACCGTCGTGCTCGGCGTGACAGGCGGCATTGCGGCTTACAAGGCCGCGGAGCTGTGCCGGTTGCTGGTCAGGGCGGGGGCGCAGGTGCGGGTGGTGATGACCGAAGCGGCCTGCCAGTTCATCACACCGCTCACCATGCAGGCGCTGTCCGGGCACGAGGTGGCGCGCGACTTGTTCGCACCCGTTCCCGAGGGCGGCATCGGCCATATCGAGCTGGCCAGCCGTGCGGACATCATCATCATCGCGCCCGCCACGGCCGACGCCATCGCGCGCTTTGCCGCGGGCATGGCTGACGATCTGCTGGCCGCCGTCGTGCTGGCCACCAAAGTGCCCGTCCTGCTGGCTCCGGCCATGAACACCAACATGTGGGAAAGCCCCATTACGCAGGACAACCTCGCGCGCCTGGGGAGCATGGGCAATGGACGCGTGACCTATGTGGGGCCGGACGCGGGCGACCTGGCCTGCGGTTGGGTGGGGGCAGGACGCATGGTGAATCCAGAGGACATCCTCGCGGCCGCGCTCGCCCGACTGGGTCCAGGGTTGGCGAGTCGCGATGGCGAAGACGGGCTTAGCCCGGCGGAGCCAAAGCGCGGGAGGGAATGGGAACCCTCCCAGGGGTCCCATGCCAGCGTGGTGGAAACCCTCTCCGGCCAGCACATCGTGGTCACCGCCGGGCCGACTTGGGAGGCGGTCGACGACGTGCGCTTCCTCGGCAATCGCTCGTCGGGAAAGATGGGTTTTGCCCTGGCCGAGGCTGCGGGCCGAGCGGGCGCGCAGGTCACCCTCATCGCTGGGCCGGTCGCGTTGGCCACCCCCGACGCCATCGCCAGGCGCATCGATGTCGAGTCCGCGCTGGAGATGCGCCAGGCCTTGCAGAAGGCCGCCGCTCGCGCCGACGTCGTGGTCATGGCCGCAGCGGTGGCGGATTTTCGTCCCGGCGTGCGCGTGCTGGGCAAGCTCTCGCGGCGGGAGGGCAAGCAGGCAAGCCCCAAGGCCGCCAAGGCGATTCCGTTGGTTGCCAACCCCGATCTCCTGGCCGAGCTCGGTCACGCGCGCAAGGGCAGCCATCCTTACTTGATTGGCTTCGCCGCCGAGGTCGGCGTCTCGGGCCAGGCCCTCATCGACCGTGCTCGCGTCAAGCTCGCCGAGAAGGGTTGTGACGTGATTGTCGCCAACGAGGTCGGGCGTCCGGGTATAGGATTCGGGGCCGATGAAAACGCGGTAACGCTGGTTTTTGGCGGCAGCCGCGCCGTAGAGCTGCCTCCGGCACGGAAGGATCTTCTCGCACGAGCGATCTGGGATAAGATCGCTCAAGAATTCGTCGCGTCAGCGGGGAAGATCCCCGGCCAAGCACCTCCTAAGACAGAACCTAAGACAGCCTATAAGCGCGCAAAGGAAAAGCATGCCTAGTGCCCTGGTGGAAGAAAAGATCGGGTCCTATCGCCCGAGGGTCGTCGAGCGACTGCAGTACGCGGGCGACACGCTCGCGTCCCGTCAGGAGATGGGCGGACACACGCGCGGCAACGTGCCGCCCTGGCCCGGGTCCGGGGACGGCGATTTTCACGGTACGCTGTCGGCCATTTGGGTGTGGTCGCGCGGACAAGAGGTTCTCGGCGACGACCGCTATTCGCTCAACATCGCCTCGGCCTGGAGCTTCGTGGAATCGAGCTGGAGCGACTTCATTCCGCGCTCGCTGGGCGCGCACGCCAGCGACGAAGCGGCCTACGATTGCGCCATGGTTCTGCGCGCCTGGCTAGCCGGCGATGGACACAAGGTCATCGACGACGAAAGCGCGCGCCGCGAGCGTGTCGCCACGGCTGCGCGTCTACTCGGCGCCTACGTGACCGATCTAGAAAACCTGACCGGCCGCGAGTTCAAAGATCCGGGCTTTTTGGCGTGGACGCTTGGCGAATACGCCCGCGCCACCGGCGACCGCGGTCTGAGCGCCACCGCGCGCCGTTTCGTCGACGCCGCCTTCGGCATGAAGAGCCCGCCACCTTTCGCCGCCGAGCTGGCCGCGCGCGAGGGACTGTTCGATTTCTCGTGCACCACCGCCACGCGGGTTCTGGCCGTGATCGGCGCCGAGGGCCCGATTCCTTTCGTAGGCGCGTGGTTGCGCGAGCGCGTTGCGCCTGCTCTTCCGCAAGCCTTCGTGCCGCGGCCCATGGACGAGAACACCTGGAATTCGTGCGCGGCCGCAACGCTGGGTTACGCCTTTTCCATCTCGACCGACCCGACCTTCTTCGACTCCTACAAGGCGCTCATGGACGGCTCGATGAGCGTGCCGACAAGGGCCTGCTCGGCCGTATGCCCGGCTTTTCAGCCGAGACATCCGCCACGTTCTACTACGCGATGGCCACCGCTTCGATTCTCGGAAAAATCTGACTTGTCCAACCCGCGACAAGAGCTGCGCGAGCTTACCGCCGCATTCCGGACCCACCTCGAGGCGCGCGGGCGGTCCGGGCTCGTCGGGGTTTCGCGACGACCATCGCCCGCCGCGGCAGGTGCGGCCTCCGGGACAATAGCGCCCAAGGTCGATTCCGAGCCGCTCATGCCGTACCCGACGCCGCCGCCCGTCCTCTACGACGAAGGCCAGGTGCTGCACAGCGGGCGCGGCCTCAATGCCCTGCACGGCGAGATCGGCGATTGCCAGCGCTGCAAGCTGGCCAAAGGGCGCAGGCACATCGTGTTCGGGGTGGGCAACCCCGATGCCAACTTGATGTTTGTCGGCGAGGCGCCCGGGGCCGACGAAGATGCCCAGGGCGAGCCCTTCGTGGGCGCGGCCGGGCAGCTTCTGACCAAGATGATCAAGGCCATGGGCTACGAGCGGTCCGAGGTCTACATCTGCAACATCATCAAGTGCCGCCCACCCCAGAATCGCAACCCCGAGCCCGACGAGATCGAGGCCTGCGAGCAGTTCCTGCGCAAGCAAATCGCCATCGTGCAGCCGCGCGTGATCGTGGCTTTGGGCAAGTTCGCCGCCCAATACCTGTGCGGCGAGAGCACGCCCATCACCCGCCTGCGTGGCAACCTGCGCACCTACCACGAAATCCCTGTCATGCCGACCTACCACCCGGCGTTTCTGTTGCGCGACGAGAGCCGCAAGGGCGAAGCCTGGGCCGACCTCAAGCAGGTCATGGGCATCCTGAAGAACATGGGCCTGCGTTAGCTGTCGGAGCATCAAATCGTTCGGGTGGACCATGGGTCGCGTGGGCGAGGCCACGCGCAGCGCGGGGGTGGCAGGGCGGGCTGGCGGGTGCCGAGGGCGAAGCAGCCCTCTAAGTTCTTAGTACCGCCACCGGGCCGAAGGCCCGGATCCTTCCAGGCATGAAACGTGGCAGCCCCTCAACCGCCTCGCTGCGCTCGGCGACCTCTCCCCGCTTCGCTCCGCTGCGCAGTCCGCTACGCGGGGCGAGGTGGCTCTAGGGGGTTCCCATGATCGCGTAGGCGTGGCCGGGCTTTGCCCGGCAACGCCAGAGCGCGGCAGGGCATGGGAACCCTCCCAGTACCGCCGCCGGGCCGATGGCCCGGATCCTTCAGGCGTGAAACGGGCAGCCCCTTGCCCGCCTCGCTGCGCTCGGCGACCTGCTATGGAAGTGCGGACGTAAGTCCGCGAATTTCCATGCTTGGGGGTGCGGCCACCGCGCCCCATCGGGACTCTCCCTGCTTCGCTCCGCTGCGCAGTCCGCTACGCAGGCGAGGTGGCTCTAGGGGGTTCCCATGATTGCGTAGGCGTGGCCGGGCTTTGCCCGGCAACGCCAGAGCGCGGGAGGGTTTGGGAACCCTCCCAGGGTTCCCATGATGATTGACACCTGGGATCGGCAACGATAACTTCCGCCGTGCGCCTGCGCAGAGGAGGACTTGATGGCTAGCGAAGATCCTTGTTTCATCGGCAGCAAAACCACGGTCCGGGGCCAGGTCTCCGGCAAGCAGGATCTCGTGGTCGAGGGGCGTATCGAAGGCCATATCCGCCTGGAAAGCCACCTGATGGTCGAGGAATCCGCCTTCGTCGAGGCCGATGTCGAGGCGACCATCGCGACGCTCAAGGGCGAGGTGCGCGGCCCGGTGGTGGCGAGCCGTTCGGCCGTGCTCGAAGCGACGGCGCGCGTGGCCGGCAAGATCAGCGCGCCCTCCGTCACCATCGTGGATGGCGCGCGCTTTTCGGGCGAGATCGAAATGGATGTCGATCTGCCGGCGGGCGTGGTACCCGGAAACCCATAGCCGAGCCTAGGACGGAACCCATCATGGCAAAGGAAAAGGAAACGAAACCCATGGCGAACACGGTCATTGGAAGCAGCATCGTCGTCGACGGCGAGATCAGTGGCGAAGAGGCCATCACGATCCTCGGCACGGTCAAGGGAAAGATCGCGGTTGCGCAGGGCGTGGTCGTCGAGGCCGGGGCCACGGTCGAGGCCGACATCGAAGGCCAGACGGTCACGGTCAGCGGCAAGGTGACCGGCAACGTGACCGCGCGCGAGAAGCTGGAGCTGCGGCCTGAATCCAAGATGGTCGGCAACGCCAAGGCCCCGCGCATCGTGGTCGCCGACGGCGCCACGTTCAAGGGCAACGTCGACATGGACGTGTAAGGCGTCGCCATGGCTGACAAAGAAACTGTGATTGGCGTCGAGACACGTATCTCGGGCGAAATCCGCGGCGAGGAAGATCTGGTCGTCAAGGGCCGGGTCGATGGCAAAATTCACCTGTCGCAGGCGCTCACCGTCGAGAAGGGCGCCATCGTGCAGGCCGACGTGGACGTGCGCAACCTGGTGATTTCGGGAACCCTGGTGGGCAACATCGTGGCCTCGGAAAGCGTTCGCCTGCTCGCGACGGCGCGCGTGGTTGGCGATCTCGCGGCACCTCGCGTGATCATGGACGCAGGCGCGGCCTACCGCGGTCGCGTGGACATGGGCGACATCGAAGCTGCGCGCGCGGCCGTGGCCTCGCGCGCGGTGGCCAAACCCGTGGCAAGCGCCACCAGTGCAGCCAAGGATCGCCCGGCACCGCCACGCGTGGCGCCGACGCCCAAGACCGCGGTGTTCGCGGGCAAGGTGGCGACCAAGCTCGTGGCGCCCGCGGCCAATGCCGCTGCCAGCCATCGAGCGACGGAATCGACGGCGGCAGTTCCTCCCGCCTTTCCGCGCGTCGCAGGCACCGTGGGCGGCTCGGCACCGGCCTGGGCGAAGAAGAAAATTCGGCGGCGGTAGTCGCACGCGCGTCGTGCAACCCGTGACAAATGTGATACGGTTTCCACGCCCATGTGTGGCGTAATTGGAATTTTTGGCCACCCCGAGGCGTCGAAGCTCGCCTATCTGGGATTGCACGCCCTCCAGCACCGGGGCCAGGAATCGGCCGGCATCGTTTCCAGCGACGGGCGGCAATTGCGCTGGGTGCGCGAGATGGGCCATGTGGGCGAGATCTTCACGGAAGATCGCCTGGCCCAGCTCCCTGGCTCCTCGGCTATAGGCCATGTGCGTTACTCGACGACCGGCGATTCCGTTCTCAAGAACGCCCAACCCTTGGCCGTGAATTATTCCCACGGCTCCATCGCCGTGGCCCACAACGGAAATCTCGTCGACGCCGCCGAGGTTCGGGCGCGACTGGAGGATGAAGGTTCGATCTTCCAAAGCACCAACGACAGCGAGATCATCCTTCACCTTCTCGCGCGCTCCCGCGAAGGCGATTTGCCCTCGCGCGTAACCGATGCCCTGCGTTCCGTGCACGGGGCGTACTCGCTCGCCTTCTTGTCGGAATCCTCCATGATCGCCGTGCGCGATCCGATGGGTTTCCGCCCGCTGTCTCTCGGCCGGCACAAGAAGAACGGCTGGGTGGTGTCGTCGGAGACCTGCGCCTTCGAGCTCATCGAGGCCGAGTTCATTCGCGACATCGAACCGGGCGAGATGCTGGTCGTGGATAACGACGGCGCGCGCAGTCTGCGGCCGTTTCCGCCCGAAGAGCCACGCCGCTGCGTCTTCGAGTGGATCTACTTCGCGCGACCCGATTCGACCATCGCGGGGCAGTCGGTGTACGGCGCACGTGAGAGCATGGGACGGCGGCTGGCCGTCGAGCATCCGGTGGCAGCGGATATCGTCATCCCCGTGCCCGACTCGGGCACCGCCGCGGCCATCGGCTACGCGCGCGAAAGCGGTATTCCCTTCGACCAGGGTCTCATCCGTTCGCACTTCATCGGACGCACCTTCATCGAGCCGTCCGAATCCATCCGCCACTTCGGCGTGAAGCTGAAACTGTCGCCGGTGCGCGACGTGCTGGCGGGCAAGCGCGTGGTGGTGGTCGACGACTCCATCGTGCGCGGAACCACGTCGGGTAAGATCATCGGCATGATTCGTTCGGCTGGCGCCAAGGAAGTCCATCTGCGCATCAGCTCGCCGCCCACCATCGGCCCCTGCCACTACGGTATCGACACCCCTGATCGCAACAAGCTCATCGCCAGCTCGCACTCGGTCGATGAGGTGCGACGGTTCGTGGGCGCCGATACCCTCGGCTACCTCTCCATCGAGGGTCTTCACGCCGCCGTGTCCAAGGTGCTTACCAAGCAGGAGCACCGCGGCCTGTGCGACGCGTGCTTCTCGAACAACTACCCCATTCCCTTGCCTGCCCCCATCCGCGCGCGCCAGTTGCGCCTCGTCTCCCTGTAGGTCGCGCGAACGGAAGCACTGCGCAAGCGCTTCGGCAAGAACTCCCTGGCCGAGCTGCTGCCGAAGTGACATGACCCTGGTTGCAATGATATCCTGGGCAACATGCGTGAGCGGATCGTGCGCGCGTGTTGCTCGGCGTTGTTGCTTTGGGTTGTCGTGCTCGGGCCTGGAGTTTCGGGTTGCGATAGCAGCGGCCCTCCGGACAGCGGGTACGGGGCCAATGAAACTCCGCCCAGCCAGGTGAGCTGCGCGAACTTGTGCGCTCGGATGGTCGACTGCGGCGGCCACCTGTGCACCGAGGACACGGGAAATCCCGCCTACATCGACCTGTTCAATACTGTCCTCCTCGATCAATGCATATCGACCTGCACGGATGCCACCGTGCAGTCCAAGATCACTGCGGCGAACTGGCAATGCCTGTTCGAGATGAGTTGTCGCAAGGCGATTGGTGAAGACGCCTGCCACGTCCAGGCCAACTATCACTGCGACTAGTCGGCCGGTAGCTGGTCGATAGTCGGCTATGCCGAGTCGGCTCGCGATCTTTGCGCTAGAGTTGGCGGGTCATGGTCACCTCGCCGCTGCCTCGACCTACCGCGCCCGTCGGGCTTGGGCGGCGCCTCGTTGCCAGTGCCCTGCGCTCGCGGCAGACGCTGGGACTGGTCTGGCGTTCGTCGCGAATGGGAACCGTGGGACTCGGCGCGCTGACCGTCCTGGCGGCGTCCTTGCCGCCCCTCGTGGCCTACGTGGGCAAGCTGATTGTCGACGCAGTGGTTGCCCGCGACGGCGACCGCGCCGCGCGCATGGTGTTGTTCGAGCTGGCCGTGGTCGCCGCCATGGCGCTGCTCGAACGCTCCCTCGGGCTGGTCAGGCAACTGGTCGGTGCGCGGCTGGGCATCGACGTCAACCTGGCCATCTTGAAAAAGGCCGAAACCCTCGAGTTGCGGCACTTCGAGGACTCCGAATTCTACGACAAGCTCTCGCGCGCCCGCCGCGAAGCCTCGCTGCGTCCGCTCTCGCTCATCGAAAGCAACTTCCAGGTCTTGCGCAGCATCCTGACCTTGGCCGGCTACATCGTGCTCTTGGTGCGCTTCTCGAACCTGATGGTGCTGGCGTTGCTGGCAGCGACGATTCCCGCCTTCATCGCCGAGGCGAAATATTCGGGCGCCGCCTTTCGTCTGCGCAACTGGCGCTCGCCCGATACGCGTCGCCTGCTCTATCTCGAATACGTGCTGGCCAACGACGAGCACGCCAAGGAGGTGAAGCTGCTCGGGCTGGGCCCGCTGCTACTCGGCCGCTATCGCAGCCTGTCCGAGCGCTTTTACGCCGAGGACCGGCACCTGGCCGTGCGTCGCGCGGGCTGGGGCTATGGACTGTCGCTTGTCAGCACGGCCGTGTTCTACGGCTGCTACGCCTTCATCGTGGCCACCACCGTGCGCGGCGAGCTCTCGCTGGGCGACATGACCCTGTATCTCGTGGCCTTCCGGCAGGGACAGCAAAGTTTTCAGGCCATTTTGACCGCCGTCGGCAGCATGTACGAGGACACGCTCTACATGTCGAACCTGTTCGAGTACCTGGCCATCCCCACCGAGCGGATTCGATTGAACGCGCCGGCGGCGGTTCGGACCGAGGAAGGAATCCGATTCGAAGGGGTCGGCTTTCAATATCCTGGCTCCGAGCACTGGGCCCTGCGCAACGTCGACCTTTTCGTGCCCAAGGGACAAAGCCTGGCCCTGGTGGGAGAAAACGGGGCAGGGAAGACCACCTTCATCAAGCTGCTTTCGGGCCTGTATCGCCCGAGCGAAGGCCGGGTTCTGCTCGACGGCCGCAACCTCGACGATTGGGACGAGCAAGCCCTGCGAAGCCGCATCGGGGTCATCTTCCAGGACTTCAACCAGTACCAGCTCCTGCTGCGTGAGAACATCGCCTTCGGCAGCGTCGACCACTTGCAGGACGACCTGCGCCTGGCCCGCGCCATCGACCACGGCGGCGCGCGCGAGCTGGTGGCGGGCCTCGCAACCGGGCTTGAAACCCAGCTCGGCCGCTGGTTCAAGGAGGGCGTCGATTTGTCGGGCGGGCAGTGGCAGAAGGTGGCGCTGGCACGCGCCTTCATGCGCGACGAGGCCGACATCCTGATCCTCGACGAGCCCACGGCCGCGCTCGATGCCGAAGCCGAGCACGCGGTCTTCCAGCGCTTTCGCGCCCTGGCCGAGGGACGGACCACGATTCTCATCTCGCACCGTTTCCCCACCGTGCGCATGGCCGACCGAATTGTCGTGCTCGAGGGCGGCACCATCATCGAACAGGGCACGCACGCCGAGCTGCTGGCCGCCGGAGCTCGCTACGCCCGCCTATTCGCTTTGCAAGCCGAGGGTTACCGTTGAGATGGAAACCCTGGGAGGGTTTCCAAACCTTCCCGCGCTCTGGCCACGCCGGGCAAAGCCCGGCTTCGCCTACGTGTTGAAATGGAAACCCTGACCTGAAAACACCTCGCCCCGCGCAGCGGAGCGAAGCGGGGAGAGGTCGCCGAGCGCAGCGAGGCGGGTGAGGGGCTGCCACGTTTCATGACTGAAGGATCCGGGCCTTGGGCCCGGCGGCGTACTGGGAGGGTTGGCTGCGCACTCGGTACCCGCCTGCGCTACCAATCTGCTAACTTCCGCGCCGCAATGTCCCCGCAATCCCAACCCGCGGTTTCCTGGCGCGGGCTCATGCACCTCTTCGTCGTCTATCTTGTCTGGAGCAGCACCTACCTGGCCATCCGGGTGGCGGTACGGCCGGGCGCGGGGTTCCCGCCCTTCGCGCTGGCGGCCATGCGCTGCCTGCTGGCATTTCCGCTGCTGATCGTGTGGGCAAGGGCGCGCGGTCTGAGGGTGATGCCCACCCGCCACGAGCTCCCCCTGCTGGCGACCTCGGGCGTTCTCTTGTGGGCGTTCGGCAATGCCTTCGTGGTGGTGGCCGAACAGCGGGTGAGCAGTGCCTTGGCGGCCCTTCTCATCGCCTCCACGCCCATCTGGGTGGCCCTTCTCGAAAGCGCCATCGACAGGCGGTTGCCCTCGAAGCTGGTGGCCGTGGCCCTTTTCGTCGGCTTTCTCGGTGTCGGCTTCATCGGCTATCCGGCCCTGCGCGGCGGCGTACGCGCCGATACCATTGCCGTCGTGGTGTTGCTCATCGCGGCCCTTAGTTGGGGCGGAGGCTCGCTCCTGCAACGCCGTCGCCCGGTGGGCCTCGACGCCATCGTCAGCGCCGCCTACCAGATGCTGTTCGGCGGCCTGGCCGTATCCGCCCTGTCCATCGGCTTTGGCGAGCCCATGCCCAAGCCGACCAGTGCCGCCTGGATGGGCTTCGCCTTCCTGCTCGTGTTCGGATCGCTCATCTCGTTCACCTCGTTCTTGAAGGCGCTGCACCTGCTGCCCACGCGCCTGGTGTTCACCTACGGCTACGTCAATCCCGTGATCGCCGCGTTCCTGGGCTGGATCGTGCTTGGCGAGCGCATCGCGGGCCCGACGCTGGCCGGCGCGGGCCTGGTCCTCCTCGGAGTCGCCGGGTCATTCCGTGCCCACAGGTAGCCCGACATTTCTTGTCAAGACGCACCAGACTCTTGACTAGAAGTGAATGATCCCCAATCGTTCCCCCATGCTTAGCACCCGAAGAAACTTGTTTGGACCCTTGGTCCTGGTTGGGATGGTCTTGCTGCCTACCGTCGCCTTTGCCGAAGGCGCGAAGGTGGCTGTCGTGGACAACGTCCAGGCGAACCTCAGGCTGAAGCTCGGCATCCGCCAGGCCGTCGCCACCGCCCTCGACGACCTGTCGGTGGCCATGGTTCCGCCGGAAGACCTGACCGCAGAGGACGCCGCGTGTACCGATGCAGCCTGTTTTGCGGCTATTGCGAAGCGGGTCGAAGCCACGCATGTCCTGGTCGTGCAAGGGGTCGCCAATCCCGCCGGCTATCGGCTGACGCTCGATGTTCGCGATGGGGAAACGGGACGGACGCTGGGCAGCGACAGCAAGGACTGCGAGCTGTGCGCCGAGGATCAGTTCGTGCCGACGGTTCAGGAGAAGGTCGGCAAGCTCTGGACCCGCGTCATGCAGGAGCAGGCACCTCCTCCGGCCGCGGAGCAGCCGCCACCGCCGCCGCCGCACGCCATGGTTCCGGTTCGCGATACGGAGCGCCCTCCGGGATTGGAAGTTTCGACGACGCCGCCGTGGTGGCGCCAGCCCACGCCCATGATGGGAATCGGGTTCGGCGCGGTGGGGTTGCTGGCCGCGGGGTTCGGAATCTACTACATCGCCGTCGACGGCAACGCCGTCGAGAAGACCCTGGGCGGCAAGCCGATCATTGTCCGTGACACCGGCAAGTGGGGCTGGAGCCTGCTAGGTGTGGGCGTGGTTTCGCTGGCCGCGGGATCGGCCATGGTGATTTGGGGCAGGGACGATGGCACCAATGTATCGGTTGCCTTCGGACCTGCTTCTTTGGGCTTGCAAGGGAAGTTCTAGGAGATGAAAGCCATGCGCAAACTACTCGTTGTCTTCCCCTTGCTGCTGGTGCTGGTTGGTGGCTGTGACTCCACGCGCCGCGACTTCACCTACTGCGATACGACCTACACCGACTGCAAGTACGGTTACACCTGCAACTTCACGATGGCCTGTGCGTGCCGGAGACCGACGCGGGCATCGCGGATACGAACGCCGTCGATGGCCCCCCTCCCGTGGATACGTCACCCGTCGACGCCAGCGAAGGGGACGCCAAAGACGCCCCCATCGTCACCGACGGGACGCCGTTCGACACCAGCGGATTGGACACGAGCATCATCGACGCCCCGATTGTGGACGTGGCCAGCCCCGACACGCGCATTCCCGATGCGGCAGGAACCTGCTCGATCGACAACGACTGCGTCCTGGCGACTGGAGCCTACTGCGTGAACACCCGGTGCGTCGCCTGCAAGACCAGCAACCAGTGTAACAACGCCACGGGCAAACCGTTCTGCTCGGCGCAAAACACCTGCGTCTCCTGCGCCGGCGTCAGCGGCCCCGACGGCGGCAGCGCGTGCCCGGCCAATGCTCCCGTGTGCGCCTCGTCCGGCAGCTGCGTCGAGTGCGTGGGCAACAGCGATTGCCCGACCGCGGGC
>CAWGPW010000018.1:0-212919 GCA_963824555.1 uncultured delta proteobacterium | reverse complement strand
GGGCCGTGGCCAGGCAAGCCCGCAGGGAAGAGCGCACGTCACGGCCCCGACAGCGATCCAGATCGGGTACAAAGCGACGGGCGAGGTCCTGTTGCCAGCGCACACGCAGGACCGGGTCGTGGTAGCCGGACTCGCTGAGCTCGAGATTGATGAGTCGGTGGAGAATGGCCGCGCACTCGTCCGTGCTCGCGGGGTGTCGGTTGCAACCCGAGAATCCGACGACGAGGAGGCCCAGAAGAAACCAACGGAGCAACCGCATGCCAGCCATCACCGATAGAAGTGTACTCGGATGGGAGGCGACTCGGCGGCGATAGGTTGGCCTTCGGGATCGAGTGCCGGCTCGAAGCGCGTGCGCAGGGTACACAGGCGGGCGGCCGAGCCGAATCCGAATCCGGGGTCGCTCAGCACGTCCACATGCCCGGCGCGGCCATCGGACCCCACCCTGGCCTTCAGCACCACGGTCTGCTCGTTGACCTGTTCGGCATCGGCTTCGGCCGGCCAGGGGCAGTTCCAGGCGGATTGGTCCAGCGTGACGGGACGGGCTTTGCTGCGTACGCCGACCAGTGCCTTCTTGGGTGCGTCAGGGGCCACGAGACCCAGCGCCGCCTTTCGGTTGGTTCCGCTGCTGGTCGTTGTGCCGCCTGCGTAGGAAGTGCCCGAGCCGACGATGAATGCCATGCCCGTGAAATCGACTGGCGTCGGCGCCGCGGCCACGATCTGTCCCGCCTGCGCGGGCGGCGTCGCACGAGCTGGCTGCGCGTGCGGCACTCGCGCGGATCGTGAGACCACGATGTGCGGCGTCTCCGGCGCGGGCGCGGGTGGCGGCGGCGCGGGTGGCGGTGGCTTCACCTCGACCGCACGCTCCATCGCGATAGCCTCGTGAATGCGCGCGGCCATCTCCACGCTCCACGGCGCGAGGGAGTCGCCCAGGCTGCTCACCAGCGCGAAGGCGCCACCATAGAGCCCCAGCACAACCACGCCACCCAGGGCCAGACGCCTCCATCGGCCGGCAGGCTCGGCGAGGAAAACCAAATCGACGATGCGCGGTGAACGGTCCACGAGCTTGGTCAGCAAAGGATAGCGCATGAAAGATGCCTCACTGCTTCTGCGGCTCGTCCGGAAGGGCTCCGAATGCCACCCGGGTCAGGCCGGCGCCCTTGAGCAGATCGAGCACGTGAATCACGCGCCGGTGGGGCACGTCGCCATCGGCCTGGATGACCGCGCGCAGATCGCGATCGCCGGCCAACGCCGCGCGCGCCTTGTCCACCAGCGCTTCGTCATTCGGTAGGGCGGCACCATTGACCAACATTGGCCCGCGTACCGGCACGATCACCGATAGGATGACCTGAACCTCTTCGCCGTGGGACGCGTGCGGCAGATCGAGCGGCACTGCCGGGGTCACGATGATCTTCGCGGTCACGATGAAGATCACCAGCAGCACCAGCATCACGTCCACCAGCGGGGTGACGTTGATGCCGGAGATGATTCCATTCGCAGACTGTCCGCTAGGTGCTGCCATCCTTCGCCTCCTTCACGTCCTTCACCTCGCGCAAACGAGGCGCCTTGTGCGGGCCACGTGCATCGTCCGCGATGTACGCAAGCACCAGGTTGGTCAGCACCTCCGCGCCCGAGAGCAACGCAGTCACTCGCCGTTGCAGGTAGTTGTAGGCCGCCACCGCGGGCAGCGCGACCAGGATGCCGACCGCGGTCGCCACCAGGGCCTCGGCAATGCTTGCCATGACAGCCTGGGATGCCACCTGCCCAGCGGCGGCCGCGTGGCTGGACGTGGAGTGGCCCAGCTCCTCGAAGGCGTGGATGACGCCGACCACGGTGCCGAAGAGCCCCACGAAGGGCGCATTGTTACCCACCGTGGCCAGAAAGGCGAGCCAACGTTCGAGCCTGCCGCGCTCGAGAGCGGACGCGCTCAGCATCGCCTTCTCGGCGGCCTCGGTGCCGCGCTCGGCGAGACGCAGCCCAGCGTCCGCCACGCGAGCCGCGACGGCGGGACTGGCTTCGAGCACGCGCCGCGCGCTGGCGAAGTCGCCGCTTCCCAGGTGCTGGTCGAGCTCGCGCGCCAGCCTTTCGAGATCCCCGCCGCGCCGGCGCAGATACAACCAGCGCTCGACGGCCAGCGCAAGGCTGGCCATCGACAGCGCCCCAAGGAACCAGAGGACCCAGCCCGCTCCCGAGGCGAGCAGGATTCGCTTGACCGTTTCGATGGTGCTCAAGGATTACCTCATTGGGGCGATGGGTAGTGCCGCTCGACCGCGCACAGCCCGTCGGAGTTCAGGTGCCCCTGCGTGCTCTGGTCGTAGGTCGTGTAGTCGTAGTAGTCGCGCAGCCCGGTGGAGGGGTCGTTCCCGGTGGCATGGGGCACGCTTTGCGGATCGAAGGCCATGGCTCCGGTGAACTGCGGGTGAACGTCGGTCGGCGGATCCATGCAGTAGCGCCAGTCGAGATGATTGCCGAGCGCATCCGTATACGCGGTGTAGTCCACCCCCTGGGTCATTTCGAGCGTCACCGTGGGCACGCCCGCGTCCAGTTGGCCCGCCACGCGCGCCGCGAACTGATCGAAGTGCGCGGGCGAGTCGTGGAGCACGCTGTCCCAGAACGGGTGATCGGTGTGAATGGTGACTTGCCCGATCACCGATTCGTTGGCCAGGAACGCGATGCCGCGCTCGTGCTCTTCGCCTGGAAAGGCCTGCGCCGGATCGTTGTCGGGATTTTGGCAGTTGCCGTAGGTGGTCGGCGACTTGAAGCAGAGATGAAAGTTCACCGTGGTCGGCCATGTGGCGTAGATGCCGCTATTGCAATCCGTGTGTCCCGGAACCGTACCGCCTTTGAAGGTGGCGGTTCCGACGTAGAGCACGGCGCAACCGTCGGCGACCATTTGCTGGTAATCGGACATGGCCGCGCTATCGAGATTCACGTTGAGCGCGCTCGCACTCGCGGGCACCACATCGAACCCAAACGCGTAGCGGGTGCCGTCGGTGGCAAACGGCTTGTTGCCGTTCTTGTTCTGGGTGCTGAGCGCCACGATGGGCACCGCTTCTTCGCCCGGTCCGCCTTTGCCGGGAAGGTAGCTGGGATCGCCGTGAGCGAGGTCGACCGCCCAGGGCCCGTCAACCTCGGCGACCAGCCCGCCGCCCACGCTGCCGGGCGCCGGCCCGGTGAGCGCCTGGTTGCCGGGACTGACGTCCGGGTTGCTCGACAAGACGATCTTGTCGATGGTGACGAGCAGGCGCGTGAAACTCACCTGCCAACCGTCCACGAAGGCGGGATCGCCATCGTTCACGGGCGGAAAAGCGTAGCCCGTGAGCGCGAGAACCTCGCCCGAGGCCGCGAAGAGGATTCCGCCCGGGCCTGGATCTGCTGGTGGTGTGAAGTCCGACATGGCCGCGTCCGGCGTGACGCCCGACCCGCCCGCGCCGGTGGCGCCGTCAGCATTGGCGGACCCGCCTGCGCCGGTCGCACCGCCGGCCGTGGTCGCCCCACCCGCACCCGGCGTCGAGCTGCTGCTCCCACAGCCTCCCAACCCGGCGGCGACGACGGCGACCGCTCCGATCATCAAGGTCTTGGTTAGCATTCTCTCATCTCTCACTCTCATTTCTTTCATCCCCTTCTTGGTTGTGTTTATGGATTCGGAGTCCACGAGAACGTGTACGGCCCCGTATTGCGCAGATTTCCGTACAGGTTCCGACTCGGTTGCGTGTAGTCCGCCGAAGTCGGATCGTCGCTGAAGGCGTACGTGCCGGGCGTCGAGCCCAGCCCCAGCAGGCTGAAGTCGACGTTGGTGAACAGGCGGCACGGATCGACGGTCAGAAGTAGCCCGCCGGTCGGCTGGATGGTCACCGCGGTTGGAATCGGCGAGACGATGCGCTCCTTGCAAATGGGATCGCCCCCGGCCACCGCGCCGCCCGAGGCCTGCCGATTCGACCCGATGGTGAGTGCGGCGGTGAACGGATAGGTGCTGGCCGCTTGCGTGGCCGTGCCCGCGACCTGGAACACAGGGACCCGATCGGCAATGGTGTTGATATCCCCATGGGTCAGCCAAACCTGGCCGACCAGCGCCGGCGGATAGGTGATGCCGTGGGCGTCGGCGGGAAACAATTGCGGGTCGGGCGACAGGAGATCCACGTCGAGGGTCGAGGTCTCCTGCGCGACGTAGGTTCCGGTGAGGTAGCAGCCGGTGGCTTGTCCGCCCGAAATCGGTTGGCTTTGGTCGAGGTAGACGGCCCCGATGTGCAGCGTCGCCTGGGTCAGCGTGATGGCCCAGTTGCCGTCGTTGGTGCAAGCAAGCGGCTGCCCGAGGATCGCGCTCGCCGGTCCCGCGGCGGCCACCGGGAAGTCGATGGCGTTGCCGCCGGTTTGCCCCACGCACGAAAGGCCGCCCGGCGCGAGCAAAAGCGAGAAGAGCCAGAGACGTCGTTTCCGCATCACGATCCTCCCAGGTTGATGCCCAAGCTGACGAACACCGCGCGTGGCGCGCCGGCCGCGAACTCACGCTCGGGCACCAACGTCGGTTGGGGCTGGCTGTGGAAGTCCGAGGCGTAGTCGTATTCGCCCAGACGGTATTGCGTATTGAGGATATTGGTCGAGCTGAGCCCCAATTCGTAGTGCGACCAAGAAAGGACGGCCGACGCGTCGACCGTGAAGATGCGGTCGCTGACCTCCCCGTAGGGCAGCGGGCGTTGGCCTACGAAGGTCACGCCCCCGCTAAGTCGTGCGTGCACGGGCATCCCGAGCAGGCGCCACGGCAGGAGGGTTCGGAGCGCGGTGTCGGAACGAAACACAGTGGACGGCACGTAGGCCACCGCCTCGTGGTTGTCGTTGAAGGTCGCGCGCACCAGGGTCAGGTTCGCCGACTCGTCGAAAAAACGGCCGGTCAAGCGCAACGCTCCCACCCAGCCGGAGCGCGTGGTGCCGACCCCAACCACGTTGCGCCCGGCGGTTTGGTCGAAGATGAGATCCCTGTCGACGACGGTCTGAAAAAAGACCGATCGCGCGACGACGGTGGTGTCCCGGATATTCGCGGCGTACCCAGCCCCCGCTTCGTAAGCGACGATGTGCGCGAACGGCGTCGCGACATCCTGGGTGATGTAAGAGGGATCGATCGATCGAATGCCCTGGCCGTAGCTGGCCGAAAAGGTGACGTCGCGAAAGGGGCCGACGATCAGCGAGGCGCGCGGCAAGAACGCGACGCTCGACGTGGAGGTCTCCTGGTTGGGCTCGCGCGGCCGTCCGTAATCCTGCTGGCTGAGGCAACTCTGGTCGATGGGAGGATTGGTGGTCGAGGGATGGGCGACGGTTTGAGCGGCGCAGTTGTTGAGAACGCTGTAGGTGAGCAGGTCGGCGCGCGCGCCGCCGCGCAAGCTGAGCCACCGGCTAGGACGCAGGTTCGCGTCGCCGTAGAGACCGATGTTTCCGATCTGGGAGACGAGATCGGTGTCGGTCAGATAGGGAACGCCGGTCGATGCCTCCAGGCGTTGCTGCACACCCGCGGCCTGGTCGCCGCGTGCGAAATAGCCCAGTTCCATCTCTTGGAGCTGGCCCAGGAAGGTTCCGTGCACGCGCGCGGCGCCACGCGCGCCGATGGTGACCTCGTGAACCTCGAGGTCGATCATGTCGCCGCGCTGGTCGTGTACGCTCTGCAGCGGCTCCTGCACGTCGAGCAGGAACCCGGTGAAGTTTTCGAGCAGGCGCATGTCGCGCTTGATGACGAACATCTGCTGAGAAAAGGTGGTATCCCCGGCGCGGGTTTCGAGATCCGCGGCCAGCGAGTAGCGCGAGGCATCTCCGCCCTCGGGCACGTGCTCGCGCGCGAAGCTGCTGAGGTCGTAGCTGTCGAAAAAGCCCATTTTCCCTGACTGGTAGTCGTCCTCGCGAACGATGCCGGCCGAGTGAAAATGCGTGGCATAGGCCTGGGTCGTGATGCGGTAGCTGCCGTTGTTTCCGAAGCGCCCTTCGTACTGCCCCATGGCCGACGCGCGTTGGGCGTCCCGATTCTGACCAAACCCGTCCGTCTTGTAGATCTCGGCCGCCCCGAAGGTGTGCGTGCTCTCGCCCGGCGGCCCCCACAAACCCACCACGCGCTGGGTGCCGAAGCTCCCGCTCGTGTAGCGAGCGCTAAGTCCCCGCTGCCAGAGCCCGAGCTGGTAGTCGGCGCTTCCCGCCACCGCGTAGTTGCCCTGGCGCGGATCGAAGGGGCCTTCGAGCACGCGCAGCGACTCGACCAATTCGGGAATGATGAAGTGGGTGTCGGCGTAGCCGTTACCGTGCAAATTCCCGCTCTCGTTGATGGGCACGCCACCCACTGTGAACTCGATGTCCTGTCCCTCGCGCGCATCGAATCCGCGCATGAACACCTGCTCGGCGTGCCCCTCGCCGCCCTCGTTGGTCAGCAAGATGCCAGGCGCCAGCTTGAGCAGCTCGGAGGCATTCGCGCGCGGAACCTCGGCAAGCTGGTCGACGCGGATTTGGAAATCGGATGCGCCCCGGCTGACGGGTGGGCGGCGGCCGAGCACGGTAACATCGAGCGCAGCGGGCGCGGGAGGCGACGATTCTGTTGTCGGTGCCTGGGCCGATGGAGCCGTCGGCGATTTGGTCGTTGCCGCCGGAACCGAAGCGGCCGGCGGGCTCACGGGCTCTGGCTTGGACGGCACTGCCGGCACAGGCGACGCTGGCGGCTCGAAATGGAAGAGGAGCTGGACTCGGCTCGCCACCGCTACGCCATCACGCATGGCTGGCCGAAAACGCCAGTGGCTGGCTGCCTCGATGGCGGCGCGGTCGAGGAATGATGCCGCGCCGTGGACGATTCTCACGCCGGTCACGTTCCCTTCCTTGTCGATTTCGACATTCGCCACGACATCGCCTCGCGCGCCGCTGGCGGCGGCCTCTATCGGGTATGAGGGCTGCCGCTCTTCCACCACCTGTGGCGGCTCGATCGCAGGGACTCCGCCATCCTGCGCACGAGCGAGAGGCTCCGACAAAAGCAAGACGCAAAGTCCTGACAAGAAACAAGGAACGCGAAATGAAGACACGAGAACTCCTCGACAAGTCCAAGGAACGGGAACACCCAGACAGCCGACGGCAGCGACGTGATACACGCTTGCCGCAAGGCCGCCCGAAGCCAACGCTCAATGCGAGCGGGTCCAACGTCAAACAGGCTCAAACAGGGGAAGGGCGTGACGGCGTCACGTCGACGGAGAGATGGCTCTCCTCACCCTAGCCCTCTCCTCGCTCACGCGAGGAGAGGGGACCCGACGCTAGCCTGCGGGTGGAGAGGTCTTGGGCGCGCTCGCAAGGACGAACGCGCGCCCAGGTCGCGAGGCGGGTTCGATGGCCGGCCGCACGACAACCGGCGGCGGCAGCAAGCGAATGGTCTGCCTCAGTAGCCGTGCCCGCGCACTTGCCCGGCATGCGAAAACAATGGCGCAGTGATCGTGCGACGGCGTCTCGGTACTATCCGCGCCCTCCATCCCCGTACCCGTTGCGCGATGGCGCGCTGGAGCCGATCCCGGATGCGAGAAGGCTCCGACGTCGATGGCCTCGCCGTGCTCTGCGCAGCGCACGTGCCGAACCGTGGCCTCGTGCCACGACGCCAAGAACTGCGCAACCCCCATGGCGACGATCAGCGCTACCGCGAAAAGCCGTGCCGCCCTTCCTTTGCGGGGTATGAGCAGCCTGCCTATGTTCGCGCCTGGGAGCACTCTGCGTCCAAATGTAAACCACGCATCATCCACGGGCAAGTCGAATTGGTGTTCTTGTCCGTCGCCCTCGCGCTACCGTCGATTTCTGGACACCTCGTCAGCGAGACAGGCGGTCGGCGATCTTCCGACGTCGTCTCCGAGCTGGCGAACCGCAATGCCTCACGAGTCCGCACCCATATCGTATTTCATCTCGACGATGTCCTTCATCGCCTCTTCTCGAGGAAGGAGATCGACGCTGAAACCTTTGCTTCTGATGAAATAGACGCCATTGGGTTGTGCGAGGAACGTACCGTCTTTCGCGGCTTGCGCCTCGCCCGCCTGGCTCGCCCCGTTGATCGTGCGACCGACGGCCCCGCCCATCAAGACGACTTCGCTGTCACCGATGGTCACTGTGTGCGCCCCCGGTTTCGCATAGACGACCGCGTAAGCTCCCTGATTCAGTACAGCCACGATCTTGTTGTCCAGCCGAACATTCCATTTCACCGCCGCGCCAACCATGCTCTTTACCCGGTAGACGTAGATGACCGCGCCTCCTGCTTCGTTGGGGGCTACCTCGTGGAAGGGAATCGTGCTCGACGTGGTGGCACACGAGGCGAGAGACGTCGCGAGCGACAGCACCAGCGCTGTCAGGGCTCCCTTGGCGGTCAATCCGATCTTCATGTTTTCCTCCTGGGTCCGTTGGAGTGCGGCTAGTTCGTTCGCAGCGGCACGGTTCAGCGGCCATCCCGCACTCCCCGCCAGCTGCGACGTGGCAAGCTACGCCTTTCGCGGCGCGCAATCAATGGGTCATCACCGATAACAACCGACGAAATACCTTGCCGTGGTTGGGATAGCGCACCATCCGCACCGCCTGCTGGACGACCTTGTCCTCCAGCGTCGGTATCCCTAGCGGTCGCATGCGCCCATCTCCTTTCGGGATGTGCACCCGCCGCACGGGTTGCGCGTGGTAGCTGCCCCGTTGGATTCGGTCCTGCAGGTCTAGCAGCCGCTCGTCTATCCGCTCGGCGTACTCGGCCCACGTCTCCTCGTCTATTCCCGGTGCTGCATCCTTGCGCAGGCTCTTGTGTGCCTCTCGCAGCAGCGGCACCTTCACGTGGCTCAGCAGATTGGTGAACTTCTCCTTGGTTTCCTCTTTCGCTCGCTTCCCGATCCGCTGCAGGTACGTGGTCGCGTCTTCCCCGCCCTGTGTCGAGGACGCGTTTCGTGCAGCAGATTTTCCCTTGGCCTCGGTCCTTCCCTCCATCGTCTCGACGGGCGTTGCCCTCGTCTTCGCCGACTTCTTCGGTACTACGACCTCGTCCGACTTCTGGCGTTCCACTACCTCGGCTTTCGGCTATTCGCCTTCCCGATTCTGTCTGCCGACCTTCTCTTCCTCGCAGACTTGCGCCAGATCTCCCGGCTCCCGTGCGGATGACATTGTTGAACGTGCCGAATTCTTGGACCCCGGGGAGAGAACGCATTCCACGCCCACGCTTGTCGGTTGCGTTCCTTGGTCTTCCGCTTGTGAGGACATCGTCGACTCTCCCTTTCAGGCTTTTTCGGGGCTCGATTGCCCGGCCCGCTCCCTCGCCCCCCTACGCTTCGCCGTGCCGGTCGCCCGTCACGTCGCAAGGGGTAGCTTCCCGGGGGTGGGCTCCTCCCGGGGTAGGACTTGCTGCGTTTCCCTGGTGTCAGTTCATCGTGCTCACCTACAGTCTTCCGCCGGTTTGTGCCGGCGCACCCTCACCCGCCGAGCTCCGCTCGGCGGCCTCTCCCCGCTACGCGGGGCGAGGCTGGAAGTGGGGCTTCCACTTGATGCTGCAGCCGATGCTGGCTTTTTGGTTGGGATCCGGTTGCTGGCCGGCGAGGAGCGCGTCGACGGCGGCGCGGGCGTCGCGGCCGGTGACGGGGATCGGGTTGCTGGGGCGGGCGTCGTCGAATTGCCCGCGGTAGGCCAGCTTGGCTTGAGCGTCGAAGATGAACAGATCGGGGGTGCAGCGGGCGTCGAAGGCCTTGGCCACGGCTTGCGACTCGTCGTAGAGGTACGGGAAGATATAGCCCGCACTGGCGGCTTCGCGGGCCATGGCCTCGGGCGCGTCGTCGGGATAGCTGGCGACATCGTTCGCGCTGATGGCGACCATGGGCACGCCCTTGCTCCGGCAGGTGCGGCCGAAGTCTGCCAGACCGGCCCGGATGTGTTTGACGAAGGGGCAGTGGTTGCAGATGAAAATGACGACGCTGGGCTTGCCCGCGAGGACGGACGAATCGAGCGTCCGCCCGCTGAGGGTATCGGGAAGCGAAAACGCCGGCATCGCCGTACCGAGGGAAACCATACGGGAAGGCGTGTTGGCCATGGAAATTCTCCGCTAAAGCAACAATCGCTTGATGTCGGAAAGCAACTGGCGCAGGTACGTGGTGAAGCGCGCGGCGTCCGCGCCGTCGTTCACGCGGTGATCGTACGACAGCGACAGGGGCAGCATCAGGCGCGGCACGAAGGCGCCGCTTTCGTAGACCGGCTTCATGCTCGCACGCGAAACGCCGAGGATGGCGACCTCGGGAATGTTCACGATGGGCGTAAACGCGGTGCCGCCAATTCCGCCGAGGCTGGAGATGGTGAAGGTTCCGCCCTGCATATCTCCGGGCAGCAGTTTGTGCGCGCGCGCCTTCTCGCTGACCACGGCCAACTCGGCCGCGAGATCGTAGACGCCCTTGCGATCCACGTCGCGAATCACCGGCACCACCAGGCCCTCGGGCGTGTCGACGGCGACACCGATATGAAAGTAGCGCTTGAGGATGAGATTCTCACCCGCCGGATCCAGCGAGGCATTGAAGGTCGGAAACGCCCGCAGCGTCGCCACCACCGCCTTCATGAGGAAGGGCAACACGGTCAGGTGCACGTTGTGCTTCTTGGCCTGCTCGGCTTCGGACTTGCGAAAAGCCTCGAGGTCGGTGATATCCGCCTCGTCGTGCTGGGTGACGTGCACCACGCGCAACCAAGCCCGCTGCAAGTTCGTCGCGGTCACGCGCTTGATGCGCGAGAGCGGCTGCGACTCGATGAGGCCGAAGCGGGCAAAATCGACGAAGGGCGCTTCCGGCAAGACGAAGCCCCCCGCCGCAGCCACGGCCTTGCCCACGTGCTCTTTGACGTAGCTCTTGACGTCTTGTTCGAGGATCCGGCCGTGGCGCCCGGTCCCCGTGACCAGGGACAAGTCCACACCCAGCTCGCGCGCGAGGCGGCGAATGGTGGGACTGGCGTGAGACTTCACCTTCACGCTGGCGAGCGGTGGGGGCGGCGTGACGGGCGACAATTCCTCGGGCGCGGGCGTCTTGTGCGAGGCAGGCTTGCGAACATCTGTCGCCACGTCCGTTGTCAGCTCGGGTGCCAATTCGACCTCCACCGGGTCGACGCTGGCCGGGACCGCCGTCAGGATGGGAACCCGCGCGACCACCGGCGCGGGCTTGGCTGGTGCAGGTGCGGCCTTGCCCGGTGGCGCGGCTGCGCCCCCCTCGATGACTTCCAGGCTGGCGATGCGCGAGCCCTTGGATACCTTGGTTCCAATCGAGACGAAGAATTCCTTGAGCACGCCCGCGCCCGGTGACGGCAAGTCCATGGTCGCCTTGTCCGTTTCGAGGGTCAAGAGCGGCTGATCCTTCTGCACGGAATCGCCCGGCTTCACCGCCATCTCGATGACGGCAACATCGTGAAAATCGCCCAGGTCGGGTACGGTCACTTCGAGTGTCTTGGCCACGTTCGCTCTTCCTCCGGATCTTGGACCGCGAAGATACTACACGGTGGAGGGATTCGGCTTCTCGGGATCGATCCCATACTTTTCCATGGCCTCGCGAATCTTGCCGACCGGCAGCTCGCCCGTGTCGGCCAGCGCCCGCAGCGCCGCGACCACCACATAGCGACGATCCACCTCGAAAAAATGGCGCAGCTTCTTGCGTGTGTCGCTGCGACCGAATCCGTCGGTGCCCAGGACCACGTAGCTCTTGCCCGGCAAGTAGGGCCGAATCTGGTCGGCATAGAGGCGCATGTAGTCCGTCGCCGCCACGATGGGGCCCGGCCGGTCGACCAAGCAGGTTTCCACGTAGCTTTGGCGACGCTTCTCTTGCGGGTGAAGCATGGACCAGCGCTCGGCTGCGATGCCGTCGCGGCGCAATTCATTGAAGCTGGTGGCGCTCCAGATGTCCGCGGCGACGCCGAAATCGTCGCGCAACATGTCCGCCGCCGCCATCACCTCGCGCAAGATGGCGCCCGAGCCGAGCAATTGGATCCGAGGCTTCTTCTTTTCCACCGGGCCAGCGTCGTGCAGCAAGTACATGCCCTTGAGGATTCCCTCTCCGGCACCTTCCGGCATGGGCGGGTGGCGCCAGTTCTCGTTCATCATGGTGATGTAGTAGAAGACATCTTCCTGATCCTGGTACATGCGGCGAATGCCGTTCTGGATGATGACCGCCATCTCGTAGGCGAAGGTCGGGTCGTAAGAGACGCAGGTGGGGATGGTGGAAGCCGTGATCAGGTTGTGGCCGTCCTGGTGCTGCAAGCCTTCGCCCGACAGGGTCGTTCGTCCGGCGGTGCCGCCCATCAGGAAGCCGCGGCAGCGCATGTCGCCCGCGGCCCAGGCGAAGTCGCCAATGCGCTGGAACCCGAACATGGAATAGAAGGCGTAGAAGGGGATCATGTTGACCCCGTGGTTGCTGTGGGCCATGCCCGCCGCCAGGAACGACGCCATCGAGCCCGCCTCGTTGATGCCTTCTTCGAGGATCTGGCCGTTCTTCATCTCCTTGTAGGACATGAGCTGCTCGGCATCGACCGGCTCGTAGAGCTGCCCCACCGATGAGTAGATGCCAATCTGCCGGAACAGCCCTTCCATGCCGAAGGTGCGCGCTTCGTCCGGGACAATGGGCACGATGAGCTTGCCGATGTTCCGGTCGCGCACGAGCTGGGTCAGGATGCGTACGAAGGCCATCGTGGTCGACATTTCGTGGTCGCCGCTGCCCTTGAGCTGGGTCTCGAAGGCGTCGAGCGACGGGGCTACCACGGGCGGGGCCGTGCGCCGGCGCGCGGGCAGAAATCCCCCCAGCTCCTTGCGCCGCGCCCGCATGTACTGCATCTCCTTGCTGTTCTCGGCCGGCCGGTAGAACGGCGCCTCGCCGATCTTGTCATCGGCGATGGGAATGTTGAAGCGATCGCGGAACGCCTTGAGCGCTTCCTCGCCCATCTTCTTCTGCTGGTGCGTCGGATTCAGCCCCTCGCCCGCCTCGCCCATGCCGTAGCCCTTGACGGTCTTGGCCAGGATGATGGTCGGCTGGCCCTTGTGCTCCATGGCCGCCTTGTACGCGGCGTAGACCTTATTGGGGTCGTGACCACCGCGGTTGAGCCACCAGATCTCCTCGTCGCTCATGTTGGCCACCATGGCCGCGGTTTCGGGGTACTTGCCGAAGAAATGCTCGCGGGTGAACGCGCCGCCCTTGGCCTTGTAGGCCTGGTATTCGCCGTCCACGCATTCCATCATGCGCTTGCGCAAGATCCCCTTGGTGTCGCGCTGGAGCAGCGGATCCCAGTACGAGCCCCATAGCACCTTGATGACGTTCCAGCCCGCGCCGCGGAAGACCGCTTCCAGCTCTTGCACGATCTTGCCGTCGCCGCGCACCGGTCCGTCCAGGCGCTGCAGGTTGCAGTTGACCACGAAGACGAGATTGTCGAGGTGCTCGCGCGCGGGCAGCGAGATCGCGCCCTGCGATTCGGGCTCGTCCATCTCGCCGTCGCCGAGGAACGCCCACACCTTGCGCCCGCTGGTGTCGAGAATACCCCGATGCTCGAGATAGCGCATGAAGCGCGCCTGGTAGATGGCCATCATCGACGTCAGCCCCATGGACACCGTCGAGAACTGCCAGAAGTCGGGCATCAAATAGGGATGCGGATACGACGACAGCCCCTTGCCATCCACTTCCTGGCGGAAGGCGCGCAGTTGCTCCTCGCTGATGCGGCCTTCGAGGAAGGCGCGCGCGTAGATGCCGGGCGCGGAATGACCCTGGAAGTAGACCAGGTCGCCGCCACCTTCGGCCTCGGGACCACGAAAGAAATGGTTGAAACCGACGTCGTACAGGGTGGCTATGGAAGCGAAGCTGGCGATGTGGCCGCCGAGCTCCGACGATTTCCGGTTGGCGTTCACCACCATGGCCAGGGCGTTCCAGCGAATGAACGAGCGAATGCGGCGCTCCAGCCCCGGATCGCCCGGCACGCGAGGCTGCTGCGTCACCGGAATGGTGTTGACGTAGGCCGTGGTCGCGTCAAAGGGCAGGTGTGCCCCGGACCGCCGCGCGTGGTCGACAAGCCGTTCCAGGAGAAAGTGCGCCCGCTCGACCCCTTCGCGTTCCAGCGTCGAGGCCAGCGATTCGATCCACTCGCGTGTCTCCTCGGGATCGGTGTCTTGGGGATGGTCGGGTCGATCGGTTTCTGCTGCGGTTTCCGTGGCCATGGAGGTACTCTGCTCTGCGCCTTGCGAAGTGTTCCAGGAAGTCTGGGAATCGGCGCGGGAGTCCATGGAGCCCCGTGCTAGGGAATTCGTCAAGTGATCCACGCCTGGTAGGATGCTCGCTCCCGCAGCTCCGTTGCACCGTGGCAGCGAGAATCAGAGCGTGACCAGAGCCGCGCTAATGCATCACAATGCCATCCCGCGCCCGACGCTGCGCCCCGACGCTGCGCCAGAAAAATGGCAACTTCCGCACCAAGCCCCGCACCAACTTCGCGCCGACGACGAGAAGAACCAACATGACCGACCTTCAATCCCGTATTTTCACCGATGCCGCGAGCGGGCTTGCCCTGCCCTGCCGGCTCTTCGTGCCCGCAAGTTGCAGCGCCCAAAATCCGTGCGGACTCCTCCTTTTTCTACACGGAGCCGGCGAACGAGGCAGCGACAACCAGGCCCAGCTCAAGAACGACGCGCTGGCCTGGATCGCGCCCGAGGCCCAGGCTGGACACCCGACCATCGTCGTCTACCCGCAGTGCCCGTCGGGGATGCAGTGGGTGGAGGCGCCCTGGGTCGACGGCTCCTATTCGGTGGCCAAGACGGCCATCAGCAAACCCATGACCGCGGTGATGGCCCTGCTGGCCTCGTTGCAGAAGAACTTACCCGTGAATGCCAATCGGCTCCTCGTCACCGGGCCTTCCATGGGCGGCTTCGGCGTCTTCGACATCCTGGCACGCAATCCAAGCACGTTCGCCGGCGCACTTGCGCTGTGTGGTGGCGGCGATCCGTCTCAAGCCCCGGCGATTCGACACATCCCGCTTTGGGTCTTTCACGGCGACAGCGACCCTGCCGTCCCGGTGCGCGGCTCGCGCCAGATGGTGCGCGCGCTACGGGCCGCGGGCGGCTCGCCTCGCTACACCGAGATCGAGGGCGGTGGCCACAACATGTGGAACATCGCCTACCAGAACATGGATGTCCTGCACTGGCTCTTGGCGCAAAGCAAGAGTTGAGCGAATCGGGCATCTGACCTACATTCGGCGGCATGATCCGTCATGGCCTGGTGTTGATCGCGCTGCTCATCGTTCCCAACCTATCTTCAGCTTCGCCCGCACGCGCCGACGAGGCCGCAGCGGAGAGCTCCACCGAGGTCGTAAAGCCCGAGCACGCCGAAGCGAGCGACAAGCCGGCCGAGAAGGTCGTGCCGGCCAATCCCGTCGCTCCTGCCGTCGCGCCCATCTGCCCACTCGCACACTCGCCGGTCTACGTGGCGGATTGGGGCCGGCTGGCCGCGCTCACGCAATCCGATGCCACGGTTTTCGAAAGGGCCGAGCTCTGGGCCAAGCAACGGGAGCAGACCGATTGGATGCTGGCCGCGGGCCTGTTCCTGGGTGGCGGCGCGGCCGTGCTCGGGACCGTGAATCGCCTGGGCAATGAATCGTGGACGAGCACGACCAAGTGGGGTGTGGCTGGCGGCGCTGGCGTGGCGCTGGTATCGCTCCTGGCGGCCTTGGCTTTCTCCCCGGATCGGGACGACTTTTACACGGTCATCAACCAGTGGAACTTGCGCCATCCCGATCGGCTGCTCGCGCCCTGAAGGTTTAACCTGACGTGCCCTTCACCGTCGTTCCCTCCGCACCGCTCACGCCCCTGACCACCTTCGAGTTGGGCGGGCCGGCGCGATTTCTCTCCGGGATCACCGATGCATCCGACGTGGCGAGTGCTTTGCGCTGGGCCAAGGAACGGGACTTGCCCACCTTCATCTTGGGTGGCGGTTCGAACCTCGTGGTCGCCGATGAGGGTTTCCAGGGTCTGGCGTTGCACATGCGCACGCGCGGCCTGCGATGGATCCAGGCGGGCAGCGAGTTGCACGTCGAGGTCCAGGCCGGTGAGTCGTGGGACGACGTGGTGGCAGAGGCCGTGCATCGCCACGCGGCCGGGATCGAATGTCTTTCCGGCATTCCTGGAACCGTCGGCGCGGCGCCGGTACAGAACATCGGCGCCTACGGGCAAGAGGTCGCCGAAACGATCCGAAGCGTCCGGGCTCTCGATCGCCACACGCTGGAAGTGCGGGATCTCGCCCCCGGAGACTGCGGTTTCGACTATCGAGCAAGTCTATTCAAGCGCGAGCCAGACCGGTTCGTCATTCTCTCCGTGACGCTCGGCTTGCGGGTGGGCGGCCGACCGGCGCTTCGCTACGCCGAGCTCTCCGCCGCGTTTTCCGGCAACTCGAACCCCAGCTTGGCCGAGGTTCGCGAAGCCGTGCTGGCTCTGCGGCGAAGGAAATCCATGGTTCTCGACCAGGCGGATCCCAACCGGCGCAGCGCGGGTTCGTTCTTCACCAATCCCGTCGTCGCGGCCGACTTCGCCGCCGAGATTGCCCATCGCGCGGTCGCGGCCGGATGCGTGCGCGAGCCCGAGGACATACCACGCTTCGCCTTGGCCGACGGCAGGGTGAAATTGGCGGCCGGTTGGCTGATCGAGCGGGCAGGCCTGCCCAAGGGCTTCCGCATGGGGCCGGTGGGGATCTCGTCGCGCCACGCGCTTGCTCTCGTCCATCACGGTGGCGGAACCACCGCCGACCTTCTTCGCCTCGCCCAGCATGTGCGCACCGTTGTCTTCGACCGTTTCGCCATCGACCTCAGTCCCGAGCCGGTGTTTCTCGGATTGACTTGGCCCGGGACAGTGGCCTGATCTGAGAAAATCCGTGAAAAGACCATGGAATTGCCCGATATAGCGCGGCTTCGCTAGCGACAGATCCCGATGAAGGACTCCCTGCCCTCGGCCAACCCGCAACGGGTGGTTCACCAAGCGGAAGCCGTGGCTTGGCTGAAAGTTCAGGGCACGCTTACCGGCGCCAGCGTGGTGACCTCGCTGCCCGACGTGTCCGAGATACGGCTCGATTTTCCGGGTTGGCGCCGTTGGTTCGAGGACGCGGCGGCCGCGATCATGGCCGCCGTACCGCCCGAGGGCGTGGCCATCTTCTTCCAGAGCGACATCCGCCACGCCGGCCTCTGGGTGGACAAGGGCGCGCTGGTGACACGCGGGGCGGAGAGAGCGGGCGGCCACCTGCTCTTCCACCGCATCGTCTGCCGACATCCCGCGGGCACGCTCAGCGCCGGACGTGCCACCTATTCGCATCTACTGGGATTCGCGCCCGTGCCGCGGCCACCCAGCGGCCGACCGCGGGCCGACGTCATCCCCGATGCCGGCTTCGTACCAGGCAAGAAGGCCATGGGCGTGAACGCCTGTCTGGAGGCGTGTCGGTTCGTGCTTCAGGAAACCCCGACCCGCACCATCGTCGATCCCTTCTGTGGCTGGGGCACCATCCTGGCCGTGGCCAACGCTCTCGGCCTGGTCGCCGTGGGCGTGGATCTGTCCGCGCGCATGTGCCGGCGCGCGCGGGTACTGGACCTCACGGCCTGCGCCCTCCCGGATAGTTAGACACAATGTCTAACATGAAGACGGCGACGGTGCGCGAGGTTCAACACGGTTTGGCCAGGGTGCTTTCCGAAGTACAAAAGGGCCAGGAATTTGCCGTCACCAAACGCGGCAAGGTGATCGCCCGCATCGTCCCCGCAACCCGTCCGAAAACGCGCCTACGCTGGCCCGATTCGGCCATCCGCATGAAGAAGCTGATGTCGGGCGCCACGATCACGGGGGCCTCTCCCAGCAAGATCGTCCGAGAGCTGCGCGGAGAGCGGGTGTGACCGCGTACTTCGACACCAGCGTCATCACCCAATGGTATCTGCCTGAACCGGACAGCGCCAACGCCCTGCGCGTGCGCGTACGATTTGCTCCGCCCGCGGTGCTGACCCACTTGCACAGGGTCGAGTTGGTCACGGCGTGGCACCTCAAGGTCTTTCGCCGAGAGATCGCCGTGAAGATCGTCGACGAGGCTCTGGGCCACGTGGAAGCCGACGCGGTTGCAGGACTATGGGAGCGGCCAGCCTATGATCTCGCCGACGTCTATGCCCGGGCCGAAGCCATCAGCCGACGACACACGGCCATCCTTGGCGTGCGTTCGCTCGTTGCATGTGGCCGCCGCGACCATCTTGGAGTCGAACGCGTTCGTCACCGCCGATGAGCGCCAGGCGCGACTGGCGAAAGCCACTGGCTTGCGCGTGACGACGCTCTGATTCTTGCTTTCCGCTTCGACGTTATTCGCGAACGGGCGTCGTGGTAGAAAGAACCCACTTGGGGAGGACTTGAAAGTCATGAGCCGTCAAGCCAACGAAAACTCGGTGACCCTCGTCGATCGCGGCGGGTCGATTGAAACCTACCGTTTGCGCGGTCCCGACGGGATGGAAGCCCTGATCGCGAGCTATGGTGGCACGGTCATGTCATTGCGGGTTCCCGATGCGCGCGGCACCCTGGAAGATGTCGTGCTCGGCTACGATCGACCCGAGGACTACGCCAAGGCCAGCCCCTACTTCGGCTGCCTGGTGGGCCGCTACGGCAATCGCATCGCCAAGGCCAGGTTCTCGCTCGACGGCAGAACCTACCCACTGGCGGCCAACGACGGCGAGAATTCCCTGCACGGCGGGCTCAAGGGCTTCGACAAGGTGGTGTGGAGGGCGCGCCCCGTGCAAACCAACCTCGGCCCGGCTCTCGAGCTTCGCTACCTCAGCAAGGACGGCGACGAGGGCTTCCCCGGCAACCTCGACGTCACGGCGCACTACACGCTCACCGCGGATCGCGCCCTGCGCTTGGATTTTTCCGCGACCACCGACAAGAAGACCATCGTCAACCTGACCCACCACTCGTACTTCAACCTGGCGGGTAAGGGCGACATCCTGGGGCACGAGCTGTTCCTCAACGCCAAGCGCTTTACGCCTGTCGGTGCTTCCCTGATTCCGACGGGCGAGCTGCGCCCCGTCGCCGGCACGCCATTCGATTTCACCACGCCCACCGCCATCGGCGCGCGCATCGACGCCGACGACCCAGCAACTTCGATTCGGCGGCGGCTACGACCACAACTGGGTCATCGACAAACCCCTGGGCGAGCTGGGACTGTTGGCGCGCGTGTACGAACCGACCACGGGCCGCACCATGGAGGTGCTGTCGACCGAGCCAGGCACGCAGCTCTACACGGGCAATTACCTGGACGGCTCCATCACCGGCAAGCGCGGCTGGCGTTACACCAAGCGCGCCGCCCTGTGCATCGAACCCCAACACTACCCCGATACGCCCAATCAACCCGCCTTCCCCTCTGTCGCGCTGGCACCCGGCGAAACCTACAAGAACACCATCCTCTACAAGTTCGGCGCCCGTTGACGCCCGCCGATCCAATTCCCTTTCCCGCCCGCATCTCCATGCCAGCTTTAGGCTCTAACTATCGTGAACCACAAAGATCCAGTCTGCGGGATGACGGTCGATCCCGCCCGCGCCAAGGGCCAGCACGAGCACCTAGGCACCACGTACTATTTCTGCTCTGCGGCCTGCCGTGCGCGCTTCATCGCCGATCCCGCGCGCTACCTGTCCTCTGATTACCGCCCGGCGGGCATGGGCGGCGGGGGCGGGCTGGTGTCCCTGGGTCGGCCGCGCATGATGCAGCCTTCGCCCGCGGCCATGACCGCGCCGACGGCCGCGCCCGCGAAGATGCCGGCTCCTGCCCCGAGCGGGCCGCGCTACGTGTGTCCCATGGATCCCGAGGTTTCGAGCCCCGTGCCCGCGGCCTGCCCCAAGTGCGGCATGGCGCTCGACCCCGAAACCATCACCCTCGACGAAAAGCCCGATCCCGAGCTGGCCAACATGACCCGAAGGTTTTGGGTCGCCCTGGTGCTGGCGGCGCCGCTCTTTCTCTACGGCATGGCGGAGATGCTCATCGGCCATCGCGCCATGCACGTCATGCCCACCCGCGTGCTGGCCGCGCTGGAGCTGGCCCTGGCCACGCCCGCAGTGTTCTGGGCCGGCTTTCCCCTGCTCTCGCGGGCGTGGCTCTCGCTGCGCAACCGCAGCCCGAACATGTTCACGTTGATTGGCATGGGCGTGATCGCGGCCTTCGGCATCAGCACGGTGTCCGCACTGGCCCCGAATCTCCTGCCCGCGGCGTTCCGCCGACCGGGCGAGGCACCCCCGCTCTACTTCGAACCGGCCGCCGTCATCACCGCGCTGGTCCTGCTGGGCCAGGTGCTGGAAGGACGTGCCCGGCGAGCCACGGGCGGCGCCCTCCGCGCGTTGTTGCGCTTGGTGCCGCAGAATGCCCATCTCGTGACCAGCGACGAGCGCGAGTCCGAGCTGGCCGTGGAATTCGTGCGCAAGGGCGACCGCCTGCGCGTGCGTCCGGGCGAGCGCGTGCCGGTCGACGGCGTGGTGGAGAGCGGCGACAGCACCGTCGACGAATCGGCGCTCACCGGCGAGCCCCTGCCGGTCGACAAGCGCCAGGGCAGCCGTGTCACCGGCGGAACGCAGAACGGCGGCGGCAGCTTCGTCCTACGCGCCGAGCGCGTCGGCGCCAACACGACCTTGGCCCAAATCGTCCGCGCCGTCACCTCGGCCCAGCGCAGCCGGGCGCCCATGCAGCGCCTCGCGGATCGCGTCTCGCGCTGGTTCGTGCCCACTGTCGTGGCCGTTTCCGCGGTGTCCTTCGCCGCATGGTCGGTGGCCGGCCCGGAGCCGCGATTGGCCTACGCCTTGGTCGCTGCCGTGGCGGTGCTCATCGTCGCCTGCCCGTGCGCGCTTGGCTTGGCCACGCCCATGTCGGTGATGGTCGGCGTGGGCCGCGGCGCCAGCGCCGGCGTGCTGGTGAAGAACGCCGAGGCCATCGAAGGCATGGCCCGCGTGGACACCCTGGTGCTCGACAAGACGGGCACGCTCACCGTGGGGAAACCCAAGCTGGTGGCCATCCTGGCGAGGGAAGGGTTCACCGAGCCCGAGGTCCTGCGTCTCGGCGCCAGCCTCGAACGTGGCAGCGAGCACCCGCTGGCCAAAGCCGTGGTCGCCAGTGCCAGCGAACGAAGCATCGCGCTGGTCGAGGCGAAGGAATTCAAGAACCAGCCGGGCCGGGGCGTCGGGGGCGTGGTGGATAGACGCGCGGTGGTGACCGGGAATCAGGCGCACCTGCAGGCGGTGGGCATCGACACAACACCCTATGCCGCTGACATCGAAAGACTCGGCGGCCTCGGCCACGCCCACGTGCTGGTCGCCGTCGACGGCAAGCTGGCCGGGTTGCTGGATCTGGCGGACACGGTACGGCCCGACGCCGCGCAAGCCCTGGCCGAGTTGCGGAACGAAGGACTGCGCATCGTCATGCTCACCGGCGACAGCCCTACCGCGGCCTACGCCATCGCCAAGCAACTTGGCATCGACGAGGTCGTGGCCGGGGTTTCTCCGCAGGAAAAGGGCGACGCCATCAAACGCCTTCGTGGCGAAACCCGCATTGTCGCCATGGCTGGCGACGGCATCAACGACGCCGCTGCGCTGGCCGAGGCCAACGTCGGCTTGGCCATGGGCGACGGCACCGAGGTGGCCATCGAAAGCGCAGGCATCACCCTGGTCAAGGGCGACCTGCACGCCATCCTGCGCGCCCGCCGCCTGGGCCGCGCCATCGTCGGCAACATTCGCCAGAACCTGCTCTTCGCCTTTCTCTACAACACGCTGACCATTCCCATCGCCGCTGGCGCGCTCTATCCCGTGTTCGGCCTCGTGCTCTCGCCCATGATCGCCAGCGCGGCCATGAGCCTGTCCTCGCTGTCCGTCATCGCGAACGCCCTGCGCCTGCGCAAGCTCGCGCTTTGACCAAGGTGCCAGCGCCGGAGCTCGGCGAACCTCACGGCCAAAGGGAGGTCATTGATGGTTGCTCTAACCATGAGCTGACCGCAGAGTGGATTGGCCGCGCCGGATAGATCTTCCAAATGCGCGAGCGGTCAGAAGGCAGATAGCCGCGTTAAAGTGACGGCGATGGACCGCGGTGTCGTTCGGCTCGTTGGCGCTTCCGACGGCATCCCTCACACAGAAAATGGTCGCACGCCGGAGGAGCCGATGACCGGTTGCGCCGCTTCCACAGAGATGGCAGGGTTACCCAGTCGAATCGAGGTCGGAGCGAGTCTTCCCGTGATCAGGAATGCGCGTTTCCTGGGAATTCATGCGCATTGCCAGGTGTGTAACCGCGGCTGATCGGCTAAAATTTGTTGTCGCGCCTGCTCAATCCCATCGGTCATCGAGAGAGAATCCGTAATAACATCAAGAGTCACAACTTGGTTTCGATCTTCGAGTGCCTTCCAGCCCCGCGGCCCCGGAGAAGCCTGGAAGGTCCACAACCCGTTCTGAGAGCCAGACTTTGCCCGGAATCGGCAGTTGGTCCGTCCAAGGGCGTTCCTTGTCACTGCATCAGGAGTTGAGAATGTCTACCGTCCTGCGTTACTTTCAGCACCGACTCATCATCGCGGCAACGCTTTGTGGCCTGAGCGCGCTTCCATCCTTGGCCTGGGCAGACAACCCCATTGTCCAGACCAACTACACCTCCGATCCCGCGCCCATGGTTTCTGACGGCAGAATCTACCTCATCACGACGCACGACGAGAACGCGGCCGGACAGCCGTGCAGCGCGGTGGCCGGTTACACCCTGTGCCAGTGGTTCGCGTACTCGTCCGCGGACATGGTGAACTGGACCGACCACGGCGTGGTGGCCAGCTGGAAATCGTTCAGCTGGGCGGGCACCGCTGCGTGGGCTCCACAAGCCATCCCCCGCAACGGCAAGTTTTACCTCTACGTCCCCCTGAACAACACCTCCGGCTCGACAGTCATCGGAGTTGGCGTTTCCAACAGCCCCATTGGCCCGTACACGGACGCCATCGGCAAACCGCTGGTCACCGCCGGTTGCTCAGGAGGGACGGGCGACATCGATCCCACGGTCTTCATCGACGACGACGGGCAAGCATATCTCTATTTTGGAAGAAGCGTTCCCGGCTACGTGAAGCTGAACTCGGACATGATCTCGTATTCGGGGAGCGTCCAATGCCCCACGGTCAACACCCAAACCTTCGGGCCTGCTCCGTCCGCAGGCGGCTTTCCCTCTCAATATGAAGAGGGGCCATGGATCATGAAGCACGGCACGACCTACTACCTCGCTTACGCGGCCAACAACATTCCGGAGGACATCTCCTATTCCAGAGCCACCGCAGCCACGGGTCCCTTCACCTACGGAGGGACCATCATGAAGGCGACCGGTGCGAGCTTCACGAATCACACCGGCATCATCGACTTCAATGGGCATTCCTATTTCTTCTACCACAACGGTGCCTTGCAAAAAGGCGGCTCGGTGCCTTCGAACGGCGATGGTTATCACCGCTCGGTGTGCCTCGAGGAGTTCACCTACAATGCCGATGGGTCATTCCCGACCATTGCACCGACGACCGGTGGACCGAAGGCTATTGCCAACCTGAACCCGTTCGTGCAGACCGAAGCGGAGACCATCGCCTGGGAGTCCGGCGTCCAGACGGAGGCGACCAGCGATACGGGAGGCGGGATGGACGTCACGAACATCCAGAACGGGGATTACATCAAGGTCAAGAATGTGAATTTCGGCAGCGGCGCAACATCCTTCGACGCAAGGGTCGCGTCGGACGCGAGCGGTGGAAGCATCGAGCTTCACCTCGACAGCCAGACCGGTACATCGATCGGGACTTGCACGGTCTCAGGCACCGGCGGCGCCCAGACGTGGACCACCAAGACCTGCTCGGTCAGCGGTGCCACAGGGTTGCACGATCTATTCTTCAAGTTCACCGGAACCGGCACCTCGAACCTCTTCAATTTCAACTGGTGGCAATTCAGCGGGCCTGGCGCAGCCGACCAGCAGGATGGCGGCGCGCCGCCAGCTACCGGGGACGCGAGCTCTGCCGGCGGCTCGGGATTCGGAGGGGGATCCGGAACAGGGGGTGTGACTGCTGGCTCAGGTGGAGCACCTGGAACGGGCGGAAGCGCCGGCGGCGCCGGTGGCAACGGCGGAAAGTCAGGAGCTGGCGGAGGGAGCGGCACCAGGACCGATGGCGGTGGTGTCGGCGGAGCACCGGCTGTCGGAGGCGTCAGTGGTGCGCCGGCAAACGGCGGAGCCGTGGGAGCGGGCGGCGCCTCTGGCACAGGAGGCGGCGGGGCCGCTTCAGGTGGGGCGATGGCCAGTGGAGGTACCAGCAACGCGAGCGGAGGCCGATCAGGTAATGGCGGCGCAGGCGGTGCAGGTGGCGCGGGTGGCGCTACAGGTAGCAGCACCCTTGCGTCGAGCAACTCGTCCGGCTGTAGCTGCCGGATGGGGTCCGCTAGCGGTCACCCCGGCTTGACCGCGTTAGCCCTGCTGCTTGCGTTCCTCGTCCGTCGCCGAGGTCGGCGGCTCGGGTGAAACGGCCGGAGCCATTGATCGTAAGTGGCAACCAGACATGCTGGGACTTATTGGACGGGTTCACATGTACGTAAGACCGTTCCATTGGGTTGACCTTGCCGTCGCCGCAGAACACCACGGAGATATTTCTTTACACAAATCGTCCCTTCAAGACAGTACCTACCGATGGAGTTTCATCCACAGCCATTGACTCACCCCGGCCGCGGAAGCTTGCGTCTCACCAGAATGCTGGCAATCCACCAGCCCAGCAAGGAGTAGCCCAGTGCTGCAATATACCCAAAGGTCTTCTTGTGTATTGGTCGCAACCATCCTGGCGTCCTCCCTCTTCCTTGGCATCGCGCCGGTACATAAGGCATGCGCTGCGAGCTCGGTCGAGAAGCTGCAGGACTTCCCCTTGGATGAGGTCCAGATCACGGACGCCTACCAGCAGAACCTGTTCAGCAAGGAGATGACGTACCTCCTCACGACCCTCGATTCCGATCGCCTCATGGCCGGTTTCAAGGCGGTGTCCCAGAACGTGACCCCGACCAACCTCTACGGAGGCTGGGAGAACCAAGGCATACGTGGTCATACCATGGGCCACTGGCTGTCCGCGGTGGCACACGCCTACCAGCAAGCCCTGGGCAGTGACGCGACCTTGGCCAGTCAGATCAAGACCAAGCTCGACGACGTGATTTCTAAGCTCAAATCGTACCAGCTATCCAGTGGCTACCTGTTTGCAACGGACATCTCCCAGTTCGACCAGTTCGACAGCGGTGCCTCCGGGACGAGCCTGGCCACTGTTTGGGTGCCCTACTACACGATGCACAAGATTCTCGCAGGTCTGGTCGATGTCTACAAGTACGAGGGCAACGCGGACGCCTTGGCGGTCGCAAGCAAATTGGGAGACTGGCTCTACAGCCGAGCCACGGGCTGGAGCTCGAGCGCGAAATCTACGGTGCTTGGCCAGGAGTACGGCGGAATGAACGACGCCCTGTACGAGCTTTACAAGTACACGAATAGCGCCAATCATTTGACAGTCGCTCACATCTTCGATGACACCAGCCTGTTCACCACCCTTGCCGCAGGCACCGACAACTTGAGCGGCAAGCACGCCAACATGACGATTCCGAAGTTTGTCGGCGCCCTGAATCGCTATCGGACGCTGGGGTCGAGCGAGTCCGCTTACCTCAACGCGGCCACCGGGTTCTTCGACGTCGTACTGAAGGATCACACCTACGTGACAGGGGGAAACAGCGAGGATGAGCATTTCCACACGCCCGGCAAGCTCGACCAATACCGCGACAACGTCAACAACGAGACTTGCAACGCCTACAACATGTCGAAGCTCACCCATGATCTGTTCAAGACCACCGGGGACGTCAAGTACGCGAACTTCTACGAGAAGATCCACATCAACGAGATCTTGTCCTCGATGAACCCCGACACGGGAATGACGACCTATTTCAAGCCGATGGGCACGGGGTATTTCAAGGCGTTTGGCACGACCGACAGCAGCTTCTGGTGCTGCACCGGCACCGGTATGGAGAATTTCACCAGGCTCGACGACAGCGTGTATTTCCACGATGACAAGGATCTCTGGGTGACCTTCTACGTGAGCTCGACGTTGAACTGGAAGGACCGTGGTCTGTCGCTGACCCAGACGACGGATCTTCCGCTGACGAACAAGGTGACCTTCACCATCACCGCCGCCCCGACCGACGCAGTCAATGTGCAGTTCAGAAAGCCCGACTGGGCGTCGACCTGTCAGGTGACGGTTGCGGTCAACGGTCAGGCGGTCACGCCGGTCGAATCCAGCGGCTTCCTCGGCGTAAGCCGGGTGTGGCAGGCAAACGACACGGTGGAGCTTGCTTTCCCGCTCTTTGTGCAGGTGTCGAGACTACAGGACAACCAGGACGCGGTGGCCTTCACGTACGGGCCGCTGGTCCTCTCCGCGGGTCTTGGAACCGCCAGTATGACCACGACGGGACATGCCATGACGATCGCGGCGACGTCGCCGGGTGGGCTCCAGGACACCATCACGATCAATAGCGGCACCAAGATCGAGGACTGGCTTTCCAACATCCAGAACAACCTGGTGCAAACCACGGGGAAGCTCGAATTCACGCCCAAGGGCACGGATTCGGATAGCAAGTTGGTATTCATTCCCCACTATTCGCGCTACAAGGACAGGTACGGCATCTACTGGAAGCTGGCCGGCACCGCGGGCGGGAGCGCTTCAGCCGCTAGCGTCTGCCCGGCCGGCACGGGAGGCACTCCCGGATCCGGCGGCGCGACTGGCGGCGGCGGGTCTACGGGCACGCCGGACGCGTCCATGGCCACCGGCGGACGATCAGGCAGTGGCGGTGCGGCTGGCGCGGATGCCGGTTCTGGCAACGGGGGCCGTGGTGACACGGGCGGGAGTACCAGCTCGGCCCTCGGGGGCAGCGGGGGTGACCGCACCAGCAGCGGTGGAGCCGGTGGCGGCTCCGGAACCGTGAGCACAGGCGGCACGGGTGGCGCAGCAGGAGGCGCTGGTGGTAGCGCGGGTTCCGCCGGCAATGGGGGTAGCCTCGCTGGCAATGGAGGAACAGTGGGTGGATCCGGTGGTGCTAAAACGGGCGCTGGTGGCACCGTAGGCGGCTCAGGCGGATCAAGTGGCAAGCCCGCGGGCGGGACGACCGGTGGATGTTCCTGCGACATGGGACGGCCAGCGGGGAGGCCTGAAGCGCTGGGACTGCTGCTGGCTCTGGGACTCGTGGCTTGGCGCCACCGTATCCGTCGCAAGCAAATTTGAGCCGGGCATGCGGTCAACTTGAATGGACCGACTGCAGCGATACGGTAAATTCGCTGGACGCCGTCCAACCGCATCGTTCCGGGCTATGGTCCATTGGGAACCCGACAGGAAGCGTGTAGACAAACCGGCTCGCCAGTCGAGGTACACCCCGTCCTATCGCATCGTTCGCCGGTACGAAGCTGGGCTCAGGTGCTGAAGGCGTCGGAATACTTTGCTGAAATGATTCGCATTCGCAAACCCACAGGCCTCGGCGATGGTCTTCAGTGGTAAGCGGGTTTCGATGAGCATGCGAGCGGCCTCGTGCACCCGCACCTGGGTCGCGAAGTGCGCGGGTGTCAGACCGGTGCGCTCGCGGAAGATGAAGCTGAAGTGTTTCCGGCTCACACCTTCGTGGTTGGCAAGGTCGTCGACGCGAACGGTCCCGGGCAGGGTCGCGAGGATGCGCGCCCGAGTCTCGTCCAAGAGTCGCTGTCCGGCGCCGAAGCCATCGTGTCCCTGCTCTGCCCAGCGTTCATACGCGACCACGAACTCGAATAGGGCCAGCTCGACCTCGAAACGGTCGCGAAAATCCTTCTTGATCGCACCACTCAAGAGCCGCAGAACGCTAGCCGCCAGAACACCGTCGGGCGCGACCTCCACCAGGGGACCGCGGGACGCGACCCGCTTCGTGAGTCGCGTGACCAGCCAGGGATTGTGAATACCAAACCACGCGAAGGTCCAGCCCGGCGAATCCGCTGGCAGGTAATAGCGATGTCGCGAAGGCACCAGGATGAAAAATGCCCTACCCGGCGTGATCCGATGCGGCGCCTGACCGTAGAGCTGGAAATGTCCCCACCCGCTCAATCCGAGCTGGAAGTAGACCACCGGGGGATCATCCGGACCCGGGCGGTGCATCCCGTCGAAGTAGTAGCTGGTCGGATCCATTCGGGTCTCGATACTTCCGGTGTACGCCGTCTTGAGCGTCCACCACAACGGAGGCGCCACCGGCTTGGAGAGAAGATCGGTCAGATGGCGAACCGACTTCGCCCACTCTGGCGGAACCGGGGGTCCGACGTTCCACCTCGCCACCACATCGCCCGTAAGCACCTGGTAGCTGCGGCGCCGCCACTCTGCAACCTGCGATTTCGACGGGCCCTTCATCGACACGGCTGTATCTTACAGCTACAGTCGAGCCCCTCGCAATCCACGTTGGCCTCCTCCGCCCTCCGTAGCGCAAGCGCCGCGTGAATCTGCGGTTCGAGGCGTTCGAAGCGACCGTAGAACAACGCGGGAAGCAAGGCGAGCACGAAACAGACTGCCGGGACCCCGACGATGCCCCAATCGAGCGCGGCGAGCACGGCGGCAACCTGTTCTTTGCCCTCGATGTATCCGCCGGCGTGGAGCAGCCACATCGGCACAGCGCCGCCCAAGCCCGCACCCACTTTGAAACAGAAGGCACCGCCGATCGCGGTCAACAGTCCTGCCGCACGCACGCCTCTCTTCCATTCACCATAGTCCACGGTATCTGCCAACATGGAAAACGGCAAGGTCATCGCGGCCCCGCTGAACACGAACCCGACGGTCCAGCCAGTCAGGCACAGGCCCAGGTCGTGGCCGCGCATGGCCCCGAGCCAAAGGAGCAATTGCCCAAGCACCATGCCCGTCAATCCCAGAGCCCAGAGCCGAGCCTTGGGCATGATTCGACAAAGCCACGGCAGCGGAAGCGCTGTCGCGAGCGAGGCGACATCGAGCCCATTGGCCACACTGAGCAAGTCGGGCCGGTGCAGGACGTATTTGAAGAAGTGCGGCGCAACAGTTATGCGGGAAATGAACCCCATCCAGAACAGAACCGAGCTCGTCACGACAATCAACCACGGCCAATTGCCCTTCATCGCTCCGAACGTCTCGCGAACCGACCACGCCCTCGACTGCACGACACTCTCTCTCAGATTGCGGAATGCGACGAGGAACAGGAGGACCGAGGCCACGGCAAAGAGGGGAACTGCCAGCGCGAACCCCGTCCGGTCGTTGCCGTGACCGAGGTAGCGCACGAGTCCCAGGCCGGTAAGGTTCACGACCAGGACGCCAAGCTTCGAGCCGAGTATGCGAAAGGTGGTCAGGGTCAAGCGTTCCTTCGGATCTGCGGTCAGTGACGGAAGGATCGACGTCACAGGCGTGTTGATGCCGGTGAAGAGGACGTTGCAGCCGGCGTAGGTCAAGGCGGCATACGCAATTTTGGCTCCGTAGCCGAGGTCGGGCGCCAGGAACGTGAGAGCGCCGAGGCTCGCGAACGGCAGACACAGCCAGAGGAACCAGGGACGACTCTTGCCCCACCTACTCCGCGTGCGGTCCACCAGGATGCCCCACAGCGGTGCGTCCAGCGCATCCAAGAATCGGGTTGTGAGCAGGATCGCCGCAACGACCGCTGCGGGAAGCTTGCACGTATCTGTGTAGAAATACGGGACGTACCAGATGATCCAGCAGAATAGGAGCTGACCAGCGATGTCACTGGCTGCGTAGCTCACGCGCGTGGCGCTCGAGGTTCGGTCCTGCACCAAGGAATTCCCTGCAGCGACGGTCCGGCAAATAGACCCAATTTCGGGCACCGCGACCGTAGCACTTTCCGACTGCACTTTGCCAATAATGAGCGTTTGCTATCCGGCACTGGTCGCGGCCCAGCCCCCCGCAGGGTCCACGAGGAGCTATCTTCATGATGACATGTAGGCAATCTGATCGTCGATTCGTCTTCCCCGCCATCGCGCTGTGGCTATCCCTCGCGTGTGGTTGCTCGACTTCCAATTCTTCCGCCAATGGTGGAAAGGGCGGAACGGGGTTCGGCGGATCCTCGGGAGGGTCGGGGCAGAATGGCAGCGGCGGTGCCGGAGGCGGCAGCGTCGCCACGGGTGGGACGGCCAGCCAACCCGACGCAGGCGGCCAGCCTGGGACCGGGGGCGCAAAAGGTTCGGGAGGTGCGACCGTTTCCGGCGGAACAACTGGCTCGGGCGGAACAACCGGCTCGGGCGGGGCTACCGGCTCGGGCGGCTCCACCGCCACGGGCGGCGCGACCAGCACGGGCGGTGCGACCCGCTCAGGCGGGGCTACCGGCTCGGGCGGCATGGCCGGAGCAGGCGGTACCAAGGGTTCAGGCGGCGCGACCGGCGTTGGGGGCGTGACCGGGCCTGGCGGCACGACTGGCGCGGGCGGTGGCACGGCCGTGGCGGGGGCCATCTACGTTGCCCCGGACGGCGATGATGCCAATCCGGGAACCCTCGCGCAGCCGCTCAAGACGATGGCTAAGGCCCGCGATGTGGTGCGGACCAAGAACAGCGCCATGACCGCCGACATCACGGTCTACCTGCGCGGTGGGACGTATCCTCAGACGAGCACGCTGACCTTTGCCAACCCTGACTCGGGCAACGGCGGATTCTACGTCAAGTACATGGCCTATCAGAACGAGCGGCCACTCATCACCGGAGGCGCCCCCATCACCGGCTGGAAAGTCTCCGACGCGACCAACAACATCTACTCGGCAAGCGCGGGCGCCACGGCCTTCCGGCAGCTTTACGTCAACGGCGTCAAAGCCATCCGGGCACGCACCCCGAACCTGCTGGCAAATAACGTCGCCAACTTCAACCGGCTTTCCGGCTGGGACAAGACCGCGAACAACGTTCAAGTCCCGAGCTCGGCCGTCGCGACCTGGAACAATCTCACCAAGGTCGAGATGCACATCGACATAGCCTGGGGCGACAGCACGCTGCGCATTGCATCTACTACGACCACGGGCAACACCGCGTATGTGAAGTTCCAAAGCCCCGAATCCCCCATGGTCTTCGTGCGGCCCAACCCCAACATGGCGCAGGTAGGTTGGGGATCGGGACGAGCCTACTACTTCGAGAACGCAATGGAGTTCCTCGACCAGGCCGGCGAGTGGTACCTCGACGAGACCACGAGCACCGTCTACTACAAACCGCGGACTGGCGAGGACATGACGACGGCCACGGTCATTGCGCCGATGGTGGAGACCATCATGAGCGTGAACGGCACGAGCACCTCGAGCCAGGCGAGCTATCTGTGGTTTCAGGGCCTGACCTTCGCGCATTCGACGTACATGCGTCCGAGTCAGTACGGCTTCCTGGACGCGCAAGCGGGCCAGTACAACCTGACGGCAGATGCCAACAACAACCAGACAGTTGGCAGACCTCCGGCCGGCGTCAGCGTCACCAACGCCAACAACCTGCACTTCGAAAGAAACCTGTTCACCCAAATGGGCGCCACGGGCCTCGATTTCATCTCGGGCACCCACGACGACATGATCATCGGCAACGCCATCACGGACATCGCTGGGAACGGTTTCTCGATCGGCAAGTTTACTGCCAGCGAGACGACCGAGTTTCACGTCCCCTACAACCCGAGCGACAAGAACGAGATCTGCACGCGCGACACGTTCAAGGACAACTACATCGACAACGTGACCACCGAGTTCCTGGGTGGCGTCGGCATCGCCGGGGGCTACCCGGCGTACGTCGATATCGAGCACAACGAGGTCTCGCACACGAACTACACCGGCATTTCAGTCGGCTTTGGCTGGACCAGCTCGACGACCGCTATGACCAACAACAAGATCGATTACAACAACATCCACCACGTGAATCAGATCTTGACCGACGGGGGTGCTATCTACGTGCTTTCCAACCAGGGCACCGGCGACGAGATGGAGTACAACTATATTCACGACTACTCGTGCAGCCAGTGGGCCGACTACGGTTGCAACGGGCTGTACCTGGACGAGCAGACGTCCGGATACACGGTCGCCCACAACGTCATGGTCAACTGCCCGACCAACATCGCCCAAAATAAAAACGGGACCAACACGATCACGGACAATGGCGGCAATCCGCAGGGGGCTCAAAACACGATCGCGACTGCCGGGATCGAGTCGACTTACGCCGACATCAAGACCCTGACCGTACCCCCGGCGACATTCTGACGGCTGAAATGTTCAGGAGAGAATCGTGCACCATGGCGCCAGCGTAGCGGGATTCTTCAGGGTCCGTATCGCCGCCGACGCGGCTAGTGGTCGGCGACACGGACCGATGAATCCGCCCGGCGCGTAACCTTTCCCGTGCATGGTCGTCGCCGCCAAGCACCGCAAAAGCTCGATTCACCTTTGCGGCGCATCGGTTTCCGTCCACTCTTGGTGTAGCATGCATGGACCGATCCGCCGGAGCGCTGGAACTGCTCCGTCAAGGATCGGGATCTCGGCACACCAACCGAGACGAACGTCGGCCTCCTGGAGGTAAGTGATCATGAATCGTCATCGCAATCACGTTCTCGCGCTCGCATCGCTTTCGTTGGGGTTGTCACTTGCGGTGCCCGCTCGCGCGGGTACGTACGGCAAGGTCGACCAGAGCGACTGGCAGCAGGGAGTGACCGGCCTGCCCAGCTACGTCAACATGTACGCCTACATCCCGACCACCGTCGCGACCAAGCCTCCCATCGCGGTGTACTGCCACCACTGCCAGGGCAACGCCGCTTCAAGTCACGCGGCCATGACAAGCCTCGAGTCCCTTGCCGACAAGAATGGCTTCGTCATCATCTATCCGGAAGCCACCGGCGAAAACTGCTGGGATGCGGGGTCGGCGAGATCTCTCAAGCACGGCGGTGGCGGCGACACCGGGGCCGTGGTTCAGATGGTGAAGTACGCCCTTTCCAAGTACAGCGGCGACGCCGGCCGCGTGTACGTGGCGGGCGACTCGTCGGGAGGCATCATGACCGAGGCGCTGGTGGGCGTGTACCCCGACGTCTTCATGGCCGGCGTCTCAATCATGGGCGTTCCCTGCGGCTGCTGGGCCTCGAGCTACAATGACGTCACCGGGACAGGATTGACGGCCCAGTGGAGCGGTCCCTGCGCGGGCGGGACCGTCACCCATACCGGGCAGGAGTGGGGAGACCTGGTGCGCTCCTATTTCCCCGGCTACACCGGACATCGCCCTCGCCTTCAACATTGGCATGGAACGGCCGACACGACCCTCAACTACAAGAACATGGCCGAGGACATCAAAGAGTGGACCAATCTCCTCGGGCTCAGCGAGACCCCGACTGGGACCGACCAGAACACGCCCTCGAGCGGGACCACGCACCAGTACTGGAAGAATTCTTGCTACACGGTCTACGAGACTTTCGCACTGTCCGGCGTCGCCCACGCGGTATCGGTCAGCGGAACCAGCCTGGCGGCGTATTTCGGCATCGACAAGGCCGACGGTCAGGATCCCGAGACGGCAGCCTGTCCTGGTGCCGTGCCAGGTGGTGCCGGCAGCGGTGGTGCGGGCGGTTCGACCGGCTCCGGTGGAGGGACCGGCGCCGGAGGCGCGAGTGGCGACGGCGCCGCTGGCTCGGGCGGCCGGGACGCCGCCATTGCCGGCAGCGGCGGCTCGCAGGCAGGCGGCAGCTCGGGCACGATCGCGGCCGGAACTGGCGGCGCGGGACCTGCGAATACGGGGGGCAGCTCGGGTGGCACTGGCACGGGCGGCAGCTTGGGCAGCGGCGGTGTCAACGCCCAGGGCGGGGCCAGTGCCAGCGGTGGCGCGGTCACCACCGGCGGCAACAGCGGCAGCGGAGGAAGCTCGGTCCAAAGCGGCAGCGGTGGAAGCTCGGTCCAAAGCGGTGGCGGTGGCGCCGGCTCCGGCGGGGCGAATGGCCAAGGCGGCAATTCGTCCACCGGCGGCTCGAAGCCGACATCCGGTTCGAGCAGCGGCTGCAGCGTCGCCATGGGAAATCGAGCAAGTGGGGCTGGCGCCAAGGCCACGGCGCTGCTTCTGGTTGCGCTCGGGTTGCTGTTTCGCCGTCGGCCGAAGCGCCAAGCGTAAGCGCGCATTCAGCGGGCGCGGGTTGGGTCCGCACCAATCGATGCGGGAAGGCCAGCGCCTTACTACTCCAGCACTTTGCCCGTGCGCCGCATGCGCCACCCGCTCGTGGCGCTCAACGATAACCACGCCTGACGGGCGATGCCACTCACTGAGATGTGCACACCGCCGTGGCGCCAAAGCGCGACGTAGCTCCGTCGAGGGTCTCGCGGAACACGTGGTGGTCCGCCAACATCCGCCAGACCCTGCTCTTCACCTGTAACCTGAACTTCGCGTCTTCGATAGCGGGGCCGCGCTATACTGCGGCGCCATGACACGTACAATGATGCGCAACATGCTTGCTTCCCTGGTGCTCGGCATCGTCGTCTTCGCCGGCAGTGCCTGCACCGTTTTCGTGCAGATTCCCACCACCCCGCGCTTCCAGGGCTTGACCGAGGAGCAGGTCTTCTCCATGGCGCCGCCACCCGAGTGGCCGGTGCCCCAACCCGATAATCCCGCCACCGCCCCCGTCGATGTCGCGTGCGGCGTGGGCCCGCTGCCCACGAACGGCTACCTCTACGCGGCCGTGAGCGTGCGCGGCCGGCCGCCCACCGCCCCCCTGGGACCGCTCAACGTCGCGCTGGTGCTCGACCGTTCGGGCTCCATGGCCGGTGACCCCTTCCGCAACATGGTGGGCGCCGCCGAGACCTTCGTGAACCAACTGCGCGACGGTGATCGCGTTTCGGTCATCGCCTTCTCCGATGGCGTCTATGAGGCCGTACCGCCCATCGTCATCGATCCGAATACGCGCGGCATGGCCGTCGCCAGCATCCGCGGTCTTCAAGATGGTGGCGGCACCAACTTTTCTGGCGGCCTCCTGGCCGGCCTTTATGAGGTCTTCAGCGACTTCCAGTACTGGCAACTCAACCAGGTTATTCTCTTCTCCGACGGACAACCCAACATCGGCATCACCAGCTCCAGCGAGCTCGCCCGCATCGCCGAGCGCTCCGCCGAGCACGGAGTCAGCGTGACCACCATCGGCTTCGGCATGGACCACGACGAGCTCCTCATGCAAGGCATCGCCGACGCCTCGGGCGGCTACTACTACTACGTGGACAAGCCGGGCGACTTCTCCCAGATCTTCCAGCGCGAGGCCGCCGCCATTCTGCGCACCGCCGCGCGCGGAGCCGAAGTCTCGTTTACGATTCCGCCGGGCGTGCAGGTCGAGGACGTCATCGGCTACGACTACATCATCTCTGGCGGCACCCTGTGGGTCCGCATGGGCAGTATCCCGCACGGCGAAGAACGCTACGTCGTGTTCAGGATGCGCGCCGGCGGCCACGGGACCATGCCCATGAACGTCGTGTACGCCGACCTCGCCCGCCGAGGGCGTTTCCTGGTTCCGTGCGGGCCACGTTACGACGGCCAACACGGCGGCAGCGACGCCTGGGCACTCGAGCTTGCCGGTCGCGCCGAGGCAGCCTGGGGCATGCAAGAGGCCATGGCCTGGGCCGATTCCGGCAGCGAGGTATTCGTGATCTCGCAGCTCGGACACACCCGCGGGATCATCGCCGGCATGCGCGACGTCCTCGGACAGCAGGCCCTGGCCGAGGAGGACAAGATGCTGCTCGGCGCGCAGGTGGATCTGGGCCTGAACGTCGCCCAAGGCGCCAAGAAGTCCTTCCTCAGCGGGGGTGTCAGCGGGCTGATGAACTTCGGCGCCCAGCAGGCGGTCAGCAACGCCACGACGGCCGTGGTCTACAACGTGGACCAGTCGTTCCGCGAGCGCGTACGCCCGACCATGGACATCACCTTCCAGGGCGCCGCCGGCACCCGCTACGTCGCCCACGGCACCACCTACAAGCCACGCGATCGCGACGCCAGCATCCGCTTCAAACGAGCGCGCTGGAAGAGCTACGAGATGATGCGTGTGCGGCCGCCGCGCTGACCATCCTCCACGCCCCATCCATGCCATAGGCCGCCTGGGGCCGGCGGTTGCCGCTCGCCGATTGCACCAATCATGAGGTTGGCGATCCGAGCCGACGGTCGCATGCTGAAGGATGGCGCCCGCCCGCCACGCCGCAGCCGCCGACGCTCACGGACTTTCCGCCGATCCCACAGTCCACTCGTCGGCATGAGTCCTGACCTTCTGTGGGCGCCTGGCTCTCGTGGACTGTCACCGCTGTGGGTGCCTGTTGTCAGTGTTGCCGATGAGGGTTTGGGAACGATCGCCCCGGGCTGGCGGACCTGTTCGGCGCGACGGCGACGGGTCTCGCCGGCGGCGGTGCGACTCGGCCTCCGCTCGATGGGGGCCGGCCCGGCCGTTCGCCGGACAGGGGGTGCGCGCCCCAGGGATGATTCGCCATGCGCGCGTTCGCAGGCAACAACACCACGGGCATCATCATCTGGCCCGCCACCGTCGGAGCCCCGATTTGCACGCATCTCGAGTCAGGCAGCCATAGCCAACCCTGCTCGGAATCGAAGGTCCAGTTGCCATCACTGAATACCAAGTCTCCCCAGGGCCACTGGCTGGCGAAGACCTGCACACCATCGCGATCCATCCACGTCCCGCCAGTTTGATAGGGCACGAAATCATAGCCAACCACCGCAGGGCTGGGTTGCCAGGCCGGGGTCCCGCTGGCTGCAACCAGCCACTGGCCCTGTCCGCTGAGGGCTGCAACCACATCCGTCGTGCACGGCTCTGAGTCGAAGTCATCGGCCGATGCGATTGCCGGAAGGCCCGCAAGGCAGACTCCCAATGTGACCATCGCTCGTGTTCTCGTCATGCCCGTAGGCTTTTGCAAGCCGCGCACCAGAATAGAAATCACGTGATTGTGTCGTCTTTTTGCGTGCGCCTGGCCTGGGAGTGCACTTTCCGCCGCTCACGTCTGGCGAAATGACTGCACTATCCGCAGCCCGATCGCGCTCTCGTGCTCTCAGTCGCCGCCATTGCCGCTGGCGCGTCTCTCGCGTCTTCCTACGAACTCGGACGTACTTCCAGGTAGTTGACGACCAGCTTCTGGGCGATGTAGAGCACTTGGGTGACGGAGGGGCGGACCATCGAAGACCGACTGATGACCATCAAGCAGCTCGCGGGCTACTTGAACCTCAATGAGCGGACGGTGCTGCGTTTGGTGTCGGACGGAGCCCTGCCTGGCATGAAAGTCGGCAACCAGTGGCGCTTTCGCAAGGCCATGATCGACACGTGGCTGGACGATCAAATGCTGGGGGTGACCCCGCGCCTTGTCGACGAGCCCAAGCCGGTGGTGTCCCCGCGTGCCATGTTGGAGCTGGCCAGCTGTTTCGAGCTGTCGCACATCCTGCCCGGGATGACGGCCACGACCAAAAACGGAGCCATCGAAGAGCTGGCAGGACTCACCGCCGAGCTCGGGTTGGTGCGCGACAAGACCTGGTTCATGGGCGCGCTCATCGAACGCGAAAACATCATGCCCAGCGCCACTGGCCGCGGCGTGGCCTTTCTGCACACGGTCCGCCGCAATCCCCAACAGGTCGTTCGCCCGTTCATGGTGCTCGGTCGCTCCAAAGAAGGGGTCGATTTCGACGCACTCGACGGCAAGCCCACGCACCTGTTCTTCGTCCTCGGATTGAAAATGAACGAGTCTCCATTTGCCGTGGTTGGCCAAGTTGGCCAGCATGTTCGCGACTCGGCAATCGGTGGAGATGGTGCTCGCGGCCCACACCCCGAAGGAGATCTACGACGTCATCGCCGCCAGCGAGCGACGCCTCAAGATGGCCCCCTAGCCGACCGGCCGGCGCGTCTTGACTCTGTCGTAAAAGTACGTAGACTTACGTCCGATTTCGAGGAAGTACGTGCGTAAGAGTCCCAGCGCGCTGTTCATGGATTGCGAAAGTCTGCCGAACGGAACGAGATGCACCTGACCGTTGCAGACGTGGCGGCGCTGCTTCGCACGCCCCCCAAACAGATCTATCGCTGGATCGACGAGGGCGAGCTAGCCTGCAACTGGTTCCACGATCAGCCCCGCTTCAATCGCACCGAGCTGCTCGAATGGGCCACCGCGCGGCACATGACCATCGCCGTCGAGCAGTTCATCGAGGACGAGGGAGACGACTCGAGCTTTCCCACCCTGGTGGCCAGCCTTGGCGCGGGCGGCGTTCATCACCACATCGGCGGCACCGATCGGAGGTCGGTGTTGCGCGCGGTGATCGACGTCGTGCCCTTGCCCGAGGTCGACAAGGAGACCCTGGTTCAGGTTCTGCTGGCACGCGAGGCGACGGGCTCCACCGGCATCGGCGACGGCATCGCCATCCCCCACGTGCGCCACCCCATCGTGATGGGCGGGGCATCGGCTTCGATCTCGCTCTGCTTTCTGGAGCGGCCGGTGGATTTCTGCGCCATCGACAGCAGCCCGGTTCACACCCTCTTCCTCATGATCAGCGCCACGGTGCGCGGGCACCTGCATACCCTGGCGAAACTTGGCACCGCGCTTCGCGATCCGGGGTTCAAGGATGCCGTCCTTCGCCGAGCATCGGCGGAAGAGATCCTGCGCGAGGCGGGGCGGGTCGAGGCGGCCTTGCCGCTTGCCGCCCGCGGCCAACGATGAGCTTGCGGGTTCTTCCATGACCGAGTGGCTCGTCATCGCTGGAACGATCTTGGCCGCCGCGAGTGGCCTGCCCGGGTTGTGGGAAAATCGAAAAGGCAGCCAGGGCGAGCGCGCCGCCGCCGTCCTGATGCTCCTCGGTGCCGTGTGCGGCATCGCCGGTGCCGCCCTGGCCATCGCCCGGCCGTCCGCCGGGATCGACCTCGGTTGGCACGTGCCGGGAGGCCGCTTCGCGATTCGCGTGGATGGCATTTCCGCGCCCTTCCTCGTCCAGATCTTCCTCATCTCCGCCCTCGGCTCCGTGTACGGGCTCGGTTACTGGAGGCAGGCCGATCACCCGCGCGACGGCAGGAAGCTGCGGCTGTTCTACGGGCTCCTCACCGCGGGCATGGCGCTGACGGTGTGTGCGCGCAACACCATGCTGTTCCTGGTGAGCTGGGAGATCATGGCCCTAGCCGCGTTTCCGAGCCTGGCGGCCGAGGACGATCGGCGTGCCGTGCGCGAGGTTGGCTACGTCTACATGGTGGCCACGCGGCTGGCCACGCTCTGCCTGTTCGGCATGTTCGCCGTGCTTTTTGCCTCTACGGGAAGGTTCGACTTCGCCCCGAGCGGCCCCATCGGCCCCGGCTCGGCCACCGCCATTCTGATCCTCGCCATCGTCGGGTTCGGCCTCAAAGCCGGCGTGATGCCCATGCACGTCTGGTTGCCCGGCGCTCATGCCAATGCGCCCAGCCACGTCTCGGCCCTCATGTCGGGCGTGATGATCAAGATGGGCATCTACGGACTGGTGCGCGTGTTTTCGCTGTTCCCGCATCCGCCCCTGTGGTGGGGGGAGTTGGTCCTACTGCTCGGTGGCGTGTCCGGAATCCTCGGCGTGGCCTTCGCCATCAGCCAGCACGATTTCAAGCGCCTGCTCGCCTACCACAGCGTGGAGAACATCGGCATCATCTGCATGGGGCTCGGCGTGGCCTTGCTGGGACGCTCGCTCGGCAACCCGGTTCTCGTCGCGCTGGGCTTGGGCGGCGCGCTCCTCCACGTATGGAACCACGGCCTGTTCAAGGGGCTGCTCTTCCTGTCGGCCGGCTCCGTGCTGCACGCCACCCACACGCGGGAGATCGACGAGCTCGGCGGACTTGCCAAGCGCATGCCGTGGACAGCTCTCGGCTTCCTCGTCGGCGCCGTGGCGATCTGCGGCCTGCCCCCGCTCAATGGGTTCATCAGCGAGCTTCTGGTTTATCTCGGGTTGTTCCGCTCCGCGGCCCTGCCCCAAGGTACGCTGTGGCTGACCGGCGCACTCGGGGCGCCCGCGCTGGCACTCATCGGAGCCTTGGCCCTGGCCTGCTTCGTCAAGGTCCACGGGGCCATGTTCCTCGGCGAACCGCGCTCCGAACGCACCGCCGGCGCCAGCGAATCGAGTCGCCTCCTCCTTGTTCCCATGGCGGTGCTGGCCGGGCTGTGCTTCCTGGTCGGGCTCTTGCCATGGGTGATTGCACCCATCCTGGATGGGGCGGTGCAGGCGTGGGCGCCTGAGATGGCTGGGCAGAGCCTGAGGGTGCTCGCGCCCCTCAGCTGGGTTTCCCTCCTCGGTGCGCTTCTGCTCCTCGCCCTGCTCCTCGCCGCCGCTCTATTTCGGCGCAACTTGCGCAAGAACCCGGCCGACCTGGTGGGCACCTGGGATTGCGGCTACGTCGCCCCTGGCCCCACCATGCAGTATTCATCGTCGTCGTTCGCCCAGACCCTGGTCGGCCTCTTCTCCTTCGCCCTACGCCCCAAAATCAGCAAGCCCGACACCCGCGGCCTGTTCCCGCACCCCGAGGCTTTCACCAGCCACGTGGCCGATGTGGTCCTCGACAGCATCTTGATCCCGGCCGCCGAGCTCGGCAGCCGCGCCGTGCGTTGGTTCAAATGGGTGCAGCGCGGGAGCATGCAAGCCTACCTGCTCTACATCCTGCTTACCTTGCTCGTACTGTTCTTCTGGCGATAGGGAACGTCTTGAACAAGATCCACTTCACCATCCACGCCGTCCTGCTGCTCGCCATGCCGCTTCTGCTGCTCGGGATCATCGGCAAGACCAAGGCCGCCTTCGCCGGACGGGTCGGGCCGCCGCTGCTGCAGCCCTATTTCGACGTCCTCAAGCTTCTGCGCAAGGGCTCGGTGTTCAGCCGAACCACGACGTGGGTCTTCAAGGCCGGCCCGGTCGTCGGACTGGTGACCGCCCTGTTCGCCGCCGCGCTGATCCCGCTCGGCGGCCATGGCGCCCCGGTTGCGTTCGAGGGCGATCTGGTGCTCTTCGCCTACCTCTTCGGCTTGGGGCGCTTCTTCACCGTGGCCGCTGCGCTCGACACCGGCTCGGCCTTCGAGGGCATGGGCGGCGCACGCGAAGTCACCTTCTCCTGTCTCACCGAGCCCGCGCTCTTCTTCGGGCTGATCGTGCTGACCCGGCTTTCCGGCTCGCTGTCGCTGTCGACCATGATCGGCCCGGGGCTGGGGCAGGCGTGGCACCACGGCGGTGCGTCCCTGGTCTTGGTCGGCTTCAGCCTGTTCATCGTCCTGCTGGCCGAGAGCTGTCGTATTCCCGTCGACGATCCCAACACCCACCTCGAATTGACCATGATCCACGAAGTCATGGTGCTGGACCACGGTGGTCCGGCGCTCGGACTGATTGAATACGCATCGGCCTTGAAGCTATTCATCCTCGGTTCGCTGGTGGTTCGCATCGCCATCCCCTACAGCGGAGAGCCCTGGGCCGGTTGGGGTATCTTCGCCGCTGGCATGGTTCTGCTCGCCGTGCTCGTCGGCGTGGTGGAATCGACCATGGCCAGGCTCAGGATGGCGCAAGTCCCGACCTTTCTCTTGGCGGCGTGCCTGCTTTCCGCTCTCGGCATCGTCCTGGTGGCGAGGTAACCATGCACCAGCTCGTCGGTCCCCTGCTCGTCCTCGTCCTGCTTTTCAACCTGTTTCTACTCGGGACCAGCCGCGTGCAAGCCGTGGTCAACGCCTCGGCCGCTCAAGGGGTACTCCTGGGCATTCTTACCCTGTGCGCGCACGAAGGTTTCAGCACCTGGATGGTGCTCATCACCATCGGCACCATCCTGGTCAAGGGCGTGCTGATTCCCGGCATGCTCCTGCGCGCAATCCGCGACGCCGCCATCCGCCGCGAGATCGAGCCCTTCATTGGATTTCTTCCCTGCCTGCTGCTCGGGGCGCTGGGCACGGGCGCGGCGCTGGTCTTTGCCCGTGCCTTGCCGCTGGCCAAGGAGCACGTCGGCTCGCTGCTCGTTCCGGCCGCCATGGCCACGGTGTGGACCGGGTTTCTCGTGCTCACCACCCGGCGCAAGGCCATCAACCAGGTCGTCGGCTACCTGGTCTTGGAGAACGGCATTTACATCATGGGCCTCACGCTTCTGCAAGCCATGCCCTTCATGGTCGAAATGGGCGTCCTGCTCGATCTGTTCGTCGGCATCTTCGTCATGGGCATCATCCTCAACCACATCCGCCGCGAATTTTCGTCGCTGGACACGGCGCACTTGAGCGCGCTCAAGGAGTAGCGGGCGATGTCGTTGCTGTCGTTGGTGCTCGTCCCCTTGCTCCTCGGCGGGCTGGCCTTCGCCGTCCGCTCCAACCTCGAGCGCCCGTGGCTCTTGCCGATGGGAGGGGCGCTCCATCTGCTCGGGACCGCCGTCGTCCTGCTTGGCAAGGAGCCCGCCGCCGAAGGCGCCTGGCTTGGGCTCGATCCTCTCAACAAGGTGGTGCTGGGCTTTCTCAGCGTGCTCTTCTTCCTTTGCTCGGTGTATGCGCGCGGGTACCTGGTGTCGCGCCCGACACAGCCCAACCGTGTTTTCACTGCCAGCCTGCTCGCGTTCATCGCCATGCTGACCCTGGCGGTCGAGGCGCAGCACCTCGGCCTCATGTGGGTGGCCGTCGAAGCCTGTACCTTGAGCTCGGCGCCGTTGCTCTATTTCAACCAGAATCCGCGCTCGCTCGAAGCCACTTGGAAGTACATGCTCATCGGCTCGGTTGGCATCGCGCTGGCACTGCTCGGTTCCTACTTTCTCGCCTACTCCGCCCTCCGCGGCGGCATGAGCACGTCGCTGTTCTTCCGCGACCTCGTGCGCGAGGCCCCGCACCTTTCGCACCCCTGGCTGCGCTCCGCCTTCATTCTGCTATTCGTCGGCTACGGCACCAAGATGGGCCTGGCCCCCATGCACACGTGGAAGCCCGACGCCTACGGCGAGGCCCCGGGTCTCGTCGGGGCACTGCTCGCGGCGGGACTGACCGCGGCGGCCTTTCTCGCGATCCTGCGCTTCTTTCAAATCTGCACGGCCGCGCACGACGTGGCCTTTGCCCGCAGCATGATGGTCACCATCGGGCTTTTCTCCATGGCGGTCGCCGCCGTATTCATGGTGCGCCAACGCGACTACAAGCGCATGCTCGCCTATTCCAGCGTCGAGCACATGGGCATCCTGGTGCTGGGCATCGGCATCGGTGGCGCGGGCATCTTCGGCTCGTTGCTCCACCTCATCAACAACGGTCTGACCGAGGGCGTGCTCTTCCTGTCCGCGGCGAACATCCACCGCGCCTACGGCAGCAAGCGCGTCGAGGACGTCGGGGGCGCCATCCGCCGCCTGCCCATCACCGGCGTGCTCTTCCTGGCCGGCTTTCTGGCCGTCACCGCCACGCCGCCCTTCGGGCTCTTCTTCAGCGAATTCACCATTCTGCGCGCGGCCATCGTCGGGGGACGCTTCTGGATTGCGGGAGGGTTCTTGTTCATGCTCTTCGTCGTCTTCGTGGGCATGAGCTCGACCGTGTTCGCGGTGGTCCAAGGCGAGCCCTCGTCCAAGGCGAGCGCCACCGCCTACAAGGACGGTTTTCTCACCGTGGCCCCCATCGTCGCGTTCCTGAGCTTGGTGTTGCTGCTCGGCGTGTACATTCCACCGGCGATAGGGAACGCCCTTATGCAGGCGGCGAGCTTCATCGAGATGAAACCATGAGCACCCGCTGGTTTGCCCTGCGCAACGGGCTCTCGGTGCCGACGCGCCAGATCCCGCAACTGCCGTTGAACGAGCTTCGCGAAACAGTCATCGCCGCCCCTGCGCGCAATCGGCGCGTGGTCGCCCTGTTCGGCCGCCCCGCGGGCGCCGCCATCGAGCTTTTCGCCGTGCTGGCGTGCGACCACGACGGCGTGCTGGAGGCCGCGCGGACCGTCGTCGAAGGAAACAGATTTCCTTCCATGACCGTAGAATGTCCGCAAGTCCACATGTTCGAGCGCGAGCTCGGCGAGCAGTGGGGGCTGATCCCCGAGGGACATCCCTGGTGGAAGCCGGTGCGCTTCCACGCCGCCTACCGGCCAGGTCCCGACGCCTTTGGCCGCCCCGAGGGCGAGCCCCGCGTGGTGGGCGCGACCGACTTCTATCGCGTCGAAGGCGAGGAAGCTCACGAGGTGGCGGTGGGTCCGGTACACGCGGGCGTCATCGAGCCCGGCCACTTCCGCTTTCAGTGCCACGGCGAGCACGTCTTTCATTTGGAGATCTCCCTCGGCTACCAGCACCGCGGCATCGAAAAGGCCCTGGCCGGAGGGCCGGGCAAACGCACCATCCACCACATGGAAACCCTGGCCGGAGACACCACGCTGGGGCACGCCAGCGCCTACTGCCAGGCCCTGGAAAGTCTATCCGGCTGCCGCCCCTCGGCCCGCGCCCTGGCCCTGCGCGGGGTCGCCCTCGAGCTCGAACGCCTGGCCAATCATACCGGAGACTTGGGCGCCTTGGCCGGAGACATCGGGTACCTGCCTACCGCCTCGTTCTGCGGGCGCCTGCGCGGAGACTTTCTCAACATCACGGCCCTCCTGTGCGGCAGCCGATTCGGCCGCGGCCTGGTTCGGCCGGGCGGCCTTGGCTTCGATGTCGACGGAGCGCGCGTGGCCCAGGTCCAGGAACGATTGGAAGCCACGTACCGAGACGTGCAAGGCGCAGCCAAGCTGCTGTGGCACACCGGCTCGGTACAGGCGCGCTTCGAGGACGTGGGCAAGGTCAGCGAGGAGACCGCCCGCGACCTCGGGCTGGTAGGGCCTGCCGCCCGCGCGTGCGGTCTGCGGCGGGACGTGCGCACCCACCACCCCTTCGGCATCTTCCAGTTCGTGCACATTCCCATCTCTACTTTTCACACCGGCGACGTGTTCGCGCGCGCCTTCCTACGCTGGCTGGAAATAGAACGTTCGGTGCAATTCCTGCGCGCGCAATTGAAGGAGCTTCCGGCCGGAGCCGCCCGCGTGGATTGTCCGGCGCTGCAAGCCGAGCACTTCTGCGTGTCCCTCGTCGAGGGCTGGCGCGGCGAAATCTGCCACGTGGCCATGACCGACCCGCAGGGGCGATTCGCGACCTACAAAGTCGTGGATCCCTCTTTCCACAATTGGGCGGGCTTGGCCATGGCCCTGCGCGACCAGCAAATCTCGGACTTCCCCATCTGCAACAAGAGCTTCAACCTCTCCTACTGTGGCCATGACCTCTAGGAGCATTGACCCATGCTGAAGATCCTCGCTGAACGTTGGCGGCAAGGTCATCGCACCTCGCGCTTTCCCGACGAAGCGCCCGTCCTGTCCGACCGCTTTCGCGGCCTGCCGGTCATCGACGCCAGCAAGTGCCCCGACGGTTGCCGGGCCTGCGCCGACGCCTGCCCCACCGATGCCATCGCCATCGAGGCCGGCGTACCCAGGGTCGATCTTGGCCGCTGTCTCTTTTGCACCGATTGCACCCATGCCTGCCCCGCCGACGCCATCCACCACGGCCCTGACTATCGCCTCGCCGGCAATACGCGCCAATCGTTGATCGTGGACGGAGGCCACGCCGTGCCTGTCCATGCCCTGGAAAAGCGTCTGCTGCGTCTGTTCGGCCGCTCGCTCAAGCTGCGTCAGGTGAGCGCCGGCGGCTGCAACGCTTGCGAGGCCGACATCAACGTGCTCGGCACCTTGGTTTTCGATCTCGGGCGCTTCGGCATCCAACTCGTGGCCTCGCCGAGGCACGCCGACGGCTTGCTCGTCACCGGTCCGGTCAGCGAGAATATGAAGCTCGCGCTGCAAAAGAGCTACGCCGCCCTCACCCCGCCCAAGATCGTGATCGCCGTCGGCGCGTGCGCCATCTCGGGCGGCCCCTTCCTCGACCATCCCGAGGTCCACAACGGCGCCGACAGCGTGGTGCCCGTGGATCTTTACATCCCCGGCTGCCCACCCCACCCGTACACGATCCTGGACGGCCTCCTGCGGCTGGTGGGACAGTTGGAAGAGAAACAACCTATTGCATGACGACCAGCAGCGACGAAACCAGGCTGCCGACATCCACCGTCAGCTTGCCGCCGTCGTAGGTGAAGGTCGCGGGCATCTCCATCGCCATGTCCGGCGAGACCAGGGTGACCGACTTCGGCTCCTGCACCAGCGGGATGCCGACCGAGAGCCCGGCCTGCGGCACGAAGGCCGCCGCGTAGTTGTGGTTGATCAGATGAAGAACGGCCCGGCCATCGTCGAAAGTGACCAGGTGGGCCGCGACGTTGGTCGCTGACACCTCTGACGCCACCGCGCTGTCATGTCCGCCGCGGAAGAGCTCCGCGTGCCCCTGGTAGAACGCACGCATCGACTGGAAGAAGTCCATCATCCCAAGCCCGGTGGCGGTGTTGCTATCGGTGGTGGTGGCGAGCGGCAGCGCGAACCACATGCCCAGGGCGGAGGACTCGGCGAGGATCAGCCGCACATAGTCCTTGCGCTCCTCGAGCGGTAGAGCGTAGTAGCGATTCATGTTGTCCGTCGGCCAGTCGAGGAAAAGTAGCAGCGGGACCTCCTGTCCCCCAGCGGCCTCGACGATGCGCTTGGAGCGGTCCTTCAGCGATTGCAAGACCGGCATGTAGGAAACGGTACCGTCGAGGTGGGTGTTGGGGGCCGTGCCAACCACCGGTACGTAGTCGAAGCCTTTGGTGCCCGAACCGTCCTTGTTCCAGTCGTAAAGCCCCACGCTCTGAAAATCCACGAAGGGGAAGACGCCGTTGGCGGTGATCAGCACCTCCTTGCCGTACTTTTCCCGCGCGTAGCTTCGCACCGCGACGACGATTTCCTGCCAGTAGACCAGGGACGGGTAGGTCTCGACGAAGGTGCCCTTGGCAGGATCGGGCCGGTTCTGCACGGTATTGCCCCACTCGCCCGCCAACTTGTTGGATGCGCCAAGCGGGGCGCTTTGGAAACCATGCCTTGCCAGATAGCCGCGGTAGTCGAATGCGGCGCCCGGATCCGCCGACGTGCAGTCGAGGCCGTCCGAGGGCACCACATCGAAAGCCGCCAACGCCGAGGAATCGCCACCGTGTCTTGCGCAGAGAAAGCGACCGAAATCGGCGACGTCGTGATCGTCGAAGCCCTCGTTGCCGTCGTAGCTCGCGCCGTTGTAGCCGGCGTTGACCTCGTCGAAGAACAAGCCGTCGACGCCGCCATCGATCTGGATCTCGGCGATGCCGATGAGAAGCTGCCGGAAGCCGGGGCTGGCCAGCGCGCCCCGGAAGGCCCCAGACACGATCTCGTCGTGGGCGACCTCACCGCCGGCGGCATTGCGGCCCACCTCGTCGGCAAACTCGGCCGCGCTCATTTCATCCGCGAAGATCACGGACGCCGTCAGGCCGCCGACGAACAAGGTACCATTCGCTCGGCAAGCACTCGGGTATCCGAAGCCATAGTCCGTCGCGCTCAGTCCCGACCGATCCCACTGTCCCCACGCGCGCGGCACCAAATCCGGCGCCAGGGCGAGAACCTGCGGATCGCTCTGTGAAACCGAGGTCTGGCTGAACGCGGCGACCGCGACCTTGGACAGGTCGAACGCGCCGATGGCGCGCGGATCGAGGGGAGGCGGCCACACGACGCCCTGCCCGGCATCGCCATTGCCCCCGCCCCCCGCGTCGGCCACGGGATGGCCGCCGCTCGACGCGCACGCCGCAACCAGCAGACACACGATCGCCATTGCGTGCACCCGGGCTGGGCTCGTCGTCTTCCATGTCGTCGGCATGAGCGTCTCTTCGCCTCCTCGGTGCTCGTTCATAGCCATTCGGTCACCAAGAGTCCCAAGCGCGCCCCCTTGGTTCAAGCTTCTTGCATACCCCGAGCGCTGGTGTTCAAGCGTCGTCTCAGGGTGTCGGTTGACTTTGTGGCCGCCCCGTTGGCTAATCGCCGAAATCAACGAGGGGGCGAGTCATGGCGATGATCGAGCGCATCAAGGGCATCTGTCTGAAACCGAAAACCGAGTGGGACGTGATCGCCGAGGAAGACACGACAACGGTGGCTCTCCTCAAAGGCTACGCCGCCCCGCTGGCGGCGATTCCGGTGATTGCTGGCTTCATCGGCGGCTCCCTCATCGGTCGATCGCTGCCTTTCGTCGGCAGTTATCGCGTGCCAATGATGAGCGGGCTGGTCATGGCGGTTTTCATGTTCATCATGGCGCTGGTCGGCGTCTTCGTGTTGTCGCTCATCATCAACTACTTGGCCCCGAGCTTTGGCGCCCAGAAAAGCAGCGGCCAGTCCCTCAAGCTCGCGGTGTATTCCTATACCCCGGCATGGGTCGCGGGCGTCCTGCAAATACTACCCATGCTCGGGCTGTTCGCGGTCCTGGCCGGTCTCTACGGCATCTACGTTCTCTACCTCGGCCTGCCTCGACTCATGAAGTGCCCGCAAGAAAAGGCCGTCCCCTACACCGCCGTCGTGGTGGCGTGCGCGATCGTTCTCTCCGTCGTCGTGGGTGCCGCGGGCTTCGGCATCATGCGCACGGGGATGTTCGGAGCGTACGGCATTCCTGGCCTTGCGAGCGGACGTTCCGCCTCGTCCATCCGACTCGACAAGGACTCCCCCATGGGAAAGCTGCAAGCCATGAGTCAGGCCATGGAGGAGAACAACAAGAGGATGGAGGCCGCCAAGAGGAGCGGCGATCCCAACGCGCAGGCCTCCGCGGCCATGGCCGGCCTGGGCGCCATGCTCGGGGGCGGCAAGAGGGTCGATCCCGTCGGCATCGACCAGCTCAAACCGTTCATCCCTGAGACCTTCGCCGGGCTGGCCAGGCTGAGCAGCAACGCCGAGAAGACCGGCGCCATGGGCATGATGGTCTCCAAAGCGCAGGCGAGATACGGCGATCGCGCGCAAAAGCATGTCTCGCTCGACGTCTCCGACGCAGGCGGTGCGAGCGGGTTGCTCGGTCTGGCCGGCTGGATGGGTCTGCAGGGCGAAAAGGAAGACGACAACGGTTTCGAACGAACCCACAGCGTGAACGGCCGGCTGGTCCACGAGAAGGGCTCCAAACACAACGGCGACAATGAGTTTACCGTCGTGCTCGGCGGCCGCTTCATCGTGAGCGCGAAAGGCCACGGTGTCGATCTGGCCGCGCTCGAGAGTGCGGTGTCGAGCCTCGATCTCGCCAAGCTCGAAGCGATGAAGGACATCGGGGTTCAGAAGTAGTCGCGCGCATCAGGCAGGGCCGTCCAGCGCCCTGCGCACCGCGGTCGTGAGCGCTTGGGGGTGAGCGGCTTTGGGAGCAAATCGAAGACACCCAGAGCGCGCGCACGCTCTGCCGAGTGAGCCCAGCCTATTTCCCGAACAAAAGGTAAACCACGCACCCTCCATCGGAAAAGGTTTCGTGCTGCCCGTACGCGTTGACGGAATGGTCGTGGTCGGGACACCCCGTTGCTTGGTTTGCGCTAGACTTCCGCTGGCCCGGTTGAAAACGATCCGTACCACGAGCAACCCTGACGAGGTAGAAAGAGCCCCGAAGCTTTGACCGCAAGAAACACCCCACCTCATGCCCGCAGATGCCGGGCCAACGACATGACATTGGGCCTCACCGCCGGGACAGGGGCCTAGGCGTGCCAAGCGAATACGACGAAGAGCCGAGCCGCACGAAAGGTTCGCGCTGGCGCGCTCGGTGGGCGCAGCTCGCACGGATTCGTCTGCACCTACCGTCCATACGCGAGGCGGCAAGCGCGGTTGTCCGACGTCACCTCGTGAACGAGGCGCAGCACTTGTTCGCGCTCACCATTCTGGTGGGTCTGGTGTGCGGCCTGGCAGCGGTGGCATTCCACATCGCGATCACCGCCGCCGAGAATCAAATGATCGAACGCGCTATCCATGTGCATGGACCGTCCTGGATGGCTTGGACGGTGATCTCGCCCGCGCTGGGCGGCCTCATAGCCGGGCCTATACTCATGTGGATCGTCCCCGGGGCTCGCGGTTCTGGAATTCCGCAAGTCAAGCAGGCCTTCGCCACGGAAGGCGGCCGGGTCAAGTTCCGCGACGCCATTGGGAAGTTCTTTATCGGTACCCTGCAAATTGGCTCCGGCGCCTCCCTCGGACTTGAAGGTCCCACGGTGCAAATCTGCGCCGGTGCAACCAGCCTGCTCGGCCGGGCCACATCCCTTCCACCGCGCAACATGCGACGACTCACCCCTGTCGGAGTTGCCGCCGGCATCGCTGCGGCCTTCAACGCGCCCATCGCCGCCGTGACGTTCACCATCGAAGAAGTCGTCGGAACCCTCGACCAGGCCGTCCTGTCCGGTGTCGTCATCGCAGCGGCCCTGGCCGCGGTCATCGAGCGTGGAATTCTTGGCGTCCATCCCGTGATCGAGGTCAGCGAGACGTACACGTTCAATCACCCCACCTCGATCGCCTTCTATGCCGTGCTGGGCATCGCCGCGGCCTTCGTCTCGATTGCGTTCACCGACGGACTGCTCAAGCTTCGGCTCTGGTTTCGCGGCTTTCGCCTCGTGCCGACCTGGGCGCATCCAGCCGTCGGGGGGTTGGTGACCGGCATCCTTGCCGTCCTGGCCCTGCGATTTCTCGGCACGACCGGAATCACCGGGGGCGGGTACCACACGCTCGGCCGCGCGCTGGACGGACAACTTGGGCTGGTGGTTCTCGCCATCCTGTGCGCAGCGAAGCTCGTCGCCACCGTCTTTTCCTACTCGAGCGGTGGGGCTGGTGGAATCTTCGCGCCTGCGCTCTTCATGGGCGCCATGCTGGGCGGCACCATCGGCCACCTCGACGTCCTTCTCATGCACCACGAAACCCGCCAGGTGGGGGCGTTCGCGCTCGTCGGAATGGGCGCGGTCTTCGCCGGGATCATCCGCGCACCCATCACGTCGGTCCTCATCATCTTCGAAATGACCGGAGGCTACGGGCTCGTTCTACCGCTGATGCTCGCGAACATGACCTCGTACGGCCTCGCGCGCAGGCTGCGGCCAACCCCGATCTACGAAGCGCTGTTGGAGCAAGACGGCGTGGTCCTTCCGCACACGGGACCTGCCGCACCCGCGCGCGGTCCGCTCCTGGTGTCGGATGCGATGACTTCGGCCGCGGTCGCGGTGCGCGCCGGGCAGTCGATGGGCGAGGCGATCGGAATCCTCGGAGAACGCAAGTTCGCGAAGCTGCCCGTGGTCGACGGCGGCGGCAACGTCCTTGGCGTCTTGTCCGCGGACGAGCTGCGAGCCGGTTCGACGCCGCCGAGCAGTCTGGTCTCGGCGCGGATGAAAGCGGCCCAGGTCATTCGGGCCAATGCGCCCCTGATTGGCGCCGTCGTCCGGATGAACGACCTGGGGGTGCGCCAGCTCGTGGTGGTCGACCCGGCAACGGAAACCAAGCTGGTTGGCATGCTGGCCATGAGCGACCTGGTTCGTGCCCACATGAGCGCGGCGCCCATGGCCCGAGGCAACACCGCCAAAGTAAGTCTAGTCGACGCCTTGGACGAGCCGCTGGCGGAAACCATCATGGTTCCGTCTTCGATGGTTTCTGCTGCGGCGAAGGTTTCGGATCTCTCCACACAGCTACGCGATGGTCGGGCCCAGGCACTCATCGTGCGCGACGGAGACCATGGCTTCGGCGTCGTGTTGCCCGAGTACCTCTCGGAGTTCTCCCACGACGAGGAGCTCGAAAAGATGCTCATTGCCGGAGATGTCGCGCGTCCCGCTTCCAGTGCCAGCGAGAGCGACAATCTGACCAGCCTTGCCAGGACCATGGCCAGCCAGAATACCGAAGCCGTTGTCGTGATCGACTCCGAGTCGGACCCCATCGGGGTCGTCACCAAGACCGCCCTGGCCCTGGCCTTCCTCGATTCCCATGCCTGTGCCCCGCCGGTAGAGGGACGTCGCTGATCTGATAGAAGGACGCGCTGGAGTTTCGGGAACATGTCGAAGAACCCGCCGATCCATGAAACCCTCCCCTTGCGTGCCGTGGTCGTTCTCCTTCCCCTGCTCGCGATTGGCTGCGGCGCAAGGACCCTGTTTCAAGGCTGAAGGTTGAAATCTTGCAGCGGGCGCCGAGGCAGGCGATGCGGGCGTGCACGTCGCCGCTGTCGTTGATGCGGTAGACGGCGGATGGGACTACCGAATCGTGTACTCCTGCGTGACTTCACGTCTGTCTCGGAGCAGCCCCAAGACCAAACGAGGAGCTTTCTTGAGCTTGCCGTAGGCATCCAAGACATGCTCGGGCGTCGCGAGATCGAGCCCGTTGATGGAGACCAGAACATCGCCGTTTCGGAGACCGAGCTTCGCAACCGGCCCATCCGGCGCGATCGCGAACAGCCGAAACCCGAACGGCTTGCCATCGCGAACGTCGGGCATGACCCGCACCGAGCCGGCCAACAGCCCGAGATTGCCGAGCGCGAGCTCCAACGTGCCACGCTTGATCTCATAGCGACGCTCGGCGAGCTTTCGGATTCCCCGAGCCAGCTCCCGCGCGAAGGTGTTACGCACCGGATTGTGGGACAAGGCGGGCCGTGCGCAAGCCGCGGGATGCCCCTTGGCCTCCTTGGGTGGAAGCAACGAGGTGGGGCGTGCCTCCTCCGACGTCACGCCTTCGGGCGCAAGGTCAACGACGGACGGGGATTCGCCATGGCCCTGGATGGCCTCGTCGACGGGCGACACCTCCGAGGCCTTTGGCGCCAGCGCCGACAGAACTTCGGGGCAATGCGTTCGCACGAAACCGGAGACTGCCAGCCCCAGAAGGGCGGCACACGCAGTCGAAGCTGTCAGATACCGAAACCACATGGACTGCTGTGAGGGAACTGCTGTAAGGGTGAGCGCCATTATGCCAGACCTCGTCGCGCCACGATATGGCCTCGTCCGACCAGCACCTGGCACGGCCAAGTGGATGCCACTTCATCGATGCACCATACCGCACGTGCTGAGGTAGATTCGGCGGCATGAGCCATCGGAAGACACAAGACAAGAACATTCGTGATTTTCTCGCCCGGGCATCGTGGGTCGGGCTGGTCGTCCTGGTAATGGGACATGGGACCGCCACGCCGGCCGGACCACTGGACGATGCCGCTGCCAAGGCAGCAGTGAGATTCGAGCCGCTAGCCACGGTCCCGCCGGTCCTCTCTGGCCGCCTCGGCGACACGGCCGGCCCGTTCCAGGTCGCCGCAGCGCCGCAGGGCACCCTCTTTGCCGCCACGGACAAGGCTGGAAAGGCCCGTGTATGGCTCATGCGTAACAATGCCATCGTCGCGGATCTCACCGCACCTGCCTCTCGCGAGCACATGCTGGCCGACTGGCCAGGAAGCTTCGTCTTCTGGCTTGGCGGCCTGCCGGTCGTCGCCATCTCATGGAAATTCGGGCACGACTTCTACGGCATCGAGGATATCGCTTTCTGGGCCGCGGAGGGCCGTGGTCGGTTTCTTGGCGGTCTCCCGGGCAGTACCCGAAGCCCTTGCAATGCCGGTGAAAACACCGCAAACAAAGATTGCGGTCGGTGCAGCTCCGCGAGCGGAATTCCGATCGACGTGAGGCTTGCCGGGTTGGAGCACGATCGTGCTCGGTTCATGCAGCAACGAGCCGCCACCTGGTACTACTACTTCGCCGCCGCCGCGGAAACCTTCGAGCAAGACTACCTGCTGACAGCAAAGGGGCTTGTCCCCGACGGCCAGGCACGCCGCACGCGCAACGCCCTTCCCCTGCCACAAGCCAAGGAGCGCGTGAAGGGACTGCTGCGGGACTACTTCGCGCTGGCAAAGAGCCAGAGCAGGCAGACGATCGCGCCCGAGTTCCTGACCTGCTTCGAGCAGCTCGTCGAGCTCGCGCCCGAATTCGGTCAGGGGCACTACAACGTCGGATGCATGCACGCCTTGATCGGCAACCACGAGCAAGCAGTTGCCGCCGTCACGAAGGCCATTGCCCTGGATCCCAAATATCGCAAGGTCGCCCGCCGGGATCCGGACTTGGAGAGCGTACGCGACGACCCCGAGCTCGCCCGTGCGCTCGGGGAGCCCAGGAAGTAGAGCACCCCCTGCCTCAACGACCCAGCTCTTCGTCGATCCAATCCGACAGACTGGGAAGGTCGAGATTGTCGGTGTACTTGCGGCCGTCGATGAAGATGGCGGGCGTTCTGCGGATCTCCAGGGCGCGTGCCTCGTCCCGGTCCCGCTGTACGTGCGACCGGACCGCTTCCGACGCGACATCGCTGTACCAGCGCGAAAAGTCGAGGCCAATCTCTTTGGCCAAGCTCTCGAGCAAGGCCGGCGTCAGGTGCTCCGAGTTTTCCCAAATCTTGTCGCTGAGCTGCCAGAACTTGCCCTGCTTTTGCGCCGCAGCGGCGGCGAGGGCAGCGTTGAGGGCGTTGTTCGAGCTGATGGGGAAGTGCTTGAAATACAGGGTGACCTGGTCGGAGTACTTGGCCAGAAGCGGCTGCATCACCTTCTGCGCCTCTTTGCAGTGCTTGCACTCGTAGTCGGCGAACTCCACGATGGTCACACGCCCGGAGGGGCCGCCCTTGCTGGGTGCCTGTGATACGTCGATGTACGGAACGCGCGGAGCGCGAAAACGCTGCGAGAGCTTCTCGCCGATTTCAGGCTCGGAGAATCCCGCATCGGCCAGTCGGGCGACGTAGCGGACGGCGTAGAAGGAAGCCCGGCAAGCGCTGTCGCGCTGGACCGAGTGGAGCAGGCTGTGCCCCTTGCCACACGCCGAGGGTTCGTGGTTGACAACCTGGTCGAAGACCTTGCGCTTGAAGGTGTCCAGCTTGCCCGGGTCGATACCCTCCGGCCAAGCATTGTCGTCCGTCGACGGCTTGTCGTTTGCCGGCTTGACGACCGTGGATGGCGTGGTGGTTGCCGGCGGCCTGGGTGAGGCTTTCCTCGTACACGCGCTGGCCGAAACGACCATGACGGCGACCATGACGCTGGGGAGATGACCTCGGAGCATGCGAGAGAATAGCATGGGACGAAGAATAGCCTCACTCGGTCTCTTCCAGGTTCCCCAGTTGTAGGCCCAGACTGGCCCATTCGGGTAATTCGACCAAGTTATACCGTTCCCGGGAGATTTGCGGGTCACGGGCGAGTGCACGGACTGGCAGGGGCTCTCCTCCGAAGTGGTCAAGGCCATGAAGAACAACCTCGAGCGACTCAAGCGAATTGGCGTTGAGGGGACTTGGGATCGCCGCCAGCGCAGCAAGCTTGCGTGCAGGCCCGCAGAGCGGCAACATGTACGCCATGCCAACCAAAGCCAAGAAAGCCCTCAAAGCCAAGAAAGCACCCAAAGCCAAGAAATCGATCAAGTCCCAGAAAACCAAGTCCAAGAAAACTGCCGGCAGCGCCAAGGCCCTCACCAAGAGGGCAGTCAAGAAGGCGGTCAAGAAGGCGGTCAACAGGGCGTTCAGGAAGGCGGTCAGGAAAGCGGTCAAAAAAGCCGTCAAGAAGGCCGTCAAGAAAGGCGGAGATGGAATGAGCATCGCCCCAATGTCAGCAATGGAGCAACCGGCTCAGGATGGAGCCCAGCCCGATCAGGAGACCCTTGATCCAACAGGGACGGGTGCTACCCAGCATGAGCCGAGCTGACCTGATTGAGCACGTGCCTTGAGGTACAACGCGGTAAGACAAGGTGGCGTTCAGGGTTCCCCCTCCCTCCCAGCCGTTTCCGGGTTGTTGATAAGTTGTTGCCAAAATGAAAATAACACCGTATTCGCGCCCGCTTACACTTAGGGCGTGCGACTTGCGGCCCTCGATCTCGGTTCCACCTCTTTCCATGCCCTGATTGCGGAAGCAGAGCGTGGCGGAGGCCTGGCGGTGATCGAGCGCGCCAAACGGATGCCCAGGATTGGCGAGGCCATCTTTCGAACCGGCCGTTTCTCGACCGCGACGCTCGAAAGTGCCCTGCAAGCAGTGGGGGAGCTAGTCCCGGTGATCGAACGGAACGAACCGCAGGCCGTGCTCGCCGTCGCGACCAGCGCCGTCCGCGAGGCGCGCAACGGGCACGCGTTCGTCGCCAAGGTTCGCTCGCGCTTCGGCATCGACGTCCAAGTCATCTCGGGCGACGAGGAGGCGCGTCTCTCCTATGCTGGCGCGCGCGCACAGTTGGGCGGCAGTCTCGGTCGTGCCACGCTCTTCGATCTCGGAGGGGGATCGCTGGAGGTCGTGGTGGGCGATGGTGGTCGGATCCTCCACACCGCCTCGGCACCGCTCGGCGTTCTGCGCGCGGTGGCAGAGCAGCCAGCGTCGGATCCCCCCTCGCCGCCCGACCTGCGCGCCATCGAGCGCTGGGCGTCGAGTCGCGTGGCCGCGCTGTTGCGCCCGCTCCGAAGGCACCACCTGGGCGAGGTCGTGCTTTGCGCGGGAACCGCCCGAGCGCTGCGCTCCGTCGCCCGCGCACTCCACCTGGTGCCGGGATCGGGCAATGGCTCCAATTGCCTGAGCCGAGAAAATCTGCGTCTGCTCATCGAGCATCTAGCCGCGCTGCCCCTGGCGGCCCGCCGGGAGGTCCCGGGCATGAACCCCGACCGGGCGGAGCAAATCATCCACGGAGCTATCATCCTGGCCTCGGTACTCGACATCCTCGACATCCCGCAAGCGCGCGTCTGTCGGGCCGCGCTACGCGAGGGTTTGATCGTGGAGCACGCGCGTCTCCAGTGGTCTGCAGCGGCCTGATGGCTGGACTCGATCGGGCTCCGTGGCAGGCGCATCGACTGTCGTTCAGATATCCATGCTCATCACGTGGCGGACCTCGTCGAGGGTCTCTTGCCCGACCTGTCGCGCGCGCTGGATTCCGGCCAGCAGCACCGACCGAATGTGGTCCGGGCTGGTCTCCAGCTCGCGGCGCTTGGCACGCAGGGGACGCAGGTATTCGTTCAGCGCCTCGGTCAGCGTGGCCTTGAGCTTGCCACCGCCGCCATCACCGATCCGCTCCGCAACGGCCTCGGGCGCTTCGCCCGTACACAGGGACGTCAGCAGGAGCAGGTTGGACACCTCCGGCCGTGACACGGGATCGAAGGTGATGCGCCTCTCGGCGTCGGTCTTGGCCTTCTTGATGAGGCTGGCCGTCTCGTCCTCGCTGGCCGCCAGCATGATGGCGTTGTTGCGGCTCTTGGACATCTTCTGGCCGCCGTCCAGGCCCAAGATGATCGGGGCTTTGGACAGCAGCGGGTGCGGCTCGGGGAACACGTCCTGGCCGCGCGCGAACCGTTCATTGAAGCGCCGGGCGATGGTGCGAGTCAGCTCGAGATGCGGCAGCTGATCCTTGCCCACCGGCACCAGGTTGGCTTTGCAGAACAGGATGTCAGCCGCTTGGTGCACCGGATAGGTGTACATGCCCGCGTTCACGCGCTTCTGCCCAGAGGCTTGGATCTCCTCCTTCACAGTCGGGTTCCGATCCAACTCGGCATTGGTCACCAGGGTGAGGAACGGCAGCAGCAGCTGGTTCAGCTCGGGGACATGGCTGTGCGGGAAAATGCACGCGCGGGCGGTGGACGAGTCCAGGCCCACCGAGAGGTAGTCGATCGTCAGGTCACGCACGTTCTGGGCGATGCTTTCGAAGGTGTCGCGATCGGTGAGCACCTGGTAGTCGGCGATCACGATGAAGGTCGGCACGCCCAGGTTCTGAAGACGCACCCGATTCTGCAGAGAGCCGAAGAGATGGCCCACGTGCAGCCGCCCCGTGGGCCGATCTCCCGTCAGGACACGGTAGTTGAGCGGGTTCTTCTTCAGGTCTTCCTCGATCTGCGCCGATCGCCGAACCGTGGCCTCGAAGGTGCTGTATTCCAACTGGTCGTCTTGAGACATTTGCGGACCACCCTAGCAGGCCAGACCCAACCGAGTCTCGCAGAACTCGACGAAGTCCCACACCTCGCGCTGCCCCTCAGGAGGTAACGCCCTGGCGACCCTGGGGCGTCCACGACCGATCTCCCCTGTCGCATGTTTCCGGTAAGGAGGATAAAGTCCACGTCGCTGACGCCGGAGCGCATTGGAGGACTGAGCATGGGCTTTCGACATTCCAGCTGGAAACCATTCGTGTCTCAGGGACGGAGAGGTTCTGTCATGACCGTGGCGTTGCTGGTCGCGACCGCCGCCTGCAGCGACCGCACGCCACGATCGACGGCTGCCAACGACGGGGGCCGTTCGGACGGCCGCCTTACTGCCGACGCGGCATCCCCCGATACCCAAGCGAGCGCCGATGCCGAACGAGCTGCGGACTTGGCCACCGATACCCTTGGCCGCGGCCCGGAAACTCAGATTGTCGACGACACCCGTTCGACCGCCGAAGGCGAAGATGGCGCCCCCGATACAGGATCAAGGCCGGACGCGGCTGTCGATTCTGTACGGCGCGCGGATGCGGAAGTCGATGCGGGCCGGTCGGGTGACGCCGGCACCGACGTTGTCCGCTATACCGACGCCCAGCCCACCGGCGATGCCGGGCTCGCGGTCTCGGATGCCGATCCGAGCCTGGGAACCGACGCTGACCCCTGCGCCGGTGGGACCACGTACGCGGACAGCACCTCGGGAAAGGCCACCCTCAATAGCTACGGGTGGGTGCGTCTCGCCGTTGCATCGAACAACAGCATCGTCGCCTTCGACACGACGATAGTCGTCCCGGAGACGCCAGCCCCGACCGGGACGCTCTTCCTTTGGCCTGGACTGCAGCCTGTCTCAGGCGGCGCGAACTACGCCGTTCTCGACAACGGTGTCCTACAACCTGTCCTGACGTGGGGCGGGACCTGCGCCCCCAATTCCCCCGCCCAGTCGTACCAGTCGTGGTGGATCTCCGGCCAATACGTCAACACTTACATTGCGTCGTCATCCGTGAATTACCAGGCCTACCACGACTGCCACGGCGGCCCGGGCATGAACGTCGCGGTCGGCGATACTCTCGACATGCGCTTCGTGCTCAACGGAACCGACTGGACGCAGACCGTGACGAACCGGAATAACTCTCAGTCCGTGTCGTACACCATCGACATGCTAGGGCAGGCTCAGGGATCGGCGGAATTCGTCATCGAGGAGTACAGCTCGAACCCGGTGTCCGACGTCGTCTTCACCTCCTCGGTCATCACCTTCGCCTCGACAGCCAAGTCGGCTTGCCAGGCGGTTCAGCGCGGAACCAACGACTACTTCTCCGCGCCACGCACGTCGGCCGACGGTCTCCGTTGCTGCATCGGCAAGGTCATCCTGCGAGCGGAAGGGGTCGCTGCCACGACCCCCAATTCACCCTAACGGACCGCGTCGCCTCGACGATCTTCGTACCCGTATTCCCATCGTGCCTTCCCCGCGGCGTGAACAGCGGCCGCGCAGCGGCCAGACTGCCTCGCCCACGCGCAGAGTCTTGACCATGCTCACCCTTTGTCGCGATAGTGCATGCCCATGCTTCGAACACTGTTGGCGTTCTGCTGCGCACTTTTGCTTCTATCCTGTGCCTCGACCTCCGCACCACCGCTGCGTTTCGTGGATTGTACGCAGTTGGAGTATTGCACCTCGCTCGACGACTGGCCTGACCCATCCTGGTCGGCGAAACACGAGGCGCTGTACCGGCAGGGGGTTCGGTCCATCTTGCATGAGATGGCGTGCGGGAAGATGGTGGCCAGGGGGCGCAGGCTGGCGTACGTGGCAGCCGACGATCTGTCGATACCCTGCGCCTCTGGCCTGGCGCAGATTCGATACGTGAAGAATCGAGACGATGGCAATAGGCTGCTGGCTGCGGGACGCATCGACTACGTAGTGGAGTTCGATCGAGCGAATGCATCCAAGGTCAGGGGTGGAATCGAGGTGCCTGTCTCGGCAACCTTCTACGGAAGAACCAAGAAGACAGGAACCGATTCTCGACTGGAAGGCATGGACAACTACCTGATTGTGCAAACCGAAGCCATGACCGAAGTTCGCCTTATTTCGAGGGCTGCGCACGAGTGACCCTCGATCCCTCTCGCGCAGTGCCCAAAGCCTCGGAGGGAGCTGCGAATCCCCATTCGCGTCCATCGGCAGAAGGCGCAGCCCCTCGACGGAGGTCGAGTATCTGACGACCTCGGCGAATCCCTTGAAGGTACAGTCGCGCCCCTTGACCGCGGGACGCGGTGCTGCCGGGAGTTGGCAAGCCCAATCGCTACTTTCTCGGCTCGTACCGCATCGCCACCGCCCCCGAGCCGAGCTCCAGCCGGCCGACGCGCTTCAAGTCGATGCGCTTCGATAGCCCCGCGAACAACGTCGGCCCGTGGCCCGCCAGCCTGGGATGCACCACGAGCTCGTACTCATCGATCAATCCCAGCTCCGCCAACGCCAGCGGGAGCTGCACGCCCCCCACGAGCAGTCCCTTACCCGCCTCCAATTCAGGGACCTTTGAAGTTGGCCATGAACGCGTCCATGGCGCGCTTCATCTCTGGCACCGAGAGGTTCTTCTTGCGGGTCCCGATGGACCACACGTGCCCGAACGGATCGGTCACCATCCCCCAGCGGTCGCCCCAGAATGCGTCCTCAATCGGCATGCGCACGCTGGCCCCGGCAGCCACAGCGCGGTTGAAAAGTGTGTCGCAGTCCTCGCAGTAGATCATCAGGCTGACCGGTGTGCCGCCGAGTGTCTGCGGGCCCTTGCCGCCCATCTCGGGCATCTCATCCGTCATCATGACCACAGCGTCGCCGATCTTGATCTCCGCGTGCATGAGGCGGCCGTCCGGTCCGGGCATTCGGTAAAGCTCCTGCGCGCCGAGCGCCTTCTTGTACCAATCGATCGCCTTGCTGGCATCCTTGATAACAAGGTTCGGTGTGACGCTGTGAAAACCATCTGGAATCGCGTTCACTTTTTCGGCCATGACTCCTCCCAAGCTGCGTGGTGTTCCGCATAGATGACCTGCGGCCGCGAAAGGTTTCTCGCGGAACCTTCTGGACGCCGCCACGTGGGGGGCCGAGTTGTCCCGAGCAACTTGGGGTTGGGCCGATCGACGACTGAGATTCGGCGGGGATCACCGCTCCTGCTCGTGGGCGCAGCGAAAGGGGCCCCGATTCTCGCGGTCCGCCTCGGGCGTAGCGAACGTCCACTCCATCGGCGCCCGAATCAACGCCGGAGGCAGCGCGTGTAGCTCCGCTTCGGTGGGGAGCTTGGCTGCCAGGGCTGCGCAGTAGATCTCCGCTTGCTTGAAGGTCGCACATCGAATCGGATTGGTCGTCGGAGCCCTGCCGTCGATGCAAAATTCGGAATGCCTTCGGGCCTTTCGCTTCGCCCGCGAGCGCTTCGGCTGCGCGCATACGGCGCACTTGCTGTAGTCCATTTCGCTGACCAGATGCTCATCGACACAGATCCGTTCGGTCGGGCCGTGCTCACCGGAGCCAGAGTGCGCCTCGGGCGCATGGGCTGGCACCGAGGTCACGCGTCGTGTGCCGGATGGGCACGCGGGCTCTGCTCCGGCCAGGATGCCAGCGGCGTTGTCCATGACCTGTCGAGTCTTCTCCCGCAACGTGGGAAGTTGCTGGGCCACCTCCTTCCTGACCAGGCGAACCACCGGCGAGAAGAACGCACGCACTTCTCTGGCCCCCCTGATGTCGGTCGTGCTGTAACCGACGAAGGCGCCCACGAGCACGACGAGGATGAAGATCAAGGAGCCGACCCCGGACGCGTCTTCCTTCGGCGGCGAAAGCTCGGATTTCGCCGTTCTCGACGGCGGAGGCTCGGGCTTCGTCGTCTCTAGCGGCGGAGGCACAGGCGTTTTCGTCGCAGGCGTCGCGGTCGCGGTCGCGGGCGTCGCGGTCGCAGGCTTCGCCGTCGCAGGCGTCATCGCGCGGTCTTCGATTTTGACCAGCACCGTGGGCGCGAACTGCAGACTGGTTGATGGAGCTGTCTGTGTCGGCGAAGGCTGGCCTCGATCGACACCTTCGAGAAACTCTCCCGCGTGCTGAAAGCGGTCTTCCGGTCGGACGGCCAGGGCCTTCTCAAACACCTCCTCCAGCGGGTCCGTGACCCTTGCTCCGAGGAAGCGAGGGGTGGGCCTTCGCGCGGGATTGGCCGAGGAGAATCCGAACTGGACTAGATCCTCTCCCTCGAGCGCGGCCCGGCCCGTGAGCATCTCGCAAGCAAGCAAGGCCACCGAGTACACGTCTGTCCATGGCCCGGTGGCGCCGTAACTTCGCGTGAATTGCTCGGGCGCTCCATAGCGGGGCGTGAAGGAGGTAATGGCCACGCCGGTCTTGGCAAGAGCCGCGTTGAGCTTGGCATGGTCGGAAACCATCTTGGCAACACCGAAATCGAGCAGCTTGCAGGGGGTGTCCGGCGCGCGCGCGTCGCTGCCCATGATGAAGATGTTTGCCGGCTTGATATCGCGGTGGGTAATGCCTCGCCGATGAGCCACGTCGAGAATGGGCAGGATTCTCCGCAAAAAACCAACGACTTCGCCCTCCGTCCACGGCTGCCCCAGACGCTGATCCTCTGCCAGGATGGCATCGAGCGGCGTGCCGTCGAGCCACTCGAGAACCATGAAGGGCAGCCACTGGCCGGCGGGTGTGGTGTAGGCGCCCACGTCCCGAGCCTGCACGATACCCGCGGTCTGGCTCGACAGCTCGGTCAGAAGCGCACCCTCTTGGAAGAACTGCTGCAGCAGCTCTTCCCGGTATTCGGCGGGGGCATGCGAGAGACCGCTGAAGAACTTCACGGCCACCGGTTGCTTCCAGATGGTGTGCTCGGCCACGTACACCACTGCAAAGCCGCCCTCGCCCGCGAGATGCTCGATGCGATACTTCTCGGCAACAACCTGTCCGGAGATGTTGAGCGGATCTTTGTCGGGCATAGGGTTCCAGCCGTAGGGCCATCATCCGCTGGATGGTGGGTTCGATCAATCGGTATAGCCCGATCCCCGACCGGATTGGTCGTTGCCGGCATGGTCCCGATGATGCCGCTTCGGCGCTTGCGGCGAGTTCGAGGCAGCGCCGTGGTTCCGCGAACAGTTGGGTCTTGGCAGTGCATTTCTCAGGGCCGTTCGTTACGGGTTCGCAATCCTCCGCCACGACGTGAACCAAAACAGGTGCCTGTTGGAACTGTGCCACCGAGATGACCTGGTCGGCCAAGACGAGGCTTGCGGTTCAAAGGCGCTTTCGAGAAGATAGACAAATGAAGAACACTCCATGGGCAATCCAACTCTTGGGTCTCGTTGCGGCGCTGACGTCGTGCTCGGGCACATCGGCAACTCCGGGCCAAGCGGGTAGCAGTGGCGGCTCAGGAGGCAGTGGCGGACTGACGTCTTCGCAAGGCGGGAGCTCTGCTGGTGGGTCCACTGGAACAGCCGGACAAGGGGGCATGACAGCCTCCGGCGGGGCGGCTGGGGCGACGGGTGGAGCCGCGGGGAGCACCGGTGGCCGTGCTTCGGGCGGAACATTCAGCCAGCCTGGCTCGGGTGGGGCCGCAGGAGCCGCCGGGAATTCGGTTCCGACCGGTGGTTCCACGGCGGGCGGTGCCAGCGGCAATGGCGGGCGCCCTGGCACAGGCGGCAGCGCATCGGGTGGGACAAGCAGCCAGCCCGGCTCGGGCGGCAGTAGTGCGTCGGGCGGAAATACCAGCAACCCCGGCTCAGGCGGCGCCGCCTCGACAGGTGGAAATTCGGGTCCGGACGCTGGCGCGGTGGATGCTGGCTCGGCGAGTAACTGCGTCGGCAAGGCTTGGCCCACCGCCGATCCCACGGTAGCGGGACCGTTCACGGTGGCCGCCGACAAGAACGTCGGCCCACTGGCGGGCTACACACCCGATCCGATTTACGGGGACACGCAGCAGCGGTTCAACGTCTATCGTCCGAGCAATCTCGCGACCAGCGGATACTGCCACCCCATTCTGGTCTGGGCGAATGGGCACGGGGACAACCCCGAACAGAACCCCCCGTTGTGCGTCGTCAACTCCGCCACCAACCAATGGTGTGGAACGTACCCGGTGCTGATCAATCAGCTCGCCTCCCAAGGCTTCGTGGTGGTCGCCTCGCTCAGCACCACGACCTCGCGCGGCGACCCGCTGCCGACCATCGTCGGTCTGAACTGGCTGCTCGATCAGGCCGAAGATTCCACCAGTCCATACTATCACCACCTCGACACGAACCACATCGGAGCGCTCGGCCACTCGGAGGGCGGCATGTCGACTTGCATGGCCGCCGCGGATCCGCGCATCACCGCGATCGGGACGGTCTCCGGCACCTCGACGCTCACCAGCCTGCACGGCCCGGCGCTGTTCATCTGTGGTGGAAAGGACACGGTCGTCTCGTGCGACAGCGTGGCGGCTGTCTACGACACCGTGACGGATCAGCAGGCGATGTTCATGGACAACCTGGCCTCGGACCACGGTGGCTGGGAGTACCAGAACGGCGCCAAGGGGCCCGACATCTTCGCGCTCACCGCCTGGTTCCGGGTTCACCTGATGGGTGATACCGCCAATCGCAAGTACTTCTACGGCTCGAGCTGTACGCTGTGCACGGACAGCCGCGTGACGGTCAAGCAGAACAGCCTGATGACCCAGTAGACGGCGTTTGCCGCGGGGTTTTGATCCTGGTCGTGGTCCGGGTGTGCTGCTTCTTGAGGTTGTACGGCCCGTGGTGGGCTCGTCCAGGAACAGGACCTTGGGAAAGTGGACCAAGCCTCGCGCGATTTCTGCGCGCCACTTCAGGCCCCCGGACAGGGCGCTGACCGGCGCGTTCCTCCACTCCTCGATGTCCACGAGCCCCAGGACGAACTGGCGCCTCTCCTCGATCTCCGATTTGGGCACGGTGTAGAAGTCGCAATGGAGCTTCAAGTTCTCGCGCACCGTGAGCTTGGCCTCTCAAACCCGGCGTCCACGAAAAGCGCGCGCAGCAAGCCCTTCCAAGTTTCAGGGAACCGTGGGGCGAAGCTACGGCTTCGCCTCCACCTTGAAGTCGCGTACGAACGGTGCCGGGACAACCGCTGCTTTTCCCAAGGCGATGCAGAGACGGCGGAGTTGGGAAACTTGCTTGAGGCGCAAGGTGACGGCGGAAGGGGACATGTCAACCTTCATTCTCCGTCCCCTTCAAGGCGTTTGATGTCATCCTGGTCCTGACCCGAACCACGCAGGCGTTTCAGGCTCGCCAGGCCCTCACGCGAAACGACCCATAGCTCGCCCTGCTCCCAGCGAACGCGGGTTCTTTCCCTCCACACGTGATCGATGGCCGGGGTCACGAGAAGCAGATCCAGGCTAAGTAGCTCGCCTGAACCCGCGTCGATTTTTGTCACCCGTCTGATTTCGACCGCGCCGCTGGCAAAGCTCATGGGATCGGCGGGAAGCGTGTAGTCGAGGTCGCGCGCGCACGCGAGCACACGCTCGGCCGCGCTAGGCGGAACGACGAGATCGACGTCGATGGTTGCCCTGGGGAGACCGTGGATGGCCATGGCCAGGCCGCCACAGACCGCGTATTCGGCTCCCGCTGCTTCCAGCGAACCGATGAGGACCGCGAACTCGTCGTAGAGATCCAGCATGCTGCCAAGTCATGATGGCCCGCGCCGGATCCCAGGTCAACCACGGCCCACGAAAGCGGTTCGCGATTGTTGCTGGCACCCCCCAGTGCTGATTCCGATGGCCCTCGAGCTGGGACTTGGCGTGACGCCGTGGTCGCCCTTGAAGAGCGGCGCCATCATCGGGGCACGGACGGCCGCCCAGCTGGAAGACAATCTCTCGCCGGGCTCGACGTGCGTCTCGACGCCACCCACGTGGCGAAGCTGGACGCCCTGTCGAAGCCAACCCTGAGCTTCCCGGCCGATTTCATTGCCAACGGTGCCCCCTTCGTGCACGGCGGAACCACCATCAACGGCCGTGCCGCGGAGGATTGGCCGATGTCGCCCAAGGACGACAGCGACCGCTACTGACCGAACGTATCCGTGACGAGCCAAAGGCAAGATCCTGGCGGAATCGTGACACAACGATGGGCGCTTTGTGCAGGCGCTCGCCCCAGGCTTGATGGGTGGAAAAGGTTGCTCTCCATTCTCCTGTTACCTCTTCGGTCAGGCCCGAAACCTGGCAGGAGAAGCTCAAATTCGGTCCCCATCCCTTGGTAGCTGTTCATCTGGCCACGTTGGTTGGCATAATCCTCACTGGCTGGTCCTGGAAGGGATTGCTATTGGCGGTCTGCATTTACTACGTACGAATGATCATGGTCACGGCTGGGTATCATCGCTATTTCGCCCATCGCTCCTTCAGCACCTCGCGCGTGTTCCAGTTCCTGCTTGCGCTGGGAGCTCAGAGTGGCGCCGAGAAAGGCGTGTTGTGGTGGGCGAGCCACCACCGCTGGCACCACAAGTACTCCGATACCGAGAAAGATGTGCACTCGGCCAAGCTCCGGGGGTTTGCCTTCGCGCACATGGGATGGCTCTTCAGCAAGCGATGGAGCGCTACCGATCCCACGCTCATTCCCGATCTCTACAAGTACCCCGAGCTTCGCCTGCTCGATCGAGAAGGCGTTCAAGCGATCCCCATCGTGACCGTTGCGCTTCTCTGCCTCTTCCTTGGGGGAATTCACGGTCTTCTCTGGGGCTTTGGGGTCTCTTCCGTCCTGCTTTGGCACGGTTCGTTCGCCATCAATTCGTTCGCCCACCTTGTGGGACGACAGCGCTACGTCACATCCGACGAATCCCGCAACAGTTGGATATTGGCCATTCTCACAACAGGTGAGGGTTGGCACAACAACCACCACCACTTTCCAAGCTCGGCCCGGCAGGGGTTCTTCTGGTGGGAATTCGACCTGACCTATTACGTCCTGCGTGGGCTCGAGCTGCTCGGCCTGGTGTGGGACTTACGACCTGTCCCCGAGAAATTGCTGGCCGGGCCTCTGATCACGGACCTCCTGGCGAGTAATCATGCCTAGCACGATTGGATTCCGATTCGCGATCGGCTACGTCATCGGCGCGCGAACGAGCCCCGTCTAGAGCACCGAACGGGTTGAAAGTGCCGAGAATTCAAGAAGTTGCTACGCACGTGCACCCTCCGATCCCCTCGCCCCGCGCAGCGGGGAGAGGGTTAGGGTGAGGGGCCAGCGCACTCTCTCGCATGGCCGAACCCCTCACCCGACGCGCTTCGCGCGTCGACCTCTCCCCGCTTCGCGGGGCGAGGTGAATTTTTCGAGCACTCGCAAGCTCTCGATTCTGCACAGCATTCAACCCGTTCGGTGCTCTAGAGGGGCGAGTGGCAGCGCCCGAGGTCACGCCGGATGTGGCAGGCTTACCATCCACTGCACGCCGAAGCGGTCGGCACACATGCCGAAATAGGGGCCCCAGGAAGCATTGGCCATGGACATGGCGATGCGGCCGCCGGCGCTGAGCGCGGCGAACACCCGGTCGGCCTCGGCCTTGTCGTTGGCGACGATCGAGACGTGAAAGTTGTTGCCGAAAGTGACGGGTGGACCGAAGCCCTCGACCACGTCGCTTGCCATGAGGTGCACGGACTCCGTGATGGGGAGCTGCGCGTGCATGATCTTTGGCTTCGCGGCGTCGGGCACGTTCGGCATGAACGAGGTCTCGCCGAAGGTTTGCATCATGGCGATCTTTGTCCCGAAGACGGTCTCGTAGAACTGGAACGCCTCGCGGGTCGTGCCAGGAAAATTCAGGTAGATGTGAACGAGTTGCATGCTGCCCTCCAGGCCGGCAACTCTGGTCGCCTTGAAGTGCTTTCGCAACCTGCCGACCCATTCAAGCACCACGTCACCCGCCTTCGGCGGCACTTGGGTACCGTCCGGCGTGCATCCTCATGATTTCGTGCTAGGGACGAGCGCGTTCCATGACGAGCCTTCTCTTCACCCCTTTTCGCATCGGTCAACTACAACTGGCAAACCGCCTGGTCAGTCTGCCTATGTACCTGGCGTACCCCGACCCGGATCACCAGGTGAACGCTCTCGTGCTCGACTACTATGCCGAGATGGCCGATTCGGGTGTGGGCATGGTGGTGGTGGAGAACACGACGGTCGAGCCCCGCGGCCTCGGCAATCCGCGCACGCTGCTGGCGGCCGACGAGCACCGGGACGATCGATTCGTCCCCGGGCTTGCGCGCCTGGCCTCGGCCATCCAAGGCGGCGGGGCAAAGGCCGTGCTGCAGATCCATCACGCCGGCCGATATGCCAAGCGCCCCGATCGCGTGGCGCCGTCCGCGGTCCCCACGTGGGGGGCGGTGCCCAAGAGCATGGATCAGGCCGACATCGAAACGACGATCTCCGCCTTCGCGGCCGGTGCCGTTCGCGCGAGGCAGGCCGGGTTCGATGCCGTGGAGCTGCACGGCGGAACCGGTTATCTCTTGCCCCAATTTCTATCCCCCCGAACCAACCTGCGCCAGGACGCCTACGGCGGCGACGCCGAACGGCGCATGCGCTTTCCCCTCGACGTCGTCAGCGCGGTCCGCGCAGCGGTGGGCGACGACTATCCCGTGGGCTATCGCTTTTTGGCCGACGAATACGTTCCCGGAGGCCTGACCCTGGCCGACACCCTGCCCTTCGCCAAGCGCCTGGCCCAAGCGGGCATCGCCTATCTCTCGGTCATGGCCGGTTGCTACGACTCGTTCGCCTCGCCGACTTACCTGGCCGACGATCGCAACCAGGCCTTCATGGTCCCCTTCGCGCATGCGATCAAGCAGGCCCTTCCCCAGACTCCGGTAATCGCCGCCGGTCGCATCCAAGACCCGGCCATCGCCGAGTCCGCGCTTCGCGATGGCAAGGCGGATTTGGTGGGCCTGGGCCGCGTGCTCTTTGCGGATCCCTTGTGGCCACGCAAAGCGCGCGGCGAGGTCGTGGAGGCCATCAACCCCTGCCAGCCCTCGTGCACATTATGCACCAAGCGCATCGTCGAGCAGAGGCCGGCCTATTGCGCGCGCTGGAGCGAGGATCGGCGGCAGCAGTTTCTCGCCCGCGTAGGCGGGTGACAAATCCAAATCCCCCTCTTAAAACCAGGAAGCCTCGCCTCGGACGGCTGGTGCACCTTCGACACACTGCCGCCGCGACGGGTCAAAGATGACCGGCAAAGTCTTGTCGGGGATCGAACGGCCAAGGAGGCGCACAGGATCCGGAAACCTTCAGGCGACTGCGGCGTCCAAATTAGTCATGGCGTGTCGGGCTTGGACTTCGAGGCTTTCGTCCGTACCGTGGCTGGCCGTCGGCGCCATGTCGACGTTGACGCCATCCACGGCGCACGCCCACTTCAAGATCGACTCTCCGGCGAGTTGGATGTCGCAAGACTCCGTCGGCGGCCCGCAGAAAAACGGACCTTGCGCGGCACAGCCCAACACCGCCCTGGGTGACTCTGCCGGCACCCCCACCAAGACGGTCACCGTGCTTCAATCCGGTCAAACGGTTCCCGTCTCCATCACGGTGACCGTGTCACACCCGGGCTGGTTTCGCATCGCACTGGTCGAGGGCGCGAGCTCGACGCAGACCCTCTCGACGCTTCCCGATCCGCAAGCCCAGGCAGGCACCAATTGCACGCCCGCCATCATGAAGGATCCCGTCTGGTCGCCGACCCAGCCAGTCATTGCCGATGGCTTACCGGCTGGCTCGACCGCGACGACGCAACAAAGCGGCAACCAAACATTCCAGGTCACGATTCCGAAGACCGCGACCTGCACCAGCGCACAGCCTTGTACCCTTCAGGTCATCATGGTGATGACCGATCACCCGGCCAACGATTGCTACTATCACCACTGCGCCGACATTTCGACCGCATCGACCACGGACGGTGGTAGCGATTCGGCGGATGCGTTGATTGCGAAAGACGCACCGAACGGTCTCCCCGACGCCAGTGGAGCCGGCGGCGGCTCGGGTGAGGGTGGAACCGGTCAGGGCGGCAGCAGCGGAGCTGGGGGCACGGCCGGCTCGGGCGGTGGCTCGGGTTCCGGCGGCGTTGCCGGCAAGGGCGGCAGCGGTGGAGCTGGCGGGCGGACCGAATCCGGTGGTAGCAAGGGTTCGGGCGGCGCTGCAGGCGGGGGTGGGAGCACCGGCGCTGGAGGGCTGACCGGCTCGGGAGGCAGCGCGGGTTCGGGCGGCACCTCCAGCACGGGCGGGAGTGCTGGATCTGGAGGCCTGACGGGCTCAGGAGGCAGCGCGGGTTCGGGTGGTAGCGCGAGCGCGGGCGGATCGAGCGGCTCGACGGGCACAGGGGCCGGTACTGGAACGGGCGCTCCCGCGAAGACCGGGTCGAGCGGGTGCGACATCTCTTCCAGGGGCGGAGCTTCATGGTTCGTCAGCACCGCGGTGCTCGGCGCGTTGGTCATGCTGCGAAGGCGACGACGACGCTGAAGCACCCCTCGCCGTCCCGGCCCGGGCGGGTCGCCCCCAAGCGTGTCCTTGTCCTGGGTACCTGCGGCTTTGTGGCGCTCTTGGGGATCGCGCTCGTAGTCTCGCGCGCGATTCGGGTCGCACATCCGGTACTCCATGCCCGCCGATCTTTGCCCACCCTTGGGGACGTACCTCCCTTCGCCTTCCTCGATACCGAGGGACGGGTGATCGGCGAGTCAGCCTTGCGCGGGCACGTTTGGATCGCCGATTTCATCTACACCCGGTGCACGACCATGTGTCCGATCATCACGGCCAAGATGAGCCTGCTCAGAAGGGCGATACCCTCGGCCGACCTTCGTTTCGTGTCGTTCTCGATCGATCCCGACTACGACACGCCGGAGGTGCTGAAGGCCTACGCCGCAAGGTGGAACGCAGATCCGCGCTGGCTGCTCCTGACGCCCACCTGCCGCCCAGATAGCCGAATTCGCCAAAGCCATGAAGGTGCCGTTCGAGCACACCAGCATTCCGCGAGAGCCGATCCTGCACACGTCGCTCTTCTTCCTTGTCGACCGTCGCGGGCGAGTCCGCGGTGTCTACGGCAGCCTGGACGACAAGGCCGTTCTACGCTTGGTGGCCGATGCGACCATGCTCGACATGGACGCCGCAGCGAGGGCGAAAGGCGACACCAAGGCGAACGAGGAGAAGCCCGAAACGCCCGCAGCGTCGCGCGGGCTGGGTTTGTTTCAAAGCCTCGGCTGTGGAGGATGCCACGCCGACCCCAAGACCGGACCTTCGCTCGCCGGCTTGGCCGGCCGGACGGTGCGGCTGGCGGGCGGGACCACGGTCTCGGCCGATGACGTTTACCTGCGGCAGTCCATCCTCGATCCCGGGGACCAGGTCGTCTCCGGCTACGACCCGCTCATGCCCTCGTACCGCGACTACCTGACGGAGCCCGAGGTCGACGATGTGGTCGCCTATCTGCATTCGCTCGCCACCACCGATGGAGCAGTGAAAGTGCCGCCCGCCCGCGAAGGGGCAGACATCGAGGTCCAAGACCCGGTGTGCAGAATGAAGATCAAACGCGACCATGCCGCCGCCCGCTCCGAGTACCGGGGCAAGACGTACTACTTTTGCAGCGATCTCTGCCGCGATCGATTCATTCAGGATCCGGCCCGATACGCGGACGCTACAGCCCCAGCCTTGCACTGAGGCTAGGTTCCGCCGTGCGCCTCGACCAACTTGGCGAGAGTTTGATCGTCAATCTTCCCGGTCACGTCCAGGCCCATGTCCTCTTGAAAGGCTGCGATGGCGAGGCCAAGCGGATCGGATGGCACGTCTGGCTCGCCGTTCTGGTCGCCATCGGCGTCGGATTCGCCCCCATCGTCTTGGTTGTCGTTCTCGCCATCACTCTCCGCTTGACCCGCGTGATATCCAAGGTTGTTCAGTCTCTGGCGAACGCCTTGCCTGGTCTCCGGGCCGAAGAGCCCGCTGACATCGAGATTCCAGACGTAACGGATGCCATCCTCGTCGCTGTCCCAGACCACCAATTGCGCCTGCTGCAAGTCCGCCGGCACCTTGCAGTCCACCCGGCCGTCTCCCGTCGTCGTCCCCTTGATGGGCTTGTCGAGCCCGGGTGCGGAGAGCTCGAAGGCCTTGCCCGAAAGGGGCTCACCCGCGCCGTCCTTGACCACCACGTTGAGCTGCGATTTTGGCCTCGGGACGACGATCTTGTGGCGTTTGCCGGTGGCGAGCGAAAAGACTTTGGGCGCGATCTTGGGGATGTTGACGACATCGCCAGGAAAGACGGCGTGCTCGTCCTTTCGCTTCCCGCGTAGCTCGGCATTGGCCGCATCCTGGTAGAGGATAGACCAGCTCTCCGCCCCATACCTGGCTGCAATTCCCGACGGTGACTCGCCAGGCTTGACCACGTGTTTGCTTGCCATCGCGCGCATTGGAGTGTATCGGGTCGGGCGGCCCGCGGCAATGGCATGGACAAACTGGAATTCCGCTCGTCGCCGCTTTGGTTTAGGCTGCCTGGCCGATGGCCAAGTCTACCGAGCTGCGTTTCGACCTTTCCGCGGGCAGCCCTGCTGCTCCCGCCCAGGGAGCACGACAAAACCGTGAGCGGAGTGCTGGTCGCGCGTGACAGCGGCTATCTTGCTGTGCAAGTTCAATTCCATGGTGAATCCGTCCCCGACCTGGCGGTCCAGTTCTTCCACGCCAAGGACGGCGAACGTGGCGATGCCATCGGTGAAGCGGTGAAGACCGACAAGGATGGCATCGCTCGCGCTCTTCGGGTGGTGCCGGCCGGCCTGTACGTGTGCGCGGTGGAGAACCAGGACGACACGGTCGTGCCCACGGTAGCGCAATTTCACGACGCCTATCCGGTCGTATTGCCGGTGGGCAGGTCGTACGTCGACATGCACGACGGCCCCGAGTTCGCGGCTGACGACGATGACGATGGCCAAGACGACGCCGCGGGCGAGGACGACCAAACATCCGGCCAAGGAGGCCTGTGGGAGTAATGGCAGCGGCGAAGCAGAAACCGACGGTTGCCCTGAAGGCGCTCGGGAGCAAGGCCAACGGAACCATCTTCGACATGGGCGTGTCGCTGTCGGGGCTTGCACAGGGAAGCCGCATCGAGATGTCATTCGTCGAGGTCAACTCGGGCGACCAGAACGGTCAAGCCGATCGCGTTCTGGGGACCGCCGCGGGCACCGTGGTGGCGGCGGCCGGTAACAAGCGCTTCAGCTACAGCTTCATACCCGACGAGCCGCCGCCCGCGCCCGCCGAGGCCAAGGTCAAGATCGCATTCTCTTTCGCCAAGCCCGGCGCGGCGCCTGACCAAACCCCGGCCGATGCGCCGACCTATGTGTTTGCCCTGAGCGACGACCGGTACGACGTCGACGAAGGCGACTCTTGGGAGATTCAAGTCCGGGCCGAGAACCTCGGACTCGCCTCTCAAGTCATCCCGCTGGCGCGCATCCGCCGCCAGCTCGAGCGCCAACCCCACACCTACGACTGGCACGACGGCCACGACATCGAGCTTTACCACGACGGCAGCGCAGACGACCATGGCTCGAAAGGCGCGTTCTCCGACCTGAAGAAGGCCATCGCGGACGCGCAACAACTGGTCCTCATCGCGGATTGGTCGTTCCAGCCGCTCTACCGAATCACCCGGACTGCTGGTGCGAGCCCAGGCGACAGCATCGGTGCCGAGCTTGTCGCCAAGGCCACTGCCCAATCCGATCTCTTGGTGGCCATCCACACCTGGAATCACACGGTTCACTGGGCCGCGGATCCCCCGAACGACGACGCCGAGGACGGCTTCGATTCCATCGCGCGAAGCGAGGGATTATCCGGACGGCCGAGCAACCTGCTCTGGCGGGCCACCTCGCGCGAAGGTACCGGATTGAGCCACCATCAGAAGTTCGTGGTGGTCGATTACGATGCCGGTGGTCGTCGGGGATTGAAAGTTTTCTTCGGCGGGCTGGACCTGACCAAGGGTCGCTTCGACTGGCCGGCGCACATCGTGAGCCCGCGAGATCCCTCGGCGTGGCCCTTCCTTCAGCACTGGAACACCCTGGACAACAAGGTCCACGCCGACGACTGGTACAACGCCGAGTTTGCCGACGAGAAGGACCTCGAAACCCTGCCGCGCCAGCCTTGGCACGACCTCTACATGTCGGCCGAGGGGCCGTGCGCCTGGGACTTCCTGCGCGAGTTCGTGGGCGGCTGGACCCGAACCCCCAGCATCGGCGGCAACACGGGCGACACCAGTGCAAGGCACGTGGAAGCCTTGTGGAAGAAGTATCGCCAGCTTCGCGACGACCGGGAGACCTTCGTCCAGCCCTACGAGGGCAAGCGCAAGGGCAACTGGGCGCTCCAGGTCTACCGCTCGCTCTCGTCCGCGCACTGGGCGCCGCCGGATCGCAAGCCGAAAGACGACGCCGACAAGGCGGCCTTCGCCAGCGTCACCTGGAAGCAGGGCGTTCCCGCGGCGGAGAACAGCATTCAGCTCGCGTACCGGCAGGCCATCGGCCAAGCCGAGAAGTTCATCTACATCGAAAACCAATACCTCATCGGCTCGGGACGGCGCTGGCAGGGCGACAAGAGCACCATCACCAACGACATCCCGGGCTGCATCGTGGACCGGATCCTGGCGCAAGCCAAGGCCGGCAAGCCCTTCCACGTCTACATCGTCAAGCCCATGTTCCCCGAGGGCCCCCCGGTCAGCGACCCGAGCCTGGAAATCCGCAAGAACGAGTGGATGACCGCCCAATACATGGTGCAGGCGCTGGCCAAGGAGCTGGGGACCGACTGGAAGAAGTACCTCTCCTTCTACTTCCTGGCCAACTGGTCGGCCAAGGCTTCACCGGTGAACAAGGGCGGCCGCAAGGACCGGGTGCGCGGCAACGACCGCTACATGGTCTACGTACACTCGAAATTCATGATCGTCGATGATCGCTACTTCATCCTGGGCAGCGCCAACCTGAACGAGCGAAGCCAGAACGGCGGGCGCGACAGCGAGATCGCGTGCGGGGTCTGGCCAGCTCTGGGCAAGGACGGACCGGGGCTGGAGAAAATCCGTGGCTTTCGCCGCCGCATCTGGGGCGAACATTTCGGCGCCGGTGTGATTTCGGCGGACAGTCCCGAGTCTCCGGCCTGCGTTTCATCCGTGAAGGCAATTGGCGACCAGAACTATGCCGCCTTCCGCACCCTGACCGCCCCACCGAACGGACACGCCTGCCGCTGGCCGTATAAGCTGAATGGCAAGGGACTCCTTGAGGTTCCCGTCGTTTCAGCCTACAAAGTCTTCGACGACACAGGTTTGTTGCCAGATAGCCCCGAAAATAAGGCGGACTGGCGCTGGACCTCCAAGGGTGTGTGGTACATCAAGGAGGCGGCGGAGTAGTCATTTACCATCAGGCACTGGGCGGGGATGGTAGAGCGTAGACAGCGAGACCACGCGGCAGTCCCTGGCCTGTTCCTGCGCGTTTCGGTTGATCGGCATGTCCGCGGATCGCACGCTCGACACCGCCACGTCTCCGCGATGAAAATAGGGACTGCTGTTGGGATCTGGGTGGCCGATGGCGGCGCCGCGTACGCGATCCGCATCGGCCGAGTAGATGACCGTGCGCACGCCGACGAAATGATGGGCGGCGAGCAGTCCGGCGAGGCCATCCACCCACGCCTGAGCCTTCGCGTCCACCGTGGCGTTGGCCACGATCGGGACTTCCAGAGGCAGGACAGTGTCTTTGGCCAGCTTCTTCAGCAGATCGTGATCGCTATCATAAGCATCCTCGTCCGTCTCGTTCTTCAGGGTTTGGGGCTCTCTCTCACGAACCACATCAAGCTCGGCGAAGAGCAGCAAGTCACCTGCAACGGCTATCGCGTTGAGGTCGTCGACCCCCTCCTGCGTGAAGATGGTCCCGCCTGCTTTGCGTGATAGCTCGGGCGGCGACAGCTCACTCGTGCTGTAGAAGAAGGTCACGGCCGAGTCGTCCATGTCGTGATACTTCTTATAAGCTCGAGCGATTCGCCGGACGACACTGGTTTTTTCCCGCCCCTCGTCCCTGGACCTGAACATCGCGTCCTCGCTCGCCTCGCCGAATACCGTGCTTGCCCAGCATTTCTCGAAAATGAGCGGGCTCGGCAGGGTCAGCTCCGGCGTTTCCATCTCCACGCCCTCGACCCACATCAGGTCCATCTTGATGAGCGGCGCAGGCTCGCGCTGCGGTCCGCCCAAGCGCTCGGCCACGGCCACCATCATGCCCAAAATGCCCTCCACGGGCAGCTCGCTCTTGAACGCTACCGCCTGCGCCACGAAGTCATGCTTGCGCTCTTGATCATGGTACCACTGGTAGTCCGAGGCGCCGGCGCCGTAGCGAAAGACCCCCGAGGCCGTCAAGAGGTCGTTGGCCGCGTCGATCAGGGCCACTTGGCTGCCCGAATACGAACGAAACGCGATGACGAAAGGTCGCTCGCCCATCTTGTTCACCGTTTCCATGTGCTTTTGAGCGCTGCTGCAGCCTACGCCCGAGCAGCATGCCGTCAACGCCAGCAGCACCTGCATCCCGACCAGGGTCGGCAGTAGGCTGGGCTCGCGCCCTCGAATGAATCCGCCGCCTCGGCGCATACGCAGAGCCTATCACGCGGGGCCCTTATGCGCACCGCAAGCGGCCCGCCCGAGGGTAGCCCGAAAGACGATGCCGACAAGGCGGCCTTCGCCAGCGTCACCTGGAAGAAAGGCGTTTCGGAGTCTGAAAACAGCATTTAGCTCGCGTACCGGCAGGCCATCGGTCAAGCCGAGAAGTTCATCTACATCGAAAACCAATACCTCATCGGCTCGGGCCGGCGATGGCAGGGCGACAAGAGCACCATCACCAACGACATCCCGGGATGCATCGTGGACCGGATCCTGGCACAAGCCAAGGCCGGCAAGCCCTTCCACGTCTACATCGTCAAGCCCATGTTCCCCGAGGGCCCCCCGGTCAGCGACCCGAGCCTGGAGATTCGCAAGAACGAGTGGATGACCGCGCAATACATGGTGCAGGCGGTGGCCAAGGAGCTGGGGACCGACTGGAAGAAGTACCTCTCCTTCTACTTCCTGGCCAACTGGTCGCCCAAGGCTTCACCGGTGAACAAGGGCGATCGCAAAGACCGGGTGCGCGGCAACGATCGCTACATGGTCTACGTGCACTCGAAATTCATGATCGTGGATGACCGCTACTTCATCCTGGGCAGCGCCAACCTAAACGAGCGCAGCCAGAACGGCGGGCGCGACAGCGAGATCGCGTGCGGCGTCTGGCCTGCTCTGGGCAAGGACGGACCGGGGCTGGAGAAGATCCGCAGCTTCCGCCGCGGCATCTGGGACGAGCATTTCGGCAAAGGCGTGGCGGCTGCGGACAACGCCGAGTCGCCGGCTTGCGTTTCGTCCGTGCGGGCAATCGGTGACCAGAACTACGCGGCGTTTCGGACCTTGGCGGCACCTCCGAGCGGGCACGCCTGCCGCTGGCCATACGGTCTTGATGGCAAGGGACTTCTCGAGGTTGCCAAACGGGCAGAGTACAGAGTCTTTGATGACACCGCATTTCTGCCGGATAGCCCCACAAGAAAGGTGGCCTGGTGCTGGACCTCCAAGGGGGTATGGTACATCTACGCTGCGGCAGAGTAGTCACTTGCCGGTGGGCAACGGTCGGGGATGATAGAGGGTGGAGAGCCTGACCAATCGGGCGTCCCTGGCCTGCTCCTGCGCGTTTCGATTGATCGGCATGTCCGCCAGGCGCTCGCTCGACACCGCCACGTCCCTGTGATGAAAGTAGGGCGTACTGTCCGGTGCTGCGTGGCCGATGACGGCTCCACTGATGCGATCCGTATGGGCCGAGTAGATGACCGTGCGTACGCCGATGAAATGATGGACGGCAAGCAGCCCGGCCAGGCCCTCCAGCCACGCCTGAGCCTTCGCGTCCACGGTGGCGTTGGCCTCGATAGAGACTTCCAGAGGAAGGATCGTGTCTTTGGGCAACTTCTTTAGCAGGTCGTGATCGCTGAAGTACGCGTCCTCATCTGTCTCATCCTTGGGCGTTTGCGGGTCGCGATCGTGAGCAACGTCTGCCTCGGCGAAAAGCAGCAAATTCCCTGCGACCGCGATCGCGTCGAGATCATCGACTCCCTCCTGCGAGTAGATGGTCCCACCTGGTTTGCGTGAGAGTCGTGGTGGCGCCAGCTCGTTGGTTCGTAGAAGAACGTCAGGGCCGGGTCGTCCATGTCGTGGTACTTCTTGTAGACTTTAGCGATACGCCGGACGACGCTGGTCTTTTCCCGTCCCTCGTCCCTGGACCTGAACATCACATCCTCGCTCGCCTCGACGAATATTGTGTTTGCCCAGTATTTATCGAAAATGAGCGGATTGGGCAGGGTAAGCTCCGGCGTTTCCATCTCCACGCCTTCGACCCACATCAGGTCCATCTTGATGAGCGGCGTGGGCTCACGCTGGGGCCCGCCCAGGCGCTCGGCCACGCCGGCCATCACTCCAAAGATGCCTTCGACGGGCAGCTCGGTCTTGAACGCTACGGCCTGTGCAACGAAGTCGTGCTTGCGCTCTTGGTCATGATACCATTGATAGTTTGAGTCGCCGCCGCAACAGCGAATGGTCCCCGAGGCCTTCAAGAGGTCGTTGGCCATGCCGATCAAGGCGTACTGGCTGCCGGAATAGGAACGAAATGCGATGACGAAAGGTCGCTCACCCATCTTGTTCACCGTCTCCATGTGCTTTTGAGCGCTGCTGCATCCCACCCCCGAACAGCAAGCCGTCAATGCCAACAGCACCTGCATCCCAACCAGGGTCGGGAACAGGCTGGGCTCGCGCCCTCGAATGAATCCGCCGCCTCGGCGCATGCGCAGAGCCTATCACGCGGGGCCCCGCTGCGCACCGCAAGCGGCCCGCCCCACCGCAAGCGGCCCGCCCGAGGGTAGCCCGAAAGACGATGCCGACAAGGCGGCCTTCGCCAGCGTCACCTGGAAGAAAGGCGTTTCGGAGTCTGAAAACAGCATTTAGCTCGCGTACCGGCAGGCCATCGGTCAAGCCGAGAAGTTCATCTACATCGAAAACCAATACCTCATCGGCTCGGGTCGGCGATGGCAGGGCGACAAGAGCACCATCACCAACGACATCCCCGGCTGCATCGTGGACCGGATCCTGGCGCAAGCCAAGGCCGGCAAGCCCTTCCACGTCTACATCGTCAAGCCCATGTTCCCCGAGGGCCCCCCGGTCAGCGACCCGAGCCTGGAGATTCGCAAGAACGAGTGGATGACCGCGCAATACATGGTGCAGGCGGTGGCCAAGGAGCTGGGGACCGACTGGAAGAAGTACCTCTCCTTCTACTTCCTGGCTAACTGGTCGCCCAAGGCTTCACCGGTGAACAAGGGCGATCGCAAAGACCGGGTGCGCGGCAACGATCGGTACATGGTGTACGTGCACTCGAAATTCATGATGGTGGACGACCGCTACTTCATCCTGGGCAGCGCCAACCTGAACGAGCGCAGCCAGAACGGCGGGCGCGACAGCGAGATCGCATGCGGTGTCTGGCCAGCTCTGGGCCACGACGGGCCAGGGCTGGAGAAGATCCGTGGCTTTCGCCGCGGCATCTGGGACGAGCATTTCGGCGCAGGCGTGATTGCAGCGGACAGCCCCGAGTCACCGGCTTGCGTTTCGTCCGTGCAGTCAATCGGTGACCAGAACTATGCTTCCTTCCGGACCCTGGCAGCCCCGCCGAAAGGGCACGTCTGCCGCTGGCCGTATGGCCTTGGCACCAAGGGACTCATGCTTGCACCAACCGGCAACCTAAACGCCTTTGACTTCGATAAACTTCTACCTGATAGCCCGAAGAACGAGATCGCATGGGAGTGGAGCTCGAAAGGGGTGTGGTACATCAAGGAGGCGGCGGAGTAGCTACTTCGCAGGTGAACCTGGCCGGGAATGATACAGAGTCGAAAGGCGCACGCGACGAATGTCTCTCACGGCATCGAGAGAGTTTCGGTTGCCGGGCATGTCCGCGAGGCGCTCGCTCGACACGGCCACGTCTCCATGGTGGAAGTAGGGCTCGCTCTCCGGAGCCGAGTGACCGATCACCGCTCCGCTGATGCGATTTGCGTCGGACGAGTAGATCACCGTACGCACGCCCGCGAATTGATGGACCGCCAACAACCCCGTAAGACCATCGACCCAAGCCTGAGCCTTTTGGTCCACGGATGCGTCTGTGTCGATAGGGACCTGCAGGGGAAGGATCGTTCCCCTGGGTAGCTTCTCCAGCACGCTCTCGGCGCGGTGATACGCGTGTTCGTCCGCCTCATCTTTGGCAATGCTCGGAGAACGCCCGCGAGTCACGTCCACTTCCGCGAACAGCAGGAGATCCCCAGCAATGGCGACCGTGTCGAGATCGTCGACTGCGCGTTGCGAATAGACGGTTCCGCCTGGCTTCCGTGATAAGTCCGCCTTGCCCTCGCCCTGCGTGCTGAAGAAGTGATTCACGGCCGGGTCTTCCACGTCCTTGTATTTCGTGTAGGCCCGGGCGATGCGGCGCACGACGCTGGTCTTTTCACGCCCTTCGTCCCTCGACCTGAACATCGCATCCTCGCTCGCCTCGACGAACACCAGGTTGGCCCAGTATTTCTCGAAGATGAGCGGGTTCGGCAGAGTCAGCTCCGGCGTTTCCATCTCCACGCCCTCCACCCACATCAGATCCATCTTGATGAGCGGCGCGGGCTCGCGCTGCGGCCCGCCCAGGCGCTCGGCCACGGCAGCCATCATGCCCAAAATGCCCTCGACGGGCAGCTCGGTCTTGAACAAGACCGCTTCCGCCACGAAGTCGTGCTTGCGCTCTTGGTCGTGGTACCACTCGTAATTCGAACCGCCGGTCGCATAGCTGATCGCCCCCGATGCGGTCAAGATATCGTTGGCCGCGTCGATCAGGGCCACCTGGCTGCCCGAATACGAACGAAACGCGATGACGAAAGGTCGCTCACCCATCTTGTTCACCGTTTCCATGTGCTTTTGAGCGCTGCTGCAGCCTACGCCCGAGCAGCATGCCGTCAACGCCAGCAGCACCTGCATCCCGACCAGGGTCGGCAGTAGGCTGGGCTCGCGCCCTCGAATGAATCCGCCGCCTCGGCGCATGCGCGAACCCTATCACGCGCAGGCCTTCTGCGCACCGCAAGCCCTGGCTGTTGGCCGCGCCTAGCCCGAACGGAAAGGTCCGCGGGCTGGACCTGATCCGCTCTGGACCGAGGATGCGCTACTCCGCCGACTCGCCGACGTGTGAGCCCAAGGCTTGGGCACCGATGCTAGCAACCTTCATCAGCTCCTTCGCGGGCAGCATCGGCGCGGCAGCGAGAACCAATTCGCCCATGTAGCCGATGATGACTGCGCCGACCACGCGGCCGGCCTGGTTCGTGACCAACGCGACTCCGGACATGGTCTCTACATCGTGCTGCCTCTTGGAATCGATGGCTTGGCAAGGGTAGGACCTATTCGGTCGCCTACGATCGTAAGCGAGGAGAAAGGCGTGCGCTGAGTATCCGTTGGCCTGAACCGGTGGATGGGAATAGTCCGGAATCAGAATGCCGGCGACGCAATCGGCGCGCTCAGGATCTTCCGTTCTACTCCCAGTTGATCGCTCCGTGATCGTAGCGGAGCCGCCCGGACTCGCCCACGCTGGTCAAGCTGAAGCCTGGGCCAAGTGTGCGAAGAAATGACGAGAACGGGTGCTCGGTCAACCTCAGCGGGCCCATTCGGGCGCCGCCAGAGGCGCGATCGAGCCGGACTAAGGCTGGTTTGCACTCCCGACCTCCATGCGGACAGTTGCCGAGAGGGGGCAACGGCGGTACCACCAAAGCGTTCCCCTCTTCGTGTGCCGGAACCAGATACCCATCGTGGAAGACCCAGTATTCGCCTGGTGCGCGAAACACGACCACGGCGACGTCGTCGAGCGCCGGCCACTTCTCACCTTGCTTGACCGGCACATAGAGGCCCGTCCAGGTATCGGCAAGGAGGGGCGGCGGCGTGTCCGAGCGCGACTTGGTCCCAGCACAGCCGAGCAGCAGCAAAAGCAACACGATGCGACCGAGCAAGAGCATAGATTACCTTACCTTGATTGCCGCTCCCAGGTTGATTGCCGCTCCCAGGTTGATTCGCCCGGCAGCGCTCTCCCAGGTTGAGCCGAGCCAGGTCGATTACCCCTCCCAGGTTGATCACCCCGGACTCTCCCAGGTTGAGCTGAGCCAGGTCGAGCTGAGCACTCCCAAACTCCATCTTCCAGGTTGCGCAGACTTGATGGTGTCCGGCGTATCCTCGGCGCGAGCACCGCTCGTCGCGCCGGCGGCGCATGAGGCCTGTCCGAATGGAGCGCAGACCGAAGAAGGATAGACGTCGACTCGGCCCCGCAACGAAGCAGACTCTCACGGGTGCATTCGTCGTGGTGCTCTCATTCAAGCAGGTGCAGCCGCACGGGCAGCGGGCCCCGGCTCGCATGCCGCGGCGGCGAAGCGGCGCAGCCAGTAGGTACCGGCCGGGAAGAGCACTTCTCTGAGGCCCTTGCGAAAGGCATCAAAGGCAGTCCGGTAGCCAGTACCGAATTCCTTGTTTCGTTGCAGTGCCTCGATACGGCTCCACTTGTCCTTGGCGGCAACGCGAGGATTGAGCTCGCGGCGAGGTTCCTGGCTGATCGGACTGTCGCGCCAGTCTTGGTCGAGTACACCCTGTCGCCCCTGAACGCGCGCACCGGTGGATTGTCGCTTGCTCTCGGCATCTCGTTCGGCTGCCTCTACGCGGCTTCGGAGCATCCCCACGAATTCGTCCTGCGCCATGTCCTTGAACTCGGGTGGACGGCTGAAGGTCAACGCCACGGTGGCAGGCATGGGGCCGTCTTCGCGAAAGAAGTGTTCCGGGCGCACCGCGGTGATGCTGTCGCCGCCGACAATCGAACCGAAAGCGTTGACGCCTGGCCAGTCAACGACCTTGGCAACCAGGTTGTCCTTCACCGGGTTAGTCAGGGCGTAGACCATCTTGTCGAGCACATCGCCGGGCTCGACGAGACGCAGGACGCTGGTTTGCTCCGATGACCAAAAGTTCTCCCACCGGCCGCGGTGCGAGTTCATGCATTTCGCGAGGAGCTTATGGAAATGCTCGATGAAGTCCGGGTACCTGCCGAAGGGATCGAAGATGCCGGTGTGGTGGTGATTGGATTCGGCAGCGGTGAACAGAACCAAGATCTCCGTGCGCTGAGCAGCGACGGCCAGGCAGTAAACGAAGGCGTTGTTGGTGGCGCAGTCGGGCCGCAGCAGAAACTGCCGCTGGGTGCAACGCCGAGTGATCATGTAGGTTCGACCAGGAAGGACCTCGCGTGGAAGTGGCATACCGACCTATCGGCAAGGCTCCCGGAAAGTTGCTTGGAAGAATCAACCTGGGAGGGGGATCCGGAGTGGGATCCGGAGTTGCTTAGAAGAATCAACCTGGGAGGGGATCCGGGCGAGGCCCACGAGAAGTACCTCAAGCTCCTGCCGCGCTAGCCCTGGCACGACAGGAAGGGCCTCGCACGAGAGTGGCATGCCAACCTATCGGCCAGACTCCCGGAAAGCTGCTTGGAGAATCAACCTGGGAGGAGGCACTGACCTGGCACTGAAATCAACCTGGGAGCGTGCCCTGGAAAATCAACCTGGGAGCGTGCCCTGGAAATCAACCTGGGAGGGTGCCCTGACTATCCCCAACAAGACCCCCAGCCGACGGCTGGGCAGTCTTGGGGACAGCGAACCTACGCGCTTATGGGCTGTACTTGACGGTAGCCCAGCCGGCGCCGGGCATTGCGAACTGGAGCATCTTGCCGCCAATCTTGACGATATAGCTGCTGTTGGCAGAGCCGCTGTTGTACATGATGGCCACTAGGCTACCGTCCGGGTTCTTGAACGCGACGGCATCGCCGCCGCTTGTGCCAACCACCGTGGCGCCCGGAACCACGTACTGCGACAAGTGGCGGAACACGTAGTAGGCTGGCGTCGGGGTAACGGTTCCCGAATCCGCCACCAACAGCGCGTCCTGTTTCCAATCGCGAGACGTGTCGATGCCCAATCCGGACTTGTTGAGGACCATGTTCCAGGCGTTATAAGCCGTTACCTTGCCCTTGGTGATCGCGTTCTTGATATAGCCCCAGCTCTCCACGCCATACGCCTGATCGTTGGGAGCCTGCGTACTGTTGTACGCCGGAGAGCCGGAGGGATTCCACGGATAGTTGCCGCACTTGTGCTCAGTGGCCCAGACGGGAAGGCCGCCGGACGAAAAGCTACCGCTGACCAGATCGTCGAGCACGCCCCACTGCACACCGACAACCGTGACGAGGCCCTTCGCGGTGGAATCGGCCAATACTGCTTGCGCGGTGGCTTCGTCCTGGCCACTGCTGTTGTTCGACAGCGTACCCAGCATGACCTTGACGCCGAGGCTGCTCATGGCCTGCCCCAGGGTCTTGACCCAGCTCGTGTACGTGGTCTTGTCCCACAGACACGACGGGTAGTTCTGCTGATAGCCAGGCTCGTTCTGGGGAGACACGATCTCGATGTTGATGCCCTGATCTTTGTACCCTTGCACGAACTTCGTGTAGTACTGGGCGTACGCCGTCAGGGTCGCGGAGTCGGTGCTCATGTTGCCGCCGTCGTAGTACGATGCATGCCAGCCCGACATGCTGCCAGCCTGGGTCGTATTGTATCCGGTCTTCATCCATACCGGAGGCGTCCACGGGCTCGACCAGAAACGCAGGCCGGGGTTCACTGCCTGCGCTGCCTTGATATAGGGGATCAGCTTCTGGCCATCTCTGCTGACGGAGAAGTTGCCCATCGATGAGTCCGCAGCCTGGCGATTGGAGCTGTTGGGGGTGACGTCGGTGAACGTGCCATCGTCGTCGGTGTAGCGGCTCATGGCGTAGTCGCTCGCGCCCATCGGAATGCGGCCCCACGCGAATGCGGCACCGTCCGTGGCGCTGAAGAGTAAGGTCATGGCCTGCGTCTGCATGTCCGATGAGGTCAGGTAGCTCCAGCCCAGCTCATTGAAGGCGCCGCCAAACCCTTGCCAGGTCTGGGCCGCGGAACTGTCGTTGACCGTGACGGTGGCGCTTCCGCTCGTCGTTTCGGTCCACGTACCGGTCTTCCAATAGGCGCCGCTAGCGGACGTGACCAGTACGGTAGAAGCTGCTGGGCTTCCGCCCATATCCGACGATCCACCCGAGCCGGTGGTTCCGCCGCTCTGGCTGCCGCCGGATCCCGCCGCCCCGCCAGCCGCGCCGCCTGCGCTCACGCCGCCTGTCCCGCTGCCGGCCGCGCCGCCGCTCGCGCCACCGCTGGCATTTCCGGCCGCGCCACCGCTCGCCTTGCCGCCCGAGCCGCCACCCGCCGCACCGCCACTTGCGCCGCCACCCGAGCCACCGCTCGCGTTGCCGCCCGAGCCACCGCTGGCGTTGCCGCCCGAGCCGCCGCTGGCGTTGCCGCCCGAGCCACCGCTCGCCTTGCCGCCCGAGCCGCCGCTCTGGCTCCCGCCCGAGCCGCCGCTCGCGGTCCCACCCGAGCCACCGCTCTGGTCTCCGCCCGAGCCGCCGCTCTGGTTCCCGCCCGAACCGCCGCCCTGGCCTCCGCCCGAGCTGCAAGCCGCGAAGAGAACCGCGATTCCAACGCTGGTGATCGATTTCCGTGCTCTGTTCATTGCGCTATCCTCTTTTAGAACGTCATCTCGCTCGTGGCTGTACCGCGCGCGACATACCAACTCCGCTGGTTATATGCCCATTAGAGCCCTTTCAGATCGCGTTTTCATAAGTTAAGTTCGTTTTTCCTCACGGTCCTTTTCTTGGTGCGCAACTGGCCTCTCGCATTTCTGGACGCCACTTTCCATTTCTTGACGGTTTCTTTCACCCTCATCTAGGAGGACTTGCCTGCGACGCGCCATCGTCGCAAAAAACAAGAAGGCAAAGGGGACTGTATAGTAAATTCATGCGCACTCTAAAGGGTCGCATCATTGCTTGACTCTGCAATGCCTTCTGGCCCAAACTTCGCCGCATGCGAACAGGCAATCTAGTGTCGGAATCCATGCGTCGCACGTGCCAGCTGCTGGTCGGGCCCGCCGTCCTCGCCATGGTAATGGTCAACTGCTCGAGCAACGGGGGTTCATCGGGAACGGGAGGCAGCACGTCCTCTGGCGGCACCGGCGGAAGTGCCGGGAGCACCGGCAACGGTGGCAGTGGCCAAGGCGGAACGACGGCGAAGGGTGGCAGTGGCGGCAGTGGTTCAGGCGGGGCCAATTCTGGAGGCACCACGACGAGCGGAGCCGGTGGTTCGCAAGCTGGAGGTAGCGGTGGAAGTGCCAGTGGCGGTTCGCAGACTGGCGGTAGCAACGTCGGTGGGAGCAGCGCGACAGGAGGCAAAGGCGGTTCGGCACCGGGCGGCAGTGGCGCTGGCGGAAGCAACACCGGCGGCAGTGCGACAGGAGGCATCGGTGGTTCAGCACCCGGCGGCAGCGGTGCTGGCGGAAGCAATACCGGCGGCAGCGCCGGAGGCTCGGGCACGGGCGGAGCGGCTGATGGTGGCGCCGCAGGCGGGAGCTCAGGTGGCGTGACGGTTCAGCTCGATCAGACAGAGCAGACGATCGAGGGGTTTGGGCTCAACACCGCTTTGGGCGGTGGATCCGTTCCCTGGGACACTTTCTACACCACCACCGGCAGCGGGCTCGGCTTTTCCATCGTGCGTGTCGGATTGAACTTCGACTGACTCGAGTGGTAGCCTTTCGGGCAGTAAACCGGCCAGCAGCTATAACGCAAAGGTCATTGGGTCGGTTTGGACCGCGCCCGCCAATTGCAAAGACAACGGCAGCCGACGAAGGGTGGGCACTTGCTCACGAGCTGCTACGACTCATTCTCGACGGCGATAGCGAACCTTGCGAAGAGCCAGGGCCTCTACGCCATGTCGGCGGCGAATGAGCCCGATTTTGCGTCGTGTGGCTCCTCTATCGGCCCACCATGCAACGGCGACTACGATACGATGGTCTATACGGCCAATGAGATGGTGGCGTGGGTTAAGATGTTGGGCCCGAAGCTCCATACAGCCGGCGTGAAGTTGATGGCGCCCGAACCATCGGAATGGCTACACCTCTGGAGCAATGCATTTCTGCCACGGGCTCGATCTGTGGCTAGCCACCAGAACAGCTCAGACCCGCTGGGTTGTGGATGTTTCGCGAACGATCCGACCACTACCGGTTGCGCTAGCAAATGCACGACCGGCGGCGGATACGACTACGGCCACTCTGGCTCGCCAAGGATACGACGGCGTGGGGCTTGTCGACATTGTGGGACGCACGAGTACGACACGCAACAGGCGTTGGCGTGGCCGTCCGATGTAGACGGTGGCAAGAGAAGCAAAGAGGTTTGGGAAACCGAAATGTCCGGCGTGATGTACTGGCCGGAACAGGGCCGTTCGAGTGACATCAACAACGGCATCGCGGTCGCAGGGTGGATTCACTCGGCGCTCGTCGTAGGCCAGGCTTCGGCCTGGCTCTATTGGTGGTACCAGCCGAGCGGACCAACGACAACGAGGGCTTGGTCGCCTCGGGCTCAATGACGTTGACCAAGCGCGCCTACACGATTGGTAACTACAGCAAGTTCGTACGGCCTGGCTACGTCATGGTGGACGTTACCGGTAATTCCAACACGAATCTCCTTCTTTCGGCTTTCAAAGGCACGGACGGCACCGTTGTCGTAGTGGCCATCAATAAGGGAACTGCGGCGGCGACCGTACCGATCACGATCTCCGGCGGGACGGCGCCAGCCTCGTGCACGCCGAACGTGACGTCGTCGAGCGCCAACCTCACGGCCGGGACCGCGATCACGGTGACCGGCGGTAGCTTCACGGCCTCGCTTGCCGCCACGACCGTCACCACGTTCGTCTGCAAGTAGCTTCGTCGCTACTGGTCTAAGCTGCAATGGCCATGGGATCCGAAGGGATTCCATGGCCGTTGTGCTTTGGGCTGCTTGGCGGTGCCGCCACAGTTCTGGCGTTGTTCTCGGCAGAATCTCGTTGCCGGACGACATCGAGCACCATAGGGGACGCGGAAACACCCCCTGGGCCGCGGGGCAAATACGGCGAGCACATCGGAAGAGCCAACGCGGTATCCTGTTACTGACACGCGTAGAGGGGATAGCGGCCTTGCTTCGTGCATGTAAGTGGTGGTTGGCATGTGCTGGCCAGGGGATCGCAGACTTGAATGTACTGGGCATCGCCAGTATTCGGTGGCTGGGTAGCGTAGCAACTGGCTTGGTTCAGCGCCCGAGAGGAGAGGAACACGCATACCTGCCCAGGACAGTCATTGGGTCCGTCACAGAAATGTAGACCGACGAGCCCCCGTTCCCTGTGCCGCAACCTCCGGTAGGATCGTCCATCTGACATCCGACTGCCACCGAACAATCTGAGGAGTTGGTGCAAGAGACATATCCTGGAACACCGATGGTTCCATCGCTCCTGCACGCACCGTTGATACAGCCCTGAGGACATGGTTGCAGGACTGGGGTACCGCCACCACCGGAGTGCACGTTGATTTTTGCAGTCACGGTGCTGCAGATCGAAGTGCCTGGCTTGAAGTTGGGGTTGGTGTCGTCGCAATCGTCGCCGTTGCTGACATATCCCGACGTTCCTGGACAAACTTGGGCAGGACGCCGCGGGATTGCCGTAGCCGTCGAGCATCAGAGTCCGTATACTGAGTGATAGGTCCGGTGTATCCGGTACAAGGGCCCCAACCGGTGGTGGTGTTGTCGCTGCTGGCCGCGCAAGTATGGCTGCCGGCCGTGCACATGCCCGCTGGAAGGCATGACTGAGTCTTTCCGCGCTGCACTGGCAATAGGTCGTTTCCTGGCTATCGGGCGTCCCGTTGCAGTCATTGTCCACGGACGATGTACAGTTGCGTGTACCTGGACCAACGGAACCGCTACAGGCGCCCCAATTACTAGTCGTCTTGTCGCTGCTGGCCGCGCAGGTCTGACTGCCGGCCTTACATATTCCCGTCCCGTCGTAGCCGGGGTGCTCTTGGCACGTGCGAACCTGGCCCACGGTGCATGCGCAGTAGGCGGTCTCTTGGTTGTCGGGCGTGCCGTTGCAGTCGTTATCCAGGGTCGACGTGCAGTCTCGCGCTTTCGGCTGGCAGGTAGTAGCGCCGCCCGTGCCCGTGATGCCGCCAGTACCCACCACGCCGCCTGTGGCCACGGCGCCGCCCTGGCGCGATCCCTCCGGCCAACCGCCGCCGCCACCAGGCGCGCCTCCAGCAAACCCGCCAATGCCGCCTGAGCCCGTCGTTCCGCCGGTTCCACCGGCGCCTCCGGTGCCAAGAATTCCCCCAGTTCCAGTTAGCGGTGCGTCGACGGTGTCGGCGCCGGGTGCATCGATGACACCTGTTCCGCCGGTTCCTGGCATCCCCCCAGTACCCGTATCGATGCTGCCGTCCAAACCCGGTGCTCCCCCGGTGCCGGTTTCTCGAATCGAGACGTCGTAGGCAACGTCGACCGGGTTGCTATCGATTGCAGTCGCATCGAGACCACCGGAAGGGGGCGGAACTTTGCAGGTCTTGCCGTCCGTTGACTCACAGCAAATCCCGTTCGTTCCGCATACGGAGCCCCACGGGCAGCTCTTGTCGTCTTTGCAGGGGCGGGTTTGGGTGGGGTCGATCTTCGGGTCGTTGAAGCATCCGGAGGCAAGAGTGGAAAACAAGGCTGCCAGGACCAGCCCGAGGCGATGTCGGCCGCCGGACGCGGGTGAGGAAGAACACGAAAAAGACATTAGAAGGCTCCTGTCAGCGCGGCACCTGTCATGCCTGGCGCAACGGCTGGTACCAGGGCAACGCTGGCCCCTGAATCTCGGCCGGAATGCCAACCTAGGTAGTAGAGCAACGACCCACCAGCCAGGCCGGCCACGCCCACGCCGTAGCTGACCCAGCCGAGGGTCTTGTAGTTCTTGCGGGAGGTATCGGTGTCGCGGTTGAAGTTGTCCGGTTTCTGGAGATCGCTCGCCATGCTGTTGACCTTGAGGTTCAAGATCACGCCGGTGAGCAACGCGGCGGCACCCACGGAGGCCACGGTGATGCCGGCGATTCGCAGTCCCGAGCCCGCCTTGCCGTCGGATTGCTGGGGTCGCTGGGCAACGGCTACAGCCTCGGGCGAACCGGCGGCTTGGACTGGCTGCGCCTGCGCGACGGGGGTCGAAACGACGGCAGGAGGCGGCGAAACGACGGTAGGGGGAGGCTCGCTCTTGGGGAGATACGATTCGCAGGCTTCGATGCGCTTTTGCGCCACGGCCTTTTCTTCAGGCGTGAGCTTCTCCCCCTTGACCAGGTATTCGCGAAAACGGGCGATGGCATCCTCGTATTTGCGGTTCTGCTCGAAGCAGCGCCCCTGGTTGAAGATATAGGTGATGTCATTCGTGTCGACATACAGCTCGGCCAGGATGTCCACGCCTTTGGCCGGGTCACCGGCCAGGCAGGCTTTCTTGGCCGTGCGCTCCTTGGCTTGTCTGCTGGCCGCGGAGGCGGGCCTGGGCAACGACACCAGAATCACGGGCATCACCAACAACATCCCTAGGCAACGCATAGTTTTGACCTCATCTTGAATTTCCCCGTCGCTTCGCAATCTGAGAAGTTGTCGCAGCATGAGCAGAAATGGCATGCAAGTCAACCAGAGGGAGCCGTCGCAGCCGTCGCATCAAGCGCTGGTTCCCCTGACCCGACGGCGTCTAATGGGTCACGTAGGGGTGGGCCGGCCAGCCCGCAGCGGTCGAGTAGGTGTCGTACGCGTCGACCACCGTGGCGTCGTAATCGAAGGTGTAGACCGTGCAGCCCTTCGTGCTGCCGTAGGAGTTGTAATTGCCGATGGCCATCATCGTGTACTGATCCTCGGTGCAGCCCGGAAAGGCAGCCTTTGCCTGCGCGCGGTTGCACGCGATGCCGGCGATGCCGAGCTCGATGTTGACCGAGGGGTTGAATACCGAGTTGGCCCAGTTCCCGGTATCGGGGGTCGTCTCCATGTCCACGTGCCCGTTCGGGAGCAAACCGAGTCCGCTCCCGGTACACCCGACGGGCAGGTTCGAGGAGTCGCACCAAGGCCCGGTCTGCATCGCACCCAGGCAGGCACACTCGGCCGCGGTCCAGCCGCGCGCCGGGCAACATGCCCCATTGCCAGTGCACCCGACCGCATCGTACTGGAAGCGCGACTCGACGTAGATGATCGACTTGAAGATCATGGCGTCGGGCTCGTGGTACTTGGCCGTCAGCGCGACGATGGGGCAGTCGTCGATGTCCACCGAGAGACCGTTCCACAAGGGGGCGAGACTCGTGCGCAGCGGATCCGGATCGCACGATCCCGGATCGGGGGAGGCGCCGTCAAGGGCGGTGCCTTCAGTGCCCCCCTTGCACCCGATCGAGACGAGCAGGCCCACCCCGAGCGCCGCAACCATCATCGCGTACCCGAGCCCCGAAAGCGCGCGTGCAGGCCTGGAGAGCATGGCCCTAGCATAACCCAGCTGCGTACGACATCCCCTCGTACTTCAACAGCTGTCCGGGTATCCACCCACCCGTCTGTATCCCCTATCCCGGCCGCGAAAGACGACAGCACTCCGATTGGGCCGTTGGCGCCCGGTGATGATACGGGCAGCGACCACGGCACCGTCGTGCTCCGTTCGCACTTGCACACCGAGGTCGGTGGCCCGCCGGGCGAGTGATAGCCCCTCTCCATGTCCCTCTCCCTGTCCCTCTCCCCGGCTGACGCCGGGGCGAGGGGACTTGCCTGTTGGATCTCTCCGCGAGCAAGCGATCTGGTGGCTCGTCCGAACGACCACCTCGCCCCTTTCAGCGAGGCAGGGAGAGGCTTCAGCGTGGCACCTTCACCTTCGTGCGAATCCGCTCCACCGCCTCCTCGACGTTCTCCCTGAAGCCGAACGCGGACAGGCGGAAGTAGCCCTCGCCGCAACTGCCGAAGCCCGAGCCTGGGGTGCCGACGACGTTGGCTTCGCCGAGCAAGCGGTCGAAGAACTGCCACGAGGTCAGCCCCTCGGGCACGCGCAGCCAGATGTAGGGGCCGTTGACTCCACCGAAGACGCGGTAACCGGCCTTGCCGAGACCTTCGCGGATGATGCGCGCGTTTTCCATGTAATAGTCGATGTTGGCCTGCACGGCTTGGCTGCCCTCCGGGCTGAAGACGGCGGCGGCGGCTTTTTGCACGGGGTAGCTGACGCCGTTGAACTTGGTGGTGTGGCGGCGGTTCCACAGGCCGTGGATCGGCACGGCCTCGCCGGAGCCGTCGCGCGCGCACAGCTCTTTCGGGATGACGGTGAACGCGCAGCGCGTGCCGGTGAATCCCGCGGTCTTGGAAAAGCTGCGAAACTCGATCGCCACGTTGCGCGCGCCGGGGATTTCGAAGATGCTGTGCACCAGGCCGGGCTCGCGGATGAAGGCCTCGTAGGCGGCGTCGAATAGAATGACGGCGCCCTCGCGATTGGCGTATTCGACCCAGCGCTCGAGCGAGGCGCGCGACATGACCGCGCCGGTCGGGTTGTTGGGCGAGCACAGGTAGATGAGATCCACGTGCCCACTCGGCAGGGCGGGCTCGAAGCCGTTCTCGGCGGTGGTGGGCAGATAGACCAGCTTGGCGTAGCGGCCGTCTGCGTCGGCGAGCGCCGGTGCGACCGGCCATGACGTTGGTGTCCACGTACACCGGGTACACCGGATCGGTCACCGCGACAACGTTGTCGATAGCGAAGATCTCCTGGATGTTGGCGGTGTCGCACTTCGAGCCGTCCGAGACGAAAACCTCGTCGGCCGCGACCTCTGCGCCCTGGCGGTGGAAGTGGGCGGCAATCGCCTCGCGCAAGAACGCATAGCCCCTGCTCGGGCCCGTAGCCCTGGAAGGTTTCCTTGCGCGCCATCTCCTCCACGCCGGCCTTCATGGCGTCGATGATGGGCGCGGGCAGAGGCAACACCACGTCGCCGATACCCAGGCGAATGATGCGCGCGGACGGATTGGCCGCCGCGAAATTGCGCACGCGCTTGCCGATTTCCGGGAACAAATAGCCGGCCTGCAGCTTCTGATAGTTCGTGTTGATCGTCGCCATGGTTTGCAACCATAGCGCTTTCTTTGCCAATCAGAAACGGTCAGACTGCTCGGGTCATCATGGCATCACCTCTCAAGGCTCTTCTTCCCCTCTTCTTGATTCTCGGCGGTCACGTGGCAAGCGCCGCGGCCAAGCCCAGCACGATTTCTCCCAAGAAGGACCATCGTCTGGTCGTCCTGGGCGCGCTCGAGGACGAGCTCGGCCGTTCCAAGCAAAAGCTGCGCATGCCCGGCGAGGACGCTCCGTACTTCATCCGCTACCTCGTCCGCGAGTACGACGACTACGACCTTAGCGCACGCTTCGGTGCCATGGTTGAGGACAGCTACCAGAACGTTCGCCAGGCCTCGGTCGAGGTGCGCGTGGGCAGCTACCAGTTCGACAACACCGCCAACGATTCGGCCGAAAAGAGTTTCGATCTCGACGATTTCGACCGCTACCAACCTCCGACGTTCGCGCCCATCGACGACAATGTGGACGCCATCCGCGCGACCCTGTGGCTGCAAACCGACGCACGCTACAAGGATGCCTTGGCGGCTCTGCACAAGAAGCGCGGCACGCGCGTCACCCAGATGGTCGAAGACGAGAAGATGCCCAGTTTCTCGCGCGAAAAGGCCGCGCGAGCCGTGGATCCGCCGATCACCCTGAAACTGGACCGCGCGCAGTGGGAGGACCGGCTGCGCCGCGTGTCGGCCCTGTTCAAGCGCTATCCCGACATCTTCGACTCGCAGGTCAAGATGTCGGTCGACCATCAGACCCGCTATATCGTCACCACCGAAGGCACCGAGCTTGTCAACGAGCGCCTGATCTACTCCCTCCAGCTCCTCGCCTCGGCGCGGGCCAAGGACGGCCTGCTCATCAACCACTTCAAGAGCTTCTACGGCTCCAGCGAGGCCGAGCTCCCCGACGAGGCCGAGCTGAAGGTCACGGCGGCCCAGCTTGCCGACGAGATCAAACGCCTGTGCGCGGCCCCCATGCTCGATCCCTTCAACGGCCCCGCCATCCTCCTGCCCGAGGCCGCCGGTGTGTTCTTCCACGAGGCGCTCGGCCACCGTCTGGAAGGCGAGCGCCAGAACGACAACAAGGAAGGCGCCACCTTCAAGGGACAGATCGGCAAGCCCGTCCTCCCCGCCTTTCTCAGCGTGTTCGACGATCCCACGCTCCGCAAGGTCGGCGACGTGTCGCTCAACGGGTTCTACCGCTACGACGACGAAGGTGTGATCGCGCGACCGGTGACCCTGGTGGATCACGGAATCTTGCGCAACTACCTCAAGAGCCGTACGCCCGTGAAAGGGTCGCTCGAATCGAACGGCCACGGCCGCGCCGAAGGCACCCTGGATCCCATCGGCCGCATGGCCAGCACCATCGTCCGCTCGGACAAGGTCGTTTCCTTCGCCAAGCTCAAGGAAATGCTGCTCGAGGAAATCCGCCGGCAGAAGAAGGCCTTCGGCCTCATCATCGCCGACATCAGCGGCGGCCAGACCAACACCACAACCTACGATTTCCAGGCCTTCAAGGGCATGCCGCGCATCGTGTATCGGGTCGACGCCAAGACCGGCGAGGAAACCCTGGTGCGTGGCGTGGAATTCGTGGGCACCCCCATCGGGTCGCTCAATCGCGTCGTCGCCGCCTCGGACGAAAGCGCGGTATTCAACGGCTATTGCGGCGCGGAATCGGGCTACATCCCGGTATCGACCGTGGCACCCGCGGTGCTCATCAGCGAAATCGAGCTGCAGCGTACCCGCCGCGCCCTGGAGCGCCCCCCCATCCTCCCCGCGCCCTGGCGGTAGTACGGTCGACGTCGCCGCTATTACCCTCTCCCCGCTTCACTTCGCTGCGCGGGGCGAGGGGGCGTTCGGACGAGTCCAGGATCCAACAGGCAGGTTCCCTCGCCCCGACATCAGCCGGGGAGAGGGACAGGGTGAGGGGCCACCGAAATAGCCGGCTTCGGGGGATTCTCCGATCCTCCGCATCTGGCCCCCGATCATGCTACCTTTCCCGCCCCATGCCTCGCGATCCCAAGATTACGCCCATTACCCGCCACGAGCCCCGCACCTTCTACGCCACGCGCACCACGCGCACCAAGTCGTCGGAAGTCTGGGATTTGTGGGCGGTCGAAGATGGCCGCCGCGTCGGCTTTCTCTCGGTGGTCGACGACGGCAACGTGGTATACGCGCTGGCGACCGTAAAGCGCGGTACCTCGCACGATGAGATCGCCGACCTGGTGGACGGTTTCTTCCCGCCCTCCTCGACCGACGCGACCATGCGCGAAGTCGTCATTTCGGACTATGACAACGACCCGGCCGTGGTCGAGTCCGATTTTGCCAGCGACGTCTAGCAGGGAGCACAGAGGGACCTTTCCATCCCTCGTCGTGCCCTCTCTCCCCGTCCCCTGTGCGCTCTGCGGTTGCAAACTTTCCTGCCCAGTCCGGCCCAGAGGCGGCTATTCTGCTGCCAATGTCCTCGTCTGGTAATCCCGCCCTGGGGCCCTTCCGGGGGCTCGCCTCATACGATGAAAGCAGCGCCAGCCTCTTCTTCGGTCGCGCGGAAGAGACCCAGGCCCTGCTCCAGCTCATCACCAAGGATGCCGCGCGCGTGGCCGCCCTGTGTGGCGAGCCCGGCGTGGGCAAGACCTCGCTCCTGCGCGCAGGCCTGCTGCCCCTGCTTTCCCAGCGCAACGTGGCCGCCGTCTACCTCGGCAGCTACGCCAATTTCGATCAGGAATTGTGGCAGGCGCTCGGGCGCGTGCGCGGCGAGCCGCCCACCCCCGGTGAAAGCGCGTCCGACTACCTGATCAGCGTGGCGCGCGCCTCGCCGGGCGGCACCCTGTTCGTGCTCGACCACCTGGAAGAGCTCCTCGGAGACGGCGCGGACGCGGCCTCGGCGGCAGCGTTGCCCACGCTCTCTACCCTCCTCAAGGTGGCCATGGCCGGCGCCGGTAGCCGGCTGCGCCTGCTTCTGTGCATCGACGGCGCGTTCTTCCATCGCCTGGAGCGCCTGCACGACAGCGCAGCCATCTCCCCCGCCGCGGGGGCGTGGATGGAGCTTGGCCGACTGGGCGAAACCCAGGCCGCGGAGATCCTCGAACAGACTGCGCTCAACACGGGCACCTTCTTCGAGGCGGGACTGGCCGACCTCATGGCCGCGGACCTATGCCGACCAGGACCTTGTCTACCCGCGGATCTGCAAATCGTGGCCACGACCGCGGTCGAGCAGCGCATGACCTCGTTGCGCCGCTACGAGCGCGCTGGCGGCGCCAGCACCATCTTGTACACCTTCCTCCATCGCGCCATCGTGGAAGCTGGCGAGACCGTGGCCATGCGACTGCTGCTGGCCTGCGCGGACAAGGAAAGGCCGACCGTCGGGGAATTCGCCTCGCACAGCAAGATCGCCGAGGGGGCCGTGGAAAAGGCGGTGGACGTGCTGACCGCACGCGGGATCCTGCGCGACACCTCCGGCCAGGGCGAAGGCCGCCTATCCTTGGCCCACTCCTGCCTCGTCCCTCGCATCCGCGAGCACGCCGCCATCGCCACCGCACACGTGCAGGAATCGCGGCGCACCTTGCGCCGGCGCATCCTTACCGGCACCGCTCTGACCCTGCTCGAGATCCGCAGGGTGCGCGCCCACACGGCCAAGGATCTCTCGAGCGAGGAGTCGACCGTCCTCCGCCGCAGCATACGCCGCGTGGTCCTTCGCGCCGGACTCGTCCTCGTGACCCTGCTCGTGGTTCTCTTCGGGTTGGTCTTCGAGCTGCGCACCTCGTACACCCTGGCATTCGATCCCCCCACGGATTCGCCGTCGAGCCGTGTGGTCGTTCGCCGTGGCCGCAGCAGCCTGTCCTTCCTCAATTTCATTCCCGCCCACCCGCACTTCGGCGCCATCCTGGCCGACACCGGCTTTGCCTCGACCGGCGTGGCGACCGATCTGCATCGGCGCATCACCTCGGGCCGTGCCTCAGGCACCCTCGACAAGAACCGCGGCACGCCGATCCCCACCTGGCTGCGCACGGTGCTCGACGGGCTTGGCCCAGTCCCGCGCGGCATCTCGTTGGTCTTGCTCGGCGATCCCTCGGGCATCGTGTCGCTCAAGCAGGCCTTCGTGGATCCGACGCTGCGCCGCGAGGCACTGGAAGCCCTAGCCGTCGTCGGGACCGGCGGCGCCGGCGAGGACGAGATCCTCGCCGCCGCGCTTAACGATCAATCCGCGGATGTACGCCGCCGCGGCGTCGAGGTCGCGGCGGCCATCGATCGCCGCCAGGGCAAGGGCACCCACGCCGCCATCTTGCGCACGGCCTTGGCCGACAACTCGTTCGCGGTGCGCAGCACGGTCCTGCACGAATGCGCCAGCCTCGACGGACCCACGGCCGCGAGCATTCTCGCCATCGCTCTCGCCGACAAGGATCCCTCGTTCCGACGTCTGGCCGAGAAAGGCGTAATGGATCTGGCGGCGCGCGCCCCCAAGGCCGCCACCGATGCCGTTCGCCAAGGCCTGGGCAGCTCCGACAGCCAGTCGCGCCGCACCGCCTTGGCCTTGCTCGATCGCATCGCCGCCGCCGTTCCGCGCGAGGCGATGTCCGCCCTGGCCGAGATCGCGGCCGACGAGCGGGCGCCCGAGGAGGCCCGCATCTCGGCCCTGTCCTACTTGCGCAAGAACGGCGAGGCGCAGGCATCGCTTCGCGCCGTGCTGGAGAAGGCCGTGGCCCCGGACGCGCCGCCACGCCTGCGCACGGCCGCGCTGCCCGTGTACGCCCGCCTCATCGATCCGGCCGAGGTGGAGACACTGGCCACATCCGCGACCAAGGGTCCACCCACCGGTCGCGTGACGGCTGCGGCCCTGTGGGGCGTGGTGGCCATCAAGCAGCCCGATTCCGCCAGCAAGCCGCTCAAGGGCTTTCTTTACGATCAGTCGCCCGATGTGCGCGCCGAAGCCGCGCGCGCCTTCGGTTACCTCAAGCGGGAGGGACCCGAGCTTGTGCGCAGAGCGCTGCTCGACCCCAATCCGGAGGTTGCGAAGGCGGCCATCGAATCGTCGATTCGCCTGGCGGCCTCGCAAGCCGCGCTCGTCGCCGAGGATCTGGGACATGCCATGGTCAAGGTGCGGCCGGCCACGCGCAAGGCCATCGTCGAGGCCCTGGGGCAGATCGGGCAGACGCGCCCCGCGGCGGCTCTTCCGCCGCTGGCCAGGGCGCTCAAGCAAAGCGAGATCCCGACGCGGGTTGCCGCCGCCCGCGCTTTCTGCGAAATGGCCAAGAAGGCGCCCGTGGCGGCGTCGCCCTACCTGCGCATCGCCTCGCGCGACGACAATCGCGAGGTGCGCACCGAAGCGGCGGCGTGCCTCGGCAGCTTGACCGAGGGCGATCCCAAGGGCGCCGCGCGCATGGCCGTGCAACTTGCCGCCTCGGACGAGCCGACCGTGCGCGCCGCCGCCTCCTCCTCGCTCGGAGCCCTGGCCGGCGAGGCCCGCGACATCGTCCTGGCCCCGCTCATCGGTTTGCTGGAGGATCACGAACGCTCGGTGCGCATGTCCGCCGCCGAAGCCCTCATCGCGTGTGGCAAGGCCCGTGTTCCCGTCGGCAAGCACCTGCCCGACCTGGAGAAGAGGCTGTCATCCTTCTTCGGTCAAGGCGATCTGGAAGAGCGCCAACTCGCCCTGCGCGTGGCGGCCCGGCTGAACGTGACCGCGGTCCTGCGCCAGGCCGCGCGCGACGCGGACGAAAGCATGCGTCTCGAAGCCGTGAAGGCCGCCGCCGCGATGGAGCCCATGGTGCTCGACATCCTGCAAGCCGGCGCCGAGGATCGCGACGCCTTCGTGCGCGCGGAGGCGGTGCGCGCCCTCTCCACGTCGTCGGGCGCGGGCGCGGCCAAGGTCCTGCCCATGTTCGAAACCATGTTGCGCTCCGGAGATCCCGCCACCCGCAGGGCCGGCGCCATCGCCCTCGGCGAGGTTGCCGGCGCCTCCGAATCCGCCACCGCCATGCTGGGGTTGGTGCTACGCCAGCGCGGCGAATCGGTACGCGCCGCCGCAGCCGAAGCCATCGGACGCATCGCCCAACGCGATCCCAAGTCGGCCACTCCCCTGCTGGAACGGGCGCTTGTCGATCCCGCCTACGACGTTCGTTCCGCCGCCGTGCGTGGCCTGGGTGCCGTGTGGGCCGCCGAACGCTCGCCCGCCGAGGTTGCCGCCATTCTCGAAGGCTCGGAAGCCGACAGCGTGCGCCGCATGGTTGCCTTGGAGGCACTCGTGCTTCAAGCTTCGCAACCACAAGACGCCAAGCAAGATGCAAAGCTCGCCGCCATGGGAGCGGCGAAGAGCAAGGAAGCCAAGGATCACCTGGAACGAATCGCCAAGTCAGGCCCGCCGTTGGCACGTCTGGCGGCGCAAGTCGGCCGCGTCTTTCTCACCGGCCACCGCGAAGAGATGCACGCATTCTTGGAAAAGCTGTACGGCGGATAGAAAGGAACACAAGACATGGGAACTCGGGCACGCGAAATCATCGGTATCGACATCAACCAGCTGCTCAAGCTGCTCAACCAAGCCTATGCCAGCGAGTGGCTGGCCTACTACCAGTACTGGCTCGGGGCCAAGGTCATCAAGGGTCCGATGAAGGACGCGGTGGCGGCCGAGCTCACCCTGCACGCCACCGAGGAGCTCGGTCATGCCACCCTGGTTTCGAACCGCATCATCCAGCTTGGTGGAACCCCCGTGCTGTCGCCCAAGGACTGGTTCGACATCAGCCCGTGCAAGTACGACGCGCCCTCGGATCCCTATGTGGCGGTCCTGCTCGACCAGAACATCGCCGGCGAACAATGCGCGATCTCCACCTACAAGAGCCTCATGGACGCTACCAAGGACAAGGATATGGTGACCTACAACATGGCGCTCACCATCCTGGAGCAAGAGGTCGAGCACGAGGAGGATCTGCAGAGCCTGCGCGAAGACCTGGACCTGATGGTCAACCGGGGCGCCAAGTAGCCAAGCAGATCGTTGGGGAGGGCGGATCGGCTTGTTCCCTCCGGCTTGGGTGGTGCTAGGATAACGACCCATGAAGCCCATTCGCATCATTCTCGCAAGCTCGGTTTTCGCCGCCGCCCTCGCCGTCCCGGTGCTGCTCCATCAGACTGCGACGTTCGCCGCCCCGCCCGCGGCGGGCGCCCCCGCGTCGCCGCCCGCCGGTAACTGCAAGACCTACGGCGCCGGCAAGTGTTGCAATCCCGATCTCGCGCTGCACCTCACCAAGGAAGCCATCTATTCGGCGTGTGGCGAATCGGACGCCACGTACCTCGGAGAGGCGGCGGAAAAGCAGGACACCTGCAAGTACTACTTCAAGGTTGCCGGCGAGAACGCGGACGACACCATGGTGCAGGTGTACATGCAGATCGTGAAAGACGTCCCCGAAAAGCCCACCGACCCGTTCATGAGCTTCAAGAAGGTCGGCAAGGTTTGGGTGACCGACAAGGCGAAGACCCCCAAGGCGATGGCCCAGGTCAATGCCAGCACGGGGCTCTACCTGCCCGGCCGCGGATACTTCGTCAGCGTGGCCGCCTCGACCAAGGTGTGCACCAAGAGCCAAGCCATCGCCCTGTCCAAGTCCCTCAAGTAGCGCACCGATGGCCCTCGCTGGGCTGCTCCTGTTCGTGGCCGGGCTGTGCCTCGGCCCCGTGCAAGAGACCGATCTGTTCTTTCGCCTGGCCAGTGGCGAGCACTTTCTGCACACCGGTGCGCTCGTCCATCACAATCTCTTTTCCTTCACCTATCCGGACGCGCCCTACCTCGACAGCGCCTGGCTCTTCGACACCGGGGCGGCCTTGCTCTACCGGTTCGGAGGTTTTCCCGTGGTGGTCATCGGCAAGACGGTGGTGGTCCTGCTCGGCGCGGCCGTTGCGTACCGGGTCTGCCGCCGCCAGGGCGCCTCGGCCATCGCCGCGGTGGTGACGTTGGCGTTCGCCTTTCTGTGCATACGCGAGCGATTGGTCGAACGGCCGCATGTTTTCTCGCTTCTTGGCGACGTGGTGGTGCTCGCCTTCCTGCCGTCCATCGAAACAGGTAGCCGCCGCGGCTGGCTGCTGATCCCGCTCGTCGCGCTGTGGGCAAACCTTCACGCGGGCGCCTTTCTCGCGGCGGTGTTGCTTCTGCTGGCGGGCGCCGGCGCTTGTCTTGACCAGGCCAGGGCGCGCGTATGCCTGCGCTTCTTCGTTCTTGCGCTCCTGTCCTTGCTCGCGCTTGTCGCCACCCCGGTCGGGACGGGAATCGTCCGCTACCTCGCCTTCCATGTCGGCATCTTCGACCTGCATCCCGTCGACGAGTTCCGCAGCCTGACCTGGCGCTCGGATGCCCCCTCCATCCTCTTTGCGTCGGGCGCGCTGCTGCTGCTCATGCTCGCGCGTCGGCAGACTTGGTCGTGGCGCTTGCCCGTGCTCGGCCTGCTCGCGCTCGGGGCCTGGCACGTTCGCTTCAGCGCCGACGCCGTCTTGGTTCTGGCCGTGGTCGCGGCGCCGTCTCTCTCGACGCTGGCCGAGCGATTCGAGCAGGCCCAGGCCCGACCGCTGCGAGCCTCTCTCGTCGCCATCCTCGTCGCTGCGGCCCTCTGGCCTCGTCTTGCCGAAGCGGCGCGGGGTGGACGGTTTCTGACCCTCGGCCTCGACGAAAGCGCCCTGCCCCTCGATGCCATCCGCTTCGTGGAGCAGCACGGGCTGCGCGAGCGCATGTACAACGATTTCGAGACGGGAGCCTACCTTCTGTGGCAAGGCTATCCCCGCTACCGGGTATTCGTGGATCCACGCCTGCCCGCCTACCCCGTTTCGTTCCATCGCTTGCTCGGTCGCATGGATATCTCGCGCGAGGAATGGAGCCGGGCCATGGAGGCGCTCGGCGTGGAGAGCGCCCTGCTCGACTACGCCGGCATCAACCGCCGGGTGGCCTATTGGGATCCCCGGCGCTGGGCGCTGGTCTTCCGCGCCAAGGACAGCCGGGTGTTCGTGCGACGGCTGCCGCGCTGGAGGACGCTCATCGCGACCTACGAGATTCCGGCGACCTTCGACTTTACGGTCGAAGACGGGGCCAGAACCCGTCCGATCCCCGTGCCGCCCCCGCTCTCGCCCGTCTCCGCGTGCGAGTGGCAAGTCCGCCTGGGCGACCTCTATTTCGATCTCGACAACGGCCAGAGCGACCGCGCCGTGGCCGCCTACGGAAGGGCCCTCGGCGCGCCGCCCGGCTGCCTCCCGCGCGAGCACGAGCTCTCCGCCTCAGCCTGGATCGGCTCTTTGGACGTCTCGTCCGGTCGCTTCGACCAGGCCCTGCCCCTCCTCGAGCGCGCCCTGGCACTCGCCCCCGAGGACACCGCCGTGCTCACCAACCGCGCCCTGGCCCTGTCCGGTCTAGGCCGCGCCGACGAGGCACGCGAGGTCTGGACCCGCATCGCCACCCTGGCCGCCGGTACCGACCTCGGCCTGCGAGCAGCCGAAAAGGCCGCGGCCAGTCGCTAAGTGGCCAAGGACCGAGTCTTCCCCTGACGCGCGCACGCGACGCAGGTCGCCAGGAGTGGATTCTGTCACGGAAAGCGGAACGGGCTGCCACTACTGCTACGACTGGATTCGAGGATTATGATGCTGGGAGGCAAAGCAATGACCGATACGACCGGCATCCCGCCGAGCGCGGCTTCCCCTGCCCCTCTCTTCCAGGCTATCCACGAGCAATACCTTGACCTCGTGTGGTCGTCGGCCGGACACCTGGGTGCCGTCTCCGTCGCCTCTCGACATGGCCGAGCGAAAAGGCGGGCCTTCGAAGAGGCGCTCGCCAGGCATGGGAAGCAAGACGAGGAGAATCGGTGACCATGTCAACCTTGAGTACAAGAGGTCAAGCTCTGGTCCGTGCCGGCCGGCGTGCTCTTCAACCGACCGACGCCGACCGCGTGCGCCTGCTTAGCGTACTGCGGTTCCGGCTGGGTACGCTGTGCTGCCGCCCGACCTGGGATTGGTGGCAACCACGACCTTCGTGGGCCGAGCCCTCTGGCTTCCCAGCTCGGCGACTGAGGTCAGCATCGACACCATCTGCGAGGCTCCGAAGTCTGCGTGGCGGCCAGGCCGGACGCATCCACCGATGACCTGTCCATACATTGGACAGGTCATCAGAAGCCGAGCCGAGGGCTCGGCCGCAGGTGGGGTGAAGTCCGGGAATTCACTTCGCGGATGAGGGGCGGGCCGCGGCCTGCCCCTGAAATGTTCAAGACGTCAATCGGTTCAACAACATGATGACCCGATTGCACGACATTGGCGCGGTCTACACCATCGGGCAGGAAACAGGAACCAACATCAACCAGGAACCAACATCAACCAGAACTACGTCAAAGGGATTCCGAACAACTCGTCAGGGCCCACCTACGGTCTGCACAACGACGAGGGGAGCGCATACATTACGGAGAACGACAACGTCCTCGACATCGACAAGACGGAATCGAGACGTTCGCGCCACTGCACCGGCGATGAAGTGGTTTCGCGGAGTAGCGGTGCGCAGGTTCGGCGCGCGAGCATCGGCGTCGGTGTCCGACGAGAAGTGCGCAGCCTGCTCCATGCAACGCACGATGGCCCTACCTTGGAGGTTTACATGCGCGTAGGACGATTCTATCTGGTCGCTCTCCCACTTTTTCTCGGGTTTCCCGGGTGTTCCTCAGGAACAGGAGGAGCCGCCGGTCAAGGAGGAGCCAGCACCAATGGCGGTACCCCAGGCGGAGGCGGTGCGGCTGGCTCGGGCGGCGTGAACGGCTCCGGCGGTGCGACCGACTCGGGTGGCGTGACTAGCAGTGGCGGCCGCGGCTCGGGCGGTGCGAGCAGCTCAGGTGGCACAACCAGCCCGGGTGGCACAGCCGGCAGTGGCGGTGCGACCGGCTCGGGCGGAGCAAACGGGTCGGCCGGCACGAGCAGCTCGGGTGGCGCAACCAGCCTGGGTGGCGCAACCGGCAGTGGCGGCCGCCCCTCGGGCGGTGCCACCGGTTCGGGCGGCAATTCGGGGTTGGGCGGAAACTTGGGATCAGGCGGCAATTCGGGATCGGGCGGCTCCAGCTCGAACGCCACGGGACCGTGTGATCTGTACGCCACGGCGAGCACCCCGTGCGTAGCCGCCTTCAGCACGGTCAGACTTCTTCTGAGCACCTACAAAGGGCCGCTGTACCAGGTTAGGAAAGGTGGAACGAATAACGTCTTCAAAGGTAATCAACCGGCCGGCACCGTGGGTGGCACCACCGGTGGAACGACCCAAGACATCGGGGTCACCGCCGACGGCTTCGCCGACTCAGCGGCTCAAGACGTGTTCTGTGGCACTGACACGTGCACCTTCTCGCGGCTCTACGACCAGTCGGGAAAGGGCAACGATCTCACCCAGTCCCCGGCAGGCACGTATGAGCCTGGACCCGACTACGAGGTGCCCGCGAGCCACTCGCTGACAGTCGGCGGCCACAAGGTGTACTCGGTCTATTTCCCCAACCCCCCGAGCTTGCCTTCCGGCTCGGCGCCGTCAGGGTATGGGTACAGGAACGACAAGACCACCGGCGTGCCGACGGGCAGCGCCGCCCAGGGAGTTTATATGCTGGCCGATGGCGCGCATGCTGGCAACGCGTGCTGCTTCGACTTTGGAAACGCTGAAACGAACAATGGGAATGGACCCACCGGAGACATGGCCGCACTCAACCTGGGAACCTCCTACTGGGGGCAAGGTGCGGGAAGCGCGCCATGGTTCGAGGGTGACTTCGAGGCGGGCGTCTGGGCTGGAGGCTCAGCGTGTGGCACGCCGGGCTCGGGCCAGCTGACGTGTAGCGGGCGCCAAGCCAACCCCCAAAACCCTTCGATGAAGGGAATCCCTTACGCCTTCGGCGTTCTCAAGACCGGCACCTCGAGCAACACGCCACAATGGGTGCTCAAGGTCGGGAACGGGACAACGACCACGCTGACGACCGCCTACAGCGGAACAGCTCCCGGCAACTGGCAGTTGCAGGGTGCCGTGGTCCTGGGTACCGGCGGTGACAACAGCAATTCGTCGTGGGGGACCTTCTTCGAAGGAGCCATGACGGCGGGCCAGCCATCCGATGCAACCGACCAAGCCGTCTATGCCAACATTCTGGCTGTGGGGTACGGAAAATGAAACCCTTTCCTGTGCCGCGACCACGTCTGGAGCGGTCTGACTCGTGACAATAGGACGATGTGAACCGAAGCAGCCCCCAGCGGAAACTGTGTGGTCAAAGCCGTTCGCATTGCCCGTCGTCATCAGACCATCTCGACGGCTGCTGCCGGGAGGCTGACCAGCGTTCGAACACAGGAAAGGCCATCATGTCATCAAACAACCACCACCCAAGTTCTTCTTGTAACCATCGCCCAGGTTGGCTACGGCCGTCCGTTGGCACATTGGCCGTTTGCTTCGCACTCGGGTTCGGCTGCGGCGGGAATAGCTCTGGCGGCGGCACAGGGACCGGGGGCTCCCACCCAGGCGGTTCGGGAGGCCTGGCGGGCTCGGGCGGCACGACGACGAGCGGGGGCACGACGACGGCCTCAGGCGGAACCCTGGCTTCGGGAGGCTCGGTCGGCGCAGGAGGCGTAACCAGTGCGGGGGGCAAGAGCGGTACGGGCGGCACGACGGGAACGGGCGGCACCGCCGGAACAGGAGGTACCAAGGGAACCGGCGGCAAGAGCGGAAGCGGTGGCATGGTGTCGACGGGCGGAGCCGGAGAGACGGGTGGCACGACGGGAACGGGCGGCCCCAACGCGACTGGTGGCTCAAGCTTCAAAGACGGTGGTCTCGGCAGTGGTGGGAGCGCGGCCGGTGGGTCTGGCACCGGCGGTCTCGGCTCCGGTGGGAGTGGTGGCAGCGGTATCGATGGTGGCAGTGGGAACGCCGTGCCAAGTGCCGGATGCGGCAAGACGCCCTCCACGCTGAAGAGCGCGACCATCGGTGCGGCCACCCCCGTCAACACCATCTCGGTGGGCGGCACAAGCCGCGAGTTCCTCGTGCGCTGGCCCAGCGACTACAAGAACGATACGCCCTATCGGCTTCACCTGGGCCTACACGGGTACGGTGGCGACCTCTCGGAAAACGGGAAGGACAACTTCGGGCTGTGGAGCCTTTCGAAGAACACCACGATTTTCATAACCCTCGCCGCCGTCAGCGGATCCTGGGATGCCACCGCGGACTTGGCCTACGCCGATGCGGTGTTGAAGCAGGTCGAAGGCGAGCTGTGCATCGACACCTCGCGGGTCATGATGGAGGGATTCAGCATGGGTGGGGCCATGGCTTGGATTATCACCTGTTCACGCCCGGGAGTGTACCGCGCCGTGGTCGGCCACTCGGGCGGCGGCGTCAGCCCCATCCCCTCTACCTGCTCGCCGGTCGCCTACCTCGGCTCGCTCGGCCTTTCGGATGTCGCAGGCAATTCGCAGGCAACCCAAACCGATCGGTTCGCCACGGCCGATGGGTGCACCATCGAGAACCTGCCCACTGCGCCCAAGGGCGGCCACATCTGCACGAACTACAAGGGCTGCCCCACGGCATTCCCGGTGGTCTGGTGCTCCTACGACGGCGGCCACGGCTTTCAGCCAACCGATTCGGGGCAATCAACCAGCTGGATGCCAGCGGAAGTATGGTCCTTCCTGAGCCCCTTCTAGTGCTGTCGTTCGCCGGTGGCGTCCGGAAACGCCGAGGAGCGTGCGCATGAAGAAACTCTTTACGTTGACCGAGATGGCCTTGCTGGTCGTCCTTGCTGCTTGGGGCATGGTTGCATGCGGCCAATCGGGCAACGGGGCCAGCAACGCGGGTGGTAGTCCGGGTAGTGGTGGCACGACTGCGGCCAGCGCTGGCACGGGAGGTGGCCAATCCACGGGCGGGGCCGTTTCCGGCGGCTCGGGCGGAAATGGCAGTGTGGCGAGTTCGGGCGGGGCCAAGGGCAGCGGCGGAGCTCAAGGCCAGGGGGGCACGACCGTCCCAGGGGTGGGCGGAAACACCGCCGCCACCGACACGGGTGGTACCCATGGCACGGGCGCTTCTGCAGCGGGTGGCCGCACCGGTATGGGCAACATTTCTGGGGCCGGCGGCTCGCCGACGCTCGGGGGCTCGACCGGAAGCAGCGGCGGCACCACTGTGGGCGCAGGCGGCGTTGCCAGCGGGGGCACCACTGGCAGCCCAGGCAGCGGCGGCGCCACCGTGGACGCTGAGGGCGCGAGCGGGGGCGCGACCGGCAGCGGGGGCACCAGCGGAGCGGCAACTTGTCCCGCCGGTGGGGCGAAACCCAGCGAGGGTGAGAAGACCGTCCTGGTTGGCTCGACCAGCCGTACCTACTACCTGCACATTCCAACCAAATACGACGGCACCAAACCGGCGCCACTCGTAGTCGATTTCCATGGTCTCGGTGGCAATGGCACCAGCGAAGCGGGATCGAACCCCTACAAACCGGTCATCGATCCCGAAGGCGTAGTTTCCGCCTATCCCGATGGCGCAAACGGCACCAACGGAACGGGCTGGAACCTGGGGCCGTGCTGCACGAGCACCGACGACGTCGCGTTTGCCAAGGCGCTGGTGCAAGACGTGGAGAAGATGGCCTGCATCGACCCCAAGCGGGTGTATGCGGTCGGCTATTCGCTCGGCGGCGGCATGGTCCACGTCCTCGCCTGCCAGGCGGCCGATGTCTTTGCTGCGGCTTCACCGGCTGCTGCCGATCTCGTCAAGGACAACGTGGCCGGCTGCAAGCCCGCCCGCCCGATCACCGTGTTCACCTTCCGCGGAACCGCTGATACCGCCGTGCCCTACGACGGCGGGTCGATTGGCGCGTTGACGAACATCGGAGCGAAGGCAACCTTCCAAACGTGGGCCGAGATCAATCAGTGCACGGGATCCCCGACGGCCGAAGACAGCAACGGCTGCTCGACCTATTCGTCCTGCGCAGGCGGCATTCAGGTCACGTTGTGCACGAAGCAGGGCGGCGGTCACGATCCTGGCAATGCCAGCGTCTCCTGGCCGGTGCTCAAGAAATATACTCTGCCGTGAGAGCGTGTTGGCGCGCAGAGAACGCGGGAAGGGCTACCCGCCCACGTCAAGCGGAAGTCAGTTCGGCAAGTAGCCCTTGATGGCCCCGTACCAGAGGTTCGCCATATCCGCGTATCCTTGATCGGTCGGGTGTACGTTGCCGCTGCCCCGGATATCGGAGGTCGGCAGCGTGCTCATGTCGACCATGATGACGTGCTCGTTCTTGGCAGAATGTGCGCTGACAACGCCCGGGATTTTGGCAATGTAGTTGTTGTAGGTCGTGCTGGTGTAGCCGAGCGGTACTATCTTCGCGACCACGATAAGGGCATCGGGCGCCGCCCCGACCAGATTGGTCACCAAGGTATCAAGCTGATTGGCGGTGGTCGTTGGATCGGCATTGCTGGTCATGTCGTTGGTCCCGATGTGCAAGAGCACAATATGGGGCGTCGCGATGAACGCCTTGCTGGGCGGGACGTAGCCCGTGATGCCAGTAACCGTAATGCCGTCGTGACCCTCGTGATTCTTGGGAAACGTCTTACCCGACACGGTGCTTGGACCATTGCTCAGCGAACCGGTGAACGTGACATTCTGGTTCGCCGCAACGACCAGCGAGAAGAGCGCCGAGCGGTAGCCGGCGTCGTCGGTCGAATCGTAGCCATGGGTGATGGAATCCCCCAGCGGCAGGATGACGCAGGGACTGGCCTTGCAGGGGTTGTAGGTGGTGGAACCGCCACTGCCACCCATGGAGCCATCGGGGTTCGGTTGACCCCCGGTTCCACCACCCTGTCCGCCGGATCCGCCACTGTCCCTGCCACCGGTGCCGGGCGCCGCTCCGTCGCGGCCAGCGTCTGCGCCCGACGCCCCACCCGAAGCTGGTTCTGTGCCGCCTGTTCCCGTCGAGCCTGCGCCTCCACCGGCGCCCCCCGTCGTGCCTCCACCGGAGCCGCCCGTTGCGCTGGTAGCTCCACCTCTCCCAGTAGACCCGCCGGTGCTGGTCACGCCTCCGTTCGAGCCGATGGAACTGCCGCCTGTCGCGGAGTTGCCACCTGCTGCGGAGCTGCCGCCTGTCGCCGAACTGCCACCAGCACCTGTTTGGGTGGTGCCACCCGTACCGCTTGCGCTGGCACCGCCGCTGCCGGTCTTGCCGCCACTTGACGTCACACCACCTGAGCCTTGGCCGCCAGTGCCACTTTGGGGCGCGGTGGCATTCGATGAACATGCGATAGCGCCAAGTGAGATAGCGAAGGAAAGAAGACAATGGATCAGCGAGCTTCGTGTCACGACATGCCTCCGCAGGTTTTCGGTGGGATTCTCATACCATGAAGTGGTTCCATCCAATCACCTTGCTTTGACAGTTCCGGCTGGTCCCCATATCGGCTCACGACCCACTGGAAAAGCGTAGGACGGAGCTTGGGCCTCGTCTCACGCATCATCGAAGCGCTGGGTCAGCGCTGCGCGCCGACAGTGATTTCGGTGGCAGCTGCGCTATTCCCAGTGGCCGCCCGTGCTTCCAGCCGAACGTAGCGGGCCGCCACCGGGCCAAAGACGACGGTCTGCATCGCCGTGCTCGACGGCCAGGTTCCAGTCGTCGCCACCGTGAAGTTGTTGTCGTTGCCGGCAGTGATAATGGCGTAGGAAGTGATTGCACCATCTGTACTTGGTGATTCCCTGCCGGAGTAGGCGGGTACGTAGTTGAGGATCCCAACATCGGGGCGCTCGACGCCGAGGTCCAAGGTGATCGACTGCGGCAGGGGGCCCGAGGATTGCCATAGCGAATAGCCATTGTAGGTGTCGACGCCGTCGATTGCGTTGGCCGCATTTCCACTCGTGGCGCTGGCACTCACGGGCGTGTATGGGTACTCCATTTGCGGCCCTTGCGCCGGCAAAGGTTTTCGCGAGAGGTCGGGGCTCCAAAGCGAGCCGACCTGGGTCAAAAGGCTGACCATCGATGCATCCAGGAGGCCGTCGCGATTCGGCGGAACATTGAGCAGAAAGTTCGTCCAGCGTCCCTCGAGAACCTGCAGGTGGTTCTGGACGATATCGGTCGTGGTCATGAGGCCGCCGATGTCCGTATCCCAGAACCAGTTGTTCCCGCCGCTGCTATTGATCTTTTGCATCTGCGTCGAGGGCAACGTGTTGTCGGCGGGCGGGGTGACGCCCCAGGATTCCTCGTAGAGTGTCGTGTCCACATCCCACAGATTCATCAGCTGCGTCTGGTCATAAACCAAACAGGTCGGCTGCAGGGACTTCACCAATTCGCGAATTTCCTGGTAGGGCACGGCGTTGTGGCCCATCTGCCAGGCCCAACCCGTGAAATGGAGAAACGAGATGGTGCCGTAGTTCGACAACAACTCGGTAAGCTGCGCCTTTATGTAGTCGATCTGAGGACGCGTAATGGTGGTGTTGCCTACGCCGCTGTTGCCGATGCCTTGGGTTGCGTCCCACATCGGATACAAGAACCCGACCTTGAGCCCGCGGGCACGAAAAGCATTGACGAATTCCCGTACCACATCGCCCTTGCCGCTGCGCCAGCTGATAGAGCCAACGCTGAAGTTGGTGGTTGCCGTGTTCCACAAGGCGAATCCGTCGATGTGACGGGCGGTCAGGATGGCGTATTTCATCTTTGCGGCTACTGCGGCATTGGCCCACTGAGTCGCGTCGAGCTTGGTCGGATTGAACTGATTGATGGGAAGATTGGCATCGGCCCAATTGCCGGTGTAGGTGAGGATTCCGAAATGGATGAGCATTCCGAAGCGCAGGTCGATGTACGCTCGCTGCAAGTCTTCGAGACTGGGAGGTGAACCGGCGTCCATCCCTGTATCGAGCGCCAAGGTGCCACCGTCATACTCGAGATCCCCGCCGTCGAAGGGTGGCAGCCGTTCGATAACGTCGAGATTGCCACGCGAACAACCCGCCAACGCGATGAGGAGCGCGACCTTTGGCAATGCAGGCTTCATAGCCAAGCCCCAATCGTCAGAATGAAGAGAAGGCTCGGCCGGGTGGACGTGGCCACAACCGATTTTGCAAAGCGGATGGCCGGGTACGGATTGGCGATTTGCACATGGGCCGCCAAGGTTATCTCGAATTGCTCGGCCAGTGCGCCCCCCATGCCGGCGCCGCCATCGAGCAGAAACGACCACAGGGCCGCACCCCCGCCTTGGTAGGCCGAATTGGCTTGGGCTTGGGCCTCGACACGGGTGTGAAGCGCACCCGCCGAAAGCGAGAGGGTGGGTCGTAGGCGTCGACCGAGAAGAAAGCGGTAGCGTGCCCCGAGCACTGCAAACTCTTCGGCGACCTGGGCGCTGCCTATATCGTTTTGCACGGAGAGATGTGACCCGTACCCTGCCATCGTCGCCTGGGCGACCAGCGCCGGTCTGATGGCCCAGCCCAGGCGCATGACAGGGAGGATCGCTGGCCCGACGTCGCTGAAACCGATGACCGCTGCGCCACCTACCTCGACGCCGAAGCGCCCTCCCCTACTGCTTGGCTTTTCGTTATCCACGAATCGTGCGATTTCCGGAGGGACCGACTTGGCTTCGCCAGGGCGACCACCAAGCCTGAGGTCAATTTCCAGAAAGCTTGCGCGCAGAAGCTCGAGCGTGTGGATCGCGAAGGTCTTGGGTGCATGGTCGGATTGCGGTTTGAAGGGTATTCGCCGGACGACGGTCTTCTCGGTCACTTTGTCGACCACCCAAACCTCGACCGAATCCGGGGCTTCATCGCCGAGGACGGCGACCACCGCATCCGCCTTGTGGGCTTCCGCCAACTGCTCAAGCCCTCCGCGCGATTCCGTGCCCTGCACTCCCTCCATGACCTCCACTTGGAAGCCTTCAGAGATGAGCTCACCGCGCACACGTACGATGGCTTCGGCCATGGCAGGCGACGGACTCCGTGGCTGCACGAGCAGCACACTCGTCGCCGAAGCGTCTGCAGCCCAGAAAAGTACCGTCAGCAGGACGACGTCGATTGCCAACCGGCACACGACGCACCGGTCACGGATGAAGCAGCAGCTCCCGTGCGGCACCGGCATAGGGGCCGGCAGGGAAACGTCGCAGGTATTCCCTGGCCATTGATTCGGCCGCAGCGGCCCCACGAAGTCCTTTCGTCGCAATGAGCTTCCGTCCCAGCGCCTCGGAAGCGTAGGTGCCTGTAGGCGCTCCGGTAAGGTATGTATCGTACCACCGAACCGCCTCGACCATCTCTTCTTGTCGCTCGCCGTGTCGCGATTCTTCGAGGCGGCCGAGGAGAAACGCGGCGTCCAGGGCCGAGGGGGATCCCGGGAAGCGGTCGCGTTCGGCGAGGAGAGCGGCACGCGCCAGCCCGGCCCGCCGCCGATAGCGGGCCGCATCGGCCAACGCCAAGAGATCCTCACTGGAGGCGTGCGCTAGGGTTGGTTTCACGCCGGCGCGATCGACCTCGGCGAGGACATGGTCCCACTGTCCCGCGGCCACGGCTTCCACCCAACCTCGACCCGCGCCAGACTTGGCATCGACGGTCCTCCGTTCGGCGGCGGACGCTGGATTCCGGGCAGTCGGCCGGCCTGCCACCGGCGCGGGGCGTTCAGCGGCAGGAGATTCAGCCGGGACCGCGGTATCCGTCCACGGGGAGCCGAGACTGGCAGCGCTTTCTCCCTCGTCTTCCTCAGTGATCACGGTTTCCTTCTTGGGCAGATTGACGACCAATCGCTCACCCGCCTTCACGGAGATTTCTCCGCTGGAAACCGGCCCAGTCACCGACACTTCGCCATGCCGGAGTCTCAGATCGAATCGTTCGATGACCGCGTCCCACGAAACCGTGAACCTGGTTCCTTTCACCGTGACGAGGAAGGGTCCGACGTCGACTTGCCACATCGCCTGGCTTCGCGGTGTGACCTGGAAGGATGCGGTGCCATGCTCGATGGCGATGCGCGCACCCGAGTTTGAGACCGAGCGCAGCCGAGCCCGGGTTCCCGGGCTGAGCACGAATTCCGTACCCTCTGCAAATCGCATCCTGACCGCGTCGGAGCCAGATTCGCGAAGGTAGCCGCCGTCCACGACGATTCCGCCTTCGACTTGGTAGCTGAGGGCCGCCCGCGCCGTGGCATTTTCTGGGAGCCGACCCGGACGCGGAAGTACCCACGCCGCTACCAGCGCCATGGCAAGCGCACCAGCCATGGAAAGTCGAACGAGGGTCCTGCTACGCGCTTTCCGCGCGGCAATACGCGCCGAAACCAGCTCCCACTTGTTTCCGAGCTCTGTCGGGGTGGAGACGAGAAGCTGGTTGCGCGCGTCGCGGGCCAGCTCGGTCAGGATAGCGAGTGGAGACGAATCGGGTGTTCCACCGACTTCAGGCATCATGCCATCCACGCCTTCTCAGAAGCCGGCTGGTCAGCTCGAAATCGCTTTCGCTCCACTTGGACAGCTGTTCCGTTGCCCGCTCCTGCAGCCGCTTCACCGTTGACAACGACAGGTCCATTGCCCGGGCTGTCTCCTCGATCGTCATCGATTCGATGTGCCTCAGAGCATACACGAGGCGCTCGCGTGCGCCGAGCCGAGACAAGAGCGCGTAGAAGCGCCGGAGCATGTCCCGCGATTCGACGTCGAGAGAGACTCTGACCACGTCTGCCAACGCTTCCGCAGGTTCGAAGGTCAGCCAGCCATGCACGCGCCTCCGACGCAAATCCCATTTCAGGACGCGGATAGCAAAAGAGACGATGAAACTGCGGAGGCATTCCGGTTGGCGCAGGGTCTTGGCCTTCGGGACGAGCCGGCAGAAGACCTCCTGGACGATGTCTTCAGCCTCGGCTGGCGAACCCAGGGCGCTGACCGCCATGTTGAAGACAAGCGGAGAAAATCGGTTCCAGGTCTCGGCGAAGGCCCACGCTGCACCCGAGATCAGAGCCCGCGCCAAGTCGGTGTCGCTCAGGTGCTCCCGCGTGGGCGGGACAACGAGCGTCAACTTCATGTGGGAACTGCGGGTGCGCATGAAGTGTATAGACTAGCTCCTTGGGGTAGCAGTTCCCACAGTCCTGCGGAATGGCTCAACGGCCGAGGAAGCTCATCAGCCAAGTCATCGCCGCACGCTTCGTGCCGCTGCTTGTCATGAGCCCGGTGTTGCTTCTCCACGTGGTTCCGACAATGTAGCCCCAGTAGGTCATGCCCTTCATCTGATCGAGCTTCCATAACTCCGTCACGACAGCCGATATCTTCGAGAGTTGCGTGTTGTCGTCGGCCTCCCCGACGTCCATCTCCGTGATGTACACGGGCAGGCCGGTTCCGCTGATGATGTTGTTGGTGTAGGTCAGCACCGTGCTCGCAGAGACCTTGCCCACATCATGGCCTTGATTGCCAACCGCGTCGATGGGCCCACCAGCCTTTAGGACAGCATTCACCAATGTTTGGATTCTGCCATTCTCCGATGAGTATTCGATTGTGTTGTAGTCATTCACTATCAAAATCGCGCCTGGACACGAGGCGCGCGCCCACTTGAACATTTGGACGATCCAATCATAGCCGCTGGTGCCTGCGCCGCCTATGCCGCCAGTGTATCCTGCTTGGTTGTGCAGGGGCTCGTTCACCACGTCAATCAAGGCAACCTTTGGGTATCGCGTGCAGAATGCGGATATCCAGGCCGGCACGGCGGTCATTGCGTTGCTACTGGTCACCCAGCTCGGCTGCTGCGACCCCCAGCTGAAGTTATGTTCTTTGAAGAGGATATTGTTGTCGGTGCAGTACTTGTACATGGCATCGAGCGAGCTCCAGTTGAAGGTACCTGACGAAGGCTGCACCGAGCCCCATTTTCCAGCATTCTCCGGACTGAACTGATCCCAGTAGGTCTTGAAATCCGACCGAATCTGACCTTGGGTATCGATGTTGCCGAAGAATTTCTTGACCGTCCCTGGTGTCCCGGTCGATCCACCCGCACCAGAGGTCCCGCCAGCGCTGGTCGAGCCGTCGGTCCCAGGTCCCCCGCCCGTGCCGGCTGATCCGGAATCGCGTAGGCCGGCCCCGTCCCGTCTGCCGGCATCGGCAACCGCCCCGCCATTGCTCGTGTTCCCGCCAAGCCCGGTCGCGCCACCGGTTTCGGTGGTTGTTCCGCCAGCAGCCCCACCGGAGCCGGTCTTGCCACCACTCTCCGTCGTACCGCCGCTCCCTGTCATCATTCCGCCGGTGCCCGTCGCACCGCCGCTCCCCACCTTGCCTCCGGTTCCCGGCACGCCACCCGCTCCAACTTGGCCGCCGGTTCCCGACACGCCAGCCGTGCCAAGTTGGCCGCCGCTGCTCGATGCCGTGCTTCCTCCACTTCCCTTCATGGTCCCTCCCGACGGCGAACAGCCAAACGAGCCTACGGCTATGAATCCGGTCGCAATGCCAAGAACCAAACTTGATCGAAAATGCATTGTTGAGCTCCTTGCTTGATTCGTATGTCGTCTGCCCCGGCGCAGGGAAGACAGCTGCCTTCGCTCGAAGGGATACTCAGCAGTCACTGGATCTCTCAAAACTGGTCCAAAAAGAGCATTTCGTGCTCATCCAGGACGTGGCGCGCTTCGGCAATGTAGGCCGCTTGCCAGGGAGGAATCAGCGTTCCGAGCCATGTCCCGCAGGAGAATGGCCGCGCTCAATGGCGTTCCTCCCGTCGAGGCTAAGGTCGGTCAGGCATCCCCGTTATCGGTGTCTTCTAGCGCATCGGATTAAGGAGATCCACTCAGGCGCGGCAGCATGATGCTGCGAGGGAATCGATCAGCGAAGACAGCAGCGGCCCGGCGAGCTTCTTCCTTGCGTCCTGCGCCTTCCAGGGCACGAACGCGCAAGGCCTCCCGCTCCTCGGAGAGAAGACCGTTCGGAAACTTTCGTCCGTGCTCAGCAACCCGCGCGAGCACATCGGAGAATTCTCGGGCCGCGTACGCAACTTGGGCTCGCTGAAGCAAGTCGAGCTCGGCCGCGTAGGACTCCTCGGCCCTGGCCGGACGCGCCCCGCGTTGCGGCTTTGCCGTGAACGTGACTGGTGGATCGACGCTTGGTAGCGACAGCGGCACCTCGAGTGTGGCGGGGTGCATCGGCCGCTCTGTGTAGAGGGGCGCGGGTGAGGTTGGCTGAACGCGACGCGGCTCTCGGCTGCGCAGGGCGGCTACCGCGACGGTTGCGCCGACGGCCAGCGCAAGGGAAGCCGCCAAGGCGACGGTCAAGCCGCGCCTGCGCACACTGGAGATCGGCTCGTGCGGAATTGCTGCCATCGCCGCCATGGTCGCGCGTGCACGAGAAAGCGCGCGTGCGCGGACAAAATCCGGCACACGCTGGATGACTCTGCCGTCCTCTAGCAGCTCATCCAATTCGGGATCCGGACGAGGATTACGGCGCTTCATATTTTTGCTTCTCCCCTCAATAGTCGTCGGACGGCCGCAGCCAATTCCCTTCGGCCCTTGTGTAGCCTGGCATAGGCGCCGAAGCGCGTGATGGACAGACTTCGCGCGACCTCGACGATGGGAACCTCGTCGAGGTCGTGCATGATGACCACGGCTCGTCGAGACATGGGCAGGCGATCGAGCGCGGCCATCAGCAACGCAACCGATTGCTTGCTCTGCAGCGATCCCTCTGGGCCTGGAGCGCCGTCGTTGGCGTCCACGTCTGCGTAGAGGATTTCCCGTGCTCGTCGTCGGTGGTGGGCGTAAAGGATGCGGAACGCGACTCCAAATAGGTACGGGCGGATGGGCCGGTCAGTGTCTAGCGTTCTCCAGCGGCGGAGCAACACCACGAAGATCTCTTGCACAAGATCTTCTATCTCGTGCGGAGCGGCGCCGAGCCGCCTTAGTGTCGTGAAGATGTAGGCGAGCTCCCCATCGAACGCGGCAAGGCACGCGCTCTCTGGCGTGGGAGAGGGGGGATCGGAGTGGACAAGTCGCAAATACCCCATGCAATTACCTACTCATCTTACTCTACTGTCGCGAGCGAGCGCCTTGTTAACCGGAATCGCAAGGCCATGGCGAGATCGAGCCGATACGTGTGTTGGTGTAGACGTTCGTGTCACCCAGCCTGCCCAAGCGAATCACTGCCGAAAGGTTGCCGGATCGAGGAGCAATTGCCAAAAACGTGCCGTCGCGGCAGCACCGTCGCTCTGACGGACCAGCCAGCCGGGGGCGTCCGGATTGTCATCGAGAGCAGGACCGGTCGTTGCACCGTCTCCGACGGGGCCGTCCGGGGACACACGCTCGACCGCAGTCGCGAAGGTTGGAAGGCCTACCGCAGCCACCGCCACCTGGTCGGCAGCCAGTGGATCGTTCCAAATGTTCGGCTGTTTTGCCGCGATCCACTGGCCGAACGCATTGGCCGGCAACTCGGATAGGCGCGAAGCCGGCACATCGGTGAGCTGGTCGTAAAATGCGCTGACTTGGACGTAGCGAAAATGAGCTGTCACGATGGTGTCCGCCCAAGGATCCATTTCTCCGTTGGGAGGGCCCATCACGCCGCCCGGCGAGGCCAGGCTTCCCAGCGAGGAAACCACGACCACTCGATTTGTTACCGAAGGATCCATGAGATAGGCGTCCGCCACGTCGGTTAGGCGTCCGCCTGTCAGAACCACGAGCGGACGATAAGGAAGGCTGTATGTATTGGCGGTGTCGAGGATCGAGTGGGCGCCTGCAGAGCGGTTCGGCGTCGTCGCACCAATGTCACCGCTCAGAGGCCGCGTGAGAGGATCACCGATGCTCGGGATTGGGTCCGGAAGATTGCGCAGACCGCCCTTTCGGGCGGCCGTGACCAGATTCTGCCAGGCCGCGAGGTTGTCGTCGATGCTGGGGGAGTTCGGGGTCGTGCCGACGACAATCCCTACGAGCTTGGGCCCCCCGCCGTTCGCGAGTAACACCGCGTATTCTCCTTGCCAGTTTTCGGACTCGCTGTCATTAAGCAGCAGGATTGGGTTGCGCTCGTCGACGGGGAGGAGCCCGTGCGGGGAATTCGCTCCGGCATCGTAGGTCTCTGTGCAGCCCGCGGTCGCGACGGCAAGCACGCTTGCGACAGCCAACGTGGCCCGTCCGGCGCGTTGGATGGCGAAGTTGCTACGGCGGCGGGCGATCCTCCCTTCGCACTCGAGATCATTCATCGCGTCCTCCAGCAACTTGGGCCATGCCATTCTCCGATGGGGTGTCCCAAGGAAAGCGTACACCGAGATCGAGCCCGATGGTCGCAGCAAAGCGCGGCGCGGTCCAAACCAGGTTCTGGTCGAGCGCGACCCTCCAGCTTGTCACGTTGATCAGCCCCTCCGCCCGAGCGGCCACATAGAGGCGGCGTCCAAGGCGGTGCAGCACCGCAAGACGAAGACCTGTCTCCAGGATGGGCCCAGACAGTGCTATCGGGTTGTCGACGTCCTTGCCAACGATTCGGATTTCACCCGCCTTGGCGAGCAGGCACGCGCTCCATGGCCGGAGCTTCTCCACAACCGGCCACGCTGACGAGCAGCAGCTGCTGAGAAAAGCCGGCCCCGTCCTCCCGCCGTGTCGTCGTGGGCCACGCCATTTCGGCTGCGAGCTCAAGCGACGACTTTTGCCATTCCAGGTTGCCGAACGCGCGACCGAACGGAACGGTTTTTGAGGACAGCCCGAAGCCCAGCAACCCGCCGACACCGATGTTGAGTGTAGGCCGGGGCACTCGGTAGGGTGATGTGGGCTCCTTCTTCATGGCAGGGGGAGCGCCCTGCACACTTGACGGTGGTGTGCTAATCGGCGGAGCGGCGGGGATCGGGGGAGCCGAGCTCGCCGCCGTGTTGGCGCTTTCCACCGGCACGGCGGTCTCCTTCGATCCCGGATATACACGGGCCCCTGCGGAAAGCTGAATCTGCAGTGCCAACGCGAAGGCCATGGCGCGCCCGAGCTCGCCGCAGTCGTCGCTGCGCGACGGGAAGGTCCGATCGCCCGCCCATCGTCCTTCAGCGTTACGCCACTCGATGTGCCCCTCGAAAGCGCTATCGCGAGGGGCGATGTCGACGAGAACGCGCTCTCGCGCGCCTTGACGAAAGGCGTCGTAGCCAAGCCGGCGGATCACAATGGCTTTGAAGTCATTCACGTCCGGACAACCAGGAGCTGCGGAATACTCCAGAGCCACCGCGAACGCACCAGCGTCGGGTTGGCCCTCGCCCTGCGCCAGCATAGGTAGGCAGACACCGGCGGCGGCACAAGCGAGGCAGCCCATGGCTCTGACGATCATTGCTTCACCCTTGCACCGCCTGATCCTGCCTGCACTCACTTTTCGTTACAACCATGTCTTCGTCGCGACAGTAGCTGTCCATGAAGCCCCATTTGTTGTCCATCGGACGTTCGATCTTTTTCGTCGAGGTGTTGCTCGTTGCCGCTTGCCAGTCTGCCGGCTCGGGCGGTGGCGGAACCGGTGGCCGAGCCGGGGGCAGCGGCGGAACCACGGGTTCCGGGGGAATGACAGCGACGGCGGGAGTCACGGGGACAGCCGGGACGGGTGGTTCTGGCAGTGCGGGAAACACCGGTACAGCCGGCGCTGCAGGCGGCAAAGGGGGGAGCACTGGGGCCGGAGCCGGAGCTGGCGGCCGTGCTGCGGATGGCGGGCCAGCGGATGCGTCGGGCAGCGGCGCCGCCTCGGGCGCGACGGGTGGTGCTGGAACAGGCGGCCGTGCCACGGGCGGCGCAACAGGGAGCAGCGGCGGCGTCCCCGGAATGGGTGGCGTGGGTGGCGCGGGGGGAATGCTCGGCTCGGGAGGCTCGGGAGGCCAAGGCACCGGGGGCCAGACCGGGGCCGGCGGGTCGACCGTCGTGACATGCACGACCCCAGCCCCGACGGGTGGGACCTTTACTGCGGATGCAAGCGGCGTGACCTTCACCGTGGGCAGCGGCAAGCTGAGATTGCAGGTCTGCAAGGAAGACATCGTCCGCGTCCAGTACACCAACGCCTCTTCCATCCCTGCCAAGACTTCTCTGTCCGTCAACGCCACCTGGGGAACGCCAAGCTTCTGTGTTACCGAGGCCTCGGGGACCGTAACCATAGCGACCTCACGGATCAAGGCCAAGGTCAACGAGAGCACCGGCGTGGTCAGCTACACCGACCTGAGCGATAACGTCATTCTGGCCGAAGACAGCAAATCCGTCACAGCGGCGACCGTCCAGGGAGCCAGCACCAACAAGATACAGACGATCTTCAACTCGCCAGCGAATGAAGGTCTCTTCGGTCTTGGCCAACACCCGGACAACGTGATGAACTTCAAAGGGAACACCGAGAACAATATGGTCAACAGCAACGGGTGGATCAACATTCCCATGCTGGTTTCGAGCAAGGGCTACGGCATTTTCTGGGACAACTACTCCTCCTCGAGCTTTGCCGGCAACGTTTCCGCCAACACCAAGTTCAGCTATACGTCCCAAGCGGGCGAGGGCGTCGATTACTACTTCTTCTACGGTCCCAGCATCGACCATGTCGTCGCCCTCTACCGCACGACCACGGGCCCCGCGCCGTTGTTTCCCAAATGGGCCTATGGTCTCTTTCAGTCGAAAGATCATTACTCGACTCAAACCGAATACTTGAACGTCGTGAGCGGTTATCGCAACGCCAAAATCCCAGTCGACGTGGTGGTTCAGGACTGGGACTACTGGGGCTCCTATTCCTGGGGCTCCCATATCATGGATCCGAAGAATTACCCGGATCCTGCGACCCTCGTGAGCACTGCGCATACCGCCAACGTCCACGGGATGATCTCGATCTGGCCAGAGTATCAATACCTGGCCAACCCGCCCGCGGCCGTCGCTGGTGAGAATGACCAGGACAATTACAACGCCCTCAATACCATCAACGCGCTCTATCCCAACCCCAGCAATGGCAGCAATCACCACTTCTACGACACCTTCAACGCCGACGCGAGAACGCTGGTCTACCAGCAGATCTACGATAGGCTGATCGGCAAGTACGGATGGGATGCGATCTGGGCGGACAACGACGAACCGCAAGACTATCCCTCAGGCAGCGTCAATATGTCGACCGTCACGACGGCGCTAGGCGCGGCATCCCTCTACATCAACGCCTATCCCCTGCAACACGCCAAGGCGCTCTACGAAGGCTGGCGCAAGGTGGGGCCTAGCACCAAGCGCGTCTATGTTCTTAGCCGAAGCGCGTTCGCGGGCACGCAGCGCTTCGGCGCTTCCGTCTGGTCGGGGGACATCAACGCTGATTGGGGGGTCTTTGCGACGCAAATACCTGCCGGTCTGAACTACGCCCTCGCCGGGATGCCCTACTGGACCACCGACATCGGCGGCTACTTCGGCACGCCCACCGAGGAGATGTTCACGCGCTGGTTCCAGTTCGGAGCCTTCTGCTCGATATTCCGCATCCACGGACAAGCCCCCAAAGAATTGTATGGCTCGCAGTGGAGCGCCACCGGCAAGGCGAATCTTCTTTCGGTCGACACCTTGCACTATCGCTTGATGCCCTACCTCTATTCGCTGGCATGGAGAGTCACCAACGAGGGCTACACCATCATGCGTCCCCTGGTCTTCGATTACCAGACGGACGCCAACGTATTCAGCATCAAGGATCAGTTCATGTACGGTCCTGCGTTTCTGGTCAATCCGGTCACTACCGCCGGAGCCACCAGCCGGTCGGTCTACCTTCCGGCCGGGACCTGGTACAATTTCTGGACCGGCTCGACCACAAGCGGGGGCAGCAATGCGACAGCAAGCGCGCCTCTCAGCCAGATACCGTTGTTTGTCAGGGCGGGATCGATCGTGCCGATGGGGCCCGAGATCCAATACGCGACACAAAGCAGCGATCCATTGGAGATCAGGATCTACAAAGGGCAGGACGCCTCCTTTACGCTCTATGAAGATGAGGGCGACACCTACAACTACGAGACCGGGCAGTATTCTCAGATCCCGTTTGCCTGGAGCGAATCCACGCAACAGCTGACGATTGGCGCGAGGACGGGGAGCTACACCGGAATGCCAGCCAGTCGAACGTTCAACATCGTTTGGGTCGCTGCCAACCATGGTAATGGCGTGGACGTGACTGCTACCGCGGATCATGTCGTAACGTACGACGGTTCGGCCGTGGTCGTAGGCGCGAACTAGACCTGATGCCGCCGGTGTCCGCGGGCGCCTCCTACCAAATGGCAAGACGGACTTTGGGCTCCCTCGCCACTGCACGAGATGATGGCTGCGGCCATTCGTTGACGCCTGTTGCCTTGGAGAATCACCTATGAGAAGCACCCCGTTCGCGGTTATCGTTCTCGGTCTTGCAGTAACCGCGACGCCGGTCATCATGGGCTGCAGCTCACCTAGCCAAACCGGCGGAGCTTCGCCGACCGGCGGGAACACGAGCACGGGCGGCAGGCAGGCATCCGGGGGCAGCGGCGGAGGTCTCAGCCAAACCGGGAGCGGCGGCATCGCGAGCTCGGGCGGCGCAACGGGCGAAGGCGGCACGGGCGGCAACAGCTCTCCCGGTGCAGGTGGCTCCAGTAAGAGCGGCGGCACAGGAGGTGGCAACACCGGGGGCTCGGCCAAGGGCGGCAGCACCGGCTCAGGTGGCGCCAACCTCGGCGACAGCTCGACCAAGGGCGGCAGCGGCGGCCTGGGCGGAAGCCCGGCTAGCTCAGGAGGCGGCAGTGGGACGACCGTCAACGGCGGGGCCGGCGGCGGTGGCACCACCGGTCCGGTCGGTGGCAGTGGCGGAGCGGGCGGTGGCAACAGCGGCGCAGGCGGAACCGCCGGCTCGAGCGGCACGGGCCCGGCCGGCCCCTGCGACATCTATCAGTCCGCCGGTACGCCTTGTGGTGCCGCCCACAGCACGGTTCGCACGCTCTACGCGTCGTACAACGGCCCCCTCTACCAGGTCCAGCGAGCCTCGGACAAGACCACGAAGGATATCGCGGTGGGTTCCGGAGGCTTCGCCGACAGCTCCGTCCAAGACTCGTTCTGTTCCGGCACGACCTGCACCATTCCGATCATCTACGACCAGTCCCCGAACGGAAACCATCTGCGAGTCACGTGGTTTGCGTATTGGTTACAGAGCGGAGGCAACCCGGCAACGGCCAATGCCGCCAAGATCTCGGTGGGAGGGCACTCCGTCTACGGCATCAAGTCCGGTACAAACGTCGCCTATCGAACCGGCGTGCCGCTGTCGGGGACGGCCTCCATCACCAAGGGCTCGACGACTGTCACGTTCTCGAGCGCGCAGACGCTCCCCGCGAGCTCGGCCCTCCTGTTTGTCGCGAACGCCCCAGATTGCCCGGCAAACTCATGGCCGAGCAACTGTAACTTCAAGACCTACTTCACCGCAGCGGCGATCAGTGCCGCGACGACAGTGACGCTGACGGCTGCCTACTCGGGTACCAGTAACTCCGCGACCGTGGTTTGGAACGCCACGACCAAGGGGCTCGCAACCGGTGACGAGGCAGAGGCGGAGTATTCGGTGTTCGACGGCAAGACATACAGCCAATGGTGCTGCTTCGACTACGGGAACTCGGAGATACCTGGCATCGACGAAGGCAACGCAACGATGGAGGCCATCTATTGGGGTGCCGACACGCAGTTCGGGCAGTCCGGGGGCGGCAGCGGTCCATGGGTCGGGGCGGACCTGGAAAACGGGATGTATGAAGGCTATGAAAACGGCTCGGGGAATGTCGCAAGCAACACCTCCGTCAGCGGCTTTCCCTATGTCACGGCCATGCTGAAGGGACTTTCGGCTAAAGACTGCCCCGCAGGTCTGACGAGCTCGGGCTGCTTCGCGCTCAAGGCTGGCAACGCCGCGTCTGGCAAGCTCGGGTACAAGTGGGACGCCACCACCAACACCTACGGAGCGCGCCCGCCCGGCTACAGTCCGCAGAAGAAGGAAGGCGCCATCATCCTTGGAACCGGCGGCGATGGTTCCAATACTGGCACCGGGATCTGGTTCGAAGGGGCCATGACGATGGGCGCTCCGTCCGATTCGACCGACGACGCCGTGCAGGCCAACATCGTGGCCGTGGGCTACGGAAAATAGCGCGCCTGCCTACGTGATTGGTGAGGACTGCGCCACTACCGATCTTGCTGTGGTCGTAGCTTCGCTACGGCAGAATCGTGATGACTTGACAGTTGCTGTCGCAAGACTGTCCGGGCTGGCCGTTGTTGACCCCCAGATCGCACTGCTCACCAAAAGCGGAGTCCACGTTCCCGTCCCCGCAGTAGGGCGGCGTTCGGCAACCCGGCGCGCAACCTGTCGCCATGCCGTAGGTCGACAGGTTGATCCCGTCATCGCACTGTTCGGGTGGGTTCTGGACCATACCGTCGCCACAGCGGGGCGCCAATGTGCAGTCCGGGTTGCAGGTCCCGTAGGCGCCGGTGTTGTTCGCAGCACCGAGGTCACATGACTCTCCGCGGGTGACGATACCGTCGCCGCAAACGCCCTGGCAGACGCTCTTCGGGGCGTTGAAACCGCTGAGCGTCAGTTTGTAGTTGGAGCCGATCACGTGGCGCTCGGCCTGAAAGACGGCGATCTCGTAGATGTTGCCGGCCACCAGCCCAAAGCCGTCCGCCGCCGTCGTGCAGTCCGCCGGCGCCGGTGTGTCGCACACCGCCTGACCCGCGCACGCTGGCGAAGTATCGTCGACGCAGACCTGGGTGGTGGCGCCGTCGAGCGTGACGATGCCACGCAGCTCACCGTGGATGCCGCCGAGATCGACGGAGAGCTGACCGTTTACGAATACCCACACGTCGTCGTCACCGCGGAACTCGAGTTGCTCGCCACCATTGTACTGAAACCAGTAATGGGTCTCGCTCGTGAAGCTGAAATTGTGAACCAAGGTGGGATTGGTGGACGGGTAGCTGATGTTGCCGAAGCCCAGCCCGTCGATCGGGAAGAACGCCGAGCTGTAGTATTGGTAGGTGCCGGCGCTGATCTGGTTCAGGGTTAGCGTGCTTTGGATGGTGATACGCATGACGGCCGAGCTCGCCGCGTCCACCGCGGCATTGCCGGTGGCATTGGGATCGTCGGTGTACCACTGCGCGTAGGCCGCTGCGATCTGATCTGCGGTGGTAAGCGACGCCGGCGTATTGCTGGCACTCTTGGTGTAGAAGGTGGCCCCGGTTGCGTCGCTCATGGAATTTCCGGTGGTGTCCATGGGCGGCCCGTCCATGGTCCACGGCCGGCCCAGCGAGGTGCCGGCGTCGCTCCCGACGTACGACGGGTTGTAAACCGGCTTGCCGTTCACTCCGATGGCGCTGCTGGCGATGCCTGCCTGCCGCCGGATGTACACCGGATCGACTTCGAACTGTGGATGGTGCCAATTGAAGTCACGGTACAGGATAGGCACGGCCAGCGAGGTGCCGAGTGCGGGCTCTGTGGCCGTGCAGGCGTACCCGGGCTCGATGGTGCAGGTCGAGGAGCAACCGTCGCCGTCTTGGTTGTTGCCGTCGTCGCACGCCTCGTCGGGCATCTTGATACCGTCGCCGCACACCGAGAAGCATTGGTAGGGCTGGGTGCTATCGTTGTTTGGGTACCCGCACTTCGGCTCGTTCGTGCAGGTCGGCGAGCAGCCATCGAACGGAACGGTGTTGCCGTCGTCGCACTGTTCGGTACCTTCTTTGTTCCCGTCACCACAGACCGTGGGATAGCACTCGGTCGACAACGCCGTTGGATGCCACTGGTCAGGCCCGCAGGCATAGCCCGTTTCGAGTTGGCAAGTCGACGAGCAGCCGTCGCCGGAAACCGTGTTGCCATCATCGCATTGCTCGGCACCGGCGACGATCCCGTCCCCGCAGGCCGCGGCGACGCAGGCAGCCTCGACCACGGGGCAGGTCCACCCTGGTTCGAGCTGGCAGGTCGAGCTACACCCGTCACCGGAAACGGTGTTCCCGTCGTCGCATTGCTCGGTGCCACTGATGCGCCCGTCACCGCAGCGTACGGTGGAGACGCACGGTTGCCCGGCGACCGGGCAGACGTAATCGGACTCGATGACGCACTGTGGACTGCAGCCGTCACCGCCCATGGTGTTCCCGTCGTCACATCCTTCGCCTTTGTCGAGGATGCCGTTGCCACAACACGAACCGGCATCGGTCTCGATACAAACCGGTGCAGCGTCGGCGACGGCGCCCGCGTCAGGTAGCGTGATAGTGACGCCCGTGGTCCCGCCGGTGCCCTGGTTGGCGCCACCACCTCCGGCTCCGCCGCCTCCGGCTCCGCCGACGTTGCTGCCTGCACCGCCTCCCCCACCAACGATTCCGACCTGGGGGCTGCAACCAACGAGGCAAAGACCAAGGCCGATGGCAAGCCCCTTGCTCACCAGGCGCGAAACGGAAGGATTCGAGAGCGATGAGGCAAATGCCATCCACCGCCAGATTGTGCCGTGACAAATCGAATGGGTACGCATAGGTGGATGCTCCTGACCTGCTGCTCGAACACTCCGCATATCTTCTTTGTGCCCCGAGCCCAGCTTTTGTTGAATGCGAAAGCCGGAACGAAAGGCATACTGCGATGAGTTATTCCTGGTACACAGACGCACCAGGAAACTGACCTGAAACCACCTCGCCCCGCGCAGCGGAGCGTAGCGGGGAGAGGTCGCCGAGCGCAGCGAGGCGGGTGAGGGGCTGCCACGTTTCACCTCTGAAGGATCCGGGCCGCCGGCCCGGCGGCTGCCCTTAGGAGAGTGCGGCTACACGCAAAGGAAGGATGGGCTGGCCACGATGGTATGTCTCTTGCGATCAAGGACCATGGGCGTGCTGGTTCGCAATTCCGGCTCGCGCCAGCTCGGCGGCATCGCTCACCCTGACCGCGGCCCACGGCGTGCCGACTCCCAAGACTGCGAACGACGAGCCTCTACGGGAATTCGTGTCCCCGCCGAATTCGGTAGGCTTCGCGGTAGAGTCCCTCGTAGGCCTCGGCGGCGCGATCCCAGGAGAAATCCTGTCCCATGGCCCGCTTGCGCATGGCCTCGATGTGGGCCGGTCGTTCGAAGTAGGTCGACAGCGCCCAGCCCACGGTGTCGGCAATCGCACCCGGGGTCAGATCCCAGAAGATGAATCCAGTCCCGTTTCCCGTCGCCTGATCGTAGTTCATCACGGTGTCGAGAAGACCGCCGGTTCCGCGCACGATGGGCAAAGTGCCATAGCGCTGGCTGTACATCTGGTTGAGCCCACAGGGCTCGAAGCGCGAAGGCATGAGCAGAAAATCGGAGCCCGCCTCGATCCTGTGTGCCAGGCCCTCGTCGAATCCGATAAAGGTGCGGAACTTGTCGCTGCGCCGGGAAGCCAGGTAGGAGAAGAAGTGCTCGGCTTCGTGGTCGCCGTTGCCGAGCAACACCATCTGCAGATCCCACGACAGAATCTTGTCCAAGGCGTGCGCCAGGACGTCGAAGCCCTTCTGCGGGGTGAGCCGACCGACCACACCGAACACGGGCACGTCAGGCCGCACGGCCAAACCGACCTGCTTTTGCAGGGAGGCCTTGCACACGGCCTTGGCGCCGATGTCGTCGGCGCTGAAGGGCGCGGCGATGTGGTGGTCCGCGGCCGGATCCCATTCGTGCGTGTCGATCCCGTTGAGCACCCCGCGCAGGTCGCGGCGGCGCAGCGACAGCTCGCCGTCGAGGCCGAAGCCGTAGGCAGAGGTCTGGATCTCCCGCGCGTAGGTGGGGCTGACCGTGGACAGAAGGTTCGCGTGGCGGATGGCCGCCTTCATCAAATTCATGTCGCCGAAGTGCTCGAACTCGAAGGGATTGTAGTGGTTCCAGCCAAGCCCGGTAATGAACATGGCCCCGCTCTCGAAATTGCCCTGGTAAGCCAGGTTGTGAATCGTGAATAGCGTGCCGGCGCCGTGCAGCGGCTTCGACCATTCAACCGTGTTGACGTACACGGGAACCAGCGCGGTCTGCCAGTCGTTGGCATGGATCACGTCGGGAATGAACCCGATGGTCTTGCACATCTCGAGCGCCGCGCGCGAGAGGAACGCAAACCGCTCCAGGTTGTCGGAGTAGGCCTGCCCTGGCGGACCGTAGAGGTGAGGACGGTCGAAGAACCGGTTGTATTCGATGAAGTAGATGGGCACGTCGCTGCCCGGCAGCACCCCCATGCGCAGCCCAGCGCGTGCGTTGCCGTAATACATGGGCACGGACAGGGTTCCATCCAATCGTTCGAGCATGCTCCACTGCACGCCCTGGTAAAGCGGCATGACCACACGGATGTCGATCCCGCGCTGGCGCAGGCTGCGCGGCAGCACACCAGCCACGTCGGCCAACCCGCCGGTTTTGCGGAAAGGCGCCACTTCCGAGGCGACGAAGAGAACCTTCAGCCTGCGGTCGCCGGAAACGGCCACGACTTGCTCGGGCGCAACCACGGTCTGCGGCGGCGCCGTGCTGGACGGCCGGCCAGGCTTAGCCGACGCCGACTGGGCAACAGAGACGGCCTTGTCCACGGATCTCGGCCTCGCGCCCGACTTGGCGCCTGCCGAGCTGCTGCCGACTTTCAACTTGGGGCTACTGGGCGTGTCGTTTTCGGCGCGCTTGCCGCGCGCAGAGCCGCTACGACGCGTAGATCCGGTAGTCGATGTCCGGGAAGATGTTGTCTTGTGCTTCAACGGATGCCAGGTACTTCTCTTCCACCTGTCCCTTCTTCAGATCGTCGTAAAGCCGGGAGAAGCGGATGACGTGTTCATTGAATCGGCGGGTGGCGTACGGAACTGTTGTGCCCGTGGACATGATGAACGTCCAGTCGCTCGATTGCAGCAACATCAGCTCGCGGGCGGCCTGCTTGAGGGCGCGCACCGTCAGCGGGTTGGAGGCGCCCCAGTGGCCGCGTGCCAGCTCGACCATGCGTTCGCCGGCCGCGTGGATGTGGCGCCACGTCCAGGCATTGCTTTCGTTCAGCCACTGCTCGCAGTAGCCCTTGAGCCCCCAGGACGAGGCGCAGGGAGTGGCGAGCTGGTTGGTGGCGTGCCGGTCGAGGTATTCCCCAGGCGTGATGGGCTGAACCACGCTTTGATCGAAGTGCAGCTGGCGGAAAAGATCGGACAGGAAGATGGGCCCTTCGTACCACCAGTGGCCATACAGCTCGGCGTCGTAGGGGCTGACGATGATGGGCGGCCGGTCCATGCCCGCGGCCAGGCGCTCGGCCTGCTTTTCCATGTTGCCGCGGAAGTGCGAGGCGTGCAGCCCGGCCTTGCCACGGGCGGCGTCCGGATCGTAGACCCACTTGTCGTGCAGCTTGTCGTGGGTGATGGCGTGGTACTTGAAGCCCGTGTACATCCGGTGGCCTTCGGGATGGATATGCGGGCCGATGTAATCGAGAGGGAGATCGAAGCCGATGTCGCGGTAGAAGTCGCGGTAGTGGGGATCGCCCGGGTACCCGAACTTGGAGCTCCACACCTGCTCGGAAGATTCGGTGTCGCGGCCGAAGGCGGCCACGCCTGTGGCGCAGTAGATGGGCGCATACACGCCGTAGACCGGGGGCCGGTCGGCGAACAGGATGGCGTGGCTGTCCACGAAGAAGTAGCGAACCGCGGCCTCGCGCAAAAGCTCGTCCACGCCCGGCACATAACCGCATTCGCCCAGCCACATGCCCGGCGGCCGGCGGCCGAAGTGCTTTTCGTAGAAGTCGGCGGCCACGTGAACCTGCGCACGCAGGGCGGCCCAGTTGCGATCGAGCAGCGGAAAAAATCCGTGCGTCGCGGTGGAGGTGATGACCTCCAGTCCGCCAATGTCCTGCAGCTTGCGGAACGCCACCACCAGGTTGCCTTCATGGCAGCGCCAGGTGTGGCGCAGACTCTGAAAGCGGTTGTGGTACATCTCGGCCAAGCGGTGGTATTGCGGTTCGTGCTTGGTCCGGTCGAGCTCCTTCTCGGCCAGCAGAATGAGGTCGTCCAGGTGGTCGGCATAACGTACCTTGAGCAGGTCGTCGGTCAGCATCGCCATGAGCGGCGCGGACAGCGACACCGTGCACCGGTAGGGAACGTGGTCCGCTTGCAGCCCTTCGAACATCTGCAGGAGCGGCAGATAGGTTCCCGTGATGGCCTCGTAGAGCCACTGCTCCTCCATGACCGTCGGGTCCTCCGGGTGGCGGACGAAGGGAAGGTGGGCGTGCAAAACCAGCGCGAAGTATCCGGTGGGCATGTTGGCTAGTCCTTGTGCTCTGGCTCTTTGCCAAACGACTCTGGCGATGGATAGTGGCCCGCATCCGTCGCGGGGGGCGCCGATTCCGCCTGACCGGTCGCCAGCCTGCCCTCGCTTCCGCCCAGCATCGCTTCGCTGGCACCGCCGAGTCGCGTCTCGCTGCCGCCGCCGAGCATCCGCTCACTGGCACCGCCGAAGCGCGTCTCGCTGGCGCCACCCAAACGCTGTTCGCTGGCGCCGCGCATGCGCACCTCGCTGCCGCCCACGTACTGGCGTTCGCTCGCGCCCCGCATCTTGTACTGGCTGGCCCCCATGAAGAAGCGTTCACTGGCACCGCGTGCCCTGTACTCGCTCGCGCCCAGAAAGAAGACCTCCGAGGCGCCGCCCAGGCGCATTTCGCTGGCGTAGCGCCAACGACGCTCGCTCGCGCCCACCAGCAATTTCTCGGAGCTGCCGGGAATCGCATACTCGCGCGTTCCACCGCCCGGCAATTCGGCCGTCTCCTCGGCGATCCACGAGCGGTAGATCTCCCAGCGTGCGACGACGCTGCGTCCCTGACGAGCCCCGACACCCTTGATCACGACCTGCCAAGGTCCGTGTACCACATGCGTCTTTCCGCCGACGCGATAGACCCGCGACGGCCCGACGAAGTCCTCACGCACCGGCTCGGGTGCCGCCACCGGAAAGCTGAAGGGGCCCGCTTCCCAAGCCGACACCATGACCGGGCTTTCCCAGGTCGTCTCGCGGTGGAACTCGGTGGTGCCGTCGATCATGTGCTCTTCCCATTCGAGGATCTCCTTCCGGCCCTCCTCGCCGACCGTGAAGGATTCTTCCCACGGCAAGAGCGCGACGTGTCGACGCGGCCCCGGACTTGGAATCGCAGCAGGCGAAGCCGCGGCAAGGCCGGGCGCCTGTCTGCGCATGTGTGGACCGCGTCCGGCGTGCTCGATCGGCCCCATCATCGAACGTACGCTGAGCCACTCGGGCTCGACCCACGCGGCCGGCTCATGGCGCGAGAACTCGACGCGTCCCGAACGGACGATCTTGGCGAAGAAGCCTTCATTCGACTTCAGGCCGATATCGATGAAGGCCGACGAGGAGGGCTTGCCGATGTGGAAGAACCAGTGCCGGTCACCGCGCTCCACGCGATGGTCGAAATAGGAATGGGCGTTGGTGCCATCGAAGATGCGATCGGTGGTGTCGTAGATGCGCAGGTTGAGCCATGCGTCCTTGCCCCCCTTGCCCAGATTGGCCCGGGCGCGTTCGATGGCGTCGTCCGTGACTTCCCAGTACACGAACAGGCGATCGGGATCCACGGGCATGCCGGTCACGCGATCGTAGGCGTAGGACCAGGGAATGGTCCCCGGCGACTCGTCCTTGGCGTGCTCGCGCACCTCGAACTTGTGGGACCACGCCGAGTCAGCCCCATCGCCCGCAGCTGCGGGTGCCTTGTCCACGACCGCGGGGAGCTCGCCCTCGGCCGGCGTCGTCTTCGATTTCCTGGCACCAGTCTCCTGCGCGGCAGGGGCGCGACGGGTGGCGAAATCACTGGCGATGCGGACCGAGAGCTCGTCCTTGCTGAGCTTGGAAACGCCCTTTAGTTGCAGGCGCTTGGCGCACTCGAAGAGCTGCCTCTGGGTGAAGCCCGACAGCCCCTTGCGATCGAGCTTGTCCAGCTCGTCGCTCGATTTGATCCCGAGTGCCGCGGCGGCACTGCTCAGTACCTTGTCCTCGATTGGCTTACCTGACCCCATGAAGGTAGGACATTAACCTATTCATAGGTTTCGCGCTCGTTTCAAGCTGCCTTGGGTCGCATTTTGAGACGCGTCGAGCTTTCGCGTCACCTGCGTAGGATTGGTGTCACGCGGCCCGCGGCAGAAAGGCGAAGCCGACTGCGGCCACGATGAGCACGAAGGCCACCAAGTGGTTCCAGCGCGGCCCTTCGCCCAGCCATATCGCAGAGAACCCGACGAAGACGAGAAGTGTGATGACTTCCTGCGCGATCTTGAGTTGGTAGGCGCTGAACTGGCCATACCCCCAGCGATTGGCCGGCACCTGCAGGCAGTACTCGAAAAAGGCGATCCCCCAGCTGATGAGCACCACCTTCCACAGGGCCACCTCCCTGAAGCGGAGATGGCCATACCAGGCCACGGTCATGAACAGATTGCTCGCTATCAGGAGGCCTACGGTTCGCATGGGTTGCGTCCGACTATACAAAACCGCGCGTGCTATGGTTCGTGCCTTATGCGCATTGGCGATGTCGAAATCGATCCGGGCGCGCTGCTTGCGCCCATGGAGGCGGTGACCGATCTGCCGTTCCGGACCGTGTGCGAAGAGCACGGCGCCGCGCTGACGTACACCGAGTTTCTCTCCGCGCAGGCGTTGACACGGGGCGCGGTTAAGGCAACGGGGCGCATGTGGGCGAGCCTCGGTGGCCGACGTTTCGCGGTGCAGGTTTTCGGCCGCGAGCCGGAGGTCTTGGCGCAAGCGGCGCGGATGGCCGTGGACATCGGGGCCAGCATCGTCGACATCAATATGGGCTGTCCGGCGCGCAAAGTGACCGCCGGAATGTGCGGCTCTGCGCTCATGCGCGAGCCCGACCTGGCGGTAAATATCGTGGCAGCAGTCCGAACGGCCTTGCCGGACAGCATCCCGGTCACGGTCAAGCACCGCGCCGGCTGGGACGACCTCTCGCTGAACGCCGCCGCATTCGCGCGTCGGATGGTCGCCGCCGGAGCGGCGCTCGTGACGGTTCACGGCCGCACGCGAGCCCAGGGATTCTCGGGCACGGTTCGACTAGCCGCCATCACCGAGGTGCGCGCCGCCCTGCCGCGCCGGATTCCGGTGGTGGGCAATGGCGATATCCAATCCGTGGCCGATTACCTCGATATGAAGCGCGAGACCGGTTGCGACGCCGCGATGATCGGGCGCGCCGCGCGGGGCAATCCGTGGCTGTTCCGTGCTGTCCGCGCCGTCGAGGAAGGCCAGCCTCTGCCCGATCCTCCCTCGGTGGCCGAGCGCCGTACGGTTTGGCGCCGCCACGCCGAGCTCGTGATCGAATACACCGTCCCGAAGATGGTGCTGCACGAGCTACGCAAGACCCTGGCTTGGTACTCGCGCGGTCTGCACAGCGGGGCGGAGTTGCGGCACCGTGCTTTCGCCGAGAACAATCCTCCCGCGCTCCTCGATTTGGGCGAGGCGTTCTTCGCCGCGTTGGAGAAGCGCGAGGCGATCCACGGCGGCGATTTGCACGAGCCGGCCGTCTCGTCGGAAACCAAGTGCGTGGAGCGCCATGCGCGCCACCTTGCCGACCGATCGGAGGAGGAGCTACGAACGTGCGACGTTTAGTCTTCCTGTTCGTGGTGGCGCTGCTGGCACTGCCGGCGTGCGAGGATCGGTCGTACCGCGAGATCGGCGCGGCCATCGACGTGCTGAAGAACGGCGAATTTCCCGGTCTGGCCCGCGATCGCCTGCGCAAGATCGGCCGACGGGCCGTCCCGCAGATCGAGACCGCTCTGCACACAGCGGCGCCGAACGGAAAGGTCAACCTGATTTCGGCCCTGGCCGCCATCGGCGAGCCCGAGTCGGTTGCGATTCTTCAGCACTTCGCGGTCTACGACAAAAGCCCCGAGGTTCGCGCCGCGTGCGACGACTTGCTGGCCAAGTGGGCCGCGGGCGCCGATGGCAAGAGCCAGCCCGCCCGGCAGGCCATCGCGCGCGTGCAAGAAAAGCGAAAACTCGGCCTGGCCGAGTGATCGGCGGGCGACGAAATCGACCTGTCCATGAATGAGACAGGTCGACACAAGCCGAGCCAAAGGCTTGGCCGCCGTGGGGTAGGATCTTCCGGACGGGCCTGACGGGCCCCCTGACGGGCCCATTGATGGACACGTCCTGTGCTCCCGACGGCTTCTGGGAATTCATCTTTCTTTGGAATGTTGACGCAGGTAGAATGAAAGCCGGCTAGCCGTTCGACGCGGCGACAAGAGGAAGTCTTTCCCACATCTGAGGTGTGTCGATGAAGGTCGGGCAGTTCGAATTGACGAAGTCCGGCGGTTGGAACCCAGCGCTCCCCTTGCGGGAACCGCAGCGCGCGGTGCAGCTCGTTCTACTCTTTGGCGACGTCGAGCTGGTCGGCGACCAAGAGTGCCAATCACGCGTGCGACAGGCCTTTCCGGCAGCGCACGTCTTTGGTTGTACGACAGCGGGCGAGATCCTCGGAACGCAAGTCCGCAACGGAACCCTCGCGCTCACGGCTGTCGCGTTCGAGCACACTCGGCTGGCAACGGCCCGGGCCCGCATGGATGGTCTCGATGACAGCTTCGCGGCCGGCCAAGAGGTGATCCGGCAGCTTCCCGCCAATGGCCTGCGACACGTTTTCGTCCTCTGCGAAGGCTTGCGAGTCTATGGCGGCGATATGGTCAAGGGCATCTCCAGCGCGTTGCCGGAGGGCGTGACTGCGTCGGGCGGGTTTGCGGCGGATCCAGCGCTGTTTCGTGCTACGCACGTCTGGTGCGACGGCGAGCCCCTATCGGGGGCCGTCGTCGCCCTCGGGTTCTACAGCGAGCGCCTGCACATTGGCCTCTCGGTCACCGGAGGGTGGCGCCCGTTTGGCCCCGACCGATTGATCACGAGATCGCAGCGGAACGTGGTCTACGAGTTCGACGGCCGGCCAGCGCTGGCGCTCTACAAACAGTATCTGGGCGAACATGCGGCCGGATTGCCAGCGTCGGGACATCTTTTCCCGCTCGAGCTGTGCAATCCCGAGCGCAAGAGCCGAGTGTTGCGCGCATTGCTGGCCGTGGATGAGAAGGAGCAAAGCATTACCTACGCCAGCGAGGTTCCCCAAGGCTCCTACGCGCGATTCATGATGGGGCAGATCGAGGATCTGGTCAGCGGAGCGCAGAAGGCAGCCAAAGCAAACCTGGCGAACCTCGGCCGCCCCCATCCCAGCCTCTCTCTCGTCGTGAGCTGCGCCGGCCGCCGTGAGATTCTTTCGCAGAGGACCGAGGAAGAGGTGGAAGCCATCCAGGATGCCCTCGGCGAGCAGACCGCGATGACCGGTTTTTACTCCTATGGCGAGATCGGCTCTCCCGAGGGGGCCTGCCTTCCGGAGCTGCACAATGAGACCATAAGCATCACGAGCATGCTCGAAGACTGACGTGGAAGGCATGCCGACGTTCCACGTATTGCTGCGCAGGCAGTGGCGACGTTTTTTCGGCAGCGACAGACCTGTGCCAGACGACTGGCACGGTTTCTTGCAGGCGGTGAGCCAGGCCTACGACGAATCCGACGCCGGTCGTCTTCTGGTGGAGCGCGCTCTGGAGCTGAGCTCGAAGGAGCTGCATGACGCGAACGCCGAGCTTCGTGGCGTGCTGCAGGTTCTGCCCGACCTCCTGTTCCGCGTGCAGGCCGACAACCGAATCTGCGCTGTCATGCAAGGCGGCTCGGTATTGGAAGCTCCAGCTATTCGTGGCCTCGAGCATTCCTCGCCCGGCGACACGTTTTCTGCCTCACAGCAATTCTGGAGTGGCGTGGAACAGGCGCGGCGCTCCCAGACCGCCGTCGCGTTCGAGTACTCGATCGGTCAAGATGGTCAAGGGCCCTTCTACGAGATGCGTCTCTTGCCCTTCGTTGGGCACGATCTCATCGGGATCGTCCGCGACGTTACTCTTCGCGAACAAGCGGAAAGGGCATTGCGGGAAAGCGAGGCACGGTCGGTGCTGGCACAGCGAGCGGGCCACGTGGGTGTCTTCGACTGGAATCTCGCGAGTGAAGAGGTGTTCTGGTCCGCGGAGGCGGAAGAGATCTTCGGGTTGCCCCGAGGAACCTTCGCTGGCAACCACGCGAGTTGGCGGGAGCGGGTCGTTGAAAGCGATCGCCTCGGCCTGGATAGCTTCTTCAAAAGGTGGCTCGACTCGGGTCGAGAGGACGACTGCTGGGAATACCGTGTGACCCGAGCCGATCGTCAGGAGCATTGGGTCGAGTCGAAGGGGCACGTCTTCCGCGACGCCTCCGGGCGTCCGACGCGCATCGTCGGTACGCATCTCGACATCACGACCCGCAAGCAGGCGGAACACGATCGGCTGGTGCTCGGCAAGCTGGAATCCACGGGAATCCTGGCCGGCGGGATCGCCCACGACTTCAACAATCTTCTCGCGGGCATGCTGATGAGCTTGCAGACAGCCCGTTCGAGCAAGAGCACGGTCGACGAAATGCGAGAGAGCATCGAGGAGATGGAACGTGCCGTGCTGGCCGCCAAGAGCCTCACCCAGCAGCTCATCACCTTCGCGCGCGGAGGAGCCTCGGTCCGTCAGCCGACTGATCTCGGCAAGCTGCTTCGGGAGTCCTTTTCTCTGGTCTTGAGTGGTTCCAGTGTGCGCAGCGAGGTGTTCGTTGCCTCGGAGACTCTGGCTGGCCGAGGTAGATGGCAGCCAGATTGGTCAAGTGATTCGCAACCTGGTTCTCAATGCACGCGAAGCGATGCCGAAAGGAGGCGTCGTCACTCTCCGGGCCAACAACGTGGTGCTAGGCCAGGGGACCAAGGTGATGCTTCCACCAGGGGACTACGTGCGAATCGAAGTGGCGGATCAGGGCACCGGAATCCCGCCCGAGGTGTTGCCCAAGATTTTCGATCCCTACTTCTCGACCAAGATGAGGGGAACCGACAAGGGGATGGGGTTGGGGCTGACCATCTGCCATTCCGTGGTGAAGAAACACGCAGGTGCCGTCACCGTGGCATCGAGCCCGGCAGGCACGACTTTTCATGTCTATCTTCCGGCTTTTCCCCGACGCAGCTTGGATGCCAAGTCGAACCAGGACGACAACCGCGAATGGCGAGGGCGGGTGCTGATCATGGACGACGAGCCTACCATGCGCACGGTCATGGCCAGGATGCTGAAACAGATGGGGTGCGAGGTCGGGCTCGCGGCGGATGGAGAGAGCGCGATGGAGATCTACCGCAAGGCCAGGCAAGACGGTCGCCGGTTCGACGTGGTCATTTTGGACCTGACCGTTCGGGGAGGCATGGGGGGCAAGGAAGCGGCGCGTGCCCTGCTCGCGAGTGATCCTTCGGCCCGGATCGTGGTCATGAGCGGACACAGCGAAGACGAGGTCATGCGAGATTACCCTCAGCATGGGTTCAAAGGCGCCCTTGCCAAGCCATTCGATTCGAGCGACCTTGCTCGACGTCTTGGAACGTGTCGCCGAGAGCTAGCCCGAGTTTGTCGTGGTGAAAAAGGCAAGGGGCCGAGTAGCGCGCCCTCGATGGAGCGACTCTCGGCCCTTGCTCGCGACGGACTGGAAACTAGGCGTCCGTCTTCGGCGCGGGCGGCGCGAAGGGCGACACCGAGCCTGTGGCGGCCAGCGCCTCGTAGAACTTCACGCGTGCAACGGCCTCTTGCTGGCCTTGCGCCATCAAGGCCTTTGCTCGTTCCGGGCTGCTCTGGGTGAGCGACTTGAAGCGCGTCTCCTTCATCGCCCACTGTTCGTAGGTCAACTTGGGCGGCTTGGAGTCGAGCTTGAGCGGGTTCTCGCCCTTGGCATAAAGAGCCGGGTTGAAGCGGTAGAGCGTCCAGGCACCGCTGTCCACGGCCATGGTCTGATGGTCGAGACCCTTGGCCATGTCGATGCCGTGGGCGATGCAGTGGCTGTACGCGATGATGATCGAGGGACCGTCGTAGGCTTCGGCCTCGATGAAGGCGCGGACCGTTTGCACGTCGCTGTAGCCCATGGCCACGGTGGCGACGTAGGCGTTGCGGTAGGCCATGGCCATGAGGCCGAGGTCTTTCTTGCCCGTCGGCTTGCCGGCCGCCGCGAACTTCGCCACCGCCCCTGTCGGGGTTGACTTCGAGCACTGACCGCCGGTGTTCGAGTACACCTCGGTGTCGAGCACCAGAATGTTCACGTTGCGACCACTGGCAATGACGTGGTCGAGACCACCGTACCCGATGTCGTAGGCCCAGCCGTCGCCGCCCACAATCCACACGCTCTTCTTGACCAACTGGTCGGCCACGGTGAGCAGGTTCTTGGCATCGGCATCGGCGCCGAGCTTGCCAAGCTCCTTCTTCAGACTGGCGACGCGGTCACGCTGGGCCCAGATGCCGGCTTCGTCCTTCTGGTTGGCTTCGAGGATCCCGGTCGCAAGCTCGCCGGGCAGCTTGCCACCCAACTTCTTGAGCAGGAGCTTCGCGTAGGTGGCCTGCTGGTCGATGGTCAAGCGATAGCCGAGACCGAACTCGGCGTTGTCCTCGAAGAGCGAGTTGTTCCAGGTGGGGCCGCGGCCGTCCCTAGTCTGGGCGAACGGCGTGGTGGGCAGGTTGCCGCCGTAGATCGACGAGCAACCGGTCGCGTTCGCGATGATGGCGCGGTCGCCGAAGAGCTGGGTGAGGAGCTTGTAATACGGTGTTTCGCCGCAGCCCGAGCACGCGCCCGAGTACTCGAAGAGGGGTTGCAGGAACTGCGAGCCCTTGACCGTATCGACCTTGACCAGACGGCGATCCACTTCGGGGATGTCGAGGAAGAAGGCGTAGTTCTCGCGCTCTGCGGCGCGCAAGGGCATCTGCGGCGCCATCATGAGCGCGCGCTTCGAGGGCTCCTTCTTGTCCTTGCCCGGGCAGACTTCCACGCACAGGGTGCAACCCGTGCAGTCCTCGGGCGCGACCTGAATCATGTAGGCCTGGCCGTCGAACTCCTTGCCCTTGTACTTCATCGACTTGAGGGTCGCGGGCTGCTTCTCGAGCGCCTTCGGGTTTGCGACCTTGGCGCGGATGGCGGCGTGCGGGCAGACCAGCGTGCACTTGTTGCACTGGATGCACAGGTCGGGGTACCACACCGGGATTTCCATCGCGATGTTGCGTTTTTCCCACTGCGCGGTGGCTGTCGGGAAAGTGCCATCCACCGGGAAGGCGCTGACCGGCAGCTTGTCGCCGCGGCCCGCGATGATTTCGGCGGTCACCTTGTGCACGAAGTCCGGGGCTTCCTTGGCCACGATAGGCGGCATCTTGAGCTTGCTGGACGCCACGGCCGGGACCTTGACCTCCATCAGGTTGGCCACCGTCTGGTCGACGGCGCGGAAGTTCTTGTCGACGACTTCCTGGCCCTTCTTCAGGTAGGTCTTCTTGATGGCGCTCTTGATCTTCTCGATGGCCACATCCGGCGGCAGCACGCCCGAGATGTTGAAGAAACAGGTCTGCATGATGGTGTTGATCCGCGCACCCATGCCGGTTTCCTTGGCCACCTTGTAAGCGTCGATGACGTAGAAACGCGCCTTCCTGTCGATGATCTGTTTCTGCACCTCGACGGGCAGCTGATCCCACACATCCGTCGGGCCGTAGATGCTGTTGAGCAGGAATACGCCGCCCGGCTGCAGGTACTGGAGCATGTCGTAGCGCTCGAGGAACGACCAGTTGTGGCAGGCCAGGAACTGAGCCTGGGTGACGAGGTAGCTCGAACGGATCACGTCGGGCCCGAAGCGCAGGTGGGACACGGTGACCGCGCCGGCCTTCTTCGAGTCGTACACGAAGTAACCCTGGGCGTAGAACTTGGGGTCTTCGCCGATGATCTTGATCGAGTTCTTGTTGGCGCCGACGGTGCCGTCCGAGCCAAGTCCGTAGAACAGGCAGCGCTTCACGCTGTCGGGCTCGGTCGAGAAGGTGTAGTCGACGTCGATCGACGTGTGGGTCACGTCGTCGTTGATGCCCACGGTGAAGTGGTTCTTGGGCGTCGGCTTCTTGAGCTCGTCGAACACGGCCTTGACGTGGGCCGAGGTGAATTCCTTCGACGACAGGCCGTAACGGCCGCCGATGATCTTCGGCATGGCGAAGGGCAGCTTGCCCGCGGCAGCGGTTTCGGCGATGGCGGTGATCACGTCTTGATAGAGCGGCTCGCCGGCAGCACCAGGCTCTTTCGTGCGATCGAGAACCGCGATGGCCTTGACCGACTTCGGCAACGCGGCGATGAGGTGCTCCATCGACCACGGACGGAACACGCGCACCTTGACCACGCCGACCTTCTCGCCCTTCTTGCTGAGGTAGTCCATGCCCTCGTGTGCGACCTCGGCGCCCGAGCCCATCACGATGATCACACGGTCGGCATCGGCTGGACCGACGTAGTCGAAGAGATGGTAGGCGCGGCCCACTTGCTTGGCGAACTTGTCCATCTGCGCCTGAATGATGGCGGGCGCGGCGTTGTAGAACTTGTTGCCACTTTCGCGTGCCTGGAAGAACACATCGGGGTTCTGGGCGGTGCCGCGCAGAACCGGACGATCCGGCGACAAGGCGCGGGCGCGGTGAGCGGCCACCAGGTCGTCGGTGACCAGGGTCTTGATGTCGTCGTCGGTCAGCTGCTCGATCTTCTGCACCTCGTGCGAGGTGCGGAAGCCGTCGAAGAAGTGAACGAACGGCAACCGCGTCGAAAGCGCCGCAGCCTGCGCGATGAGCGCCATGTCCATTGCCTCTTGCACCGAGCCCGAGGCGATGAGGCCGAAGCCCGTCGCACGCACAGCCATGACGTCGCTGTGATCGCCGAAGATGGACAGCGCGTGGGTGGCGACGGTGCGCGCCGACACATGAAAGACCGTCGAGGTCAGCTCGCCCGCGACCTTGAACATGGTCGGGATCATGAGCAGAAGGCCCTGCGAAGCGGTGAAGGTCGTGGTCAGCGAACCCGATTGCAAGGCACCGTGCGTGGCCGCGGACGCGCCGCCTTCGCTTTGCATTTCGACGACCGCCGGGATCGTGCCCCAGATGTTCGTCCGGCCCTGCGCCGACCACTCATCGGCCCATTCGCCCATGTTGGACGAGGGGGTGATGGGGTAGATTGCGCAGACTTCGTTCGTCTTGTGCGCGATGTAGGCAACGGCTTCATTGCCGTCGATGGTCACCGTCTTGCGAGCCATTTCTTTGGTCCTTCCTTGAAGTGCTTTGGGGGAGTAAAGCGCACTGTTCTTACGTCTCCTGTTCGTGGGGCGCAACACAATTCTCGCCCTGTGAGACGGCCCAGTATGCCGCCCGAATCATGCGGAATTTGGGCTACATCTGCGGCACTGGAAACGGGTAGTCCGGGCGAGCAAACAGGAAGCCCTGCAGCCAATCCGCGCCCAGGTCGATCAACACATCCAGCTCGGCTTGGGTTTCCACGCCTTCGGCCACCAGTGGCGTTCCTAACTCGCGGCACAACGAGGCCAGGGCATGCACCATCCTGCGTTTGGTCGGTGTGCGCTCGATGCCGCGAATCAGCGACATGTCGAGCTTGACGGCGTCCGGTTCCAAGTCCGCGAAACTGTTCAGGCCGGAATAACCTTCGCCCAAGTCATCGACGGCGATCTTGTAGCCGAGCTTGCGCAGACGCTCGATGCGATCGTGTGTGTCCGGGATCTTTTCGATGGCCATGCGTTCGGTGATTTCGAAATGGATGCGCGAGGCGAACGGTCGCAGCGGACTGTCCGGCGCGTAGAGTTGCTCGTCCAAGAGGTCCAGGACGTGAAGGTTGATGAAGACGCCCGGCAGATCGCGATGGTGCTCCATCACCTCGGCGATAAGGCCGCGGGTCTTGTGGCCCAGGGTGTGAACTTCCCCCAGCGATTCAGCGACGTTGAGAATGTCGATGGGCAGATGCAGCGTGGGATCGGTGCTGCGCATGAGCGCTTCGTACGCGACCACGCTTTTCTGCGACCAAGAGACAATGGGTTGATAAGCCATCCACAAGCCGTCGAGGGCACGGCCGAACTGAGCGCGCAGTGCCTCGGTCTCGCGCGCCAAGCGGTCGCTGACCGCCAGGATTTGCCGCTGCCGGCGCGCCAGGTGGTAAGCGCGGATGGTCCGCTCCAGGACTTCCTTCAGTTGCGGCATGGCGAGCGGTTTGATGAGGTAGCTTTGGGCGCCCCATTCCACCGCCAAGCGCGCGGTTTCGAGCTCGGGTCCTCCGGTCATCAGAATGACCGGAACGTCCTTATCACGGCTGCGCACGACGCGTAGAACATCGAGGCCGCTCGACCCAGGCAGATTGATGTCGGTGAGGATCGCGTCGAAGGTGCGTTCGCCCGCCATCTGCAGCGCGGCTTCGCTCGTCATCGCCCGTGACACCAGGTAGCCCCAAGCCTCCAGGACGCGAACGCACGCGCGCATGAACTCCTCGTCGTCATCGACGACCAGGATCGCGGAACGACCACCCCCGAGAGCAGGGCTCAAGTCCTCGATCTCGCCGTGTTCAATCCCTATCACGTTGCACTTTGACCCATGGGCAGCCGAGCCCCACCAGGACAGCATCGGCGGAAGTACTGCCATAACTTGAGCGCTCGCCGGCTCCCCACGCGACGAGGCTCGGTGTACCATGCGCGAATGTTGGGTGTCAGGTCCTTGCTGCTCATCGCGCTTGGTGGGTTCGGAGCCGCCTTCACCGCGCTGTGGGGCCGCGACATTGCGAAGAAACGCGATCGGACGGCGCGCCATACGGGGACGCGGACCGAGTCCCGGTCCGTCCTGGTCGCGTCGAACGATGACGAGGACTCGTCGGCCACGCGCCCCGGCCTGCCGTCGCTGGCCCAGGCCGTCATCGGCTTCGTCACGAACTTCTTCGACTTCCTCGGCATCGGTTCCTACGCCACAACGACGTCGATCTACAAACTATTCCGCCTGGTTCCCGACCGCCGCATCCCCGGCACGCTGCTGGTGGGACACATGTGGCCAACGGTCGCGCAGGCGGTCATCTCGATCACCATCATCCAAGTGGAAATGCCTTCGTTGGTTGCGCTCATTGCGGCCTCGATCTTGGGCTCATGGCTGGGCGCGGGGGTGGTTTCGGCATGGCCCAAACGCAAGGTCCAGATCGGCATGGGCCTGGCCCTGCTGGGCGCGGCGGGTCTGATGCTGGCCAAGGCGGTGCATTGGTTGCCGAGCGGCGGCGACACCCTGGGCTTGCACGGTTGGCGCATGGCCGCCGGCCTCTTGGGCAACTTCGCCTTCGGGGCGCTCATGAATTTGGGCATCGGCGCCTACGCGCCTAGCCTCATCCTGTTCGGGTTTCTCGGCATGGATCTCAAAGCCATCTTCCCCATCATGATGGGCTCCTGCGCGTTCATCATGCCGACCAGCGGGATCCGCTTCATCGGCCGCGGCAGCTACGCCTCGCGAGCGGCCCTAGGCCTGGCACTGGGAGGCATTCCAGGCGTGCTGCTGGCGGCCTACGTGGTCCGCCAGCTCTCCGTCGGATATCTTCTGTGGCTGGTGATCGCCGTGGCGACCTACAGTGCGCTGGCCATGCTCGCTTCCGCGAGGTCGCATGGGTAACCCACTCTTCTTGACCAAGTCCGTCGACAAGCTCCGCTCGGACGCGGAGTACGGGTACGGGCTCAAGCGCAGCCTCACCGCCTTCGACCTCGTCCTGCTCGGCGTGGGCGGCATCATCGGCACTGGCATCTTCGTGCTCACCGGTCGCGCCGCCGCCGCCAACGCCGGGCCAGCCGTCGCGCTTTCGTTCACCGTCGCCGCCGTGGCCTCCGCCTTCGCGGGCCTGTGCTACGCCGAGATGGCATCCATGATTCCCATCGCGGGTAGCGCGTACACCTACGCCTACGCCACCATGGGCGAGCTCGTGGCGTGGATCATCGGCTGGGACTTGATTCTCGAATACCTGGTCGGCGCCGCCACCGTCAGCGTCGGCTGGTCGGGCTACGTCTGTGCGTTCGCGAAAAACGTGACCGGGCACCAGCTGCCGGCGACCTGGACCCGCGCCCCCTTCATCTGGGACGAGGCCACGCACCATCTGCACGGCACCGGCGCCATCATCAACCTTCCTGCCGTGCTCATCGTCCTGGCGGTGACCGCCATCCTGGTGGTGGGTATCAAGGAGTCGGCACGCTTCAACGGCATCATCGTGCTGGTCAAAGTCGCGGTGGTGCTGATGTTCATCGTCGCGGCCGCCCCCTTCGTACGCCATGAGAATTGGGTGCCGTTCATTCCGCCCAACGAAGGTCCATTCGGCCGGTTCGGCATCTCCGGAATCTTGCAAGGCGCAACCATGGTGTTCTTCGCCTACATCGGCTTCGACGCCGTTTCGACGGCCGCGCAGGAAACCAAGAACCCGCAGCGCGATTTGCCCATCGGCATCCTGGGGTCGTTGGCCATCTGCACGGTTCTCTACATCGCCGTCTCGCTCATCCTGACCGGCGTCGTCCATTACACCAAGCTATCCGTGCCCAACCCCATCGCGGTCGGCATCGCGGTGACCGGCTCGCACCTGCTTGAATCCGCGGTCGAGGTCGGTGCCATCGCCGGCCTGTCCTCGGTCATGCTGGTGCTGCTGCTCGGCCAGCCGCGCATCTTCTTCTCCATGGCGCGCGACGGACTGCTGCCGCCCGTCGCGGCCAAGGTGCACCCGCGCTTCGGCACCCCGCACGTCACCACCATCATCACCGGCTGCACGTGCGCCCTGGCGGGCGGCGTGCTTCCCATCGATATTCTCGGCGAGCTGACCAGCATTGGCACTCTCTTCGCCTTCGTGCTGGTCAGCCTCGGCGTGATGATCCTGCGTATCAAGCGGCCGGATATCCCGCGCACGTTCAAAGTACCCGGCGGCACCTATCTCGTTCCCATCTGCGGCGCCCTCACCTCGGGCCTGCTCATGTACACCGCCACCACCCACACCATCATCCGCCTCTTCGCGTGGATGGCGGTCGGACTCGTCATCTACTTCACCTACGGTGTAAAGCACTCGGTCCTGCGCACCGGCAAGGAGCCACCTGTTCCCTTTGCGGACCCGCACACCGAAACGCCGCCGCCAAGGCTGGTGGGCTGACGTCTCGACCAGTGGCTCATGCCAAGCGTCCGGGCTAGTCTCCAGCACATGCCTATCGTCATCATCAGCGTTGGCAGGGTCAACCTTACCGTCGACACCTTCGACACGCCTACGGCTGCGGCGATTCTTGCCAGTCTGCCGTTTTCGTCGTCGGCCAAGACCTGGGGCGAGGAGGTCTATTTCACCACGCCGGTGCAGGCGATGCGCGAGCCCGATGCGCGCGAGGTCGTGCAGCCCGGCGAGATCGCGTTCTGGGTGGAAGGCGACGGCATCGCCATCGGCTATGGGCGTACGCCTTTGTCCCGGCCGGGTGAAATCCGTTTGGCCGCGCGGGTGAATGTGTGGGGCAAGGCACGCGAAGACGTGCGTGTGCTCAAAGGCGTGCGCGAGGGAGAGAGGACCACGGTCACCCGCGGAGACGCCGAAGCCGCGTGAGACGGCCATGACGACGCGCACATCGGCGTTCGCACGAGACCGGTTCATCCGCAGCTCGTCCTTGCTGTGTTTGCTCACCCTCGGATGCACGCTCGCGCGCACGCCCTCCGGTCCGCCGAGCAGCGCGCCCCCTGCCGTGCGCGCGCTGCCCGAAGCGGGCCTCGAAGCGATCCGCGCCTACATCAAGAGCGCGTGGCACAGCCTGGAACGCAGCCACCGCGATCTCGCCCTCGCGGCTCGGGACCCCAAGGTGCCCCACGTCGAGGGCGAACCTTGGCCCGTCTACTACTCGGCCAAGGACGATCCGGTTCGCATCGCAAGGATGCTGGATGCCGAAATGCCACCTTCCACGCGGCACCAGATCGTGCTCCGGCCGCTCTCCCAAAGCGCGCCGCCGGGATTGCTCTACCTGCCCTACCCCTACGTGGTGCCGGGCGGGCGCTTCAACGAGATGTATGGCTGGGACAGCTACTTCATCGTGCTCGGGCTGCTTCGCGACGGCGAGGTCGAGCTCGCCCGTGACATGACCGACAACTTCGTCTACGAGATCGAGCACTACGGTCGCGTGCTCAACGCCAATCGAACCTACTACCTGACCCGTTCACAGCCGCCATTCCTCACCGAGATGGTCCTCGCGGTTTATGGCGTAACCAAGGATCTCGGCTGGCTGGCCCGCGCTCTTCCTGCCGTCGAGGCCTACTACCAGACTTGGGTCACGGAACCGCACCTCGTACAACCGTCCGGCCTGTCGCGCTACTTCGATCTCGGCGAAGGGCCGGCGCCGGAGGTGGTTGCCGGCGAACGCGACGAGCGCGGCAAGACCCACTACGACCGCGTCCGCGACTACTACCGCACCCACGCCGTCGCTGATTATCCACTCGACGAATTCTACGACCGCGCCCACGACCAGCTTACGCCGCTTTACTACAAGGGCGATCGTTCGATGCGCGAGTCGGGCTTCGATCCGTCCAATCGCTTCGGCCCGTTCGGTGCGGATATCGTCCACTACTTGCCGGTGTGCCTGAATGCCCTGCTCTATCGGATGGAGGTCGAGACCGCGAAAATCGCGACGCTCCTCGGGCAAGCGCAAAAGGGCTCGACCTTTCTCGACCAGGCCAAGTCTCGGCGAAAGGCCATCGACGCTTTGCTTTGGGACGAGCAAACCGGTCTCTACCTCGACTTCGACTTTCAAACCGGCCGGCGGCGATTCTACCCCTTCGCGACGACCTTCTATCCCCTGTGGGCCGGGCTTGCCTCCCCTGACCAGGCCAAGCGCGTCCACGACAACCTGGGCCGTTTCGAGCGGCCGGGCGGGATCGTGACCAGCACCTTCGTGAGCGGCAGCCAATGGGACGCGCCCTACGGCTGGGCACCGCTAGAGCTGCTTGCCGTCCAGGGACTACGCCGCTACGGCTACGACGCGGACGCCGACCGCATCCAGAGAGAGTTTCTTTCGCTGGTCCTCGAGGTTTTCGACGCGCGCGGAACCATCGTCGAAAAATACGACGTGGTCCGGCGCAGCGCGGACGTCAGCCCAGGCCTGCGCTTCGGCTACCGCAGCAACGAAATCGGCTTCGGTTGGACCAACGGGGTGTTCCTGGAGCTGGAGAAGCTTTTTCCGAACCAGGCCAGCGGTCAAGCTTCCTCTGACCGATGACGCAAAGCTCGCCAACCCTTCAACTACCAAACCATGCCCGCTCCATCTGCTAGTATGCGCGCCCTCGTGGACTGGAAAAACACACTCAACCTGCCCAAGACCGAATTCCCCATGCGCGCCGACCTGGCCCGCCGCGAGCCGCTATGGCTCAAGCGCTGGGCCGACCAGAAACAGTACGAGACGGTACTGGCCGCGCGCGAGGCTGCGAAGGCGGAGCCCTACGTGCTGCACGACGGACCGCCCTACCCGACCGGCGGCATCCACTACGGGACGCTGCTGAACAAGGTGCTCAAGGACATCATCGTGCGTTCGCGACTGCTCATGGGCAAGGCAGCGCGCTTCGTGCCCGGCTGGGACTGCCATGGGTTGCCCATCGAGCAGCAGGTGGAAAAGCAGTTCGGCGCCAGGGCCAAGCAGGACACGCGCGATTTTCGCCAGAAGTGCGAGGCGCACGCGCGCAAGTTCGTGGACGTCATGCGCGCCGATTTCCGGCGCCTGGGCTGCTTCGGCACCTGGGACGAGCCCTATTTGACCCTGAACAAGGAGTACGAAGCCACCATCGTGCGCGTGATGGCGGCCTTCGCAGCCAAGGGGCTGCTCTACCGGGCCAAGCGCCCGGTGCACTGGTGCACCACCCACCAGACCGCGCTGGCCGAGGCCGAGGTGGAGTACGCCGATCATGCCTCACCGTCGATCTTCGTGCGCTTCCCAGTCGTTCCCGGCCAACCGGCACTGCAAGCAACCCTGGGCGACGCGCCGGCAGCGCTGGTCATCTGGACCACCACGCCGTGGACACTGGCAGCCAACTTGGCCATCGTGGCCAACCCGGCGCTGGCGTACGTGGCGATTCCGGTCGAGCGGCCAGGCCAGGCGCGCGAGTACCTGATCGTGGCGCGCGAGCTGGCGGACGGGTTCATCGCCGCGTGCGGTCTCGCGGCGGGTTCCAAAGAAACCTGGGTCGATCTCACTGGCGAAAAGCTGCGCTCGCTACGCGGCTTGCGCTACCAACACCCCTTCATCGCCACGCCCAAGTCCGACAAGGACTTCCGCCTGACCTTTGCCTCGCACGCGACGCTCGACGCTGGCACCGGCCTTGTGCACACGGCACCTGGCCACGGCGCCGACGACTATGCCGTGGGCCGTGCCGAGGGTCTCGACGTCTACGCTCCCGTCGACGGCATGGGCCGCTACACCGCCGAGGTTCCCAACTGGGCCGGCATGCAAGTCTTCGAGGCCAACCCGAAAATCGTCTTCCACCTCGCCGAAACCGGCTTCTTGCTCAACAAGCCGGGCGAGCAGATCAGGCACCAGTATCCGCACTGTTGGCGCTGCAAGCATCCCGTGCTCTTCCGTGCCACCAGCCAATGGTTCGCGCGTCTCGGCGATCTCGGCGACAAGACCAGCCTGCGCCAGCAAGCTCTCGACGAAATCGATCGCACGCAGTGGATCCCGGCCTGGGGGCGCGACCGCATCCGCGGCATGATCGAGGTGCGGCCGGACTGGTGCCTGTCGCGCCAGCGGGTATGGGGCGTCCCCATCCCGGCTTATCTGTGCAAGAAGTGCGACGAGCCCTTCCTCGAAGCCGCGGCCATGGAACACGTGGCGAGGATCTTCGCCAGCGAAGGATCGGCCGCCTGGTTCGCTCGGCCGGTGGGCGAGCTTGCACCCGCGGGCACGACCTGTCCGCGCTGCCACAGCACCGATCTCGACAAGACCCACGACATCGTCGACGTCTGGTTCGAGTCCGGTGTGTCGTGGGCCGCGGTGGCCGACGGCAAGCTCGTGCCCAAGGGAAGCAAGGTCGATCTCTACCTCGAAGGCGCGGATCAGCACCGCGGTTGGTTCCATTCGTCCTTGCTGGCCGCGGTCGCCGCGCGCGAATCCGCGCCCTACAAGGCGGTGCTCACCCACGGCTGGGTGCTCGACGAGCGCGGCAAGGTCTATTCGAAATCCGAGATCGAGAAGGCACGTGCGGCGGGCGTCAAGACCGACTACGTCGAGCCCAGCGTGTGGATGGAAAAGAACGGCGCCGAGCTTCTGCGCCTGTGGGTCGCGGCGGCCGACTACCAGTCGGACGTGGTGTTCTCCAAGACCATCCTCGACCAGCTGGGCGAATCCTACCGCAAGATCCGCAACACCTGCCGCTTCTTGCTCTCCAACCTGTACGACTTCGTGCCGGCTCGCGATCTTCTGCCCGACGAGAAACTGCGCGAGCTGGATCGCCTGGCGCTGGCCGTGCTGCGCGAACGGAATGCCCAAGTTCGCGACGCCTTCGAGCGCTACAGCTTCCACGATGCCGTGCGCTTGATGGTCGACTACCTGATCGCGGTGTCGGCCGAATACCTGGGACCGACCAAGGACGCTCTCTACTGCGAGGCCGCGGACTCGCCCGAGCGGCGCAGCGTGCAGACCGCCCTTTTCGAAATGGTGAAAACCGTGGCCACTTGGATGGCACCCATTCTGTGCTTCTCGGCCCAGGACGTGGCCGACGAGCTCGCGCGCCTGACCGGCACGACCTTCGACGTGCACGGCCAAGTGTGGGCAGTACCGAGCACGCCGCCGCAGTCGCGCTGGGAGGCAGAGCTTCGTCCACTACGCGAGGCCGTGCTGGCCAAGCTGGAGGCATTCCGCGCCACCGGGCACAAGGCGCTGCACGCGAGCGTCACCGTCACGCCGGCCGCAGCCGAGCGAGCCTCGTGGAAGAAGAGCCTCGCGCACCTCACCGAGCTGTGCGAAGTGTCGAGCATCACCCTCGCGACCGGCGACGCGCCGGCCACGGAAGTCGCGGTGTCCGAAGCGCCTCTGCCGGAATGTCCGCGCTGTTGGCGACGCACCGGATCCGCATCCGGCCACTCCCAGGAACCCAACCTTTGCATCCGCTGCGCATCCGTGGTCAGCTCATTGACATGGGAACCCTGACAGGGTCTGCTGTGCACTCGGCACCCGCCTCCCGCCCCGCCACCCCCGCGCTTCGCGCGGCCTCGCCATACCCTCCCACGATGGAGATCCGTCGGCAAAGCCGACGGATCTCCACGCGACTAGGACTCCTATGACCGAGCACAACTCGACCAAGACTCGCAACCTTCTCTTCGGCGTATCCGCCGTGGTTTCGTTGGTGCTCGACCAGTGGACCAAGGTCCTGGCGCGGACGCACCTGCAACCGCTCGGACCATGGAAGAGCAAGGTCATCATCGCCAACTACTTCGATCTGCGCTATTCGGAGAACACGGGCGTGGCCTTCGGCATGTTTCAGAAGCTACCGGGCGGACGCATCTGGCTCACCGTGGTTGCCTTGGCCGCCCTGCTGCTGGTCGGCTACTACCTGGTGCGCAGCAACCCGCGTCAATACCGCCTGCACCTGGCGCTAGGGCTGGTCGGTGGTGGCGCCATCGGGAACCTGGTTGACCGCATCGCCTTCGGTCGCGTGACCGACTTCATCGTTTGGAAGATTGGCACGCACGAGTGGCCGGCCTTCAACATCGCGGACGCCGCCCTGGTGGTGGGCGTCGCGCTCATGGCGCTGGATATGCTTCTCGACAAACACGGGCACTCGGCCCACGCGCCGGATCCGGCGAGTAGCAAAGAAAGCTAGGCCATGGACGCTTGGGCGGAGGTTCTGCTCTAGACCATGCGCCCAATTCTCGTCGACTTTGGCATCGACATCCCGCTGCTCGGGCACCTGGATCTGCCGTCGTATTTCGTTCTGCTGTCGCTCAGCTTCGTCATCGGCGCCTGGATGACCTACCGCGAGGCGCCACGCCTCGGTCTCGACCGCGAGCGCGTGCTCGACCTCGACATCTACATCGTGATCTGGGCCATCGTGGGCGCACGCGTGTTGCACATCATCGCCGACGGACACTTCCACGACTACGTCAATCTGTGCGTCGACAACTTCAAGGTCCGCGCCACCGAGGCCAAGGTCAGCTTCTGCAACGCCAGCAGCGAGTGCGGCTGGGACTATGTGTGCAATCTCGCCGACCACACCTGCCATCCACCGCGCGATTGTTTCGCCGTGCTCGAGGTCTGGCGTGGCGGGCTCGCATACTACGGCGGCTTCATTTTCGCCACGGCGTTCGGCCTCTACTTCGCACGCAAGCACCGCATGGGCATGTGGAAAGTCGCGGATCTGTGCGCGCCGTGGATCGCCTTCGGCTTGGCGCTGTCGCGCCTCGGCTGCTTCCTCAACGGCTGTTGCTACGGCAAGATCACGAACGTGCCGTGGGCGGTTCGCTTCCCCATGGGCAGCCCGGCCTGGGAGGCGCAACACGATGCCCATCTCATCGGCGACCATGCCCCCGCTCTGCCCGTGCATCCGACGGAAATCTATCTCTCGCTGCTCAACCTCGCTACCTTCCTGACTCTGTACTTCGTCATCCGCCGTCGCAAGCGCTTCGACGGACAGGTCTTCGCGTGGCTGCTCATCCTCTACGGTGTGGTTCGCTCCTTCGTCGAAATCTGGCGCGACGACGATCGCGGCGTGCTCTTCGGATGGCTGTCGACCTCGCAGATCATTTCGTTGCCACTCATCGCTCTCGGCATCTACCTACTGGTTCGTCATCGCGCGGATGGCCGTCCCGCGCCGGGCGCCGCCGCATGAGGCCCACGCTTTTCACCATCGGCTCAGGCGCGCACGCCTTTCCCGTGCATTCCTACGGATTCCTCATCGCCATCGGGCTCGTGGTCGGAGTGGCGGTGTCGCTGCGCCGCGGACGAAGCGTGGGCATCGAAACCGCCGCCACCCTGGATTTGACCTTCTATGCCGTCTTGGTCGGTCTGGTGGGCGCGCGCCTGCTCTACGTCCTCATGCACACGGCTGAGTACGCGCGCTTGTGCGCAGGCGTCGGCCTGCCGCGCTCGCTCGGCCAGAAGGTCCTGGACTGCACGGCACCGCTGCGATTCTGGCAAGGCGGACTTGTCTTCCTTGGTGGCGCCGTTCTTTCGGCCGTGGTGATGCTGCTGTACGCTCGTCGCAAGAGCCTTGGACTTGGAGATGTCGCCGACGTGCTTGCCCCATCGGTCAGCATCGCCCACGTCTTCGGTCGTCTGGGCTGCTTCATGGTCGGGTGCTGCTACGGCAAGCCGTGGGCGAGTGGTGTCCACTTTCCACCTGACAGCGTCGCCTACTCGGAGTATCTCGCGCGTCGAGCGATCATGGTCGGCGCGCCAAGCACGCCCGGCGTGCACCCCACCCAGCTCTACGAAGCCGCTGGCGAGCTTCTCATCTTCGTCGGCCTGGTCTGGCTGTGGAAACGTCGCCAATTCCCCGGCGCCATCGCCCTAGTCTACGCCTTCGCCTACGGCATCCTCCGTTTCGCGGTCGAGATCTTCCGCGACGACGACGTCCGCGGCTTCCTCTTCGAGACTCGCATTCCCGCGCTTGCCCGACTGCTCGGCCTTTCACCCAGCGAGCCCCTCTTCCTATCGACCGCCCAGGCGACGTCGATCGCGCTAGTCGCGGCGGCGGCGATCATCTACGCGATGCTTCGACGACGGTCTTTGATACATCAACGTCCGGCTGGGGAAGATTAACCACAGAGACGCGGAGAGCGCAGAGGCCGGAGGCGAATGGGTTTCCGGATCCGTACCCCTTCTTCCCATCCGCCTCTGTGCGCTCTGGGTCTCTGTGGTGCTTCTTCCCCTCGCTACGTCCCCGCCACGGTCACCTTGGCCACCCGGAAGGTCGGGCACTGCACCGACGAGCGGGTGTCGATGTCGTCGGCGACCGCGTCGATGTCCTTCCACAGATCGTCGAAGTTGACCGAGATGGTGACCTCGCTGACCGGAAAAGCTTGCTCGCCGTTTTCGATCCAGAAACCGGCGGCGCCCTGGGAAAAATCCCCGGTCACCGGGTTGAATCCAAATCCCATGAGAGCGGTGACGTACAGTCCCTGCGCGACGTCGGCAGCCGTCTTGACGCTGCTCTTCCCCGGCCGCAGAATGAAATTCGACGTGGCCACGTGCGGCCCGCCGCCGAGGCCGCGCCCGGCGGAGGCGGTGGACTTCCGCCCCAGCTTGCGCGCCGAATAGACGTCGCACAGGAAGGTGCGCAGCACGCCGTCGGACACGACCACGTTGGGCCGGACCGCCAGGCCCTCGCTGTCGAAGGGCCGCGACCCCGGTGCACGCGGCAGCAACGGATCGTCGACGATGCTGACCAGCGGCGAAGCGACCGCCGTGCCCTCGCGCTCGGCCAGGTAGCTGTTCTTGCGCCAGACCGCGCCGCCGGAAATCAAACCGGCGAACTGCCCGAGCAGCGAACGGCCCGCCTCGGGCGAGAACACGGCCGGCACCTGGCACGTCGCCACCTTGCGCGACCCCAGCTTGGCCACCGTCCTGCGTGCCGCCTCGATGCCCACTTCCTCGGCGGCCTGCAACCCGGCTACGAACCGGTTCGACGTATAGTGGTAGCCGTTGCGCTTCTTGCCCTCGCGGTCGTCGCAAACCGGCTCGACGACGAACGAGACGTTGCTGCCCCGGTAGGCGGCGGAGAATCCCGCCGACGTCGCGAAGGCGACCGCGCCCACGCCCCGGCCGAACATCGAGCCCTCGGAATTCACCACGCGCGGATCGAACTTGAGCGCGGCCTGCTCGCCCGCCTTGGCCCAACGCATGGCCTCGGCCACGTCGATGGACAGGACCGACTCGTCCCACAAATCGAGATTGGGAATCGCCCGTGCCATCTCTTCGCGATCCGGCAGCGCGGCCAGCGGTTCGGGCTCGGAAAGGCGGCACAGCGCCACGGATTCCTCGGCGAAGCTCTGCATGGCCTGCGCGTCGAAATCGGAGGTGTACGTGACGGCGGCCCGATCCTCCTTGAGCACGCGCAAACCAAGCCCGCGACTGCCGGCCTCCTTGATCAGCTCGGGCTCGCCCATGCGCAGCTTGACCTCCAGCTCGGCCCCGTCGCGCACCAGCACCTCGGCACCGTCCGCGCCCGCGCGCAGGGCGAGGCTCAGCATCTGTTCGGCCAGCTCCTGGCACACCTTCTCGCTTGCGACCTTGCGTTTTCCCTGTTCCGCGCTCATGCCGCCTTCGTACCTCCCACGGTGATCCGCGCAATCTTGACCGTCGGCGTACCGATGCCGACGGGCACCGATTGGCCGTCCTTGCCGCAGGTCCAAGTTCCGTCGGAGAGCAGGAAATCGTGCCCCACCATGGCCACGTTGCGCAGAACCTCGGGACCGTTGCCGATGAGATTCACGCCGCGCAGAGGGGCGGTCAGCTTGCCGTCCTCGATGAGGTAGCTCTCGGTCAGGGAGAAGACGAAGTCGCCGTTCGAGATGTTCACCTGGCCGCCCGAGAAGCGCTTGGCGTACACACCGCTGGCGACCGAACCGATGATGTCCTGGGGATCGTCGTTGCCGGCGAGCAGGAGCGTGTTGGTCATGCGCGGCATGGGAGGCTGACGGAAACTCTCGCGTCGACCGTTGCCGGTCGGCTTGGTGCCGAAGTGGCGAGCCGAGATGCGATCCTGCATGTAACCCACCAAGATGCCGTTTTCGATGAGCACGTTGCGCCCGCCGCTCGTGCCCTCGTCATCCACGTTGATCGATCCGCGCGCACCCGCGATGGTGGCGTCATCGACCACCGTACACAGGCGCGACGCCACCTGCTTCCCCATCTGGCCCGAGTAGTTGCTGGTCTTCTTGCGATTGAAATCCGCCTCGAGCCCGTGCCCAACCGCTTCGTGCAGCAAGATGCCCGATTCGCCAGCGGCCAGCACGACCTCCATGGGACCGGCCGGCGCCTCTTGCGCGTGCAACATGGCGATGGCCAAGCGAGCGGCCTCGCGGCCGTGGTCCTCTGGCGTCGAGCCCGGCTCGGCGAATAGATCGAGCCCGCGACGTTTGGCCGTGCCCGAGCGCCCGGACTGGCGCTTGCCCTTGTCTTCCGCCATGGCATTGACGCCGAGGCGAACCATGGGCTGCCGGTCGCGCGCCATGGTCCCGTCGGAGCTGACCACGAGCACATCGGACCAGCCCTCCGCGAAACCGGCCTCGACGCGAACGATGCGTGGATCGTAGGCCCGCGCAGCAGCGTCCAGCCGGCGAAGCAGGGCGACCTTCTCTTCCCCCGTCCGCGACAGCGAGATCTCGCGCACGGGATAGAAGCTGGGCAAAACCTTCGCCGCCAGCGCGACCGGGGCGGGCGAGCCGCCCTGGGACGCGATCTGTCCCGCGGTACGGGCGGCATCCATCATGCGCGATTCGGAAAGCTCCTCGGTGTAGGCATAGCCCGAAGCGACGCCGCGCACGACCCGCACGCCCAAACCGAGCACGATGGCCCGACCGACCGTGCGAACGCGGCCCTCCTCGAAGGCGAAGTCGCTGGAGGATCGGTACTCGAAGTAGAGATCCGCATGCTCTCCGCCCGAGGCCAGCGCGACGCTCAGCAGCCGCTCCGAAATGCGGGCGTCGATGGTATCCAGCGGTGTGGTCGGAAATGGGGAGGCGGGGTCAGCCGGCAATTCGTCTTTCACGAAACAACCTCAGGGTGATCCTGAACCGCCGCTAGCCCCCGCACCAGCGGAATCAGGACCTGAAGTCGTTCAAGACAAGGCTAGGATTTGGTGGGCGATTTGAAGGGCGGGCTTGCGCCGCCCAGATCTTCGCCGCTCGTGACGCGAATCTTGGTCAGACCACGAACCTCGACCTGGCGAATTCGCTCGCGGGTCAGGTTCAGAATGGCGCCCACTTCTTCCAGGGTGATCCCGCCGCGGTCGGCGACGTCAAGCGCGCAGGTCTCGGCCATCTGCCACACCTCGAGGTGAGGGAAGTTCAGCTTGATGGCTCCGCTCTGCGGATTCACGTCCAGGTAGAGGTGGTGCTCGCAGCTCACGAACGGGCAGGGACGCTGCATGCTTTGGCAATCCGCGCGCGACTTGGGGCGCTCGATGTCCTCCGGGTAGACCAGGGACAGCGCCAGGCGCTTCTCGTCGCGGGTCAAGCGCTTGGGTGCGATGGTCTTGGACCGGAATCGGCCGTCACGCGACGGACGAACCTTCAATCGGATCTTGGCCACCTCGGGCTGCGGCAATTCTTCCGCTGGTCCTACGGCCTCGTCCTCCTCAACTTGGCTATCCAATCTCTCTTCGGCCATGGTTTTCTTCCTTAGAAGCGGTGGTCGGGGCCCCCGCCTCAGAACAGATCGCTGCCGCTCCCGACGGCAGTACCCGCAACCGACGCACCGGGGCGGGCAGAAAGACTCGCTTCGACTCCCGTGATTCGCCGAATCAGCTCGCCAGCGGCTTGTTTGGCCGCGACAATCTCGGACTCGATGGTTGCGCGCCGATCCGGCGTGAGCGTCGGGCCCTTGGCCTCGCGCTCGAACCCCGCGATCAGCTCGCGCACTCCCTTCTCGACTTGGTCAATCTCCTCCTTGAACCGGGCAAAGGAGCGCTGGATGTCCTCGATGGTCAGGTCCTCGGCCATCATCGAGCGCACCTGGTTCACGCGGCGGATGACCTCGGCGGGATACATCCCGCACGAGCCACGATGCTTGCCCTTGCGCCCGACGCGCACCGAGCGCGGCAGAAGACCGAGCTGCACGTACTTGCGCAAGGTGGCCTCGGAGAAGCGAAATCCACGCGCGGTGAAGAGATCCACGATCTGACGTGAGGTCAGACCGTCGGGACACTGGCCCTCGATCTCCTTCAGCTCCTCGTCGGTGAGAAGCCCAGCCGCCCGGCTTCTCGCAACCGGGGTCTCGCTGGCGGACTGGCTCTGGCGCTTCTCCATCTTTAGATTTTCAATGTATTCTACTAGGTAGAGTATATTCAATAGACTAAATACCTACTACTTTGTTCAGGTGGGACAAGCAGCCGAGCTCTCGGCCATGCGTGCGGGCCTGGTCCACACCGGCAAGCGACCTTCCGGTTCAGCGCGGGGCGAGAAGCGTGAGCGGTAGCGTGAGCGACCAGCGTGTCGCGGCCCGCGTGGCCGACTCGCGTGAGCGTGGGCGGCCCGCGCGGCCCGCCTCCCGCGCACTCCACACGAACACGCTCACGCCCTCGCCCACGCGGCCCACGATCCGCTACCCGCGCGTCCCTTCAGGTGGCACGCAATTTCCTGTCGGGCTCTAATCAGCCTGGCACGCCCGGAAGGCAGGCTGTCGGTCAGACGGCAGCATGTACTTCCAGTGCTTCTTGAGCCAGCGCTTCGGCCCTTTGTCGATGCAGCCGAGCCCGCGGTCCGCCGGATCGCAGAACACGCGCACGTGCATGTGGTCGTCGTGCGGCTGCGAATCCGTGGGCTGGTGAAGGATGGCGCGTGCCTTGTTCACCGTCGCGGCAGGCGTCCCCTCGCGCTCGGCCTCCTCGAGCAAGAGAGCCGCCAGGTCGCGGTGAATGAAGATCCACTGCACTTCGACCACGGGATTGTCCAGCATGGCGCGCACCAGCGCCCAGTTTCGCCGAACATCGAAGCGGGCGTCCGGTGGCGGCTCCTTGATGCGTCCCGGTTTACCCATCGACCAGCGTATGGCTCGCCCGTCGCCTGCGAAGTGCAACATGGCGGGAAGGCCGTGAAGCGGCCGCCAATCATCATCGCTCGCGAAGTAGAAGATGTCGATGTCCCGCCCGCTGGCGTGCGATCGGTGCATCACCGTGCCGCCACCGTTTCTACTCGACAGATCCCCGAGATACGCGGTGCTGCCGGGGATGGTCCGGTTTACGTCGAGAAAGACCGCGGACAGCCAGCGCACAACCGCGGCGGTAGCGAAGCGATGGTTGCGGGCTCGCCAATCCGGGTGCACCTCGTATCCGGCCCCTTCGAAAGGCATGGCGACGCCGTGCAAAAGCGCCCCCTTGCTGTGCGAGCCGAGCGAAGCGCTCGAACCCTCGTTGGCGAAAACGCCAAGGCAGCCCGACAAAGCGGTGACGGTCAGCGCCACGCAGGCAAAGCGCAGTCCAGTTCCCCCCGTCTCGTGGACGGGGCAGGCAGGAAGATCACGGACGGCCAGTCGGACGTCCGGCACCCTTTACCCGTAGGCCTTCTCGATGCGCTCCTGGTCCTCCTTGCAGCGGATGCAGAGCGTGGTTTCGAGTCGAGCCTCGAGGCGCTTGAGGGAAATGAGCTCTCCACACTGTTCGCACAGTCCGAAGGTGCCTTCCTCGATTTTCTCGAGCGCGTGGTCGATCTTTTGCAGAAACGTCTTCTCGCGCCCACGCAACCTGAACGTGAATGACTGCAGGTACTCCGAGGAGGCCAGATCCATCTCATCCGGCAAATCATCGGATTCGAGCGTCATGTCCTCGCTCAAGGTGCGCTGCGCGTTCCGCAAAATATCCTTCTTCCGTGTCAGAAGGATGTCGCGGAACCGTTTCAGGTCCTTCTTCTTCAGACCGGTCCCTTCCATGTATCCCCTTGTTTCAGAATAGCTTTGTGTATTTGCCTAGTCTAGCGTCCGTTTGCAACAATAAGTGCAAACCATGCTCATAAGTGCCACGCCTTGACAGGTTAGCCGATAACTGCCTAAATGCCGAAAAGTCATACATGGGAGTCCATCCATAAGAGGGGTGTTTCATGGCCGGTTCTGACAAGAGGAAACAAAGTCTCTACTTTCCAGAGGAAATGCTGAAGGAAATCCAGGAAGAGGCTACGCGTCAAGACCGTTCACTTTCGTGGATCGTGCAGAAGGCGTGGAAGATCTCCCGCAAAGAGATCATGAAGTACCCGTCCGTGAACGAATTCCCGGGTGAAGACGACGAGCGCGGTGCGACGGAATAGGATCTTTCCGTCTGCCATTCATCTCTTCGACGCTGCTCTGAACCCTGCGGCTCGGCGTGGCCGCACATGCACGATACTAACCAGGGAGTAACATGGCCGACATCCTCATAGTCGGTGACGAGGTCGCGCCGGTTGCGGAGAGCGAAACCGCCACCTGCGCGGCGGCCCTTGGCCGTGCGCTCTCAGCGGCGAAGCACAAGGTGACCATGCTGACCCTCGCCAGCGAGGGGCGTGCTGCCGGCCTTCCCGGTATGGCACGACGATTACGCACCGTGCTTGCACGATTGGCCGACGGAGATCGGGAGTGCTCGCTCTTCGAGGGCCGCTCCGCGATCAGCCAGTGCGCCCTGCACGTTCTCGGCGCCGAGCCAATCGATCGTGGGCATGGCGCGGCGTTTCTTGCCAACGCGGCCTCGGCCCTTCTGCGCGACGAGATTTGCAAGCCAGACGCCATCATCGCTTGGGGAGAAGCCGCGGCGGCGGTTCTACCGGCCATCCAGGCCACGTCTCGCCTCTTCGTTCTGCCGACCGGCACATGGGGACCGCCCTTGTCAGCGGTCGAACGCACCGCCCTGGATCCCAACGCTCCCGATCTGGCCATGGCCAAGGGCTCCCTCGCCGGGCTCGGCGCTATCGATGCCGACGTGGTGGTCTTCCCCAGCCCGTCCTCGGCGCGCAGATTCGAGAGCGCGCGCGAGTTTTCTTTCCGGGCCTCGGATCAACCGGTGGTGGCGGTCCGCTTCGGCTGCGACGAGGCGCCCTGCGACCCGTCGACCGATCCGGTCCTGGCCACCAGGTTCTCGGCCGACGCACCGGCCGGAAAAGCCGACTGCCGCAAAGCCCTCGCGCGACGGACATCGCTTGCCCTGGGCCGGCGCACCCTGATGGTGGCCACGGCCCCGCTGGCCATCGCCGAGGGAGGTCGCGCGCTCATCGACGCTATTTCCAACCTGGTTCGTTCCGATGTCGCCTTCGTGGTCCCAGGCATCGGCGAGCGCGCGCTCGTGGAGGAAATCAAGCGCATCGCCATCGAGACACCGGGCAAGATCGCCATTTACCCCGAGACCGGCCCCGCGGCCGAACGCCAAATTCTAGCCGGGGCGGACGTGCTCTTGTTGGCCGACAAGGACAACCACCTTGCGCGAACCGCGGGCACGGCCATGCGCTACGCAACCCTGCCGATGGTCCCCGATTGCGCGGCCTACGCCGACTACATGGTTGACTACGACGTCGCTTCGCAGACCGGTAACGGTCTCCTCTATCAACCGAACGACAGCTACGAGCAGGTGTCGGTGGTTCTGCGCGCGTCCGGGTTGCGTGGCAATCCGGACGTCTGGGGGCCCTTGCAACATCGGCTCATGCGCGCAGCCCCACACTGGGCGGCGACGGCGGCGCTCATCGAAGGCCTCTGCGTCAGCCAGCCAGCTTCCGCGTGATCCGCACGGCGAATTCGCCGTCGACGGCCAGAATCTCGCCTTCGGCCCACGGCACATCGGCCAGCCGCAAAAGAACAGACCGACACCGCCCCTTCCATCGGCCCCCTTCGCGTGGTGCGCCCCCGAGCAACTCTCCCAGTGTGTTTCCGTCAAGGCATGCAATCTCGGCGGCGACTTCCGTACCCGCATCCGCCGTGGCTGGATCGGACGGCGCGAGAGGGCGCATGGCCCGCCGTTCGACCTTGGTCGTGGTTCCACCCTCCCGCTCATCCGCGTCCTCCACGACAACGATGCCGTCGGGAAGCAAGGAGGCTGGAGTCGCATCGTCGCCGCGACGGATGTGAATCGACCAGGCCTCCTCCGCCGACAACGCGGCCACGCCATCGAACACGACCACATCGCCCTCCCGCGCATCGGCCAGTCCCGCAGCCGGCACGCGGGTTCGACCGAGCTCCAAGCGAAGCACCGATAACGACCGTACCGGGGTTGTCGCTTGCGCGGTCAGGATGTTGGCCAGAAACTCGTCCGTTGCACACAACCATGCGTGCCCGGCAGCTTGGCCCATCTGTAGCGCGATCTCGATGACGACGGGATCCGATATCGGTAACTGGCGATCTTGCGGACCTACCCGAACGCTGGGCGAAAAACCTAGGCGTGTGCACAAGCTCGCGAGCAAACCGTGCAAGAGCCCGCGTTCGATGCGCGAAAGCGACCGGGCCGCCATGGCCAGCCCATAACCGAGGATCGCGTTCACGGCATCGAGCGCGAATGCGTGCTCGATCAAGAGCAGCGCCGAGGTGTCGGCACACTCGATCAGCGCCTCTTCGCACGACTGGCGGATGCGTGAAAGCCCGACCGGGCCCTTTTGGGGCAGTGACGGCCGCAGGATCACGGAACCCAGACCCGCCAGCTCAACCGTCTTCTCATGGGGCAGGCAAACCCTCGTCACCTGTCGAAGGAGAGCTTTGCGACGACGGCCAGCAAAATTGGATTCGCTCATGACCTGTTCGCTACCTTCTCCCGCGCGCATGCTCTGATCGCCGTTTCCGTCGCGGATCGAGGCTTCTCGCAAAGCAGCGGTTGCTGTCAAGACGGAATCGCCCGTGATTTTCTGCGGATTCTTTTCGCACATTCGCTCACTTTTGGCGACCCCGCGCCCACCAAGCGGGCCGGATGAACGCCGCTCACATGGCATTTTCCGCCGAGAAACGTGAACCATGTTCTATGCGAAGTGCATCTTCAGGTATAGTGTTGGCAAGAGCAGCGAAGGACGCAGAGTCGTGAAGCCCTACGAGCGAGTTATCGGGATTAGTTGCCAGCAGCTGGTGGACTACTGCATGGACTACCTGAGCGGTAGTCTTCCGGCCGAAGAGAGGGAGAGCTTCGACGGCCATCTGGCTTACTGTCCGGAGTGCGTCAAGTTCTTCCACACGTACAAGAAGACGCCGGCGATCTCGCGCGATGCCCTCTCCGTGGAAATGCCCGAACGGGTGCGAGGGGAGGTTCGTGACTTTCTCCGCCAGCGCTACAAGGGCACACCCTAGACCCATTTCGGCGAGGCGGAAGGACGGCGCCGACGAAAAAAACTTCGCCAGGACGTCAGGTATGTCCAGCCCGTGCTTGACAGACGGTGCGACAAGGGCAAGATTGCGTCATTAGTATGCCCGTCGGCTTGGTTTGTCCCCGCTGCGATGCACTGACCGGCCTCGACGCGAGCCGGTGCCCTCTCTGCGAGGTGCCCCTCGGCGAGCCAGTGCCATCCCCTTTGCCAGCCGCGAGTCAGCTCGCCTCTCGTCCGGAGGAGTCCATGTCCACCAAGACCTGTCCCAGTTGTGGAAACCACGTTCCCGAAACCGACCGATTCTGTGGCCAGTGTGGCACACGCATGGACGGCCCCGCGCCCGCGCCCGCCGGGGGTGGCGCGGGGAAGACCATGTTCTTCTCGGGCGTCCAGATGTCGGGCATGGCCAAGCTGGTCCTGGTCAAGGCCGACACCGGCGACGGCCTGGCCTACCAGCTGAGCGGAACCGATCACGTGGTGGGCCGCACGGAAGGCGCCATCCTTTTCCCTGACGATCCCCTGCTCTCCCCTCGTCACGCCAACTTCGTCTACCGTGACGGCAAGTTGTTCGTGAACGACGAAGGATCGACCAACGGTGTCTTCATCCGCATCCACAGCCCGGCCCGGCTCGAATCGGGCGCGGCCTTTCTGGTGGGCGAGCAACTGCTCCAAATCGAGGCCCTGGCGCCGGACTTCGGCCCGCAGCCGGACGCCGAGGGCACGTACTTCTACGCCAGTCCCAAGCGCGCCTCCAAGATGCGCCTCATCCAGCGCCTGCGCGGCGGCGATATCGGCCTCATCGTGCGCGCCCGCGGCGACAGCATCACGCTCGGCCGCGAGGGCAACGACGTGAACTTCCCCGACGATCCCTTCATCTCGGGAAGGCACGCCGAGGTCGGCATCGGCCCGGACGGCGCCTTCACCATCGTCGACCAGGGCTCCAAGAACGGAACGTTCGTGCGCATCGCAGGCGAGACTCCGCTCGTGCACGGCGACTACGTTTTCGTCGGGCAGCAGCTCTTCCGCGTCGAAATCACCTAGGAAGGAAGCGCTCGATGAATAAGCTATCACCAACGATTCGCGCGGAGGGTCTCTCGTGATCACCTGTTCTCGTTGCGGCAAGGAAAACCAGGATCTCTACAAGTTCTGCCTGGGGTGCGGAGCCAAGCTTCAAGCCGGGGCGGCGCCAGCGCCCAAGCCCGTGCCACCCCCGGATGCGTACCCGCCCACGCCGCCGCCCGAGCCCATGCCGGCAGCGCCCACCAGCGTGGCGAAAACGGCGGTGCCGCCCCATCCCGAAACCTTCTCCGCCGTGGGGCCAACCATCATGCCCACCTCCGTCCTGCCACCTCCGCCTGGGGCCGGCCCGATGCATGATCCGATGGCCACGCCGCCTCCGGTGGCTGCGCCCGCAGCATCAGCTTCGCAGGCGGTGGCGCCTTCCACCAGCCCTCGGATGCCGGCCGTTGGATCTCCGACTTCCGTTCCGTCGGTCCAGATAGGCATCGGGTCGATCCCCATGCAGGTTCCGGCGCGGCAGAGCCCATTCGGAGCCTCACCGGCCACGGCCATTCCGGCATCCGGTTCCCGACCGATCACGGCCGTGCCAGCGACCGCGGTGCCGCCCGCGCAAATAGCCCAGCCGGTGGTTCACCCCGCCGCCATGGCACCGTCTCCGCAAATGCCCCATGCCGTGGTCCCGACGGAGCCATCGCCCCATCATGCGTCCCCATTTTCTCCGCCGGCGGTCGAGACCATCGCCTGCCCGAATTGCGGCAAGCAGGTGGCATCCGCCTTCGCCTTCTGCGGCGGTTGCGGCCATCGTATGAAAGGCGCGCCTGGCGCCGTCGCCGAAGCCGCCATCCAGCGTGTCGACGCGGTTGCGCCCGCGCCCGCCCGGGTGGGACCGCGCGGTCACCTGACCCTGATCCGCCCCGACGGCACCGAAGGTGGCGTGTTCGCCTTGCAAGAGGGGGAGAACATCATCGGTCGCGGGCATGGCACGCTTTTCGACGCCGACCCCTACTTGTCGCCCAAGCACGCCGAGTTCTTCCTCAGCGAGGCCGGGCTGGAAGTACGTGATCACCGCAGCCTCAACGGCGTCTTCGTCCGCATCACCGAGGAAGAGTCGCTGGAATCCGGCGACTGCTTCCGCATCGGTCAAGAGCTGTTGCGCTTCGATGCCATCAATCCCTTGACCCCGCTCGAGGATGGAACCGAGATCATCGGCACGCCCAACCCCGGATACTGGGGACGGTTATCCGTGGTGGTGGGTCGCGATCTCGACGGGCCGGCCTTCCCGCTCTTCGACGAAACGGCTCGGCTCGGTCGCGAACGCGGGGACATTCTGTTCCCCGAGGACGGCTATGTCTCGGGTGCGCACTGCCAGCTCGCGGTGAATGACGGCCGCGTGCACTTGAAGGACCTCGGATCGTCGAATGGAACCTTCCTGCGCGTGCGCGATAGCCGGGTCGTGCCCTCGGGCAGCCTGATGCTGATGGGCCAGCAGCTCTTCCGCGTCGCCTACAAGTAGAGGCCCCTCCAACGCAAAAACGCCGGCTCGGGTTGGCCCTGGCCGGCGTCTGCGTTCGGCGATCCACCGCCTTCGCGTTTACTTCTTTGGTTCAGGCTTGCCGAAGAAGGCCTTGCGCATATCGCCCGTCTGCTTGGGCTCTACGTAGCGGAAGCCGTTCGAAATCTTGTAGCGAGAGCCGTTGTCGAAGTCGATGGTGATGTCGACAGGGCCCTTGTCGCCATTCGGGGTCACGACGCTGATCTTGTTGGTCGACGAGATGACCACCTGTTCGCAGACGTGCTTGCCGAACATGACCCGTGCCTGCGTCTTGCCAGGCTGAAAACCGGCGCCGACGATATTCACGTGATCGCCGCCCGCGCTAATGCCTTCGGGAGGCTCGACGCGATCCACGCGAAGCTTCCCGCTCTCATCGCAGGATGCCAACAATCCTAGAACAAACACGGTCGCCATCAGCCGGTAGACGCATTTCATGTGGGCTCCTCCTCGGTCAGGGGGCCACCTTAGCCCGCACGCGTTGGGTGGTCAACGAAGACTCACTCTAACGCATCGTGAATATTGGAAACGAAGGATCACCCCCCGCCAATCGTCCCGTCGATGTGTCGCCACCCAACGAGGTAAGCTGCGCACCCTCCAATGCAAGCCCCCGTCTCGATCCAAGAGCTCTTGTCCACCATCGGGCAAGCATTCGTCGGCGAGCAAACGCACGGGCCCCACTGCCTGGAGATCCATGGCGCGATTCCGCCACTGGGCGCCGCGCTCGCAGCCCACCTCGCGCGCGCCAAGCCGGGCCCCGTTCTCTACGTCGTCCCCGACGAGGCGGAGGTCGATGCGCGCAAGGCCGCCTTCGAATTCTTCCTCGGCGCCAAGCACGGCGACGACGATCCACTGGCGCCGCCACAGGTCCTGGACCTGCCCGCGACGGAAGGCAGCCCCTACGCCGAGATCCAGCCCGACATGCGCTGCACCATGCAACGGCTCGCCTTGCTCTACCGCCTGGCCAATCACCTCGCCCCGCCGGTCGTGATTGCCTCGGCAGCCGGACTGTTTCGGCGCGTGATCCCACCTGGTCCTTTCGCGCGTCTGTGCGGCGCCGTCGAGGTGGGCATGACACTCGACCGCGACACCCTGGTCCGCGATCTGCTTCGCGTCGGTTTCAGCCGGACGCAAGTCGTCGACGACCCCGGCACCTTCGCCGTGCGCGGCTCGATCATCGACGTATTTTCACCGGTGTATCGCCACCCCGTGCGCATCGAGCTTTTCGGCGACGACGTGGAATCGCTGCGCCTCTTCGATCCAGCCACCCAGCGCACGCTTCGCCCAGTCGAGCGCCTGATTTACCACGCCGCGCGGGAAACCGTCGCCAGCGAGGGCGCGGATCCGCGCGGGCGCATCCTGGCCGTGGCCGATCACGCCGCCTACCCGTCCAGCAAGACCCGCAGCATTCTGGAAAGCATCGAGGCGGGCGAGTCGTTCTTCGGTATCGAATCCCTGGCACCGGTTTTCCACGCGCGCATGGGATCGGTCTTCGAGTATCTTCCCGAAGGAACCAGAATCGTCATCGAGGATCCCGAAGAAACCCTGGACCAGGCGCGACGAGAGCTGAGCCGCCTGCGCGAACAGGCCAAGCACCGACTGCAAGATCACCGGCTTGCGCTCGACCCGGGCGACTTCTTCCTGGACGAGGAAGAGGCGCGCCAGGCGCTCATCGAACGAGACCATATCGAGCTGCACACCGTGGAGATTGAACGACCTGCGCCCGAACCGGGCCTGACTCTCCCGACACGCCTCCGCCTCGACGCCGTACCCACCACCGGACTGCGCGCGGAGCTGCTGAGCACGCGCGGCCAAGGGGACATCGGCGATCCGCTGGCGCGTAAACTGCGCGCCTGGCTCGAAGACGGCTACCGCGTCTATCTCGTGGCGCCCGGACGTGGACACGCCGACCGCCTCTCGGCCTTGCTTTCGGCCCTGGGGCTTTCCCCAACACGAAACCGCCGAGCCGGCCAGCCCGGACTTGGCACGATGGCAGGGGATGACGACGACAGCGCCAGCCTGACCATTCTAGAGGGACCGCTCACGCGGGGCTTCCACCTGCCGAGCGACCGGGTGGTCGTGGTCCCGGAAGAGGAGATCTTCGGTCCTCGCGCCCACCGGCCCGTCCCGCCGACGAAGGCCCCATCGTTCGGCGACCTGGCGGGCATGGCCGAGGGCGATTTCATCGTGCACGACGAGCACGGCGTGGGTCGTTACCGCGGGCTGACCCGTATCGCGATCCGCGGCGTCACCCAGGATTTTCTGCACCTCGAATACGGCGGCGGTTCCTTGTACTTGCCGGTGTACCGGTTGGGCGTCGTCCATCGCTTCGTCGGCGGTTCGCCCGAAACCGTGCGACTGGACAAGCTGGGTGGCGCGACCTGGGTGGAGAAGCGACGGAGGGTATCGGCCGAGACGCGCAAGATGGCCGAGGAGCTGTTGCAGCTCTACGCTCAGCGCCGGGCCCTCCCCGGACACGCCTTCCCCGCGCCCGACGTCATGTTCGGCGAGTTCGAGGAGAGCTTCGCGTTCGACGAAACCCTGGATCAAGAACGCGCCATCCGCGAGGTCCTCTCCGACATGCAGGCGGACACGCCCATGGACCGCCTGGTGTGCGGCGACGTCGGCTACGGCAAGACCGAGGTCGCCCTGCGCGCGGCCCTCCTGGCCGTGCTGGGCGGGCGCCAGGTTGCGGTGCTGGCACCCACCACCGTCCTGGTCGAGCAGCACTTCGTGACCTTCAGCGAGCGCTTTCGCGATTTCCCCGTGCGCGTGGCCTCGCTGTCGCGCTTTCGCCGGCCCGCCGAGCAAAAGGCCATCGTGCGCGAGATCGAGGAAGGCAAGGTCGACGTGGTCGTCGGCACGCACCGCCTGCTCTCGCGCGACGTGCGCTTCAAGCATCTGGGTTTGATCGTCATCGACGAAGAGCAACGCTTCGGCGTGACCCACAAGGAGCGGCTCAAGGAGATGCGCTCGCAAGTCGACGTGCTGACCCTGACGGCGACGCCCATTCCGCGCACCTTGCAGATGGGCCTGGCCGGACTGCGCGAGATCTCGGTCATCGCCACGCCGCCCGCGGATCGCTTGGCCATTCGCACCTTCGTCTGCCACTTCGATCCAGAGCTTCTTGGCGAGGCCATCACCAAGGAGCTCGGCCGTGGCGGACAGGTGTTCTTCGTCCACAACCGCATCGAGGATCTGGCGAAATGGACGCGGGAAATCAGCGCCATCGCACCCGAGGCCCGCGTGGCCATGGCCCACGGTCAAATGAGCGAGGACAAGCTGGCCAAGGTGATGATCGATTTCGTCGACGGGCGCTACGACATTCTGTGCTGCACGACCATCATCGAGTCCGGCCTCGACATTCCGCGCGCCAACACCATGATCGTCAACCAGGCCGACCGCTTCGGACTGGCCCAGCTCTACCAGTTGCGCGGCCGCATCGGACGTTCGCGCGAGCGCGCCTTCTGCTACTTGGTCGTTCCTTCCGATCACCGCATGAATTCCGAGGCCCAGCAACGTCTGGCCGTGCTCCAACGCTTCACCGAGCTCGGTGCGGGCTTCCAGGTGGCGACCGCGGATCTGGAGATCCGTGGCGCGGGCGAGCTCCTGGGGGCTAAGCAGTCCGGCCTGGTGGCGGCGGTGGGCTTCGACACCTACGCTCGCATCTTGGAGGAAGCGGTGGCCGAGCTCCGCGGACAACCCATTCGCAGCGAGCACGATCCGGAGATCTCGGTCGACGTTCCCGCCTTCCTACCCGACGATTTCATTCCCGACACCGGCCAGCGCCTCGAATTCTACCGGCGCCTGGCCCAGGCCGGCGACGAGGACGACGTCCGTGCCATCGAGGCCGAGCTCGAAGATCGCTACGGCCGGTTACCCGAGGAGGCCCAACTTTTGCTGGAGGTCATGATCGACAAGACCCTCGTGCGCAAGATCGGCGCGCGCGGCTACGAGCTCGGCGCCGCGCGCATGGTGCTGACCATCGGTGCCGATCCGCGCCTGGATCCAGCCAAGGTGATGAGACTCGTCGAGCGCAAGGACAGCCGCTGGAAGCTTTCGCCCGACATGCGCCTGAGCTACGCCTTCACCGAGGCCGAGCGGACGGATCGCATGACCGCCGCGCGGGGAAGGTTGCGCGAAATCCTCGCCTGCGTCGCGGGTGATTAGGCGCGGTCGACAGCGACACGCGGTAGTCACGGGGCCAGGCGTCGGATGCCGTAGTCGTCAAGCTGGGCGTCGGAGCTGAGCACCGGAACACCTTCCACCAGCGCCTGCGCGACGATCATCCGGTCGAAGGGGTCGCGATGCAAGGCCGGCAGGCTGCTGGCGCGCAGGGCGTGGGAGCCGATGATGGCCAGACCCGAGGTCTTGGTCAGGGCCATCCGGGCGGGGACATAGTCGGCGGGCGCGACCGGCAAGGGGAGCTTTCCAAGGTGGTACTTGATGCCAATCTCCCAGATGCTCGCAACGGACAGCCATCGCTCCGTACCCGGCTCCATCAGCAGAACGTGCGTCCGGCGCGACAACTTCTCGGGGCTGGCGTTCATCCACAGCCAGCACTGGGTATCGATGAGCAGCTTCATCGCCGGGCGCCACCCTCGAAGGCGTCCAGCAGGTCGGCGGGCAGGGGCGCGTCGAAGTCGGCAGGGACCACGAAGGCGCCGACGTCCGCTCCCAGGGTGGGCAAGGTTGCCGGAGGCTCGATCGCAACCAGCTTGGCTACCGGCTTGCCCGCGCGCGCGATGACGACCTCCCCTCCCCGCTCGACCTTGGCCAGCAGCCGGGAGAAATGGGTCTTTGCCTCATGAACATTGACGGACTTCACGCCTTCAAGGTGGACTAGATAGTGGACTAAGTCAACTCCGCACAGCCCTGGGGATCAGCCTAGGCCTAGGGATCATAACCGATGTTCGAAAGAGACATGCGCAGCAGAGCGCTTGCGACCTGACCGGGCATGGGATGGGGCCGGTCCCGATGAGACCATGTCTCGCGGACCGATGTCATGGGCCAGTGAACTGGTAGATGGCCTGTATGTCCGTGGCAGACATAGCACGGTTGTAGACCCGAACCTCGTCGATCATTCCATCGAAGTAGGGATCCGCCCCGAACTGGGACTTGCCAACGAACGCGTAGTCGATGGCACCCAGGTCTTTGGGACGTAGCGTTACCACAGTGCTGGAGTCGCGGCCACACCATCAACGTATAGAGTGCTCGTGCCAGCGGCCAATACGACCGCCAGGTGCTTCCATACACCGGTCGGGGGGGTGGAAGCGGTCAGCGACTGTTGATTGCTGTATCCATTGTTCGTGATGGCGAAGGCGACGCTACTCGTGCTCGTCCATGCGAGGTTCATGTACTTCGTCCCCGTCGAGGTGTCGGCCGCAAGGTTGGCATTGATGCCCACGTCAAACACCCGTGCCCAGTTCTGCGACGTCGTAACGTTGACCCACGTGGCAATGGTGATGTCCGCGGCGTTCGCAAACACGGACGGTGGCAGGGAAACGTAGGCCTGGCCAGCCTTGGCGAGAGCCAGTGCGTTCCCTACCTTGCCCGCTGTGAAGACGTAGCCCGATCCGGCCAACGTCCCGTTGTTGCCTCTGCCGGAGGAGTCTGGCAGGGTCGTACCAGTAGCACTTTCGCACTTGTAGTAGGCCAGCATGCCCGATAGCAAGTTGCCACTATCCGCGGGAGCGTCAGGCGCCGCGTCAGGCCTCAAGTCGAGGGCGCTGTCCGAAACCATGTCCTTCGGAACATCCACGGTGCCATCCAGCGGTGGAGATAATGGTGAATCCCGTTGGGAGTCCACAGCAGCGCCGGCGGAAGGACCATCAATGACCGCACTGGAATCGATCCCCGGATAGCCTTTCAGCTCATTGGGGTCGTACGAGCAGCTTGTGAGAATCGCTGCGGCAGCCAGAAAGAATGCTCCGGCTTTCTGGCCCTGCGAGATGAATCGAGAATGCGTTTCCATGGTCAGTACCTCACCTGCGCGATCATTCCATTCACCTCGCCGGCCATCGGCGCCACGGTCACGGCCCGCCCCTCAAAGTAGAAAAGCGCTCCCGTGGTCACGGCGGCGGCTGCGGTCAGGCCCCAGAAAACATTCGCGGTGTTCTTGCGCAAGTCCACCGAATCAAAGTCGCTTTGGCTGCAGCCGAGGTGATTTGGGCTGGCGCGGCCGCACGAGCTTCGCAGGCTGTCGAACTTCGATTGCATCATAAGGCCGGCAATAGCGGCGGTGGTGCCGAAGACGACCATCGATCCGGCCGCGACCCACGTCCATTTGCGGCCGAGCCACCAGCCGTCCGGCTGCACGTGGACCTTCGGCCGTGTCACGCTGAACGTTTCGTAGGGGTTCTCTTTGAACGGCGCAGGTTCGACGGGAGCCAGGGTGGACGTTTCGGCAGGAACAGCCATTGGCAACGAAATCGATTTGAGGTCGACAAGGATTTCGGTGCCCGCGGCTACGTGGACGGTTTCCACCTCGGGCGACGATCCGGCCGCCAGCGCCGTGATCTGGTGGCGCCCAGGCATCGCCCAGATCGGGTCGAGCAGAGGCGCCCGGCCAACTACTTTGCCGTCGATGTTCACCTCGGCACCTGGTATCTGGCATTCGATCCGCACCTGACCAAGCTTCGGCTTGAGCTCCCTCACGGCCTTTCGCGCGTCAGCGACGGCCTCGGGCGAGGCGTCCCTGGCACCGACGAGGAACTTCTCAAAGGCCGTCATGGCACTGTCGAACCGGCCGAGATCCCGGTTGGCCTGGCCGATATTGAACCAGATCTTCGGACTGGCGTAGGTGGCGTACGCATCCTTGAACTTTTCCAGCGCGCTCGCGTAGTCGCCCGACTGATACAGGACCGAGCCTTCGTTGAGCATGACCTTGGCCTTGGCCTTGGCCTCTGGACCCGCGTTCATAGGCGAGGTCTGGGCCAGCAGGGCGACGAGGAGAATAGAGGCAGGGTTCATGGCTATATGTCCGTGATGATTCTGCGCTCGGCCTTCGGGCGTCGCCGAGTCGCGGGAACTGGCTTGGGTTTCTCGAATGGCCCAGCGGGGGCCGCGGAGGGGATCGACGGAGAGCTTAGAGTGCCTGATTTTCGCGCGGGTTTCCGGAGCCTGAGGTGGAACGGCCGGGACAGGCGCAAAAGGTTGTGATGGCGTGGGTGTGATCACGATGTGGGGAGCGGGCATGCGGACGGGTCGAGCGGTGCTTTCTTTGGCGGGACCACCCGAGCGAAAGAGCAGGAACGCGCCAACCAGAATCGCGAGCAGCGAGCCGCCCGCAATGGCGATCATCCGGTTTGTCGGTGGAACCGGAATTCTCAGCCGCTGCGCCAACTCGCCAACGGCGTGGGAAAACGTCGTCAGTGAAAGTTTTCGTTTTCCAAGTGTTGGGGCATTGGACCGGGTCGGGGCCGACAAACCATCGGTCTCCGTTGCGGTGGCGCCGTAGTTGACCGTGTCCTTGGAGAAGGGTACCGGCTGCGGCGGCGGCGTTGGCTCGTAGTTGGGCATGGAGCCGTAGATCGCGCTCTCCAGCGCTCGCGTGAAAGCGCCGATGCTTGCGAAGCGATCCTCGCGGTCTTTCGCCAAGGCCACGCGCAGGACCTCTTCGACTTCGGGGTGAAGGCCAGGAACCGCGGCGGCCAGTGCGGGCGGGCTTTCGTGCACGACCTGGTACAGCAGACTGGCCACGTCCTCGCCAGCGAACGGACAGCGGCCAGAAAGCATTTCCCAGGTGATGCTGGCCAGCGCCCACTCGTCGGTGCGCAGATCGATTTCATCGACCCGACCCAGAGCTTGTTCGGGCGACATATACTGCGGCGACCCCATCACGACCGAGGCTTGGGTCAGCCTGGTGACTGCGGCACGAACCTTGGAAATGCCAAAGTCCACGACTTTCACGAAATCTACCTCGCCGGCCACGTTCAGCAGATAAATGTTCGCGGGCTTGAGGTCGCGGTGGACGATGCCTTGCTCGTGAGTGGCGGTCAGCGCGGAAGCGACCTGCTTGACCACGTGGAGCGCGCTCGCGGTTGGCAGGCGTCCGACGCGGCGAAGGCGACCCTCCAGGTCTTCGCCGTCGAGGAATTCCATAACCATGTACGGCTCGCCGGTCGGGGTACTGCCGAAGTCGGTGACGTGCACGATATGGGGGTGGCCGATGCTGCTCGTGACCTCTGCCTCGCGGCGGAAACGAGCCAGAGCTTCCGGATTGGCGGCAAGCTCGCGCGACATGACCTTGATGGCCACGCGCTTGTTCAGGCGAAGCTGCAGCCCTTCGTACACGGTGCCCATCCCACCCTCGCCGACCACGCGAAAGACGCGATAGGCGCCTTCCAGAATCGCGCCGTCAACGGTGGTTTTCGATTGGTCGAGGTCGGACGCATCCGCGTCCCATCCTGGCGGCCTTTGACTCCCACCGTTCATGGGAAAAGATGATACGCGCGATCGTCGTCCAGCGACAACCGACGATGGCACATGATGGCGCAAGTGCGGGCGAGCTCCCGACTGATAGTGGCTTCCAGGGCGCCGACGGAACTATCCGTTCATTTGACTGACGAGACGGTGTGGCGCAGATTTAGGTCATGAAAGGCGAGCTAACCGCTATCATCGAGCCTGCGCCCGAGGGCGGCTTTTGGGCCATCTGCCCCGAGGTTCCAGGCGCCAACGGCCAAGGAGAGACCGTCGAGGCGGCCAAGGAGAGCCTGGGCGAGGCCATCCAGCTCATCTTTCAAGATCGGCTGGAGGATATTCGACGCGGCTTGCCAGCCGACGCCATCCAATCGATCGTCGCCATCGGATGAAGCGGCGCGACCTCGAAAAGCGGCTCCGCCTGGCTGGGTGCATTCTCAAGCGCGAAGGCGGCTCCCATTCTCCGGATCTCGATCCGAACCCTTCATTTCTCATCTGTCTCTGTGGTCTCTGTGTCCTCTGTGGTTAGAATCCGGAAATTGCTTAGGGTTTAACCCGTTCGGTGCTCTAGTTGCAGGTTGCCCTTGCTTGTGCGATGCAAACCCCATGCATCGTTCGCTGGTCATCGCCGCGCTGGTCTTGCTTTCGGCCTGCCATGGAAAGTCCGCCAACACCCCGAAGGGATCGGCCGAGGTCGTGCTGGCCCAGGTCGACGACATCGTGATCACCGCAGCGGACTTGAAGGAGCTGCTGGCTCGCTACGCCAGTCAGCCCTTCGTGCTCGCGCGCTACTCCACCATCGAGAAGAAGAAGGAGCTCCTCGACAGCCTGGTCCGGTACAACGTGCTGGCCATCGAGGCGCGCAAACGCGGCTACGATCGCGATCCCGAGGTATTGCGCGTGGCCAAGGACAAGATGGTCAGGCTGTTCATCCAGCAGGAGATCATCGAGAAGATCAAGCCCTCGGATGTGCCCGAAGCGGATGTGGCGAAGTTCTACAAGGACCATGCGACGGACTACGTACGCCCGGAGACGGTGCGGGTCAGCCAGATCCTGGTCAAAGATCGAGCCAAGGCTTTGAAGGTGTTGGCGGCGGTCAAGGCCGCGCCCAAGTCGGACATGAAGGCCTTTCGCGACCTGGTAAGCGAGTACAGCGAGGATGCGGACTCGAAGCCGCGCGGCGGGGATTTGACCCAGTTCGATCGAGCCACCACCCAGCACCCCCAATCCGTGGTAAAGGCCGCCTTTGCGCTGAAGAGCATCGGCGACGTCTCCGAGCTCGTGCCCACGGACAAGGGATTCGCCGTCCTCAAGCTGACCGACAAGCGCCCTGCCGTTTCGCGCTCGCTCGAAGAGGCCAAGCCCGAAATCCAGAGACGCCTGCTCGACGATTTGCGCGCCAAGCGCAAGAAGGAATTCGTCGAGGAGGCACGCAAGACGGTGAAGGTCGAGATCTTCGAGGAGCAGCTCGGCAAGCTCGACGTGACGGAAGGTGAAGCCGTGGCGGCGGGGCATGACCCCGGTCTCGCATGGCCGCCCGAGGCGAGACGGCCCGGCATCGACGCGGGCGCCGTGCTAGGTATTCAGCGATGAAAGCTCTGCGCGTATCCGCTCTGCCACTTGGCCTCGCGTTGCTGGCTTGGCCCATGGTGGCCCACGCCCGCGTGGTCGAGAAAATCGCCGCCCTGGTCGGTGACGACCTCATTCTGCAAAGCGAAGTCGAAGATCGGGCGGCGCCACTGATGTCCGATGTCGACGCCATCACCAATCCCGCCGAGCGTGAGGCCCGAGCCAACGCCATCCGCCGCGATGTATTGGAGCGGCTGATCGACGACAATCTGTTGGCCCAGCAGGCGACGGAATTGAAGCTGACCGTCAGCAACGACGAGATCGACCGCGCCATCGAGCAGATCAAGCACGACTACGGTCTCAACGACTCGCAGCTCAAGGACGAGCTGCGCAAGCAGGGGCTGACCATGGCCGTCTACCGGCAAAACACCAAGCGCGAGATTCTCAAGTACCGCGTGCTCAACATCGCCGTGGGTTCCAAAATCAACGTGGGCGACAGCGAGGTGCAGAGCTACTACGACCGCCACATGAAGTCGGCCAACGTGCAGGTGCGCGCCAGCCACATCTTCATCACCATCCCCGACGACGCCGACAATGCCACCGTGCTCGAGCGCGAAAAGCTGGCCCAGTCCCTGCTCGCGCGCGCGCAGCGGGGTGAGGACTTCGCCAAGCTGGCGCGCGAATACTCCGAGGACGCGGGCACGCGCGCCGAGGGCGGCGACCTGGGATTCATCGGCCGCGACATCCTGCCCAAGCCTTTGGAGGAGCTGCTCTTCTCCATGCACGTGGGCGACATCCGCGGCCCGGTGCGCGCCGATCGCGGCTTTCACATCATCAAGTTGGTTGACAAGCGCGCCAAGGATGCCAAGCCCTTCGCCGAGGTCCAGGACGACATCCGAATCCGCTTGCGCCAGCGCGAGATGGAGCGCCAAACCAAAATCTACCTTAGCGATCTGCGCAAGAAGGTGTTGGTCGACATCCGACTGTAGGGAGAAGAAGCCATGGCAAAGCAGCACGTTGGAATCGTCGGACTTGGCGTCATGGGGGAAAACCTGGCGCTCAACATCGAGAGTCGGGGTTTCTCCGTGGCCGGGTTCGACCTGGACGCCAAGAAGGTCGACGACTTCGCGAAGCGGACGACGGGCAAGAAAGCGGTCGCGACACGCACCCAGGCCGAGCTCTTGGAATCGCTCGAGTTGCCGAGGAAGGTGCTCATCATGGTTCCGGCAGGCAAGGCCGTGGACGCGGTCATCGCCAGCTTGCACCCCCATCTCACGCCGGGGGATCTGCTGATCGACGGTGGCAACACCCTCTTCACCGATACGGTTCGTCGTCTCAGGGAGCTGGAGGGAACCGGCATCTTACTCATCGGCGCGGGCGTCAGTGGCGGCGAGGAAGGTGCCTTGCACGGCCCATCCATCATGCCGGGCGGAAACCCCGCGGGCTGGCCCCTGGCCAAGCCCATCTTGCAAGCCATCGCCGCCAAGGCCGACGACGGCACCCCGTGCTGCGATTGGATCGGCGGTGGCGGGGCCGGCCATTTCGTCAAGATGGTCCACAACGGCATCGAGTACGCCGACATGCAGGTGATCTGCGAGGCCTACTGGCTGATGGAGAGCCTGCTGGGCATGTCGCCCGAGGAAATTAGCGCGGTCTTCGCGGAATGGAACCGGGGCGAGCTGAGCAGCTACCTGGTGGCCATCACCGCCGACATCCTCACGCGTAAGGATCCCGACACCGGCAAGCCGATGGTCCAGGTCATCCTGGATACGGCCGAGCAGAAGGGAACCGGAAAATGGACGGGCCAGACCGCGCTCGACCTCGGCGTCGCCGCACCCACCATCGCAGATGCGGTCTTTGCCCGCACCTTGAGCGCGCTCAAGGCCGAGCGGGTCGCCGCGTCGTCGGTGCTGCAAGGCCCGACCGTGCCTTTCCCAGGGGACAAGAGCGCGTTCATCGCCAGGATCCGCAAGGCCCTGTTCTGTTCCAAGGTTTGCTCGTACGCGCAGGGCTTCGCCCTTTTGCGGGCCGCGGACCAGGAGTACCACTGGGATCTTCGCTTCGGCACCATTTCGTCACTGTGGCGCGCCGGCTGCATCATCCGCGCGCAGTTTCTCGGCAAAATCAAAGAGGCCTACGATCGCAATCCCGCGCTGGCCAACTTGCTGATGGATTCGTACTTCGCCGGGGTCATGGCCTCGGATCATCAGGCCTGGCGACAGGTCGTCTCGGTGGCCGCCATCCACGGCGTGCCCGTGCCCGCCTTCATGAGCGCCCTCTCCTACTACGACGGCTATCGCTCGGCCACGCTGCCGGCCAATCTCCTGCAGGCGCAGCGAGATTACTTCGGTTCGCACACCTACAGTCGCATCGACAAAGACGGGAAATTCCACACCCAGTGGAACACGTGAGCCGGGTTGAGGCACTTCGGCGCTGACCATCCCAAGACTTGTTTCCCAATCGTTGCAGAGCGAAGGGAAACATCCTGCTCGGATCACTTCCTTGGCAAAGGAAGAAACCATGCGTCGATTCGATTCGAGATCTCTGTCCGCCCTTGCACTTGTCGCTTTGGCCCTGAGCGGTGGTTGCGGTAGCGACACGGGTGGAATGCCACCCCCTCCTCAGGATGCGCAGTCTCCCTCTCCGGACGACGCTGGCGTCGTCGAGGCAGGCGGCCCCGGTCCGCTCGATGCGAGCATTCCGCAATCCCGACGGGTCATCATCTTCGTGTGGGACGGACTGCGCCCCGATTCGGTGGATACGGCCAACACGCCTCGCCTAGCCGCCATGGCGGCGCAAGGGGTTTGGTTCGCCGACAACCACGCGACCTATCCGACCTTCACCATGATGAACTCGGCGAGCTTCGCCACCGGAAATTTCCCCGCCGCGACCGGGTTCTACGGCAATACGCTTTGGCAAGAAGGCCCGACGGGAAGCGACAGCGCCGACGCAATCGTGGATTTCGATCAACCCGTATTCACCGAAGACTATGCCATCCTGAACGATTTGCAGGCCTACTATGGCGGCAAGCTCTTCCTCGTCGGTACGCTCTTCCAGGCGGCCCAGAAGGCCGGGTTGGTCACGGCCACGGTGGGCAAGAGCGGTGCGGCCTTCCTGCAGGACCTCGGCGAGGGCGGCACCATCATCGACGAGAAATTCGCGTATCCGCTGGCATTCGCCAAGGAGCTTCAGGCCGCGGGCTATGCCCTGCCCAGACTTACGCCCAACGCCTACGCCGCCGGCTCGATCACGCTGGCGACGAGCAATGGCGATCCGACCGGGGCGGGGGGACGCAAGAATTTCAGCGACACTTCGACCGCGGATCCGACCGATCAGGGAGGCACCCCTTATGGCAAAGCCAACAGCTACATGATGGGCGTCTACCTGGATTTCGTCTTGGCGAAAAAGGACCCCGATCTGAGCCTGATCTGGTTCCGCAATCCCGATTCGACCGAGCATTCCTACGGCCCCGGCTCGTTCAACTATCGCGACTCGCTCCAGTCGCAGGATCAGTTGCTGGGCATGTTGCAGGACAGGCTCGACGTGCTCGGCCTCGCGGCCAGTACGGACGTCATCGTGGTCTCCGATCACGGGCACAGCAGCGTCTCCGGACCGCTCGACCTTTTCCCGCTGCGCGCAGTGAAGGCCGATCCTTCCGGCCTCGGGAACACCACGGGCGACCTCGATCCAAACGGCTTCTCGGTTTCGGGCGACGTGCGTCTTGCCCACCTCATGACGCAAGCAGGATTCGTGGCCTATGACGGCGTTGGTTGTACTTTCGACCCCGTGATGTCGGGAATGACGGCGGACGGCACGCATCTGTACCCGACTCAGATAGATACCGACGGCAGCATTTGTGGGGCGGTGGCCGGCAGGTACAACACGCCATTTTACAGGGTACCTTCGGGACCCCTTCCTGCCCATGCCATCGTCATCGCGGCCAACGGCGGCAGCGAGTACCTCTATGTTCCCGATCATGACGCGGCGACGGTGGCGAGTGCGGTGAAGTTCCTCCAAGGCCGAGAGGAAATCGGCGCCATCTTCGTCGCCAGCAGCTACGGCAGCCTGCCGGGCACGGTGTCGCTCGACCAGATCAGACTGGAGAACAGTGCGGGCAGGAACCCGGATATCGTCGCCAGCTACGACTACGACGAAACTGCGGTCGTGCAAGGGATGAAGGGCATCGAGTTCGAAAGCGCGCAGAACTACCGCGGCATGCACGGCACCTTCGGCCCAATCGACGTGCACAACACGCTCGTGGCCTTGGGACCGAGATTCAAGCAAGCGGTGCAAGACCCCCTGCCGTCGGGCAACGTGGACGTCGCCCCGACCGCGGCAACGATTCTCGGCCTCTCTCTTCCCTCGGCCGCGGGTCGCTCGCTGGACGAGGCCCTGGTGGGAGGGAAGGCCGTCGCCGACTACACGGTCACGCCTTCGATCCTTGCGCCCTCCGCTGCTGCGACCGGCTTATCGATGGTGCTTCCCACCAACGCCGCTGACGCAGGCAAGACGACCTACACCTTCCAAGTAAAGGTCAAGGATCTCACGGTCGGCGGGCAGACCTACCGATACTTCGACTCGGCCAAGGCGGTGAGGCAATGAGCGGAGCAGCGGTCGCCGTGTGCACGCTTCTGGCGGTTTCGGGAACGGCCCACGCAGCCGATTGGCGGACCGCATTGTTCGGCGGCGAAGACGGGCGGCTGCCGAATAGCATTCACTACCGCGCCCATGTCACCGATCGCTCCCAGAGGGTTCACATGGTGGAGGCCTGGCGCGAGCCGGAGCGATTGCGGCGCTCGTCCGATGGTATTCTGGACTTGTACGCCACACGGACCGGAGCCGGCATCAAAGCGGTGCTGGTCGACAGGCGATCCGGACATGTGGTCCGCGGCGACGAAGGCGCGCTTCTTCGTGCTGGGCACGTGGAGGCGTGGAACGAGCTCGCCTATGTACTGGTGAGACCCGCCGGAACATTCGACTTGAGCCGCGCAGGCCGGCCCAAGAGGGTATCGGGGACGAGTTGCCAACCTTACCGGGTGGTGCGCGGTGATGGCACGGTGTTTACATTTTGCTGGTCCTCACGCCTGCGTCTGCCGCTTGAAATCAAAACGCCGGACGGACGGCAGGCCTTCGTCGTGGACTTCGTCGAGGAACGACGCGCCCCCGATGGGACCTTCCTGCCGCCCGACCCTGCCGTGATGGATGGTGTGGACGAGGATTAGCCCCCCCGTGTACCCTGCGCTGCCCATGCACATTTTCTGTCGCATCGATCGACTGTTCGTACATATTTACGTCATGATGCGTTTGCTCTGCCGCGCCTCTGGGGTTGTATCCCTGATCTCCCTACTCGCTCTCGGCTGCGGGGAAGCAGGCGACAATCCCTCCGACACTTCCCAAGCCGACGGCTCCGGCACCGAGGCGGCCGATGCCGGGGAAGCGCCGGATACCGAATCGTCGAGCGTCGACGCCGGAAATCCGCAACTGTCCGCGGCCACCATCGTCGTCCTGCCCGACACGCAGTACTACTCCTCCACCTACCCCAGCGTCTTCACCGAACAGACGGACTGGATCATCGCGCAGAAGCCTGCCCTGAACATCGCCGCGGTCCTTCATGTTGGCGACATCGTCGACAGCGACTTGACGGTTCAGTGGACGGTGGGAAACCCGGCCATGCGAGAGCTCGACAACGTGGTTCCCTACCTCGTGGTTCCAGGCAACCATGACTACAGCGACGCCGATCGCAAGAGCATGATGGAGGACTACTTTGCTCCGTCCAGCATGCCTTGGATCACCGGCACCATGACGCCGAACCAGATCGACAACAACTACATGCTGGTCGACATCGGCCCACAGAAGTGGCTCATTTTGGGTCTCGAGTTCGCGCCGCGCGATTCGGTCCTGGATTGGGCCAACACCGTGCTCGAGGCCTATGCCCAGTATCCCGCGATCATCGTCACCCACCTTTACCTATACAACGACGGAACCCGCTACGACATCAACGTGGGCGGCAATGACCAGAGCAGCAGTACCTACCAATGGTGGAACCCGCAATATTACCAATTCACGGCGTCGGAGGGCATCAACGATGGCGAGGCGATGTGGCAAAAGCTGGTTCTACCCAACTTGAACGTACGCCTCGTCTTCTGTGGCCATATGACAGGCTGGGCGCGTCTGACCAGCACCCGCCCCGACGGCACGACCGTTCACCAAATCTTGTCCGACTACCAGTGGCTCAACGGGGAGAATTTCGGCTACGGCTACCTTCGCATGGTTCAGCTCGACTACGGCAAGAAGACCATCCAGGTCCAGACCTTCTCGCCCTATCTCAACGACTTCCTCACCGACGACGCAGACCAATTCACGCTGCCGTTGAACCTGTAATCACCACGGTGGCCAGCGAGCGGGCGGCCAGCGGGTACGTGCAAGTGGACGTGGTCTGTGCGGCCAACGCGCGCAGCCCCCTGCCCCCGAGCACTGCAATCTGGGATGCCGATCGCAAGGCGACCTGATCTTCAGGGTAGGCCGGCGGTTTCGCGCAGCAGGCTCAAGTCAACCAAGTCCTCCGTGACTTTCACGGCGCGATAAGACAAATCGCCGCTCGCGAAGGAGATGTCCAGAACATCGTTTCCACGGGAGTCTACCTCGCTCAGGACCGCTCCAGTCCCAACCGCGAGACTGCCCCAACCGATCACGGCGTTGCCGTCGGAATAGCGACGACAGCTTCCCATCGCACCGCTGCTCGCTTCTCCTACATACTGCCAGGCAACGGTTGCGGTACCGCTGGCGAAGTCGATCGCGTACTCGACGCCCCGCGCAGGCCCGCTCCCATCGCTGTGGTCGTCGAAGAGAGAAACATCGCCGTTGGCCTGCAGCCGTGCATCGTGTTGGCGATTGAAGGTCGTCTCTGGATCGCCTTGGATCTGGATCAGCTGCGCTCCATCCCTGTTGTACGCAATGCCGCCCATCTTCCAGACCACCTTGCCCGTCTGCTTGTTTACTAGAAATACCGCATTCATGTGACGAGCCGACACGAGAAGATTTCCATCCGCATCCACGTCGATCGAGTTGCAGTGGAACGTGTCGACGACGTCTTCTCCGTTGACTGCAACCACCTCGGGCGCGACGGACTCCCGGCTGGCATCGAAATGGTCGCTAGCCAGCCATGCCCAAACCAGGTTGCCCGTGCTGTCGATCTCCTGAATGGCACAGTCGGCAATCGTGGTATCGGGGCCAAAGCTTCCATTCCCCGTCAGATCCACCCCAGGCGTGAGCGCAAAGGAAATCACGAGAGCGTCTCCGTTGGGCAACAGACGAAGCTCGTGGTGATCGGTGGGAGTACCTACCGCTTGCACATAGCGTACCTGAGATGCCCGAGCTCGTGGATCTCATACCGACCATTCGGGTCCGTGCCGAAATCATCCCCAAGCCGGGGCGTAAATGAAATGGTATCGCGTTCGAGCACTTCGACGTTGAGCGCCCCCGTGATGGTCGACACCCGATGGTACCAGACCGGGGTACCGTGCGCGTCGATCGCCATGGCGAATGAGGACTCACCTGGCGCCTGGGTCAAATTAGCAATGAGGTACCAACCAGGAGTGGGTCCTCCAAGCCCTGGATAGGTGGTCACGCTGATGGGCGGGAAGTCGTGCGGAAGACACCGCACCCAGTACTGGTCGGTCGAGCCAAGGGCAGTGACTTCCAGGACGATGGCCTGATCTTCGAGCAGTTCCACCGACATGTTCTGCGATCGAGCAGCAGCCGATGTCGCAGGCTGGAGCAGCCTGACCGTGGCTCCCAAAGACGCTGTGGCGGCAACAGCGAGTGCGTTCGTCCCAGTGCTGCAGGAAACAAAGTAATCATGGACCCCGGGGAGAACTGCGGATTCAGCGCAAGTGGCGTGACCGTCAGGGAATCGAGTGTCAACAGGGGCGTGGATGTCTCGCCATCCGCCGGGGTATTCGCGACGACATCGGGCTTTCTGTTGTTCTCCTCCGCGTCGAGTGGCCCCACATCCATCGCGCCGCCGTCGCGCGGTACCGGCGCGGTGACGTTGCGGGCCGCCGCGTCCTCGCCCGCGAAACCGTTGTCTCCGTCGATATCGGTCGAGCTGCCCGCGCCGCCTGCCCCCTCCCGCCCGGCCCGATCGCGCCACCGGGCGCGCCCCGAAACACCCGAGCCCATCGAATCGCCGCCGATCGAACCGCCGCTCCCGCTTGCTCCACTGGCTCCGGCGCTGCTTGAACCACCGAACCCACCTGTGCGCGATCCACCGTTGTCATTCGAACACGCGACCGTAGAAAAGCTCAGCCAGAAAATGGCGCTGAACCCGAAAGAAGAAATGAATCCATCCTTCATGGAGCCCTGCCTTGCCCGCAGCTTGTTCCGAACGAGAGTAGCTCAGTCGCCGCTGCCTTGCTCGTGTTCCCTTCGCTCTTCGCGAGCCTTCTTGCACGCATCCGAGAGGTCATTGGCGTGGTCCTGCATGCACTTCCGCATGGCCTCGTGGTTTCCCATGGTGTCCTTGCAGAATTTCTCCAGATCGGCCTTGCAAGCCCCGAACATCTTGCCGTGGTGCGGGCGTTGTCCTTCGTCCGGGTGAGCGACGCTGGCGCCGAGGGTCAGTGCGGACATCATCATCGTGATCCAAACGAATTTGCGTGCCATGCCTGCTCCTTGTATCAGAGGGAATCCAGCACTTGCCGGACGTCACAGTCCTTTCCCAAGCAATGCAAAGGCCAGCCACGGACGGGCGAGCGAAGGCGCGCAGGAGCCTTGATTCCCAAGGACTTGGCAACACGTGCCGTATCGTGGCATCCACACGGCCTGCGAAAAGCGCAGCTTCCACGGCAAAATCCGCAGCGCAAAGAAACCCCACCATGGAACCGCAGCGTCACTGTCCTGCCGCCGCTGGCACCCAATTGCGGCGTGCCATACTGGGCTACCTGTAATCACCCCGGAGGCCAGCCGAGCGGGCGGCCCGCCAGCACGTGCAGGTGGACATGTGCCACGCTCTGCCCGGCGTCGGGGCCGGCGTTCATCACCACGCGAAAACCACCCTCGGCAAAACCCGCGGCGCGAGCCTGCTGGCTGGCCACGATCATCAGTTTGCCAAGCAAGGCCGCGTCCTCGAGTTTGGCCTCGGCAAGACTGGTCATGTGGCGGACGGGGATGATCAGCTCGTGCAGCGGTGCCTTCGGGCCGATGTCCTTGAACGCGACCACCTCGTCGTCGCGGTAGGTGACGGTTGCAGGGATCTTGCCTTCGCAGATCTTGCAGAACAGACAATCGCTCATGATGGGCTCCTTCTTTCCCTATAGCAGCGCGAGGAGGCGCCGGCGAGTATCCTCGACCGACGCCGACTCGCGCAGCCCTTGGCACAGGAACGACGCGATCGATTCGTTCTTGGCGATGGCCCTATCGGTGCGCCGATCGCTACCGGATTGGTAGGCCCCAAGCAAGATGAGATCCCGCTTCTGCTCGTACGCGGCCAGAAGCTCGCGCACGCGCGCGGCGGCTTGGCGGTGCTCGGCGTCGGCCACGAATTCCATCACCCGCGACAGGGAGGCCAGCACATCGATGGCCGGCCAGTGATTGCGCTCGCCGAGCGCGCGCGAAAGCACGATGTGCCCATCGAGGATTCCGCGCGCTTCGTCGGCGATGGGCTCGTCCATGTCGCCGCCCGCGACCAGCACCGTGTAGAGAGCCGTGATCGACCCGCTGCGCGCGTTGCCAGGGCGTTCGAGCAAACGGGGCAGCAAGGCAAACACACTGGGCGGAAAGCCATGCCGGGCCGGCGGTTCACCCGCGGCCAGACCAACCTCGCGTTGTGCGCGCGCGAATCGCGTCAGGGAATCCATCATGAGCAGCACGCGTTTGCCGCGATCGCGAAACCACTCGGCGATGGCCGTGGCCACGAAGGCGGATTTCAGCCGAACCAGGCTTGGCGCGTCGCTGGTAGCGCAAACCACGACCGAGCGCGCACGACCCTCGGCTCCCAGAGCATCTTCCATGAACTCGACCACCTCGCGACCCCGCTCGCCCACAAGGGCAATCACGTTCACGTCGGCGTCGGTGTTGCGCGCGATCTGGCCGAGGAGCAGGGATTTGCCCACGCCCGAACCGGCGAAAAGTCCCAGGCGCTGCCCTTCGCCCACGGTCAAGAGGGCGTCGATGGCACGCACCCCGAGAGCGAGCGGACGGCAAATGCGCTTTCGGAGCAAGGGATCCGGAGCGGGCCGGTCGACGGGCCACTCCTCGCTGGGGCCAGCGATGGGGCCGCCCCCGTCCATGGGTTCGCCGAGTCCGCCGACCACGCGGCCTAGGAGTCCCTCGCCGACTCGAATGGTGAGCGAGCGGCCTGTCGGGCTCACCACCGAGTCGGGTCCGATACCCGCGATGGGACCGAGCGGCATGAGCACAACCTCGTCGCCGCGAAAGCCAACCACCTCTGCCTGCAGACGGGCCGCGCTTTGGCCCGCCAGCACGCCGGGCAAGGCATCCACATCGATGGTCACCATTTCGCCCACGCGCACCCCCGGAATGGTGGCACGGACGACCAAACCGGTCACCTCCGCCACGCGGCCCGCGATGCGCAGCGGGTTCACCCGATCGAGGGCATTCAGCGCCTCGGAGATTTCGATCAGAGCTGGCTCCCCGTCGCCGTCAGCCATCCGGAAGCTCCTTTCAGGTACGTCCGAGCCCGCTGCCGCGCAACGCGCGCTCGAGAGCATCGAGCTGGGTTTGCAGACGGGCATCGAGACGCCCCACTGGAGTTTCGACCACGCAACCGCAACGACCCACCGAATCATCGGCCACCACTTGCACGTGCGCGGCGGCAGAAAGCCGCTGCGCCCACTGCGGGCGCGTCCGCTCGATGACGGCGACATCATCGGGGTGAACGCGCAACAGGACCGAGCCGCCGCGCGCCCGGCTTGCCGCCAGGGCTTGCCCCGCGATCTCGCCCAGGACGGATGGATCGAGCCTCCACGGCGCGACCGATGATCTTCTCGGCCATCTTGCGCGCCAGCACCAGCGCCGCATCCTTGGCCGCAGCCCACTCGGTCTCGGCCGCGGCTCGCGCCGACACCAGCAGCTCCGTCACATCGGCGAGCGCGGCTTCCCGGTCGCCCGCGGTGGGCGCGCCCCCGGCCGCGTTCTCCTGACCCGAAACACCTCGCCCCGCGTAGCCATCGGCCCGGCGGCGGTACTGGGCAGGCTTCGAGGAAGGCGCGAGGCTGGCGGCCTTCACGATGCGTCCCATGGACTGCTCTCTACCGTTCGGCTTCCTTGCTGCCGACCACGGTCAGGTTCATCCCGATCTGCACCGAGAGCAGCTTACCGTCGACCGAGATGGTGGTCTTGCCGTTGTAGTACCAGCCGAAAGAGCCGGTGGAGAACTCTCGCTTGTCGGCGATGAGCTCGGCGGTGCCAATGGTGATCTTCACCGGTTCGGCTTTGTCCAAGAACTGCGTCTTCGAAACTGGGCAAGGTGATTTGGCCATGGCCGGACGCTACCACGGACGGAAGAAAAAGGCGTAGCGCTACCATCCAAGCAGGGGACAGCCCAGGGCATCTGGCAAGCGGCCGGCGACCCGGTAGATCGATCCCGCGTGCTCGGCGACCAGCGCGGATTTCAGCGCGACCAAGCCGATGTGAAGCAGCCGATCGCTCGGCGTGCGGACCGAATCCGGGATTCGCGTATTGGCGTGCATCAAGGCCTTCTTGCGGTCGGCCTCGGACGTTGCCTCTGCAGACGCGGCGCCGATGATTTGCGCCCACGGCTCGCCGCTGGCTGCCATGGCACGGGCACGCAGGGCCGGAGGCGCACCGGCCAAGGATTGCCCCACGGCGCGAGCCCCTCGCCGGGTCGCCTCGGCCAGGAGCACATCGAATGGGAGAGCGCACAGGGTTTCGGCCAAAGGGCCGCAGGCGCTTTCGCACAAGGGCGCAAGCGACCCGAGAGCCGCGCGTGCGACCTCGCGCCTGGTCGCGGTTGGGCAAGCTCGAATCTCGTCGTCATCGCCCGCCACCGCGCCTCCACCGACCACGCCCAGGGCGTACGCACGCATGGCTTTGGGCAAGTGGGTCGCCACCAAGCGAACCAGATGAGCCGGCTCGCCCTCGAGTGCCCTGGCGATCCAACTCGGATGAAGACGGTCCAAACCCTGGGGAACGAGGCTCGCCGCCTCCGCTCGCCATTCGGCAAGAATCCTTTCACGCCGAGATTCTCCAGCCTCTTGCAGCTCCCGCCACACCCCGGCGCAAACCGCGCGGCGCTTCTCGTCCAGCCCCCCAAACACCGATTCGTCACATCCCAAGGCAAGGAGACAGAGTAAGATTCCCCGCGTTTCCGGATCCGCGGCACCTGATAAGGAAACCCTCGGTGTCCCAGTCTCGTCTGCCACGCCCGCAGCGTAGCGCAATATGAACTAAGGCGCCTAGCGCGACTTCGTGCTATGTCTCCCGGCCCGTATGAGTAGCACCGCAGTTTCGAGCAATACCATGACCGAATCCACTCCCGTCCGCAGTGAAGTTCGCAACATCGCGATCATCGCCCACGTCGATCACGGCAAGACCACCTTGGTCGACGGATTCCTGCGCCAGGCAGGTACCTTCCGCACCGGCGAGGTGGTCGCCGATTGCGCGATGGATTCCAACGACCTTGAACGTGAACGTGGAATCACGATTCTGGCCAAGTTCACCGCCATTACCTGGAAAGGCATTCGCGTCAATATCGTGGATACCCCCGGTCACGCCGACTTCGGCGGCGAAGTCGAGCGTGTGCTCAAGATGGTCGACTCCGTGCTCTTGCTGGTGGACGCCTTCGAAGGCCCGATGCCGCAGACCCGTTTCGTCACACGCAAGGCGTTGGCGCTCGGCTTGCGGCCGATTCTCGTGGTGAACAAGATCGACCGCGTGGGCTGCGACCCCGATGGCGCGGTCAACGACACCTTCGACCTCTTCTGCGCCCTCGGCGCCAACGAAGAGCAGCTCGATTTCCCGGTCATCTATGCCTCGGGCCGCGAGGGCTATGCCGTTCGCCACTTGACCGACGAGAAGAAGGACCTCACGCCGCTGCTCGACCTCATCCTCGAATCGGTGCCGCCGCCCGCGGCGGACGTGGACGGCCCGCTGTCCATGCACGTGGCCACCCTGGACTACGACGACTATCTCGGCTACGTGGCCATCGGGCGCATGCTGTCGGGACGCGTGCGCCAGGGCGACCGGGTGCTGTGCGTCCATCGCGACAGCAAGCGCGAGGAATTCCGCGTCGCCAAGATTCTCGGCTACCAGTCGCTCAAGCGCTTCGAGCTGTCGGAAGCCGTGGCGGGCGATATCTGCGCCATCACCGGCATGCAGGATCTGACCGTCGGCGAAACCATCACCGAGATCGCGCGCCCCATCGTGCTGCCTCTGCTCGAGATCGAGGAGCCAACGGTGAAGATGCAGTTCATCTCCAACAACGGGCCGTTCGCCGGCAAGGAAGGCAAGTACGTGACCTCGCGCAACCTGCGCGAGCGCCTGTTCAAGGAGCTCAAGTCCAACGTCGCCTTGCGCGTGCTCGAAACCGAGTCGCCCGATACCTTCGAGGTCCTCGGCCGCGGCGAGCTTCACCTGTCCGTCCTCATCGAAACCATGCGCCGCGAAGGCTACGAGCTGATGGTGTCGCAACCGCAAGTCATCTACAAGGATGGCCCGAGCGGTGAGAAGCTCGAGCCCTACGAAGATGTCGTCATCGACGTCGATGAGAAGTACACCGGTGCGGTCATCGAAGAGCTCGGCCGCCGCGGTGGCCGCATGCAGGAGATGGGTCCCGAGGGCGAAGGCCGCATGCGCCTGGAATACGCCATGCCGTCACGCGGTCTCATCGGTTACCGCTCGCAGTTTCTGACAGACACGCGCGGCACCGGCATCCTGCACCACAATTACAGCCACTACGGCCCCTATGCCGGCATCTTCAAGGGGCGGAGCAATGGCGTGCTGATTGCGCAAGATCCGGGCACCACCAACACCTACGGCCTGTTCTATCTCCAAGAGCGCGGCGCGCTATTCCTGGGGCCCACCGTGCCCATCTACGGCGGCCAGATCGTCGGGTTGCACTCGCGCACCAACGACCTCATCGTCAACCCGTCCAAGGCCAAGAAGCTGACCAACATCCGCACTACCTCGGCGGACGAGAAGCTCTTTCTCACACCGCCCATCGAGCTGTCCCTCGAAGCGGCCCTCGAATTCATCAACGAGGATGAGCTGGTCGAGGTCACGCCCAAGAGCATTCGTCTGCGCAAGCGTCTGCTCGACCACAACGAACGCAAACGGGTCGAGAAGCTGCGCGACCAGGGCACCGAGGCGTAGGCCGCTTCCGTGAAGAAACTTCTCGGGAGGGTCATCCTCGGCGTGGCGGCAGGGGTCGCCATCTACGTCGGATTCTCCATCTGGGCGGGTGCGCGCAGCGTGGGCCACGCCCTGGCCGGTTTTCATTGGCTGATTGCCCTGGCCGCCCTCGGGCTGGCCTCGCTCAACTACCTGGTCCGCTTCGGACGCTGGCACTACTACCTCAAGGTGCTCGGCCTCGACGTACCCGCCGGGCACAGCCTGCTGGTGTTCCTCGGCGGATTCTCGCTGACCGTGACGCCGGGAAAGCTGGGCGAAGTGGTCAAGGCCTTCCTGTTGCGCGAGTCGCACGCGATTCCTGCCACGCGCACCGCCCCCATCATCGTCGCCGAACGCTTTACGGACCTCGTGGGTCTGCTTTTACTCGCGTGTGTGGGCATCTTCACCTTCGAAGCCGATCCGCGCTTTCTGGTCATCGGCGCCGGCCTCATCGGATTCGGGCTGGTCGTGGTTTCGGTCGAGCCCATCGCCAGATTCTTTCTGCGCCTATCGGCGCACGTTCCTCTCGTCCGCCGAGTCAGCCACAAGCTCGAAGAGGCCTACCAAACCACCGCCGAGCTGCTGCGGCCCAAACCCCTCGTTCTCGGCGTGCTGCTTTCCGTGGTCAGCTGGTTCTTCGAGTGCACGGCCTTCTGGGCCGTGGTGCACGGATTTGCGGGCGCCTCCGTCGACATCCAGGCCGCCACCTTCATCTACGCCTCCATGACCGTGGCGGGCGCGCTGTCGTTCTTGCCCGGCGGCCTCGGCGTCACCGAGGCCGGCATGCTGGCCATGCTGGGGCAGCTCGCCACCGGCTGCAATCGCAGCGTGGCGGCTGCAGCGACTTTCGTCACGCGTCTTTGTACACTGTGGTTCGCGGTGCTGGTCGGCATTGTCGCCTTGCTCATCTTCGCGCGGGAGACTAAAATTGCCCTGCAGTTACCAGACAAGTCACCGAATTAGCGTCCCCAGCTTCCACTCTTGAAAGCAAAGACCGGAAGCAGTTCCAGCGACGAGGACGCTCGGACAACAGACGACTGACGTCACCACTGACTCGAATATCGCGAGTGTATCTTGCCTCACACATTTGCGGCAAGGTCTCGAATTCATACGGAAACCGACTCAAGCCCGTCGGGACTTCTGCCGAACGAACTGTCACCGCGTTTTTGCAACCCGACTTCCCGACGACAAGGACGTGTACCATGGCAGACGAGCTACGCATCAACCTCTACAAGATCACGCGCGGTGCTTGCCGAAAGCTTCCGGGCCCGTGCCCGCACGCCGTGTGCCGATTCAACCTGACCGCCGAACGACGCGACAACCGCGGCGCGAAACCGGCCGAGCTTCACCTTCCCGTGGTACGCGAAGCGTGCGCCCTCGAGGCTGCGGAGCAAGGGGGAATGACGCTCGAAGAGATCGCCGCCCGCCTGTCGCTGACGCGCGAGCGCGTGCGCCAGATCGAGCTCGGGGCGCTCAAGAAACTCTGGGCGCGCCTCGGCGGGGGCGAAACCGAGCAACAAGGCGAGCAGCCTGCTGGCGGATTCCGCCGTCCCTCGCGCATCGCGGCCTAGCCCGAATTGCACACCCGCTATTGTCGCAGCTCGACCGAAATCGACATGGAGACGTCGGTGGTCCAGTTTTGGCTGGGCAGCCGGCCGCCGAGACTTACCACCACGACAATCTTGCGCTGATCCGCGGAGCTCGGTTGCAAGAGTGGCAAAATGTCGACCGGCTCGGGCAAGGGAACCGAGAAGGTCGCGCCCACGGGCCCTTCGGCGCGTCGCTCGTAGTCCGCGATTTCTACTTGCCGCGTCGACTGGTAGCTCGTCTTGGCCAAGGGCACGAAGGCGAAGGCATGCAGCGTTTCGATGAACGAGAGATCCGTGACCCCTCCCTTTGCCGTGAGATCCAGGCTGTGCAGCTTCGCCGACGCGATCCCGCTTTGAGCCTGGAGACTCAGCTCGCCCCCAGCTTGGTACTGTCGAAATTGAAGGAAAACATCACCGAAGACAGCCCAGACGTCCCTGCACCTGGAACCGGGATATCGGGTCGGCTGACTTCGACATCGTCGAACTTCGCGTCGACAGCCGGCGAGCACCCACCCGCCAGCACCATGCACAGTGGAACGAGGCAGGCGAGCGTACGACGCATGACTAGAGGCCTCCAAACATGTAGAGGAACCCGGCCTTGCCTGACAGCGTGTACGCCGTGACGTTGCCGTCCTGGGCGATCGTGATGGAGGTGTTGGTACTGCTGTCGACGACAATCGGGTTGGGTGAACGAAGGGTACCGCTAAGATAGGTAAAGCCACCGTGGACGAACAGGATGAGCCCACCCAGGCGATAGTCGAAACCCACGTGCGCGTTGACATAGGTGTACCCGAGTTGCTGGACATAGGGCCGCACCCAGGACGGAACCGTGAAGAAGGTTCGAATAAGGCCAGTGGTCGGGGCCGTGTCGCAGTGGCCGACCTCCAAGGTAAACGATGGCCCCCATCCCATCGGCACGAGCGACACGCCGCCGCGATAGTCGAGGCTGGCGGAATTGCTACCGATGGCGGCAACCAATCGCATCCAATCGGCCGGAGCCAAAACCAGCCCGAGATTGAGCCCGTCGGGCATGCCAACATCGGAAGTCACGCCGAGAAAACGATGTCCAGCCTTGGGAGGGCGAATGGACTTGGCGGCGACCGCGCCAACCGGCCCAGGGTTCGCGCCTCGACTCGATGGCGTCGGAGTCCCGGATGCAAGCTCGGCGGGCAATACGGGCGCATAGGGAGCAGGCAGTGCCCAGGTCGTCGCCGACGACGGAGCGACATGGGTTGGAGCGCCCGGTGCCGGTGCCGCCACGACGGGTGCAAATGCGTTCGCCGCGGCAGGCGCGGTGGGGGCCGGCATGACTGGCGCTGGTGCCGCGTAGGTTGGCCCGGCGGACGCCGGCGCGGCTGGCGCGGCGGGCGCCAGCGGCACGGAGATCGGAACGCCCGGCGCCTTGGGCGACGGCGAATTGGGCAGGGCAGCCCCGGCCGGGCTCGCGGCGCCCGGTCGGCGTATCGGTGTGTACGTGACGGAGCCGGCTGCCGGGGAAACGACCTGATCCAAAATCAGTTGGGGTGGCGTCGGAGTCACGACCGTGCCCATGGCATCACCGCTTCGGACCAGCAGGGACGCACAAGCCAGCACCCCCAAGCCAAGCGTGCGTCCAGGAAGCGGTAGCATTGGGGCTATCATAGCACCGCGCAAGAAGTACCGTAACGCGAGCAAGCTCCGAGTCGGAAAGCGCGTGCGTGAACGCACAGGCCTATGATCTACATGGAACCCTGAAAGGGTTCCCAAACCCTCCAGCGATGGTCCGCAGGCCAGCAGGCCGTGAGCAAAGCTCGCCGGCTCCCCACGCGAACAAACCCCTACTTTCGCATGGCACAGCTGTGCACGCCGGCGGACGGCAAGTAGCACTCGACCACGTAGTCCCTGAGCATGCGGTCGGTGTTGAAACGCCAGCCAAGTGTGCGGATGGCGCGCTTGACATAGGCCACCCAGCCATGCGGGACGCCCTGATCGTCTTGGCTGTAGTAGAGGGGAACGACGTCGTTTTCGAGCACGTGGTAGAGCGACTCGGCGTCGCGCCGGTCCTGTTCCGCCATGTCCACATGGCAGACCCCGTTGCCAATCGCGAAGCCATTCAGCCCGTCGTAGGCCTCGGCCCACCAGCCGTCTAGAATCGACAAGTTGAGGCCGCCATTGAGCAGCACCTTCTCGCCGCTGGTTCCGCTGGCCTCTTGCGGCCGGCGCGGGGTATTGAGCCACACGTCCACACCCTGAACCAGGTGGCGTGCGATATTGATGTCGTAGTCCTCGACGAAAACGATGCGCGCACGCAGCTCGGGGGACAGGCTGGCTTGCACCACCGCCTTCAGCACTTCCTGGCCCGGCCTGTCGGCGGGATGGGCCTTGCCGGCGAACACGATCTGCACCGGCCGGGCGTCGTTGCGCACGATGCGCTTCAGGCGTTCAATGTCGGTGAAGAGCAGATTGGCCCGCTTGTAGGTGGCGAACCGTCGGGCGAACCCGATGGTCAGCGCATCCGGATCGAGGGCCGTGGCCGCGGCATGGACAAGCTCGTCGCTGTGCCCGTTCCGCTGGCGTTGCGCCGACACTTCCCGCCGGACAAAGTTCACCAGGTTGGCGCGCAGGGCGCGATGGGTCTCCCAAAGCTCGGCATCGAGGATGTGCTCGATGCGCGCCCACATGGCGGGATCGGTCAGGTTGTCGGCCCAATCCGGACCGATGCGCCGACTGTAGAGCTCTTGCATGGCGGGCGCCAGCCAGGTGCGCGCGTGCACCCCGTTGGTGATGTGCCCAACCGGCACCTCGTCCTCGCGATGGTGCGGCCATAGGACTTGCCAGGCCCGACGCGTGACCCGACCGTGCAAGCAGGATACGGCGTTCGCATAGCGCGACATCTTGAAAGCCAGCACGGTCATGCACAGGGACTCGTTGGGATCCCCCGTTCGCACGCGCCCGAGCCCGAGGAATTCATCGCGCGAAAGTCGCAGCGAGAGCCGCAAGGGTTCGAGGTACTCGGCGACCAGCGCGGGCGGAAAACGATCGTGTCCGGCATCGACCGGGGTGTGCGTGGTGAACACCGTGGACTGGGCCACCTCCTGGGCCGCGTCCGCGAAGGAGCCACCGGTCTCGATCATGCGCAGTCGGGCGTACTCCAAGGTGGCGAAGGCGCTGTGTCCCTCGTTCAGGTGCAGCCCGCTCCAGTCGATTCCACAGGCGCGCAGGGCGCGAATGCCGCCCACGCCAAGCAGCAGTTCCTGCCGGATACGCACGCGCTGATCGCCGAAGTAGAGGCGCGCGGCCAAGCGACGATTCTCGTCGCTGTTGCCGTCCACATCCGTGTCGAGCAGGAGCAGTTGGTTGCGGCCCACGTTCACCTGCCACACCTGGGCGAGGAGCCGCTCGTGACCAAGCGGCACGTCGATGATGAGCGGCTTGCCATCGGCGCCAGTCCTGAGCGTGGTGGCCAGGTACTCCACCGGCGCGCTCACGTACTCGGCGTGCTGCTGCCCCTCGCGATCGATGTGCTGGCGAAAATAGGACTCGCGATAGAAAAGCCCGACCGCGACCAGCGCCAGTCCCAGATCGGACGCTGTCTTGAGATGGTCGCCGGCGAGCACACCCAGGCCACCGCTGTAGATGGGTAGCGATTCGTGGATGCCGAACTCGGCCGAAAGGTAGGCCACGGGCCTCACGCGAAGCGGGGCGGCATGGGTCTCGGCCCAGGTCTCGGCGGTCGGGGAAACGTAGTTGCGGAACTCGCGATAGGTCCGATCGACGCGCGCTCGCATCGCGGCGTCGCCGGCCAGCGCCTGCAGGCGCTCGGGGGAAAGCCGCTTCACCACCATGAGCGGGTTGTGCTTCGAGGCGCGGAAGGCCTCGCGGTCGAGGTCACGGAACAGCTTGATGACCGAGGGGTTCCACGCCCACCACATGTTCATGGAGAGCTCGTGGAGCTGGTGCGCGATCTTTTCCGCAGGCGTCATGCGGAAATGAGTGTTGCACAAAGATCGCGTGAATGCAGGCGGGCTTTGCCCGACTCCCTCTCAGGATTCTTTCAAAAGGGGCGAGGAACCAATTCGGGGATATAATGCTGCTGGACCAAGAAACATGGATGAACCACGCATACTCGCCTTCATCATGGCTGGTGGCAAAGGGGAGAGGCTGTTCCCGCTGACGCGGGATCGGGCCAAGCCCGCCGTGCCTTTTGGCGGCCGCTATCGCATCATCGACTTCGTACTTTCCAACATGCACAACTCGGGCATCCGCGCCATGTACGTGCTGTCGCAGTACAAGGCCCAGTCCCTGGTCGAGCACATCCAGCACGTGTGGGGTACCCGTAGCACGCACGCGGACTTCGTGACCATCGTGCCGGCCCAGATGCGCATGGGCGAGAGCTGGTACCGTGGCACCGCCGATTCGATTCACCAGAACTTCCACCTGGTCGAGGACTTCCGTCCCGACGTGGTGGTGGTGTTCGGCGCCGACCACGTCTACAAGATGAGCGTTCGCCAGATGGTCGATTTCCACCTGGAGAAGAACGCACTGGCCACCATTGCCTGTCTGCCGGTTCCCGTGAACGAAGCTTCGCAATTCGGCATCGTCGAAACCGATGTCGAAGGGCGAGTCATCGGGTTTCAAGAAAAGCCCACCAGCAACGTCTTGACCATCCCGGGCGATCCGGCCCACGCCCTGGCGTCCATGGGGAACTACACCTTCGCCCCCCTGCCCCTCCACGATGCGCTGGAAGCGGACTCGCAGCAGGACACCCATCACGATTTCGGCAAGAACATCCTGCCGTCGCTGCTCAAGACCGGCCGGGTGTTCTGTTACGACTTTTCACGCAATCGCATCCCAGGTGTCACGGAGAAAGGCGAGCTCGCCTACTGGCGCGACGTCGGAACCATCGAAGCCTACTACGAGGCCAACATGGATCTCAAGAACGTGCAACCACATTTCAACCTGTACAATTGGGAATGGCCCATCGTCAGCGTCAACTATCCGGATCCCCCGTCGAAGCTGGTGTTCGACGATGATCGCCGCCGCGGCATGCTGGTGCAATCCATCATGTCGAGCGGCTGCGTGATCGCCGGCGGCTTCGTCAAGGACTGCGTGCTTGGCCGCAACGTCTGGGTCGACGAGGGCGCCGAGGTCCGCGACTCGATTCTTTTCGACAACGTGCACGTGGGCAAGGGCTCGCGCATCCAGCGCGCCATCATCGACAAGAACGTGCGCGTTGCCCCCGGTGATCACATCGGCCACGACCTGGCCCGCGATGCCGTTCGCCACCACGTCAGCCAAGGCGGCATCACCGTGGTCGGCAAGGCGCGAGACACCTGGTTGACCAGAGCGCGTAATTTCTAAGGAAGAAAACCACAGAGACGCGGAGAGCACGGAGACGGATGGACGGAAAAGGGCTCGGATCCGGATCCGGAAACCCTTTGCCTTCTGGCCTCTGAGCCCCCAAGCCGTGCAAAGCGGGGCCGGGCGCGATACATTCAGGCTGCCAATGAAGAAACGGCCGTCCATCGCCTTGGTTGTCCACGGGCACTTCTATCAACCACCCCGGGAGAACCCCTGGACCGACCAAGTGCCGCGCGAGCCGAGCGCCGCGCCGTTCCCCAACTGGAACGCGCGCATTCACGCCGAGTGCTATCGAGCCAACGCCTATGCGCGTATCTACGGTCCCAAGCAGCATGTGGCGTCCATCGTCAACAACTACGCCGAGCTGTCCTTCGACCTTGGTCCCACGCTCGCGCGTTGGCTGGCACGCCACGATGACCAGGTGATGCGACGAATGCGCCAAGGCGATGCCGACCAGCAGGCGCGCCTGGCGGCGGGTGGCGCGATGGCCCAGGTGTGGGGCCATCCCATCACGCCCCTGCTCTCGGAGCGCGACTTGCGCACGCAGATTCTGTGGGGACAGATCGATTTCCGACAGAGATTCGGCCGGGAAACCGCCGGCATGTGGCTACCCGAGACGGCCGCCAACGACGTGACCCTGGCGGCGCTGATCGAGGCCGGCGTGAAATTCACGATTCTGGCACCCGAGCAGATCGAAGCCGTACGCCCAGCGGGTGAAGCCTGGCAAGCCGTGACCAGCGAAACCCTGGATACGGGCCGCGCGTACCGATTTCTCCATCCCGACGGCTCGGGCCGTTCCATCGCCGTGGCCATCTTCGACGGTCCCCTTTCGCGCGACCTGGCCTTCGGCAACGCGACCCGAGACGCCAGCGGTTTTCTCGAAGCCATGCGCCGCTCGGCCGAGCGTTCCAAGGTCGAAGGCAAGCGGCTGGTGCTTGCCGCCTCGGATGGCGAGCTGTACGGCCACCACAAGAAGTTCGCCGACCTGACCCTTGCCTACGCGGTGAACATAGCCGCGCCGGAACAGGAGATGGAAGTGACGAACCTCGATGCCTATCTGGCCGAGTGGCCACCCACCTGGGAGCTGCGCCTGCGGCCCGGCCCCGACGGCGAGGGCACGGCGTGGAGTTGCGGGCACGGGCTGGGGCGCTGGATGCGCGACTGCGGCTGCCGCATGCGCGACGCGAAGGGCAGCAGCCAGGCCTGGCGGGCGCCCTTGCGCCAGGCGCTCGATCTTCTGCGCGACCGCGCTGCCCACTTTTTCGAGGACGACGGTGGCGACCTGTTCGCCGATCCCTGGCAGGCGCGCGACGGCTACGGCGAGCTCGTGGACGAGGCACCGGACACGCGCAAGAGGCATTTGCGCTCGCTCGGTAGGCCGAGTCTGCGCCGAGACCGCGGCAAATTGTCGACGCGGGCTCTTCTGCACATGGAGATGCAGCGTTCGCTCTTGCTGATGTACGCCAGCTGCGCCTGGTTTTTCGACGACATCGCCGGCCCCGAAGCGGCCATCGCCATGCGTCGGGCTGCCCACGCGATGGATCTTTGGAAGGCGCTGGGAGGCAAGCCCCCCGAAAGGGCCTTCGTCGGCATTCTTGCCCAAGGACACAGCAATGAACCCAAGCTGGGCTCGGGCGCCGAGGCATTCGCGCGTGCGTGCAAGGATCGCGTTTCACCCGAAAGCGCGGTGGCACGCGCCGCCTTTTCGTATCTCGCCTCGATGGCCCCCGCCAGGGCGGAATTGCCCGGCTTCGCCGTCGAGACCGACTGTCCCCGCGCCACGCGCCACGCGCTCGAGGGCAAGGCGGGAGTCACCGACCGGCGCACGGGCGAAATGAAGACGCTGACGTTTCGGGCCACCCACGACGGTAAGTCGGGCTTCGCGTGTCGCATCGGCAAAAGACGGCTGGGCCTCGACGATCTCGACGACGAAGCCGCCCAAGCATTGCGCTTCGGCGCCCTGGTTCGCCTGGCCGACGGCGCCGGAGAAGCATCGGGCTGCCGAGCCTTCCTGGCCGTGACCGACAAGCTCGGCACCTGCACGGCCGGCGAACAGCTCGCCTTCGTGGGCTTGCTTACGCGCGTGCTGGCCACCTATCTCGAACGCAACTTCCGCGGCGAACGGGCCGGCCGAGCACGAAATGGCGGCGGCATCGACTGGCGACTCGCTCTCGAGTTGGCCAATCGGGCAGGGACCGTGCAAGCCACAGACGATTGGCGGCGCGTGCAAGAAATCGTCTGGGAGTACCTGGAATCCCTGCGCAACCGGCGGCAGGCGCAGCCCAAGGCGTTGCAGGAGCTCGCGTTGCGGCTGGAGTTGATCAAGCCCGTCAGCGCCGAACCTGTCGACACGTAGCTGGTACCGGCTTCATGAGACAGCTACTAGTCTAGGGGTGCGCCATCTTCTCGCACAGCGACATGCCCGCCACCGGTGCGCCCGCGACCAGCCTCCCGCCGCTATAGTCGCCCTCGGCGACCTCGTTTCCGGCGACGTCCCACTGTTTCCACTTGCCCGTCTTCTGGCCCGACACGAACTGCCCCTGCACCCATGGCTTGCCGTCTGGGTGCCACGCCGCGAACGAACCCTCGGCATGAAGATTCCGGTAGCCGCAGCTTTGCCGCGGCTGCGTGGTGCCAGCGTGCAATTCGATCCACTGCGCGCGAGCCTTGTCCCCCGATTCGCACCAAACATGCTTGCCCGGCTCCGAACGCGTGGCCACCTCGGACATTCCCTGCGGACAATAGGGCGACTTGGGTTGCGACTTGCATCCGGCTAGGTCCGCAAAGACCAGGATCGCAAGCGCGTAACGCAGGTTCAGCATGACGTTTCTCCTGTCCCTAGCATCGGAAGCAACCGCAAGAATATCAAGCCCCGTCTAGGATGACGGCCTATTCTGGTCACATGAGCCCCGCGCGCACCGCCCCAGCCGCACCGCCTACACCGCGCATTTCCGTCGTGCTCATGGCGTTCAACGAAGCCGCCACCCTAGCCGCAGTCACGGCCGAAATCCACGGCGAGCTCGCCCGACTGGGCACCGGCCACGAGCTGCTCATCATCGATGACGGCAGCTCGGACGGCACGGGCGCGATGGCGGACGAGATGGCCGCCGTTTTGCCGGACGTGCGGGTCTGTCATCACCAGGTCAATCTCGGCCTCGGCGGCGTGTACCGGACCGGATTCGCCCAGGCGCGCGGCGATCTCGTCACCTTCTTCCCGGCGGACGGCCAGTTCCCCGCCACCATCATCGGGCGATATCTCGCCGCCGTCGACGATGTGGACATCATTCTCGGCACCCTGCCCGAGCGCGGTCGACCGGTTGCAGGCCGACTGCTTTCCCTTGCCGAGCGCTTGCTCCTGCGTGCGCTCTTCGGCCGTTTCCCGCATTTTCAGGGAATCATGATGTTTCGGCGCAGCTTGCTCGATGGGACTCGACTGGTATCGCAAGGCCGCGGCTGGACCGTGCTCATGGAATTCATCTTGCGCCAGGTTCGGGCCGGCGCGCGCATCAAGAACCTTCCCATCACCATTCGTCCGCGCTTGGACGGCGTCTCGAAGGTGAACAACCTTCGCAGCATCGTCTCGAATCTGCACCAGGTGTTGGCGCTGCGACTCTATCTGTAGCCCTGGTCAGGTTCTTCGACCACCTGGCCAGGGTGTAAGTCGTACGCGCTCCACTGGGATCGGTCCGCCCATGATGGGCTCGCCTTGGGTGGCGAACCAAGCTGGATCGTCGGTGGTGGCATAGCGCCGTCCAGCGCCGCGTGACAGGCGCCGCTCCATGTCCGGATGGCGGGCCAGCCAGTCCGCCAGGCGCTCCGCCACCAGAGCGCCCTGGTCGACGATCTCGACGGCCGGCGGCACGATGGCACGAATTCCAGGCTGCAACAGCGGATAGTGCGTGCACCCCAGAAGCAGGCGCAAGGGCGGATCGTTTCGCACGAAGAGTGGATCGAGATACTTGTGCAGAAAGTAGTCCACGCCCGGTCCCGAGGTTTCTCCGGCTTCGACGAGCGGCACCCAAAGCGGACAGGCCTGTTCGACGAGGCGAAGTCCGGGCGCCAGCTTGGCGAGCTCGAGGGCGTACGACCCCGAAGCCACGGTGCCCACGGTCCCGAGCACAGCCACGGTGCCCTCGGCCAGCGAGGGTTGCGTGACGCCTGGAATCGCGCCGGGCGGCAGCCCAGCCAGCGCTTCCGCCGAGGGTCTGACCACGCCCAGAATGCGACGATCCGGGCGATGGGCTGGCAAGTGCCGCTGCTGCAAGGTGCGGAGCGCTTGCGCCGAAGCCGTGTTGCAGGCGAGCACGACCAGTGGACAGCCGGCGTCGAACAGGAATTCCACCGCCTCGCGGGTAAAACTGTGCACGACCTCCAAGCTGCGACCGCCATAGGGCGTACGCGCGCTGTCGCCGAGGTAGAAATAGTCGTACTCGGGCAAGCGCGCAACCAGCGACCTCAGTACGGTCAAGCCGCCGAAGCCGGAATCGAATACACCAATCACGCGACTTCGACCTTTTAGCCCGAAACGCGCCAGGCGGTGCCGGCGGGCGTGTCCATCAACTCGACGCCCGAATCCTTGAGCTCGGTTCGAATCTCGTCCGCGCGCTTGAAGTCCTTGGCGGCCCGCGCGGCAGCGCGATCGGCGATGCGCGCCTCGACCGCGGTGCGATCGATGTTGCGTCGCACGCACAAACGATCCCGCCGAGCTAGCAGGAACTCCGACGGTCGCCTGAGCATGATCCCGAGCGTCGCACCGACGGCACGAGCGTCCCGCGCGATGGCGGCCAAGGCCTGCTGCCGCGCCGGCTTGGGCATGGACTTGGGATCGTCGAGCAGCTTGTTGGCCAGGACGAACGCATCGTAAAGGTGTCCAATGGCGGCCGCGGTGTTGAAGTCGTCGTCCATGGCGACCCCCGCGTTCTTGGCCAAGTCCGACGGCGGCAGGTTGTCGGACAGCGTGGCCGGCGGGGCCAGGAAGGCATCCAGGCGCTCCAGGGTGCGATAGAAATAGTCGAGACGCGCCTCGGCCTCGTCGAGATCGGGATAGGCGGGCTGACCACTGGCGGTCCGGCCGATGGTGAAGTTGGCCGGGCTGCGGTAGTGCACGCTGACGAGCAAGAGGCGCAGCGCTTCGAGGTCATGGGTCTCGGCCACGCGGCGAATGGTCACCACGTTGCCCAGCGACTTCGACATTTTCTCGCCGCCGAAATTGACCATCCCCGAGTGCATCCAATGACGCGCGAACGATCCGTAGGCGCCCTCGGACTGCGCGATTTCGTTTTCGTGGTGGGGAAAGATCAGATCCGAGCCGCCACCGTGAATGTCGAAGGCGTCGCCAAGATAGCGATGGGCCATGGCCGAGCACTCGATGTGCCAGCCGGGACGTCCAGGCCCCCACGGGCTCGGCCACTGCGGCTCATCGGGTTTGGCCCCCTTCCACAGAGCGAAATCGAGCGGACTGCGCTTGTGCTCGCCCACCTCGATGCGCGCACCAGCCTGCAAATCGTCGATGCTTTGCCCGGAAAGGCTCCCGTAGCCAGGAAACCCAGCGACCGAGTAATAGACATCGCCTTCGGCCGCGTAGGCCAGACCACGCTGCTCCAGGCGTCGAATAACCTCGATCACTTCCGCGATGTGTAGGGTGGCGCGCGGCTCGACGTCGGGCGGGGCGATGCCAAGCGCGGCCATGTCCGCGGCCATCGCGTCCGCGTAGAACTCGGCGACCTCGGCGGCACCACGTCCCTCGGCGTGCCCCTTGCGGATGATCTTGTCGTCCACATCGGTGATGTTGCGCACCAGGCGAACCTCCAAACCGCGCTGGCGCAGGTGGCGCACAATCACGTCGAACGCGATCAGGGTGCGCGCGTGGCCGACGTGGCATAGGTCGTAGACGGTGACGCCGCAGGCATACATGCCGACCTTGCCCGGCTCGCGCAGCTGCAGGTCGACCTTCTTTCCTTCCCGGGTATCGTAGATTCTTTGCATGAACGAACGTTTATCCGCGCGCGCGCAAGGCTAGGAGGTTGACCACCGCAAACCCAAGCAGGAAGGCGGCGATGATGAGGGACTTGAGGTGATCGCGCGGATGCTCACCCTCGCGCAAGAGCAGGGCATCGTCAGGGATTTGCACAGTGGCCTGGGTGCTGACAGCCAGGATCCGCGAAAGGGGAAGCTCCTCGCTTGCCGCCGCCTTGCGAACCTTCAAGCCGTCTTTGTCGTCCTTGTCCGCGAACAAGTCGGAGATGCGGACCGTGTGGGTAGCGCGCACGGGACGAAAACGCACGTGTTCGTCGAGCTCCGACAGCGCGTGCATGGCCAGATCGCGCTTGTCTTCCGCAAAAGTCACGACCAGGGCGACGCTCTTGGCGTCCAAGGCTTTGGCCTCCTCGTCGAGAACACGGCCGCCCCTCTGTTCCACGGCCGCGCGCGCCGCCGCCGCGTCGGGGTACCTGGTGCGCGGCATCTCGACCACCATGTCGGCGGGTCGAGCCACATCAATCGAAAGCTCGTCGGTGGGCGCCAGGGAAACCTGCTCGCCCAACAGATCGACCAGGACGATCGGGCCGCCGTTGGTGGTGGCCACTTTGTCGCGCACCCCGGACGGCGCGAAGAAGTGCGTGGCGCTCACGCGGTTGGCAAAGTGCTTGCGAATCGCGGCCGCGAAAGACAGGTCGCGGAATCGGACCAACCGCCCGACGAAAACGTCCCTGTCGGCCTGCTCGACGGGAATCGGATCGGGAACGCGGTCGACGAAAACCCGGCTGCGTGTGCCGAGCAGGCGAAAAAACTGGGTGAACTGCCACGATCCAGCGGTGTCGATGATGACTCCGCTCTCTCGGTCGGCCATGCCGGACATGCGAACGTACTGGTTGATGGGCAGCTTGTCCACCGGCGTGGATGCCAGCGTGCGCGCATCGCCGACATCGCGAGCGTCAGAGTGCGAGAGGGCGAAAAACAGGTCGTCGTGAATCTGGTAGATGAGAAAAGCTGCCAGCGCCGCGGCCGCCAGGGCGATGGCGGGATGCCGCCGCCGGGACGACGGAACATTGGCGAACTCGTCCGCGGGCGAGGCACCGCCCCCCGACTCTAGCTCGGGAAAATCCAGTGGGGGCTGCGATCCTTTTTCGCCTGTTTCGGTCACCGTCGAGAGCGAAGGAATCTAGCACAAGTTGTCCTACGCGAATGAACAACTGCTTGCACACCCATGCGGGCAGAACTAGCGTAGGCACTTGCGCCGCCTCCTCCCGGCCGCTCCTCGCCATGAAATCCCTCCTCTTCGCCGTTCTCGTTCTTGGCAGCGCGAGCTGTGGTGCCCGTGGTGCGCATAGCCCGACCGAAGCGTACGCGCGTCTTTCTGCCGCCGTGACCGCGCACGATAGCGCCAAGTTGTGGAACGCCCTCGATCAAGACACCCACTGGTCGTGGATGACCATTCAGCGCGCCTGGCGCGAGTGCTACGACATCACGCAAAGCGCGGTTCCGGAAGGAGCCGAGCGCGTCCGCTTGCTCGCGCGCTTCGAGCCAGGCGCCACGAGTGAAAATGCGCAGACGCTGTTTGCCAGAATGCTGGCGCCTGGTGATTGGTCCGCCGCGCAGGCGCTGTTGACGGCGGCAGGGTCGAAGCCGCCCGTGCTCGAGGCGTCGGGGGAAACCGCCGAGATCGTCACCCCGGCGGGCACGCTGCTCTTCCACAAGGCCCACAACCATGACTGGGGGTGGGGATACTCCGGATTTGCCGCGCGCGTGGAACAGCTCAAGCGTACGGCCAGCGCCGATCTCGAGCGCATGCGCAGCGATGCCGCGGACTACGAGCGCGCGGCCGCGCGAGGCGCGCGGTGAAAACTCGGCGCGGCGGATCTCCGCAAGCGATCCCGGGCAAGCAAGGCACCGATGCCATCGACAAGGGCGAGAAGTCCGAATCGAGTCCGCAGTTGTCTTTCGAGCAACGGTTCGAGAGCCTCGCGCCGAGTCCTGCGCCAGCCCCGCAACCAGGCCCGCCCCCGGCGGAAACGGTCAAGGAGGCGCGCATCCTGGCGGTCGCGGAGCTGGTGCGCGCCGCCCGGCAAACCCTGGAGTCGCGTTTCGGCGAGGTGCGCGTCGAGGGCGAGGTGTCGGGCTGCAAGCGATCCGCGAACGGCCACCTCTACTTCACCTTGAAAGACACCGAGGCGCAGCTCGATTGCGTGATGTACGCCCGCGAAGCCGGCCGCCTCAAGTTTCGGCTCGGCGATGGACAGCTGGTGCGCTGCCGGGGAAGACTCACCATCTACGAAGGCCGAGGTCGCTTCCAGCTCCAGGTCGCGTCCATCGAACCGGCGGGGGCCGGCGCCCTGGCGCTTGCCTTCGAGGCGCTCAAGCAGAAGCTCCTCGACGAAGGCCTCTTCGCTAGCGCGCGCAAACGTTCCTTGCCTTTTCTTCCACGACGGATTGGTGTGGTCACCTCGCGCCAGGGGGCGGTGATTCGCGACATCGTGCGCGTCGCCCACCGTCGCTTTCCCGTGCCGATCCTGCTTTCCCCGACGCCGGTTCAGGGCGACGGCGCGGCCGCGTCCATCGCAGCCGCGCTGGTCGCACTTTGCCAGGTGCCGGATGTGGACGTCATCATCCTGGCTCGGGGCGGTGGATCGATGGAAGATTTGTGGGCCTTCAACGACGAAGCCCTGGCCCGCACCATCGCCGCCTGTCCGCTGCCCACGATTTCCGCCGTCGGCCACGAGACGGATTTCACCATTGCCGACTTCGTGGCCGACGTGCGCGCGCCAACTCCGTCAGCGGCGGCCGAGCTCGCGGTTCCTGTCGCCGCCGCGTTGCTCGCCGAGATCCAGGTGCTGGCGGGACGCCTGGGGCGCGGACTCCTGGGCCAGGTGGGTACACGGCGGCTCGCGCTGGAACGCGCGCGCGCGCGCCTCGGCGATCCACGGCGACTCATCGCCGACCGCCGGCAAGCTCTCGACGAGCTGGCCGAGCGGGCCTCGCGCGCGCTCGGCAACGCGTGCTCGCGTCGGCGCAAGGATCTTCAGATGGTCGAAGGCCGGCTGCTTCGCGCCCACCCCCAGCGCCGGATCGCGGATCAGCGCATGGCCATCGGCATGCTCGAACGCCGCCTGGTGCATGCGGGGGGCCAGCTCCTAGCCGGACGTCGGCGGGCCCTCGAAGCCCTGACCAGCAAGCTCGACGCGCTCTCGCCCCTCAAGGTTCTCGACCGGGGCTACAGCCTTGCCAGAGGCCCCGATGGCAGCGTGCTGCGCAGCCTGAAAGGGCTTACCGCCGGAGACGCAGTAACGGTCACCCTGCGCGATGGCGATCTGCGCACGCGCATCGAGGAAATCCTGGCCCGTCGCGACCGCGACTAGGTTTGGCGAGGCCGCGCGCAGCGCGGGGGTGGCAGGGTGGGTTGGCGGGTGCCGAGTGCAAAGCAGAACCCTCCCAGTACCGCCGCCGGGCCGAAGGCCCGGATCCTTCAGGCGTGAAACGGGCAGCCCCTTGTATCTTACGGGGGACTGGCTCGCTCTCGCTCGCAGTCCCCCGGTCCCCCCTCGCTTCGCCCAGCAAAGCTGGGCTACGCTCGCCCCCAAAGGCGAAGGAGCACGACGAGATTCAACGGCACGACAGACCGATGCCCCACCCGCCCTCGCGGCTTTGCCCAGGGATTCTGAAATGACGCGAATTGCTGGGCAGCGCGGGGAATTGTTGGGCAGACGTCGTTCCATGGCTTGCTTGCGTAGAAACGGCGATGGCTGCACGATGACTGGATGGGATTCGGACCAACCGCTCTAGTTTTGCTGTCCCTGGTAACTGCTGCTGAACCCATCACTACCCTTCCACACCAGCCCGAGGACATCCGCCAATATCAAGAGGGCGCTAGCCAAGGTAAATTCTGGGATTAAGCCATTCTTGGCTATCTGTACGACGTGGGAGTGGGTGTTCCGCAGGATTATGGAGAGGCGTTGAAATGGTACACGAAGGCCGCCGAGCAGGGGCTCGCCGAAGCGCAGTACAACCTGGCCATCTTCTACTCAAACGGCCGGGGTGTCCGGCGGGACTATGTGAAGGCGTACTTTTGGGCAAACATCGCGGTCACGCTTGATCCGATCAACCCGATAGCAAGAGTGAACGGTCGGACGGAACCGAAACCAGAATACGTTCAGTTTCGCGACGAGGTTACGGCGAAGCTCTCCCCAGCTCAGCTAGCTGCGACGCAGAAACGTTGTCGACAGTGGCTGGACGCATTCGAGAAGCGCAGGACGAAGAAGTAGCGACGAGCGTGGCGATTCCCCTGGCAGGCTAGTTCGCCGGCGGAGCCAGCGCTACAAGGTCCACGTCATCGACCGACGAGCGTATCGCTACGACCGTGCTTGCCCGCGCGCTGCCAAGCTCCGCAAGGTCGTCACCTCAACCCACGGTGACGCTTAGTCATTCCTGCCCGCCAATTGCCTCTCGCCGTGGAAATAGCGATCAGATGATTGGCCGCAATTGATTGCAATTGATTCGGATGGTGTTACGGATCGTCTGTGCGACGCGTTCTGTAGCGCCAAATCATACCCAATCATTTTTCTCTTGATCTAGCCCGCCAGTGTCATAGACTGGTTCGCGAGGGATACGCCATGCAAACGACAGAGGTCATTGCTGAACACGATAGGTGGCGAGAGCTAAGCAAAAGCGTGCGAGAGAAGCTGGTCGCCGAGCGCAACGAATTGACCGCCAGACTATCGGAGGTAAATCGTCGGCTATCTGAAATGGGCGCCCCAGAGGCGTCCAATCATAAGCCTGAGACTGGAGCGTTTTCCGCCATCAAGACGCCAACGTTGGAGCGGGTTTCTCCCACCGATTCGATGACCGAAGTCGTGCGGAAACTCTTGAAGGCGTCAGACAAGCCAATGATGGCCGCCGAAATCATTGATCAGGTTTCCAAGGTGAGGGCGGTCGACAGGCGCGCGACAATTCATAGCATTCTGTTCCAATTGAAGGACAAGAAGAAGCTCATAGACGCGCGGCAACATAACGGGAAGCTCGAATTCTTCTGGAAGGGAGAACCCGAGTAGAAAATATCCAAGATCTCTGAAAACACGAACGCCCATCAGAAGCTGTGAACTTTCCGATGGGCGTTGACCGGGAAACCAACTGGCTTGCCGATCCTTCCGGTCCGTCGAGGGACCATCATTCTTAGCAGACGAATGCTACCTCGACGCAGACAGGTAGGCAAGCCCCTACTCGGCAAGTTTGTGCCGCAGGGGACGGAGTCATGCGTGCAAATGCGTGCGAGAAGATGAGTAAGCAGTAGTGTCCGATCCGGCGTTCACAGCGCCGGATGGGGCTCTGCCCATTCTCACGGTCCACGTCCGCAGTGCGGGCACGTCCCCTTGACCGGGTACCGTCCGCTCGTCACGTCGTCGAACGGCACGCACGCAAGCCTCGACGCTCGATAGGCCATGTTAATCGAGACTGGGTTGACGCCCTTGTTCACGTTCCGCATGGTGCTGGCCTCGAAACGGAGGGCCTTGGCGAGTAGCTTCCAGGTGCCCACTCGGATGCGCAGAAAGCGCAGGGCCGCCAGTGTGTTGGCCTGCTCCTCGGCCGTGAGCTTCGGACCGTTCACGCGGCCACCTTGGCGAGGAAGCTAGGCTCGATGCCCAGCCGGTGCATCGCCTGGACGAGCACCGAGAGGTTCTGGCAGAGCGCCTTGCAGAGAATTTCGTTCACCTGGGCCGTGAAAGTCTTGGATCGCACGGCGTGGCCAAACTTCCGCTTGACGGCCGAGAAGGTGCTCTCGATGTTGTTCCGCTTGCCGTAGGCGGCAAGAAACTCCTCCTGCTTGAACATGAAGACCGCGTGCATCTTGCGCCACGCGGGCGAGCCGTCGCTCTGGCTGTTGACCTTGAAGGGCACGAAGGGAGTGGCGCCAGCCGCTTCGATGGCGGCTAGGTTCTCGTGGGCGAGGTAGGCTTTGTCGGCCGAAACCTCAGCGATGCCGAAGTGCTGCTTGGTGGCTGCGACCAGGCCGGGAAGCTCGGGGCAGTCCGCGCCTTCGCTCGTGGTGACCTTGACCGATGTGATGACCTGGGTCGTGGTCCCGACCATCGCATGGGCCTTGAGCCACGTGGCCTTCTTCATTTCCTTCCCGTACTTGGCATCGAACCAGCGGCGGTAGACGGCGGCGCTGAAACCCGTGGAGTCGACTGCGAAGGAAGTCTCGATGCTGGCGAGCGGGGAAGCGCTCTTCTCGATGAGGCTGGTCAGGATGGCCGTCATCTCGGGCTTCTCGAACGCGGCCAAGACGCTGTTGTAGTGCGGGGTTCGGGTCATGTGGCCAGCTTCGGCGCTATCCTTGATGTCGGTCGAGGCGCGACGGGCGGACATCGTGGTGTAGACCTTGAGCACCATCGCGTAGACGGCATCGGACATCGGGATCGGCTTGGGGCCACGGCCAGGGTGGGCAGGCGTCTGGATGCCGTCGCAGAGGCCGCGTAGCAGGGCCTGGACGGTTTCCTTCTCGCCGACCTGCGCGGCGTTGTAGGCCGACCAGTCGCGCTCTGTCGTGTGGCTGTAGCTGAAAGATTGGGTCACGGTCTGGTTTCCGTGGGAGTCAGTCTCGATGGTCTGGACGAAGGAAATCGCCCACTGGTGCTTGCACTTGCAGCGGCGTAGCTCGAAGTCCGGGCATGAGCAGGTAGCGGCTGCCGCGTTGACGATGTAGGCGCCTTCCGTCTGGGACTGGGATGGGACGACCCACGTCGAGCCGGCGACGTGGTGGATCCTCTTGTCGAGGGAAAGAAGGCGTCCGCGCTCTTGCCGAAGGTCTGTTTCGTTCGTCGTGTCCATGTGCCTAATATGGACCTAACATGGCCACGTTGTCAACGACAAATATGGCCTTGTTTCATGGCCATGTTATGGTACAGTTAAACCATGGCGACGAAAAGGCCAGCGCGGGCGAAGCCTGACGCCGAGCGCGAGATCGTGCGGCGCAAGTCCGAGGACGAACGCAGGGGGGCTATTCTGAAGGTCCTGGCTACCTTGGACGAAAAGGACACCTGGAAGGCGGCGGCGGACGCGGCAGGAATGAGTCTTTCGACGTGGTTACGACACGTGGCTATCAAAGCGGCCAAAACAGAATAGTTTTTCTGGTGCGAACCGCGTCTCAATCTATCGCGTAGATCCTGAAACAGCCGAGAACCTGCGGTCGCGGGCGGGAATGGACGACCGCTGGCGGGTCATATTGGACACAGCAACACCTTCAGCCGTGAGCATCCTGCGCACCTGCGTCTCCAACTCCGTTGCCCTCACTGGCATAAGAGGAAACGGCATCTTGGGGAGTATGCTTTTCGTCTTGGTCATGATGCGTTGACTCTTCCTCATCCTTGGGATGAAAGTAGTCGATCGTTGGGTTTGTTGTCTTCATCAAAAATCGACAGAGACAATCCTCCTCTGGGGAGGGCTTCCGGACGTTTTCAAAAAGCTGCTTCGCTTCCTTGCGGTCGATCACGAAGCCGTGTGTAGGATATCCTGCCACAAGTTTTGCGAGCGCACCATCTTTCAGATTCTTGCTCTTTTCATCGAGGAGTTCCCCGTATGCGCTTGCGATTGACAGGGCTCGCTGGACTTCTCCAACCTTAACTGGATCTATCTGTGCGAAGATCTTCCCGTAGAGGCCGACCGACAGCGCGGTTGCCATTTCTGCGGCGATCTTCGTCGACATCTGGCCACCCATTCGGATGTCGACCATGAAACTCCTGAAGGCCTCATACGCGTTGTTTTGGAGGTACCCGAAAGTCTTCATGAGATCCAAGCCAGATCCAAGCTCGCCGAGTTCGTCGGTTTTGCGAATCTGAACATCAAGCGGTCCAAGCTCTCCGCGATCGGAGATGACAAGTTCGTTGGCCCCTAGGCACAAGATCGTTCCGGCACTTTTGCACCACCCTGGAACGATTACCGTGAACTTTTTGTAACGCGATCCAAGGCATCTGGCGATCCGGAACGCGGAGTCGGCGTCTCCACCCGGCGTCTCAAGCATGAGCAAGACGTTCTTTCGTCCAGTCTGACGTTCGCACAAATCGGAAACCTTCTCGTATCCATGGCGAGCGATCTCTCCGCGATAAATCATCACGTCGGAGTCGCTTGGACTGCCTTCGATTTTCGACAGGATTTGCTTGATCATGTCGGCTAGGTTTTTGGGGATCAGTGAGCCTTTGTTTTGCTTGGAGTCACATGCCATGGCTACATCGCATGCTACTACCACCTGAGATTTGCACAACCGGATGAGAATCGCTCCCGTGAGTCGCCGGGGGAAAGTGCGCGTTCACGCCGCGCCGCGAATTATTGGGCAGCCGTCCGAATTGCTGGGCAAGAGCGAATTGGCGGGCAAAGCCGAGGCGGGAGGGTTTGGGAACCCTCCCAGGGTTCCCATTACACGCGTTGGCGGAGGCGAGCTTCGCTCGCCGGAGCCAGAGCGCGGGAGGGTTTGGGAACCCTCCCAGGGTTCCCATTACACGCGTTGGCGGAGGCGAGCTTCGCTCGCCGGAGCCAGAGCGCGGGAGGGTTTGGGAACCCTCCCAGGGTTCCCATTACACGCGTTGGCGGAGGCGAGCTTCGCTCGCCGGAGCCAGAGCGCGGGAGGGTTTGGGAACCCTCCCAGGGTTCCCATTACACGCGTTGGCGGAGGCGAGCTTCGCTCGCCGGAGCCAGAGCGCGGGAGGGTTTGGGAACCCTCCCAGGGTTCCCATTACACGCGTTGGCGGAGGCGAGCTTCGCTCGCCGGAGCCAGAGCGCGGGAGGGTTTGGGAACCCTCCCAGGGTTCCCATTATAACTGGAGACTCTCCCCCACGCCTGGTGACCTGGGCCCCCAGAGCAGCAGCCTACTTGAAGCCCCTCAGCAGGTCGTCGATATCTTTGCTGGCCTTGCTGGTCGGCTTGGCGGGCGCGGCCGGCGCGGCGGCCGCCGGACTCGAAGTCGCAGCGGTCTTGCCGCTGGGCTTCCTCGTGCTCTTCTTCTTGCCGGACTTCTTGGAAGACTCTTCGCTGGCGCGGTTTGCCTGGGCGGCCTTGCTTTGAGCTGCGGCAGCGGATGAGGCCGCAGCTTCGGCTTCCTTCTTCTTGGCCTCGGCCGCCGCCTTCGCCGTCTCGGCCTTGGCCTTCTCGGTTTCGGCTTTCACCAGGGCAGCCTGGTCGGCCTGCCGTTTCGCATAGGCCTCCTCGCGGGCCTGCTGGCGTTGCAAGACGGCGTAAAGCGCTGCACCCAAGAAGAGCAGAAGTACGCCCGCCGCGATGACGACGCCTACTGACCAGTGGGTTCTTTGCTTCGGTAAACTGAGACTCGGCAGAGCAACTTTGTCGCCCATTGAATCCTTTCCTCCCAGGGGCTGAATTTGCAATCGGTGTTCCCTTTCGCGCAAGCCCCAATCGTCAGTATCTTCTCATTTTTGTCGCCGCCCGTCCCGCCGGGGAATTAGCAGCCAACCAGGACAAGATCCGCTATGGTCAGCTCAGGAAGATTCACGTGGCGCAGTATATCGATCTCCACTGCCACCTCTTGCCCGGTCTGGACGACGGCGCACCCGATCTTCCGACCGGCATGGAAATTCTGCAAGCCTTGGTGGATCTCGGGTTCTCCGAGATATGCGCCACGCCGCACCAAAGAAACGGGCTCTTCATCCCCACGGCGGAGGCCATCGCCCATGCACTCGACGACTTTCAGTCCGAGGCCAAGAAACACCATCCTTCCGCGCGCATCCGCCTCGGGGCCGAGAACTTTTGGGACGAGATTTTCATCGAGCGCCTGCGCAACCACACCGTACCCTGTTACGATGGGCGACGGGCCTTTCTTTTCGAGGTGAATCCCGCGCTGGCGCCTCCGCACCTCGAGGAGGCTCTCTTCGAGATCCGCTTGGGCGGGTGCCTGCCGGTCATGGCCCATCCTGAACGCTACCTCTCGGTTCAGCGCGATCCCTTGTTCGCCGAAACCATGGGCAAGCAGGCGGCCATGGTCGTGGATCTGGAGGCCGTTGCGGGCACGCACAACCGCGCCGAAACCAAGACCGCACGTCGGCTGGTCGAGGATGGCCTCGCCCACGCGGTGGCGTCGGACATGCACAGCCCGGATACCATGGACAGAGTATCCGATGGCATCGAATGGATTCGCAAGCGCCTAGGTAGCGCGGGACTCACGCGATTGCTAGAGGAAAACCCTCGCCGTATCTTGGGAGGCGAGTTGCCCTGATCGGGGCCTGCAATCGTGACCGTGAAACTCCTGGCCAAAATAGTCGCTTCGCTCACCGTGGGCGTGCTGTGCATTGCCCTGGCCCTGCACAAGATCGACCTTCATGGAACCAAGTCCGTGTTGCTGGCGATGCCGATTTCGGCCGTGTTTCTCTACGTCCTGTGCCTGGTTCCTGTCCACATCCTCCGGGCGTGGCGCTGGAAGTACCTGCTTCGCCCCATCGGCGTCTCGCTCCCGTTCGGGCGACTGATGATCATCTCGACCGTCGGCTTCATGGCCATCCTGGCCCTGCCCTTCCGTCTGGGGGAATTCGCCCGTCCCTACTACGTCGTTCGCGAAGGACATTCGCGCATGAGCGCGGTGCTGGGCACCGTGGCCGTGGAGCGCATCGTCGACGGGCTGGTCATCGCCATCCTGCTTTTCGTCACCTACCTTCTCTCGCTTGCGCCCGGCGGCCACGCCTATCCGCCGATGTTGGCGATTTCCGCCTGGTTGGCCCTCCTCGGCTTTCTCGGACTCATGGCATTTCTCGGCTTCGCCCTGCGCTGGCCGGACGCCACCATCAGGCTGGTCTTGACCGTCACGTTCCTGCACAAGATTTCGCCCACGCTCGCGGACAAGTTGGCGGAAAAGCTGCGTGCCCTCATCCAGGGCTTTCGCGCCTTGGAACATCCGCGCGACCTGTTCCCGTTCCTGCTGCAGACCGCCCTCTACTGGGGCGCCAACGGGCTCGGCATGTGGTTCCTGGCGAGGCTCATGCATCTCCCCATCCCGATCCATGCAGCCTTCGCCGCCATGGCATTCACGGGCGTGCTCATCTCGCTTCCCAACGCGCCGGGGCTGGTGGGCCAGTTTCACGCCGGCATCGTGCTTGCCCTCGCGGCCTACCTGCCCGAGTCCATTCTCACCTCGGTCGGCGGAGCCTACGCCATCGCCCTGCATGGAATTCAGTTCGTGTGGTACGTCGCGCTCGGGTTTCTCGCCCTTCTCTTCGTCGGCGAGCGGGGATCGCTGCGCACCATGGTGGTAGAATCCAAGCGCGTCGCCGAACAAGGAGGCGAATGATGGTTGGCCCCTTCCGCCGCACGATCCGTCTTGTCGCGGCTACCCTGGCCGTCGTGGGGTGGCTCGCTCCAGGCGTGGCTTGGTCGCGCATGGTCGCCGTCTCGCCCTATCCCATCACCAGCGTCTGGCCAGCGGCGGTGCGCTTCTTGCGCGTCGATCGAGGATTTCCTGTGCGCGAAAAGGACGAGTCGGCCAGCTACGTCCTTTTCGACTACACGGACGGCCCCAGACCGTGCAGGGGATCGATGTAGCTCATTCGCGCCACCGACCGAGAGGGCCGCGAAGCCACGCGAATCGCCATCTCGATTCCGGATATG
>CAWGPW010000017.1:0-477189 GCA_963824555.1 uncultured delta proteobacterium | reverse complement strand
GGCGAACCAGAATCCGAACAGCGTCGTCCCAATCAACCTTGACGAATCGCACGGGTGTATTCACATCCGTCCGGCTGATCTGAAGGAATTTCGCGAAAAGGGAGCGTTCCGGCAGGGCATGCCCCTGATCATTCACCGGTACGATGAGCTCTTCGACTGGACCCCTTACCGGAACTATTGACGATGATACGACTGCCACTGATCCTCCTCCTCCTCGTAGAGGCTCCCGCCGCCTCCCACGATAGCGGCCCGCTCGACAAGCCCACGCTCTCCTGGAAAAGTGCCTTCGTCGGGCGTTCCACCGTATTCCGTCTCTTGTCGCTGGAAGATGGATGGCTGGGGCTTGTGGCCACGAAAGGACAGATTCAGTTTCTCTCCCCGGCAGGAAGGTGGTCCGCCGTTCTTCAACTACCCATCGACGACGATGTACAGGCGACCGCGAGCGCTGGCTATGGCATCCTGGTGGCCGGAAAAAAGTACAATCCGGCCAGTGCAGCAGCCGGCACGGTATATCTCTTGGGCACCGATGGTCGCATCCACGAGACCTGGACTTTGCCCGAGGGTGTTTTTCATTCCATCGCAACGTGGAAGGATACACGCTGGGCGACAATCTCCGATTACGCTTGGCGCGCCTTTCCGGACGGTCTATTGGAGCTTCTGCCCGGCGGCAAGATTGTGCGGCACGCGGGAATCCCGGTAGTGAAGGTGGATGTCAGGAACGAGGTTCCCTGGAATGCTGTCCTCCATTTGGGCCCTGCTGGGGAAAGGATCTTCTGTGTCCCGCACGAGTGTGGACCTGACTTTTGCCACTTCGGCTACTGCTACCGCGGGGATGGGGACAAGGTTCTCTGGCAGGAATTTGGGCAATGGTGGTATCAGCCGATCACCTGTGGCGACTACTTGCTGGAGCAGGAATTTGCCCTGGGCTGGGTGGAGCATCTCCGATTCCCCAAGAACCTTACCATCGTGCGTAGGATCTCCGACGGCGCCAAGGTTAGTTCAATAAAGACCCAACTAGGCGACTCCGCCGTGTGCGCGGGCCCGGACGAGTTTCTCCTGAACAAAGGCGGTTCCATCAGCAGCTTCAGCCTCCCCAGCGCCCGTCGACGCTGGTCGGTGCCGGTGCCCAAGCGCGCGGGGAATGTCGTCACAGTAGCCCGAGCTGGAGCCTGCACTATCGCTCTTACCAAGCGCGGCTCCATGGTCAGCATTTGTCCGGGCGCGGATGGAAAAATGGTCACAAGGACAACGAGGTAGTCATGGAACTTATAAAGGACATGTGGATTACCGTTACCTTCGAAAAGGCTCCTGGGTATAGGGGATTCCTTGGCATGTAGGTAGGTGTAGTTGACGTAATGTTTCTTACCGGACATTGAAAACAAAGTGGTGCTTGAACGGCCTATGCTCACAACAATCAGACCGTGGGCAGGATGCCTGCTGGCGTCAGTGTCACGAACGCCAATCACTTGCGCTTCGAAAGAAACCTGTTCACGCAGATGGGTGGGACGGGCCTCGATTTCATCTCAGGTACCCACGATGACATGGAGGTGCCATCTACGTGCTTTCCAACCAGGGCACTGCCGACGAGATGCAGTACAACCACATCCACGACTACGCGTGCAGCAAGTGGGCCGACTACGGTTGTAACGGGCTGTACTTGGACGAAGAGACCTCTGGCTACACTGTGGCCCAAAGCGGCATGATCGATTGTCCGACCAACATCGTCCAAAACAAAAACGGGACAAATACTGTCACGGACAGTGGCGCCAACCCGCAAGGGGCGCAAAACACCATCGCGACCGCCGGCATCGAGGTCGCCTACGCCGACATCAAAACCCTGACCGTCCTCCCCGCTACATTCTGACTTCCAGAGACTCGATCAACCATCAAGCCGTCGTCACCATCCCGGCCGCCGACCTTGGAACCTGGGTTCATCCTTGCGGCGTCTTCGACGGCGCCACGTATCTCCTTTACCGCGATGGCGCGCTCGCAGCGACCACGGTCGATGCGACGCCGCCGCAGGCGAGCGTCGATGCGACCTGGGCGATCGGCGCTCGCGCTCCTCAGCAGGATAGCGGCGTTGACGATCAGCTGCAGGGGCAAATCGATGACGTCAGGATCTATGGTCGCGCGCTGAGCTCGGCGGAGGTCGAGGCGCTGTATCAAAGGTGAAGAAGCCATCCGCCGACACGTTTCTGCAGGACCAGCGAATTATTTCGGCGGCGGTCCATAGAGCGTCGCACGCTTCTGTATGTAGCCGAAAGAGGCGCTGACGGGCCAGGTCAATTCCTGCAAGAGTGTGCCGTTCGAGCTTACCTCGTGGAGCACGCCCTGGGTCGAATAGGCGACGATCGTGTTGCCGTTGGGTAGGCGTTGCACGTCGCCCATGATGTCGTTCTGAATGGCCGGGTTCGCCTTGTAGGACCAGATCTTGGTCGCCTTCTTCGTGCTCAGGTCGAGCTTCATCTCGATAGCGATGGAGCCGCTGCCGTCTCCGCCCGTCGCTCCCATGCCACCGCCCATGGAGATTCGGCTGTTGTTGTTGAAGATGAGAATGTCGTCGAGGCCAAGCACATGGAGTCCGTGCTCGCCGCCGGCCCAGGTGTCGCCCGTGAAGCTGTTCTTGGACCCGTTCAGCACCCAGACGGTCGAGCCGTCGCTGCGCTTGACCTTGACGACCACCTGGTTGTCGAGATCGGAGAAGACCAGGGTATCGTCATCCTTGGAGTACTGGATGTCGTTGCAGTGGCACGTAGAGGCCCCCCCCTGCGCGGTTCCGGAGTTGACGATGGTCTTCACGGTGCCGGTGCTGGGATTGTATTCCTTGATGTCCTCGCACTTGGCCGAGTCGTTGTAGGCATAGAATGCTACCGTCTCGTCCGGCAGGACGGTCAGCTGATGGTTCAGGCCTGCGAACTTGCTCGACAGGTCCTCATCCGTGAGCCCATCCATCGTGATCCGATGGACGCAGGTCGTGCCTTCAGGGACCTGAACGCAATTGGTCCACATGTGCGTGCCCGCGTAGTCCATCACCGCCCCCGTCACATCGTGACCCGGAGAGATGGCCCATACCATCTCGCCGTCCTTGTCGAGAATGTAAGACGGCGATCCCGAGGAGCCGCCACCTTGGACGAACTGCCCGGTAATCAGGAAGCCACCGAAGAGCGGCGACGCCGTGCTCTTGGTCGTGACCGTAATCTTGGCCAATCCGTTCGGCAGCGCTCCCGTGCCAATGGTGTAATCGTCGCTGACGCAGGCGCCGCCGTTGCCTGTGGCGGTGATGCGGTAGTGGTAGGTCTTGGATGCCTTCATACCCAACAGGAGCGTGGCGTTGCTGCCCGACGCGGGCTTGTCGATTGGGGCGGTCATGCCGTAGCCCGTATCCAGGCCGAAGTCGATCTTCGCCGAGCTCAAGCCCGAGAGCGTCGTCGACCAAGTAACGATGCCGACGGTCGCGATCGTCGAGCTGGTCTTCGAGGATTGCGTGAACGTGCAGCTGGCGGTCGAGGTGCTCGAGCCACCGCTGCCGGCAGCGCCGCCGTTGCCGGCCGAGCCGCCGTTGCCGGATGCGCCACCGCCTGAGGTGCCGCCGCCTGAGGTGCCGCCGTTGCCAGCGGAGCCCCCTGTGGTGGACGTGCCGCCACTGCCGCCGCTGCCACCCCGACCGCCACTACCGCCGGCGCCACCACTACCGCCGGCGCCAGATCCCCCACTGCCTGCCGCGCCGCCACTACCGCCGTGGCTACTAGAACCCCCGTTGCCCGCCGAACCGCCGTTGCCGGCCGAGCCACCACTACCGCCGACGGAGCCGCCCCTGCCGCCGGTGGAGCCGCCGCTGCCGCCCCTGCCGCCGGTGGAGCCGCCGCTACCCGCGGAGCCGCCGCTGCCCCCCCTGCCGCCACTCCCTTGCCCGTCGGAGCTTGTGGGCCGCGCGCAGCCATTCCCGGCGAGGCAGAGACACGCGGAAAAGACGAAAACACTCGAACTACGCAGCATGGCTTCTCCCTTTAGCTCAGCTGCTCCACGAGGGGGCAGTGGGTAGAGATGGTCTGAAACGGCGTGAGGTCGCGCAAAGAATAGCGCAACGGCGCAACCCATGGAAAACAGATGAAGATTTTATCAATAGCTCGTACCGTTCTCCTGAGCTTCCGCGAATAGGCTCAAGACACCGATTTCGGGAAATCGATTGCGGAGCACTTTCGGATAGTCCCTCGGCGCCATCGGTCATCCCGACGTCAGGCAGGGCATTCTCGAGATCGATATCCTGGTAGTGGCGGTTCCACGGCGGCCAGTCAAGGCGGCGGCAATGGTAGCAGCGGTGGGTCGTCGGGCTCTGGGGCGGGCGGCAGGTGCGGCTCTGCGACCGGCGGCACCCGCTCGTCGGGCGGCGCTTCGGGATCCGGAGGCAGGGTAGGTGGTGGTGGGTCCGCGGCGATCGGCGGCTCATCCGGAACGGGCGGCAGCTCGGCGAGAGACGGCTCCTCCAGCGGTGGCGGGGGGGGCTTCGGAGAGCGGCGGATCGCAGGGCGGTGGCGGTGCGGCACCGTCCGGCGGCTCGTCGGGCAGTGGCGGTTCGTCGGGCAGTGGCGGAAGCACCGGCTCCGGAGGCGCCGTGTCGACGGACTGCTCCTTCACCATCGTCTCGAATGCCATCAGCACCAAGATGGCGACCGTCGGCGTCGTCGAGTGGTCGACCACGCTCGCGAACGTGAGCAAGGCGCAGATCGTCTACACGCTCAACAATGCGGGCGCGAACATCCTCAACAAGGGCGGCACGGCGCCGCTGGATCTATGGCGCTTGTTCCGCCTACCTGCCAGAAGTGCCCCACGAGGCGACTTGCTTGGCTCTACTCCAGCCAGTCCTTACCCGGCATGATCCTGCGCATGAATTCGTCGAACATGGGGACGGTAAACGCGGTGTCGCCGTGATTCGGGCTCCAGATCATCCCTTTGAGGATGAGTTGGCTTCGAGTAGGCGCCAAGGCCGTCACCTTACGTTGCAGCTTCGCAGCGATTTCACCCGAACGGTGGGGGCCCGCGCCAAGATCCGCCATCGCGCGGACGTAGCGCTTTTCGAGCGGAGTCAGGCGATCGAACCGTACCCGGAAGAAGCTCGCATCCAGCGCGGCAATGGCGATCTCCGAGGAGCCGTCGACGTCGTGAATTGTAATGGGTGACTTCCGCGCAATCTCCCAGGTGTGCTTGCCCCACTCTTGTAAAAAGTAGGGATACCCTTGGGTCACTTCCACAATCCTTTCCAGGGCATTTGCCTGGAAGAGAACACCCTGCTCTTCTGCGGGCCTTGAAATCGCATCCTTGGCAGCAGCGCTGGTGAGGGGACCGACCTCCGGAAAATCAAACATGCGCTCGGCGTAGGACTTGGCGCTCCCCATCCTGCCGCGTAGCTGGGGAAGCCCAGCGCCGACCAGTGATACCGGGATTTGGCGCTGCGCCACCCGATGCAACGCCGTGATGAGCGCGGCGAGCTCATCCTCCTTGACGTACTGCAATTCGTCGAGGAATACCGCCACAACGGTGCCGGCCTTCTTCGCGGCCTGTCCGGTGGCTTCAAGGAGCGCCATCAGGTCATGTTCGAGATCCCCGTTGTCGGCCAATCCGGGCTCAGGGGCCAAGTCGAGGCCCACTTCGATGTCGGCGTATTTCACCTTGAGGGCCTTCGCGAAACCGGCCAATCCCTTGAGGGCTCGCTGGGCAAGCGACTTGGCCCGGCCAATTCGCGAAAGCCGCAGAAGGGCCGCGCGTAACTCAGGAGCAAGTATGGCCGGCAACGACCGGCTTTCCGGAGCCTCCATTCGCAGGGTCACGATACCGGATGCTTCTGCGTTATCCCTCATTCGGTCGAGTAGGACCGTCTTGCCGACTCCTCGCAATCCGACCATGAGGATACTTTTTGCCGGTCTGCCATCGCGGATTCTCTCAAGCGCGACACGCGCATTTTCGAGCAAATCATCGCGGCCCACCAGGGCGGGCGGTTGAGTTCCCGCACCCGGTGAATACGGGTTCTGAACTGCATCCATGCTCGCTTTATATCAAGGTTATCTAAGTTATCAATACTTACTAACTTTGGTAACTTGTCCATAAACCATGAAGTGCCTCGCCGGGTTCACCTGATGAACGACACCGCGAACCGCAAGTGTTGCAGTAGGCGGAAAGCAACCCCAGCGGGGGCGACACCAGCGGCTCGACCGGCGAGCTGCACGTGTTGGACCTGAAGATCGAACCGTAGGGTAAGAGCAGAGGACGCTGGTGGGTAGGGCGCTCAGACCCAACTCTGAAAAGGTCATGACCCTTTCAGAGTACGCTCGAAGGCCGCCAAGTCCCACGGCCGCCCAGCTGTGGATCGATGCCTATCGCCGATGGGCGCGCTGGAGGTCGCCATGGCACACGAGCAGATCGAGATCGGGCTTCTCTATCAACCGACCCCGGTTCGCCCGAGGCTTTGCGAGCCCTCCGCGATGTCGGCAGCGGAAGCGGCGTAGATCTCCTGGCCGGCGGCTTTGAACTCGGCGGCTTTCCGCTTGAGCCCGTCGGCCACGACCTCGGCGCGCAAATCCTGAGTGATGCGCATGGAACAGAACTGCGGGCCGCACATGGAACAGAAATGGGCGCCCTTGGCCGCGGGCGCGGGCAAGGTCTCGTCGTGAAACTGGCGGGCGGTATCCGGGTCGAGGGACAGGTTGAACTGGTCTTCCCAGTGGAATGCAAATCGGGCGCGCGACAGGGCGTCGTCACGTTCCGTGGCGCCGGGATGTCCCTTGGCCATGTCCGCCGCGTGGGCCGCGATCTTGTAGGCGATCACGCCGTCCTTGACGTCCTTGCGGTTGGGCAGGCCGAGGTGCTCCTTGGGTGTGACGTAGCAAAGCATGGCAGTTCCGAACCAGCCGATCATGGCCGCGCCGATGGCCGAGGTGATGTGGTCGTAGCCCGGAGCGATGTCGGTCACCAGCGGGCCGAGGGTGTAGAACGGCGCCTCGTGGCAGATCTCGAGTTGCTTGTCCATGTTCTCGCGGATCTTGTGCATGGGCACGTGCCCGGGCCCTTCGATCATGACCTGAACGTCGTGGCGCCAAGCCACTTTGGTCAGCTCGCCGAGCGCCTCGAGCTCGGCGAACTGGGCCGCATCGTTGGCGTCCGCGGTGCAACCAGGGCGCAAGCCGTCACCCAAGCTGAAGGCCACGTCGTACTTCTTCATGACCTCGCAGATCTCTTCGAAATGGGTGTAGAGGAAGTTCTCTTCGTGGTGGGCCAGGCACCACCTGGCCATGATCGAGCCACCCCGCGAGACGATGCCGGTGATCCTCTTCGCGGTCAGGGGAATGTGGTGAAGCAGCACGCCGGCGTGGATCGTGAAATAGTCCACGCCCTGCTCCGCTTGTTCCACCAGGGTGTCGAGGAACACATCGATCGACAACTCCTCGATCTTGCCCTTCACCTTCTCCAGCGCCTGGTAGATGGGGACGGTTCCCACCGGCACGGGCGAATTGCGCAGAATCCACTCGCGCGTCTCGTGAATGTTCGCGCCCGTCGACAAATCCATGATGGTGTCGGCACCCCACTTGACCGCCCAGCGCAGCTTGTCGACCTCCTCGGCGATGGTGGAGCTGACGGCAGAGTTCCCGATGTTGGCGTTGATCTTGACCAGGAAATTGCGGCCGATCACCATGGGCTCGGCCTCTGGATGCTTGCGATTTGCTGGGATGATGGCCCGTCCGCGCGCGACCTCGTCGCGCACGAATTCCGGCGCGACGTTCTCGCGCAGGGCCACGAAGCGCATCTCCTCGGTGATCTCGCCTTGGCCAGCACAGTGCATCTGGCTGAAGTTCACGTCGCCGCGGGCGGTTCGCCGGTCGACCCAGGGTTGGCGCAGCTTGGGTAGACCTTGCCGCAGGTCCACTGCACGCGGACCGAAGGTGTCGTAGACCTCGATGGGCGCTCCTCCGCCGTCGAGCTGCAATCCGGCGAAAGGGCACGCGCACTTGGCCGTCGGTCTTGAACACACGCGTCGAGGCCGGAAAGTCCTCGATGGGGGCGAGACCAGAGAGGGCCGGCGCCGCCGCCGTCTCGACACTCGCGGATGCGAAATCCCCAAACCGGCCGGATGTTCCTAGGTCGTTCTTCATGGTTCCTGCCTTCCGCGCCGAAGCGCGAAAAGGAGACTAGCGCCGTCCGGATTGAAGTCAAAGCAGGAGGCGACCTGGGCGGGCAATCCTAGTCGCGTGGGGAGCCGCCGAGCTTTGCTCGGCGCGAACCATCGCGCGAGGCCGAGCGCAGCGAGTGGGTGGGAGGGCGGGTGGCAGATGCCGAGGGTATGGAAACCCTCCCAGTAGCGCCGCCGGGCCCAAGGCCCGGATCCTTCAGTCATGAAACGTGGTAGCCCCTTGTATCTTACGGGGGACTGGCTCGCTCTCGCTCGCAGTCCCCCGGTCCCCCCTCGCTTCGCGCAGCAAAGCTGGGCTACGCTCGCCCCCAAAGGCGAAGGAGCACGACAAGATTCAACGGCAGGACAGACCTATGCCCACCCGCCTCGCTGCGCTCGGCGACCTCTCCCCGCTGTGCGGGGCGAGGTGGTTTCAGGTCAGGGTTTCCATTTCGATCTCTCCGCTCAGTCGTGAAAATCCTTGCCCTGCCGCGTGGCCTTGACGTAGCCCGCGCGGATGACGAAGTCGCCGAATCGCTCGCCGGGACTTCGCTCACGCGCGTAGCGACGGATGATGGGCTCGAGCGCCGCTACGATTTCCTCGTCGGCGAGATTCTCACGGTAGAGCTTGCTCAGACGATCTCCCACGAACCCGCCGCCCAGATAGAGGTTGTACTTGCCGAGATTCTTGCCGACCAAGGCGATTTCGGCGATGTAGGGCCGCGCGCAGCCGTTCGGGCACCCGGTCATGCGGATGACGATGGGCTCCTTCTCCAGGCCGGCCGCGCGCACGATGGTATCGAGCTTGTCGAGCAGGCTCGGCAGGTAGCGCTCGGATTCGGCCATGGCCAGGCCACACGACGGCAGGGCCACACAGGCCATGGAGGAAAGGCGCAGGCCGGTCTTTGCCACGCCATCCTTGAGCCGGTACTGGTCGAGCAGGCCGTCGATACGCCGCCTATTGGTCTTGCTCACGTTGGCGATCATCAAGTTCTGGTTGGCGGTCAGACGGAAATCCCCGTCGTGGACCTTGGCGATCTCGCGCAACGCCGTCAGCAGGGGCCGGTCCTCTTCGTCGCGGACGCGACCGTTCATGATGAAGAGCGTGAAGTGCCAGGAATCTCCCGCGCCCTTGACCCAGCCATAGCGATCGCCGTTGCTCTCGAACCTGAAGGGACGGGATGGTGCAAGCGCGTGACCCATTCGCCGCTCGACTTCGGCCCTGAACCAGTCGAGCCCGCGGTCGTCGATGGTGTACTTGAGGCGTGCGTGCTTGCGGTTCTTGCGGTCGCCGAAATCGCGCTGGGTGGTGAGCACGGCTTCGGCCACGGCGAGGACATCGGAGGGTGGGCAAAAGCCAATCACGTCGGCGAGGCGAGGATAGGTGGCGCGCTCGCCGTGGGTCATGCTCATGCCTCCGCCTACCGTGACGTCGAAGCCGACCAGCCTGTCGCTCTCGGCGATGGCGATGAAACCGAGGTCGTTGGCGAAGATATCGACATCGTTGCTGGGTGGTACCGCTATGGCGGTCTTGAACTTGCGCGGCAGATAGTGCTTGCCGTAGAGCGGCTCGGCGTCGTCGGCGGGCTCGCCTCCGGCCACGAGATCGTCGCCCAGCCAGATCTCGTGGTAGGCGCGCGTGCGCGGCAAGAGGTGCTCGCTGATGCGCTTGGCCCACCCGTAGACTTCGCCGTGCAGCGACGACAAGAAGGGATTCGGGTTGCACAGGACGTTGCGATTCACGTCCCCGCAGGCCGCGATGGTATCGAGCAAGGTCTTGTTGATGGCTTGCACTGTCTGGCGCAAGTGGGCTTTGGGGATGGTGTGCAGCTGAAACGTTTGCCGCGTCGTCAGTCGCAAGGTGTTGCCCCCATGGGCGCACGCGAGCCGGTCGACGACCAAATACTGCGCGGGCGTGCACACGCCACCGGGAATCCGGATGCGCACCATGAAGCTGTGCAGCGGCTCCAGTTTCTGCCGCTGACGCTCGAGGCGGACGTCGCGGTCGTCCTGCTGGTACATCCCGTGAAATTTGAGGAGCTGTTGGTCGGAGGGCGCAATGCCGCCCGTGATGGGATCGCGCAGACCCTTGGCGATCGTCCCGCGCAGGTAGTTGCTCGCGTCCTTGAAGTATTCGTTTTCGCTGCTGCCCGGAGCGGGCTGTGCTTCATCGCTCATGGAACCTCACCTCAATAGACATCGCGTTGGTACCGCTTGGTGGCGTGGAGGTTTTCGACGTACTCCACGGCGGCCTCGCGGCCCTTTCCGCCTTCTTTGCCGACGATGGAAATCAATGCTTCATGGACGTCGACCGCCATCTGGCCAGCGTCGCCACACACGTAGACGTGCGCGCCTTCCTGCAACCAGGAGTAGAGATCGCGCCCGCGCTCGATCATACGGTGCTGGACGTAGATCTTCTCGTCCTGGTCGCGCGAGAAGGCCAGATCCAGGTGCGAGAGCACGCCGGACTTGTGCCAGCGCTGCCACTCGATCTGGTACAGGAAATCGGTGGCGAAGTGCTGGTCGCCGAAGAACAACCAGTTGCGTCCGCGGCAACCCAGGGTCTCGCGTTCTTCGACGAAGGCCCGAAACGGCGCCACGCCGGTGCCGGGACCGACCATGATAATCCGTGCATCGGGGTTTTCCGGGAGCTTGAAGTTGGGGTTGGTCGAGGGGTAGACGCGCAGCGCTTCGTCTTCGCCCAGACGCTCGCACACGAAGGACGAGCAAACGCCTTCGCGCATTCGTCCGTGGCTTTCGTAGCGGGTGAGCCCCACGAGCAGGTGGACCTCTTCCTCGTGCGCGAGCAGGCTCGAGGCGATGGAGTAAAGGCGAGGTTGCAGGCGGCGCAGCATGCCCACGAAGGCCTGCGGCTGCACGTCACCCGGGGGGAAGGATTGGAGGACGTCGATGATCTCGCGGCCATGGCCGTAGGTCTTGAGGTCTTCCTCGCGCCCCTTTTCCAGCAACGCTCCGAGCTCCGCGTGGCCAGTCGCGGCCGCGTAGGCCTTCACGAACGGGCGGGTGATGGTGGTGATCTCGTAGGTGTCGCCGAGCACCTCGGCGAGCGGGCGATCCTTGCCATCCACGCTGACGCCGACATCCGGTGCAAGTCGGGCCGCGGACAAGAGATCCTGAACGTAGGCAGGCGAGTTTCGCGGCAGGATGCCGAGAGCGTCGCCGGGCTGGTAGCTGATGCCCGATCCGGTCAGGGAAAGCTCGAAGTGGAACGTCTGTTTTCCCGAGCCGCGGCCGTTCAGGTTGGTGCGTTCGAGAACAGCCGCCACGAAGGGCCGGGATTTGTCGTATCCGGCCTCCTCGACCTGCGCAGGCGCCGGCGCGGCCGAAGTCGACACGCCGTTCTTGGGCACGAGATTCTTGAAGGTCTCGATCACCTGCCCCTGCCAGACGTCCACCGCGTCCTGGTATTCCACATCGCAATCGACGCGGTCCAAGACCCGTTCGGCCCCGAGCTCCGCAAGGCGGGTGTCGAAGTCCACGCCGGCCTTGCAGAAATTCGCGTAGCTGTAGTCGCCGAGCGCCAGCACGGCGAAGCGCAAGCCTTCGAGGCGCGCCGCCCGCTTGCCGAAAAGAAAACGGTGGAACTCGACAGCCGAATCCGGCGGATCGCCCTCGCCCTGCGTGCTGGACACGAGAATCAGGTGGCGTTCGTTCTTCAAGCTCGTGGCCTTGTAGTCGGCGACGTTGACCGCGACCGCGTGGATGCCGGCCCCTGTAGCCGCGGAGGTCACGGCCTTCGCGACCTTCGCGGCATTGCCGGTCTGCGATGCGAAAAGCACCGTCAATTGTCGTTCGGCATCACCCGCAGAAACCGGCGCCGCGGGCTGGCCTGCGCCGCCTTGCAAGTGATGGGTCGCGGTCAGATAGCCTAGCAGCCACGCGGTTTGGTCCGGCGCTAGGCTGGCGGCGAAAGCGTTGAACTGAGCTGCTTGGGAACCTGAGAGGGGGGTGTGATTGGGGTCGAGTAGGGGAATACGCATCGATTTTATCGGTTATGACCCAAGCCCACCCCTGACGCCAGAGGTAAGGGACCCAGAAAGTCCTTTTTCATCGCGGCGATTCACGCCGCGTTCGACTTGAATGCATCCAGGTTGCGGCGGAAGTAGCTCAAGTGGAACTGCGCATGGTCGGTGTAGAGCTTGAAGACGTCGGCCAGGTTCATGCGTCCGCGTTGCGAGTGGCGAACATAGAAGGTCTCCCAGTCCGCGTCCACGATCGACCTGGCCATGGCGCAGACCACCTGCCTGAGCGCACGGGCGGTCTCCAAGGCGACCAGCGCGTCTCCGGTTTCATACTTGCCCCTTTCCTGCCAGGCTTCTTCGTTCCACACGAACACGTCCGCCCCCGGTTGGGTCACGGCCAGTCGCAGGCGACCATAGGCGAACGTGTCCGCATCCAGGAAGTGAACCGCGTGGTCGCGAATGCTCCAGGCACCGGGAAGGTTCGGCCGGAAATCGACCGCGGCAGCCGGCGCGTTCTTGACGAAATCGAGAAGCGGGTCGATGGACGACTCGTAGTGAGCGATGAGGGAGAGCTTTTCTGTTCTATCCATGGGTATCTCCTGGTTCAAAGCATAGCTTGCCGATGCGGGATGTCCCGGATGGCAGAGGTGGCGCCCTCTGCGCGGTTGCGACATGTCGGTGATTTGGCGGCTCAAGATCGTGCCCTAGACTATCGATGTCATGGAGGCGACATGTCCTCGGCCGACACTCACGCCCCTCCCGTTCGCGCAAATTCGGATACCGCGACGGCCCAATGTGCGGCCATGCCCTTGACCACGGTGCTGCGTGTATCCGAGGGGTTGCGCGGCGTGTTCGGCTCGCCCGGCTACAAACCGCCCATGCTCCCTAGCGTCGCCCTCGAGATCCATGAATTGTCGTGTCGCCCCGACATCGACACCGAGAAGCTCGTCGGCGTGCTCGAGCACGATCCCATGCTGGCGGCGCACGTCTTGCGGGTCGCGAACTCGCCGATTTTTCGCGGGCGCGACGCCGAAACCTCCTTGCGTAGCGCCGTGCTGCGCCTTGGGCTCAAGAATTTGGGCGAGGTGGTCTTTGAAATTGCGCTGCATATGCGGGTCTTCCGATCGGCGGAGTACTCGGGGATGATGGAAGAGTTGCGCAGACACAGCACCGCGTGCGGAAACCTGTGCCGCCTGCTCGCCTCCCGCGTCGGGCAGGATTCCGAGCACGCGTTTCTATGCGGGCTTCTGCACGACATTGGCATCGCCGCCATCCTCATCGTGCTCGGGGAGCGCCGGAAGAGCGAGCCCGCATTGGAAGCCGCCGTGTTGAACGAAGTGGTATGGCAGATTCACGAGGACGTATCCGGTATGTTGGTGCGCCAATGGAGGCTGCCCGACGAGGTGGCCGATGTCGTGGCCCATCATCACGGCCGCGCCGCTGTGACCACCGCTCCGCTGCTCTCGGCCGTGGTGGCGGTGGCGGATTGGCTGTCGACCAAGCTCGGCTTTTCGGTGAACCTCGGCCCCGGCACGCGCGACGGCAGCGAGGAGGACGTGTTCGTCGCCGCCTGCGCGAAACTGGGCCTGGATCCCGTCGCCCTGTCCGACCTGGAGAAGGAAGCGCGGTCGGTGCTCGCTCGCGTGGATGAGGCCCTCAAGCACAAGAGCGCGGCCGTCGCGGAAGAGGTCCACGCCCACGCTCACGAGGCACCCGCGCCGGGAGCGGCCAAGGTTGCCGCCTCGGCCCGCAAGGCCAGGCCATCGTTGCTCGGTCGCATGCGGCAGGCCGTGGCTCGACTGTTCGGATGATTTAGAAGCCGAGCGCGCCAGCCGGATTGGGTTTGGAGCCCGAGAGTTTCTTCCAGAGCGCCTCCGAGCTTCCGCAAGCGCTGCGGATTCTGAGCGAAATGGACAAGACTCAAAGCCAACGCCTCGCTGGGTGTCCTGTCTCCGGTCGTTGTCAGGTGAGACAGGTACCCTTGCGAAAGCCCAAGAACCCTTTCGACGTGGGCCTTCGAAATGCCGTGTTTCGAGAGGCGCGCTAGAGCAGCCGTCACCAGGTCGTGCATGCGCGCACGGAACTCCTTCTCTAGGGACGCGTCGAGCTTCCGGGCGGAGCTATCACCGATCCACTCGGTACCACAGTTGTCACACGTCGGGATTTTCAGGTCCGCTGGGACCGGGAGGGTAAGGGTGCGGTGTCTTGCCTGACGGCCAGGAGCGGCGACAAGCCGAACCGTCCCTTTCCCGCATTCCATGCAGCGGAAGCCTTTGTTGCTAGCAAGCCTCTTCTTGGCGCTCATGTCTTCACCTCATGGCCACGCGCGGTTCGCATCGGACGTTCGAGCGGGTGAAATGAAATCAGAATCACCTGTTCGGGAAGCAGGGTGAGCTTGACGTACCAGCCGCGCTTGCCGATGACCACGACGTAGACATCGCAAGGGTCGCGCTGCTGCTTGGTTTCGACGAAATCCCGCTCGGTGAGCGATTCGATCATGGCCCGAGCCGCATCGAGTGCCTGGGCAAAGCTGGAGAAGCTTGCCTCGGCCTTCGTCTTCGAAAGACGGAGCCCATCTTTCCGCCGAGCGATTTCCTTCACATCGAGCAAGGGGAAGAAGGGCTTCTTGGCAGGCATTCGTCATGTCCTGCCAAGGATGGCTTGTGCTGAGTACAAAGTCAAATGGAGAGACAAGGCTCGCGTGAACCATGCGGTCATGCGAAGAGTTCTCGGTTAGGGCCGGGAGAAGTTGCTTGAATACTGCGCGACGCACTGCCGCCAAGACCTGTGCCGGGCCTCGAGTGGACAGGACCGCTCGGTCATCGCTCCAATGCTTGTGGACTTGCCGCTAGGCGAGCGCGATGCGGCCGCGAACGCCATGCGGTCTATCCAGGCGCGCCTGAGGCTGGTGGAGAAGGAGCAACCCCCGGTCGAGTACAAGTTCACCCTTGGCGACAACTGGTCGCGCAAGCTCTTCATGGCGCTGGCTCGTCGATATGGGTTGAAGCCCTACCGCTATCGGGGGCAGCGATACACAACGGTCATGGTGCGGGTGCCGAAGTCGTTCGTGGACGACACTTTGTGGCCGGAGTTCGTCGAGTTGGATCGCGCCCTGCGCGACGCTCTCGAGCGGTCGACCGATGAGATGATCAAGCAGGTGTTCGAGCAGGAGAGCTCGGATGCCGAGGTGCGGGACGACCAGCGGTTCGTCGGTCCCATCGGTGAATAGGAGGGACTCAAACTCGATCCAAGTCGACCTTATCTGCGGATAATCAACGAACGTTGACGGCGTTCACTGCGCCACGCAAGTCACTGGCGGCGACCCAGCGTGATTGCTGCCTTTCGTTTACGGAATCCAGATCGGCGGCGGTGGCGGTGGCGGCGGCGGCGGTGGCGTGGTTTGGGTGGGCGGTGCCGGTGGCGGCGGTGGTGGCGCGGCCACGGGGGGCGGTGGCGGCGGTGGCGGTGGCACCGGCGGCGAGGGCGGCACCGGCGGTGTTGTCGCTGGTGGCGGCGGTGCTGGCGGTGGCGGCGCGGGGGGCGGTGGCGGCGCGGCTGGCGAGGACGGCGGCGGCGGTGGCGCCGGTGGTGGTGGCGGTGGCGGTGCTTGCGTGGTCGGCGGCGGGATGACCACGGGCGGAGGCGTCCCGATGCTGATGCACGACGCGAGGTCGAGCATCATGAACATAAGGACCTTCTCCTGCGCGGTCATGGTGCCGGTGCAGTAGCTTGGCGTCGTTCCATTGCTCGGTTGGTTCACGTGGAAACCGCTGTACACCACGCGGCCGCACTGCTGGGCGGCTGGTGCCCCAAACGGCGTGTTGAAGCTGAATTCGTGAGCGAATTGCTGCTGGGCGCAGGTGTTGCTGGGGGGATTCGCGCCAGTACACGTTGCTGCGGAGGTGCCTGAGAACTGGCGCCATGCGAGAGGCGAGGTGAGCCAAGCGTCGGTTCCCGTGACCACCCCGTTTGCAACGTGAGAAACATTGTAGATCGGTATGGTCGTAACTCCGTTGGCCAAGGTACCAGCGTTGATATTGACCAACCATTGGGCAAAGCCTGCCCCTTTCGCGAAGGACGTGTTCACCTGGGCAATCACCGGAGGCGGATAGGTCGCGGGGGGGTTGCTGCCAGCGCCGGTGTAGTAGCGGATTTCTTGAACCTCCTGGGGCGTGCCGGCGAGGTTCCATTGGGCAACCGTGGGGAAGGGGCTACGGGACGGCGCTATCCAGACCCAGCTATAGTGAGTTACGAAGGCCCTTCCCCCCACGTTTGTGTAGTTGAGAAGGTTCGGGTACCCGGCGGCGTCGGTAGCCGCTCGCGAGGGGGCCGCACCGGCTCGGCTCATGTTGGGGATGTTGGTATCCGACGTAGGTGGATCGCCAGGGCATGGCAGAAGCACCAAGTCGTACTTCGAGAGCTCCGTTCCGGTTCCGCCCCAAAGCGTGGTGGCGGCGGGCGGCGTCCCGGTGTCGGCGTTTGCACCGTTCTCCTTGTAGATCTTGATTCGTCCGGTAGTCGCGGAGGGAAGCTGGAATTCAGCGGCATCGACACCCATCTTGCGAATCACGCATTCGAGCGCGTCGGCACTTCCGGTGGTGACCGCAGTCAGAGGGATGTTGCCTTCGCCTTGGTTTCGCGGCAGGCGGACCGTGCCGTCGGCGATGGGGTTGTTGCCGCAGGTGTTGGTGACATCGATGGTGATCTGGCGACGCCACTTGCCGAGCTGGACGACCAGGGGAATGCCGGTGCCCGTGGGGGCGTTGCTGATGACGAAGCTGCCGTCGGGTCCGGTGAGGGCGCCGGCAACGGCCTGGTCCGAAGTCAGGGCCGTGCACTGATCGCAGGACGGGCCGTCGGTGATGGTGGGCAGCGCCCCGTTGGGGATGTACACAAGCGCGTTGTAGACCGGATCTCCCTCCGCGCCGGCCGGGGTGAACACCTTGCCGCTGATGGTGGTGCTGCCGGCGTCGCATTGGACCACCTGACATTGCAGGCCCGAGCACTGGCCGCAGCTCGTGCCGGTGCACATGCAGGCGTTGTTCTGGCAGGTGAATCCCGTCGGGCACGTGGCGGGGCAGGTGATGGCACCGCCGCAGCCGTCGCCGATGGGGCCGCCGCAGTAGACGCCGCCGTTGGCCGCCGTGCACGTCGCGGAAACCGTGGGAACGCACGAGGCGTCGCCCTTGCATAGGCCCTTGCTGGAGTTGCACACCTTGCCGGTGCCGCAGCCCGTGGTGCCGCAAGGGAGGCTGCCGCCGCAACCGTCGCCGATGGTACCGCAGTAGTTGAAGCCCGTTCCGTTTGTACACGATGAAAGCGGGACGCAAGTGTTGTCGCCCTTGCACTGACCCTTGGTGGTGTCGCACACCTTGCCCGTGCCGCAATTCTCGCTGCAAACAAGCGCTCCGCCGCAACCGTCGCCGACGGTGCCACAGTATTTGAAGTCGGTCCCGTTGTCGCAGGTCGTGGGGATGCAGGACGAATCGCCCTTGCACAGATTGTCCACGCCGCACAACTGATTGGTTCCGCAGCGTGTTCCGCACGAGAGCTGTCCGCCACAGCCATCGCCGATGTCGCCGCAATAGCTGAACGGGGTGCCGTTGGTGCATGCAAGGGAGGCGCAAGTCGTGTCGCCCTTGCAGATCCCATCCGAGCCGCAAACTTGGTGGGCGTCGCAGTCGGCGCCGCAGTGAAGGGTGCCGCCGCAGCCGTCGCCGGTCTCGCCGCAGTACTTGAAAGGAGTACCGTTGTCGCACGTCACGGGAACGCAGCTCGCGTCGCCTTTGCACAGGCCGGCGGTGGTGTCGCAGATTTGGCCGCTACCGCAGTCGGCGCCGCAGTGAAGGGTGCCGCCGCAGCCGTCGCCCACGTCGCCGCAGTAGTTGAACAGCGAGCCGTTGCGGCACGTCTTTGGGACGCAGGTCGAGTCGCCCATGCACAGACCGGTGGTCGCACTGCAGATCTGCGCGGTGCCGCAGTCGGCGCCACAGTGAAGCGTGCCGCCGCAGCCATCGCCCACGTCGCCGCAGAAGTTGAAGGGGGTGCCATTGGTGCACGCGGCGAGCCTCGGGCAGGTCGGACCGCCGACGCACAGGTGATCGGCACAGGTGAAGCCCGCCGGACAGGCCGTGCTGCAGTCGAGCACGCCGCCGCAGCCGTCGCCGACCTGGCCGCCGCAGTACTGGCCGCCGGTCGGGTTGCAGGTCAGGGGCGCGCAACTTGCCGGCACGCACTGGTTGTTCTTGCAGCTCTCGCCCGCGATGCACGCACCGCAGTCGCTGCTGCCGCCGCAACCGTCGCCGATGGTGCCGCAGTATTTGCCGGCGCCGGTACCGCAGGCGACGGGCGCGCAGGAGATGCCACCCTTGCAAAGGTGATCCTGGCAGGTCCAACCCGGCGTAGTGCAATCGCCGCAGGTGATGGCCCCCGCGCAGCCGTCGCCGAGCTCGCCACCACAGTACTGGCCTCCGGTCGGGTTGCAGGTCGTGGCCACGCAGCCGGTCGCCGGGATGCACTGGTTGTTCTTGCACACCTGGTCGGCGGCACAGGTGCCACAGTCCATGGCGTGCCCGCAGTCGTCGCCGATGGTGCCACAGTATTTGCTGGCACCGGTGCCGCACGCCCGCGCAACGCAGGTGGCCCCACCGGCGCACAAGCCGCTCTGGCACGTCCAGCCCGTCGGGCAGTCGCCGCAGGAAAGCTTGCCGCCGACGCCGTTTCCGATGTCTCCGCAGTAGGTCCCGCCAGGGACGATGCAGGAGGTGACCGGGCCGGCATCGTATCCGGTGCCGTTCGTGCAAACGCCGCCGTTGCACGACAGCCCCGAAGGACAGTTGCCGCAGTTCAGGCTTCCCGTGCAGCCGTCGCCGATGAGGCCGCAGTACTGCCAGCCCGCCACCGTGCAGCTCGACAAAGGCGAGCAGGTGCCGGTGTCCACGGCAGGGCCGCCTCCGCCGTCCGGGAGCGTGAAGATCAAGGGCGCATCAGGACCGACACCCGATCCCGCGTCATTCTTATCGCCGCCCACGGATCCGCTACTCGAGCAGCCGCCGAACGCGGAGACCAAACCCAGAGCCAAGGGTAGGGCAAGGCAAGTAAAGAAATCATACAGTCTATTTCTCAACATAAAGGCGCTCCTGCGCTGACACAAGGGGATACTTCCTATGACCGATCCATTGTACCCGAAGACCAAGCACAATTGTTCTACTTGTGCTGTCCGTGCGACAGGCAACACGCGACGAAGGATGGCGCTCTTCTGCAAGTCAACATGTGTCAGGGAATGTAGGACTGCGGGTTCGGTGGTGGTGGGGGAGGCGGAGGCGGCGCGGTGGCCGGCGGTGGTGGTGGCGGTGGTGGCGGAGCGGCCACCGGCGGCGGTGGTGGCGGCGGCGGCGGCACCGGTGGCGAGGGAGGCGCCGGGGGTGTCGTGGCTGGCGGCGGTGGTGCGGGCGGTGCTGGCGCGGGCGGCGGCGGGGGGGCCGCTGGCGCGCTTGACGGCGGCGGCGAGGATGGCGGCGGCGCTGGCGGCGCTGGCGGCGGCGGTGGCGCAGGCGCCGGTGGCGGTGGTGGCGCGGGCGGTGCAGCGGTGGGCGGCGGCGGTGCTGGCGGCGGTGGCGGTGGTGGCGCAGCTGGGGGCGGCACGGTCGGGATCGGCGGTGGCGGGAGGTTCACATTGCTGATGCAAGAGGAGAGATCGAAGATCATGAACTCGAGCGCCTTTTCTTGAGGCGAGAGCGTCGTCCTGGTGGCACAGCATCCGGGGAAGGTGCTTCCTGAGCTTGTAGCCGGATCGCCTGGGAATCCAGTCGAGGCCGAATCGCTCACGTGCAGCCCCGTGTACACGAAACGGCCGCACTGGCTGTCCGCAGCCGTTCCGACGGGGGTGTTGAAGCTGAAATAGTGCGTGTACTGGGCCGGGCCGGTTGGCGAGCCCGCGTTCACGGGCTCGTAGATCCAGCGCTGGGAGGTTGGCGTGACTTGGTCCATGGCAGTGGCCTTCACCGTGCTTGCAATGGGCAGATGACCGTTGCTTGTCGACGCCCCTACTGTGACCAGCCAGTTGGCGAATGCGACGCCGCGCGGGAACGAGACATCCACAAGCGAGTCGCGCGTGGTCGTACCGATGACGCCAGTGTTTGAATTCCAGGTTGCCACTTCGCCAAACGTCGAGGTGTAGGTGCCGACGGTCTTGATCCAGCCCCAGTGGAAATGCTCGGCGAAGACTCGGCCGCCGGCATTCACGTAGGCCTTCATCCGGTCCACCGCACCTGGATGCGAGATGAACGTGTTGTTCTTGGTGGGATTGACAGCATTTTCATCGCCGCCACAGTTCAGCAGGACCATGTCGTATTGGTTGAGGTGGGATTGGCTGTCCCAAAGAGTGGTGGTGGCGTCCGGATAGTTGCCGGTTCCTCCGGTCACTTGATTGCACGTATCCGAGCCGTTGGACAGGTTGTACATGCTGATGGATCCAGCCCCGCTGGGCATCGTGAACTCGCTGGAGCTGACGCCAATGCGTTGAAGCAGGCATTGCAACCGTTCGGTCACGTTCGATGCGTTGTTCGGGTGTGCGTTGCCGGCGGTGATAGCGATCTTGGGCAGGGACACCGTGCCCGCGTCTCCATCGCCAAGGTTGCGTGGCAGGCGGGTCTGGTGAATGCCACTGCCATCGACGAGGCTGGTGAGATCGTTGTTCTGGCACGCATTCACTGTCGGGATCTTGATCTGTCGGCGCCACTTTCCGACCTGGAAGACGATGGGAATATTGGTCCCGCTGGGGACGTTGGTGAGGGTGAAGCTCCCGTCGGTGCCAGACAAAGCCGCCGCAATGGGCTGACCGGAAGGTGTGGCGCACTGGTCGCAAGTCGGGCCGTGCGTGATGGCATCGAGTGTGGTGTTGGGGATGTAGACGATGACATTGTAAAGCGGATTGACACCCGCTGGGTCGTACACTTTGCCCGAGACGGTGGTTGACCCGGTGTCGCAGCGGGCGACCTGACAGATGAGTCCTGCAGTACAGACGCAGACGTTGTTGCTGCATGTGGTGCCGGACGGGCACGGATCGGTGCAGGTGATGGAGCCGCCGCACCCATCGCCAACGGTTCCACCACAATACTGGCCACCCGCATCCGTCTTGCACGTGAGTGGGACGCAGCTTGCGTCACCCTTGCATAGACCCTTGCTGGTGTCGCACACCTTGCCGGTGCCGCAGTCGGTGGAACAGCTGACGCTGCCACCGCAGCCGTTGCCGATTTGTCCGCAGTAGTTGAAGGCGGTGCCGTTGCTGCACGAGGTGATGGGTGCGCAGGTGCTGCCGCTCTTGCACTGGCCGGTGCTCGTGTCGCAGACCTGGCCGGCGGCGCAGTCGGCGCCGCAGACCAGGCTGCCGCCACAGCCATCCCCCACGGTGCCGCAATAATTGAAGGCGGTGCCGTTGGCGCATGCGGTGAGCGGCGTGCATGAGCTGTCGCCCTTGCACAGGCCGGTGGCGGTGTCGCAGGTCTTGCCCGCGCCGCAACTCGTGCTGCAGGTGAAACTGCCACCGCAGCCGTCGCCGATGGTGCCGCAGTAGTTGAAGGCGGTGCCGTTGCTGCACGAATCGAGCGGCGTGCAGGTCGCGTCGTTTTTGCACAGGCCACTCGTCGTGTCGCAGGACTTGCCGGGGCCGCAGTTGGTGCTGCAGGTAAGGCTGCCGCCGCAGCCGTCTCCGACCTTGCCACAATAATTGAAGGCGGTACCATTGGTGCACGCGACGAGTGGCGTGCAAGTCGCATCGCCCTTGCACAGGCCGGTGGTGGTATCGCAGGTCTTGCCGGCACCGCAACTTGTGCCGCAGGCGAGGCTGCCGCCGCAGCTGTCGCCGATAGTGCCGCAGTAGGGATAGTCGGTGCCGTTGGCGCACGAGGCAATGGGCGTGCAAGTAGAATCGCCGTGGCACAGGCTGGTGGCGGTGTCGCACACCTTGCCGGCGCCGCAGTTCGTGCCACACGAAAGGGCGCCGCCACAACCGTCGCCAACCACGCCGCAGTACTTGAAGTCGGTGCCGTTGTCGCAGGTCTTGGGCACGCAGGTGCTGTCGCCCTTGCACAAGCCCTCGGCGCCGCAGATTTGGTTGGTACTGCAACGGGTGCCGCACCTGACCGCGCCGCCACAACCGTCGCCAATGGTGCCGCAGTAGCTGAAAGGTGTGCCGTTGTCGCAGGTCACGGGCACGCAGGTGCTATCACCTTTGCAGACTCCGTCGGCGCCGCACACCTGGTTGGCGGCGCAGTCATCGCCGCAGGCGAGGCTGCTGCCGCAGCCGTTGCCGTTCTCGCCGCAGTACTTGAAGGGGGTGCCGTTGTCACAGACGACGGGGACGCAGGTCGCATCGCCCTTGCACAGGCCAGTGGAGGCGTCGCAGGTCTGGCCTTTGGCACAGTCGCTGCCGCAGTGGAGTGTGCCGCCGCAGCTGTCGCCGACGTCGCCGCAGTAGTTGAACAGCGAGCCGTTGCTACAGGTTGCCGGGATGCAGGTCGTATCGCCCCTGCACAGGCCCGAGGTGGCGTCGCACACCTGGCCTGCAGCGCAGTCGCTGCCGCAGTGGAGAACGCCGCCGCAGTTGTCGCCGACATCGCCGCAGTAGTTGAAGGACGTTCCGTTGCTACAGGAGGTGACCTTGGGGCAGGTGGCGTCGCCGACGCAGAGGTGGTTCTGACAGGTCCAGCCCGCTGGGCAGGGCGCGCTGCAGTCGAGGACGCCGCCGCAGCCGTTGCCGACCTGGCCGCCGCAGTACTGGCCGCCCTTGGGATTGCAGGTCAGCGGCGTGCAGCTGGCGGGCATGCACTGATTGTTGTTGCAGACATCTCCGGCGACGCAGGTACCGCAGTCGGCGCTGCCGCCGCAGCCGTCGCCGATGGTGCCGCAGTACTTGTCCGAACCGGTGCCGCAGGCGGCGGGCGTGCACGAGGCGCCGCCCTTGCAGAGATGGTCCAGGCAGGTCCATCCCGCGGTGGTGCAGTCGCCGCAGGTGATGGTGCCGCCGCAGCCGTCGCCGAGCAAACCGCCGCAGTATTGTCCACCGGCGGGATTGCAGGAGGCGGCCACGCAGCCCGCGACGGGGACGCACTGATTGTTGGTGCAGACTTGATCGGCAGCACAGCCGCCGCAGTCCTTGGCGTGGCCACAATCGTCGCCGATGGTGCCGCAGTACTTGTTGGTGCCGGTGCCGCAAGAGCTAGGGGTGCAGATGGCGGGATCGCCCGTGCACAGGCCGTCGGTGCACGTCCAGCCAGCCTGGCAAGCGCCGCACAGGAGCTTGCCGCCGGCGCCATCGCCAATGGTGCCGCAGTAGGTGCCGCCGGTGACGGTGCACGAGGTGAGGACGCCAGCGTCGTGCCCAGCGCCACCGCCGCAGACGCCGCCTGTGCAGGACTGTCCCGTCGGACAGAGGCCGCAATCGAGGTTACCGGAGCAGCCGTCGCCGATGATGCCGCAGTACTGTCCACTTGCGACCTTGCAGCTGGAGAGAGGTAGGCAGATGCCGCTGTCCAAGGGCGGAAGCGTCACGCCGCCGTCGGGGAGGACGAGCCTCGGGGCGTCGGGCGTACCCAGGGCAGAGTCGCGGTTGATGACGGCGCCAGAATCGTCCCCGCCAATGGGAGCGACCGAACCTTGGCAGCCGCAAGCGAGCACGAGCAGCGTGCTGCTTACGATTGACAACGCGAAATGTCGAAATGGAAACCCTCGGAGGGTTTCCATGCCTTCCCGCGCACTGGCTCCGCCTGGCAAAGCCCGGCTGCGCCAACGCGACTCGGAAGAATCGTGCGGTCTCTTTTTCGACATAGCCTCCTCCTCCGCTGACCGAGCTGACATTTCGGCAGTCGACCCGTTGTCCTTGAAAACGACTTCAGCCGCTCCTAACCAATCGTGACGATAGATATAGCAATATGAAGTGTATCTTAAATTACAATCACTTCCCATTAAAATTTTACCTACGCACACGTCCCGGTGCGTCTTCAACGCACATTTGTGGTGAATGGTCGCAGGCTTGGGCGGTTCCAAACCTCGGGCTGAGCCAGCGGTTCAGCCTGCGAGACGAACGGCGGAAGCCGCTGTCGGCAAGGTGAGGACGGTCACTTCACCAAAAGAGGAGTGACTTGGTCGGAATATTGGCGGCGGAAGCAGCCTGCTGTACCTAACGTCAGGGAACTGACATCCAACCAAACATCCCTTGGGAACCCGCAGCGTTCTGTATTCACCGCGGACGGCTGCATCGATGCGAAGGAGAGAGCAAGTATGACGAGAAGCGGAGCCCCATTTCTGGCCGTGTTGTGGCTGATGGCCATGGTGACCCCGGCTTGCAACAACAACGTTCCATCCTCCCCGATTTACGATCCATCGGGTGGGAATGGTTCAGGAGGACGCGCCAACGGTGGCGCTGGCGAGGGGGGAGGTGGCGACCTCGGCAGCGGCGGGGGCGCGGGAACGAGCGGTTCGAGCGGCGTCGGGGGGGGGGGCGGTGGAAGCGCGGGCAAGAGCGGTTCGGGAGGCTCCGGGGGCAGTGGTGGAAGCGCAGGCGAGGGCGGATCGAGCGCAAGCGGAGGAAGCGGCGGCTTCGGAGGTCACTCGGGCACGGGTGGAAGCACAGGCGGCGCTGGTGGTAGCACAGGCGGCGCCAGTGGCGGCGTGAGTGGGTCCGGCGGGAGCTCGGTCGCGACCGGCGGCAACACCGGCCGTGGTGGCGGCTCTGGTTCGGGCGGCTCCACGAGCACGGGCGGTGCTGCAGGCACGGGTGGCGGCTCCGGCCGGAGAGATGCGGGGTTTGGCCCGGAGGTCGGCGGCGGCGACGCCATCACTACGGTGAGCTACGCCTCACAGATTGCGCCGATGCTCAAAGCCGAGTGCACGAGCTGCCATAGCTCGTCGAACGCCAACGGTGGCATCGATCTCTCGACCTACGCCAAGGCGAAAGCCAATGCCAACGCCGCCAACAGCGCCATCCAGAGCGGCATCATGCCCATCACTGGGGCACCCCTCTCGACGGCGGACAAGCAGATGTTCCAGGCTTGGTGCGACGCCGGCATGCCCAACAACTAGAAAGCCAAGGCCAATCCGGCGCGCATCGAGCGCCCATAGCGCGGAATCAGGTCGGGGGGGTAGTCCACGCTGGTGGGAAAGCCTGTCCGTGTGTCGCGTACGTCGAGCAGGTTGAAGATGCCCGTGAAATAGCGCAGGTGGTACGCGCGATACTCGCCGGAGAAGCTCACGTTCCACAACAGGGCGTCGTCGACCTGGTTGTCGGCCGGAAGTTGGGTCGGGTCGGTCTGGCGGAAGTGTCGGCCCGAATCCAGCACCATTTCACTGCCCAGGCGTAACGTCGTTCCGACAAGCGGTAGGAGGACCCGCGCTTTGACCATGGTCTCGGGCGCGTTGAGATAGGGCACGTTTCCGTTGGAGGTCATTTCCTCCACCTTCTGGCGGGTGATGGACAACGAAAACAGGGTTCCCCCTCCGGGCTCCCAGCGGACTTCGCCCTCCGCGCCCACGCTGCGGATGTGGTTGGCGTCGTTCACGTAATACGAGCTGCCGTTCTCGCGGTCGGAGACCAGCGTGACCAGATCGTGCAGCCAGTTGGCGAACACGGCCCCGACCAGGTGCACGTCGTCGCTCAGCGCATGGGAGTGCTCGATCTCGCCGCTCCAGATACCTTCCGGATGCAGACTCTGGGTGGGGTTGTTGGCACGTTCGTTGGGCGAGGGGACCCGAAAGGAGCTTCCGAAGAACAGTTTCGTGTTGCCGCGCAGGTAGGGCTTCCCGACGATGGCGAAGCGCGGATTGAACGAGGTACCGAAGCTCTTGGTGTAGTCGTCGAGGCGCAAGCCGAGATTGGCATTCAATCGCTTCGACACGTGGACATCGTCGACCAGGTAGACGGAGACGATGAAATCGGGGCCGATGGCAGGGTAGCCGTCGAAGGGTTGGTCGGCCCGCATCTGCCATTGCTGGATGATCTCGCCGCCGATGGTGACATTCTGGCGAAGAAATTGCGGCAACCCGAGGCGCAGCTCACCCGTGGTCCATTGTGCCTTGAGACTCTCATACGATGTGGCGGTGGGATCGTCTTCGATGAAGTTCCCGTGGTACCAACTGAAATCATAGGCCGCGCGGGCCGCGACTTGCACCCCGAGGATCTTTCGCTCGAAGAGCAGTTCCGCGTAGCCGCGACGGTCGTGGTTGTAGGTGCCGTAGACCGGCTGCGTGTCGTAGGCGCCGGTGGGCAAGTACTTCTTTCTGTCATTGTAGCCGGCGCGTAGGGACAGCGGCCCCAACCGGCCGACGAGGTCGGCATGAGCCGCCCTCTCGCCGTCTGCGCCGAGTACCGTGATCGGTAGACCTCCGGTTTGAGGGGCGGCCCAGACTGGCGCGCTGCGGGTCTGCGAGGCGGGCCAGACATAGCGGTGGTCTCCTTCGGACTCCATGCCGGCCAGGCTGAGCATCAGCTCGGCGTCGCCTTTGCGGGCGCTGCCGGTGCCGCGTCCCGAGACGAGCCCCATGGTTCCGGTCATCGTGTTGATGGCGGCGTGCGCGCCTTCCGTCGCCCGTCGCGTGACCACGTTGATGACGCCGAAGAGCGCGCCGGTTCCGTACAGAACCGAGCCTGGGCCGCGCACGACTTCGATGCGTGCCACGTTGGCCAGATCCACGTCGAAATCGTGTCCCACGTAGCCTTGGCCGGTGACCGCGTCGTTGATGGGGTGCCCGTCGACCAGCACGAGCACGCGGTTGGTGTAGTCGCCGGGGGGCGAAAAGCCGCGAAAGCCGATCGATTCGTAGCTGCGGTCGTTCGAGGTGAAGGTGCCGCGAATGGCGGTCAGCGCCTCGGTCAGCGAGGTGTAGCCGAAGGCCGCGATCTCGTCCGCGGTGACGATACTGACCGAGGCGGGCGCCGATTCGGACGCGACGGCGGACTTGGTCGCCGCCGTGACCTCGGGGTCGGCGTGGCCCAGGTAGGCGTCGACGAAGGTGCGCTCGCCCTTTTTCACTTCGACCGCGGCATGGAAGGTTTGACGGGATTCCGCCAAGACGTCCACCGCGCGCAGGCCCGTGGCGACCCCATCGATGACCGACGGGGAGAACCCGGCTTCCTTGCCGTCGATGCGAATGAGGGCGCCCGTGATGTTGGAGCGCACGACCAGGATGCCGGTGGGAGCCACGGCCGGCGACATCGGCACGTCGACCGGCACGGTGGCCTCCGGCAACACGTTCACCTGCAGACGCTCGGTCTGGTACCCCGGCGCGGACACGAAGAGCACGAGCGGGCCGGGCAGAGCCTTGATGTTTCCCGGGCCTTGGCGCAACAGCTCGCCGTCGACGAAGTCGCGCCGGATGCTGGCCGAGGCCGGCGCGCGCCGAATCTCGACTCCGCCGTAGATGCGCTCGAGCGCGACCGCGAGCTTGATCTGTTTGCTCTGCGCCGGCTCGGCCGCGAGCTCCACGGACCGATACCCCTCACGTTCCAGGATGATCTTGGTCGGCGCAGGGCGCAGGGCAAGCTTCTTGGGCGTGGTGCCGAGCGCGCCCAGATCGCGGCGCCCGGCGTAGATCGTCGCGCCAGGCGGCGTGGTCTCGATCTCCACAAGGGCCAGGTGGGGCCGCAATTGCTCGATGGCTTGCTGGGCGGCCGCTCGCTCCTTGTCGGGCAGCGCTTGATCGAGAAGGGAAGACCAAGCGCGAAAGGCCTCGTCGTAGCGGCCAAGGCGGTCGAGACAGCGGGCGATGTTGAATTGCACGTTGCGATTGGACACCAAACGATTGGAGAGATAGTAGGATGCGAGCGCGTCCTCGAAGCGCTTCTCCTGGTAGGCCCGGTTGCCACGCAGAAAGTGGAACTGGGCCTCGTCTGCTTGTCCGGCGAGCGGCAGTGACGATGTCGGCTCCGCGGCCGTGGCCGTCAGGGACCAGGCAAGGACGAATGCGATCAGCGAGCTCGGGAGCGCTCTGTGCATGGCTGCCGCGGTCAGCGTTCGGTTTGGATGTCGCTCGACGTGCTACCGGGCGCCTTCACGGGGTGCCTGCGCCTTGCGGGCGACGAAGACTTGGCCGCCACCGGGGTGGAGAGCTTGGCGTTGATGGTCAAATCCTGGGTCGGCAAGGCCCGGATCTTCTCGGCCTCGAAGCCTTGCAAACGAAACGTGAGCTCGACGGGGTCGGCGGTTTTCGCGGTCTTGAACGTGGTCGGGGTCGTGCCGATGAGAACATCGCCCACGTAGACCCTGGCGCCGGTTGGTGCGCTGTGCAGCGCGATCTCGACCCGTGCGGGGGTCGGGGGAAGCGGGGGCGGGGCCGGTGCGACGGTCGCCGGGGACTGGGCGACCGGGCGTGGCGCGCGGTCGGGGAATCGCGGGGCGGTCGGGTTCCGTGTACCGAAAATGTAGAGGCCGAGGAGCGCGGCGACTGCCAAGCCCGCGAGGACGAAGTGCATCCGTCCCGGGCCACGGCCCTGTCCGGTTTTGCCAGTCACCTGCTTGGATACGGCGGTGTCGCCCAGGGTTTTGATCTCGGGCACGGCCGGCGGTTGGGAGGGGGACAGGGGAATCGGCCGCAGCCGTTCATGTTGCGCGCGCGCCAGCGCCTCGCTGCTGGCGGCCGCGTTGCCTCGCGTGAGCTCCAAACTCGAGAGCAAGACCGCCATCGACTCCTGGCGATCGGCGGGCGCCTTGGCCAGTGCTTGCATGATGATCGCTTCCAGATCGCGCGGGAGATCCGGGCGGTAGGTGGTTGGAGACACGGGCGGCTCGTTGACATGCATGCTGATGACCGCGTAGACGCCATCGCTGTCGAACGGCCGCCGGCCAGTAACCATCTCGTAGAGGATCACGCCAAGCGAATAGATGTCGGTGCGAGCGTCGATGTCCTTCTGGCTCATGCACTGCTCGGGCGACATGTAAAGCGGCGTTCCCAGCAGCGATCCGGTGCGGGTCTTGTGCACCTGATCGAGGGTCCGGCCCTGCAGCTTGGCGATGCCGAAATCCAGGACCTTGACCTGCTTTCTGCCCAGGCGGCGGGGATCCGCCACCAGGATCAGGTTGTCGGGTTTGAGATCGCGGTGCACCACCTCGTGCGCGTGCGCGGCGGCCAACGCCTCGGCGATCTGGCAACCCCAATCGATGGCATCTTCCAGCGCCAGGCGGCCCCGCGCCAGCGCACCGGTGAGCGCTTCGCCGTCCAGGAACTCCATGACGATGTAGGGGGTACCACCTTCGAGCACGCCCGAATCGTAGATGTCCACGATGTTGGGGTGGCGGATGGCGTTGGCCGCGCGCGCTTCGGTAATGAAGCGGCTGACGATCTGGGGGTCCGCAGCGTCGCTCGGCGTAAGCACCTTGACCGCGGCCAGCCGGCCAATGCCCGGATGCTCCGCAAGGTACACCTTGCCCATCCCCCCCTCTCCGATGAGGCGCTGAATCTGGTAGTTCCCGATGCTCGTCCCAATCACGCTAACGGCGCATTATCAGCGGCGGTTTCGTGATGTGCAACACATGAATGATCGACCTGTCTGACCGTGTGCGCGACCCGGTGAGGTCGGGCGCGTTGCAACCACGCCTGGCAGCACCGTTCAGTGTGTCGAATGCTCAGCGGAATTCTTGGGCTTGTCGTAATATCGCGTCCCATAGGACTCGATTGCATGGCGGTGGTAGCCGGACAAAGCTTTGGAAACTTTCAGGTCGTGCGTCTTCTCGGCGAGGGCGGGTTCGGCGAGGTTTACGAGGCGGAGAATCCCTTCCTGCAGCGGCGAGCTGCGATCAAGGTCCTGCACACCGGGATGGTCCAGGATCCCGAGCTGGTCCGGCGCTTTCTCAACGAGGCACGCTCGGCGAGCGCGATCCGCCACCCCAACATCATCGACGTCTTCGATGCCGGGGTCACGCCCGAGGGCGAGCCCTACATCCTGATGGAGTTCCTGGAAGGGGACTCCCTCCAGAAGGTTCTCCTCGAACGGGGCCGCATTCCGCTGCGCACGGTTCAGGAAATCACCCGCCAGGCGGGCTCCGCGCTGTCGGCGGCGCACGCCGCGGGTATCGTCCACCGCGACCTCAAACCCGAAAACCTGTTTCTCATCCCCGACGAGGGAATGCCCATGGGCTTCCGGATGAAGGTGCTCGATTTCGGCATCGCCAAGGTCAAGCATCGGGACGATCAAAACTCGACGCTGAAGACGCAAGCCGGTCTGCTCATGGGCAGCCCCTCCTATATGTCACCCGAGCAGTGCCGCGACAGCTCCGACGTGGATCTGCGCTCGGACATCTACTCGCTTGCCATCATGGTCTACGAGATGCTGGCCGGGGTTCCCCCGTTCGCCTCCAAGTCGGCCACCGAGATGCTGGTCATGCAAATCACGGCCGAACCGCCGCCCCTGCAGCGGCAGGTTCCCAATCTGCCAGACTACGTCGACCAGGCCGTGATGCGCGCGCTGGCCAAGGATCGCGAATTGCGCTACGGCAGCGTGGACTACTTCGTCGGCGCCTTGCTCGGTACCTATCCTGCCTTGACCGCGCAGGGCAATGCCTCTGCAGAGGTCGCTGGCTTAGACGGCCCATCGAGAGAGTCGATGTACTCCACCCATGGTTTCGGCCATCAGCGCACCCCCGCGCCGGTTCCAGTCGGAAACTTCGCCAGCCGGGTTGGCCTCACGCCCGGGCCCGTGCCAAGCCCGACCATCACGACCCTTTCGCACGCCACCGGAGAAACCGGCGCGACCCTGTCGCCGTCCGATAGCGACCTCGGGTTGGACATGGTCAAGCCGAGACGCTGGCCGCTGCTGTTGGTGCTGGGCGCCGCGGTCGCTGCGGCGGTGCTCTTCCTTTTCTTTCGGCCTGCCGGGCCACCACTGGCGTCGGTACCGATGGGCCAGCCTGCGCCCCAGAAGGCGCCTGTGCCTTCCGCGACCGTCGAGGCACCCGCGACCGTTCTCGTGCGCATCCAAAGCTCGCCTCCTGGCGCCAACGTGCTCGACGGGAAGGACCAACGCGTGCTGGGGATAACGCCGCTGCAGAAATCGTATCCGCAGGGCAAGGGATCGGTCGGCGTGACACTGCGGCTGGCAGGCTACGAGGACAAGTCCATTGCCATTGCACTGGACGGGAGCTCGTCCACATCCGTGGCTCTCGATCGCACGCAGTCTGCCGCGCCCCAGGCGGCCAAGAAACCGGCCCGTGGGGAATCGCGAAAAAACGGTGTTGCTCGCAAAACGCCCAAGGCACAACACGACGAGGAAGACGAATGGCGCGTTCACTGAGGTTGCTTCCGAGGGTTTTCTCGAAGTCCTGCGGGGCGTGCCGTGGGGCAGTGCCCGCCTTCACGCACGCGATCGTCCTTCTATCTTGCGTTGCTGGTTTTACGGCGACCTTGCCCCTGACGGCTGCGCCTGTCGCGGCAGCGGAGATGGACAAGAACGCGAAGTCCGATGCCAAGACGGCGATGCGATTCTACAAGGAGGGCAACTACGAGGACGCGGCCAAGATCTTCCTCAAGCTGAGCGTGGCCTATCCCGACATGCTGGTGTTCGTGCGCAATCTGGGCGCCTGCTACTACTACTTGCGCCGCTACGAGCCCGCGCTTTCGAACTTGCGCGACTACGAGCATCGAAAGAAGGATATGGCTCCGGACGATCGGGCCGAGGTCGCGGGTTGGATTGGCGAGATGGAACGCCTGCGCGACCAGGCCTCGGCCGCCGGGCCGCCAGCGACCATGGAACCGAGCACATCTCCCGCCCTTGCAGTGGTGCCTGCGCCCGTCCCCACGCCGCCAGTGCCAACCCCACCGGCCGCAGCGCCCAGCCCCTCGCCCGGGCTCACCGCCCCGTCGTCCCCGACGCCCGCGGCGGGGCAGCCCGCGCAAACCGTCGAAAATGCCAACCTGCCGCAGGGGCAGTATGGGACGCAACCCCAGCCGACCTATCCTCAGGGCCGGTACGGGACACAGCCCCAGTCTTATCCGTCGGGACCGTACGGAGCGCAGCCGCCGCCGGCCTACCCGCCGGGGCGGTACGGGGCGCAGCTCCAGCCCTATCCGCAGGGTCAGTATGGGGCGCAGCCGGGCCAGCCAGGCTATCCGACCACGCAGTATCCACCCGCGAACGCGGGCTACCCGCCAACCTACCAGCCGTCAGCCTATCCCCAGGGCGGCTACCCGGCCGGGGTTGCGAAGCAAGGCAATCCACCCCCAAGCAGCGGTGGCGGGCGGAGGGCTGCGGCCTGGATTCTCGGAGTCATGGGAGGGGCCGGGCTCGCGGCAGGTGGTGTCTTCACCGCGCTGGCGTTGGACCGGTTCTCGAAAGTGCAGAAGAAATACGATCCGGCCGCCGAAAAGCAGGGAAAGGAATTTGCCACCCTGCAATGGGTTTGCTACGGCTCGGGCGCCGCCCTGCTCACGACGGCCATCATCGTGGCCGCTACGGGGGGAAGGTCTTCGCCCGCCGTGGCGCTGGCGCCGGCGGTTGGGCCAGCCGCGGCAGGGGCGACACTGAGCGGAAGCTTCTAAACGGGGTCTCGCCATGAAATACAGTCGACTCGTCGTTCTCGTCGTTCTCGCCAGCTGCGGACCCAGTTATACCAGCGGCAAAACCCAATGTTCGGACAAGAAAGAGTGCCCGAGCGGCTACAGTTGTTCCGACGACGGCAGCAATGCCGTTCACTATTGCATCGACAACAACAAGCTCTCTTGCCCGGCCGGCAGCGGCTTCTACTGCTCTCAATCCGATACCTGTTGGTCCCAGCCGGGGGCCTGTTCGACGGTCACCTACTGTGGAACCGCCAAGCATCCCGGCAGCGTCCTATGTGCCTCGTCCGCGTATGCACCCGACTGCAATGGCGACGCGTGCATTGCCGTGGGCAGCGCGGGAACGGGCGGTAAGACCACGATCGTCGGGACTGGCGGCGCCGTCGGTACCGGAGGCGTCGTTGGTACCGGCGGGAGTAAGACCACCATCGTTGGCACCGGGGGGACTTTGGGCAATGGCGGAACCCTCGGGACGACTGGCGACGCCGGTATCATTGGGGATGCCAGTGTTGTTCGAGACGTCCGCACGGCTGACGTTGCCCCCGATGGGCTCGGTCGTGATGCGGCCGCGAGCTGCACGACTCCTTGCCTGACAGGTCAGCAGTGTTTCTCGGGGCAGTGCTGCACACCTCCGGCCGCGGGTGGAAACTGCACCGCCTACCCGTCGTGTGGCTGCGCTTCGGGCCAGGTTTGCTATCCGTCGTCGACCACGCAAGCCATGGCATGCTTCACGGCCGACAACCTCGCGGAGGGGGCGGATTGCACGGATGGCCTCTTGTGTCAGTCCGGACTGGGCTGTTTTGGTGGAATCTGCAAGCGCTACTGCAACACCGCCAGCGATTGTCCGTCCGTGGGCGGCGTGCGGAGCTGCGACCAGACCAGCTGGTCGTCCGACCAGACCAACATCCTGGGGGTCTTGGTGTGCGAGAGAATCTGCGATCCTGCCCATCCACAATCGCCCACGGCACCGCTTCTGGCCTGCCCGACCGGCTTCAATTGCACATCCGACATCGGTGGCGCAAGCTATTGCTTCAAGGCCAGTCCGTTGCCGGCCGGCTCAACTTGCACCGATGAAGTCGACTGTCCCGCTGGCTCCTATTGCACGACCTCGGGAACTTGCATGCGATACTGCCTGTCGAACAGCGACTGTGCAAGCGGTGCCTCCTGTCAGTTCACATGGAGCCCGCCGGAGTATGCGGGCTCCTTCATGGTTGGCTATTGCAAGTAGCTACCCACCGCGCTTGGTAGGCTCTGCATCGTAGCTCAATGCGCGAGCTCGGCCAGCTTGGCGCGCACCTGCTCGGCGTGCCCGGCGGCCTTTACCGTGGGCCAGTGATACGCGACCTTGCCCGAGGGATCGATGAGGACGGTCGAGCGAATCACGCCCATGCTTGTCTTGCCGTAGTTGGTCTTCTCGCCCCAGGCGCCGTACTTCTCCATGACCTCGTGCTCGGGATCGGAGAGCAGCTTGATCTTCAGCTTGTACTTGGCGATGAACTTGCGGTGGCTTTCGGGCGTATCCCGGCTGCAGCCGAGCACGGTTGCTTCCAGTTTCCCGAATTGGGAAAGTCCCGAGGTGAACTCGCAGGCCTCGACGGTACACCCGGGGGTGTCGTCCTTGGGATAGAAATAGAGCACGACCCACTGGCCGGCCAGGCTCGACAGCGCGACCTTGGCACCGTCCTCATCTTGCAACGTGAATGCGGGGGCCTTCTTGCCCACATCGATTTTGTTCATGCGTTCTCCTTCATTTGAAATCCAGTAGATGTCGGCGACGGCCAGGATTGCGCCCACCGTCGCTGGTCTGCTGGCATTCGACACAAAGCTCGGCGTAGGGCATGGCCTCCAGGCGCTTGCCGATGGGCTCTTCGCACACGCGGCATAGTCCGAACATCTCCGGTTGGTTCTCGAGGCGGACCAAGGCTATGTTCACGCGTGCAAGGGACTCGGTGCGCGCGCGGTTGCGTTTCGAGGCGATGACCTGACTCATTTCCACGAGCGGCTGTTCGTCCTCGTCGCTGCCCGCCCGCACGTCGTCTTTGCGCACGGGCTCGATAGCCACGTCGCCCTCGGCGAGGATCTCGGCGCGCAGTGCGAGCAGTCGCTGTTTCCAATGTGCCAATTCGGATGCCCTCACCCCCCTAGGATGCCACAGACTGACGTAGGTTCCGTCGGGCTCGTCAGTCCTCGTCGCCTGAATCTTCCTTCCCGTGGCTCCGGCGGGCGGCCGGCCGCGGATTCGTCGGAGCGAGCCCGCAGCGAGCAAGCGCCTCCTCGATTTCCACGGCGGTTGCATCGACATCGACGGGGCAAGGCTTGCCCAGCATGGATGCCAGCGCTTGCGCGGCGAAACGGCGGGCCAGCGGATAAGGGCTGGTGAGCACGCGTGCCACCTCGGGCGCCGCCGCGCTCACCTTGTGCTCGGCCAGCACCATGGCCGCCACGACTTGTTCGTGGGGGCGCCCGCGCTCGAGGGTGGCGAGCAGGGCGTTGCCATCGAGATCTCCGTAAAGCGCGCGCAGCTTGTCCCGATCGTATTGCTTTCCCCACAGGCGCTCCATGTCGCCCACCAGCGTCGCCACGCTCTTGTCCACGTGGCACAAGGCGCACTCGAGAGGGCGGTCGCTCTCCACGCGTTCGCGGTCCGTCGGTGACCCGATGCGGTGGTAGCGCGTCAGGGCATAGTCGAGCGCCATGTTCTTGCGGGGCATGTGGCAGGCGACGCACGAGCCGGCGGGCCCGCTCGGCAAGTGGTGCGCGTGGTCGGCGAGCGCCTCGGGACTTCTCAGAGACGTATGGCAGGGCAGGCATACCCGGTTGCCGGCCGGGGTCGCCAGCTCCGCCAGGTGCTCGGGTTTGTCGAGGGTGTGGGGATCGTGGCAGGCGGTGCAGGCCAGGTTGCGCGCGGGGCCGCCGAGCAGGAAATCCCTGGCCTCGCCCGAGGTGCCCGAGCTACCGCCCGGGTTGCTGCCGTGGCGGAACCCGCCCTCCCAGGTGAAGGGATAGTGCGAGAAGAGCACCTGGTGGCAGCGCGCGCAGGTGCGGTTGATGAGCAAGGCGCGCGATGGCGTCGCTCCGTCCTCCGGCTCGACGGATAGAAGATCGGAGTGGGGGGCGAACGACGTGCGCACGCTCGGATCGGCGGCGTGCTCTCGGCTTCCCCCGTGACAGGCCTCGCAGCCGATGCCCTCGTCGACGAGATGTTGGCCCTCGAAGTGGCTGGCCAGGGCCCGGATCCCGGCGCGCGCCACCTGCCTCTCGTCGCGTGCTTGCTCCGGCAGCGCGGCTCCCACGAAGCCCGCCTCGCTCGCGACGGCTTTGCGAAAGGCCGCTTCGCTGGTTACCCGGTACGTGAATCGTCGATCGGGCGGCAGGATGCGGTCGACGAAAACCCCCTGGTAGCCGGGCGGCGATGGCCCGGCCAGGGCGCCCAGCAGGGTGTCGATCATGGGCACGGTGTTGTGGCAGAAGATGCAAGTCTGGTTCCACGCGCCGCCCACGTGCAGGCCGGGACGCTCGTGGGTCATCACCGAGTAGCCCTTGGGCCGGTAGCCCTGGGTTTGAAAGTAGTAGGTGACGGGCAAGATCAGCTCGGGTCCGGTGCCACGCTGAACGCCATCCGCGGTCGCGGCGAGCTCGACACCAGCGAAATCCTCGCGGTAGTGGTTGCCGATCACGCGCGTGACCCGAAATAGATGCTCGCCTTCCAGGCGCGATGCCATGCGCACGAAGCGCGAGGAGCCTTGGTGGAACATGGTCGCCCGGTCGCCCTTGAAATCGAAGCTTTCGCCCGCGAAGGGGGCTCGAATCTCGGCCCGGTCCGGGTCGCGGGTCATCTTGCGCATGGGAGAGGCGTTCCACTTGGCGTAGATGTCCGCGTGGCAGGGCGCGCAGGCCGCGGAGCCAACGTAGTCGGCGCGCAGGATGTTGCTGCGGGTTTCTCGGACCGGGGGCACGCCGGCGTTCACGGCCGCAGCCGGGCTCCGACAACCCGCGCCGAGCGCCAGCGTAACCACGGCAACCGAGAATCTCACGGGGGACCAGGATAGCGCACCCTGCCGCCAGCGCCGGACGAAAGGCCGTCGACGACAGCTGGCCCCGTTTTTCCTGCGGAAGCCGCTGTTGCACTTCGTCGTATTCAGGAATAAGTCTTTGCCACGATGTGGTTCCCCGTCCGTGGCAAATTCGCTGACCGATGCTTATCAGCCGCCGGCCATTTTTCCGTTCTCGTAGCGCTGGTGGCCATGGGTTGCGGCAAGGCCCAATCGGGCGGTGCCTCCAAGGCCCGGCTGGCCCCCTCGGTCGTGGTCGCCAAGGTGGTCGCCCGCGACGTTCCGGTGGAGGTGCACTCGCCCGTGGATCTGAGGCCGCTCGAGCAGGCCGACGTCGGCTCGAAGGTTCTCGGCTACGTCGATGCGGTCTTCGTCGATCGTGGCGACCACGTGAAGCGGGGGCAGATCGTGGCGCTGGTGCGGCCGAGCGACTTGCCGATCAGCTCGCCGCCGCTCGCAGCAGTATCGGTCAGATCAAGGCCCAGGCCGCGCTGGCCCGCACCAACTACGAACGGGCCAACAAGCTGGCGCCCTCGGGCGTGGTCAGCCAACAGGAGCTTCAGTCGGCGAGCGCCGCGTTGGCCTCCGCCGAGTCCGCCGAGGCCTCGGCCCAGGCGCAGATTTCGGGTTTGGCTATTCGGCTCGGCGAAACACGCATCACCTCGCCCATCACGGGCTTTGTCTCCGCCCGGCGCCTCGATCCGGGCGCGCTGGTCGGACCGCCGGGCGGCGGCGCCATCGTCACCGTGGTACGCATGGACCGGCTGCGTGTGTTCCTGACCCTCAATGAGACCGATGCCATGGGAATCGCCGTCGGAATGGATGCGCACGTGGAGCTGGACGCCGTGCCCGGTCGAAGTTTCTTGGGCAAGGTCGTGCGCGTTGCGCCAGCGTTCGATCCGCTGACCCGCACGTTGGAAGCCGAGGTGCAGTTGCCCAATGAGACGGGCGAGCTGCGGCCGGGCATGTACGGTCGCGGCGCGATTCGGCGCGAGGTCCACCCCCACACGCCGGTCGTCACTGTCAATGCCGTGCAAATCTCGTCCAACCAGAAATACGTGTTCGTTCTCCACGACACCAAGGTCGAACGCCGCACTATCGTGACCGGCGCCGAGCTTGACGATGGCACAGTGTTCGAGGTCCGATCGGGGTTGGCTCCAGGGGAAGAAGTCGTCATTGCTGGCGCCGATGGCCTGGCCGATGGCGCCGCGGTCCGGGTGAGCCGGGATGTGAATCCTTACTCCGGGGCTCCAACCGCCGCCGTGGCGCCTTCGGAGGCGGAGGTCAAGGCGGGCGAGAACGGCACGGGAAGCAAGGTTGGCAAGGTTGGCAAGGCTGGCAAGGTTGAATCCATCGCTGAGCGGACCGGAAAGCAAGACTAGGTTCGGGCCGATCTCTCATCCTCGCGCGGTAACCCTCCATGTGGCTCACTCGACTCGCACTTCGCAATCCAGTTCTCATCTTGATGATGTCGCTCATGCTCATCGTGCTCGGTATCGTGTCGCTCTCGCGGCTTTCGGTGGATCTCTTTCCCGACATCACCATTCCTGTCATCCGCATCGCGACTTTCTATACGGGCGCCGGGCCGGCAGACATCGAGAAGTCCATCACCCAGCCCATCGAACGTGCGGTGAGCGCGTCTCCAGGCGTGGACCGCGTCGAGAGCTCTTCAAAGCAGGGCGTGTCGCTCATCAGCGTCTGGTTCAACTACGGAACCAACCTCGACAACGCGCAGTTCGAGGTGTCGCAGCGGATCGCGCAGATCCTCAATACCTTGCCGCCGGGTATTCAGCAGCCATTCGTGCTCAAGTTCGATATCACCAACATACCCATTCTGGCCGTCGCCGTGTCGAGCGATTCGCTCGACGAAAAGCAGCTTTACGACCTGGCCTACAACACCATCGAGCCGCAACTCGAACGCATTCAGGGCGTGGCCAGCGCCTCCGTGGGCGGCGGCAAGGTGCGCGAGATCGAGGTCATGGCCAACAGCAGTGCCATGCGCGCACGCGGGCTTAGCATCCTCGATCTCACCAATTCGGTGCGCACGTCCAATCTGCTTCTGCCCAGCGGCAGTTTGCGTGCCGGGGATCGCGATTACAACGTGTTCACCAACACGCAAGTGCCCGACGTGGGCCCCTTGCGCAACGTGGTCGTTCGTTCGACCTCGGCCAATCCCGGCCAAGCGCAGGGCGTGGTGCGCATCTCGGACATTGCCAAGGTCGAGGACTTGACTGCGGACCAAACCGAAATCGTGCGGGTCAATGGCCAGCGCGGCGTCTATCTGCGCGTGCTGAAACAGCCTGGGGCCAACACCATTGCGACGGTCGATGCCGTCCGAGCCGCCATCCCCAAGCTGCGCTCCGTCCCCGCCAACGTGAAGATGAACATCTCGTTCGACCAGTCGAGCTACATCCGCTCCGCGGTCGCGGCTTTGCAACACGAGGCGGTGCAGGGGGGTGTGCTGGCCATCATCGTGATCCTGATCTTCCTCATGAACTTCCGTGCGACCGCCATCATCGGTGTCGCCATTCCGCTCTCTATCGTTTCCACCTTCATGCTGCTCTACTTCACCAATCAGACGCTCAATGTTTTTACGCTGGGCGGGCTTGCGCTAGGCGTGGGGCGGCTGGTCGACGATTCCATCGTCGAGCTGGAGAATATCCACCGCCATTTGGCTGCTGGTCAGAAACGGAAGCAAGCCGTGCTCCTGGCGGCCCAGGAAGTGGCGATGCCGATCTTGGTGTCGACCATCACGACCATCGTCGTGTTCTTGCCGGTTCTCTTCATGGCGGGCATCGCCCGCTACTTGTTCCTGCCCCTGGCGCTCACCATCGCCTTCGCGCTCACCATGAGCTTCTGGGTGTCGCGAACCGTGACCCCACTGCTTTGCTACTACTGGCTCAAAGAGGGAAAGGCCGAGCACAAGCCCAATCGCTTCGCGGCCAAGGTCATTGGTTTTTTCGACGCGCTCGATGCCGCCTATGCGGCCATTTTACGGTGGGTGCTCTCGCATCGGGCGATCACCATCGCGGGAATTCTGCTCTTCTTCATCGGCAGTCTCTCGCTCAAGCGCTTCATTGGTAGCGAGTTCTTTCCCGACTCCGACGAATCCCAGTTCAGCCTCACCTACATGACTCCCATTGGCACCCGGGTCGAGCGCACGGAGCAGGTGACCCAGCGATTGGAGAAGATCGTGCAGGAGCAACTCTCGCCCATCAAGGAAGGTGGCAAGGACGTCCCGCTCTACACGACGGTGCTTTCGGATACGGGCCTGCCCATTGGCCGTACCGCGATCTTCAGCACGAACACGGGTACCCATTCGGCCAATCTGCAGGTGAACCTGGTGCCCCGCGTCGATCGTCCCATGTCGGATGTCGTCGCGGCCGAAAAGGTGCGCAAGGCGCTTACCGACGCCGTGCCCGGCACCAAGGTCTATTTCTTCATCGGTGGCATCGTGAAGAGAATTCTCAATTTCGGCGCCGCGGCCCCCATCGATGTCGAGATCCTTGGCTACGACTTCGATCTCGGCTCGGACTACGCCAAGCGACTCATGGCCAAGATGCGCATGCTGACCGACGCCAAGGGGCAGCCCACGGTCGTCGATATCCAATCCTCGCGCGAGGAGAATAGTCCAGAGTTCGACGTCACCGTGGATCGCGAGAAGGCCGGTCTCCTCAACGTGTCCGAGCAAGATGTGGCCCAAACCATCTTGATCGGCTTGCTTGGTAACACCCAGATTACCCCTATCCCCTACACCGACCCCAAGACCGGCAACGAGTACTACATCAACGTGCGCATGAATGATGCCGACCGCGGGCACGTTTCGGACTTGAAAGATCTCTTTGTGCGCACGCCGGCCAATGGCATCGTTTCCGTGGACACGCTGGCACGCATCGAACGCCGGTCGGGTCCCGTGCTCATCGACCGGAAATACTTGCAGCGCATCGTGCACGTCACGGCCAACATCGCCCCTGGCTCCGACCTTGGGGCCGCCAGCGAGGCCGTACAACATGCGGTAGACGAGACGCCGGTCCCGGACGGGTTCTCCGCCACGCTGGGTGGTCAGACCCTGGAGCAGAAGAAGGCGTTCCAAGGCCTAATCTTCGCGGCCATCATGGCCTTGGCGCTCGTCTATATGGTGCTCGCCAGTCAGTTCAAATCCCTCATCGATCCCCTGGTCATCATGTTCAGTGTTCCGCTCGGCGTCTCGGGCGTGTTCATCGCGCTCTATCTCACCGGAACCAAGCTCAGCGTGAACAGCTTCATGGGCATCATCATGATGGTCGGTATCGTGGTCTCGAACGGCGTGCTATTGGTGGACTTCGCCAACGTCTTGCGCCGACGGGGCAAGCCTCTGGCCGAGGCAACCGTCTTGGCGGGCAGAACCAGACTGCGCCCCATCCTGATGACCACCATCGCAACGGTCATCGGGCTCGTTCCGATGGCCCTCGGTATCGGCGAGGGCAGCGAAACCAACCTGCCGCTCGCCCGCGCGGTCATCGGCGGTCTCATGGTTTCGACCTTCTTCACCTTGTTCCTGGTCCCGGCGCTCTACACGCTCCTCGACCGCTTCGCCAAACGCTCAGCTCCCGATGAAGACGACGTGCAGGGGGAAACCGCGCATGCATAGAGGTCTCGTGATTCGACGATTTGCGGTTGCCATGGTTGTTCTTCTCCTTTCGGTTTGGGCTGGGCGTGCATTCGGCGAGCAGCCGTTCAGCATGCCGCCGATACCCAAACTGGACGAGGTTGCCCCTGAAATCGGCCCGGTCGCCGAAAAGATTTCTCTGACCGAGGCGGTCCGCCGCGCTCTCACACGCAATCCGACCGCCGTGGTGGCGGAGCAGGAAATCAGGCGTGCCGAGGCGCTGCTCGTCGAGGCGCGTGCAGGTTCGATGCCTTCGCTGATGGCAAGCGGACTCTTGACTCGTCTCGATGCGAACCGTGTCTTGCCCGCGCCCTCCACAACCGTAATTTCCGCCAAGAATCAGCAAGCTGGCAACCTCCTGCTCAATGTTCCTTTGCTTGCGCCTCGTTCCTGGACCCAATGGTCGGAGGCTTCCGCGAGTCTTGAGTCGACCAAGGCAACGAGCGAAGACACGCGCCGTACGCTGGCGGTCACGACGGCGCGCGCCTACCTGGCCATCATTTCCTTCAAGCGCCAGGTCGACATCAACGCCCGTTCCGTGGCCAACGATCGCTCACACTATGACTACACACACACCCGATTCGCGGGCGGTGTCGGCAACCGCGTCGACGAGGTTCGAGCCGCACAACAGCTTGCGGCAGATCAGGCTCAGTTCTCCGCGAGCTTCACCGCGTTGGCGCGTGCGCGCGAGGCGCTCGGGGTTCTGCTTGGCGAAGATAGACCAGTGGACGCTTTCGACGATGTGAGTCTGCCCAACGGCAATACAAGTTTTGACGACGCAGCGGCTCGCCGCCAGGATGTCCAGGCTTCCAAGTCGCGCGCGCTTACTGCCGAAAAGATCCGCAAGGACAGTTGGACCGACTTCATGCCCGCGCTCAATGGCCAGTTTCAGCCGTTCTTCCAGCACCCGGCATCGCTCACCATGCCTGAAACCGGCTGGCAAGCCTTTTTGGTGCTCAGCTTCCCGCTCATGGAGGGCGGCATCCGCGTGGGGCAAAAGCGCGAACGCGATGCCCTGCTTGCCGAGGCGCGCTCGCAGTACGACGGGCTTCTCAGACAGACGCGCTCCGATATTCGCGTAGCCGTCGAGGAAATCCGTCGCGCCGACGAGGCCATGCGCTCGGCCAACGCCGCCGCCGAGCTCGCGCAGCAGGCGCTGGAGCTGGCCAACCTCGCCTACCACGCCGGCGCCACGACCAACATCGAAGTCATCGACGCCGAACGCCGCGCCCGAGACGCCGACAGCGCGGTCGTCATCGCCGAGGACACCGTTCGCCAAGCGCGCCTCGACTTGTTGGTGGCGGCGGGCCAGTTCCCCTAGCCCGATATTGCGTCCCGCCACGACGGTACGAGGCATCGTGAGGGTCCTGGTTTCGTCGAGCGACTCCCGACGGATTCGCTTCTCCGGCATCCAAAAGGGTGAGGAACCCGAGATGAAAACGGCCGACGACAAGATCGACAAGAGCGCCCGAGTCAAGCAGCTCTCACCCATGCAGGTCCATGTCACCCAGGAGTGCGGTACCGAGCCGCCCTTCCGCAACCAATACTGGGACAACCATCGGGCGGGGCTCTACGTCGACATCGTCTCGGGCGAGCCCTTGTTCCTCTCGTCGGACAAGTTCGACTCCGGCACGGGATGGCCCAGCTTCACCCGGCCCATCGAGCACGAAAGCGTGGTCGGTAAAGTCGACGACCCTCTTCACGATGCGCGCGTCGAGGTGCGTTCCAAGCGGGCCGACTCGCACCTCGGCCACGTCTTCGACGACGGGCCGGGGCCGACCCACCAGCGCTACTGCATCAATTCGGCCGCGCTGCGCTTCGTTCCCGTCGAGCACATGGCGGCGGAAGGCTACGGCGAGTATTTGCCCCGTTTGGGCGTGGCGTCCGGCACGGGCAAGGAAGCACGCACCAAGGAAATCGCCACCTTTTCAGGCGGCTGCTTCTGGGGCGTTCAAGAGCTGATACGCCAACTTCCCGGCGTGCTCGAAAGCGTCGTGGGGTACACGGGTGGAACCACCGATAAACCCGACTACGACCAGGTTCACACCGGGCGCACGGGCCATGCCGAGGCCGTGCAGGTCGTCTTCGATCCCAGGGTGCTCTCCTACGAAGAGATCCTGCGCACCTTTTTCCGCCTGCACGATCCGACGACGCCCAATCGCCAGGGCAACGACCTCGGAACCCAGTACCGGTCGGCCATTTTCTTTCACGATGCCGAACAACAAGCGATCGCCGAACGGGTGAAGGCCGAGGTGGACGAATCCGGCAAGTGGTCGGCCAAGGTCGTCACCCAGATCGTGCCCCTGTCGGGCTTCTACCCGGCCGAGGGCTATCACCAGGATTACCTGCAGAAGAACCCGGACGGCTACACCTGCCATTATCTGCGCAAGTGACGGAAGCGCACCATTTTTACTGCGCCATGAGCTCTTGCCAGAAGCCGGATAAACTCCACATCTCGGCCAACGCGGCACTACGGCTTACTTCGGCGTGCGTGATCAGCCGGCTGGCGAAGGCGCGGACCCGCGTCGCGTGCCCTAGGGTGCGCGCCAGCGGCAGCATCTCGGAGGCCGGCACGACCGAGTCGTCGGCCCCGTGAAGCAGGAACACGGGGGCGGTGGCAAGCGGCGAGCGCTCGGGCGAAAGTCCCGCCGGCAAGTCGAGTCCAGCCAGGACTGGCGTCAGCGCCTGGCCGAGCTTGCCGACGTCGCGGTCGTTCACGTAACCCATCAGCGTGCGTGCCGGCTCGGGCAACGCCTCGCCCAGCTGGCGGGCGTTGGCGAACATGGATTTGGCCACGGCCGGGTCGACGCGATCGATACTGGACGCCCGCAAGAACAGCGTCACCGCGTCGTCGAGCCCCGCGACTTGCGTGGCCGGCACCACGCGATCCGCAAGGTTCAACAAGGCGACTACCGCACCGTAGTCGTTCGGCTTGGGGATGTGGATGGCCTCGCCACCCGTCACCATGTCCCGCGCTTGCGCATCCACGGGATCGGGGGTGCCTAGGCAGAGGTAGCGGAGCACGCGGGCAAGATCGCCATGCCCGCCCAAGGAAAGCACGAAGGCGACGCGCTCTCGCACCGCCGGCCGGCCGGCCGCCACCAGCGCCAGCCCGCCGGAAAAGCTGAAGCCCATGATTCCCACACGCCCGTCGGGGGCCAGATCGGCTCGGGCGGATGCCCAGGCGATGACATCTTCCAGCTCGTCCGTGCTCCGCGTCGAGAGTCGGTAGCGCGTGAGATCGGGCGGTGCCACCGTGAGAACCTGCAGTCCCGAGGCTGCCAGCTGCCGTGCCAGACCGACCAACCGCTCTTCGCGGATGCCATCCATGTGGATACCGGGCACCAGGATGGCGGTTCGGCGCGCGGGCCGATCGGGCCGATAGAGCCGCGTCTCGACCGGGCCGTGGCGGGTGACGACGGCGGCGATAGGGCCCTCCTGAATCGACCGGATGCCGAGCTGCGCCAGGCGCAGCAGCAGACCCTCGTGTTTGGCCACGCGGATGATGAACGCCAAGGACGCCAGTCTGGGCAGGAAGTGCAACGCCCCAAGTGTAAAGCCGGCGGCGAGGGCGAGGGGAAGAACGATGCGCGTGCCTTTGGACATGTTGACCCCTTGATCTTGCCTCGCCACGCGCCACGAGCACTGTGAATTCCAGCGTGCATCGTCATTCTGAATAGAATCCATCGGCCAGCGTCCAAGGTGCATCTGAACAGGAGGTTTCAAGTGCAAACTCGTATCATTCTGTTTTCATCCGCTTTGGCGCTCGCGATCTTCACGGGTTTTGCTGGCATGGCACGTGCCCATTCGAATGGGCACGAGTCTCGAACCGCAGCGCAGTGTGAACGGTTGCCTGGGACGGCAGCCGCGGGGGAACGGGCCCAGTGTCTGAGGTGCGTCAGTCGCCCCAGGCCCCACCACTACCATCCCGACTATCCAGCCGGTGAGCGTTGTCGGCCCGACAACGGCAAGCCGTAGCTCGGCAAAGAAGGAGCTGGCTAGACCTTCACGCCGACCGCCAGCTCTTCGCCCGTGGGAAACACCGTGGCGCGGAAGCGTCCACCCTGACCCCTGCCGCGACCTGGGAGGACACGCTTGAGTTTTCACAGGTCATGGCCCAGGCGCTGGCGCGCTGCGACCCCGGCCGATTCTCCGCGGGTCTGTCCAAAGCTACCCTACCTTCGCAACCGCCAGGGCGCGACCTCGGTCGGCGCTTTCTCGTCGCGCCCGCAACCAGCCGCGACGGTCTCGGTGCCGGTGGCATGGGATGACGATTTCCAGTGCCCTCATGACGCGCTGACGCCTCGACCCATGCCAGTCAAATGATGCCGGATGCGGATTTCTCAGGGCACGAAGGCCACTGGGTATAGGGCATCGGGCATCGGTTGGGCGCGTGGGATATGTAGGTTACGGAATCTCGGTTGTCGGACATTTTTCGGCGAGGGGAAAATGGTGCTTGTTCCTCCTACCTGCCGGACATCTCAATTGACGACGACCAGGCCAACTGGGACGTTGCCGACACTGGCAGCATCAGTAGCGTAATTGCACTGATAGTCCGCCGCGGTTCGTTGTCGAAAGAAATACATTCCCGACTGACTTGGCGCCTTGAACGAAAATGCTCGCGAGGCGACCTCGGTGGGCCCCGATGAGCCTCCCGTGCCCATGATACAATCGACCCAAGGGCCGTCCTTGCTGACACTAACGCCGTCCAATCCTACGTCGGTCGTCAAGATGGCGCTACTCGTTCCAGAGGAACCATTCCACACTGTTTCGTGGCAAGTCCCCGTTAAAGCCGCGCCCTTGCTCACGACTGCGATGGGGCCAGCTCCATTAAGCCGAAAATTGTCAAAGATCCCCCCCCAATGGCTGTAGTCACCGTTGACGACTACAGCGATCGATCGAACGGCCTCCCGAGACGTCCCAAAATCGGCGTACCAAGATAGCGTCTGCGACGCCACGCCCGCTGTGCCGGGAACGGTCACGAAGGCATAGGTAGGGCCTGTGCTGGCCGTGACCGCTGTCGTCGCTGTGGCTCCCTTGCTGGGCGTGCTGCCGTCGGTCGTGTAGTAAATGGTCGCGGCTGACGCAGTTGCAATGCCAAAGGTCACCGGACGCGGAACGGTCCAACCGAGAGCGTTGGAATTGGGAAAGATGAGGCTGGAGAAGGTCACATCCTGCCACACACAGGTTCCGTTCCTGCAAGTGCTCACGCCCGTGCCACCTGCGACACATTGGTTTCCACAAGAGCCGCAGTCGTTGTTGTCGGTCTGAAGATTGGCGCAATACCCTGACCCGCCGTCCAAAGAGCACAGCGTGGCGCTTGCGCCGCAGGTGACCGCACACACTCCATTTAAACAAGCCGTTCCGTCCCCACAGACATTGCCGCACGCTCCGCAATTGGCGTTATCGGTTTGCGTATTGGCACAATAAGGATATCCACCATCAAGCGCGACGCACGCTGTGCTGTTGACTCCACACCTGGTCGAGCACCTGCCGGCATTGCAGATACTATCGCCTGGACAAGGCGTACCGGCGCTGCCCATACCACTCTCACCACATCCGAAACTTGCCCCACAGTAGGTCATGTCGGTGGCTGGATTGATACAGAGGCCGCCGCAGAGGATTTCAACCCCTGCCGTCGTGGAAGGACAGGTGATGGTCGGATAATCGTTCTCGACGTCCATGGCACCCGTGTCGTAGACCGCGGGGGAGTCCACGCGGTCAACGCCATCGTTGCCGCCCACGCTAGCGTCGATGCCGCCATCGATGCTGCCGTCGATGCCTTCCGATCGAGCGCGAAGCTCGTTGTGATCGAACGTACAGCTCGCACTCATCATGCCCAGGACGGTGACGACGACACCGGACGGAAGACTCTTGCTACGAAATGCGTACGTCGTCTTCATGATTAGAGCTCCACCCTGGCGAACATGCCGTTGCTTTCACCCAGCATCGGCGCAACCACGACAGCGTGGTCCTCGACGAAGAACAAGACCCCGGCCGTCACCGCTGCTGCTCCGGCCAGACCCCACAAAACATTGGCCGTTGTCATGCGCGTTTGGAGAGAATCGATGTCGCTGTTCTTACACCCTGCCCCAGTCGCGCTGGTACTTCCGCAAGATTTCTTCAGGTCGTTGAACCTCGAGTTGGCGAGCCCGCCGACGAGGGCGGCCGAGCCCGCCAGCATCACGGCCGACCCGGCGGCTACCCAGGTCCATCTCCTTTCCAGCCACCAACCCGGCCGAGCTTGCGGAGCTTGTTTCGCCTGTGCATGGACAGGCACTGCCCCGAGCTGGGAAGGTGCCGCCGAGACGGGCAGCGCCCCTTTGGGCATTTGAATGACGACCGTCTGGAGCGTGCCTGCCCTGAGCTTCCGGGGTCTCGATGACAATCGGAGCGCCCGGGCGCGTGGCGATGATCTGGTGGCGGCCAGGTGTGGCCCAGATGGTGCCTGGCAAAGGTGTCTGTCCGAGGCTCTTGCCATCCATGCTGACCTCCGCGCCAGCAAGGGTGCACTCGATGCGAAGTTGTCCCAGCTTCTTTCGCAAGGCTTCGATGGAGATCTGGGCATCTTCAAGCACGCTCGTCGAGGCATCGGACGCAAGACCGACGAACTTCTCGAAAGCGCTCAGCGCTTCAACGGGTCTGCCTAGATCGCGGCGGCAAAGGCGCTCACGCTGGGAAAGCGGTCGGCCTTCTTCTTGGAAAGCGCACGAAGAAGGACTTCTTCGACCTCGGGCGAAAGGCCAGGAACCTTTGGCGCGAGCGGCGGCGGCTGTTCGTGTACGACCTGGAACAAAAGGGACGGAACATTTTCGCCGATGAAGGGCGCGCGGCCCGAAAGACACTCCCAGGTGATACACGCCAGGGCCCACTGGTCGGTGCGTTCGTCGATCTCGTCGATAGCGCCCAACGCCTGCTCCGGAGACATGTAGTCCGGCGTACCCATCACCGATTCAGCTCGGGTGAGCTTGGTCGTCGCCGCGCGGACTTTGCTGATGCAGCCCGTGGTGGAAGTCGGACCGAGCCGTTCGGAGCGGATTCGGGCCGGATGCAAGGAGCAGCGAAGCGCCGAATACTAGAGGTATTCAAGCGAGCGGCGACACCGCAGACGGCCCAGAATCCGCCCGAACGGCGACGCGGAGACTTTCACCACGGGCTGCTAGATCCTCGCCCCGACCGCCAGCCCTTCGCCCGTGGGAAACACGGTGGCGCGGAATCGTCCGTCGTGGGCGAGCATCTCGTGCACCTTCTGCATTGCCGCGATCTCCGCAACGGCCTTTCCGATTGGTTTCTTCGCCAGCCGGCCGAAGAGGAATGCGTTGTCGAGAACGACCAGGCCGGCGGGCCGCAGGTTGTGGGCGGCCCAGTCCAGGTAGTTCGGGTAGCCCTCCTTGTCGGCGTCGATGAAGCAGAGGTCGAAGGGCGCATGACGCCTGAGGCGGGGCAGCACCTTCGTGGCGGCGCCCACGTGCACGTGCGCGCGGGTGCCGAAGCCGGACTTGCGAAAGCTCTCACGCGCGATCTGGGCGTGCTCGGGATCGATTTCGACGGTGTGAAGGACGCCATGAGGCCCCATGCCGCGCAAGATCGACACGCCTGAATAGCCACCGAGGGTGCCGATCTCGACGGCGCGGCGGGCCTGGCAGGCGCGCACCAGGATCTCGAGGTGTCGCGCGTCGAGCGCCGCGAGCTGGATGTCCGGCAAACCCGCGCGCGTCGAGCGCTCGCGGATCTCGCGCAGGACCTCGTCCTCGGGCGCGTAGATTCGGGCCACGTAATCCGACAGCGCGCGGTCGTCGTTGCCGAACTGCTTGTTCATGTCACGGCAATCCTGGTGTCGTCATGGGCACCTCGTAGAGGGCGTGCAGGGTGGTCACGTAGAGCGTGCGGCGGTCGGCGCCGCCGAAGGTGCAGTTCGAGGGCGGCGCGGGGAGGTGAATGCGCTCCACGAAACGGCCCGCGCTGTCGAGCACCACGATGGCGCTCGCCTCGGCGCTGTTGTTGGTCACGTAGACCCGCCCGCGATCGTCGACGCACAGGCCGTCGGGCACGTGCAGGCGAGCACGCGGATCGTCCTTGGCATCGCCGAAGGGCTCGGGGGCGCCCACGCTGCCGTCGGCAGCGACCGGCAATCGCCACAGGCGATCCTGGGTGTCGCTGCCCACGTATAGGGTGTTGCCATCGGGAGAAAGCAGCACCCCGTTGGGCATGTCGACCCGAAACGCCACGGACAGGGCGCCCTCTGGCGACACGCGATACACCGCGGTGGGGGCGTGGGTGCCTGGGCGGGCGCCCCACGTCGTATCGCTGAAATAGATGTTTCCGTCCCGCCGAACCGTGAGGTCGTTGGGCGCGTTCAAGGCCTGTCCGTCGGGAGCGTGCCCGGCCAACGTCTGGTGCTTGCCCCGAGACACGCGCGCCAAGGCGCCGTTCCAGCGTTCGCACGCCAGCAAGCGTCCATCGGCATCCACCGCCAGGCCGTTGGTGCTGATGGGCGATCCAGGGTAGGGCACCGTGGAGAACGCGCGGGAGGGCGGATCGTAACGGTAGATCCTGGCCGCCGCTCCGTTCTTCTCGACGACATCGGAGAAGATCAGGTAGCCGTCGCTCGCTACCCAGTACGGACCTTCGAGCGACTCGAATGGAATGTCGCTGGGAATGGCCCGCGGCGGTCCCGCCGCGATGGCGTCCTCACGGGCCGCTTGAGAAGTGACGGCCGGGGCGGTGGTGGTTCCGCAGGCGAACAGGCCGAATGCGATGGCGCCAAGGGCCGACGTGCGTGCGTGGGAATCGATCGCGTCCGTGTCCACACCTGGCATGTAGCACGGGTTTGCCCCGATGGCAGCATGCTCGTGCCTGGGGTACGCGACTAGGCGGCACGCAGGAAGGGGCCGGAGATGTCCGCGACGAAGCTTTCGAAGGAGGAATTCGTGCCCTCCAGCAGCAACGCGAATCCGTCGTCGTCGATGCGCACGACGCGACCGCGGGCAGCGCACACCAGGAGATCGGCCGTGACGAATCCGAACGCCACCCACTGTCCACGGCGGGGCTTGGGACCGGTGGTGTGGAAGTAGCTGCCCTCCAGCGAAACGTTGCACAGCTCCAGGGTCAAGGACCGGGGAACGCCGGCGTAGTGCACGCGCACGGGCACGCCCAGGAAGATTCGAGGATGACGTCGCCGTTCTGCCGGTTGAGAATTTTCGCCCATATCCGTTCTGCGCCTTTCCACGTTTTCACTGCGAGCAACCCATTCCCATCGGTGACTCGCGCTGGAAGTTGAGCCCGAATGCAGCATGGGCTGCGTCACGACCTGGCCTGTGCGATAGTCAGGCGCCATGACCGGTCTTCTGCTGTGCAATCTAGGAACCCCGGACCAGCCCACGCCGGTCTCGGTGCGCCGCTATCTGCGGCAGTTCCTCTCCGACCCGCGGGTTTTGGACCTCCATCCCGTGGGGCGGTGGCTGCTTCTCAATCTGATCATCCTGCCCCTGCGCCCGCGCAAGAGCGCCGCCGCTTATCGGAAGGTCTGGGGTGAGCGCGGATCCCCTCTGCTTTGGCACAGCCAGGATTTGGTGGGGGCCGTGCGCGAGCGCTTGGGGCCGGACTGGGCGGTCGAGCTTGGCATGCGCTACCAGAGTCCGTCCATTGCCTCGGCGCTGGAGAAGCTGCGCGGCGCCGGCGTCGACCGCGTGGTGGCTTTTCCGCTCTATCCGCAGTACGCCGTGTCGTCCACGGGCTCCACGGTAGCGGAAGTCTTCCGTGTCGCGGCCCGCCCGTGGGCGCCGCCGACGCTAACCTTCGTCGACGCCTTCTACGACGATCCCGGCTTCATCGACGCCTTCGCCGCCGTGGGTGGTCCGATCCTGGAGGCAGAGAATCCCGATCACGTCCTGATGAGCTTTCACGGCCTGCCCGAGCGGCACATGCGCAAGACTGATGCGACCGGCCGACACTGCCTGGCCCAAGCCGACTGCTGCGACCGCATCGGCCCCGCCAATCGCGCCTGCTACCGCGCCCAGTGTTTCGCCACCGCGCGTGCCCTGGCAAGCCGACTTGCCCTGGGCGAAGGCTCATGGAGCGTGAGCTTTCAGTCGCGCCTGGGACGCACGCCGTGGATTCACCCCTACACCGATGTCGTCATTCCCAAGCTGGCGGCCGAGGGCAAGAAGCGCCTGGTGGTGTTCTCGCCGGCCTTCGTCGCCGACTGCCTGGAGACAGTCGAGGAAATCGGGATGCGCGCCAGGGACCAATTCGTCGCGGCCGGGGGCGAGCGCCTGACCCTGGTGCCGTCGCTCAACGCCACGCCGGTCTGGGCGGACGCCGTGGTGGCGCTCGCCCGCCGACAGGTGGCCGGCGACATCGCGGCTCGCGCTGGCTAGGAGCCTGTTGCGCATAGCCGGACCGAGCGGGACGGAACGCGGCGGGGCCGGATGCAAGGAGCAGCGAAGCGCCGAATACTGGCGGTATTCAAGCGAGCGGCGACGCCGCAGACGGCCCCGCCCCGCCCGTCCCGCGACGCTTGGAGGCTATGTGCAACAGGCTCCTAGGGCCCGAGCTGATCGGAGCGCGCCTTGGCCGGCAAGGTACCAACCATGGGGGACAGGTCGGAGCCGCTCCAGGGCCAAGCGGTTCCGGCGGGCCACCACGCCGGCTGCGCTGCCAAATAGAGAGAGGCGGGCAGGGCGTGCGTCGTGATGGACGAGCTCCACACCACGCTCTTGTTGACGGTGTCGTAGTTGCCGTGCAGCCACAGGCTGGTGTACGAGACGTCGGATTTGCCGTTGGCCCCGAAGTCGAAGATGGCGCCTGACTCGGAACCGTCGGCGATGTAGTTCTTGCTCAACGGCGCGGTGCCGAGGTCGGTCGCTGCCGAGCTGCCGAGCACGTTGCCGATCACGGTCATGTCGAGGTCGCCGGTGTCGAGCTGGATGGCGGTGATGTTCCCGGTCTGCTCGTCGGTGGCATTGGCCACCGCTGGCGGCGCGAACTGGCTCGAGGAATAGTTACGGAAGAAGGTCAGGTAGCCGGCATTGCCGTGCGTGATGGTCGCGCCCATGTGGGGGGCGTAGTTGCCTTCCATCAGCTCCATGTGCGGGAACGAGCAGTGGGTATCGATGTTGACCTCCTGCCAGGCCGGGGGATCGGCCCAGGAATTGTCGGCGTAGTTGTAACCGATGACGTTGCCGCCACCCGAGACGTTGAACAGGATCGGTTTGTTCATGTAGCGGACGATGTTGTTCTCGATGAGATTGTCGGCCGCTCCGCAGCGCAGGACGATGCCGTAGCAGTCGTGGCCGAAACCGTAGTCGGCCGAGTGGTGGAAGTTGGAATCGCGTACGACGGTGCGGAAGGTGCTGGTCAGCGAGACGTGCATGCCGCCGATGGTACCGTCGGTTTGCACGTCCTTGATCCAGCAGTAGGCCGCGTTCGACACATCGATGCCACCCGCCATCTGACCGTCGTAGCCGGGGTTGGTTCCGCCTTGAATCGCCAGGCTTTCGATGCCGGCCCAGCGCACGACGGGATCGCTGGTCTTTTCGAGTTGCGCGAGGTATGGCGACGCGGACTTGAAGGTCCAGTGCAGAGGCGAGCTCAAGGTGATGGTGCCGCTCGCGCTGTCGACGCTGGCCACTTCCGAGCGTTCGCTGACCGAGCGTTTGTCGACGCGCTTGAAGAAGGTGCAGTCGCCTTCCTGGACGGTCGAGTCGTCCACCTGATCGATGAGCACCAGGTCGCCCGCGGCGAGCTTGCCGGCATTCGCGCCCAAGGTGACGGTGGCGGTTTCCTTGACCGCGTCGGCGGTCAGCGCGTAGGCCGTGCCATAGTCGCTGCCGTAGCAAGCCTGATCGTAGGCCGTGCCGATGGCCAGCGCGGTTTCGCCGCCCGACTTGACGATGGTGGTGCCGCCCTTGGCCGCGCCTTGCGAGCCCGCGCCACGCAGAACCACGCCCTTGTTCAGCGTCACCACCGTCGAGATGGTGTAGGTCCCGGCGGCCAGCTTGACGACCTGGCCCTCGGGGCAGGCCTTAATCGCCGCGTTAAGATCGTCGCCGGGCTTGGGGCTGGAGCACACCGTCGTCCGCACCGGCAATCCGTCGACGCCGAGCGGGAGCTGGAGTTGACCGTCGGTCAGAATGCCTGGATTCCACGTGGTGGTGCGGGTTGGGTCGAGAAGACCGGTCGGAATGGTGTCACAAGCGCCGCCGTCGCAGCTCTGCGCGCCACCGGCTTCGGGCAACATGCCGCCGTCTGCCCCGCCTTGTCCGGCGCCACCCGATCCAACACGACCGCCGCTACCCGTGACACCACCCGAGGCCCTGCCGCCCGCGCCGATGATGCCGCCAGCGGCCCGGTCTCCACCCGTTCCCGGCGCGCCGCCCTGGCCACCAGTGTCCTTGCCAGCGCTAGTCGATTTCGAGCACCCGCCCGCCACGCATGACGCCAATCCCAACCCGAGCACCAGCATCACCTTGGCCATCCGCATGGCAAGAATGTTACTCCCGAACCGTGTCGCGATCATTGCAGGACGCCATCGTGGATGGCCTTGAGCAGGGGGTTGCGTTGACCGGCCGGCGCCGACGAGAGATAGCCCTCGTTCAGCTCCCACTGGATGACGCCGCCCAAGCCCTTGGCTTTCACGTAGGCACCCTTTTCCGCGATGGACTGCTCGTCGTCGTAGGAAATGTAGGTGCAGCCGTCGGGCGCGTGCGCCGAGGTGAAAGACAGGTAGGGGACACGGGCCAGCCCATCCCACTGGCGAGCGTCGGCGCTGTAGTACTCGGTCATGATGTTGGCGTAGGAAATCGTGCCGTCGCTGGCGACCAGCGTGGAACCGTTCAAGGCTTGGTCGGGGCCGGTCACGGGCGCCGAGTAGCAAAGTCCGTAGAAGCCGATGCCGATGCCGAGCTTGGCCGCGGGGACCGACGCCGCGAGATACAGCTTCACCGTCGAGTCGATGGACGTGGGCGTGGCCGAGTCGGTCTGGTAGAGCGCACTCGAGTGCCAGCTCTTCCAGCCTTGCCACGCGCCGGCCTGGCCGTAGGACATGATGTTGAGCTGGTCGTAGGCGGCGGCGATGGCGGCGAAGCCCGACAGATCGGCGCCCAGGTTGACGTTGATTTCACCGATAGGAATGGTCAGCAAAGCACTTGGCTTCGCGTTGCGGATGCGGTTGGCGAGGTCGATCACCGCAGGCTCGTCGGTCTTGTCCATCGGCTCCCAGTCGATGTCGATGCCGTCGTAACCCGTGGTCGTCAGCAGCGAGACCAGGTTGGCGGCGAAGGTGGCGACGGTTGCGCTCGCCGTCGCCTGCTGGAAAACAGCCTGCGAATCGGAGCCGCCGATGGAGGCGATGGCCTTCACGCCATGGGCATGGGCCGCCGCGATGAGATCGGTCGCCAGCTTGGCATCGCCACCGGCGAGGGCCATGGAACCGTCTTGGCTTGGCAGGTAGAACGCCATGGCGATGTGGGTCAGCCCCGACCACTCGATCTCGGAGATCGGATACTGGTCGGCCGCCCAGCTCGCGTAGTAGCCCATGGACCAGGCGCCTGTCGAGGCACCGCCATCGACACTGCCGGTCGAGCCGCCGGTCGCGCCGGTCGCTCCCCCGGTCGACTGGGCTCCGCCGGTCGACTGGGCTCCCCCGGTCGACTGGGCTCCGCCGGTTCCGGTCGCGCCTCCGGAGGCCGCATCGACCGGGCTCGTCATGCCACCGGCGGCGGGCGCGCCGCCGGACCCTTTCGCACCACCGGATCCGGTCCTCCCACCGGTGGCGGTCGTTCCACCCGTTCCTTTCGACCCCCCGGTACCCGGCGTGCCCCCGGTCGCGCCCGACCGGCCCCCGCTGGCCGGCGTACCCCCTGAACCAGGCGTACCGCCCAGGCCGACGTTTCCGCCAGTGGACGTCGCACCTCCCGTCGAGGGCGAGCCTCCGCTGTTCTGGCGAGCGGCGTTTCCGCTGCTACAACCATGGTTTGCGCCGATCAGGACGCCGAGCACGGTCAAACTCAGAATCTTCGTCTTGCCCATGACGCTCCCTCCGCCGGTTCTCGCGAACGGGCTCGTCCATTGTCTGCCCAAGTTGGTCGCCAGCCAAGCTCCTCGACACGGGGAATGTTCCAAAGTTGTGCAGTCGAACAACTTGCGAATCAAACCAGGGTTCTTCATCATCCTAGAGGTAAGGCGGAAGGAGATCCCTCGCGATGGCAGTTGCCCGGAAGCAGAAGATGTTCGTGCTCGACACCAACGTCATCCTTCACGACAGCAAATGCATGTATCAGTTCGAGGAACACGACATCGTCATTCCCATCACCGTGCTCGAAGAGCTGGATGGGTTCAAGAAAGGCAACGAGTCGCTCAACTTTCACGCCCGCGAGTTCGTGCGCGCCGTCGACGCTCTGGCGCAGCAGCCACTGTTCAGCAAGGGTGTGCAGATCGGCAAGGGACTGGGCAACCTCATTGTCAAGGTCGGTGGCGAGTACCACGAGGATCTGCGCGCGGCCTTCGAGACGCGCACGCCCGATCACGAGATCCTGAATGTCGCCTATCGGCTCTCGCGCCAGTTTGTGCGCCGGGAGATCATTCTGGTCAGCAAGGACGTCAACCTGCGCATGAAGGCGAAGGCCCTGGGGCTGACGGCGCAGGACTACCGCAACGACCACGTCAAGGACATCGCCTCGATGTACACGGGGATTCGCCTCAAGGAGCACGTCGACGGGCCGCTGGTCGACCGCATGTACACCCAGCCGTTCACCATCAACGAGAGCGACCTCCGCTTCGAGGAGCCGCTCCGGCCCAACGAGTATCTCATCATCCGCAACGGCAAAAAATCGGCCCTGGCCACCTACGACAGCGACCGCTCGGTGGTCCGCCGGGTGGACAAGCTGACCGCCTATGGCATCACCTCGCGCAACGCCGAGCAGGCCTTCGCCTTGAACGCGCTCAGCAACCCCGAGGTCAAGCTGGTCAGCATCTCGGGCAAGGCGGGCACGGGCAAGACCCTGCTGGCGCTGGCCGCGGCGCTGGAGCACAAGAAGGAGTACCGCCAGATCTTCATGGCCAGGCCCGTGGTGCCCTTGTCGAACAAGGACATCGGCTACCTGCCCGGCGACATCCAGTCCAAGCTCGACCCGTACATGCAACCCCTGTACGACAACCTGGGCGTCATCCAGAACCAGTGGGGGGTAACCGATGCTCGCCACAAGCGCATCCGCGAGATGCTCGACGAGGAAAAGCTGGTCATCGCGCCGCTGGCCTACATCCGCGGGCGCAGCCTGGTGAACATCTACTTCATCGTCGACGAGGCGCAGAACCTGACCCCCCACGAGGTGAAGACCATCATCACGCGCGCCGGCGATGGGACCAAGCTGGTCTTCACGGGAGATATCTTCCAGATCGACCACCCCTACCTGAACAGCCACTCGAACGGGCTTTCCTATTTGATCGACAAAATGCAAGGGCAGAGTATCTATGCCCACGTGAATCTGACCAAAGGCGAGCGCTCGCAGCTGGCCGAGCTCGCGAGCAACCTGCTTTAGGGACAGTGCCACCAGGCGGCGGATTCCGTGCCCCTTGGAGGCAGGATCGCAGGCCAACTAGCACAAATTCCCCGCTTGTGCGCCAGTCGGCGGCGTGACTAGACTGCGCCGCATTCTGGCTGCTCTGTCTCGTGATGCCTCTGCGCGGCAGGACACCAGGATCCCCAAGAGAGGAACGATCACGATGTCCGAAAAAGGTTCGACCAACTTCGCCTTCATTGTTCTCATCACGCTGGTTGCCACCATCGGGGGCTTTCTGTTTGGCTACGACAGTGGGGTGATCAACGGAACCGTCGAGGGCTTGCAGAAGGCCTTCCACTCGGACTCGGCTGGGACTGGCTTCAACGTCGCCAGCATCCTACTTGGCTGCGCCGCGGGCGCCTTCATGGCCGGCTGGCTCGCCGATAAGTTCGGCCGCAAGACCATTCTCCTCATCTCGTCGGTGTGCTTTACCATCAGCGCGCTCGGGGCCGGTCTCGCCCAGGATTCGGTCCAGTTCATCATGGTTCGCGTGCTCGGCGGTCTGGCCGTCGGCGCTGCCAGCGTGCTCGCGCCCGCCTACATCAGCGAGGTGACCCCGGCGAAGTACCGCGGCAGGCTTTCTTCCATCCAGCAGATCGCCATCATCAGCGGACTTTTCGCATCCTTCCTCAGCAACTATGTTCTGGCTCGCGTCGCGGGCAGCTCGACCGCCGTGCTGGCCCTGGGTCTCGAGGCCTGGCGCTGGATGTTCTGGGTGATGACCATTCCTTCCATTACCTTCTTCTTTTCTTTGCTCTTCATCCCCGAGAGCCCGCGCTTCCTGGTGGCCAGCGGAAAGAAAGAAAAAGCGCTGGCGGTCCTGACCCGTCTCATGGGCGCATCGGAAGCCCAGTCCAAGCTCGACGAGATCGCCGCGTCCATGGTCGCCGATCACCATCGCCCCAAGCTGACCGACATCCTCGATTCGAAGCGGCTCTTTCGCCCCATCGTGTGGGTCGGCATCGGGCTGGCCAGCTTCCAGCAGCTCGTGGGTATCAACGTCGTCTTCTACTACGGAGCGGTGTTGTGGCGCTCCGCCGGTTTCAAGGAGAGCGACGCGCTTCTCATCAACGTCATCAGCGGTGGGGTCAGCATCCTGGCCTGCTTCTTCGCCACCGCACTCATCGACCGGGTAGGGCGCAAGCCACTTCTGCTCATCGGCTCGATTGGCATGGGCATCACCCTGGGCGTGCTGGCCGTGGTCTTCGGCACCGCGCACAGCGCGAATGGCTCCCTTCAGCTCACCGGCAGCGCGGGGCCCATCGCGCTCGTGGCGGCGAACCTCTACGTCATGCTCTTCAACTTCTCGTGGGGCCCGGTCATGTGGGTCATGCTGGGCGAGATGTTTCCCAACCAGATCCGCGGCTCCGGGCTGGCCATCAGCGGTTTGGCCCAGTGGCTCTCCAATTTCGGCATCACCATGACCTTCCCCATGCTGCTCGCCGGTGTCGGCCTCGGCGGTGCGTATGGCCTCTACACGGTGTGTGCCATCATCTCCATCTTCTTCATCCTCAAGTTCATCCACGAGACCAAGGGCAAAGAGCTCGAGGAAATGAAGGGCTAGTCAGCTCGCCGCAGGTCACTCGCAACAACGACGAAGCACAAGGACGGGAAGCAAGCCATGCCGCAATACCTGGGACTGGATTCGAGCACGCAGAGTCTTTCGGCGCTGCTCATCGACACGGACACGGGCAAGGTGGTGCTCGACCGAAGCGTGAGCTTCGGCGAGCGCCTGCCACGGTACAAGTCGCCCAAGGGCTTCCTGGTCAACCAGGATGCGTCAGTCAAGCATTCGGATCCCCTGATGTGGGTCGAGGCGCTCGAGCTGGTTCTGCAAGACCTGAAGAGCGCGGGCGTGGATCTAAGTCTGATCCGTGGCATCAGCGGGGCCGGCCAGCAGCACGGGTCGGTCTATCTTGCCAAGTCGCTGGACGCAGTCGGTGACTGGTCGACGTCTGCGCCCCTTCACGAGCAGGTCAAACCGCTGCTCGCGCGCGCCACCTCGCCCATCTGGATGGACAGCTCGACCAGCGCCGAATGCGCCGAGATCGCCCGTGCCGCGGGCGGCGACGAGCAGGTCGCGGCCATCACGGGCTCACCCGCGACTTTGCGCTTCACCGGGCCGCAGATCCGCCGCTTTTTCAAGACCAGCCCGGCCGAGTGGCAGCGCACGGCGGAGATTCACCTCGTCAGCTCGTTCATCGCCTCGCTGCTCGTGGGCAAGAGCGCCAGCATCGATTTCGGCGATGGCGCGGGGATGAATCTTCTCGATCTCGCGCGGAACGACTGGAGCGATGCCCTGCTCGACGCGACGGCTCCGGGGCTACGCGCGAAGCTGAAGAAGCCGGTGGCCAGCACCACCGTGGTCGGCGAGATCGCGGGCTACTTCGTGAAGAAGTACGGCTTCGCCCCCGGCACCAAGATCGTCGCGTTCACCGGCGACAACCCGAGCAGCCTCATCGGCATGGGCGCCGGCAAGCCCGGCACCGCCGTGATCAGCCTCGGCACGAGCGACACCGTGTTCACGGCCATGGCCGCGAAGCGCACCGACCCACGCGGTTACGGCAGCGTGTTCGGCAACCCGGCCGGCGGCTTCATGTCCCTGGCCTGCTTCTCGAACGGCTCGCTGGCGCGCGAGGAGATCACCCGCCGTTTTGGCCTGTCCTGGGATGACTTTGCCAGCGCCATCGTCGACAAGACCAAGCCGGGCAATGACGGCAACATGCTGCTGCCGTATTTCGTTCCCGAGATTACGCCGCGCGTGCTCAAGGCGTCGCCGCGTTGGTTTGGCAGCAACGCGTTCGTGGCCGGGAAGGATGGGCCGGCCGCTGCGCGCGCCGTGGTCGAGGCACAGGCGCTCAGCATGCGCCTGCATTCCGACTGGATCGGCGAGGCCATGACGACCGTCCTGGTTACGGGCGGCGCGTCGAGAAATCGCGGCCTCCTGCGCGTGCTGGCCGACGTGTTCCAGGCCACCATCATGCCGCTCTCGGTCTCCAACTCGTCCGCCCTGGGAGGCGCCTTGCGTGCCGCGCAGGGCGTGGGAGGATTGGCATGGCACGATTTGTACGGGCAATTTGCCCCGCCCGATCGCACCTTGGCTGTCGAGCCGGATGCGCGTGCGCGGCCTATTTACCAGCAGCTAGGCGCCACGTTCGAGCGGCACATCAAAGAGGTTTTGTCAGAACAGTCCGCCTGACCGCGTGGGAAGCCAGCCGGCTCTGCCGGCTGCGGACCATCGCGGGAGGGCATGGGAACCCTTTCAGGGTTCCCATTTCAAACGTCAGAAAGGATCCCATGGCACAGCCAACATTCCCCGGCATCGAACCGATTCAGTACCAAGGTCCGGATTCCCAGAGTCCGCTTGGTTTCCGTTTCTACGACAAGAACCGCGTCGTGCGCGGCAAGCGCATGGACGAGCAACTGCGCGTCGCCGTCTGCTACTGGCATACCTTCTGTGGCACCGGCGGCGATCCGTTCGGCGATGCGACGTTCGGGCGCCCATGGCATGGTGACGGCGACAAGCTGGAGCTGGCCAAGCAGAAGGCCGCTGCGGCCTTCGAGTTTTTCCAGAAGCTGGGCAATCCCTACTACTGCTTCCACGATCGCGACGTGGTGGCCGAGGGAAAGTCGCTGGCCGAGAGCAATGACCTCCTCGACCGCATGGTCGACGTGCTCGCCGCGCACCAGCAGCGCACGGGCGTGAAGCTCTTGTGGGGCACGGCCAACATGTTCTCCAATCCCCGCTTCATGTCGGGCGCCTCCACCAACCCCGACCCCGAGGTATTCGCCTACGCAGCCGCGCAGGTGAAGAAGGCCCTCGACGTCACGCAGAAGCTGGGCGGCGAGAACTACGTGCTGTGGGGCGGGCGCGAGGGCTACGAGTCCCTGGTGAACACCGACATGAAGCGCGAGCTCGATCAGATGGGCCGCTTCATGAATCTGGTGTGCGAGTACAAGCACAAGATCGGGTTCAAGGGCCCGCTGCTCATCGAGCCCAAGCCGCGCGAGCCGTCCAAGCACCAGTACGACTACGACTCCGCCGCCGTGTACGCGTTCTTCCAGCGCTACGGGCTCAGCAGCGACGACTTCAAGCTCAACATCGAGAACAACCACGCCACCCTGGCCGGGCACACCTTCGAGCACGAGGTGGCCTACGCCGTGGCCAACGGCCTGTTCGGCAGCATCGACATGAACCGCGGTGACCTCCTGCTCGGCTGGGACACCGATCAGTTCCCCAACGACGCGGGCGAGATGGCCTTGGTCCTGCGCCACATCGTCGCGGCCGGCGGCTTCAAGACCGGCGGCTTCAACTTCGACGCCAAGGTGCGCCGCCAGAGCATCGACCTGGCCGACCTTTTCCACGCCCACATCGGCGGCATGGACGTTCTCGCGCGCGCCCTGCTCATCGCGGACAAGATGACCGAGGATGGCAAAGTGCAGGGCGCCATCGACGCCCGCTACAAAGGCTGGAACAGCGGCCTTGGCAAGGAGATCATGGATCGCAAGCTCGACCTCGGTCAGCTCTCCGACCGCGTGCTCAAGCAAAACATCGATCCCAAGCCACGCTCGGGCCAGCAAGAGATGCTGGAAAACCAGATCAATCGGTACGTCTAGAGAGCCCAAGCCTCACAATCGCCCCGCGGTGGCCCTCAAGCTGCCGCGGGGTTTCTTGTTTTTGGGAGGCTCGAAGGCAAAACGCCCAGTCCATTCGGACCGGGCGTTTGGCTGAAGTCGAGAGTTTAGAAATAGAACGAGAATCGGATCCGAACGCTGTACATCTCGTCGTCCCATATGATGAGTGGACTGTGTCCGGCGGTAAGCCAATGACCCCTCGAGTAGCCACCGACGAGCTTGATATACAGCTGTTGGAAGGCGACGTATTGGACGGCAGCAAAACCCTGGAAGAGCCAGTATTTGTCCACTACGCCATCGCCAAGGATGTTGTTCTGGTCCTCGGTGTGCGTGTAGAGCCCGCCCACGCCGAAGATGAGGGGGTGCTTGATACTTCCGTTCGACGCGTTGGCGAATCCACCAAAGCTGGTCCGCGTATAACTACCCTTGAGGTCTTCCCTTCCGGAGGCATCAATGCTCGAGACGGTTCCTTGGGCGGCGTTGAGCCCGAACTCGATGTGCGGCTCGAAGACGAACTGAACCGCGCCCCCAACACCTTTGGAGATCTCTTGAACAGGGCTTGGCTCGCCTGCTGGTTGGTCAAGCGTTGATATTCCACCCCGCCCTTGAGCTTGAGCCAGCCGAAGTCGAGGATGGCCACCGGACGCGTCGCCAGGATGGGAGTCGAGCCCAGGCTTCCAACAGTGCCGAGGAGCTCGAAACGAAGAAAGCGAAATGGATAGTAGTGGACGGCCATGTTGCCGGCAGCGCCCGGGGGACGAAATTGGTTGTCCGTGAGGCCATAGAACTGAATGGGATAGGCGCCGGACTCATAGATGCCGTCTGCGCCTTGTCGCTCGAAGGTGTTCTGGTCGAGCCCCATGCCGAGGTGAAAAACCTCCCAACCCTCGAAACGGCCGACCTGGAAGTCCCATATGTTCCACTGGCCGATGCGTAACCATAGATCGTCGGTATCGGCGCCGCCGATTCGCCGATCGATTGGCGCTTTGATCCTCGGTGCCGACGAGCTCGGCTTGGCCCTGGACGAACCAGCCATCGTCGAGTGCATAGGTGGGCGTCAATCGCAGCAGCATGCGGGACTGCTGTATCCAATACTTGACATTGCTCTGACCGAGCGCCGAAATCGAGACAGTGGGGGGGTCCGATGGACCGAACTTCTCGTAAGAGGTGTCCACCCACCCCCAGCCGGACAACCCGAGCACGAAGCGCGAGCCTTTGGCCATCGCGGGCATGTAAGGCCATTGTAGCCCGTGGAAGGTCAACCAGAGCGAGCCGTAGGGCAGTCCCCGGGTTTGTGGCTCGGGGTAGGCCGACCCGGGCAATCGCTCGACGCCGACTTCGGTGATAGAGGCAGGATCAGGGGCGGGCTCCCCTCCTTGGCCGTCCGCCCTGGGAGCGGCAACCTCCGCAGAAGCTGCCGTTGCAGCCGGGGCAGCCGACGGTTGCTGGCGACGGTTGCTCTGCCGCAGGGGCGACTGCTTGGTCTTTGGCCGCCGTGGGCTGGTCTTCTGCGGTGGCCGTTGCAGACCAGCCTTGAAGAACCAGGACGGTCAGAACACTGGATAGGGACTTGGCGAAGGAAGGACATGTTGTCATGGGATGTATCCGATAGACGTTCGTTGCAAGATTCGGCCCTAGTATCCGTTGACCTTCACGGTCCCCGACAGCGGGAGGTTCGTGGAGCTCCCGCCAACCATGATGTTGATGTCACCGCTTTCCACGACCCATTTGCCCGTGGTCGCAGTAGAGGAATCCTGTTGGAAGTAGTCGAGGTCCGAGAGGCGAATCGGAATGGTGATTTGCTTTTCTTCGCCAGCGTTCAGGCTGACGCGCGCAAAGCCCTTCAGCTCCTTGGGAGCCCGCCGCGCGGTGGTTTCGGGGAAGGATACGAAAACCATGACGATTTCGTCACCCGCCATCGTGCCGGTGTTCGCAACATTGACGACAACGGGCAGGACCGCCCCTTGGCTCATGTCCGAGCACCCGAGCTGGAGCTTGCGGTACTCGAATTGCGTGTAGCTCAACCCGTATCCGAATGGAAAGACCGGCGTCTTACCCGCGTAGTCGAAGTAGCGATAGCCCACGTAATAGTCGAAGGTCGTCTTGCCGCCGCCATTGAATATCTCATATTGGCCGAGTTGTCCCCAGGTGAAGGGCAACTTGCCGCCAAAATTGGCCTGGCCCCACAGCAGCTGGCCGAGTGCCAGGCCGCCGACCTCGCCCGGATACCAGGCCATGACCACCGCGGGAACGCTGGACAGCCAGGGCATGTCGATCACGCTGCCGCCTTCGAGCACGACCACCATGGGGATGCCATGGCTGGTCGCATAGGCGATCGTGGAGTTGATGAGGTTGGTTTGAATGTTCTGGTACTGCGGAGAGTACGGTGGTTTCCCGTCCAGGGCCAAGGTGGTTCGATCGCCAGCTAGGGTGTATTCCTCGCCCTCGTCGCGCGGGGTGAGCCCGGCGACGACGACGATGAAATCGGCGTCCGCCGCATCCTCGGCGGTCGCTCCGGATACCACGGTGATGTTGCTATTGGGCTTGGTTTGATCGATACCTGCGAAGGGGCCAACGTACTTTGTCGGATCTTGAAAGACACGGCTCGATCCCATGTCGCCTGTGTTGGCGTCTTTTGCGAAGTCGATAGTGGAATAGCTCGACCCGGTGTTATAGGTGGTCGTGTAGGCGACGGAGGCGCCCAGGACTGCCACCTTGCTGACCGACGAGTTGATCGGGCAGCGTGTTGTTGTCGTTCTTGAGCAGCACCATGCTCTCAAGCGCGGCCTTCTGCGCGAGCCGCATGTGGCTGGCGTCGCAGACAATTCTGCTGTTGACGTAGGCGGTCGTGGGCGTGCCGAGCCCCACACTGCCGCTGGTGCTGTCGGCCTTGAAGCGGAACTTCTGTTCCAGGATGCGCCCGGCGGACGCGTCGATGTCTGCCTTGGTCACACCGCCATTGGCGGCGACGATGTTTTCGAGCTGGCCGTAGTTGAGTGCCCATGCCAGCTCGACATCCAAACCGGCATGCACGGCCTGGATCGCGGTGGTCTTGAGCGTGGTCGGGGTGCCGACCGAGTTGCCGCCCGGCATGGCCCACCAGTCGCTGAGCACGAAGCCCTTGAATCCGAAGTCCTGGCGAAGGACCTCGGTCAGAGTGTGGTAGTTCTGCGTGGACTTCATTCCGTTTACGAGGTTGTAAGACGCCATGACAGAGGCCACGCCACCGTCCCGTACCACCATGCGGAAGTGGCGGCCGTAGATCTCCCTGAGCGTTTGCTCATCCATGTCCGATTCGTTCGAGGCGCGTAGGTTCTCGATGTCGTAGGCCATGTAGTGCTTGGCATTGGCTGCGATGTGCTGTTGGATGCCCACCGTCATGGCCGAGGCCAGGCGGCCGATGTGGAAGGGATCCTCGCCGTAGGTTTCCTGCGCGCGGCCCCACAGTGGGTGGCGAAGCAGGTTCATGCACGGGGCAAGCAACAGCGTCTCCTGGGCTGCCTGCATCTCGTCGCCGATCGCCTCGCCGATGGCGTACTCGAGATCGAGGTCGAAGGCCGCGCCGCGGGCCATGCTGACCGGGAAGACCGTGGAATAGCCGACTGGGCTCCGTCGATCGTGCCGGCGTTGGGCAGGACGCCGCTGATGTCCTCGGCAAGGTTCATGCCGCGTGAGGCATCGCGGTAGTGAAAACCGCGAATGGTAGGCGAGTAGTCGCGGGTGTCGTCGCTGCGCTCCACATCGGTTGTATTGAGCGCGTAAGCATTTCCGTATGGTGTCCCGCGCATCTGCTCAGCCTCGTCCCAGAGGGTCATGCTGTTAAGCGTGTCGGTCACCTTCTGGTGCACCGCGGGGTCCGTCTGGTAGCCTGGCGCGTACGTGAACAGGGCGGCGGCGGCACTGCTATTGTCGCCGGTGCACTGGATGGGCGTGACGACGTTGTCGATGTTGTTGCTGCCGCCATCGACGTTGCTCATCAGCGCGCCACCGTCTACCGTCACGTTGTCGTCGGCGCAGACGAAAGTCTGCCCGGCGTCGCCCGGATTTCCTTTCGGGGGCGGGGGAAGCGTGCAGGCCGGCGCAGCCAGGACACCGACGGTAAGGAACAGCAAAGGCTTGAACGACTTCGTATTCGGCATGAAAACTCCAGTATCGAGAGCAGCGTTCTTGGTGTGTTGGGGGACGGGGAATCGAGATCGTCGCATTCGGTGCGCCTAGAATTTCACGCCACCGCCAAGGGTCACGCGAACGTACTGGGTCCTGGTTTGCAGCTCGACGCTATCCTGAGATCGGTTCTGGAAGCCCTTCTCATAGCCCACCCCGAGATTGGCGAAGATCCGGTCCGTGAGATCCATGGCACCACCGGCGCCAAACGCCAAGACCAGTCCTGTAGGACTATCGCCAACAGGCGCAAGAATCTTCGAGTATCCCCCAAGCCCTTCGGCATACACAGAGATCCCGTCCAGAAGCTGATATGCGTACGCGACACGTAACATCAGATCGAGTTGCTTCGCCGCCGTCGGGTCTGTCTTGCCCTTCACGCTGTAAATTAGCTGCGGTGCGACGCCCACGAGCAAACCGCGCAGGACCTCATAGCAGACCGTGAGGCCAAAGCCGTACGCAAACGCCGCGTCGGCTGCTTTCGGTTCGCCCCCTGGCGAGGAGGTGAACGTGCCCGCTGCCATCGGCAGGAACGAAAGACCGACCTGAATTTTCCTTCGGGATGCTACGGGCTGCGCGGCTTCGGGCGCGGGCACCGAGGCAGCGGTGGCAGCCGCGGGCGCAGGTGCGGGGGCAGGTGCAGGTGCGGCCGCGTCGCCGACAGGCGCAGCGCCAGCGTCGGGAGCGGCTTCTTGGGCGCGGGCCGTGCCAGCCAGCGCGAATAGGGTCAGACCAACGAGTGTGCTTACTTTGCGCATCTCTTCTCTTTCATTCGTTTGGGTACGTTTCCGTTAGCGGCCCAGATAGTATCCGAAGCGTTTTACATCAAGGTGAAAAAAAGTTTGATGATGTATGGTCGGGATGTGCTCCCCAGGTCGAATCCGTTCTTCGAGAGCACAAAAGAGTCATCCCTGCCTGCGTAGTTACTATTGACGAATCTCGGAAGCTTCCCCGAGCAGAGAAAGAGCAGGGCTGCTGTCAATTTCTGCCTGCGCCCGGTGGCGAGCAGTCCGCGGCGATGGCCCCCGCGGCGTACAGGATGCCGCCGAGAAGGTGCCGGCGCACGAGCGCGTCGCCGAACGCCTCGGCCGTGTGGCCGAGCCCGGTGTAGAACGAGCGCCCAGCACCTACCGTCTTGCACCACGCGATCGGGTGATCGCCCATGGGGTCCGGATTGTTCGGATAGGTGGTCTCGTCGAGATCGATCAAGACGTGCGCGGTCGGTCGCGGATTCTGGGTGAAGTCGTACCATTCGTCGAAGCGCGACCAGGGATTGGACAGCGGGGGCCGTTTCGCGCTTGAGGTGCCTGGGCGACGATGCGAAACTCCGTCACCGCGTTGGCCCTCGAAAGGGCGACCCGGAAGCGCAACGTGCCAGAAGAGGCCGAAGAGCCAGCAGAACCGTCGCCGCCGCGTATGCGGAGGTTCGAGGCGTGGCTGCTCGCCATCTTCGCGTTGGGGGTTCTCCTGCGCTTGCCGACCTTTGGCCGGCTACTCCTGTCCGACGACGAAGCCATCTATGCCACAACCGCCGACGCGCTGGCGCGTGGCGACCTGCTCTATCGCGATGTCGTGGACCACAAGCCGCCGCTCATCTACCACGTCTACCAAGCAGGGTTCGCGCTGTTCGGGCGCTACAACACCCACGGAGCTCATGCCTTGGTGCTCCTATCCGTGCTGCTCACGGCGGGATTCCTCTTCGTCATGAAGCGGCGCGAGAGTCATTCCCAGGCAGTCGGCCTGGCAGCGGCGGGTCTGTTCCTGGTCTTCTCGACGACTTGGCACGACTACGATGCCCTCGCGGCGAACTGCGAGCTGTTCCTGCTGGTGCCACAGACCATCGCCGCTTGGCTGCTGTTGCGAGGTCTTCGCACGGGAGGACCCGGACCTGCGATGCACCTGACTCTAGGGGTGCTGATCGGGATCTCGGCCATGTTCAAGTACCAGGGCCTCACCTTTCTGGGCGCTTCGATCGGGCTGCTCGCCTGGTGGGCACTCCTCGGACGCGTTTCACGGACGCGAGCCGCGACGATGGCCCTGTGTCAGGCGGCTGGTACGCTGGTGCCGCCCGCGCTCTATCTCTTGATGTGCTGGGCCGCCGGCAACGCCGATGCGGCGATCTACTGGTTCAAGTTCAATTTCTCCTACGTCGGGGCCGGCCTGACGGGACTTGCGGCGGTTGCGCGCGGATTGCGTCGAACGGCCCTCATCGGCGGGGTTGCGCTCGTGCCCTATGCCCTTGGCGTTTGGGCCGCGATTGCCACGGCGGCAGGCATGGTTCGCGCGATCCGCAACCGAGCGCCTTGCGCGCCTTCACCTTCGATGGTTCTCGGCCTGCTTTGGCTTGTGACCTCGGCCATCGCCGTCGCGGCCGGAGGCCGCTTCTTCGGACACTACTTCCACCTGATTCTCCCCCCGCTTTGCCTGCTGGCCGCACCCGTTCTCTGCCGATTGTGGGGCAAGGGCCGCTCCTATCGGGTGTCGCTGGCGGTGCTGTGCGCGCTGCCGGCCCTGTTTTTTTTCGCGCTGGCCACCGTTGGTAGGCCCCTCGCGGCCGTTCTCGACGAGGGCGAGCCGCCCTACGATGACGTTGCCGCCCGCATCGACGCCATCACCGGACCGAACGATCGCATCTTCGTTTGGGGAAACTCCCCGCAGCTCTACGTCCTGGCCCGTCGCCCGATGGGCGCGCGCTTCTCGTTCTGCAACTACATGACCGGCGAGAGCCCCGGCACGCCTACCGAGACCGGACAGTGGAACGCCGAGGACAACCAACTGCCCGCCGCATGGGACATGTTGTTCGCCGACTTGGAGCGCCGCCGGCCCGCCCTCTTTGTCGACGCCGCCGCCGCTGGCTGGGACGGCTACGACAAGTTTCCGCTCGCGCGCTACCCTAGGCTCCGCGCCTACGTCGACCGCCACTATCGGCCGGTGGAGGTCAGCGACGGCGTTGTCATGTACCGGCGGATACCGTAGCTTGCTCTAATGCGGAAGGCAGCAGAAAGAGATGCCTTTCCACGACGGGTGCGTGCATCCAATGGGAACGATGACTGGTGGTCGTTGACGTAGACGGCTTACCGTGGCCGTGGCCGTGGCCGAGGAAGATCACTCCGGCCACGACCACGGCCACGACCACGGCCACGACCTTTTGCGGCTATGGCGGGATTGCGGGCTCACCCCTGGGGCTCCGGCCCGCGGGAGCGGACGAGGTAGACCGTGGTGGCCACGAGCGCGACCGGGATTACGTGGGTCAGGTGGTAGGTCAGGGCATAGAGGACGGCGGTGTCATGGGGTGCTCCGCACATGACCAGGGCCATGATGGCGCCGGCTTCGAAGGTCCCGAAATTTCCGGGCAAGGTCGGGATGACGATGGCGGCGTTGATGCCCACCAGGGTCAGCAGGGCCGTCCGGAAGCTGGGCTCGAGGTGGAAGGCGCTCTGAAACAGCACCAGCATCACCATCTCGCTCCCCCACCCAAGCAGGGATAGGGCAGCCATGGCCGTCACCCTACGCGGCGTGGATGCCTGCAATCCCGACGACAGCGGTCGCTGAATGCGCGGCCAGCGGCGGAGTCGCGGCACGAGGAAACGGCCGGCACCGAGCACGGCGACGTAGGCCGCCACGACCAGGCCCGACAGGGCCAGGGCCAAGGTTCCAAGCTTTGCCAGGAGCGCGGTGGCGAAAATGAGGAGGGCGAGCGCCAATACCTCGGCGCCGCGCTCTGCCCACGAGCACGCATAGTCGACGGCGAGCTGGCCTTTCTCCTGCTGCCTCTGCCCTCGCAACCTTGCCGAGCGAACCGAGATCGCCGCTGCCGAATCCGATGGCAGCATTGGCCAGGAGGCCCTCGAGGGTTGCGGCGAGGACTTGGCGAAAAGGCGGCGGTAGGGTCAGGGACACGCGCCAGCGCAAGGCTTTCACCGGCAGGTACACGGCGAAGTTGAGAAGAATCGTGGCCACCACGGCCCATGGCGCGCTGGCCGAAAACCGCACCATCCAGGGCTTCTCTCGCCACATCACCGCGGTCAGAAAGCAAAGCGGCAGGAAGCGCAGCGCGGTCTTCCAGCGTGGGCGACTCACGTGTGATCCAACGTTTGGAAGGTGAACCCCTCGGCGCGCAGTCGTTCGAGGATGCGCGGCAAGGCCGCCAGCATGGGCTCGATGTCGGGATGCTCTTCGTCGCCGCGGCCATCATGCAGCAGCAGCACCATGCGCGAGCAGGCAAAGCGCGTCGCTCGTCTCACCAAGACCTCGGGCTCGGGACGATCGGTGTCCCAGACGCCGCGGCTCCACGCCCAGACTCGGCAGCCCAGCCTGCGTGCGACTCGCAAGGCGGCGGTGCTCTTGAGACCGTGGGGCAGGCGGTAGAGACGGGCGGGCGGCACGCCCAGGGACGACAATTCTTCGATCGCGGTCGACAGCTCGCGCTCGACGGCCGCCTCGCTATCGCGGTGGATCTTCCGGTGCGTGACCCCGTGAATGGCCACGGCATGGCCTTGCTCGGCCACCCTGCGCAGGACCTCGGGATGGCGGCGGGCATTGGCGGCCAGCACGAAGAACGTCGCCTTCACCTGGTGGTGTCCGAGAATCTCGACCACGCGTGCGGTGTTCGCGCTCGGCCCGTCGTCGAAGGTGATGGCACAGGTGCGCTCCGGTCGCCTCGGAAGCCGCCAGTGAACGCGGCCGAGCGGATCGAAGGCCGGAATTTCCCTCCATGCGACCACCGCACCGATCAGGGCCGCCATCGCCAAGATCGCGAGCTTTCCCCACCGAGGAACGGCCGGTAGCCACAGGATCAGCCAGGTGCCCGCGGCGATCGCCAGAATCACGAGCCCGCGGTTCATCCACGCCCGGGCTTTGGCCCCCATGGCTACGCTGCGGCCTTCGGGTGGCAACTCGCCAACTGGGCAGGTGGTCTCACGACGTTCTGGAAGACGTCGAGAATCCTGCCTCCGATCCTCGCCCAATCGAAGGCTTCGGCAAGGGCTCGCCCGCGCGCGATACGCTCGCCCTGATCCCTTTGAAGCGTGTCCGCTACGGCATGTGCAAACGCCGCGGCGCTGTTGTCCTTGGCCAGGATCACATTCGACCAATGCTCGCCCGCCCGATCGGTCCCGAGCGCGGGGAGAGCCACCACGGGCAAGCCCGCGGCGAATGCCTCCAGCACCATGATCGAGAATCCTACGGCCCGCGCCGGCAGCAGGAACAGCGAGGACGAGGCGAGCAGCTCCGGGCGCTGGTCGTAGACCGCACCGAGAAACTCGACCCGCCCCCTCAGGCAAGGCGGTACCCGTGCCTGCAAGTCGGTCCTCATGGGGCCGTCGCCCGCCACGAGCAGTCGTAGGTCCGGGAACGAGGGCGCGATTCTTTCGAAGGCCTCGAGCGCCACATCCGGCCCGTTGCGATCTTCAAGGCGACCGAGATAGACGAGATTTCGCGTTCCAGGCCGAAGGTATTGGGGGCTCGGGCACGCCCGCCAGTAAGCCACGTCGATGCCATTCGGAATGACCGTCGATTGGAAGTCGGCATAGCGACACATCGATTGCGCCGTCGCCTCGGAAACCGCGATGACGGCGGCGGCTCGACGAAAGACCCAGCGGTAGTAGGCCGCAACCCTGTGCCGCCACCGCGCATCGGGAAAGCACGAGTGCAGGGTGAGCACCTTGGGGCCACGAAACATCGAGAGCCCCCAGAAGGCCAACCCAAAGTCGCATGGCCCATGGATGTTGAGCAAATCGAACTGTCCCTTGCGCAGGGCGCGGTGGAAGTTGAATGCTGCCAGCGGACCGATGGTGGCTTGGGTGAAAGTCCCTCCGGTTCGAAAGCTGCGCGCGCGACCGACGCGAATTACGCCCTCCTCGGCGTCCTCGGGTCCAGGCGTGCCCGCTAAGGCCATGCGTCCGGTCAGAATGGTGACCTCCACGCCCTGGCGGTGCAAGAGGTTGCGCAGGTGGCGTATATGCTCCTGAATGCCTCCAAGGCTTGGGAAGTAGCTTTCGGCTACGATACCGACGCGGAGAGGGCGCATAGTGCCTTATTGGGCTAATATCTTAGCGCCGTGTGCCGGTCAAGCCCTGGAATGCGTAGGGGCGTATCAATTCGTGCCGAGGCGGACGGACCGCGACCACGATCAGACGCAGCCAGTCGGCGCGTCAGACTGCGGTTTCGAGCTCCTGCACCGATTCTTTGGTGCCTCTGGCGCCTCCGGCGCCGCGCCAGAGCCTCCACCCTTGATGCGCGATCCAGAGGTTGCCGAGGACGGTGGTGTAGGGATCGAGTGGCAGCGCATACTGCACCACGGAGATCACGGCGTATCTTGCGACCAGCCGTTGCCAGCGCGGGTCGCGTTCGAGCATGCACAGCGGCAGCAGCCAGGTCGCATACCATGGCTCGAACCAGGGCGTCGTCAAGAAGTAGCCGAGCAGGATCGCAATCCCGGCTCGTGCCAGCCCCGCGGCATTGCTTCACCTTGAGCGCGGCCCACAGCGTGCCGACTCCCAGGACCGCGAACGACGCGATCTGAAACGAGCGGAAGAGCGGCGCTTTCACGGCAGGCCACACCGGCGTCAAGAGGAGGTTGAGCATGTCCTGCAGCGAATTGGTGTGACGCTCGAGATCGCCTCCGGCGGTGGCGCCGACGCCGCGCAGGGTTTCCCATCCGGCCCAGAACGGCGCCCACGCCAGCATCGCCAATACGGCGAGGGCGGCGGCCCACCCAAGCGTGCGTCGCGGAGACCGGCGCCACATCACTACGAGCCACAGGAGGAGCAGCGGAGCGATACCAGCCTTGGCGAGAACCCCTACGCCGAGAGCGAGAGCGCCCAGGCCGTCTTGACCGCGCGCCGCCGCCCACGCAAAGGCACACAGGGCGCACACCATGACTGCGTCGTTGTGCCCCTGCGCCGTCAGCTCCCAGGCAAGCAAAGGCGAAAGCGCGACCACGGCCAGTCCTTGCGCTGCGACGCGTGTGCCCAGAGCACGCGCGGTTTTGGCCGCACAAACGATCGCGCCCGCCGTCGCCGCGGCCGCCAGCAATTTGTAAGCCGCCCCGGCGCCCCAGACCGGGGAGCCGACAAGGTGACCGACCTTCCCGGCCAGCCAGCCCAGCAGGTTCAAGATGGGTCCGTATGCGCTCGGCGTATCGGCCCAGCGTGGGGACACCAGGGCGAGCACGGGTCCTTTGCCCAGGGCAGAGGGGCCAAGCAGACACGGATTCTTGCCCAGGGCCGACAACGCCGCATAGGCCAGGTTGGAGAACATGTCACTGGATGTCAGGGCGAGAGCAGGCAGCGCGCAGAGCTGCAGCACGACGCTCGCACGCACGAGAGCGGTTACGCCGTGCTGGTCCGTGCGTTCAAACCGGCGCAGCGCTGCGAGGCCCACCCAAAGCAGCACCAACCCGACCATCCCTTGCGCGAGCAAGTTGGCCCGCGTGCCCGGCACCAGACGCAAGCTCCCCTCGGCGACGAAGCGTGCCCAGGTGGCCGCCGAGGCGGCAAGGAGAGCGAGCGCACAGCTACCCAAGAAGGGCAGGGCGCTATCCGTTCCGGGCCGCGTGCGCGTCGTGGGACCTTGGGTGCCGTCCATCATCCGGGCATGATGGATCACTTGAGCGGAAAGAGGTACAGGCCAGGCCGATACCTGCGCCTGGGCAGCTGTGATATAGCCTTCGGGCACCAGGCATTCCGAGATGCAGCACGATGACGCCAAGAGGCCGATCGAAACGCAGGTTCCCGAGCCCCCCCGCGACGGGCTTCGCCAACCCAAATCCGGCCACGCCCACGCAAAGTTCCTCTATTTCGTGATATTCGCCATCGCCGGCTTCTTTCTTGCGCGCCTCCCGGTGCTCGTGCATCGGAGCTTCGATCCCGATGAATTCGAACATGCCCACACGGCCTGGTGCGTGTTCAAGGGAATGATCCCTTACAAAGACTTCTTCGAGCATCACACTCCCTTCTACCACTACACGCTGAGTCCATTTTTCCATTGGTTCCACGTCGACCAATCCTTCGAAAGCGCGAGACACTTTCTGATTTTCGCCCGCGGCCTGTCGGTGGTGCTGGCCATCCTGTCGGTTCTTCTCACCGTCCTCATCGGGCGCCTGCTGGAAGATCGCAGCGTGGCGCGTGGGTTCTTGGACGTAGGGCTTTGCGCTGGGCTGTTGCTTGTCGTTCAGCCCTTCTTCTTCCAGAAGACCGTCGAGATACGCCCCGACGTGCTCGCTCTTCCCTTCTTCCTCGGCAGCCTTTGGTTTCTGCTGCGCGGGCTTGCCGCAAGCACGGATTCGGCAAGGAGGCGTCTTGGGTGTTTCCTCGCTGGCGGGCTCTGCCTCGGAGCCGCCATCATGTGCACGCAGAAGATGCTCTTCGTGCTCCCGGGATTGCTGGCAGGACTCGGCATCTGGGTCCTGTCGGCAGGAAACAAGGCCGTTTTTCGCTTCCGGATGCTTTCGACCATGCCCTTCTTCCTGGGACTTTGCGTTCCACCCACCCTGACTTGGGCCGCGTTTGCCCTCCATCATGGCGGCGGCGCATTCATTGCGAACAACTTCCTCCTCAATTCCAAGTGGAAGCACGTTTCCTACGAACAGTTCCTGAGACTGATGGGAGCCAGTTGGCCCGCGCTGGTGCTCGGACTCTTGGGAGCTTCCGTATCCCTGTACCGCTTCTTCCGCTCCGAGCCGCGCCGCTACGAGGGACTCCTGTTGTCGTGCATCCTGTCCGGGCTCATCGTGGGTATTCTCATCATACCGGGAGCGCACAGACAGTACTATCTGATGCTATTGCCGATCGTCTGCCTTTTTGCCGCCAACGGGCTTTGCGTCCTCGTCGGATGCGTGCCGGAGCGCGCCCGTGTCTGGCTCTTCGTTCTCGCCATGATCCCCTTTGCACTGGTGCCGCTTGGCGACCTGCGAGAATCCTTCACGTGGCGGAACGATGACCAGCTCGCAAGACTGCGCTATGTCTTCGAACATACGCAGCCGACGGACGTGGTCATGGACGGCATCGTAGGGACAGGGGTGTTTCGTCCGCACGCGCTTTACCACTTCTTCCTTCACGCCGAAATACTCGACATGCTTCCCCGAGAACGTGTGGACGCCTACATGGACGCTTTGGAGAGCGGGAAGATCCGGCCGAGACTGATTGCGCTGGACGAAAACTTGGTTGCCCTCGGAACAAGATTTCTCAGATTCGTGAAGAGAAACTACGTGAGCAGCGACGGCTTCTTCTACTTCTCGAAGGGCGGACCTGACTGAGAGAGCTCCTCCTCACGGTCTCTTGCGCTGTCCGATAATCAGGCGTCCTTGCTGATGCACCATGGGGAAGTGCTGCTCGATCAGAGCCAACACGGGCTTGGGTGCGTCCCAGACCAAGACGTTCGTGTAGCGCTTTTCTGCGCTCGCCAGATAACTCTGCCACTCCTCGGCCCAAGCACGGTGACAGTCCTCGGGTACGGTTGCAGCCTCGCGTAGCAACGTCGCACACCATTCTTCGGCCGTGGCCATTTCGCGGGGCATGTTTTGAATGACGTCGTGATGAAAGCGCGGCGGCGGCAAAATTCGGTACTGGACCGCATCGACGCTGCGCGAGGCCCAGAGCAGGTCGGCGCTCGTGCCGCGCTCGATGGCGTAGTAGCCCCAAGCGTGCAAGATGGGTTCGATGTTGTCGCTCGGAGACTGCACCGAAAACAGTAGCGGTAGAAGCCGAGCGCCCCGTTCGACGAAGGGCACTCCCGAACAAAACTCGGCCAGATTGTCATCCATCTTCATGATCGCCAGGCCGTTGCCTGCGGAACCGGCGATTCCGGCACAGACGAGGAGCGCGACCAACTTGCGCGACAGCGTCTCCGGCGCTCGCACAAGCAGCGCGAGCCAAAGAAAGGGCAGGACCCGGGTGTTGATGTAGCCCCAGGTTGGAAGCATGAAGGTCGGCGTAAAGACATAGGCGGCGCTCAATGCCACAAGCGCGCCGGTGGACAGAACTTGCGGACTTTGCCTTCGTCCGTACCGGGCGACCACGACCAGCAAGAGCAGCGCGGGCACGAGCGAGGCGAGTCCCCAGTAGCTCGAGCCGAGAACGAAGTTGCGGAACCCCATCTTGAGCAGCTGCGGCAGTCCCATCCATTCGGTCTTCGCAAACGCGGCGAGGCGGGCGGCTGCGCCGTCGACCGCCGGCGCGAGCCAGGCGCCGAGGGCCACGATCGTTGCCGCTGGGATCAGCGATACCAGCACCCGCAGAGCGGGCCTCACGGCGGAGCTGTCGCGAACGCGGGCGTACGCGAGATCGGCCAGGGCAATCCCGACCAGTGCGAGAAGCGGAAAGCTGTGCGCCAGCCAGGCCAGCGCACAAAGCGCGGCGATTCCGCCCGCCCGCCAATGAGCCCACCGAGCCCGCTGCATCACCAGTAGCCCGAGGACCCACAGACAGAGCGCGAAGGAGAGCGCGAAATTCAGCATCCCCATCGACACGAACCAGTGGTGCACGAGGGGAATCGCGAACAGGCACGGGATCCACATTCGCCTCGATCCCCGCAGCACATTGAATAGGAAGGCATAACCGAAAGCGGTGATGGCCAGCACCGCGATCACGAAGACTCGCGCGGCTTGCACGTATCCGAGCCAATGCGAGGTGGCGTGTAACCAAGATAGCAACGCCAGGTTGGTGCGCAGCCCGTGCGCCGCGACGTATTCGGGATAGGCGGCGAGGTGGTCGGTGACGTAGGCGGCGCCCATATGCCCAGGCAGATCCTCGTGTGGCAAATGCTTGACCAGCATCACCGGCCAGGCCGCGAGCAGCCACAAGAGGAATCCGACCTTCGCCACCGCGACCAAGCGCGAGGCGAACGAACCGTCGTCCGACGGTGAAATCGTCGTCGAGCGTTGCGCAGCATCCATGACCACCTTGACTACCATCTCACCGAGAGACGAACAACGAATCGCGGCGAGCGTCTAATAGACCTGCATCTGCCCGCTGAGAATCAGGAGCGCAAGCATGTCCATGAGCCCGATGTAGTAGCGGTACGTTCCCGTCGGCACGTCCATGTTCCAGACCGCGTTGATGAACTCGGTTTGTTTGTTGCTGCTGGCGATCAGCGCGATCGCTCCGTTCGCGGCCATGAGAGATGGATCGTGCGACGGGTCGATCATGTTCGTGCCGTCGAGCGAGTATTTCGATCCGTAGGTGGCGAGGCCCTGCCCGTCGAAAAATTGCAGCAGCAGGTTGCTTTCGTCCACCACCCAGGGTTCGCTGCCGAACCAGATGCGATCGAGCGCCATGCCGATGAGGGCACGGTCGCCTTCGGGCTCGAAGGTGTTCCATCCTGCGACCGGCGTGCCGTCGAAGGTCGCTTTCTGTGGCATGAGCCCCGTCGCCGTGTTGGCCGAGGCTTGCCAGTAGGCGCGAGCCGCGTCGGTGGCTTTGGACCAGAAGGGATCGCCGGTGGCTTGTCCCCACAGCTCGTAGTAGGCCGGCATGGCGATGGACGGGCGCGAGATGTTGGCGGAATCGGTGGTTGGCGTGTCGTACGGCAGGTCGCTGTTGGGGTCGAAGGTCCCGGTCACGTCCTGGACGATGCCGCAGTTGTAGGCCTCCTTGTAACGGATGAGGTCGAGCAAGGAACGGGCTTCTTGTCCGTAGTCGATGTCGCCCGGGGCGTCTTGCCAGCGGCCACGCGCCAAGAGCAATGCGGTGGTGATCTGCTGTAACCCGAATGGATCGTCGCAGGGGATCGCATCGCCGCTGTAACAGAACGACGGGAAGTAGCCCTGGTCGGGACCGCTTGGGACTTGGCTCGCCTTGACGTAGCGCCAGAGCCGATCGAATTCATCCTGCTTGTCGAGCTCGACCGTGATGATCATGCCCAGCCCGATTCCCTCGGTACGAATATCGCCGTGGTAGATATCCCGGATGTAGGCTTGGTCTTCACCAACGGTGTAGTAGATTGCCTGGGTCAGCGAGTCGCCGTGAAAGAGCTGGCTGAAGGTGGAATTGATCTTGTTGGCAATATCATTGTCGCTCTTGCCCAGAATATCGCGAAAAGCGTTGGGATAGGAGGGCGGGCCAAACAGGGGTAGAAGTCCGGCTCCCCCATCGATGGCGGCACCCCCGTCGATAGCGAAGACTCGTTCGCTGCAACCGACGGAATCAAGCGTGGTCTTGCACGAGGAGAGCAGCACGAGCGCGAGGCCCAGGCACGTCGACCGCGGGGCCAGGAATCGGAGAGACATCAGTGTCCAGCGATGGATTGCACGCGCGCCGCGAGCACGCTGTTCGGGCGGCGGCGCAGAAACTCCTGGGCGTACTTCCGCGCGGCATCCATGCGACCGCCCTTGGCCAGGGCGTCGATGCGCAGGACCTCGGCCTCGGGGCGGAGGCGGCCATGGGGGAAGGTGTGGAAATATGCATGCAGGAATGACAGTGCCCCGACGGAGTCGCCGCTGGCAAGAGTGGAGCGCGCGGCATCGAGGGCCGCCAGCTCGGCGCGAAGTGCCGAGCTCGTCGGGCTGCCCGCCGAGTGGGAGGCCGAAGGCGGGGACACTACCGCGGGGGCACTTGCCGGGGACGCCTCGATTGGCGTCTTCACGTCGGCCGGACGACTGGAAAACGCGGCGGCCCTGGACACGGAAGCGGGCGCCTCGACTGGGCGAGGCGCAGGCACCGGGGCTTGGCGAAGGGCGAAGTAGCCCACCGGGATCCCTGCCAGCACCGATGCCGTGGCCAAGGTCAGCGCCACCTTCGTAGCCCAAGTCTTTGCCGACAGCCATGCCAGGAATCCGCCGGTTGCAAGCCCTGCCGAACCCGCCAGGCCGAGCGCCGCCAGGGTATCGGCGCGAAGGTTGTCAGGACCGCGGTAGGCCTGGCCCTCGCGCAGCAGGGCTCGCTCGAGCGCGGAACCAGTCTGGTCGAGCAAGCGATCTGGTTCGTCCATCAGCCCACCTCGGTCTTCGAAAGGCTCTCGATCCTGGAGACGCGTTCGCGGAATTCGGTACGCGCCCTGCGCAGGCGGGAAGCCACGGTGCCGCGGGGGATTTCGAGAACAGCCCCGATTTCCGCGGTCGTCATCTCCTCGAACTCGTAGAGGGTGAACACGGTACGAAGCTCGGTATCCATTCGGCTCAGAATCTGGTCGAGGGTCCGCCGCACCTGGCTCCGGTTGGCCATCTCCTCCGGGCCGGCGAAAGAATCGACGATTTCGGGCGTCTGGTCCGTGAGAATCTCTCGCCGACGTGCCGCCGTTCGCCTGGAATGCGCCGCCATGTGCAGCGCGGTTTGAACCAGGAAGCTCTTCTCGGCCCCGACCCGTACGTCGTCCAGGCGGTTGGAAAGGGCGATGAAGACGCGTTGGACGTCATCGTCGATGTCGGCCTCGCTGGTGCCGGCATTGCGCAGAATTCGCGCCACATGGCCCACATGGTTGTCGACCAACTGGCGCAGGCGCAACTCCCTCTCGCTCTTGCCTCCCACCCTGGGAACAATACCGGGGCGACCCTCGACAGGCAAGGCGAGCACCGGTCGGGAACGGAAGGCAGGGGAGTCGGTCGAGACAAGGTAGGTCATCAAGGCCTCATGCTTGGTTCTATTCCCGCCAAGTCGCGAACGGATCACACCCCCGCGCATCGCCTAGAAACCATAAGCCAGTCCGAGGCCCGCGATGGGCGAAATCATTGGGGTTTCGCCGACCACATGTTCCGGCGTCGTGGTGAAGAACCGCCTCTTGAAGAAGGGTGCACTGACTCCTGCCTGGAGATCGAGCCAGAACCCGCCGCCCAGCAAGGCGGCCACGCGCAGGATCCCGCCCGCGCTCAGCCAAAGTCGGTCGACAGAGTAGGTGTGCGTGGACTCAAGCCCGCTGGCGGCAAGCCGATCCGCCGAGCAGCAGGGCACACGGCTCGAAGGTGATGATGCTCGTGCTGGCCCGCAACGGGCACGCGGTGGCCGCGAGTCCGGTCAGGACGATCCGGACCGCTCCGGGCGTCTGAACCGCATCGTTGCGCAGGTAGATGAAGGCCAGCCCGAAACTCGCGCGCAGGACGCCTCGATCGGCAAGCGTCCACCGGGAGGTGACCGTAGCGCCCAGTCCCGCGCTCGATGCGAGCAGGGTGCCGCCCATTGGCCCCACGCCGAGCTCGAAGCCGGGAACGAGCAAGGTCGCGTGCGACGCGACGACTTCAGCCGTGGTCGGCACTGCGACCATGGCCGGCACTTTCGCCACCGTGGGCTGCTTTGCGGCCGGCGGTTCTTTCACGATCGCCTCCGCCGTCGGCGTGGGTGCTTCGGGTGCCGTGGCCGGCGCGGAGAGAAGGGCACTCGGATCCACCGCCAGCGCGGCCGTGAGAGACAGGGCTTGCACGACATCGTCGCAGCTTGCTCCTTGCACCTTGCGCGTATCGGCTCCCCCGCGATCGTCCACCACGCGTAGCTCGCCGAGGATGTGGCCGCGCGTGCGCAACAACCGAACCTGCAGCGTCGTGTGGGGTTCGCCCGGGTCGGCTTGTCGTACCTGATCCGTGCGCGAGCGCAGACTGCCGAAGAAAGCCTCCGCGCTCGAACACCCGGCCGGTGCATTGAATTCCACTTGGACGGGTTTGGCCACTTGCGCTGAATCTGGCGCGACCAGTCCCGGAACGGTGGTGGCGACAAACAGGAGGTAGCTGGCCAGGGGCACCCACCTACGCTGACACGAATCCGGCCTTGTGCGCCAGTGGTGATCGATCTTTGTAAATCTCGCGATACCCGCAGAAGGTCGTGGTCTTGGCCGTGGTCGTGGCCGGTTGTAATTGCCGTCGGCCACGGCCACGGTAAGCCGTCTACGTCCACGACCACCCGTCATCGCTCCGACTGGGTGCGTGCATCCGTCGTGGGAAGATGTCTCTTTCTGGTACCTTCTGCGCTGTCGCTCTTGTTATCGCGGGATTCGTGGCTCTTCGAACCTCGGTGTCTAGCCTTGCCGAGCGCGGGTTGCCGCACGAATCCTTTGGTTGCAGGCGGGGCAGAACTGGACGGGCTTGAGGTCGATGTCCTCGACGTAGGTCGAGCTTCGCATCACGCACATGGATTGGTTGCAGTGAACGAGCCCGCAGGTGTGGCCAAGCTCGTGGACAGCCTCCTTGGCCAGTCGGTCGAGTAGCACGAGGTGGTTGGCGGGTAGGCCGTAAAGGGTGCTATCCAGACGGTAGGTCGACACGATGGCCGCCCGGCCCGAAAGCTGCGCCTCGCCGAAAACGTAGGTGAGGATAGGGATGAACAGATCGACGCCTGCGACGCCGAGAACGCGGTCCGCGCTGCCCGACGATTCGTCTAGCAGGCTCGCGAGGAGCTCGGTCGAGTTGTATTGGCCGCGCGAACGGTCGAAGCAGAGCTCGGGATCGAAGCGCAGGGGACGCACGATCACGGTCGCCGAAAAGGCGCGGCCGATCCATGCGCCGACATGATCGAGCAGGGACGGTTGGCTCGGCAAGCAGATGGGGACAAGCTGAACCACCGACACGGCCGTGGGCTCACGTCGGTTTGGAACCGCTTGCGTCCGTCTCGCCACCCTCGGTACGTTGCAGGCCGTAGCGCTTGATCTTGTTGTAGAGCGTGGCCCGGTCGATCTGCAGCAGGTCGGCGGCCTGGGTGATGTTCCAGCGCGTGCGGCCAAGGATGACCGCGATGTGGGCCTTTTCCATGTCCGCCAGGGAATCGCCGGCGGGCATGGACGCGGCCGGCGCTTCGGGCACGGCGAAGGGCAGATCCTCGGGGCGGATCACGCCCGTCCGGCTTACCACCATGGCGCGCTCGATGGCATTGGCCAGCTCGCGCACGTTACCCGGCCAATCGTAGGCCACGAGCTTCTGGTTGGCCTCGGGGCTGATGTCGGACACGCGCTTGTCCATCTCCATCGCCAGCTTGCCCATGAAATGGCGGGCCAGCGCGGGAATATCCTCGCGCCGCTGCCGCAAGGCCGGCAGGGCGATGCTGAACACGTTGATGCGGTAATAGAGATCCTGGCGGAACTTTCCCTCCGCCACCAGTTTCTCCAAGTCTTCGTTGGTGGCGCAGATGATGCGAAAATCCACCTGCACCGGGCGCGAGCCGCCCAGCCGGGTAATCTCGTTGGTCTCGATGGCGCGCAGGAGATCGACCTGCATCTTGGAGGTGATGGTGCCGATCTCGTCGAGAAACAGCGTCCCGCCGTCGGCCATTTCCAGGCGGCCCTTGCGCCGGAAATTGGCGCCGGTGAAGGCGCCCTTTTCGTGTCCGAAGAGCTCGCTTTCGAGCAAGCTGTCGGGCAGAGCGCCGCAATTGATGGGCACGATGGGAAAGTATTTGCGCGCGCTGTTGGCGTGGATGGTGCGCGCGACCAGCTCCTTGCCGGTTCCGCTTTCGCCCCGGATCATCACGGTGGCGTTGGTTTGCGCCACCTGACGAATCATCTCCATCACCTTGTGCATGGCTGGGCTTTCGCCAATGACGAAGTCCGCCGACGACAGCTCGGCGATGGTTTCCTTGAGCTGCGAGTTCTCGTCCTCCAGCCGCCGCTCCTTGAGGGCGCGCGCCACCAGATGGCTGAGCTCGTCGGGATCGATGGGTTTGGTGACGTAGTCGAAAGCGCCTTGCTTGAGCGCGCGCACGGCGGTGTCGACCGAGGCGAAGGCCGTCATCATGATGACGACGATCTTGGGATTGAGGGCGTGGATGCGCGATTGGAGCTCCATGCCGTCCATGCCGGGCATCTTGATGTCGAGCAGGATGATGTCATACGGGTTCTGTTCCAGCGCCTGCAGCGCCAAGGTGGCGCTGGCGGCCGTGGCCACGTTGAAACCATCCTTGCGAAACCAGTGCAGCAAGGAATCGCGGACGCTGAGCTCGTCGTCGACGATCAAGATGCTGGATTGTGGTTGTGGCATGCTACGCGGATTCCTTGTTGGGGCTCTCGGTCGGCTTGGGGCTTCGGGGCAGACGGACCGTGAAGGTGGTTCCCTTGCCTGGTTGGGATGTCACGTCAATGGTTCCGTGGTGCCCTTGTACAATGCCATAGACCACGGCCAGGCCCAATCCAACACCGCTTTCCTTGTCCTTGGTGGAGAAGAACGGCTCGAAGATGTGGCCGATGGCGTCTTCTGGAATACCCACGCCGGTGTCGGCCACCACCAGCTCGATGGTGTCGGCGGTTGGGCTGACGGTCAGTCGCAGGTTGCCGCCATCCTCCATGGCTTCGATGGCGTTCACCAACAGGGCCACGAGCACCTGCTGTAGTTGGTCGGGGTCGCACGTGAGCAGGTCGTCCTGCTCGGTCGGCTGGTATGCGCAGGTGATGGAGGCCATGGTCATGCGGTGCTGGATGAGCAGGAGGCTGCGTTCGATGATCTGGGACAGGTGCGTGGGCGCGAAGCTGGCCTGGGAGGGTCGCGCGAAGAGCAGCAGATTGCGCACGATGTCGCCCGAGCGGCGCGATTCCTGCTGAATGGCGGTGAGGTAGCGCTGGACTTCGCGCTTGCCGACCTCGTCGAGGGTCTCGTCGCGCACCACACGCTCGACCAGCTTGGCGTAGTTCAGGATTCCGCCGAGCGGGTTGTTGAGCTCGTGGGCTACGGTGGCGGCCAGCTTGCCTAGCGAGGCCATCTTTTCCATGAGCAGCACCTGGCGCTGGATGCGTCCCAGCTCGGCGGTCTTCTCGACGACCTTTTGTTCGAGCTGCTGCGACCAGTGGTTGGCCTCCTCGCGCGCCTTGTGCAGATCCTGGGTCATGCCGTTGAAAGCCGAGGCCAGCACGCCGAGCTCGTCGCGCGACGTCACGTCGATGCGCGTGTCGAGATCGCCTTGGGCGATCCGTTGGGTGCCCTCCACCAGCTTCATGACCGGGCGGCGCACGATGCGATACACGAAGGCGATGGTGCCCGCGCTGACCATGAGCATGACTGCGACGGTCAGCCATAGCGAACGCCTGCGTGCGTCCGCCAGCGCCAGATCGAGTGGCTCCAGCGACATCTGCACGTCCATGATGCCCAAGATCGACTGTTCGGCGACCGGCGCGTGGCAGCCGCTACGCGCACAGCGCGGTTCGTTCTCGATGGGCTCGATGACGCCGAACACGCGGCGACCGGCGCTGTTGCGGTAGATGCGCGTACGCTTCTCGGTGTTGACGGCCTTGAGCGGTGCCGTCTTGTCGTGGCAGACGACGCAGGCTTCGGCTTGCAGGTCGACCTTTTGTCCGACCTTGCTGGGATCGTGGGAAAACGCCACGACCCCTTGTTTGTTGTAGATGTTCAGGGCCTCGACACCCGGGCTGTCCGCCACCAACTGAACCACGTACTGCACGTCCTCGTTACGATTGACCAGCATGCCGTGGTTGGTGGCGCGCTTGGCCAGCTCGCCGAACTTGCGCGCGTACGAGTAGACGGACTCGTTCCACTCCTGCGAGATGGCGCGAAAGCTCAGGAAGGCGTAAATCGAAAAGACGACGACGATGGTCAGCAGCAGCGGCGCCAGCAGCCGCGCGCTCGCGGAATGGAGAAAGCCGACAAGCACGTTGCTCGTCAAGACGGACGGCGAACGTGCCGCGGGTGGTGCCTTGCCCCGCCCGGTGGGTTCGCCGGTCGCGGATGGGTCGGACGGCTTGGGTGGTGGGGTCAGGTCAGAAGCTCCTGCACAAGCTTGAGGTAGCGGGCATGGCCGAGCATGGCGCGCGGGTCGGTCAGGGCCTTGCCACCATCGGCCATGGTCGCGCCCACGTGGGCCGGGCGCGCCGCCAGCAGGTCGTCGGTGCGGCGGTGGAAGCTGTGCAAGTGGGACCGGCTCAGCTTCTCCATGTCGGGGCCGCACAGAAGCTGCGCGAGCTGCTTGTTCTTTCGGCTGGGCTCTACCGTCATGTCCACGAGCCAGCCAGCGCCGTAGGGCGCCGAGACGACGAGCTCTGGACAGCCCTGAGCCGCCTCGTTGTGTCCTGAAACCTTGCCCGAGATGGGCGCTGGAATCGTCAGCTTGCCGCCCTTGGCGTGCAGGGTTGCAGCGACCTCGCCGCGCTCAAGCCAGGTGCCCACGGCTGGGAGCTCCACGGCCGTGGCATCCGACAGGAGCCACGCCACGAGCGCGTCGACCCCCAGCCGTACGGACGTCGAGCCCAGCGGGAGCACCCAGGTGTGCGACGGACTGAAATGGCGATCCTGGGGAAAGAGCCGGTATCCGCTTGGCCCCCATTCGCCCGGCGTCCAGGCTGTGGCCGATTCCGAATCGCCACCATGCAGGGCCTTGTCGAGAAGGCAGTGCTCGCAGTCGAATTCGCGATCGCAGAGCCGGTAGGAAAGGACACCCGCGCTCATCCAGATGCACTCCTTGCTTTCGGCTGGAACCGTGCCGAGAGACGTGCGCGCGCAGGCACGACGAGACGAACGTGTGAATGCCGAGTTTTTGCTGCTTGGACCCATCGAATGCCTCACCTTGCTTGGGAAGTGGTCACTTGCAACAGCAAGAACGGAGCCAACACCTTGTGCTTGTCCTGTCGTCTGGCATCCGTGTGGCTTGTCGACGATTTCCACATGGCTCATGGTCCCCGATCCCTCGATTCATCCATTCAGGTGACGAAAAGTATCCTAATTCAAATGGTTACGGTCCGTGTGGAAAAAATCAACGGCGCACCTTTGGAATGCCGAGGAACACAGCATTAACGGCACGTGTCTAACGCCACTCTTCAGGGGACGATCCGGGATGGCAAGCATGCCCAAGCATCGATCGGTGCGGTATTCTCGTGCAAATCCGCCTGAAATCACGGTGTCCAAGAATGCTGCTGGAGGTGGAGTGGAACTCATAGAGCCGCTGGTACGGCGCTTGCTTTAGCTCACGGTAAGGCGCCTCGAATGGCGACCGGGAGGTAGCGATGACCCGTTCCCAAAGCGTAAAGACATTGGCCAAGAATTCGCTGCTCTATTTGGGGTTGGCGATCGCGGTTGTCGCCGCCATTCCGCTCCTGGCGGGGCTGGCCTACGGCGTGCGTCTGCTGATTCCGCTGCTGATCGTCGGGGCGCTCGTCGCCATCGCGGTCAGCCCCAGGCTGCGACGCTGGTTCATGGCGGAGGCCGACAATGCGGCGCAATATCACGGCCTGACCATCCCGCCGACCAGCTTCTACGTCCACTGCGCGCACGGCTGGGCCAAGGCCGAAACCGCTGGCTCGGCGACGGTGGGAGCAGACGCGCTCGCCATCGCCGCCTTGGGATCGGTCGCTTCGGTCGAACCGCTGCCGACAGGCTCGCGGGTCGAGCAGGGGCAGACGCTCTTCACCCTCTGCCGCGAGGAGCGACGGCTGGAGGTGAAGTCGCCCGTCAGTGGCGTCGTCGCGGACGTCAACCGCGAGGTCATGGCAAAGCCCGCGTTGATCAAGGACAGCCCCTATGGCGCCGGCTGGGTGGTTTGGCTGGAGGGGGTCAACTTCAGTGGCGAGCGAGGCCACCTGACCAGCGGCTCCGCCATCCGGGCCTGGTTCCGCGGCGAGGTGGACAGGTTCGCCGAGGCCCTGGGCGGGCGTCAGGCCGCGCCGACCATGGCCGACGGCGGCGTCCTGTCGAACGATCTTTCTGCCCACATCGACGACGCGATGTGGGAGGCGATCGCAGACAAGTTCTTCGCGAGCACGCGCGGCTGATCGGGCTAGAGATCCGAAAGGATCTCCTTCTTCTTGGTGTCGTATTCAGCCTGGGTGATGAGCTGTTGGTCGAGCAGGGACTTGAGCTTCATGAGCTTGGCCGTGACGTCGTCCGGCGCCGCCGCCGGTTGTGCTGCCGCCGGGGGCACGATCGCCCCCGCCATGCCCATGCCCACGGCCATGGCCATCCCGGCTCCACCGGAGCCTTGATTTTTGGCCGCTTCTCGCAGCGCCTCGAGCTGTTGGAGTTGCGCATAGCTGACGCCCGCGGCGCTCGCGGCCCGAGCCTCGGCACTGACGTCGGCGATGCGGTTGATCCTGCGCATGGTATCGTCGTCGAAGCTGGTACCCTGGATGCGGAAGTCCTCGAGCAGGAATCCCAGTTGCGTGAATTCCTGTTTCAGCTTGGCCGACAAGGCCGTCGCGATCTCTTCGCGGTTGGGATCGATTTGCGTGTACGTGTAGCCGGCCTCGGCGAAGTAATCCGTCAGCGGCTGCACCAGGCGCGCATTGAGCGGCTCGCGGATGTCTTCCACCAGAAAGGTGTGGGTGCCGCCGACGACTTGCTGGAAGAAGGAGCGCGGCTCGACGATGCGCATGGCGTAGTTGCCGAACGCGCGCAGGACGACCGGGAACTTGTACTCGGGGTCCTGGTACTTGATGGCGGATTCGGTGCCCCATTTGAGGTTCAGGATCTTGGCCGTGCGGAAGAAGTAGATGCCGACCTTGTGCTCGCTCTTGAAGCCCTGCATGGACCTCGTCAGGGTGGTGAAGAACGGCTTGTTGGCAGTGCGAAGCTCGAAGAGCCCCTCCTCGGTGTAGACCGCTTCGACGCGGCCCTCGTACACGAACACGCAACCTTGGCCGGGTGCGACGATGAGCTTGGAGGCGTTCTTGATCTCGTCGCCGCTATCGGTCCAGCACTGGAACAGAACGTTCGGATCGGGATTCTCCCACTGGATGACGGAGCGCAACTGCCTGGAAAGAAAACTCATCGCACGCCTCCCGCGTTCGTGATCGCCGAGATGAACCGTCCGATCTTACTCCAAATCGCGGTTGCGCTGGTCACTTTCCCGCGCGCTCTCAGGGCTTGCTAGGGCCGGCGTCTACCTTGCGGCGCTTGGTTCGCCGACGGCGAACGAGGACGAATGCGAGCACGACCATCGTCGCCAGCACGATGATCGCGGCGAGGGGCGTTCCCCGGGCCAAGGCCGACACCTCGACCGCTCCGCGCACCAGTCGGACGAGCAAGCGCACGATGAAGGCGCCGAAGCGCAGCACGACGGGCAGCAGCATGAGCAGCGCGAGGATCTGCAGCCAGCGCATGGGTTTGCGCGGGACCGATCCCGGACCGGCGGCGCCGGGAAAGCCGCTGGCGGCCGCGCGAGTCCAAGGGCCCTGGCCGCTGTCGTAGGCCGACCTGCGTGCCGGATCCGAAAGGATCTCGTGGGCGCGATTCACCTCCGCCATCTTCTCGGCGGCCAAGCTCTCCAGGGGATTGCCCTGGTGTTTGTCGGGGTGGTACTTGGCCACCAGGGCGTGGTAGGCGGCGCGAATCTCGGCGTCCGTGGCGTTGCGGGTGACGCCCAGGATGGCATAGGGATCGGGTTCGGTCTTCGGCATCATGGTTGCGGACTATCGGGTGGGTGCGACCGATCTTCTACCGCCCGCACCGCCCACGGCGTTTTGCGACTGCAGGTAGCGGAAGACATCGGTGGTGGTCGACAAGACGAGCCAACTGTCCTTGTCGATGGCGCTGTGGTACGTCTCCATGGTCTTGAGAAAGCGATAGAGCTCGCGATCGCGATTGTAGGCCTCGGCGTAGATGGCCGCAGCCTCCGCGTCGGCCTTGCCCATGCTTTCCTGGGTCTTGCGGTAGGCCTCGGACTCGATGACCTTGAGCTCGCGCTCCTTCTTGCCACGGATTTCGGCGCTCTTGCCTTGCCCCTCGGAGCGGTAGCGGTCGGCGATGCGTTTGCGCTCGGAAATCATGCGGTCGAATACCTTGGCTTGCACGCTCGCGATGTAGTTGACCCGCTGGATTTGGATGTCGACGAGCTCGATGCCGTAGTCCGGCACGATGTGGGAAACTTGCGCGAGGATGAGCCGGGTGATCTTGTCACGCCCGAGCTCGATCTTGCGCATGGACTCGGCTTCCATGATGTCTTCGGCCTCTTCGCCCCTTTCGAAAGCGCGATTGGTGGTGCGCACGACCTCGATGAGGTCGTGGCTAGCGATGACGTTGCGGGTTTCGCCGTCGATGATGTCGTCCAGGCGCGACTGGGCACCGCGCTCGTCGTGCAACCGCTGGAAGAAGAGCAGGGGATTGTCGATGCGCCAGCGCGCGTAGGTCTCGACGCCGATGTACTTTTTGTCGCGGGTGGGAACCTGGTTGGCGTTGCCGTTCCATTCCAGCCAGCGCTTGTCGAAGAAGTTGGCCTCTTGGGCAAACGGCACCTTCACGTGCAAACCTGCCTGCGTGACGGCCACGCCCATGGGCTCGCCGAACTGGGTGATGACCACCTGCTCGGTCTCGGAAACCGTGTAGAGAGCCGACGACAGCGTGACGAGGCCTAGCACCACGAAGATGGCGCCCACGATAGCGGACCGAGTCTTCATGGCTTCACCTCCTGGACCGGACCGAGAGGAAACATGGGCAGGATGCCCTTGGCCTTCTCATCGAAAATCAGTTTCTTGCCGGCCGCAGGCAACACCGCCGCCATGGTTTCAAGATAGATACGCGAGCGGGTCACTTCGGGGGCCTTGCGGTACTGTTCCTCCAGCGCGTCGAAGCGTTGGGCATCGCCCTTGGCGCGGTTCACGCGATCGACGGCGTAGCCCTCGGCCGCCTGGATCTTCTGCTCGGCAAGTCCGCGCGCGCGGGGAATTTCCTGGTTGTATTCGGCCCAGGCCTCGTTGATGGATCGCTCACGCTCCTGAATGGCTTGGTTGACCTCGTTGAAAGACGGCCGCACCGGTTCAGGCGGATCCACGCTCTGCAGGATGAGCTGCTGGACCGCGATGCCGTTGTCGTAGATCTTGCAAAGGTTCGACAGCAATTCCTTGGCCTTGGCCGCAATCGCTTCACGGCCCACGGTGAGCAGCTCGGTGACGCTGTGATCACCCACCACGGTGCGCATGGAGGCCTCGGTCATGAGGCGGAAGGTTTCCTCCGTATCGCGCACACGAAAGAGGTACTTGTACGGGTCCGAAATCTTGTATTGCACGATCCACTCGACCGTGGCCACGTTGAGGTCGCCGGTCAACATGTCTGACTCGGCGCTGGTCTTTTCGTCCTTGCGGAATTCGCTTTGGATGTCCGCGCGCGCGGTGCGGAAGCCGAACTCCTGCTTGAGCTGGCGCTGCACGGGAACCTTCTGCACGCGCTCGATGCCGAAGGGGAACTTGCCGTGCGGGCCGGGGTTGCTGGTGCGCACGAAACGCCCAAAGCGCGTGACCAGTCCGATCTCGTCGGGCTCCACCTGGTAGTACGAGCCGTAGATCCCCACGCCTCCCACGATGACGAGGACGACGATCAGCAGCAACCGGCGCGAATTGCGCAGCCGGGCGCCGAGCTCGCGCGCGGCGCGAGTGAATTCCTCCGGATCGAAGCCAGCGCCATGATTTGCCATGGCACCTTCTGACACTCTCGGAAGGAAAACTCAACCTTGGGTCAGGCTTTCCAATCCCGCGGCAAGAAGAGCGACAGCGCGGAAGGTACCAGAAAGAGACACCTTTCCACGCCAGATGCACGCACCCAATCGGAGCGATGACGGGTGGTCGTAGACGTGGACGGCTTACCGTGGCCGTAGGCGTCTTCGCCGTCGTAGCCGTGGCCGACGACAATTACAATCGGCCACGGCCACGGCCACGGCTACGGCCACAACCTCCTGCGGCTATCGCGGGATAGCCGAGGCTTTCGCCGCCATCACGGTGCGCAGGCTGACCTTCTGCAGGCTGATGGCGTCGTCGGGGCAAACGTCGATGCAGGCGCTGCAGCGGATGCATTCGGCCTGGTTGATCCAGATACGCGGATTCTTGTCTTCGTCGGTGGCACGCTGGTAACCGGAGATCTTGCCGGTCTCGTCGTAGGTGAAGGCGCTGACCTTGATGATGCAATCCGCGCGCGGCTTCACGTTGAGACACAGGTCGCACTTCGTGCACAGCGACTCGTCGATCTCCATCTTGTGGTGGCAGAGATAGCAGCGCGTGGTCTCCTCGGTGGCCCGCTCCTTGTCGAAACCCTGCTCGACTTCGGCACGCAGGGTTCGGTCGAGCACCGGCAGAAGGCGCATCTTGCGCCGAGGAACCGCGTCCATCTCGCGCGTGCGGCTCTTCGCCTTGGCGTCCTCGACGATGGCCACTTCGTTCATGCGCCGCTTGCCCGTCAAGGCTTCGTCGACCACCCAGGCGCACTCCTTGGCGTGCGCGATGGCATCGATCAGCGTGCGCGCCCCGGTGGCGAAATCGCCGGCGGCAAAGATCTTCGGGCGATTCGTCCGATGCGCCGAACCGGAGGTCAGCCAGCCGTCCGCGCTGACCAAGCCCCTGCCGCTCTCGCCCACGATGGTTCCGTCGGGGAACTGGCCGGTGGCCAGCAGCACCGTGGTGGCCGGGAGGCTCGAACTCGGTGCCGGGAATGGGCTCGGGGCGACGGCGGCCCGAGGCGTCCGTCTCGCCCATTTGCGTGCGCACGAAGCGCATGCCGCGTACATTCCCATCCTCGCCCGCCAGATAGGCGACGGGTGCCACCATGATTTCGAGATCCATGCCCTCGTGCTGCAGGTCTTCGATCTCGCCGGGAGTGATGAGCATTTCCTCCTTGGAACGTCGGTAGAGCACGCGCACGGCTTCGGCGCCGAGCTTGAGCGCCGGGATTTGCCCGCGTCCGCCGGGCGCCTCGCCTAGCTGAACGGTGTTGGCACCCAGTCGGGCCGCCGTGCGCGCGCAGTCCATGGCGGTGAAGCCGCCACCGATGACCAGCACGTTCGGGCCGAGATTGGCGTCCTGTCCCTGGCCAACCCTGAGCAGGAAGTCCATGCCGTGCTCGATGCCGCGCAATTCCTTGCCTGGCAGGTCCAGGGTGTTGGGACGGAAAGTGCCCGCGGCCAAGATGACGGCATCGTACTCGGCTTCAAGTTGCGCCAGGGTCACGTCGCGGCCAAGGGCCACGCCGCAGCGGATCTCGACGCCAGTGAGGCGAATCTGTTCGATCTCGAGCTCCACCACCTCGCGGGGCAGACGGAACTCGGGGATGTCTTGCACCATCATGCCGCCTGCCCGGACATGCTGCTCCAGCACGACCACACCGTGCCCGAGCAAAGCCAGGTTGCGCGCGGCGGCCAGTCCGGCCGGGCCGCCACCCACCACGACGACACGCTTTCCCGTCGGTGGCGCCAGCGGCGGCAGCACCATGGGCTTCCCGGCGCGGTGATCGGCCGAAGAGCGCTTGCTCCAGCAGATGGCCACCGGTTCGCCCAGGCCCTCCCACCCGTGCCTGCACGCCGCCTCGCACGGCCGCGAGCACACGCGACCCATGACGCCGGGGAAGACGTTGTCGCGCAGGTTGATTTCGTAGGCCTCGTCGTAGCGTCCGTCGGCGATGGCTTTGAGGTACGCGGGAATGTCGGTGTGGGCCGGGCACGCGGACTGGCACGGGATGTTCTCCTTCAGCCAGTGAAAGTCCTTGGCCGCGATGCCCACCCCGCGCGCCACGCTGAGGGCGCTGGCGGGATCGGTGGACGGCTCGCTGATGGGCAGCGCCGGGGTCTTGATGACCACCGGGGGCTTCTCGACCGTTGGCGCCTTGGCTTGCACTACCGGGGCCGGCGTTTCGACGTGCGCGGACTGCACGACGGACAACCTCGCCGAGCGAAGCGGTGCGGGCCTATCGGCCTCGGGTGATGGCGGGACGGGCGAGGGTGCCATCGCCGGTCGGTTGAGCATGCTCTTGAGCCGAGTCACGAGCGGCCCGGACTGGGCGCGCAGCTCCTTGGCACCCTGGGTGGCCTTTTGCAGGACGCCGCGCGCGGAGCGCACCACGCGCTCGCCGTGCATGCGTGCCTCGATGGCGCGCACCTGGAGCGGCGATTTCCCGATCATGGGCGCCACCTCGACCAGACGATCCACCGCCGTGCCAGCACCTCCGTGGGGCGAGCGATGCAGCGGGCTCGCGTAGCGCGGGTGCGCGGCGAAGAATTCCTGCACCTGCTCCCGCGTGACGCCCAGGCGGTCGAGGGTCTCTTGATACTCGGTCTGCGCCTTCTGGCGCGCCTTGAACACGGACATCTGCACGCGGCTTTGCACATTGACCTTGCCGTCGCCCGAGGTCTCGATGGCGCAGAACAGGCTTTGCGGGAAGCGTGCGGTGATGAGGCTTTGCACGCCGTCGGAAATGCCCGATGAGGGCATGCACCCGAACGGCTTCACCGACAGGGTCATGTGCGACTTGTTGCGAAGCACGTTGAGGATGAACTTGCCCACCTCCATGTGTCCTTCGCCGCCGCGCAGGCGGTTGTCGTAGTGCTCGTGGGCGACGCCGGCGATTTCGTCCATGTCGGGCAAGTGGTAACCGGGGAATCCGGTCAGGCGGGCGAAGCTCTGAAAGACCAGGCGTAGCGCCAGATCCGCCGCCACCAGCGTCGCCCGGTGCAGCTCCACGCGCTCGGCCTTGCCCTTGAGGCTGGCGGTGGCCTGGTCCTGGCCGCGCAAGTAGGCGCGCGAGCGGGCGTCGTAGCGCGCTTCCCATACGTTATAAAGGATCCAGTTGGTGACGAGCTGAACGTCGCACTCGGCGCCCTCCTGCTCGAGAAAACGCTGCAGCTTGTAGTTGCCATCGCCCTCGGTGGTCATGGCCCAGAACTCGCCGATGATGGAGACGCGCGGAAGCGGGCGCGTGAAGTCGCACTGGATCGACGCCAACTCCTTGCGGGCGCGCCAGAGTGCAAAGGGAAGGAACTTGTGGTTGGCCAGCGCGTCTTGCACGTGGGCACGGGCACGTGCCAGCGCCCGATCCGTGCTGCCCGGCTCGACCTCGAAGGGGCGAATGCGGTAGCCCATGCCGTTGAGCACGTCGCCGGCCATCAAGGCCAAGAGCAATCCGATGAAGAACTTGGGCGTGAATTCGAGGCCGCTTTCTTGGCCCGTGGCTTGCGCCAGGCCGCCCTGCTGCTGGAAGAGCATGACCCGGAATCCGTCGAAGCCCGAGTCGCGCAGGGCCTTGCGATACTCGGTGGCGTACATGCCGAAGCGGCAGGGACCGCAGGCGCCAGCGGTGAGGAACACGTACTTCTTGACCGCCTCGGCGGGTGTGATGGCCTCGTCACGGCAGCGCTCGGTCAGATACTTGACCAGATTGCCGACGGTGAAATAGGTCGGGTTGCACTGACCGCGATTGCCGAATTCCTTACCGTAGCGAAGGGCATCGTTGTCGGGCACGTCGATGACCTCGACGTTGTAGCCGAGTCCACGCAGCGCGGACTTGACCAGGTGGTCGTGTGCCGCGGTCAGGCCCGATACGAGAAGGGTCGTGTCGGCACGCTCGCTCTTGGCGAACTGCGGGTTGATCATGGCGTCGCGCCAGTGGCGATCTTGCGCCGGCAATCCCAGACGCTTGTGCTCCTCGCGCTCGAATTCCTTCAGCTCGCTTTCCAGGTCGGCCAGCTCGGCCGCGGGATTGAACGCGGTGGCGGAAATGGATTCGTGCAAGATCGGCAAACTTCGCCGTGTTTCTTTTTGTGCCGTCTCGTTTGCAATCATGACCTAGCTCCTTCCCAACTAAATACGAGAGATGGTATCCGTGTCGCTTCGTCGAACGCCAAGCCGAACCAAGCCCATATCCGCCAGGGTGGCGTTGGCGGCCAGGGCCTTGGCCTGCGCCGCGGACTCGCTGGTGTCGCGTTCGTAGCGACCGACCCGTTCCACGAGATCCGTAATCTGGCGTGCAATGCCCGTATCGCCGAGAGCGCGCGCGGAAAGCTCGTGCTGCTTGCGGCGCAGAAGCTCCAGGCGTTTCAGGTCGACGCGATAGCCGAGCTCGGCCTTGGCCTTGGCCATGTCTTCCAGCCGTTCCTGGTGCAAGCCGAGGCTGTGGGTGTAGGTCTTGACCCGGATCTTGATCGACCCGCCGGGTTTGTTGGCGTCGATGTCGTGCAGGGCCGAGTAGGGCGTTCCCGCCGACGAGACAATGCTGTCGATGATGCCGTAGGTGGGCGCATCGTGGCCGCACTTGAACGACGAAAGATCCAGGATCACGACGTGCGGATGTCGGCTGGCGAATTTGGCCGCCCATACCTTCATGGCCGAATTCGACGAGTAGTTCTCGGGCCAGACGTCGCTGATTTCGAGCGGGCTCTTGATGAGGCCCTTGGCCAGATCCTCGGCGAAGTAGCGCCCGAGGTACTCCTCGTCCTTGGGAATGGATCGAATGCTGAGCACGGGGAAGCCGAGCAATTGGAATTCCTCGAGCACGCCGTGGTTGAGCCCGGGGTCGAGGTGGTAGGGACGGCCGAGCAGGAGCAGCGCCACCCGGTTGTCGTGTTCGACCTCGTCGAGGATCTCGCGCCCCTTCTGCTGCATGTCCTCGTCGAAGAGGCGCATGGCCGTGAAGGCTTCTTCGCAGGCGAAATCGGATTCGTCCTCGGTGATTTGCAGCACCTCGGCGAAGGTCTCGAACAGCTGCTTGCGCAGAAGGTGTGGCTCGATCAGGGTAAAGGCCGAATCGATGTAACGGATCCCGCGCTGGGCGAAGAAGTCCATCTCCTTGGTGAACGCCGCCTTGAGCACGTTGGGCGAGCCCGCGACGATGGGGCACGAGGTGTAATCCTGCGCGTTCTTCACGAACGATGGCACGTGGGTGATGCTGGGATTGAAGATGTAGTGGAGGGGAACTTCGGGGCTGTGGTGATGGAAGAGCAGGTTGTGGATGTGGGCCTGCCCGACCTTGGCCGGGAAGCAGGGATCGACCGAGCCGTACTTGCCGCCCTCGATCCACATCTCCTCGGAGGTGTTGTCGGAGAACACGACGTTGCCTCTCGGCATGCCGAGGGCTTCGAGGTACGTGCGCCAGAACGGCGCCGTGGACCAGATGTTGAGCATCTTCGGGATGCCGATGCGCAGCTTGCGCCGACGCTCCAAGGCCTCGGGGCTCGACCGCTTGAACGCTCGCGTGGTGGCAGCGCGGCGAACCCCGAGTAGGGTCTTCCGCACGTCGATGTCCTCGATGGCCTCCCCGTCCTCGGGCAGCGGTCGCACATCATAGAAGTGCCTGAAGAGGTGGCGCGCCTCGTGGGCAACCAAATTCGGGAAGCGCTTCATGACGGACTTGCGCTCCGTGGCGATAGCGACCATGGCGTCATTGGATTCCACCGTTCCCTTTTCGCAGGAGAATCCACTGATGTAGCGCGCGCTGGAGCCGTCGGGGGTGTGCGTATCGATGAAGGTACGGGCGCAGTTGTTGGCGCAGAAGTGGCAGCGTGTGCTCTCGTCGTTGCGCGCCTCCCATTCCATGGCGATGGCGGAGTCCAGGCCGACGAAGGTCGAGTGGCCGCGACGCTTGACCACGCGCAAAGCTTCAAAGGCCGCACCGATGGCACCGGCCTCGCCGCAGTGGGGATGAACCAGCACCTCGGCACCAGGGACGCGCTCTTTGATGTAGTCGACCTGGGCCTTGACGGCGGCCAGGTTGTATTGCGTTCCGCCCTGCAGAACGAATCTGCGCCCAAGCGCGGCCATGCGCGGGATCTGCACCACGTACTGCCAGACGTTCTTGGGCAGCACTTGCGCCAGGCCGGCCAGCAGCTCCTCCTTGGCGTAACCCTCTTTCTGAAAATTCACGCGGTCGGAATCGAGGAAGACCGCGCAGCCGTAGCTGAAGCGAGGCGACAGCGAGGCCGCGAAGGCCGTGTCCGCATACTCGGTGATGGGGACTCCGAACTGATCCGCCATCGCTTGCAGAAGCATGCCGTTGCCCGCCGAGCACTGGTTCGACAGACGGAAGTTCTTGATGTCGCCGTTTTGCAGGAAGAGCACCTTGATGTCTTGCCCGCCGATGTCGCACACCACGTCGATGTCGCCGAAGTAGGTCGTGGCGGAAGTCATGTGCGCCACGGTCTCGACGATATTGGCGTCGGCGCGCACGGTCTTCTCGAGAACGTCGGCGGCATAGCCGGTGGCGCCGAAGCCGATGACATCGAGAATAGCCTGCTGACCTTCGGCCCAAGCCTTGATGCGCGTAAGGATTTCCTTCACGTCCTGGATAGGGTTGCCCTTGGATAGCTGGTATTCCTTCTTGAGGATGTTGCGCTGCTCGTCGATGACGACCGCCTTCGACGAGGTCGAGCCGCCGTCCATGCCCACGACCACGCGCACCTTGCTGCCAGGGGTGAGCTTCGTCGCCTCGAAGCGCGGAATGCGGTACTGGACACGGAAGTCCTCGAGCTCGGCCGATGAACGCGCCAGGGGTGGCCCCGCGGCGTCGCCCAGCTTGGCTTTGCGGCCCGAGGCGATGAACGCGCGCAGATCGTCGAGGCCGTGAAACAGCCCGACTTGTCCAGGCTCCTGCAGGCCGTACATCACCGCGCCGAAGGCGGCATAGTATTCGGCCTTGGGTGGCACGAAGATGAGCTCGTCGATGGGCTTGTCCTTGGGATAGTCGTAGCCGCGCGAAGCCCAGGTTTCGGGGATGCGCTTGCGCCAGCAATCTTGCAAGAAGGGCAGGTAGGCGTTGGGGCCGCCCAGCAGCAGGACGCGATGGCGAAGGGTGTTACCGCGGGTGAGGACGGACAGGTTCTGCATCACGATGGCGTCGGCCAGCGAGCACATGATCTCGGGCGCGGGGATCGACGCCTTGACCAGATTGACGATGTCGGTTTCGGCGAAGACGCCGCACTTGGCCGCGACGTGGTGCAGTTTCTCGTCGGAAAAGCGCAACTTCCCGGCCTCGGCCGAGGGCATGCCGACCTTGAGGAAGCACTTGTCGATGGTGGCGCCGGTGCCCGAGGCGCACTTGTCGTTCATGGAGGCGATGGCGGTCTTGCCGGTCGAGCGGCCTTGATCATCCTTGCCTTCCTTGAAGATGATGATCTTGGCGTCCTGCCCACCAAGCTCGACCACCGAGCCGACGTCGGGATAGAGGTTCTCGACCGCCAAAGTAACGGCGTTGACCTCTTGAACGAAGCGCGCGCCGATGGGCTCGCCCAGCGGTCCCGCCCCGGAGCCGGTGATGAACATGCGTACCGTCTCCGGCGCCGAGGAAAGCTCCGGGAAGCGCGTCAGGCTCTCTTCGAGCAGCTCCAGGACTTTCTCCGCCTGCCGGGTTTGGTGGCGCTGGTAGTCTGCCCACAGGATCTCATGGGATCGTGGATCGACCACCACCACCTTGACCGTCGTGGATCCAACATCCACTCCGACGAAATAGGACGTTTTGGCTTGCGAGGAATCGTCGTGCATGGGCAGCCTCCCACTTCACTTTCGTGCACAGGGCGCGAGAGCGATCGTGAAGATACGAGCGACCCTGGGCGACGGTCAACTAAAATAGGACAAAGTTAGTCTCTTTTAGATCCCCACTCTTTCACGGGGGAAGCGTCGAGCCGGCGGGGTGCGAAAGCCGGATTTCGCCGTCGCCCGGAAAATGCTCGGCGAGAGGGACCGCGCCGGCGAAGCCGCGAGACGGGCGGAAAATGTGATAGAAACCTGCCGAAATTCAGTTGAACGAAGATCCTCAGAACCCTGGAAGAACAAGGTGCCATGACGCCGTCAGAGGATAGAGACCCGACGGAGGAAGGCACGCCCTCGCCCAGGTTGGTCGCCGCGATCTGCTTGCTGTTGGTGCTGGGAAGTTTCGCCTTGTACGCGCCCTCCCTGGGGTTCGGGTTCGTTGCCTATGACGACCTCCTCGTGCTGCACGGGCATCCCAACCTCTACAACCAGAATTCTCTCTTCCAATCCCTGCGCGAGATCTTCGTGCGCTACTTCCCGCGCGAGGAGCCCCTGCTCCTACGCGATGTCACCTGGGCCGTGGACGCCCGCCTCTTCGGCTTCGACTCGCCGTTCGGTTTTCACCTCGGCAACGTGCTCTTTCACAGCGCCAACGTAGCGCTGCTTTTCTTGTTCTTGTTTCACGCCACCCGCAAGCTACTTTTCGCCGCCATCACCGCCGGCCTCTTTGCCACCCTGGCCATTCACGTCGAGCCGGTCTGCTGGATCATGGGACGCAAAGATGTCCTCGGCGCCTTTTTCACCCTCATGGCGTTGCTGGTTCAATCCATCGCACTTCGGGAGGAGCGGTCCGGCCAAAGACGCGCGCTCTTTTTGCTCGTGTTTCTCCTCTACCCGCTGGCGGTGCTGTCCAAATTCAGCGCCATCACGCTGGTTCTGGTGTTGGCCGCGCACCGGCTTTGCGCTCCCTATCTTGACGGCTGCAAAGCGCCCTTTGACCCATTCGACAGAAGGGTGTTTTTGCGAACGGCCGTGGGCTTGTTCCCCCATGTCCTCACCGGGATCGCGCTCTACCGTTGGTACGGGGGCATCCTCTACGACTACCAGGTCATCGGCGGACGCGGACCGGCGCCGCTGTCGGTTCGGCACCTCGAGACCCTCGCCAGCTTCGTGCCCCTCTCCATCGGCCGCACGGTCGAGCATATCTTTTCGGCCGCGCAGCACTCCATCTCGTATCTGCGCCCCAACGTGGCCTTGCCCGTCACGCGCGCCGACCTGTTCGTGGCCCTGGCCGCAGTCGTGTCCATCGTGGCGACGATTTTCTTTACGGCACGACGCAGAAAGGATCTGCTCTTTTTCGTCGCCGCCTTCATCTTTTGGCTGCTGCCCTACACGAACGTCGAATACGTGGGCATCTGGGTCGCGGACCGCTACGCCTATCTCGCCTCGGCCTGTGTCGTGGCCGTGCTGGTGAAGATCGCACTCGAGGTCTTGGCCCGTGCCGGCCGCGGCCGGCACGTCGCTGCCGCTGCCTTGGCCGGGGCAGGACTGCTTTGGGCGGGCTATGGCGTCGCGACGGGCCAGATCCACGAGCGTGCGTTTCGCAATGCCCGCGCACTGTGGAGCTACGAAATAGCGCTCCCCGATCCGTCCATGCTCGCCTACACCGCGCTCGCCAAATCGTATTTGCAGGAGGCTGCCGCCACCGCCGATCCGGCCATTCGTCGCGTGGGTCTGTCCGAGGTCAGAAGCGTTGCCAGGGCGGGGATGGTGCGCTACCACGCGCTGCCCTGGCTGCCCGCGCGCGGCTACTTCATCGCGGCGCGCACCGAGTACGCCGAGCTGTTCACCACGCTTGCTCGCGCCGCGGCGCTCGAAGGCGCGGCCCCCGAACGGCGAATTCGGTACCTGCGCCGCTCCTACGAGATCTATCCCACCGCTCCGACGGCGCTGCTTTTGGCGAAGGAGCTTTTCGATCTGGCCTTGCCCGCGAACGAAAAGCTGGCGCGCGAGTCGCTCTCGTTCTGCCAGGCGTACGCCGAAAAGAGTTGGACCGACCCGGGCAAGCATGAGGCCGTCCGCGCGACCTTCGGAAACTACACACGCCAATTTCCCGCGCTCACCGGCGAGGTTCTGGCGATTCTCGACCGGCTCGCGGAATGAAGACGTGTACAGTCAGGGTTGTTTTTGCAAGGCGTCGGCGCACGGTGGTTTGGAATATGACCCCGCCGTGACACTACCGTGACCGAAAAGGGCGTATGAGCGACCAAGAAGGTTCATACCCGATTGACATGTCGACGACGCACGCGCGAACCGTAAATCCGTACCGCATCTTCATCCTCATGAACGAAGGTGCAGCATGCGCCTCTATCTGATCAACCCGACCAACCCGCTCGTCAGCTGCGTCACCGCCAAGCAGAATCGGTGGAATCGCTACCGCATCTGGAAGCCGCTCAGCTTGCTGGTGCTGGCGCGCCAGACCCCGGTCGAGTGGGACGTGACCATTCTGGATGAAAACCTGAGCCGCCCCGACTATGCGGCCATGCCGCGGCCCGATCTGGTGGGCATCACCGCGTTCACCTCGCAAGCGCCACGGGCCTACCAGATCGCTGCGTTCTTCCGCGGCCTCGGTGTCCCGGTCGTGATGGGCGGTATTCACGCGACCATGTGTCTCGATGAGGTCCTTGGGCACGTGGATTCGGTCGTGACCAAGGAAGCCGAAATCATTTGGCCGCAAGTGCTCAGGGACGCGCAGGCGGGCAATCTGCGGCGTCACTACGATGGCGGCCACGTGCCGGTCGAGGATTTCGTGCCCGCGCGGCAGGATCTGCTGCCCGAGGGGTACGCCTTCGGCACCATCCAGACCACGCGCGGCTGTCCCTTGAATTGCAGCTTTTGCAGCGTCACGACCTTCAACGGTGCCCAGTACCGCCAGCGCCCCGTCGACGACGTGGTCCGCGAGTTCGCCACCATCCCGGAAAAGCGCATCCTGGTCGTCGACGACAACCTGATCGGCACCCGGCCGGACCACATTGCCCGTGCCAAGGATCTCTTCCGCACCTTGGCCAAGGCCAAGCTGCACAAACAGTGGATTGCCCAGGCCACCATCAACTTCTCCGACGACGATGAGCTGATGGCACTGGCGTGGAAGGCCGGGTGTCGCGGTGTCTTCGTCGGCTTCGAATCCCCGACCGCGGATGGCTTGCGCGAGCTCGGCAAGAAATTCAATCTGCGCGCGGGACGCGACTTTCGCGCATCGGTCCGTCGCATCCAGCGGCACAAGATCTTGGTCATGGGATCGTTCATCATCGGGTTGGACGTCGATGATACGGGCATCGGCGTGCGCGTCGCCCAAGCTGCGAAGCACTACGGGGTCGACAGCATGAACGTCCTGTTCCTGACACCTCTTCCAGGCACGCGCCTGTGGGATCAGATGAAGAGCGAGGATCGCATTACCCTCGATCGTTTTCCCGAAGACTGGCGTTTCTACACGCTGAACTTTCCGGTGGCCCGCTACCAGCGCCTCTCGTCCGACGCGGTGATGAAGGAAATGGACGACTGCAACCGGACCTTCTACTCCATGTCGGGCGTGGCGCTTCGATTCTGGAGCTCCTTCTGGCAATGGCGCAAGCCGCTCATCAACCTCATTACCAACCTCTCCACGCGCAACAACAGTCGCGTCGAAACCAAGTCCTATGCGAATTTTCAGAAGCATCTTGCGACTCGAGCCAACGGGCGTGTCCTGTCAGCCGAGGTGGCCCAGGACACCACCGCTCCGGCGGCCTGATTCAAAGCGCGCCGAGCGCATTACCAGGAACCCCTGCGTGCATCAATGACGGCTACAAGGGCCAGGCTCCGGACATCGGCGCCGTCGAAAGTCCATAGCACTACTTGCTCCTCCTTGGCATTGGCCATCGTCTCGCGGCCACAGGTCGTCACCCATTGGAACCCCAGCTCTCAATTCCAATTCCTGGACACGTCTTCGGTCCGAAATTCAATTGCAGCGCAATCGGCGCCCGCGCGTCAATAACGCATATAGCGGACTGTTAATACTGCAATAGACGGTTCTGCGGAATTGAGCCCGTCATTATCTGGCGGCGGTCGCCACAATTGAGAACGGTCTGCCATAAATGAGAAGGGTGGCCTGCCACGCGGTAGCCGCGGTGCGCCTCGAAAGAAGCCCCTCCTTGCGATCCTTGGACAACCCTTGTAACGGAGTGCCGACACCAGGCATCGCAAGGTGGTTCTGAGTAAGGAAATGGGTCGCCATGTCCGCGACGTCGTCTCAATCCGAGTCAACCAGGTCAGCGATGATGTCTCGATCTGGGGCGAGGAAACGCGGCGCCCGCGTGGCTTGAGATTGCTCGGCGATATGACTTTCAGCGCTGCCGTTTGGGCGCGTGACGAATCGGTGACACAGGTGAAATGATGGCGGGTCGCGGCCGGCGCGACCGAGTTTGCGAGAGGAACTTGCATGGCAATGGAAGCGCTCAATGTATCGGATAGAGCGGCATCAGCGAAGGAAAGTTCGGGCGAGGTCAACCTGAAGAAGGTGATTCTTGCCGCATCGCTGGGAACGTTGTTCGAATGGTACGACTTCTATCTGTACGGCAGCTTGGCGGTGTTCTTTGGGGGACTCTTCTTCCCCAAGGGCAACGACACGGCACAGTTGCTGGCCAGCTTGGCCACGTTCGGCGCCGGCTTCGGCGTGCGGCCGCTTGGCGCGTTGGTCTTTGGTCACATCGGGGATCTCATCGGCCGCAAATACACCTTTCTCGTCACCATGGCGACCATGGGGATCGCGACGGCACTGACCGGCTTGCTCCCCTCCTACGCCTCGGTCGGTATACTCGCTACGGTGATGCTGGTTGTTTTGCGGTTGCTGCAGGGACTCGCCCTGGGCGGTGAGTATGGTGGCGCGGCCACCTACATTGCGGAACACGTCGCGGACAACAAGCGCGGTCTTTACACAAGCTTCATCCAGACCACCGCAACCCTGGGCTTTTTCCTCAGCATGGGGGTCATTGGCGCGACCCGTTCGTTGCTCGACGAGGCATCCTTCAAGAGCTACGGTTGGCGCATTCCTTTTCTTCTCTCCTTCGCGCTGCTCGCCGTATCGCTTTACGTTCGCTTGAAGATGAAGGAATCGCCCGTCTTCGCGCGCCTCAAGAGCAGCGGAAAGACCTCCGTCAATCCACTGAAGGAAAGCTTCACCAATCCCTTGAATGTGAAGTACGTGCTCATTGCTCTGTTCGGCGCGACCGCTGGGCAGGGCGTGGTCTGGTACACGGGGCAATTCTATGCTCTCACGTTCCTCCGGAGCGTGCTCAAGGTCTCGTGGCAGTCCTCTTACCTCATGGTCTCGGCTTCGCTCATTCTCACGACGCCCTTGTTCATCTTCTTTGGCCGGCTGTCCGATCGCATCGGAAGAAAGAAGATCATGATGGCCGGATGCATCCTTGCGGCGCTGACCTACGTCCCGATCTACATGGGCATGAAGGCGTTTGCGAATCCGAATGGCCTGGCGGTGGCCGCTGCCTCCGACATCAATTGGCCGATGATGATTCTGCTGTTGTCCATTCAGATGGTCTACGTCTGCATGGTCTACGGCCCGATCGCGGCGTTCCTGGTCGAGCTCTTCCCCACCAAGATTCGCTATACCTCGATGTCGGTGCCGTACCATTTCGGCAACGGCTGGTTCGGTGGTTTCCTGCCCCTTATCGCCACGGCCGTGACGGCCTCGGCTTGGGCCAAGACCACCTTCGGTACAAACTCGATCTACACCGGCCTCATGTATCCCATCGGGGTCTGCATCCTGACGGTCGTCGTCAGCAGCTTGTACATCCGCGAGACGAAGGACCACAAGATCGAGGCTGAAGTCAGTAGCATGTAGTCGTCGATCTGGACTTGTTCATAGTGGGCCAAGCGAACCCGGATTCGTCGCCCCTTCGACGGGATACGTGTGTGCCGCGTCAGCGGCCGTGGTAATGAATCAAACGTGAGGAATCTCGCCCTGATGTAACGAAATGTGACGCGTAGACATCTACGTGAGGCTGCGCAAGAGAATTGGTGAATTTCATGGGAGGTATAGAGCGATGAATCGTGAATTCCGAAGTTCCGTGGTGGTCCTGTTTGGTTTGGTCCTAAACGCATCGGTCGCATTTGCGGAGGAGCCGACCGCCCCCGCGGAACCCGAAGCGCCAGGTGCCCCGGCAGCCGAGGCCACGCCTGCGAGCGTTCCGGTCGTGGCACCGCAGCCACCGCCTGCACCCCCGGTGGTGTCCGAACCGTCCTTGGTCCCGCCGTCCGCCAGCCCGCTTCGCATCGAAGGTCCGAACGGAACCAGCATTCGCATCGGTCTGTTGCTTCAGCCACAACTGCAAGCGGTGAACAGCCCCACGCTAAGCGGCTACTCCAAGAACATGTACCTGCGCAGAACGCGTATTCTGCTTGGGGGCACCTTGCTGGACAAGATCGAATACTTCGTCGACACCGACTATCCGAACCTTTTTTTGGACAGCAACACCGGAACCGCGACCGCTCCTGACTACTTGAAGAACACGACGGGAATGAATGTCCAAGATGCTTTCGTGACCTTCAAGGCGGTAGGCAACATGCTGAAAGTGGATGTTGGCTACATGCTGCCTGCCATGGCTCACAATGCCCTGCAAGGCGCGGGGACGCTCTACGGCTTCGACTACTACACCTACAGCTTCGTGCACAGTGCTCCTGGCGTATTCGGCACCGCGGGAAGCTCGGTGGGGCGCGATGTCGGCGCGCAGTTGCGCGGTCTTTTGGTCGACGGACACATCGAATATCGCTTGGGCATCTTCCAGGGTCTGCGCGAGAATCGGACCGACACCCAGATGGAGGCGCGCAACTTCTTCCGGGTCACCGGGCGCGTGCAGATCAACTTCCTCGACCCGGAGCCCGGCTTCTTCTACGCGGGCACCTACCTCGGGGCCAAGAAGGTCGCGTCCATCGGCGGCTCCTACGATTTCCAGGACAAGTACAAGTACTTCGCCGCCGACGGCATCTTGGATTTGCCGGCCGGACCGGGCGTGGCGACGGCGCAGGTCAACCTGGCGCACTGGGATGGGGGCACCTTCATCCCCGAGATGGTCAAGCAGACAGCGCTGATGGGCGAGGCCGGATACACCGTCGCCGCAGTCCGCCTGAGTCCCATCGTCCACGTCGAGCGGCGGTGGGGCAGCGGGGATGTCCCGGACGAAACCCGCATCGGTGGGGGCCTCGCGTTCTGGCCGTACGGGCACACCAGCAACGTCAAGGCCTTCTACACGCACGTCAAGACCACCGGCGAGGCCAACGGATACAACCAATTCAATCTGCAGTGGCAGGTCTTCTTTTTCTAGGCGGCGCGAAGCGTTTAGGCTGTGCGTGTCATTCCGCGACCTGCGATTGAGCACGTCCGCGGTTGGATGACTTCAAGCGCCAAGAATAAATTCGTGCTGCCGATGCGGAACTGGCGGCGCGGCCACTTCTTTTTGGTAGATTCCCCTTGCATCGTTAGGTGGGGGGTGTTGGAAAGGGGTTGGGCGAACGTCTCCTCATCTCGAAGGAGTGGCAATGGATCTGAATAGAGTCGCAAAAGGGGTTATCGGAATTGTTGCATGCTCGGTTGCTGGATTCTTGCTACCTGATTGCACGAAGACTCCTGACATCGGCGGCAACGGAGGGGCCGTCGGATACGGCGGCCAAACCGAATCCATGGGTGGCAACGACACCACGACCGCGACGGGCGGGGCAGATGACCGCGATGCCGCCATCGTCACCTTCAACCTCGACGCGCCCCCGGCCTGGTGGGGAACCGCCGACGCCGAGCCCGACGCGCCCCCGGCGCCGACGGTGGATGCCAACTGCGGAATGGCTACCAGCAATACGACCCGAGAGCCGGTGGACGTTCTGCTGGTCCTGGATCGTTCGGCCTCGATGGACTACAGCATCGACGAGGACTGCTATTGCTCGACCACCGCGGGCACTTTTGGCAATCTGTGCGCCGATACGACAAACTGCACGACGAGGTGGAATGCCATCGAGCCGGCCGTGACGGCAACGTTGTCGAGCTCCGGCTCCGCCGTCGACTGGGGGCTGAAGTTCTTCCCCTCGTCCAGCACCTCCAACTGCGGCGTCACGACAGGTGCTGATGTTCCGGTAGGGCCCAATTCGAATGCCGACGTCCAAACCCAGATCGCCAATGCGACCAAGAGCCTCGGCACGCCTACGACGGCCGCGATCAACGCCGCCACGGCCTATCTGCAGACGCTCACCGATTCGAACAAGAAGGTCATTCTCGTGGCCACCGACGGCGAGCCCAATTGTGGAGGTACTCCGGCCAGCATCAATACCGTCGACGTGACCGGTGCCAGCGCTGCCGCTGCCGCCGCGCTGACCGCGGGATTCCCCGTCTACGTGGTTGGCATCGGGCCGAGCCTGGATAACCTAACGCAGCTGGCCAGCGCCGGCGGGACCACGGACTACTACCCCGCCAATTCGCCGCAGCAGTTGGCCGACGCCCTTTCGTCCATCAGCAAGATGGTGGGCTCGTGCTCGTTCACGGTCGACACAACCAATACAGCGCAAGACCCGAACAACATCGCTGTCTACGTGAACAAGCAACAGGTGGCGCAGGACAGCGGCAACGGCTGGACCTTCGGCTCGAATCCGCAGGAAATCGTCCTCACGGGCTCGTACTGCGACGACATCACCGCGGGCAAGGACACGAATGTCCAGATTATCATCGGTTGTGCAGGCGCGCCGCCATTCCCGCCCTACGTGCCGTAGCCTGTTCAGAAACGGGTGCTTTTTCCGCGTGGCAAGCGTCCTTGCTTGCCTCGGGCGCTGTCGTCGCATAGCCTGGCGTTCTTCCTTTTTGACGACCCCCGAGGTGTTCCCCATGAGCAACGGCGATTTCAGCGACATCCTGGCCAAGATTCCCTATGGTGTATCGGTGGTGACCATGGGGCGTGGCGGGGCGCAGGTCGAGAACGGTTTGACCATCTCGTGGATGAGTCAGATCTCGTTCAAACCACCCATGCTGATGGTCGCGGTGGACAAGCTGCACTACAGCGTAGACCTTCTGCGCAGCACCAAGAACTTTTGCGTCAATCTTCTCGGCGAGGACCAGGCGGCATTGGCCGGTCGCTTCGCCAAACAGGCAACCAACCGTGACGACAAGCTGGCGGATGTCGAGCAGCGTACGTCCGAAAGCGGAGCCGCCATTCTGACCGGCGCCGTCGCCTACTTCGACTGCGAAGTCACCAGCATCGTAGAGGCCGGCGACCACCTGGTCGTGATGGGGCAGATCGAGGACGCGGCCATGCTCAAAGAACGCGCTCCCTTGACCACCGCCTCTGGCCTTCGCTACCGCAAGGGCTAGCAGCGCCGTTCCGAGGTTCCCGTCGGACTAAATCGTCGCTGACAGCTTGTCGTAGTCACATCCGACGCCGCTCGTGGGATGCTCGCAGCGCGCAGCTTTCTCCTCGCGACAGGCTTCGTGACAGCGGGCGAAGGTCGCGCTCAGGGCATGCGCCTTGGCGAGAGTCTCGCGGTAGGCCTCCTGGTAGCGCTTCCTCCATTCCTCGTCCGCCAACTCGCCCCACCGGCTCGCGTAGGCTTGCAGCTGGGGGTAGAGGTCGTTTACCAGCCGCCGCGCACCGCCGCGGCAGGTTTCCCGCGGGTCGGCCTCCTCGATGACCTCTTTGAGGGTCTGCGGATTGTCGAGCATCATGCAAGGACGCAGGTAATTGTCGCTGTACGGTTGTCGTCTGCGAATCGCCGCGAGCAGGCGTGAGGTTTGCAGGATATCGAGCAAGCTCTTGTCGTGGATATTGTCGGTGGTGAGTTGACAGAACACGCACGGTTCGACGTCGCCTTTGTTGTTTACGTGCAGATAGCGCCGCGAACCGGCGATGCAGCCACCGACCAGCGGTCCGTCATTCCAGAAATCCGTGAGCAGGACGTCGAATTTCTCGCGCAGCTCGAGCAAACGATGGAAACGCAGCAGCCGCTGCTCGGGCGTGGGCATGAGGTCGAGGGCCGGCTCGCGTCCGATGGGCATGTACTGGAAGTACCAGCCGAGCAAGGCGCCCTGCTCGAGATAGAAGCGAACGAAGTCGTCGCTCACGACCAGCTCGTTGTTTTCGCACGTGGCGGTCGCGGAGAAGCCGAAGGGGATGCCGGCGGCGCGCAGATTGGCGAAAGCCGATAGTAGCTTGGCGAAATGCCCGGCTCCGCGTCGGCGATCGGTTTCGGCCTCGAATCCTTCGACGCTGAGGCAGGGCATGACGTTGCCGAGCTCGGCCAGGCGGCCCACGCACGTCGGGTTCAAGGTCACGCCCGACGTGTAGACCTGGAACCAGGCATCGCTGTGTTTGCGGAAGATCTCCTCGATGCGCTTGTAGGCAAGGGGCTCGCCGCCCGAGAGCACGAAGAAGTAGATTCCCAGGGCTTTGGCTTCCCTGATCAAGCGATCGAAGGATTCGAAGTCGAGATCGGAGTCCTGTCCGTATTCGGCGGCATAGCAGCCATAGCATCTGAGCGGACAACGCATGGTGGGCGAGATCACCAAGAGCAGCGGAATCTCGTAGCCAAGCTGTTTCGTCACCCAATTCCGCTCGGCCTGCCCGCGCACCATCTCGCCAAGAATGAGATTCTCGAGGAGCTTGCGGCGACTCCTGGGGTTGGACTGCTTGATGGCCCGTTTCGTCGACACCAGGGCCTTCTCCAAGAACTTTTGCCCCATGGGGAAGTCGTTGGTTCCCGCGATTCCTCGTACGGTCTTGATCAGAAAACCTTCCGGCAGATGGGCGGACGCGCGCAGCAGGCTCGACAAGAGGGCGTTTTTCGCTCCCACGGAGACCCGTCCCATCAGCGGAAGCTCTCGCTGCACTTGCATGAGAAGCTCCTTGATGAAAATTGTTTCCTTGGCTCCACTTCCTATCATCGCCGGGATTTTCGAGCAAGATGCGGCGACCGCACCCCTGTGGACCGTTCGCCGAAGACCCTTGGGCTGGAAACGCCCTCGCCCGATCGCGCCAAACCTCCATGCCGAATCCATCCCGGCGGACGAGCATCCAAGACAGCGATGAACCCAGCCCTATTTCCCCGGCTCGTTGCCGTCGAAACCACCAGCTTCTGCAGCGCCAAGTGCGTCTTCTGCCCGAACGACTCGCTCAAGCGCGGCAAGAGGCATATGACGGACGAGCTGTTCGAAAGCATCATCGAGCAGTGCCGCGAGTTTCCCTTGCCGGCCATCGAGCCCTTTTTGCAGGGAGATCCCTTCTCCGACCCCAAGATCCTGCCGCGGCTCGAGATGATTCACAAGCGCTTGCCCAAGACCAAGCTGCGCCTGTACACCAACGGCTACGGCCTTCTGCCCGAGCGAGTCGATGCCATGACCGAATTCGGCATCGACCACCTCTTCATCAGTCTCAACACCACCGATCCCGTGCGCTACAAGGCGGTGATGGGGCTCAACCTCGAAAGGACCCTGAGCAACCTGCGCTACGCAGCCGATCCCATCCGCCGCCGTCGTCTGGCGCGCCAGATCACGGTACGCATGGTGCGCGTGCTGGATACCTCGCTGGAGGAGCAGGACAAGTTCCTAGCCCTGTGCCGGGAGCTCGACGTCAAGCCCTTCATCTCCGGCCTGTTCAACTACAAGGGAGACATCCAGAGCAACCTGCCCATCCCGAACTATCCCTGCGAGCATATGGATCGGCTGGACATTCTCTCGAACGGCATGGTCACCCTATGTTGCATGGATCAGGACGGCGAGTTCAGCTGGGGCGACGTCAACAAGCAGCCGATCTTGGAAGTCTACCGCGGCTCTGTCGCGGCCAAGTATCGCGAGATGCACTGGAGCGGCAGGCGCAATGAGATCCACCCCTGCGACACCTGCAACCTGTTCTGGCCCGGCCTGGAGGGGTTGCCCCTGCTCAAGCGCGCGCGCTTTGGCGTCCAGGCGGGGCTGTATTTCCTTCGTCACCGACCCACGGGCAAGAAGGCGCCTCAGCTGGTTCCCGCAGCGGCGCTCGTGCCACCGCGAACTTGATGGCGCGGTGGGACTCGCGAGACGAGAAGCATGGTCCAGGCATGATTGACGCTGTGCATATATAATGCGATCGGTCGTAAAATGTCTCGTTGAGCTACAATATTTCGTCAAAAAGCCCTTGTGCGGACTATTTGCCGTGTACACTTGCTCGCCGCCTGGGCCTTCGGGCTCGGATTTTTACGGCACGATGCCTCCCACGGTGGGAGGCGAATAAGGGAAAAGGTAAATGCAAAAAGGTACGGTCAAGTTCTTCAACACGGCAAAGGGTTTTGGATTCATCACGCCGGAGAGCGGCGGCAAGGACGTCTTCGTCCATGCCAACGATCTCGGCGGCGCGGTGATTCAGGAGGGCTCCAAGGTCGAATTCGACGTCGTCGAAGGAAAGAAGGGGCCCCAGGCCAGCGGCGTGAAGGTCGTCTAGCCCTGTCGTGTCCGAAAGGCCATGCCGAGGTCGCAAGACAAGAGGCAATGGCCTTTCGGACGCCACGAATTCCGCGTCGTGGTTTCGTCAGTCACTGGGTCTAGCGCACCTGCGATCGCAGGCTCATCCAGCGCCTACGGCGGCGCATAGATAATCAACTTGCACCCGGTGGTGCAAATGCCGTCGATGCCGTTGTCGGCTCCGTGGTCGCATTCCTCGTGGTCTGGTTGTAAGGTTCCATCGCCGCAGTGAGGAGCCTGCTTGCACTGAGGCGTGCAACCTCCGTACGAGCCGTCCAGGACGCCGTCGTCGCACTCCTCGAAGTCGGCTTGCATGATCCCGTCTCCGCAGTGCGGGGCGTAGATGCAACCTGGCGCACAGGCCCCATAATCGCCATTGTTGGCCAGCGAGCCGTCGTCACATTGCTCTGGGGGCTCGATCTTTCCGTCGCCGCATCCTCCGGGTTTGCGGCACGCGTCCGTGCAGTTCGGGTCGTCCGACATGGTGGGTTCGCACTCTTCGCCGTAGTCGGCCTGAACCACGCCGTCGCCGCACTTTGGCGCGACCGTGCAATCGGGGTTGCAGGTTCCGTAGGTACCGTCATTGGCGCCGTCGTCGCATGTTTCGCTGCCGTTGATCCGTCCATCGCCGCACCGTCCGCCGCGCTTGCAGTTCGACATGCACCCGCCGTAAGCCACGTTTGGATCCGTGCTATCCAGGTTCGCGTCGCCGTCGTCGCACTCTTCGTCATAGGCGGTCTGGACCTTTCCATCGCCGCAGCGGGCTGGCAATTTGCAGTCAGGGCCGCAGCCCGACGTCGATCCGTAGTCGTCGGTGTTCTTGCCGTTGTCGCACTCTTCCGCGTCGGTGACCTGCGCGTCTCCGCAGTAGGGGCCAAGCTTGCAGTCCGAGGTACACTGATTGTAGCCACCCAGATTCTTGTCGCTGCCGTTGTCGCATTGCTCGCCGGGTGCCACGACGCCGTCGCCGCAGATGGGGCCACACGCGCTGGCTTTGTCGTTGAAGCCGCTGAGCGTGAGCTTGTAAGTAGAGCCGTACCAGGCCCTTTCAGCCTGGAAGACGGCGATCTCGTAGACGTTGTTGGTCTTGAGTCCCAGGTTGACCGTGCTCGTCACGGATTTGCAGGTCGAAATCACGCCAGGGGTGGTGCAGGCGCTGCCTTCCGTCGGGGTGATTGTAACAGAGGCGTTGCCGTTGGCGTTCAGAACCAGGTTTCCCTCGACCGGTGTGTGGATGCCGCCCAGGTCGACGACCAATTGCCGATTGACGAACACCCAGACGTCGTCGTCGCCCGTGAAATCGAGGGTGTACTTTCCCGTAGAAAGATAACTGAACCAGTAGCGGACCTCGCTGGTGAAGCTGAAATTGTGCTTGGGCGTCCCGGGCTCGTCCAGCCAATTGCCGCTGTACATGGGCGGGGTCTGGGCGGCTACGTAGTCGGAGGTTGGCGTGATCATCCCGGCGATGTCGTCGACCGGGAAGAAGAGGGGATTCCCAGGGACCAGCGCGACGTTCGCCACGCATGGATTGGTATTGCCACTTCCCCAAGGCGTGCACTGAGCAAAGCACTGCATGGTGCCGTCGTCGACATAGGGTGGATCGTTGCAATTGCTGCACGTTCCGTCCGAGCACCAGCGGACATCGGAGAAGCTCGACCATTCTTGGGTGTCCTTCCACCAATTCACGAAGCCTCCGCTGCCGTTGTTGTGCAAGAGGACGGTCGACACGTGGGTCGTGTTGGTCCCCGAAACGTCGCGGTACCATTGCTTGAAGGTGTCCGCGCTGGTGATGTGACCATCGCCCGGCGCACCAGCGAACTGCGGTTTGCCTTCGCTGTCCAGCGTGTTCTTGACCAGCCCCGTGGCGGCGTTGTTGCTGCCCGTGATGTCGTCCTTGTGGAAATCTCCGCCCAGGAGGAAGTCACGGAAGGTGGCTGGCACGGTCATGGTATCCGCGGTATTGGCGGCCTGGGTGCACTGATAGCCCGATTCCACCTTGCAGTCGTGTGAACAGCCGTCGCCATCGTTGGTGTTGCCGTCATCGCAATCCTCGTTGACCACCAGGCCATCGCCGCACTTCGAAGTGCACTGGCCGGTAGTCGCGCTGCAATTCGGCTCGAAGTGACAGGTGGGCGAGCATCCATCGTTGGGAAGGGTGTTGCCGTCGTCGCACCCTTCCGAGCCCTCGACCTTGCCGTCGCCGCATTTGGTTTGATGGCAGTCCGGTGGATTGCCGACGCAGGCCCACCCATCGTTGTACTTGCAGGTAGTCGAGCAGGCCTTGTCCATGTTGGTGCCTGGTGCGGCGGGGTCGCACTGCTCGAACGGACTCAGCACGATGCCATCGCCACAGTCGGACACGCACGGGGCGTTGGTGAAGGGGCAGGCATATCCCTTTTCGACGGTGCAGGTGCCCGAGCACCCGTCGCCCGGCTTCGTGTTGCCGTCGTCGCACTCCTCGTTGCCTTCCAGCGTCCCGTTGCCGCACTTGACGACGGGGCACGCGCACAATTGCCCGGGGATGCAAACGCAGCCCGAGGTCTTGTTCTTGCAGTCGGCGGAACAACCGTCGCCATCCTTTTGATTCCCATCGTCGCAAGCCTCGCCGCTCGACGACTGGACGACGCCATCCCCACACCGCGGAGCCGGCTTGCAAGGCGAGCCGGGCGTGGGGCAGATGAAGCCACCCTCAAGCTGGCAACTGGAGCTACAGCCATCTCCGCTTGCGCTATTGCCGTCGTCGCAATCCTCGCCGGCTTCGATGCGCTTGTTGCCACACTGGGAAGTGCGAACGCAGGGTTGTCCGGCGGTGCATTGAAAGGCCGGGTCTTGGACCGTGCACGTGGAATTGCAACCATCGTTGTCGAGGGTGTTGCCGTCGTCGCAAACCTCGCCGGCACCGATGGTGCCATCACCGCAGATGATATCACGCGTGCATTTGCCGGCGGCAGGACAGGTCCAATTGGGCTCGACTTTGCAGATACCGTTGCAACCGTCGCCGGGCAAGACGTTGCCGTCATCGCACTGCTCGATGCCGCCTTGGTTGTTGATGCCGTCGCCGCAGCCTTCCGGCATCTTGACGACGCAACCCGAGGTGTTTGTGCTGTTGCAGACACCCGACGATCCCGCGGTGCCTCCGGTCGGGCTGGCCGAGGATGTGTCGATGATGACGCCGCCCGTGCCGCCGTTGCCGCCTCCACTTCCCGCTCCCCCCGCCCTTACGCTGCCCGTTCCGTCACCTCCACCCTGGATGGTCCCGTTGGTGCAAGCGACTCCTGCGACGATGGCGATTGCAGCGAAGCATGTCCCCGCGAGCGGGAGCAAGAAATGTCTCTGCAGTCTTGAGGTTGCGGTGAGTTCATTTCGCATTGGAGTGTGCCTCGCGGTGGCGAGAAGGCGCTGGAGCTCCTGTCCACCAGCGCCTGTCCCAGAAGAAAGTATAACAATTCGTGTGCGCGTGCTGGCATATCCATTGAACAAGGTGGATACGATTGGCGTGGGATGGCTCCCACATGCTCCCTGATTCCGTTACATGTGGGCGCTGGCGCAGGTCTACCAAGCCGCTACCGCTTAACGCCTATGCCCCCGGCCCCGTTCTCTCCTCAATGAGCGAGAGAGTTCTCGCCCTGGGTGAGGAGATCGAGCTCCTTGAGTTGGGCCAGCAGCTTGTCACGTTGGATGGGCTTGACCAGGTAGCCGTCGCACAGCTCGCGGTAGGCGCTTGTCACGTTGTCGAGATCGCGCAGGGCCGTGGTCATGACGATCCTCGCGGCCCGACTGGGGGGAAGCGAGCGAGCATCTTCCTCGGCCCGCATCGCCCGCAGTGCTTCCTGTCCGTCCATCTCGGGCATCATGATGTCCAGGCATACAAGGGCGTAGGGTTCGCCGGATTGCTGGGCTTGCCGAAAGGCTTCGACCGCCTCTTTGCCGTTCACGGCGACGTCGCAGCTTCCGAACGGCTCGAGCATCTTCCTTAGCAGAAGACGGCTGGTCGGATCGTCTTCCACGACGAGTATTCGCATCACGTGCTTTTCGGGTGGCATCACAAGACTCTCCTCATCGACCTGAAAAGGGGAACTCTTTCCGTGGATCATCGTCGGAATCGCGAGGAAGTGAAGCGCCTTGTGCACGGGGGCCAAACTGATTCGGGGGTCAGCCCACGCACCTCCCAAGGCCCGTGACGATAATGTCTAAGGAAGCCAGGAAAGCAGGAAGAAAGAGAACAGGCAATACTACTCCCAACAGGACAGGCAGATGGGCCTCGAGCATGCTCTTGAGCTTCGCCAAGCCAACGCTCGAAACCAAGCGCGTCATTGCCTCCCAGCGGCCATACCACCCATTCTTGGCTTCCTTAGCGTCCTCCTCTTCTGTTAAGCACCCGTGCGCGAGGAGTGCCATTAGGGCTACGCGGTACCCGCCAGGGTGCGGAATCGCTCGACCCATGGGTCGAGTGACGCCTTGAGCTCGCTCAAACTGAACGGGCGTCCCAACACGGATACGTCGGCGAATGCGCGCGCGAGTTGTTCAACTTGCGGTCCCATGTTCCCGGTCTCGATGATGACGGGAAGCGCCGGCCGGAGCGCGCGCAAGCGTGGCAGGGTTTCGCCTCCGCTCAACACCGGCATGTCGATATCGAGCAGGACGAGGTCGAGCTCCAGCCCGCCTTGCAGTTTGTCGAGCGCTTCTTGGCCATGGTTGGCGATGACGACCGAGTGCCCGAGCCTGCGCAGCTGCGCGCATACGGCGGTCTGAACCAGGTTGTCATCGTCGACAAGCAGAATGCGCAAACCAAGCACGCCGGAGGACTTGTCGCTCGGAACCGTCTGGGCTCTCGCCTCTCCTTGCGAGACGGGCAAGGTGATGTGGACCTGCGTGCCACGTTCGGGCTCGCTGTGGATCTCCATCGATCCCTTGTGGGCCTTGACCGCGCCGTAGACCGCGGGCAAACCGAGTCCGGCGCCCTTGCCCCGCGGCTTGGTCGTGAAGAAAGGCTCCATGGCCTTCTCGAGAACTTCCCTGCTCATGCCACACCCGGTGTCCTCCACATCCATCTGCAGGTCGGCCTCCCCTTGCATGCGCGTGCGCAAGGTCAAAAGCCCGCCGTTCGGCATGGCGTCCAAGGCATTCATCAGGAGATGCATGATGGCACCCCCTAGGGCGAAGGCGTCGCCGCGCATGGGGTGCAGGTTGCCGTCGAGCTCGCGCTGTACACGGATAGTCGATGGAATCGAGCGATCGAGGAATCGCACCTGCTCCTCGAGAATGTCATTCAAATCCACCATGGACGTCTCGGGAAGATCCTGGCGGGAGAAATCGAGCAACCCGCGAACCAGGGTTCGGCCCCGCGCGCACGCCTGCAGGACCTTGTCCATGCGCTTGCCCAGCGTTTCGGCGTCCGGCGTGGAAAGTTGGGTGGCGCCGGCCAAATCCATGATGGTGCGAAGCACGTTGTTCATGTCGTGAGCCACACCACCCGCGAAACTCCCCAGGCTTTCCATGCGCTGCGAATGAAGCACCTTTTCCTCGACGCGCAGTCGCTCGGTGATGTCATGAACCATCGACAGGCAACCGACGATCCTTCCGCTGGCGTCGACGTCCGGTGCGCCGAACCACTCGCAGGTCATGCGCTTGCCGTCACGCGTGCAATTGTCCAAGATGGCGTTGCCGCCGTGATCGCCGCCGTCGATGACGGCGCCCCAGAACCGCGTGGTCTTGGCCCGCGCGTCGGGGGGAACCACGAGGTGGTAGACGTGTTTTCCTAGGGCCTCGCTTGCCGGGTATCCGAAGATGCGCTCGGCCGAGGCATTCCAGACGGTCACCCGGAGCTCCAAGTCCCAGGCGATGTAACCGAGCGGCATGCGCGTGATCTGAAAGTTCAAGCGCTGGTTGGTTTCGATCACGTCGGCGAGGCTTCTGTGCAGAAGCTCGTCGGTCTCCTTGCGCGAGGTGATGTCCTCGATCACCACCACGATGTGGCGCGAGGGAACGTCCGGCTCGCTGAGGGCCTTGACCTGCAAGTTGATCCAGACCGTGTGCCCATCCTTGTGCAGGCAGCGTTTTTCGTTTTCCGCATCGCCCATCGACGGGTCTCGAAACCCTTTCAAGATGGCCAGGTCGTGCGGCGAGTCCTTGGGATGGGTGAGGCTGTCGAGGCCACTCGACATCAGCTCGTCCTGGGAAAAGCCGAGGATGTCGCAAAAGCGCTGGTTGATCCGGACGTAACGTCCGGTCTCGGCGTCGGCCTCCGCGACACCCACGGTGGCTTGCTCGAAGATGGCACGGAATCGCATTTCACTTTCGCGCAGGGCCGCTTCGGCCAGCCGTTGATCGGTGATATCGCGGGCGGTGGCGTAGATCAGGTCCTCGCCCGCGGTGGCTCGCCATTCGAGGAAGCGATAGCTACCCTTGCGGTGGCGCATGCGACTGACGAACCCAACCACCTCTTTGCGCGTGCGTAGGCGCGCCAGCGCACCCAGGGTGGTCTCCATGTCACTGGGATGGGTGAAGTCGAGCACCCGCGCGCCGTCGAGTTGTTCGAGGTCGTAGCCAAGTAGCGTGCTCCAGGCGGGGTTGAGGCGAACGGCTTGGCCTTGGCTGTTGAGGATCGCCAGCAGGTCCAGGTTGGTATCGAAGAACGCATCGAGCTGGTCGATGTGGTGGCGCAGGTCTTCCTCGGTCCGGCGGCCATGCGTGACGTCCTGGTAGGTCGTCACCACGCCCACGCCGGCCAGGGGCGTGGCGGTCACCTGGAACCAAACGGGCTCATCGTCGGGGCCCGCCATGCCGATTTGTTCGTCGGCCAGCACGCAATGGTCTCGCATCGCACGCGTGCTGGGGTGTTCCCCCGGGGGCAGTGGGGATCCATTGCAGTCCAGGAACTGGGGCCTTCTGTCGCTGCTGACGACCAATCCGAGCAACTGCTGCGCGGCCTTGTTGGCTTCGAGGATCTCGCCCTTGGTGTCCGCCACCACGATGCCGAGGGGCAGGAGCTCGAAGAGGCTCGCGGCGACGCGACGGGGGGTGGCGTCTGCGGTGTCGGACGGCTTGGGCGAGCTAGACGCGGCCATGGCTCTCTTCCGTTTTCGCCGCGTGTGCGAATTCGCCCAGGCAGGCGCGCAGCCGGTCGGCCTGGATGGGTTTGGTCAGGTAGCGGTTCATGCCCGCTTCGAGGCAACGTTCCGCATCGCCGCGCATGGCGTGCGCGGTGACCGCGATGATGGGAACCCGCGACCGTTGCCTTACCCTTGGGTCCGGATCGTCCGTCATGGCCCGGATGGCCCGCGTCGCGGTGAGGCCATCCATGCCAGGCATCTGCACGTCCATCAGCACCAGATCGAAATCCCGCTCACGCGCGGCGACTACGGCGGGTTCCCCTTCGCAGGCCTCTTCCACCGTGTGGCCATCCCGCCGCAGGATTCCACCCACCAGCATTCGGCTCGTCGGGTCGTCTTCGACCAGCAGGACGTGAAGCGTGCGGTCCTGGGCCGGCTTGGTGACCGGGTAGTGACCGGTCGCCCGCTTGGTCTGTGCCACCAGCTTGCGAAAGGACGCGGTGAAGAAGAAGGCGCTTCCTCGGCCGGGCTCGCTGGTCACCCCAATCTGGCCGCCCATCTTCTCGACCAAGCGGCGACAGATGGTCAGACCGAGGCCGGAGCCTCCGTAGTTCCTCACAGTGGATGAATCGGCCTGGATGAAGGGTTCGAAAATGACGTGTTGGCGCGAAAGCGGAATCCCGATGCCGGTATCGGTGATGGTGAAACGCAGGTCGCATTGCGGCTCTGGCACACCCTGCAGCAGCTCGGCACGAAGCACGATGACGCCCTCGCTGGTGAACTTGATGGCGTTGGAAAGCAGATTGAGCAGGACTTGGCGAAGACGCAGGGAATCACCGCGCAGCTCGACGGGTATGTCGTCCGCGATCGAGCTGTGCAGCGTGAGTCCCTTCTGCTCGACGCGCAGCCTGACCGAAGCCAGGGTGCTGGCCATGGCCTCCCGGACGCGAAAAGGTTCGTCGATGAGGCTCAGGCGATCCGCCTCGATGCGCGCCAGATCCAGGATGTCGTCGATGATGTGCAACAGGTCCTGGCCACGTCCCTTGACGATATCCAGGTATTCTCGCTGCTCGCCGGTGAGCTTGCTTTCCAGCACCAGGTCGGTGAAGCCCAGGATGGCGTTCATGGGCGTGCGGATCTCGTGGCTCATGTTGGCCAGGAACTCGCTCTTGGCGCGGTTGGCGGCCTCGGCGCGCTCCTTCGCGTCCCTGAGCTCGCGAGCCGCCCGCTGGCGTACCAGGGAAATTCCGATGACGGTTCCCAGCGACTCCAGAAAAGCGAGTATGCTCGGCGTAAAGCGGTCGGGCCGATGGTCCGCCAGGTGGAGCAGGCCGAGCGTGGTGGCGTCACTGCGAAGGGGAACGGTGGCAATGGAGGTGTAGCCCGCGCGGATGCAGGTCGTGCGCGTGAGCATCGTCTCCACCTTCGCCGTCGTGGCCACGGTTCGCGGATAGTCGTTGCTCCAGAAGCTTCCGCGCCCGGTGAAACAAGGCAGGGTCGCGTCCACCTCGCCGCGCAGGATGCGACCGCACAGGCACGCTTGGCCTTGGATGGCAGGTTCGCACAGGTTGCGGTCCGGGCCGATGGAAATACCGCGCGTCTCGCGCATCTCATCGTGGAAGGAACCGTCGTCTTCGCGCAGGCGGATGGCGACCGAATCGAAATCGAGCGACTTTCCGAGCTCGGCCAGGATTCGCCGCACATCCTCACCCTCGGGCCCGCTGGTTTGGTTGAGGATTTCCAGCAGGCGCAGCGTGAGGTCGTGGCGCCTGTCGATGGCGCGATCCATGCCAGGTGGCTCTCCCGGCCAAGCTCCCTCGCTTTCGGTCATCAAACCGTTTGTACTGCCGACCGGCATTTCCCCATTGTTCAGCCGAGCCTCCACGGGTCACATCCGGCCCTCTCCATCGGCATGAGAAGACGGCGGCTTGAGTGCGGGATTGGCGGGCGCTACCTCGGTACGGCAGCAGGTTCAGCCAGCCCGAGTTTGCGGACGCGGTCGCAGAAGGTCGAGCGCGAGACACCGAGGGCTTTGGCGGCCCGCCTGCGGCTGCCATGGCTGCGGTGCAAGGCCCAACGGAAGATTGCATTTTGCATTTCTTCGAACGTCTTGCCGGCGAGGGAAAGAACATCACCCTCGCCACCCGTCGGCAAAGGCGCGCGTAGGGCTGCCGCGGGTGCAATGTCCGGCGGCGCGTCCGCGGCGCGCGACGCGAGCCGAATGTCGCAGGGTGATGGAAAAGTCAGCGGTGCCTCGATGTCGAAGGCGAAGCTGTCGATGACGTTGTCGCTAAGCGCGGCCGCCCGTCTCAAGGTATTGCGCAGCTCGCGCACGTTGCCCGGCCAATCGTGGGCCAAGAGGCGCGCCATGGCTTCCGTCTCGATGGTGCGCGGGCCGAGCTCGGGTGCGAGCTCGGCGAGAAAGTGCTCGGCCAAAAGGGTGATGTCGCTGGGACGCTCGCGCAGGGTGGGCATGCGCAACTCGCACCCCGCCAGGCGATGGTAGAGGTCGAGACGGAAGAGGCCGCGGCTGGCGTCGCGGCGTAGATTGCGCAGGGTGAGCGCCACGACTCTCACATTGACGGCGGTCTCTCCTTGCCCACCCAGCCGGCGCAGGCGGCCGGTCTCGAGCACGCGCAGAAGCTTGGGTTGCAAATCGAGAGGCAGCTCGCCGATCTCGTCGAGTACCAGGGTGCCGCCGGAGGCTTCCTCGAACCAACCCACCTTGCGCGCACCGGCACCGGTGAACGCGCCGCGCTCGTGTCCGAAGAGCTCGCTCTCGGCCAACTCGCGCGACAAGGCGCCGCAGTTCACGGCCACGAACGGCCCGGATGCGATCGGGCTCATGTCGTGCATGGCGCGGGCGAGCAACTCCTTGCCGGTGCCGCTTTCACCCGTGACCAGGACGGGAAAGCGCGTTCGCGCGACCCGTGCGGCTTGGCCAAGGACGTGGCGAAGGGCGGGGGCCTGACCGACGATGGCTTGCAGGGCCGGGGCTTGCAGGGCCGGAAGGGTTGCTTGTCTGGCGGAGGCTTGTAGGTCGCGCATGCCAAGGGTTCTCGGATCCGGGCCGCGAAAGTTGTCTGGCGCGACTCAATTTTCAGAATCTGCGGCCGAAGGCGTCCACCCTACGTTGGCCACGCATGTCGCCGCTCAAGGCAAAGGCGATTCAGACCGCGAGGAGGCCGAGGGACCTGGCTGTGAGATATCGATGTCGGGAGTGAGCCGCGCAGCGAGCCCAGGTCACTGCATCGCTGTCCGGTCCAATTCGGACAACAGGTACGCAATTGGTTGGATCCACGGAGGAAGCGATGCGCGCGATAGGAAGAGTCTCGGCCCCCAAAGGAATGTTCCTGGCCCTCCTGGGGGCAACCTTTCTGATCGCGGCTTGCGATTCCACTGGCACGGGGTCGACCACGCCCGGAGCGGGCGGCGCGGCTCCGGGCACGGGGGGGGCCACCCACCCGGTGACGAGCGGGGCGGGAGGATCCACCGCGTTCACGACCCCATCGACGGGGGGCGCGACGTCGGCCATGGGTGGAACGGGTGGAGCGACCGCGATGGGTGGCAGTGGTGGCGCGGGCACCAGCACGCCCGACACGATGGGGGGGGCAGGTGGAGCCTCCACGACCGCCGATGCCGCGCCCAGAGATACCTCCGCCGACGTGCCAGCGACGCCCGGAAGCGGTGGCTCCACCACGGCGACCGGCGGTGCAACGAGCGCGACTGGCGGCATGACGGCAACCGGTGGAAGATCGACGGGTGGCACGACCGCGGCGACGGGCGGAACGGCAGGCGGGAGCGGTGGCACTCCCGGCACGGGTGGCACGGGGCAGACCGGATCCTGCGCGCCGCCCACGACCGGGCACTTCCAGATGGAAGACATCGATCGCGGCGTGGTGGCCGTGAAAGTCTCGGGTGGCGTCTACGTGGGCTGGCGCATGATGGGTTACGAGTACAATCCGACCAGCCCCAGCAGCGTCGCGTACAACGTGTATCGGGGCGGTACCAAGCTTGCGACGGTCAGCGACAGTACCAACTATCTCGACGCAGGCGGGTCCGCCAGCTCGACCTACACGGTGGCCGCGGTCATCGACGGAACCGAGTGCGCGCAGTCGCCTTCGGTGACGACCTGGGCGCAGAACTATCTCCGCATTCCGCTCGACATACCTGCCAAGAGCCCATCCGGGGCGACCTACAGTGCGAACGATGGCAGTCCCGGAGACCTGGATGGCGACGGGCGCTACGACATCGTGCTCAAATGGGATCCATCGGACGCCAAGGACAACTCTCAATCAGGCGTGACCTCGAACGTCTTTCTGGATGGGTACACCCTGGCTGGCAAGCACCTATGGCGCATCGATCTCGGGCCGAACATTCGCGCCGGGGCACACTACACGCAATTCTCGGTGTACGACTTCGACGGCGACGGCAAAGCCGAGGTGGCGTGCAAGACGGCGCCGGGAACCAAAGACGGCACCGGCGCGTATTTGAGCAAGGGCCCGGCCGCAAGCGATGACGATAGCGTCAAGTACGCCAATTCGGATGGCTACGTCCTTACCGGACCCGAATATCTGACCGTCTTCGATGGAGCCACCGGCAAGGAGCTGTCGACCGTGAGCTATCCCGTGCCGCGCGGGACGGTGTCGAGCTGGGGCGATTCGTACGGCAACCGAGTCGACCGCTACAATGGCGGTTTCGCATTCGTCAGCGACACAGGCAGCGGCAAAACCGCGACCGGGCGGCCCAGCATCATCCAGCAGCGCGGGTACTACACGCGTCTGACGGTATCGGCTTACAACTGGCGCGATGGGGCTTTGTCGAAGATCTGGACCTTCGACAGCGATGGCTCCGGAAACGGCAAAGCCGCCGGCCAAGGGGATCACTCGGCGATGGCTGCCGATGTCGATGGCGACGGTGCGCAGGAGATCATCACCGGCGCATCGACCATTGGCAGCGACGGAACCCTCAAGTGCACCACCGGGCTCGGCCACGGCGACGCCATGCACGTCGGGGAGTTGGTCAAGGGCAAGGGGATCTCGGTGTTCACGGTTCACGAGACCGCTGGCGGCATGGATTGCCATGATGGTGCCACCTGCGCGTTCTACTTCAACATCACGAAGGACGGCACCGACACCGGCCGCGGCGTCGCCGAGTATGTGACCATGAATGACCTCACCGCCGCCACCTGTTCGAGCTCGACGGGTGGAAACGTCAACTGCGCCACCGGTGCCACGGTCAGCGGCAACGCCGGCAGCAACTTCCTCATCTATTGGGACGCCGACGAGGCGCGCGAGCTGGAGGACGACACGTCGATCACCAAGCCCGGAGGTGGGACCTTGCTCAGCGCGAGCGGGTGCGCATCGAACAACGGCACCAAGTCCACGCCGACACTCACCGCCGACCTGCTCGGCGACTGGCGCGAAGAGCTCGTATTGCGCGAATCGGACAGCTCGGCCCTGCGCGTCTACACCACCACCGATGTGACCAAGCGCAGAATCTACACGCTCATGCACGATCCGACCTACCGAGCGCAGGTCTCCTTCGAGCAATCGAGCTACAACCAGCCCCCGCACGTCGGCTTCCATCTCGGCGCGGGCATGGCCGATCCGCCCAAGCCCGACATCTTCGTGAAGTAGCTAGCGCACCGGGTTAAGCCGAGGACCCGACTGCCCACGAGGCTCGCAGCTTCGTGGCTGCCGGCGGCGTGCAATCCCGGCCGGGCCACAGGCCCCCGCTTGCGGGCCGCTGGCTGGCTATTTCTTCGCCGCCGAGGGCGCGCCTTTTCCGCCGCCCTTGCCGAGCTTTTTCCAGACCACGGAGTCGAGGGAATAGCGCCCGCACCCAAGCAAGAGAACCGTCAGGCTGGCGGCGAGGTAGAGCCCCCACAATTCGCGCTCGTGCCAGGCGGCGCCATGAAGGGTCGAAGACAGGGTCACGGCGGACATGAAGGCGACCAAGAACGCACCCACGCGGCCGAGCAAGCCGGTGGCAAGCAGGACGCCGCCGAACAATTCCCCGGCCACGGCGACCATCAGCGAATACTTGGGCCCCATGCCGAAGGGATCGGGAACGCTGCCCAGCCTGGAGCTGAAGTGGTGCAGCTTGTCCCAACCGTGCAGGCAGGCCATGTTGACCCCCACCACGGCGCGCAGGACGAGTAGGACCACATTCGAGGGAAGCTCTCGGCTCAGTGCCACGCCAAGAGATTGGCACAACTTGGCCGAGACCCCAAAAAAGACCACGCGATGCGGATGGTGTTTGATGTTCGGCCGTCGTGCTAGCATCGCGCCTCATCGCTACGCACACCCAAGGACGAAGGAAGCCCATGAAACGCCTATTCATCACCTCGGTCATCAGTCTGCTGGCGGGACTCATCCTCGGCCTCGTGGCGGGTCGCCGCATGCCGCCTTCGCGCGAGCAGGTCGCCAACTACCTCAGCAACCTGAGTGTGGGCGAGCTGTCGGATTTCACCAAGCGGCTGACCGCCCAATGGGGCTTCCAGGCTTTCCCGCAGCATTTCGTGCCAGGCATGCCCACGGTACCGGCCGAGCCGAACAAGTAGCGGTCCGCTGTTTTGCCACTTGAAGCGGTGTCCGGGTCAGGACTTCGGACTGGGCTGAGCGTCGTCCATGGCCGCGACGACTTCCTCGACCGTGGGCAAGGCTGAGCGCGCGCCGAGGCTGCGGCACACGAGCCCCGCTGCGGCATTGGCGAAGGGAACTGCTTTTTCCAGGGGCCAGCCATGTAGATGAGCGAAGGCGAAGGCGCCCGCGAAGGCATCGCCTGCCCCCGAGGTGTCGGCCACGAACACGTCCAGGGCTTCCTGCTCGACCATCTTGCTGCCCTCGAGGCCGACCACGCCGGTTTCACCCATGGTGATGAGCGCAATGCGCGGACCCAAGTTGAGGATCTCGCGCAGGCTGTCGCCCATGTTGTCGGAAGGAGCCAGCTCGTGGGCGAATCGTTCAGAACCGATGACGATGTCCGAGAGCGAAAGCAGCTCGCCCATGCCGCCCGAAAGCTGGCTGGCGTTGAGCAGCACCTTGATGCCCTTGTCGCGCGCCTTTTCGGCGACGGCGGCTTGCAGGGCCGGTTGGGTACCGTCGATGACCAGCATGGCCGCATCGCCAAGCAAGCCGGCCGGCAGATCGCGCGGCGACAGCGGGGTGACGTTGCCGCGCGAGCGCAAGATCTTGCGCCGCCGGGTGAGCTCGTCGATTTGCAGAATGGACACCGGCGACACCTTGTCCTTCTCGACCATGAGCATGGCGGTGTCGATGCGCAGGTTCTGCATGCTGCGCAGGATGAAGTGGCCGTGCTCGTCGTCGGCGATGCGACCGAAGAAGCGCGTCTTTTGCCCCATGACTGCCAGAGCCGCCAGCATGTTCGAGGCCGAGCCACCGGCCTGCATGCTGAAGACCGAGGCGTCGACCAGGCGTTCGTCGATGCGCGGGGAAACGAAGAGAAGATCGACGGTGGCCAGTCCGACGCCCACCACGACGCGGGGCGGTTCGGGCCGCGACTTGGCGGCTACCTTTTCTCGGCCCTTGGTTCGGGCGCGAGCGGATGGAGGTCGGGCGCGCTGCTTGGCCACAAGCTCATGGTACCACCGGCACGGTGGTTTGTTACTTTTCCGCTTCGTCGGCCTCGTCCGCTTGCGCCGACGCCGGCAGGACGGGCCGTCCCAGCGCTTCTTGTGCCACGATGTAGCGTTCGAGCGCCGCCACCGCCTTGGCGCAGTTGGCGTTGGCGAAATACGAGCGCCCAAGGTAGTAGAGCAGCTCGGGCCGCCGCTTGGCGAGCTCGGCCTTGTCGGCAAGCGGCTTCAATTCGTCGATGGCATCGCCGTAGAACTCTGCCTTGTAGTCGAGAAAACCCGTGAGCAGGGAAAAGTCCTCGCCGAGCTTCCCGCCCCAAGTCTGCTCCGGCCAATCCTCGATCATCTTGAAGGCGCCGGCATACTTGTTCTTCTCGACCTGGGCAGCGACGTCCACGTACTCCTCGCGCACGCGCGTCGCAATCTCGGCTGACAGACTGGGCGGAATGACCGGCGGCGTGAGGCCATTCTCGGGCGCGAGGGGAATCTCGGGGTCGCGATCCTCGCGGGTCGCCACCAACTCGAGCAGCAGGCGCGTGTGGGCCACCTCGGGGTTGACCGCGTCCTTGTCCACGGCGGCCTCGGCCCGGCCCTGCCACAGCTTGGCCTCGCGCGCCTTGCCGTGGGCCAGCAGGCTGCGCGCCAGGTGGGCCATATCCGAGGCGCGCGTTTCGCCATCGTAGCCCTCGACGACACCCGTCAGGTGCCCGTAAGGCCACATGGGGCCATACACCTTGGCCAGGTAGGGATCGTAGGCCTGGTAGCGCAAGAGATCGCGCGGCGCCGCGAACTCGATGAGGGCATTGTCGTCGGTGTTGAGCTGCGCGCCAGCGACGAACGAATGCAGCTCTTCGGGACCCAGCAGTAGAAAGGCGGGGACGTCGTGTGGCGAATCGAAGCCGGCGCGCTTGGCTTCGGCCGCGGTCGCCGGGTTCTTGAAAGCGCGCGCGATCTTGCGGATGTCGAGATCGATGGGCTTGCGGCTGGCGATGAGAATGGTGTCGGAGGACAAATCCTCTGCCGCGAAGACCATCACGTAGGGAAACTCCTCGGTCAAGGTGCGGTAGATGGCCTTGATGTTCCAAGGCGCCATCTCGTAGAGCTGCGCCCATTGGCAGAAGATGCCGTTCTGGGCCAGACGCGATTTGACGGATTGAAAATACTCCCGCGTGAACAGGTTCGAGACGCCCGTGATCCAGGGATTCGACGGCTGGCTGATGATGACGTCGTAAAGATCGCGGCGCTGGGAAAGAAAGTTGCGCCCGTCGCCCGCGATGGCTTTGACCTTGGGATTTTCCGTCGGGCGGTGGTTCACGTTGTCGAAGAAGTGCGCGGCCTCGTAGATGGCGGGTTCCAGCTCGACGACCTCCAGGCTGGCGATGGGGTATTGGGTGGTGGCGCCGGCCGTGACGCCCGAGCCGTAGCCGATGAGGGCGACCTTGGGCGCGTGATCTCCGTTGTAGAGAAGAAGCGGCAAGAGGCCGACGCTGATTTGCGTGGGCATGTCGGCGTCGTTCGAGGCGTCGACCTTGCCGTTGTTCTTCAGCGAGAACACCTTGCCCCACTGGTCCACCGACACCGTGGTGGCGATGCCGTCCTTGTAATAGACCAGCTTGGGCGTCTGCCATTTCTTCTTCTGGTGACGGTGCTCGACCATGTCGATGTAGTCGCGGGCCATGGAGATGCGGAAGAACCCGATGGAGAAGCTGGTCAGGTTCCAGCGGGGAAGAACCAGGGCCGCCAGGGCCATGGCCACCGCGGTGGCCATCCCGATCAGCCGGCGCGCGCGTGGCAAGCTGGAGGCAACGGAGAAGAGCAAGGCGGCCAAGGCCAGGTCGATGACCGCGGCCAGGTAGATTCCCCGCTGCAGCCCGAGACTGGGCAAGATCACGAAGCCCGAAAAGAACGAGCCGATAATGGCGCCCACGGTGTTGAGGGCGTAGGCGAAACCGACGTCGCGACCCACGGTGCCGAGATCGCCCGTCACCACGCGCACGGTGATGGGGAAAATGGCGCCCATCAGGAACGTGGAGGGCAGGACTGCGAGGCAGGCGAGGGCGAACTGGCAGGTCAGGACCGCGTCGGAGCTGACCATGGTCGAGGAGAGCAAATAGGTGAAGACGAAGGGCAGTCGATCGGTGATGAGATAGGAAAGCCCGATGCACAGGACGATGCCGAGGTGGGTAAGAGCGAGCCCGCGCACCGGATCGCGAAAGCGCGTCACCAGCCGGCCGAAAACTGCCGATCCGGCGCCGAGCCCGATGAGAAACGCGAGCAGGATGATGGTGAACGAGAAGATGGACGAGCCGATGATCACGGCCAGGGCACGCGTCCACAGCACTTGCAAGGTCATGGCCGTCGCGCCCGAGACGGCGAAGGCGAGAAGCACCACGCGTCGGGCCGCGGGCGAAACGGCTGGAGGCGCGGTCGCGGGGCTGCCGGTGGCGGCGCTTTCCGCCGCTGCCGCGAGCTCGTCGAGCGATTCATTGGCCCGAATCTTTTTTCCGGCCGGCACCAGGCGCCGCGCGACCAGGATGGCGACCGCCAGCGACATGTCGAAGCTGGCAGCCACCAGGTTGGTGTGGCGGATCCCGATCATGGGCAGGAAGACGAAGCCAGCCATGAAGGAGCCGGCCACGGCCCCGAACAGGTTGACCGCGTACAGCGTCCCGAGGCGCAGGCTGACGCGGCCAAGCTCGTAGGGACGCGAGACGAAATAGCGGGCCAGAATCGGCAAGGTCGCGCCCATGAGCGTGGTCGGCACGATGAGCAGACCGGCCGAGGCGAAGAAGCGCAGGACGGAGAGCAAGGTGTAACGGTCGCCGAAGGTCGACCACAGCCACTGGTTGAGCCCCGGGTAGTAGCCGATGATCCACGGCACGGACAGCGCGTAGAGACCGATGGCCGCCTCGGCCAACGCGTAGGCACGCACCGGCTCCTTGAGCCGGTCGCTGATCTTGCCCGCCAGGTACGAGCCCAGCCCGAGGCCGCCCATGTACGCGGTCAGCACCGTCGACACGGCCAGGGCCGTCGAGCCAAAGACGAGCGTCAGCATGCGCGTCCACAGGAGCTCGAGGATGAGGCCCGAGGCGCCGGAAAGGAAGAAACACGAGAGCACGACGGAGGGCATAGCGAAGACCCGCTTCTAACATGAGGACAGTTGATCCCGGCGACGAGGAAATCTTCCTGCTATAGTGCCTGGTCGATGCGCTACGGCATCCTTTCCGATACACACGCGAACATCGAGGCTCTCGAGGCCGTGCTGAAGGCCTTCGAGTCCGAGAGCGTGGACAAGTTCATTTGCCTCGGCGACACCGTCGGCTACGGCGCCAGCCCCAACGAAGCCTGCAACCTCATGCGCGCCACCGTGGCCCAGACCGTTCTCGGCAACCACGACGCCGCCGTGTCCGGCCGCATGGACTATTCCTACTACTACCACGCCGCCCGCCACGTGCTCGACAAGCACGCCCAGATGCTCGAGCCCGAGAACATGGCCTGGCTCAAGTCGCTGCCTTACGAATTTCGCGAGAACGACGTGCTCTTTTGTCACGGCTCGCCGGTCAGCGTCGAGGAGTTCGACTACATCTTCGCCCGCGACCAGGCGGCGCAGTGCCTGGGCATCTGGGAGCGCCTGCCGCAGCTCACGCTGATCGGGCATTCGCACCTGTGCAAGGCCTTCGCCATCAATCCCAAGCACGAGGGCGCGCAAGAGGTGGTCACCCTGAAGTTCCAATTGCGCGAGGGCTGGAAATACATCGTCAGCGTGGGCTCGGTGGGACAGCCGCGCGATTTCGACCCGCGCGCCAGCTACACCCTCTACGACAGCGACACCAAGACCTTCGAATACAAGCGCGTCGAGTACGACGTCAAGACCTCGGCCAGCAAGATCCTGGCCTCCGACCTCGAACCCAACTTCGGGACGCGGTTGTTCTTGGGCATCTAGTTTTTTCACCACAGAGACACAGAGGGCACGGAGGTCGGAAGGGAATGGGTTTCCGGATCTTGGATCCGAACCCTTCTTCCTCTGCGCTCTCTGCGTCTCTGTGGTGAAACACCACTACTGGGTGGCGGTGACATCGACGCCGGTGGCGTGAGTGAGGGCGGCGGCGGCGACGTTGTAGTCGTACATGCTTTGCAGGTAGCGTACGCGGGCCTGGAAAAAAGCCAACAGCGCATCGGAGAAGTCCTTGGCCTCGCTCAGGCCGACCGCGATGTTCTGGGCCACGGCGGCGATCCATTGCCTGCCCGCCTTCTCGCCGTTCTGCATGACCGTGGTTCGCTTGCTGGCTTCTATCAGCTCGGTGTGCGCCTTCTCGACCTCGAAGACGATTCCGCTCAGGGCTTCGCGGCGCCTCTGCTCCGCCTCCCTGGCCTCGGCGTGCAGTTTGGCCGCGCGCGCATTCTTCACCCCCAGGTCGAGCGGCATGTGGAACCCTGCCGCTATGCCCGCGCCCAGCGCGTGGAAGGGATCGTTCATATAGGCGTTCTGGGGCGTGTCGACGCTGCTGGCATAGGCGTACGCCGCCGTGCCGATGAGCACGATGTCCGGGTACTGTCGGCGTGATTCGAGATCGGCCAGGGACCGTTTGGACGCCACCATGTTGTCCAGGGCCTTGACCTCGGGCCTGGATGCGCGCGCCTCCTCTTCGTACTTCTGAAGCGGTCGATCGGGGATGGTTACGGTGCCGAGCGGCTCCGGATCCACATCGAGATTGGCGGGCGCATCCGGGCCGATGAGTGCACGCAGGCCGCTGCGAGCGAGATCGGCTCCGCGTTGCGCTTCCAGGATCCTACCGTCGATCTCGGCGCGCATGGTGCGCAGCCTTAAGCGGTCCGTGACCTCCGCGTCGCCGGTCCCTTCCGCCAGGTCGTCCTCGATTTTCTTCTGGGCTTTGTCGAGATAGCCGGTGGCCTCCTTGAGGGTGGCAAGAATTTCGGTGGCCAGCTTGGCCCCCCAATAGGCCTTACGCACGTTGAGGTCGAGATCCGCCACCAGCCCGAACTGCCGGTTCTGGGAAGCCTTCACACCCGACTCGGCAGCGGCCACGCCTGCCGAGAGCTTGCCGAAGGTATAGATCGGTTGCACCAGCTTGAGCTCGGTGCGGGTGAAGATACCAGCCGGCTCGATGGCGTTGAGGAACCCCGACGAATTGGTCCCGATGGCTTGTGTTTCGACGCAGTTCTGTTCGCCGCTGGTGAAAGGCGTCCCGTCGGAGCCTTTCGCCCCCTGCACGCCAGTGCAGCTGATGCGTGGCGCTTGGGACAAGAGGGAGTTGATCTCGCCCGTAGGCATCCAGCTTCGCTTCGCTTCGAGAAGCTGGGCTTCGATGCCGGCGGTGGCTTGTTCGCCCGCCGCCAGGCCAGGATTGCCCTTTCTGGCCAGCTCGAGGATCTCGTCGAGCTTGTAGGATCTGGCACTGGCCACTGCAGGCAGACACAGAATGACAATCAGAATCGGATACAGCTTTGCTTTGATCATGGTTCGTGGTGGGGCTTTTCCGGTTTGACCCGCGAGGAAGCGCATGATACCGCAATCCACGAATGAAAAGGCAGATCGAGAAGAGGCATACGGTGGCTGCGACCCGTGTCGAAACGGCCCAGGCGGTGTTGCCGGGGCACACCAATGCCATGGGGACGTTGTTCGGAGGCATCGTGATGCAGTGGATCGACGTGGCCGCGGCCATCGCGGCCTCTCGCCACGCCGGAGGACCAGTGGTGACGGCATCCATGGACCGGCTGCACTTTCTGCGTCCGGTGCGCCTCGAGGAGTTCGTCATCGTGCGCGCGGAGGTCAGCCACGCCGCCCACACCTCGATGGAGGTCGAGGTGGACGTCCTGTCCGAAAACCCCTGGACCGGCGAGCGCGCCGCAACGACGCACGCCTTGCTCACCTTCGTCGCCATCGACGAGAACGGCCAGCCACGGCCGGTTCCGGCGCTCGTCACAGAAACCGCCTCCGAGCGCCGTCGCTTCCGTGAGGCCGCCAAGCGGCGGAGCGAGCGCCTGCGCGAACGTGCGCATCTCTCGCGGCGTCCGGCGCATCCAAGCAGGAGAACAAACGAGAGAACGAGCGATGGTTGACATGACAAGCTTGCAGGCTCTCCGCGAATCCGCGGTCGTCGTCGACGACGCGGGTCATGATGTCCTTCGCGTCACGGGCAACGATCGAGCCGCCTTCTTGCACCGGATCACCTCGGGGACCATCGCCGGAAAATCGCCGGGGCAGGGCAGCCGTACCTTGCTGCTCGACGTGCGCGGGCGCGTGCTCGCCAGCCTGCTCGCCTTCGTGCGCGCCAAGAGCATTCGTCTGATTGTTTCCGCGGGCGAAGGGGCTGGTGTGGCGGCGGGCCTGGCCAAGTTCGCGGTCATGGATGACTTCCAAATCGCGCCCGAAACGGAGCTCGCGACGTTGGCCATTCTCGGTCCGCGGGCCGAGGCCGCCTTGGCGGCGGTGGGCGTGACGGGGCCGCCGTTCTTGCTGGAGTCGCCGCTCTACGACCACTTCGACGTGGCCAGCGAGACCTTCGGTCCGCTTTGGATCGCCCATGGCCGCGCGTCAGGCGCCGATGGACTGTGCGTGGTCTCGAGCCGACCGACGCGCGAGGCCTTGTTGGCGGCCCTGCTTGCCCAAGGCACGCCCCGGCTCGAACCCCCGCTTGCCGAGGCGCTGCGGATTTCCGCGCTGGAACCCAAACCCGGCAACGAAATCGCCCCCGATCGATTCCCCGTCGAGGTTGGTCTTGGCCCGGCCATCGATCACGGCAAAGGCTGCTACGTCGGCCAGGAAACCATTGTGCGTATGCGCGATCGTGGGATTATTCGCAAGCGGTTGGTGTTGTTGCATTTGTCGGGCGACGACATGCCCGCACCCGGCGACAAGATCGTCACCGCGGACCAGCCCGCCGCCGGACAGATCACCAGCGTGGGCCGCCTTCCCCACGAGCGCCCAGTGGCATTGGCCATTGTCGCCAGCGCGGTTCCGGTCGGTACCTCGGTTCAGGTCCAGCACGGCGGCGCTCCGATGGCCGCCATGCTGGTTGCCGAGTCCTTGCCCTGGGGCAAGCCCTGATCGCCCGCGGGGGCCATCAACGAGCCGGTGGCCCGTAGAGCGTCTGGTCAATCCCTGCTGGGCGGCCCGTAGAGGGTCTCGCGCCAATTGGCGTAGCCCAAATTGCCCTTCAGGGTCTGCACGGTGGTCCACGACGGATCCACCTCCACCATCTGGCCGGCCGTCGAGAAGGTGACGAGGGTATTGCCATTGGGCAATCGCTGAACGTCGCCGAGCACGTTGCTGCTGCTTCCCGGCGCGTAGTCCTTGACCGTGGAGGTGCTGATGGCGCTGGTCGATTCCGTGAGCTTGAGCTCGAAGATGTGGGACGCACCCGACTGGCCGTTGTTGAAGATGAGAAGGTTGCCGTTGGGATCGAAATCGTGCCCGTGGTTGATTTGCCACGTGCCGGACGCGCACTTCGGTGCCTTGGCATTGGTGCAACTACCGCCGATTTGCCACACCGGCGTTCCATCGTGCTTGACCTTGACGTAGAGGTTCGGATTGCGATCGCCAATCGTGTAGCTGTCATCCGCGGCATGGTAGTGGATTGAATTGCAGTGGTAGGTATTCGAACCGCCGCCGAAGGCGCTCGTCCCGCCGGCATAGAGGTTCGAGCCGATCTTGAAGACGGTCGTGGCCGAGCCCGAGCCGTCGTCGGCCTGTTCGACCAAGTTGCTCTCGGGATCCATGCCGGTCGTGGTCCACACCATCGTCGCTATTTTGCCGGGAAGTACGGCGAAATCGTGGTGCGCGCTGGAAAGACCGCTGATGTTGGTCGCGCCGGTTTGGCCGTCCATGGACAGATAGCGCACCTCGCCGCCGCTGTTCTGCACATTGAGCGACAACATCCACATGTTGACGCCTTCGTAGTCCATGCGCGCGCGGCTGCACTGGCTGGGGGCGTCGGCGGACCACACGACGACGCCGTCGGCATCGATGATATAGGCGCCCTTGCCGTTCAGACCGCCGCTGGTCACGATGAACCCGCCCGTCTGCGCGGACGCGTTGGTGACAGTGCGCGTGATGGTCGGAGCCCCGGATAACGCGCCCGTGGTCAAGGTGCCGTCCGCGCTCTTGCAGGTGGTGCCGCTCGAGGATGTCGCCTCGACGTGGAAGGTGTAGGTGCTCGACGGCTTTAGCCCGAGAAGCAGCGTGTGGTGGTTCGATTTCTCGAGATCGACGGGGGCCACGCCGCCCTTGTTGAGGATGGTGGCGCCGGCGTTGTTCAAGGTGTATACGACCTGAGCGCTGCTCACATTCGACAGGGTCGTTGACCATTCCACGATGCCCACCGTGGCGATCTTGGGGCTGGTCGAGCTCGCCGTGACGGTGATGGAGCAGTCACTGGAGCCCGCGGAACCACCGCCCGAGCTGCTACCGCCCGTCGAGATCGTGCCGCCCGTCGCCGTAGTGCCCCCCGTCGCCCTGCCGCCCGCACCCGGCGTGCCCCCCGCAGCCCTGCTGCCGCCGGTGCTGGTGGTGCCGCCGCTTGCCTTCCCGCCCATCCCACCAACGCCGCCATTTCCGGTGACGCCGCCGTCCTCTGTCATGCCGCCCGCGCCGCCTGCAGGGCCGCCGCTGCCACTCGAACCGCCGCTGCCGCTGCTGGAACCGCCCTTGCCGCCTGAGCCGCCGCTGCCGCCGGAATCGCCCTTGCCACTGCTGGAACTACCGCCGCCGCCGGAACCGCCGCCGCCCGCGCCAGCTTTGCCGGCTAGGCCGCTCGAGCCACCCGCGCCGCCGCTACCCGTCGAGTCGCTGCTGCCGCTGGGCGAGCAACCGGGCATTGCCAACCACAGGCAGGCGCCGAGACCCAAGGCAATGAATGTACGAATCATGGGCAGACTCCTCAGGAAGCGTTAGTGCCACCCCATTCGAGCTTCGTTCAAAGTTGTTTCGGCCGAGTCGACTGGGAAGCTCGATCGCGAATTCCCGATAGCGCCCGGGCCATCTCGTTCGTAGAGTTGGCGGCGCAGGAATTTCCCATGCTTGAGATCTCTCGGTTCCGCTCTTGGTTTTGCTGCGTTTGCCTCGTCTGCTTGGTCGCGTTCGCGCCGTCCTGTTCCGACACGGGCGCGCCGCCAGTCTTCCATCCCGCGGTCAAGATGCTGGTCTTCTCCGACCCGCACTACTTCGATCCCTCGCTCGGCACGAGCGGGGCGGCCTTCGAGGCCTACCTGGCGAGCGATCGCAAGCTCATTGCCGAGAGCGACGCCATCATTCGCGCAATGGTGGCCGAGGTCGTGGCCGTCAACCCCGAGGTCGTGCTCATCTCGGGCGATCTTACCAAGGACGGTGAGATGCTCTCGCATCAGACCATGGCGGCTTACCTCGCCCAAATGAAGGCGGGCGGGAGCCGGGTGTTTGTCGTCCCAGGCAATCACGACATCGAAAATGGCGGCGCCTCCAGTTACGCAGGGGACGTTGCGACGCCTGTTCCCGCCATCTCGGCCGGCGACTTCGCCGATATCTACAAGGACTTCGGGTTCAGCGACGCCATCGCTCGCGATAGCAACTCCTTGAGCTACGTCGTCGAGCTCGTGCCCGGGCTGTGGCTGCTCGCCCTGGACTCGTGCATCTACGGAGACACCCGCGGCCCGATGCAGTCGTCCGGCCGTTTTCTCGACGGAACCATGGCATGGATCCAAGCCCAGCTCGACGAGGCGAAGAAGCGCGGCGTTCGTGTGATGGCCATGATGCACCACGGTGTTTTGGAGCACTTTGCCGGTCAGGCCCTGATTTTTCCCGAGTTCGTCGTCAACAACCGGGATGCCGTCGGCAACCTGCTGTCGAACGGGGGCGTGGGGGTCGTCTTCACGGGCCACTTCCACGCCAACGACATCACCCGCGGAACCCCGAGCGCGGCGACCAAGTCGATCTACGACGTCGAAACCGGCTCGGCCGTGACCTACCCGTGCCCGTACCGCATCGTCGACGTCAGCGACGACACCCTGGCCATCACCACCCAGCACATCACGAGCATCGCGTACGACCTCGGCGGCGCGCCCGATTTTCAGACCTACGCCCACGACAGTTTGCGCAAGGGGCTCGAAAGCCTCATCACGACGCTGATCGAGCAGCCGCCGTACGCCGTGGCCCCGGCCGACGCTGGCCAGCTTGCCCCGTGGCTCGGGGACGGATTGGTCGCCCACTACGCCGGGGACGAGGTCATGCCCGCCGACGCCCTGACCGAGGCCCAGACCTTGAAGTCGTCGAGCGACGGGGTCATGCAGCTATCCGGCACGATGTTGCAGAGTATATGGACCGACCTGCCGCCGCCGGACAACACCGGGACCTTGGATCTCGCTGCCAGATAGACCGCTCGCCCGCCCCAGCGGGTGCCGTGCCAAACAGAGCTTGGGGGGCAGCCCCGCAACCCCCAAGACTCCTGGACCGATAGAGTCTAAGGAAGCCAGGAAAGCAGGAAGAGAGCAAACAAGCAGTACTCCCGACAGGACAAGCAGATGGGACTCAAGCATGAGGAGCTAACCGGCGGTGTCATCGGCGCCGCGATCGAGGTCCACAAGGCACTTGTATCGCGGCAATGAGGCTGGGCTTCATCGGCTGGACCGGTTGGTGGCTGCGTTGATCGTCGTGTCGAAATCAAGCGCGTCATTGCCTCTCAACGGCCATACCACCCATTCCTGGCTTCCTGGCTTCATTAGGGGCCTCCTTCTTTCTCAAGCACCCCCGGCCCGGTGGCGCGATACTTGTGTTACGGTTTCGCCCGGCCCCCGCGGCCGTCCTATTACGAGGGAGAAACCATGCCTGAAGCAGATACCGCGTCGAAAGCGGAAAAGGAATTCTACGTGAAGGTGCCGCAGGAGAGCCGCGCCTTCTTCCTCAAGGGCTCGAATGCCCACGACTGGGGCATGAACAACCGGCTGGCGCGCATCTTCAATCCCCAGTCGGGCAAGGCCGTGATGCTGGCCTTCGATCACGGCTATTTCCAGGGTCCGACCACCGGGCTCGAACGGGTGGATATCTCGATCCTGCCGCTGGCGCCGTACGCCGACGCGCTGATGCTGACGCGTGGGATCCTGCGCAGCGTGATCCCGCCCGAATCGCGCAACGCCATCGTCATGCGCGCCAGCGGCGGCCCCAGCATTCTCAAGGAGCTGTCCAACGAGCACATCGCGGTCAGCATGGAGGACGCGGTCCGCATGAACGTGTCGGCCGTGGCCGTGCAGGTGTTCATCGGCGGCGAATTCGAAACCCAGTCGGTGGCCAACATGACCCGCCTGGTGGACGAGGGCAATCGCGTCGGCATCCCGGTGCTGGCGGTGACGGCGGTCGGCAAAGAGCTGGTTCGCGACGCGAAGTACATGCGTTTGGCCTGCCGGCTCTGCGCCGAGCTCGGTGCGGCCTTCGTCAAGACCTACTACGTGCCCGAGGATTTCGAGACCGTGTCGGCTTCGTGCCCGGTGCCTCTGGTCATCGCGGGCGGCAAGAAGCTACCCGAGCTGGAGGCGCTGCAAATGGCCCACGCCGCGATTTCGCAGGGTGCATCTGGCGTGGACATGGGACGCAACATCTTCCAGGCCGAGGCGCCCGTCGCCATGATCCAGGCCGTGCGCCAGGTCGTCCACGAGGGCGCAAGCCCCGCGCAGGCATTCGATTTCTACAAGGCCGCCAAGAGCGACGTCCGCAGGCGCTAGCGGATGCAAAACCGGTGGTCCGAATCCGAGGCCGCGCGGCTCGGCGGCGCCGAACCGGCTAGGCAAGAGCTCGCGCTGCTTGCCTACGCCACGCACCTGCTCGGCGCCGAGCCCGACCTCGCCATGCACGGCGGCGGGAACACGTCGTGCAAAGGCTCACTCGCCAATGCGTTCGGTGAAGCGCAACCCGCACTCTTCATCAAGCCATCGGGCATGGCGCTCGCCGACGTGGGGGCCGATGATTTCGTCGCGCTCGATCTTCGCCACCTGCAACGGCTCGTCGATGTGCCTGCCATGTCCGACGAGAGGATGGCCGGCGAGCTCGCATGCCACACCCTGCGTCCGGCCACGCGCCGCGCTTCCGTCGAGACCTTGGCCCACGCGGTTCTGCCCCAGCCCTTCGTGTTGCACACGCACCCGAGCGCCATCCTGGCGCTCTGCAATCGTGACGATGGCGCTGCGGTGGTCGCGACGGCGCTTGGAAATGAGGTCGCGACAGTCCCGTATGCGCCCGCCGGCCTGGCGTTGGCTCGCGCCATCCGCGACACCCTGGATCGCTTTCCCACAGCGAAGGCGCTGGTGCTCATGCACCACGGCCTCGTGACATGGGGAAGCACCGCGCACGACGCCTACGACGTGACCGTGGCGCAGGTCAGCCGCGCCGAGGGATTCTTGGCCCGAAGCCGCGTGCGTGAGCTGCACCCGTCGCTCGTGTCCACCGCCGCGGAACGCGAACGGCGCTACCTCGCGCTGGCGCCTGTCATGCGATCCATTCTCGGTCCGCAGCAGGCGGACGCCGTGTCGGATCGTACCGTGCTCGACGCCGCGCTGGATGCCGAGCTGGTGCGGGTGCTCGACGCGCCGGAAGGCAAACGCCTGGCCCTGTCGCCGCCGATTTCACCCGACTATCTCATCCGAGCCGGGCGGCTACCTTTGTGGCTCGACCAGCCCGCGCTCGACGACGCCAAGGCGTTTCGCGAGCAACTCGGGAAGGCCGTGGCCGCGTACCAGGACGACTACCGCGCCTACGTGCGAGCCCACGCGGCGGGCAGCGGTTTCGACGAGGGCGACTTCCTTCCGCGCGCGCTCATGATTCCGGGTCTGGGCGTGGTGTGCGCCGGCAAGGACGCGGAAGGCGCGCGCATGATCCGGGACATCATGTTGCAGGGGCTGGCCGTGAAGGTCGCGATCTTTGAAGGCGGCGCCGACTACTTGCCCCTTGCCGACGACCACCTGTGCGACATGGAATTCCGCGCCTGCCAGCAGGCCAAAAGCGCGCCCGGCGTGGGAGATGCCAGCCAGGGCCTGCGCGGCAGCGTGGCGCTGGTTACCGGCGCCGCCGGAGCCATCGGTTCGGGGATCTGCGAAGCCCTCCTGGCCCAGGGCTGCCACGTCGCCGCGTCCGATCTGCCCGGCGCCAGCCTGGAGGCGCTCGTCGAGGATCTTGGCCGGTGCCACCCCTCGCGCGTCGTGGCCGCCGCCATGGACGTGACCGACGAAGCGTCCGTGTCGGCGGGGTTCGCGCGGGCCATTCGCGCGTGGGGCGGGATCGATGCCGTGATCGTCAACGCCGGCATCGCGCACGTGGCGCCGCTGGCGGAGCTCAGCCTCGAGGCCTTTCGCAAGCTCGAAGCCGTCAACGTGGAGGGGACGCTGCTTTCCCTCGCCGAGGCTGGGCGGCACTTCGCGCTGCAAGGCACGGGCGGCGACGTCGTGCTGGTCTCGACGAAGAACGTGTTCGCGCCCGGTGCCGGCTTCGGCGCCTACAGCGCCACCAAGGCCGCCAGCCATCAACTGGCCCGCATCGCCAGCCTGGAATTCGCGCCGCTCGGCGTGCGCGTGAACATGGTCGCGCCCGACGCCGTCTTCTCCCACGGCGACAAGCGCTCGGGTCTATGGGCCGCGGTCGGCCCGAACCGCATGAAGGCGCGCGGCCTCGACGAACGCGGGTTGGAAGAATACTACCGCTCGCGCAACCTGCTCAAGGCCCGGGTCACCTCCGACCACGTGGCGCGCGCGGTGCTCTTCTTCCTGACCCACCAGACCCCCACGACCGGCGCCACCATCCCCGTCGACGGCGGCCTGCCCGATGCGACACCCAGGTAGCGTGAGGCCGGTCGCGCGTATTGGGCCCAATCAAGTCGTGAAGGCTGCTCGGCCGATGCCTGGTGGCGGGTTCGCCCATCTAATCCCAGTCCATGCCGAACTGCGCGAAGAGCGCCAGCAGCAAGCTGCCCCAGGTGCCGGCCTGGTTGCCCGCGAAGCGAATGGTCACGGGCGCGAACGTGGTGCCCGCTGTCCCCGCGATGCCCAGCCTCGCCGAGGTCGAGAGCTTCAAGCCAAACTCGACTCGGGCGTAGCCGATGCCGGTGGATGCGCTCGACGAGGTTTGTTCGAGCGGTTGGCTGCTGCGTCCCTCGGTGCGGAGGTTGGCGATGCCTCCGCCCAAGCCGCCGATCAGCAGCCAGCGCGGATCGTCTTTGAGAAAGCTGGAACCAAGCTCGATCCCGGCCATGTAGGCGCCGACCAAGGAGCGCCCCTCGGGTCCCGAAATCGAGCCACGGACAATGGGCCCACTCAGGGTGAGCGCGATGTCGAGGCTGCGCCGCCAGCGTCGCTGCAGCGAGAGCCAGGCCTGCAGCGCGGTGTCCACGCCGCCGAGACTGTACAGGCCGCCGATGCCGGCCCGGATGCGGGTCTCCTCGGTTTGCGTCGGCGCGGCCGACGCCACGAGGGGGAGCGAGGGGGCCGCGGGCGCGCTTGTAGACCCTGGCGCGGCTTTGTTCGCTTCGGGGAAGAGCCCGGTGCGTAGGATCTCCGCGGTCTGCAAGGCCACGAGGGTTTGGTCCGGTCCCTCGGGCCGCTCGTCCACGATGAGCTGTCGGGTGAGCGTGCGGCCGGTCGTCACATCCGCCATCCACAACTCGACGCCCTTGCGCGAAGGCAACGTGCGAACCGCCGCGACCGCGCGCTGCTCGCGCGCGCTGATTTCGAGAGGACCGCTCGCACTGCTGCTCACCACGGTGAGCCCAAGCGCGGCGATCTCGGCCTGGATGCGAGCCATGAGGGGGTCGTTGGGTTTGTCGATGACCAGCAGAACACGCAGCGCCGGCCGTTCCTCGGCGCGCGCCGCCGTCGGAAGCGCGCTGGAGAAGGACAACGCCGCCGCCAGGGCCAGGACAGACCTGGCCCCGATGGTTCCACGCCACGGTGGTTTGGAGAGATCGAGTCTCACTTCGCCAGAATGCCTCGCGCTTCCGAAGCGTAGGGCCCTTCGGGGAACCGGCGCAAGTAATGTTCCGCATCCGAATGAGCCCCGTCCTGGTCGCCAGCTCGAAGTCTGGCTTCCATCAGGCGTCCAACGCAGTCACCGTGCAGTGGTCCGCTTGGCTGTTCGCGCAGGTAGGTCGAGAACCAATCGACAGCCTCCGGGTAGGCGCGCTTCTGCTCGAAGGCGATGCGTCCGAGCGCGAAAGCCGCGGTGGATGCCTCGGCTGAGGCAGGGAAGCGCTGACGTAACGCGCGCAGGGCGGTGACCGCCCTCGCCGTGCGCGCGAAGAGCCGGGCAGCGTCGGCCAGGGCCAGCAGATTTTTCGCGCCTGCGGTCTGGCAGACGCGAGTGAAATCAGCTCGCTCGGCTGCGCGCACGGCGTCCAGCAGGTGTCCGGTTGCCAGCAGCTCGCGCCAGCTTTGAGCATTGCGTGCGGCCTTGCCCGACGACGTGGGAGTGTCGGTGTGCTCGGAATTGGTCGGCAGGAGAGGCGACAGGCTCGCTGTTTGGGGGGCCGTCGCTCGCCGGGCCAGGCATGACAAATCCAACCGGCTGCCCGCCGCCACGGGTGTTGGTGCGCTTAGGCAGGGGCCCGAGACGATGACCCGCCCCTCATGGGTCGCGAGACCGAGCGATTGGTCATGCGCCCGGTAGGTCAGCGTGAACCTGGTGCCGGTCACCTGGACCTTGAAGGGACCCGCCTCGAAACTCCAGTGTCTCTTGCCGAGGGTCGCGCTGGTGATGCTTGCGTCCACCGTGCCATCCTCAATCAGCATGTGCGCGCCGTGGGTGTCGGTGGCCAGCACGCGCAGTCGGGTGCCCTCGTGCAGAATGACCGAGCTTCCTTCGGAGAAGCGCACCGGCACCAATCCTTCGGACGCGCCGCGGACGAGATCGCCAGTCTGGCCGGGGGTGCCCGATGCGCCGACTTGGAACGTGATGGGGCGGGTGGTCCATGCCCACAGCGCCACGGCCCCCGCGATCGTCGCTCCGGCAAGCACCAAGATGCGCCAACGGCTTCCCGCACTTCGGCGTTCCCACCCGGCGTCTGATTTGCTGCGCGCGGCGAAGTGCTGAAGGAAGCCGGCGCGTGCCTCCCGGATCTCCTCGTTCGTCGCGGCCTCGGCCGTGAGTGCGTCGCGCACCGCGGATCCGAATTCGGCTAACTTCTTTTCTGGACGTTCCATCGCGTCCCTTCCTTCAGCCATTGTTCCAGGACCGGCCGTTTGCTGGCCGCTTCAAGGAATCGTTTTTCGGCGCGTGATAGCCTTCGCTTGAATGTGGCCAGCGAGGTCTCGCAGGCCTCCGCCGCGTCCGGCAGGGTCATTCCTTCGATGTACCGCAGGGTGAATGCCATGCGCTCGTCGAGGGGGATCTGTCCCAAAACCGTGTAGACCTCGCGGAGCGCGGCGCGCGCTTCGGTCGAAGGTTGTTCCTGATGTTGCGGCCCGGCGTGCTCGGGCGAAAAGGCGCGAAGCCAGCTGCGTCGTGCGCGCCGCCGTATTTGGGCGCGTGCCACGAAGATCGCGATGGTCGTCAGCCAACCGCCAACCCGGTCGACCTCGCGCAGCTTGCCTACGCCGTCGATGGCTCGAATGAAGACTTCCTGCAGCAGGTCCGGAATCTCCTCGTCGGCCCCGAGCGCTGACCGCAGGGTTCGGCTCACGTGCGCGGCGTGCTGGTCGTAGAACGCCGCGGCGGCACCGGGGTGTCCGGCACGCAACGCCTGTAGCAGCGCGTGCTCGTCACCGACGAAGGTCAAGGGCGTAAGCATTTTCCAGCAGTCTTCTAGGATCCGGTAGTCTTCTTCTTTCGATCCATTCGGCAGTGTTCCCCAGGAGATGAAACCGGCTCATGCCCGTGTACGCTGGCATCCATTCTCCCTACCGCTCCTGCGGCATCCTGTGTAGTCTGAACGTCAAGCCTGATCGGTTCAGTCCACAATTTGCTCAGGAATTCGGATGGTACGTCGTGGTGCTACGTGCGTTTTCGTGCTCGTTGCAGCGCAGGTCTGCCTTGCATGCGGACCTTCGGTCGAACCGATCGAAGTTGACCCCGCCTGCCCAGACCAGCCATTGCGGGGACCGGAAAGCTACGCCGCAGAGACCGGCGATCGCCTCATCGACGACTTCGAATCCGGGGACTATCGCCTCACCCAGGTTGCAGGAAGGGATGGCTCGTGGGTGCTCGGCTCGGACGGCTCTTCCGGCAAGCTCATCGACGAAGTTTCGTCGCAGTGTGTAGCTCGCGGAGGGTTTTCCGGTCACTTCGCGGCCAGGGGGTTCACGAGCTGGGGCAACAACTGGACCGCGGTTTTTCGCAGCACCAGCTCCACCGCGTTGCCCTACGATGGAAGCAAGTGGAATGCGGTTTCATTCTGGGCCGCCTTTGGCAGCGACAACGGCCCTGAATTTGCGGTTCCCATGGGGCTGACGACCATGGATAATGCCTGGAACAGTGGCGGATGCACGGTGTGCATGGACTTCTATGCCGCGAAGGTTCCGCTTTCGCACAGCTGGCAGCGGTTCGAGATTCGCTTCAACCAGATGGCGCAAAGTGGTTTCGGCAATCCCCTCGTTCCCATGCGGCGCGATCAGTTGGTCGGCTTCATCATCTACCCGCGGCAGCAATTCGACATCTGGATCGACGATTTGCGTTTCGAGCCCTGAAGGTCATTGCACGTGGACATGGCGCAGTGCGCAGGCCAATCTCCAAATGCCCCGTCGGCGCGCCCGTGGTTGCCTATTCTCATGAGCCGAAAAGTGCTGCTGGAGGACACTAACCGAGCTAACGCCATGGTCTATAGTCGCCGTGGTTCGATTTCGCCCGAGCACAGGAGGGTTCGTTTGATGAGCAGTCGAAGTGTGTTGCGTGTTCTTGCTGCCACCGCGTTGCTGGTCGGCTGCTCGACGAACGGCAACGGCTCCGGGGGCGAAGGCGGAACGGCCGGTCATGGCAGCGGTGGAGGGGCCGGAGCTTCCAGCAGCAGCGGCGGAATCCGGCCACGGAGGCAGCACCACGGGTGGTGTCTCCGGTTCGGGCGGAGTCTCGGCTGGCGGCACGACGGGCTCGGGCGGTCAGGCCTTGGGCGGGAGCTCAGGGCAGGGGGGCAGTGCAACAGGTGGAAGCACGGGCAGCGGCGGCACCAGCGTGGGCGGGCAGGGTGGAACATCGAAGACCGGCGGCGCGGGCGGAGGAAGCGGTGGCGCTTCGGGGTCGGGTGGCATGGCTGGATCGGGTGGCGCGGGCAGCGGCGGCGCTTCGGGAACAGGCGGGGCGGCCGGGTCCGGGGCTGGCGGCGCCGGGAGCGGCGGAACCCAATCGACCGGCGGCATCGGCGGTGCTGGTGGGTCGACCGGCGGCGCGGCCGGCGGCGGATTAGGGGGTAGCACCGGGACCGGCGGCGGCACGGGTGCGCAGCACTGGGTGGGAACTTGGACCGCGTCGCCCTATTACGATTCCGGCAACCAGCCGCCGTCGTCGCTATCGAACAGCGTGCTTCGTCAGGTCACGCACGTCTCGCTGGGTGGCAGCCAAATTCGCGTGCAATTCTCCAACCTGGGCGGCAATGCATCGGTCACCATCAATTCGGCCCACATCGCGCTCTGCAAAGCCACTCCGGCCGTGGATAGCACCATCGATACCGCCACCGATAAGGCCCTTGCCTTCTCGGGAACGGCATCCGTGACCATCGCACAAGGTAAAGAGGTCTGGTCCGATCCGATTGATTTCATCGTCCCTAGTCAGGGCAACGTCACCATCACCACCGCCTTTGGTAGCGTTCCGAGCCAAGTCGTTGGCCACTCAGGCTCAAGGACCACGTCCTACTTAGCTACCGGCAACAACGTCAGTGCGGCCAGCATGACCTCCGCGACGACGTTCCAGCACTGGTACTATATCTCGGGCATCGACGTCATGGCCGATGCGTCGGCCAAAGGCGTCGTCGCGATCGGCGATTCCATCACCGACGGCAGGGGTACGGACAACGACAAGAACAATCGCTGGACGGACATCATGGCCGCACGCCTGCAGGCGAATGCCGCCACCGCGAATGTGGCGACGATGAATCAGGGGATCGGTGCCACCAATCTGATTGGGACCTCCGGCACAGGGGCGCAAGGTCGCTTCAAGCGGGATGTGGTGGGGCAAAGCGGCGTTCGGTACGCCATCGTTCTCGATGGCGTTAACGACATTCATGGAGGCGCGACGTTCGCAGCTATGAAGGCCGCCTACGACGATTTGATTAGCCAAGCGCACGCCGCCAAGCTGCTCATCTATGGCGCGACTATTACCCCGTTTGGCGGAGACTCCGACTACTACAGCACGACGGCTGAGAGCGTACGCCAACAGGTCAACACGTACATCAAGAGTGGCGTGTTCGATGGTGTAATCGATTTCGACGCAGCGCTTACCGATGGCGGAAATCCCCCCAAGCTGCAGGCGGCCTACTCGGCGTGGACCCCGAACAATCCCCAGGGGAGCGCAGATGGACTTCACCCGGGACCCGCGGGCTATCAGAAAATGGGAGACTCGGTCGACCTGACCCTGTTCACGAAGTAGTCACTCACCTCGGCGGCAGGCCGTTCAGCGAATTGCGCTGGGTGATGTAGTCAATCTGTTCGTCTGTCGGATCACGACTGTCCAGCCAATTCCTCGGATTGGCACCGCGGATGGCATGTCGCTTCTTCAAAGCCTGTCCCCGCATGAGCCGGAATGTGCGCCTTGTGGACACTCCGTGCTTGTTCCAGCAGTCCCCGACAGTTCCGATCCGAGGAGGTTCCCATGAAGACCTGTCTGTTCGTTCTCAGGCACATTCCTGGGGGAGCGCCATGACTAGGTGCGACATTTCGGATGTTCCCGGCATTGCGCGGCTCCAGAAGCTTGGGCACCGGGAATCCATGGTGTTTCCGGACTTGGTGGCATCGCTGCCGGCGCAGATTCACAGCGTGGGATTCCAGGTCGGGAAGGGGCCCAGCGAAAAGTGGAGCGGTCTGCACGGAAGCAGCGGGGGACTGGCCGCCATTCAATACACCTTGAGCGGGCGCGGGCGCGTGCGTTTCGTCGAGCGGCAGATGTCGGTCGAGCCAGGGCAAGCCATGCTGCTCTACTTCCCGCACGAAGAGCAGTACTGGATTGAGGAGGGCGAGCAATGGGAGTGCTTCTACCTGACCCTTGTCGGCAGGGAGGTGATCAGGTGCATTCGAGGAATCGCCGACAAGTTGGGGCCGATTGTGGAATTGCCGGCCGACTCGCCGACGTTGGCGTGCGCGGCCGAGGCGTGTGCGGACGGCCTGGAGCACAAGATAGAGTCGCCCTACCAGGGTTCCAGGCTTGCCTACGCCATTCTCATGGAGCTATTGAACGAGAGTCGGTCGCGCACGGAGGCTCCGACGCGTCCATCGCGGGCTGCGCCTCCGTTCGTCGCCGAGGTCGAGGCCTATTGCCATCAGAACCTCGCGCGCCCCATCGGGGTCGGCGAGATGGCCCAAGTCGCGAAGTTGAGCAAGTTCCACTTTTCACGCAAGTTCCGCAAGGTCTGGGGAACGTCCCCGGCTCGCTATCTCCTTCGCTTGCGTTTGGAGCATGCGGCGAACCTGATCCGGACCGGCGGGTACTCTCTCAAGGACATGGCGTATCGGTGCGGCTTCAGCAGCCCGAACTATTTCGGCAAGGTCTTTCGCAAGAGTTTCGGGGTGACACCGAGGCGATTCAAGTCCGACGGCTTGTAGGAGAATGGGGCCGGCAGGTTTCAGCTCTCCGCCGAATCCTCGCCGACCTCGCGCGGGAGCGGCTCGCAACGCAAGCGTCGGATGCGGCCATCGCGGATCTCGATGGTGGTGAAGCGGAACCCCGCGATCTCCACACCGCGACCGGGACGCAGGGGCGGCGCCAGGTGGGACTGCACGTAGGCGCCCAGGGTGTCGATCTCGGGCGGCATTTCCGGTAGCACCACGCCGAGCTCGCGCTCGGCGACGTCCAGGGTCAGACGGCCGTCGACCTCGAAGCGGCCTTCGGTGCCGCGCACGATGGGCTGGATCTCGCCCACGTCTTGCTCGTCTTGGATCTCGCCGACGAATTCCTCGAGCAGATCTTCCAGCGTCACCACGCCGACGAAGGTGTTGCCCGCGCCGAGCACGATGGACATGTGCACGCGCCGGCGCTGGAACTCGCGGCGCAACCACTCGCTCGGGGTTTCCTCGGAGCAGTAGATGGGTTCGCGCGCCAGCTCGCGCATGCGCTTGGGTTCGTTCCCCGAGGCCAGCGTGGCCATCATGTCCTTCATGTGGATGTAGCCGAGTACCTTGTCGGTGCCGGGCTCGACCAGCGGGTAGCGCGTGTACTGGTTGGCCAAGGCGATCTCGATGTTTTCGCGCCAGGGCCGACCTTCCTCCAAGACGGAGACATCGCGCCGCAGGGTCATCACGTGGCGGGCGACCCGGTGGGTGTAGTCGAACACGCGATCGATGAGCCGGCGGGCGCCGGGATCCAGCTCGACGTGCTGAAGCACCAGGCGCAGCTCGTCCGACGAGTGCAACATCTCGGCGCTCGATGCGGGGTGAAGGCGAATCGTGCGCAGGAAGAGGTTGGCCGTCGCGGTCAAGGCCCAGATGAAGGGGAAAGCGACGATGGCGAAGACGCGCAGGGGAAGCACTGCCCATAGCGCCACCAGCTCGGCCTTCTGCAAGGCGACGGCCTTGGGAACCAGCTCGCCCAGGACGGCGTGCAAGAAGGTGATGACGACGAAACTGCACCCGAGAGCCAGCGAGTGCGTGGCGGCGCCGGTCAGGCGGCCGAGCCAGGTCATGTAGGGGTGGATGAGGTACGCGAAGGCCGGCTCGCCGACCCATCCGAGGGCCAGCGAGGCGAGGGTGACGCCGAGTTGGTTGGCCGAGAGATACCGGTCGAGGTGCAGGGTCACGCTCGAGAGAATCCGGGCGCGTCGTCCGCCGCCGGATGCCAACTCTTTGACCCGGGTGGGTCGGATTTTGACGATCGCGAACTCGGAAGCGACGAAGAAGGCGTTGGCCATGACCATGAAGGCGGCCAGGAGCAGAGCCGTGCTCGGATTCAACATCCCCTAAGAGTACAGGCAGGAGGCCGGGTTCGGCCAATCTGGCGTCCGTTCGTGGTATCAAGGAGCCATGGGCTCGACCATCAGGGATGACCTTCGGACCGTACCAAATATCATTACGTTGTCACGAATCGTGCTTCTTTGGCTGGGTGTGTTGGTGTACTTCTACGTGGCGCACGGCGTCGGCATCGCGCTTGCGATTTTGGCCGGCGTGACGGACTACCTCGACGGCTACATCGCCCGCCGCACCAAGCAGGTCACTCGCCTCGGCGAGATCCTGGACCAGTTCTGCGATCTCTGCTTCGAGGCGTTCATCATCATCATCGCGACCCTGCAAGAGTTCTTTCCCCCGTACATCATCTTCCTGTACCTGTTTCGCGAGTTCTGGGTCATGTGCCTGCGCCGATTCATGGCCGGAGCGCGCATGAACATTCCGAGCAGCCTGGCCGGCAAGGTAAAGACCAACCTCATCATGTGGGGTTTCTTTCCCACCTATCTGTCCATCAGCGCGCTCGTGCCGGCGGTCGAGCCTTACCTCGGGTATTTCGGGCGCCTCGTGGTCGGGCTGGGAATCGCCGCCGGATACTACAGTGCGCTGGGTTACACGAAGGCATTCGCGGCAGGTTACGCCGAGGCCACGAGCAGGATAGACTAAGTGGTCATGCGACGCCTTGTCCTGGGACTTCTGCCCCTGTTTGTGACCCTGACCTCGCCCTTACCGGCGGGCGCCCAAAATCTTTCTCCGGTTCCGGCCTGTCCCGAAGGCAACCTCCTGGCCCACAAGCTGCCCGTCAAGTGGCAAGATGTGCGACGCGAGCTGAGCCTGCTCACCGACGAGCAAGTCACGCCTGAAGGCTCGATGTGGGATTCCGCGCCCGCGGTCATCCTGGACACTGGCGCCTCGACGGTGACGTGGGATCTAGGCCAAGTCACCAACCTGCGCTCGTTCGCCATCCAGGCCGATGCCAACGACACCTACACCGTGTGGGGCTCGCTCGACGGCAAGGACTACAAGGTGTTCGGGCAAATCGATCCCGTGCCCAACCACGGCTTGCGCACGCGCGTGCTCAACGTGGGCGGCATGCCGGCGCGGTTCATCCGCGTGGGCGAGGGCGTCGGCGACAGCTTCTACTCGATTTCGGAGGTCGCGGCCTACTGCCAGGTGCCGACGCCGTTTCCCGCCGTGATGAAGGTCGTGGACGCTCCGGTCGCGGCGGTACCGCCCAAGAAGTGGATCGACTACTGGGACAACGACGCCAGCGCGCGCTGGGAGCTCATCCTGGCCATTCTGGGTATCGCGTTCCTGTGGTGGGAGCGCAAGCTGAGCGATGCGGGCCGTTTGGCGGCGAAGAAGCGCGTGCGCAACGCGCTCGTCGGGGTCATGGGGGTGCTGGCCTTCTTGACCTACTTCAACTTCGGTTTCTTCCACTTTCCCAACTTCATTCACGGCTGGGACACCTTTCACTATTACATCGGCTCGAAGTACTTCAAGGAGCTGAGCTACGAGCGCTTGTACGAATGCGTGGCCGTCGCCGACAGCGAAGAGCCCAACTTGCGCCGCCGGGTCGAGCTGCGCAAGATGACCAACCTACGCAACAACGTCGTCGAAACCACCGCCGACATCCTGGCCCATCCCGAGCGCTGCAAATCGCACTTCACGCCCGCGCGCTGGGAGTCTCTCAAACACGATCTGCGCTACTTCCGCACCCTGGAGAATGCGAGGCGCTGGGACGACGCCCAGACCGACCACGGGTACAACGGCACGCCGGTGTGGAACATCTTGGGGACCATTCTCACCAATCTGGGGCCGGCCAGTCGAACCCAGGTGCTCATCTTGGACAGCATCGATTGCGTCTTGGTCGTTTTGCTGTCGTTGATGATCTGGTGGGCTTTCGGTTGGCGCACGCTCACCGTGGCGCTTATCGTATTTTCCACCAATTTTCCCTCGCGCTGGTACTGGACGGGCGGTTCGCTCCTGCGCTGGGACTGGCTGTTCTGGATGGTGGCGGCGGTTTGCCTACTCAAGAAGGAGCGTTTCTTCTACGCGGGCATGTGCCTGGCGTATTCGACCTTGCTGCGTATTTTCCCAGTCTTCATGTTCGTGGCGCCGCTCATCGCGGCGGGCTACCATTACGTCAAGCATCGCGAGCTTGAAAAGCGATTCCTGCGCTTTTTCATTGGCGCCGCGGTGGCGGTGGCGATTCTCGTTCCCGTCAGCGTGGTGACCGCGGGCGGGCCGCAGGCCTATCCGGCGTTCTTCCGCAATACCATCAAGCACGCGGAAACGCCGCTGACCAACTACATGGGCTTGCGAACCGTGGTGAACTACCGGCCCTCCGAAGTTGGACGGCTTATGCGCAACGATCAGCTCGTGGATCCGTGGAGTCGGTGGAAGGAAGCTCGCCTGAAGAGCTTCCGCGAAGCGCGCCCGCTCTACGTCGGGATCATCATTTGCTACTTGGTGCTTATCGGTTTGGCCGTGCGCGGGGTGGATCCGTGGGTGGCGACGGCCTTATCGGCGACCCTTATCGCCTTCGGGGCGGAGCTGACGTGCTACTACTATGCCTTCCTGATCGTGGTGGCCTTGCTCTACGCCAAGCACGAGGTGGCGGGCCGATGGCTGATGGGGGTCACGGCGTTCACCCAGTTCATAGGCTGGGCGCCCATTCAGGGCATGCCGGACTGGCTGGGGAAGATTCTGCCGTCGTCGATGCGGAACGCGGCCGCGCTGAAGAATTTCGGCATGCCCACGGGGCTCGACGAGCAGTACACCTGGATGGCTTTGGCGACGCTCTTCGGGTTCGTGATGATCGCCTGGGACATGATGGTTGCCCGGCAAGCCGCCTTGGCTCCGGCCAAGACAGACGTCGCCGAAAAAGCCGTGGCCGACGCGAATCCAAAGCGGACGAAAGAAGTGGTCGAGGAAGAAGAGGACTCGGCGGAAGACACGTCCTCCGCACAGCCGGTCTGGCGCGACCGCCTCGATCGCCGCATGCACGGCGGCAAACGCCGACGGCGACGTTAACGCCGTGGGGCTATGCCCGTGGAAGAAGGCGTTCGGATCCACGATCCGAACGCCCCTACCGTTCCAATTAACTGCCCGCCACCTCCGTGTTTCAGATCTAACCCCTAGCAGCCCATGGTGAAAGTCTCCGCGTCGCCGTTCGGGCGGATTCTGGGCCGTCTGCGGCGTCGCCGCTCGCTTGAATACCTCTAGTGTTCGGCGCTTCGCTGCTCCTTGCATCCGGCCCGAATCCGCTCCGAACGGCTCGGTCCGACTTCCACCACGGGCTGCTAGATCCTCGCATCCATCCGGGCGCGGGAACAGTCAGGGACCAGAGGTGGACAGGCGCGGCAGCGACGGACTAGCGCCGCTTCTTCTTGGCCGGCTTCTTGGCGACCTTCTTCTTGGCGACCTTCTTCTTGGCCGGCTTCTTCTTGGCCGGCTTCTTGGCGACCTTCTTCTTGGCGGCCTTCTTGCGCTTTTGTCCGCCCACGGCCCGCTTCGCGCGCGACACGTCGCCGTCCTTGTCGACAAAGTAGATGTAGTTGTTGTCCATCTCGAAGCCGCCGTCGGCCACCTTTTCAGGCTTGCCCTTGGGCACCCCCGGCTGCTTGCGACGGACCTTCCAAACATCCCCGTCTTTCACATACAGCATGAAGTCTTTGTCGCGAGTTATCCCTAGCTTCTTGACTTTCTCGGCCATTACTCCGCCCTCCGTCTGAGTTGTGGCGAAAATGAGATCATTCGCATGGTAACTGTGGCCCCAGTGCTGTCAAGCGGTTTCCGTCGGAGGGTTGCGGTTCACACCGCCACCGCCACGTACACGTGCTCGTCTGCGGCCTGGGAATCATCGACGAGGAGAGTGCCCTCGAAGCCGGCGAAGACCGCGACCGACCGGAAACCCGCGGCCCCCAAGAGGTGCCGGACGTCGCCGGGCCAGAGTTGGCGATGGCAAAGACGGACCACACGCTCCGGGCTCGAGGGGCGCCCCTTGTCGTCGATCGGCTGGTAGTAGAGCCGCATGTGCAGGAGGCGTGATGCCGGGTCGAAGACGTGGCTTGCAGAGTAGACGAGCCGTTCTCGGGTCGTCGGATGGCGAAACGTGGTTCGCGCCCAGCGCCGACTCGAATCGCGGTCGAGCCACCTAGGATCGGGCGGCAGCACGTCGAAGGCCAGCCACCCCCCTCGCATCAGGCTGGCGCGCGTGGCGCGCAGGAAGGCCAAGATGTCGTCGTCGTTCAGGAGGTGCTGCACGCTGTGGAAGGCGGAGATGGCCAGGGTGGCTTTGAGGTGAAGGTGGTAGGCGCGCAAATCGGCGCGCATCAGCGTGCACCGTTGCCGGCGGCTCGGGGACAAACGTCGGATTCGTTTCGCCGCCGCGCTCAACATTTCCGGGGATCGATCGATGCCCACCACGCTGTGCCCGTCGCGTACCAGGGGCAGAAGCAGACGGCCGCTGCCGCAAGCCAGATCGAGCACCGGCCCAGCCGTGAACTCCATGCGGTTGCGCGCCAGCCGCCGGTAGAAATGGATATCGGCCCGGCGGCGGCGGTACTCGAAGTCGTAGAGCTCGGCGTCGAGGAAGGGCTCACGGCAGCCCGCCTCCGCGTCCTTGCGCGAGAATCGATCGCGGCTCTTCGTCATGGGCCGAGTATGCAATAACCTTGGGTCATGCAGACCATCGTGTTGCTTTCTGGCGGGCTCGATTCGGCGACCGTGCTTGCCATGTGCCTGGCCCAGGGCAGGCAATGTCACGCCCTGAGCTTTCGTTACGGGCAAAGGCACAAAATCGAGCTAGAGGCCGCCGCGCGCATCGCCCGCAGGCTGGGCGCGGCCTCGCACCGTGTTTGTGCCATCGATGTCCAGTGCCTGGCCGGTTCCGCGCTGACCGGGCGGGGCGAGGTCCCCAAGGGACGCAGTCAGGAATCCATCGGACAGGGCATCCCGGCGACCTACGTCCCGGCCCGCAACACGCTTTTCGTGGCCCATGCGCTTGCCTTGGCCGAAACCATGGGCGCTGAAGAGATCGCGCTCGGAATCAATGCACTCGACTACTCCGGTTATCCCGATTGCCGCCCCGAGTGGCTTTCCGCCATGCAGGAGGCCGCGCGCCTGGGCACCAAGGTCGGGGTTTCCGGGCAGCCGGTGAAGTTGGTGGCTCCGCTATTGGCCATGAGCAAAGCGGAAATCATCCGCGCTGGAACCGCGCTTGGCGTGGACTACGCCCTCACGCTTTCGTGCTACGACCCGTCGGACGAGGAAGAGGCTTGCGGGGCGTGCGATGCCTGCATCCTGCGGCGCTTGGGCTTCGAACAGGCGGGCCAGAAAGATCCGACTCGCTATAGGCGCTAATCCGAGCGGGCGGCCCAGCGGCTGCCGAAGTTGCCTCGGCCGAGAAAGGCCGGTCCCGGCAGTGGAAGAGAACCGAGGTCCTGCAGGCTGGGAATGGGCGTGCGTAAGCGAGGTCCGGCTTGCCAGGCCGCCGCGATTTCGACGCGCGCCTCGCGCATGGGGGATGGCATTTCCGTCGCGGCCGGCGCGGGGCGGGCGTCGCGACCACGCTGTCGGTCACGCCGGCCGCGGCCGGAATCACCATCCACATCCACCAGCAGCTCGGGCGGAAGCTCTTCCTCGGGGACGGGGCCGTTCGCGGTCGCCTCGATCACTGCTGCATCGACGACGGGAGGTTCCAGTCCCTCTGCGCGGGCGACGATGGCGGCAAGCCACGCGGCATCCTGGTAGAAAGGCCGGTTGGCCAGTCGAGCGCGCTGACGCGCGGGACGGTTCGAGGGAAGAAGGTAGCGCAAGGTCAGCAGAATTTGCCGACACAGCTCGGAGTCGCGGCGCGAGGCCTTCAGACGATCGAGGACCGGTTGCACGGAGTCGGACACGACCTTCGCCATGTTCTGCATCGGCGCGGCGTCGGGGGAGAGGGCGTCGCGCAGGGGTGGCAAGAGCAAGGTGGCGAGGATCATGGCATCGGACGGAGGCTGGTCGTGGGTGGCGATGGATTCGTCGAGGGCGCGCAGGTAGGCCCAGAAGCGCTCGATGCGTCGCTTGACCTCCGCATCCTCGTCGCGTGCCTTCCAGGCCTGCGCCATCTCGGGCAGCAGGAATTCGAGCAAGCCGGTTTCGAACAGCAGCTCGAAGGATCGTCGGGCGGCACCTGCGCGCAGAAGGCGGTAGAACTCCTCGGTCACGCGGGCCTGGGCGCACTTGGCCAGCTCGGCCTTGTGCTCCATCATGAGGCGGTAGGTCTCGGGTTCGATGGTCAGGTCGCAGCGTGCGGCGAACTTCACCGCGCGCAGGATGCGCACCGGATCTTCGCGAAATCGTATATCGGGATCGCCGATGGTGCGCACCAGGCGGGCCTCGAGATCCGGTAGGCCGGTCACGTGGTCGATGACCTGGGCGCTTTGCACGTCGAAGAACAGCCCGTTGATGGTGAAATCGCGACGACGGGCATCCTCTTCTTCCGTGCCGAAGACGTTGTCGCGGCGGATGAGCAGATCGTTGGGCTTGTCTTCAGGTCTGTCTTCAGGCTTGTCTTCGGGCCTGTCTTCAGCCTTGCCTTCGGCGGCCACCTCGTTGGGCTCGTCTTCTACGGTCCGCGGATTGGCGCGGAAGGTCGCAGTCTCGATGATCTTGCGGCCGAAGAAAACATGGGCCAGCCTGAAACGACGACCGATGATGCGGCAGTTGCGAAAACAGCGTCGTATCTCGTTCGGGGTCGCCGACGTGGCGACGTCGAAATCCTTGGGCTTGCGACCGAGCAGAAGGTCTCGCACGCAGCCGCCGACCAGGTAAGCCTTGTGTTGGTAGCGAAGCAAGCGCTGCACGACCCGCAACGCATCGGGGTCAATCTGCTCTAAACGAATTTCCATGCGTGCATGCCGTACCACGCCAGGGTCAACTCAGCAAGCCTGGCGAAGGTCCCTGGCGCACATCGGGTGGCTGCTAGGAGACACCCGAGAAGTACGCCCGTGGGGTGTTTCCGCGCAGGGCACGGAACACACGATGAAACTGGGAATAGCTGCCGAAACCGGCGGCCAGCGCAGCTTCCAGCAGGTTCGAGCCACCCTTGTCGACGAGGCCGAGAAAGCGGTCGAGACGCAGCTGATTGCGGTAGTCCACCAGGGAGATCCCCATGTCCGACTTGAACACCCGGGCAAAGCGGCTGAGGCTGACGCCGAGCTTCTTGGCAATCACATTGCCACCCAGGGTCGGGTCGCTCGTGAGCATGCGCAGTGCCGTGGCGACCGCGGGGTGTCTCCCCGAGGGACCGAAGGTGGCTTTGGCAGAGCCCCGCAACGCTTCGAGACGAAGCCCGAGCAAGGTGCACACGATGGCGCCGCGCTCCTGTTTTCGGGGATCCACCGGTTCGCCGGTCAGCGCCGCATCGTTGTACAGCATGCCGATGGGGGTGCGGGCCGAGCGGATGGGGGTACACACGGCCCACCCATGACCGATGATCTTCGTTTCATTCACATCGTTGATGATGATCGGGACATTCTCCACGATGGTCCAATGGGCTTCACCCGATAGCGCGCGGTTGAACACGCGACGGCCTGGCTCGCCGAGCTTGAACATGGCGTGGTGCTCGTCCACGACCTTTCTGCGCATATCGGTGCCCCACGAGCCCAGCATCAAATCGAGCTCCTCGTCGAGCAGGTAGGCACCGGCCCGGACCAATCCCACCGTGTGCAGCACGATTTCAACCGACCGCTTGAGCAAGGCATCTCGATCGTTCAGGGTCAAGAGGTCGCCGCATGCCAGCAGCAGCTCGACCGTATCCGACGGCGCCTTGTTTCCGCCCCAACTTGGGATAGGATCCTCCTTGCGCAAGATCACGGACCAGTCGATGCGTCGTCTTCGGGGCATGCTTGCCGGAGGTTATCGCCAAGCGCGAGGCGCAACAAGCGCTCTCGGTCGGGTCAGAAATGAGAGTTCGCGTCCAGGGATGCGAAGATATTCGCGATTTAATTTGAAAGAGTATGCAAATCCTCGCCCCAGGCACAACCCGGCGTGAGCCGGTTCTGGCCTTGCCAGGACACTGTCCCTCTGGGCAATCTATAAGAACGGCTGTTCGAGCTGCCAAGGAGTTGATCCGATGAAAACGAAGCTGTCCTCGATACTTCTCGCCGCGGTGCTGGCCCTGACCGGTTGTTCGAACGGTGGCACTTCACAACCCGAACAGACTGGCGGTTCAGGTAGCGGCGGCCAATCGCGCGCTGGCGGCACATCCGGGTCTGGTGGTGTGACCAGCACGGGTGGGACATCCAGCAGTGGCGGAGTTTCCGGCTCGGGCGGCAGCTCAAGCTCGGGTGGCAGTGGAACGGGAGGCGCCAGCAGCACGGGCGGCAAGATCGGGACGGGTGGCACGGCCAGTGGCGGCACGACGGGGTCGGGGGGAACGTCGGCCGCGGGTGGTTCGGGGGCGGGCGGTGCTAGCGGCGGTGCTTCCGGGAGCGGTGGTGTCATGGCCACGGGCGGAAACACGGCCAAGGGAGGCGCCGACGGAGGTATGCCGGACGCGAAAGGCTCCGGGGGATCGAACGGCACGGGCGGGTCGAGTGGCGCGGGCGGTGGAACGAGTGTGACTGTTGGTGCCTCAGGCTATCCGGCCGCGGGGGCGAGCGGCCAGGCCGCTCCCACAGGATCCGGAACGACGGTCACTGTGCTTCCTTGGGCTGGGTTCAAGAGCGCCCTGTCCTTCACGTTCGACGACACCAATTCCTCACAGATTTCGCACTACAGTGAGCTGGAGGCTGAGAGTGTTCATTACACGTTCTTCTTGTGGACCAACAAGAGCACAGAGATGGGCAGCAGTGTTTGGCCTCAGGCCGTGAAGGACGGTCACGAGCTGGGCAACCACACCAACACCCATCAATCGAATGCGAACGCGTCCGACATCCAGACTGCGGAAGACACGATCAAGAGCAAGTTTGGCGTGACGGCGTACTCGTTCGCCGCGCCGAACGGCGATGCCTCGTATCAAACCGTGGTCCCGCCGATGAAGATACTCACTACCAATCGCACGGCTGGAAACAGCGGCGGAATTTCAATGACCGACAATCCCAGCTCCAAGCAGTACGCACTTCCGTGCATCATTCCCAATACTGGTGCCCAGACGAGTGCCATGACGAGCTCCATCAGCTCGGGAATAAGCGGCGGAAAATGGAACATATTCTTGGTCCACGGATTTACCGGCGGAAGTGACGGTGCTTATCAACCCGTGGACATCGCTCAGTTCACCGGCACCGTAAGCTGGGCCAAGACCCAGGGTAACATTTGGATCGATACGGTCGGTAGCATCTCCGCTTATTGGATTGGCGGGTACAAATTTTCAGCTCTCACGGCAACGAAATCAGGCACCGACACCACCTGGACATGGAAGACCTCGGACTTCGCCACGCCCTTCCCGCCTGGGAAGTATCTGCGTGTGACGACCAATGGTGGAACCCTCAAGCAGGGCAGCACGGTCCTGCAATGGGACGACCATGGCTACTACGAGGTCTCCCTGGACGCCGGAACGCTGACACTGTCGGCGCAGTAACTCACAGTCGAATTGAGCGGGGGGATCTCCCATCATGAATCGAAATCGCGTTGGTCTTTGCACACTGTTGACCTTGTCTTTTTGTTTGCTTACACCAGCGCAAGCCGCGTCATTACAGCAGGTCAGTAACTGGGGGTCAAGTGGCGTGCCTTCGTACATTTCGATGTACGAGTACGTGCCGGCAAATCTGGCCGCATCTCCACCTATCGTCGTGGCCGCTCACTATTGCGGTGGAAGTGCCTCTGCATTTTTTGGTTTTACTGGCATGCCTGCCGTCGAGGCGGCGGCCGACAAGTACGGCTTCATCATGATCTTTCCGCAAACGACGAACCCCGCTTCTTCCTCGGCCTGTTGGGATGTCGGGTCTACCAAGTCCCTTACGCACGATGGCGGGGGTGACACTCAGGCCATTGCCCAAATGGTCAAGTATGAGGTCAGCAAACGCAATGCGAACGCAAACCGCGTGTATATCATGGGGGCCTCCTCCGGAGCGATGCTGACCGAAGCCATGTGCGCGGTCTACCCCGATGTTTTCAAGGCGGGTGCCGAATTCTCAGGCGTTCCTGCCGGATGTTGGTCTGATGGGTGGTCCGCCGCGAGCAACTGGGGCGGCACGTGCGCCAATGGCCAGGATACGATGACCGCCCAAGCATGGGGGGATCTCGCTCGTAAGATGTATCAGGGCTATACGGGGTCTTACCCTCGCATGCAACTCTGGCACGGGACGGCGGACGCCACCATCAACTACAACAACGAGACGGAAGCCATCAAGCAATGGACCGACCTCCTCGGCTTGAGCGCAACGCCGAACTCGACGGATAAGACCTCGGTATCTGGGTTCACTATCTTGAAGTGGCAGAATTCATGCGGGTTCACGGTTCTTGAAGCGCATGAGCAACAAGGTGGCGGACACACCACGCCGATTGACGCGAACTCGGTGATCAGCTTTTTCGGCCTGGACAAGAGCAGCGATATCGATCCTGGCGTGACTGCGTGCGGTGACGCCGGGACTCTTGGCGGCGCCGGTGGCGCAAGTGGCACCGGCGGTGGCACGGGAGCGGGAGGTATGGGAGGCAGCAAGGATGGCGGTCCTATCGGAGGTGGGGCTGGTAACAAGGACGCCAGCAGCGGCGCTGGTGGAACCGGAAGTGGCGGAGCAGTCGCAAGTGGCGGAAGCGGCGGCAGCGGTGGCGGGAGCGGCACCGGCGGTGCGAGTGGCAGTGGTGGCGCGTATAGCAGTGGTGTTGGAAGCGGTACCGGCGGTGCGAACGGCAGTGGTGGCGTTCAGGGCAAAGGCGGAAGCGAGACTGTCGGCGCGCCGGGAAGTGGCGGCGTGGTCGGTAGCGGCGGCAGCGCTGCCAAGGGCGGCACCTCGGGTTCCGGCGGCAGTGGCGGAGTGAGCAGCAATGGAGGATCCTCCAGCGGCTCCTCGACTGGCGGCACGACTTCTAGCGGTTGCTCTTGCGTTGTTGGAGGCACGAGCGGTTCAGGCAAGGGGCTTGTACTGCTCCTCCTCGCAGCCGTTGGGCTTGTTCTTCGACATCGCAGGAAAGCGCGCGTCTAACCATTAGCTCCAATGCCGATCGGTTAGGTCGGTTGGTGCGTTAGGGCTAACCAGTGAAGACAGCGAGGACCCGTTCGACAGACCAGTAGGCGGCGGTGGACCCCAGCACATAGACCAGGCCGCGCCCAAGGGCCGGTCTTTCCAAGCGAAGGCGGGATATGAGCCAGCGCAACGCGAGCACCAAGGCGATCACCCCGAGCTGCCCGATCTCGACGCCAACATTGAAAAAGAAGAGCGCCGCAGGTACGTGCTCTTCGGGCAGACCGACCGCGAGCAGCGCGGAGGCAAAGCCAAGACCGTGTAGCAGGCCGAACGCGAAGGTCACCGCCCAGGGCGCTTGGCGAGCAAGCGAGTCCGCGGGCCGTACGCACTCTCCGCACACGAGGACGATGGAAAGTGCGATCGAGGCCTCGACGGGTTGAGAGGGCAGTCTCAACAACCCGAGGACGGCACAAGCCAACGTCAGGCTGTGGGCAACCGTGAAGGCCGTGATGCTGGCAAGTAGCATTTTTCTTTTGCGCACGAGAAGCGTGAGCGCGACGACGAACAGAAGATGATCGAAACCGGTCAAGATGTGCTCGATTCCCAGCCGCGTATAATCGAGCGCGATCGGCTTCAAAAAGCGAAGGCCGGCGGAAGCAGGGATGCCGTAGACTGTCATGCGCGGGGAGCTGGCGGTCAGCACGCGAAGGAGCCTAGCTCCGTTGCGCCATTCGATATCGACCATCAAGTTGGTTTCGGTTCCCTTGAGCCAGGGGAATTCCAGGGAGCCGACCAAGCCGAAAGCGCCGCAGTCGACGTACGGCAACTGCACCCGACATGGTATTGGAAATACGGCCGGGGTTGAAAACTCCCTCTCGAGTGCGAATGAGCTTGCTTGCCAGCGCATCAGAAAGCGGCCGTCGCTCACCTCGGTCAAGGAAAGCGAGGCAGAATTGAGATCATGTCCATGGGCCTCACCCGTGGCTCCAAGCAGGCCGGCAGCGGCGCCAAGGAAAGCAAGCTGGGTCGCCTGTGCCCGAGTCACGGAGACTCCTCGAAGCGATAGCGACTGCTGATTTCCTGAATGACACGCGCGACGGCTTGCTGCTGTTTCGAGGTGAGCCAATCATAGGTCAAGCGCGGCCTGAGAACGTCCCGGCTTGGAAGCCCACCGCTGGTGCCGTTCAGGCGAACGAGCAGCAGGCTTTCGTCGCTCTCGATCGCCTGCCATTTCCCGATAGGCAGATCGCACATGCTTGCCGACAGGATGGGACCGAATTTCTCCTTCAGCTGATCGCGTGTCAGGTTGCCGCTCAGAATCGGACGCCCCAATTTTGCCTGATTAGCTCCTTCGGTGAGCGCGCTCGCGTAGCGCGAGCGAAGCTTTTCCGCAGACGGGTCCGCTTTCGGAAAGGCCACGGACTCGAAATCGTATTTCACCGGGATCTCGTAGGAGTCGCGGTGCGAGGCCAGCCAGTCATCGAGATCTGCGTCGGTCGGCTCTCGTTTCGGCATTTCCCGCACGGCGCGCAGACGCACCTTGTCGACCAAGACGGTCCGAACCGTCGCGTCGTTCCGGTCAAGCCTTTCCCGGAGCGCTTCACGATAGAGGGCCTCGTCCCCCTTCCACTTATCGAGGGCTGCCGCCAAATCCGCGGGGCTAGGCTGGCGACCGTACTCGTCGGCGAATCGCCGCTTCAATTCGGCCTTGAGACCAGGGCTGACGACGATCACCCTCGGATCGCCCGCGATGATCCGGTGGGCAAGGAAGAGCAAGGCCCCGATGATGAAGAAGTGAACCATGGGTTCTCGCAGTAGCCGAAGACCCCTGTTGGTCCACTTACCAGGGCCGCTAGACATCGCACTTGCCTGCGTTGCGCTGGTCCATCCACCCGGCGTTCCCAGCCAATCCACGTGGATGAAGCTCAACGAAATGTACGCTGGCTCGACACGATTGCACTCTGACCTCAGGGCGTTGGAGCAGGTCCGACCTCCCATAGCGCACCGACGTCGAGTGCCACCGCATCGAAGGGTGGAATGCGAGCCTCGCCGGCCTCGCCGAAGGTGCCGCTGACCAACCAGCCTGGCTCGCCGGCACGGAGAACCTCGATGGTGCGTGTGGCCGGATCGACAAACCACAACCAAGCCACGCCGTGCTCGCGGTAGATGTCCTGCTTGCGGGTCCGGTCGAGCAGGGCGGTGGAGGGGGAGATCACCTCGCACGCCCAGTCGGGCGCAAGCGAGAACCAGGCGACGTCGGGGCAGGCGGGCATACGCTCGCGCCGCCAACCCGCCAGGTCGGGCACCAGCACTTGCTTGTCGAGATGCAGCTCCGGTTGGTCAAGGATGATCCACCCGCCAGGCCCGCCGCGGCCATGATCGAACGGCCCTCCGATCTCGATACCAAGCGAGGAGCTGGCGCGTGCGTGACGGGCGGCTGGGCGGGGCGAGACGATTAGATCGCCGTCGACAATCTCGCCGACGACGTGGTCAGGAAGACGCAGGATGTCCTCGTAGGTGGCGGGCCGAGACTTCGCCGTGGCCGAAGGCATGGCCCAAGTCTAGCAGCTTCTTGACGTCATTGGACCGGCTCGCCAGAGCCTCGCCAGCCCTACCGGGTCTTGGTGCTCGAATCCTCGGCCGGCACCATCAGCGCCTGCAGCAAGCTGTAGCAGGCCAGCCCGGCCAGTCCGACCGTCAGGCCGCACAGGGCGAGGGTTCCGAGTTGGGCCGAGACGGGCATGCGTAGGATCTCCTTGCCCGCCAGGGCCGCGAGGCCGGCCATACCCAACCCGGCGCCGAGGGTCATCCACAGCGAGCGATGGCCTGCTTCGGCCTCCTGGGCGCGCGCGGGCACCAGAATGAGGAGGGCGCCGAAAGCCATGACCAGGAATCCCAGCCACAGCCAGTCCACCAGGGGATTTCGCACCAGCTTGAGCGCCACCGCGCGACGGGCCTCATCGTAGCTGCCGAGGGTAATATAGAGATCCTCGGCGACACCGCGCCTGATGGCCACCTGGCTGACGGGCTCGTTCGGGCGCTGATCGTAGAAGTCGCGTCCCGGCTTCAGGTGGCCGAGGCTGGTGCCACCGGATGAGACCGCGATATCGGCCCGATAGCTTTCCTTGATGAGGTCGCGACCTTGGGTCATGCCGTCGAAGCGCAGCTTGTAGGACCCGAAGTCCTTGCTCTCACCCACCCCGATGACCGCGGTTTCCTCGTGCTGGAAGGCCTGGCCTGCGAAACCCACGAACATCAGCACCAGGCCCATGTGCACGATGTAGCCGGCGTGCGGCTGGCGAGCCTTGAAGACCACGCCGGCCATGGCCATGGGGAAGGAATCGCCACTGGCTTTCTGCCGGCTGCGCGCTCCGCGCACGAGCTCCTGCACGATCACGGTGGCGACGAAGGCACAAACGGCGAAGCAGATCACGGCGGCCGGAGACTGGCGTCCCCCCACGATTCCGCTCACCACCAGCATGACCGCGCCGGCCGCGATGGGTAGCAACGCGCGCCTTCTGGCCACGGTCTTCTCCATGCCCCGCCAGGGAAGGAGCGAGCCGGTGCCGGTGAGAAGCAGCAACACGATGCCGACCGGAACCATGGTCCGGTTGAAGAAGGCGGACGTCACGTTCACGCGTTCGTGCATGATGGATTCGGAAATGGTCGGAAAGAGCGTGGCGACGAGAACGATGGCCGTCGCAAGGACGAAGCACCAGTTGCCGATGCCGAACATGGACTCGCGCGACAGGATTGACCCGATGGCCTCCGAGGGGCGTAGCTCCCGTCGCCGCCAGTACATCAAGCCGAAGCTGAAGACGAGGATGACCGCCATGAACGCGCCGAAGACGTAGGCTAGGTGGATGTCCTTGCCGAAGGCGTGAACCGACTGCACGATCCCCGACCGGGTCATGAAAGTGCCGACGATGGTCAGGAAGAAGGCGAAGATGACCAGCGTGAAGTTCCAGCGTACGTACAGCCCGCGGCGCTCTTGCACCTTGGCCGAGTGGATGAGGGCCGTGGCCATGAGCCAGGGCAGAAGGCCGGCGTTCTCGACCGGATCCCAGGCCCAGAAACCGCCCCAGCCCAGGACCTCGTAGGCCCAGATCATGCCGAGGGTCAGTCCCAGCGACAGCACGAACCAGGCCGAGAGTAGCCAGCGCTTGACCAGCGGGTACCAAATGTTGCCGAGCTTGCCCGCCATGAGCGCGCCCATGGCGAAGGCATAGGGAATGGTCAGCCCGACGAAGCCCGCGTAGAGCGACGGCGGGTGCGCGACCATGTAGGGATTCTGCAACAGGGGATTCATGCCTTGGCCGGTGGCCGGCTGGGACACCAGAAAGGTGTCGAACGGGTTCTTCTCGTAGACCACGAGGTAGATGAAGAAGTCGCATGCGGCCATCAGCACGGTGATGGCGTAGGCCGTGATGGCGGGCTCGCGTCGCCACAGTGTCCTGACCGCGATGGCCGAGCAAATCGCGAGCAAGAACACCCAGAAGAGAATCGATCCGTCGAGGCCGCCCCACACCGCGGTCAGTTTGTAGGCGAAGGGTTGCCCCGCCTCGGAGTAGTGCTGAACGTACTTGATGGAGAAATCACTCGACGTGAATGCGTGCGCCATGGCCGCGATGGACATGGCGAGGGTGGTGGCGAGCAAGTAGACTGCGGCGCGCCCGGCACGCATGAGGCGCTCCGAGCCGCGGCGGATTCCCACGAACGAGGTGACACCGGCCAGCGTGGCAACTACAAAAGAGACTAAAAGCGTTAGGTTTCCAAATGCAGCCATGGCAGCTCCGACGCTTGAATTTTTTTCGAGAGGCCCTCCTCCGAGGAATGCCGGACAGAAGGGGCTTCGTCTCGAAAGATGCCTTGTTTTTCTTGCCCGCGCCAGGTCTATACTTCGCGCCATGCGCGCGAAATTCCTTCACGTTTTTGTACTTGCCACGGCGATCTCGGGCATGGGCTGTGCCAGTCTGAAGCTGCAGATGGTCGATCGTTCGGTGCAAAGACCATCGAACATCGCGGTCTACTTCACCGTGGACACCTCGCGGGGCGATCCCGTCGCAGATCTGACGCCGGCCGACTTCCACATCTACGAAGACGGCCAGCCCGTGTCGATCTTCGAGAGCCAGCAAACCATCCTGCAACCTGAAGTCGCCGCCGCGCACTACACCCTGCTGCTCGTCGATATGAGCGGGAGCGTGGTCGGCTCTCCGGATTTGGACAAGGTCGTGGCGGGGGCGGCGTCGTTCGCGCAGCAGGTTGGGCGGTACCAGAAGCTCGGCATCTACGCCTTCGACGGAAGTCCCCACATTTCGCAAGTCGTTCCCTTTGGCGGCGGAGATCCGCAGGCCACCTTGCGCGCCTTTGCGGGCTTCCAGTCCAAAGATCCATCGACGAATCTCAACGGCGCGGTGATCGAGGCGATCAAGGTCCTCGACCACCAGATGAGCCAGTCGTCGGTCCCCCTGCGTTTTGGCACCCTGGTGGTCTTCACCGATGGCACGGATCACGCTGCCCGCGTATCGCGGGATGCCCTGCACGAGGCCCTGAAGGATGTCGATGTCGAGGTCTACGCCATCGCGGTAGGGGCGGAGGTCAACGATCAGGAGATTCGCGCCATCGGGCGCAACGGAACCTTCACCTCGAAGAATCCGGCCGACATCCGTCGCGGCTTCGATGAAATCGGCACGCGCATCGAGGGCTATTCGCGTCGCTACTATCTGCTCTCGTATTGCTCGCCGGCGCGGGCCGGCCAGCACAATGTGGAGATCGAGGCCGCCAAGGGGGGGATGCGAGGCCGCTTGGGCTACGATTTCAAAGCGGATGGGTTCGGTCCCCATTGCGACCCGAACCAGAAACCCGCGTTCAGCGTGCGCCATCCGCGCACCCGCCCGCTGCCCAACGCCAAGACGAAGGAGGCGAGGGAATAGTGCCTTGTCACACGGGTCTCGCCGTCGGGCCCAAGGCCCGGATCCTTCAGGCATAAAACCCGGCAGCCCCTCACCCGCCTCGCTGCGCTCGGCGACCTCTCCCCGCTACGCGGGGCGAGGTGGGGGCAGGCCGGCCGAGCGGGTCCTGCTCGGAGCGGCGATTCTGTGTTTCGTCGTGCTGACCCGACAACACTGGCAGCAAATCTGCGACGACGCATTCATCACGTTTCGCTACGCCGACAACGTCGCGGCCGGGCTGGGGCCGGTGTGGAATCGCGGTGAGCGCGTCGAGGGCTATTCCTCGCCGCTGTGGCTGGGGATCCTGACAGCAGGAAAGGTGTTCGGGGCCGCGCTGCCCACCTTCGCGGGAGTCCTCGGCGTCGCGTGCTCGGCGCTGTGCCTCGTGCTGGCGCATCGGTTGGCCCTCGAGATCGCGCAGCGCCGCGTGGTTGCCGCCGTCGCTTGCGCCGCGACTTCGCTGGTATATCCGCTCTACTTCTGGGCGCCGGCCGGCCTGGAAACGGCCCTGTTCACCGCGCTCGTCACGTTCGGGGCATGGACCTTGGTGGCGCCTTCGCCGTGGCGATGGTCGCTGGCGGCGGCGGTTCTTGGAGTGGCGCGACCGGAAGGGCCGTTTCTCGCCTGCGCCTTGGCCGTTCTCGCCCGTCTGGCACACGGGCCGGCGGCGGTTCGGCCGAGATTCCTTGGCCTTGGTCTCGGCCCGGCCGCGGCCTGGTTCATCTTTCGACGTGCCTACTACGGCGACTGGTTGCCCAACACGTACTACGCGAAGGCCACGGGCCAGCTTCTCTTCAGGCTGGAATCGGGGATCCTCTACGCCTCGTGGGCGCTTGGATTGCTCGCGGCCACCACGCTCGCGCTCTGGCTGGCGGGAATCGCGGATCGGAAGATCCGCTGCGCGCTTGCCCTCTTGGCTCTGGTCCTCGCCGCCGTGGTCGGGGAGGGCGGGGATTGGATGTGGCACGGGCGCATGCTTTTGCCCGTGGTTCCTTCCTTGGTGGCGCTCGCCGCCGCGGCGATCGGGCGCGAACGGGCCAACCGCCGCTTGGTTCTAGCCCTGACCTGCGCACTCGCAGGCTCGGGTTTTCTGCCCCCCGCCTCTCTTCTCGCGGATGCGTTCGCGGGCCACCGTTTGCCGCCCATTGCCTACCAGGAGGGAACGATGGTCCAGGCGGCCCTTGCCGCCGCGAAGCTCATCGCCGCCAGGTATCCGGCGGATGCGCTGGTGGCCGTCAATCATGCCGGCGCCTTGCCCTACGCCTTGCCCAACCCCGTTCTCGACATGACCGGCCTTTCCGATCGGCACATCGCCCGGGAGGTCGCAGGCGGACTTCATCAGAAGTTCGATGCGGCCTACGTCCTTGACCGCAAACCTCGGGTCGTGGTCCTCAACACGCGTACGCGGCCGGGCACGGCGGGCGTCTGGTACCATCCGGGCTATTGGCGGGGCGAAACCGCGCTGGTCACGCGGCCCGAGTTCCTGGCCGACTACCATCCCGTCGAGCGCTACTGGGAATGGCACTGGCTCCCGGTGGCTGACAACTTCATCGTGCTCTACGAACGGAATTAGGGCTCGGACAAGGTCGCCAACTTGACGCGAAGGATGGCTTTGAGATCCGCGGCGCCGTGCCCAGCCAAGGGAACGTCCAGCCACAGCATGGAGGGGCTGCCGTGGGCGTGCTTGCGCGCGAGTTGGCCGACCAGCGACAGACTTTTCCAATCCACCGCCGCCGTGGCGGACGCCGAGAGCGCGACGATTCCCACCGGCGAGTCTTCATGCAGGAGCAGCGAGCACAGAGGCTGCTCGCCGATCAGGTAGCGCAAGGCCCAGCCAGTCTTGGGGCCATAGAAATAGACGTCTTCGCGCACCTTTTCCTGCCGCAGAAGAAAGGAACGCGCCATCTCGAAGCGCTTGCCGAGGGTCAGGGGCAGGCGCGCCGCGAAGGCAGCCGCAGTGGGCGGCTGGTTCTTCTTGGGAAAGGCGACCTTGGGCGGCTTCGTGGCAACCGGTGGGCTCGTCTTGACGCTGGCCTTGGCAGGGGTGGTGTGGCGTTTCTTGTCAGGTTGCGGGCTTTTCATTCCGTTTGGCCGAGTGGTTGCGCAGGTAAGCGATCATACCAGGCAGCAGCGATAGAAAGATGACCAAGATGATGAGCTTCTCGATGTGTTTGGTCACGTCCGGCCACACCGAGGCGAGCCCGTAGCCGATTCCCGTCATGCTCATCACCCAGCCGATGCCGCCGAAGACGTTGTAGCTGACGAAGCGGCGGTAGTTCATGTCGCCCACCCCGGCGACCACGGGGGCGAAGGTGCGAATGATGGGCATGAAGCGGGCGATGATGATGGTCTTGCCACCATGGCGCTCGTAGAACGCATGCGTGCGCACGAGGTGCTTCTTGTTGAAGAACAGGGAATTTTCCCGCGTGAAGAGCTTGGGTCCGGTCTTGCGCCCGATGTAGAAGCCCACCTGATCGCCGAGGACGGCGGCGATGCCCACCGCAAGGATGAGCCATAGGATGTTCAGCAGCGGCTTTCCCGTCGGGTTGGCCGAGGTACAGAACACGCCCGCGGTCACCAGCAGGGAATCGCCCGGCAGAAAGAATCCCACCAACAGGCCGGTCTCCGAGAACACGACGGCGACCAGTGCGGCCATGCCGCCCCAGGTGATGATGGCCTGAACATTGTAAATCTTGTGGAACAAGTCCATGAGGTCGTGCACGGGCTGAGATCCTTTGTTGGGGGATGAATCAGAGGCGGTAAACTGCACTGCCTGGCCCAATAGAGCAAGTGCGAGGAATCACCGGGGTGCTTACCAGAAAAGGAGGCCTCTAAGGAAGTCAGGAAGCCAGGAATGGGCGGTATGGCCGTTGGCAGGCAATGACGCGCTTGATTTCGAGCGTTGGCTTGGCGAAGCTCAAGATCAGGCTTGAGTCCCATCTGCTTATCCTGCTGGGAGTCCCTTCCTGCTTTCCTGGCTTCCTGACCTGAAACCACCTCGCCCCGCGCAGCTGCCCCGATTCAAGCTCCATGGGATCGATGCGTCAATGGGCCTTGCTCATGAATTCCGCGTGTTTGTCGGTCAAGGTTTCGAGGCAGACGCCGATGCTCAAGGGTAGCGCGAATCGCCGACTGTGAGGCAGCAGTCGGCCCCCACGGACGGCCACCCGAAGCGAAAAGGAAATATGGAGAGTCAGCTCGTCGCAGGACAGTGGGTGGAGGTTTCGATGGAAGACCTTCAAACCCCGGTCCTCTTGAGTGGATTCGTGCTCAGCATGCGCCCGAGCGAGGTCCTGCTTACCTTTCCTGATTTGCTGGCGCCGCCCCAGGGCCTGGAGTCCGAGGCCCAGGCTACCGTGCGCTACCGAACCCCGTCGGGACAGTTCACCGCCGTTGGACAGGTTCTGCGCGTGGCCGCGGGCCCGCCGGTCACGGTGACTTTCAAGCGCCTATCGCCTCTCGGCGCGGATCCCAGGCGCAATCCCGTCCGAACCGCGGCGCGGTTGCCGGTGTCGGTGCGCGTGGTGACCTCGTCGGTGACCTCGTCGCTTGGGCAAGAGGACATGCCCGGATGGACCGAGAATCTGAGCGTGAACGGGATGCTGCTCGCCACGTCGCTGTTGCTGGCGGTAGGCGATGTGTTGCGCCTGGCGGTCTCGGCGGGCGTAGAGATCGCGGTGGTGCACGGGCGCGTGACCCGCGTTCAGGAAAGCGCGGACAAGACGCAAGCCCAGTTCGGCGTGGGCGTCGAAATCGTGCACGCCGGCGACACCGAACGGACGCGCTGGCTGGCATTCGTGGGGCGCATTCAGCGCCAGGAACGCAAGTAGGCTCGGCTTCGCGTCCGGTTCTCCGCGGCTCGTCCGTACAAGGTTGTCGCCGCGGGCGCTCGGCTGTGCTGTACTGGCAGCGTATGAGCGAGGGAGAGAGACGACTCGGTCCAGGGGCCGCCACCGCGCTGGTGGTGGCCAACATGGTGGGAACCGGCGTGTTCACCACCAGCGGCATTCTGATGGATATCCTTGGTTCGCCGTGGCTGGTGCTTCTCACCTGGCTGCTCGGCGGCGTCGTCGCCCTCTTGGGGGCGCTTTGCTACGGCGCCTTGGCCCAACGAATTCCCGAATCAGGCGGCGAGTACATCTTCCTGTCGCGCACGCTGCACCCGGCGGCGGCCTACGTGGCGGGCTGGCTTTCGCTCATTGTCGGCTTCGCGGTTCCCCTTGGCGCGCTGGCCTTCGCCTTCGCCGAGTACATGCGACCCTGGCTGCCCGCCGGAGTGAGCCCGCGACTGGTCGCGACGGTCTTGATGATCGGGGCGTCCCTTCTGCACTTCGGTTCGGTGTCCTTCGGTGCGCGCATCCAGGCCGCGATCGTCGTGGCCGAGGTCGTTCTCATCACTCTCTTCGCCTCGTTTGGTCTCGGGCGTCTCTACCCGAACGGTTTCCACGTCGCGGAGGCGACGGGGCATGTCGGGAAGTTGGGACTGGCCCTGGTCTTGGTGTCCTTCAGCTATCTCGGCTGGAACGCCGCCGTTTACATCGGTGGCGAGGTCAAGAATCCGAAACGCAATCTGCCGCGATCGCTCGTCCTCGGCACATCGATCGTCACGATCCTCTACATGGCCTTGAACGCCTTCTTCGTGTTCGCGGCACCTCCGGCGTTGCTGGCGGGTCGCATCGACGTGGCCCACGTGGCGGCCGCCGCCGTCGGGGGGCCGCGCCTGGTCGCTGCCGTATCGGCCCTGGTGGCGCTGGCCTTGGCCCTTTGCGTGTCCGCGCTGACCATGACCGGTCCTCGGGTAGCCGCGCGCATGGCGGCCGACGGGCTGCTTCCCCGCGCCTTCGCCGTCTCGGCCGGCCGTCCGCCGCGCCTGGCACTGCTTGCGCAGCTCGCACTCGGCCTCCTGGCGCTGTGGACGGCGACTTTCGAGCACATCCTAACCTACGTCGGGTTCACCTTGGGCATCAGCACGGTCGCCACGATCATCGGGCTGTGCCGACTGCGTCTCAAAGAGGGGCGGGCCTTGCACGTACCGGGTTGGCCATGGGTGCCCGGTCTGTTTCTCTCGTTCGTCGTGGGCTCGACGATCTTCACCGTCATCCAGCGACCCAGCGAAGGGCTCGTGGGGCTCGCAACCCTGGGCATCGGTGCCGTCGGCTATGTCGTGCAGCGCCGGACGGCGCGGCCCTTGGCGCGTTAGAGCGAGGGCCCGGTCTTCGCGGCTCGGAGACCACCCACGGACGAAGGTTTCGACTGTGCAACGATCGGCCACGAGCATTGGAATCTCGGCGATTCGACTGGTAACCTGGTTCACCTTGCCGAGCCTCGCAATTTCATGAAGAAGAAGATTGTTCCCCGACCTTGGTTTTTTCCCCGACCGGTGCTGCTGGTGACCACCCGCGACGGCCAGGGCAGGGACAACATCCTGACCATCAGCTGGGCCGGCGTGGCGTGTACGACGCCACCCATGGTCACCGTATCGCTACGCAAATCGCGCCACAGCCACGGCACCATCCTTTCGACCAAGGAGTTCGTCGTGAATATCCCGACCTCCAAGCAGATCCATGCGGTCGAGCTGTGTGGCACGACCTCCGGGCGGGACAGCGACAAGTTCGCGGCCTTGGGGTTGGCCAAGAACCCTCCTTCGATCGTCGCGGCGCCGCTCATCGCCGAGTGTCCGATCAACCTCGAATGTCAGGTCCGGCATACCATGCCACTCGGAAGTCACGATCTCTTCGTCGCCGAAATCGTGAAGGTTCATGCCCAGCACGGTCTTTTGCTCGAGGACGGCGAGATCAACGATAACGCGCTCGACTGCCTGGCCTGGGGATCGGAGGAATTTCTCAGGGTCTTGAGGCCACGAAAGCAGGCGCGCGTCCCCCGTTTCCTATAGTTGTGGCTCGTGTATCCTAGACCGACCTCCGCATGAGTGACGCTCCACCAGACCAGCCTGTCAAGACGCGTGGACGAAGCAAGCGCTGGCTCATCCTCGCGCTTGTGGGCGCGATCGTGATTGCCATAGTCAGCTTCGTGTATTCGCCGCCGTCCGGGCTTGACGACGAAGCCGAGGGAGGCGGGCACCCGCGGCGGGCCGTGTTTCACATCAAGCACAAGCCCACGCCGCTCAAGCTGGGCATCGAGTACCACTTCGATCGCAACGCCATCGTGGACAGCCGCTTGCTGGGCGGGCAAATCTTCGGCTTGGCGGCCTCGGGAAACCTGGTCACGTTCGATGCCGAGACCTTCAAGTTACGCCAGCAGAAGGTCTTGCGCCGCCGTGCCACCTGTCTGGGCCCAGCCGACAAGACCCACGTGCTGGTGTGCATTGCCAACGGCTCAGTCGTCCGCGTGAACGCGAGTGACCTCGGCATCGAGGAGGTCGCGGATGTTCCCGGCCAGCCACAGTGGATTGGCAAGCGGGCGAAAGACGGCGCGCTGGCGATCGCCTACCGCATACCCGCCGGATCGGACGACCGATTGCTGGTCAAAGACGATAGCCAGGGCCGCACCTATTCCGTGGACAACGGATCCCACTTGTTTCTCGACAGCAAGGATCGGCTTTGGTTCGCCAGTGGCGGCCTCGTGCATTTTCTCGATCTCGCGACGAGCGTGCGCAAGGACGTGGCGTGGAAGGGCGGCTGGTCCGGGCTGCGCGGCTTCGTCGAGCTGTCGGACGGCCAGATTTGGGCCTTTGGCGGGTCGGAGCGATCGGGCGAGTCGTCGAGCTACGTGGTTCGCCTGATGCCCGGGCTGAAGCCGGTTCTTCTGCATGGGGCGGGCGGAAAGCGCGCAATGCAGGCCGCGCCCTCGACACCGATCACGCAGGTGCTCGAAGATCGCGATCACGCGCGCGTCCTCGTGGTCTCCCATGATGGTGTTTCCATCAGCGACGCGAACCTCTCCAGTTGGCAACCGCTGGATGCCCTGGCCGCTGGGCACCGCGAGAGCGACGCCGTGGTGGCCGTGGGCCAAGCCCACCTCGCCGGCCAGCGTGTTCTGGTCACGCTGGCGCGCGGCGGGTTCATGGAATTCACGTCCGAGTTCACCCGCCGTCATTTTCTCGAGGGACAGGATTCCGTTTCCAGACCCTCCGCCATCGTGCGTTTGGCCAGCGGCATGTCGTTCTACGGCGAGGGCGGGCCGCTCTTCTACAAAGGTGGCGGCTGGCATCCCCTCCCGGACCCCATCATGCCCCCGGCCGAGCTCATGGGTTTGCCCAGGCCCGGCGAGAAAGAGCGCCTGTGGGCGGCCATGACCACGATCCCCATCGAAGGGGAGGTCAGCTACGTCATCGCCAAGGCCGGACCGCCGCGCAATTACGTCGGCCATATTCACGGCCTGCGCGACGTGTTCCTGACCGCGCGCTGGGACGGCAAGGTCCTGACCGTGCTCGGCCGCGAGGAATTGCCCATCGAGCCCGACGACACCTTCGCGACGCCGGACAGGCAGCTTTGGAACGTGGACGATCAAGGCCTATGGAGCTTCTCGGGCGGTCGCTGGCGCATGGTGATGCGCGCGGGACCGGCGAATACGGGGGGCGGTTTTGGCGCGCGTGTCGCGACAGCCGGCCACGGCCACGGCCACCCCAATTCTCCCATCGGCGATCCGCTTCACTTCGCCGAAAGCTACACCTCGCCGTTCTACGGCCTGCCCACCGGGGAGTCGAGCTGGGCGCTGGTCCGGCTCGACAGCAATGAAGCTGGCGGCGTGCCGCTCATCGATGAAGTCCCGGTCAAGCTCGATGGCCGCAGGTTGCTCATCCGCGATCTGACCCTTTGGGGAAACCGAAAAGAGGAATTGCTGCTGGCCACGGATCACGGGCTTTGCGTCTTCAACGTCAAGTGGGGCAGTTGCGAGCTGCTCAAGCCCGAGGGACTCGACGACGAGGTCAGCTTGTTCATGCGCGACGGCACGAAGCGCCTGTGGCTGGGGGGCCGCGGCCTGTGGGTGTTGCGCGACAAAGAGCAGGTGGACCAGGTGCACCCGGCGATCCCCATGCTGGCCGACACGCGCGTGCTCGCGTTGGCGGAGGCGCCGGATGGCCGGCTGGTGATCGGTCTGGAGGACCGAGGTGCCATCTTCCTGACCATTCCGCCGGGGTGGTTCCAGCGGCCGCCCGAACCACCCGCGGTGCTTCCCTCATGGGAGAGCATCCATCCCCACGAGGCATCCTATCTCGATCGCGGCCTGGTCCTGCGCGCGTGTCAGGGGAAGGACGGCCAGCCTCCCGACGCGGCAGAGGCGGCTTTGGTGACCGGACTGCATGAAATCGCACAGGCCATGGGGGGACGCGTTCGCGTGGGGTTCGAGGACGTCTTCGAAGGCCGCCCGGACATCGTTATTCGCGGTGCCGAGCCCGAGGTGTTGGCGGAAAGCGTGCTGCCGCTCGTGCAAAAGCTCGGCGGCAAAGCCCACTGGAGCGTGCTCAAACGCTTCGGCCCCCGCGGCAGCGAGGCCGTAGAGGTCAAGTCTTGCCCGCAGTGAGCTGCGCGAGAACGCGGCCTGCGACGCCGTATCGCGGGCCCCGCCGATTGGCGGGGCTCGTCGATGATGAATTCAGAACGGCCAGCTCGACGGCGGCATTCGTCGATCCTTCTGCAACCGTTGCAGCAGGGCGGGATCGATGGGCGGCTTTCTCAGCACGTCTAGCCGCTCGAAGTAGATCTTTTCGATGTACCAGCGCGAACCATCACCGTCGGGAAACCATGTGGCGACGCACAAGAAGCCCACCAGGGTCCAGACGGTGATACCCGTGGCGGTGAGCAAAGCACGGCGCGGTTCGACGGCGAGGAAGAGCGCGGCGGCCACGATGGCAAAGGGGATGGTCACGGCAGCGGTTCGTGACACGAGATGCAGCAAGTTGGGGGCGACCAGCCCCTTGACCAGCAGGGGCGTGGCGAACGAGGCCCACGGAAACGCGTATGCCTCGGAGACGAAGGGGAAGACGAGGGTCGTGAGCACAACCGCCGCGGCCGAGGCGCCCAGCAACAGCGGATCGAGGATGCGCGGGCGACCAAAGAGCAGCAGATAGGCCAGGAAGGGCATGGCGGGAACCAGGTAGCGTGCTCCCACCGTCCAGCCGCCGTGCCAGTTGGAGTAGCCGGAGTAGACCAGCAGCAGCGCGAGCGGCGCGAGGACGAGCGACCAGAACGCATCCGAGTCGAGGCTCCGTCGCGCCGCGGGGATGGCCGCAAGCGCGAGAACCAGCACGGGCGAGAACACCAGGAGGCCCTTGCTTGGGTCGAGCAGCAGGCGAGCCCCAATCACGGGCGACGGCAGCCCCACGCCCCACAGGCCGGATTTGCTCAGCTCCCGGAAGTCGGCAACCCGCTCGAACGAAGACGAGAGGGCGAAGGCGCTGCCGAATGCAACGTGGTCGTACAGCGCGAGAGCAGCAAGCAGGGGGAGCGCCCCGGCGGCCAGGCGCAGGCTCCCAGCCAGGCCACGGCCGCGCAGGGCGCAGATCGCCAGCACGGCGCCAGGAACCGCGGCCGGGTACTCGGAGATCGCCGCCAGACCGAGGAGCGCCCCCGCGGCCAGATCGTGCCGAGGTTGGCGCGGTCGCGCGTCGCCGAACAGGAGCAGCCATGCGCCGAACAGAGCGGCGGCAGTCAACACGTGCGAGAACAGGAGCAGGCCATAGGCGAAGATCGGCGTGCCGAACAACATGGCGGCCAGAGCGAAGGCGATGCGCTGGGGAGCGATGCCCGCGCGGCGCGCGTGGCCGATGAAGGCGAGGCCGAGAACCAGCAGCGGGAGGGTGCAGATGGCGAGGCGCAGGGCGGTGATGGTCTCACGCAGGTTGTCGGGGTCGGGAGGTCCCACCATCGCCCGGGCCAGCGCGTACGCCGGCACCGCCGCGAACGAGCCGCCCGGCGCCTTGTTGCTGTAGAGCCGCCCCTCGAAAAGAGCGAAATCTTCGATTCGGTTCCCGATCAGTCGGGTGAGAGGACCCACCTCGAACGAGCCGCGCTCGACGATGGAGGCCGTCAGTGCCCATCGACTGAGCTCGTTGGGCGAGGGGAAGTGGGGATACACCGGGACGACGAGCAGCGAAAGGATGCCGTACAGGCCGAGAAGCCACAGCGCATGCCGGGGTGGTGGTGTGCCCATGGAGCTTGGAACCGAGGGAGTCGAGGGCCGAATCATTTCGGTCACGGTTCACCGATCCCGCTGCGCACTTTCGGCGAGCTCCAGGAGCTCCGGGGGAACATGGCGGTCGCTCGGTTCGCGCTCCAGTGCACGGCGCATCCACATGCCCGCTTCTTCGTGCCGGCCAAGCTCGAAGAGCGCCATGGCTCGGTTTTTCTCGAAGTTGGCCGGGCCGAAGCGCGCAATACAGGTGTCGGTTGCTTCCAAGGTCCTCGCCGGTCCGCCGACTTCTTCAAGCGCCACCGCCCAGTTGCGACATGGCCGCCAGTTGCCCGGGTACCGTTCCATCGCGTCGGCCCACAGATCCTTGGTCGTGCGAAATCGTCCAGAGGCGGGGATCGCCAAGAGGCCAAGGCAACCGGCCAGCGCGGGCACGAGCGCCAGCCGCAACACACGGGATCGGTCTCGTACCCGCGCCAGCAAATCCTCGACCAGGAGCGCGACCGCAATGCCGACTCCCGGCAGCACGGGATACAAGTACGAGTCGGCGATGAAGCGCTTGATGGGGACGATACCGGACGACGGAAGGTAGGCGAGAAGCGAGCAGGCGAGTGCTCCGGCGGCGAGGACACGGGCCCTGCCCCGAAGAACGCACAGCAGCGCGGCGACGGCGGCGGCCCCGAGGACGGGCAGAAGATCGAATTTCGGCGTGAACGGCGGAGGAAAGGAAGGCGGAAAGTGTCGCACGCAGGGGGGCTCGATGCCGATGAGGATAGCCCCATGGGCGCCCAGCGCATACCAAGCGGATCGTAGCGAGGACCCAACCTCCTCGCCCGTGCGAGAGGCGCCGAAGGCCCGATAACCGAGCCAGGTGATGGGAAGGTAGGCCAACGTGAGGAAAATCTCCGCCGAATTGGCTGCCAACGCGTTCCCGAATCGACGCAGCCAAGGTGTGCTTCGATCTTGTCGGCCCATGGCGATCAGCACCAGAATGGGCGCCAACGCGACCGCGACGGGCTTGGACAGCAAAGCAAGCAAGAACGTCGACGCTCGGCAGATTCGGCGAGGCCAGGAAGACCGCCCCGAGGCTCCCAGGACAAGCCAAACGGTGACCAGGGCGAAAAGCAGGGCCAGCAGGTCTTTGCGGCCTGTCACCCAGGACACGGGCTCCGAGACGATGGGATGCAGGCCCATCAGGGAGGCAGCGAAAGCGGCGCCCAGCGTTCCCGTGCCCAGTCTGCGAGCGATTGCGAAAACCAGTCCGACACTGCCGAGGTGGACCAGCAGATTGACGAGATGCTGAATCCAAGGATGGTCGAATCCGACCAATGCGTACTCGATGCGGTAGCTGAGTAGGGTGACGGGGATCGGATAGCCAACTTCGGGCGTGGTGAGGCGGTGAATCAGCGGAACCTCTCGGGGATTCACGACCAGAGGATTCCGGAGCACGAAGTCGCCGTCGTCCCAATTGACGAAATCGAAAGCAAGCGTCTGCGCGAAACAGGCCGCTACCCAACAGAGAAGCAACACGATTGCCACGCGGTCTGCACGCGTCCACGGGGAGGGCTCCCAATCGGTCCCCGCTCGGGAATGGGTGGCCTCGCCCGCCATGGCCCGTCGACTGTATCACGACCGACCGGTAGAACAGGCCCCGCTGCGGCAGAACTTTCGAATCGGCGGGAGGGCTAGCTCGGGGCTAGCTTTGCCGGCACTCCAGCACCAGGACCGTGATGTTGTCGATGCCTCCCGCGGCATTCGCGGCAGCGACCAGCTTGTTCACGGCTGCATCCAGATCTCCGCCCACCTTCAGATACTCGGGAAGGGTCGTATCCTGAACCATGCCGGATAGTCCATCCGAGCAGAGCAGGAAGATGTCGCCGTCGTGGATCTCGTCGGAGGTGATGTCCACTTGGACGGTGTCGCGCATCCCGAGGGCGCGCGTGATCACGTTCTTGTGCGGGAACTTGCGCTGCTCCTCGTCACTCATGCCGGGGCGCGCTTCCTTGTAGTCTTCTAGCAGCGAGTGGTCGCGGGTCAGCTGTTTGACCTGTCCTTCGCGCATGCGGTAACAACGCGAATCCCCCACGTGCGCTACGTAGAAGCGGTCGTCGGCGATCTGGCCGATGACAACCGTGGTTCCCATGCCGCTTAAGCGCACGTCCTTGGAGGCCGATTCGTGGATCTTCTTGTTGGCCAGGCGGATGCCGACATTCAGCCGGTTTTCCAGCACCGACAGGGTGTGATCCATCTTGTACGGCCAGGTGACGTCCTCGTCGCGGGTACGCGCGAAGAATTCGCGAACCACGTCGGCGGCCATCTTGGACGCGACCTCGCCGCAGGCGTGTCCGCCCATGCCGTCCGCTACGAGAAAAAGCTGCTCATCCTCGATGAGGCAGAAGTAGTCCTCGTTGTGGTTGCGCTTGAGTCCTTGATCCGTCTTGGCAGCGTAGCGGATTCGCATGGGGAGCCACAACAGTTGACCGTCGGAGGTAGCCCCTTGTCAACCTTGTTGAACGATTCCCGAGATTCTGTCGGTGGTTGTTGACTGGCGCAAGGGCGCTCGCTAAGGTACTGAACAAATGTCTAAGTTCCGCCGGAGCATGGCCAGCGAAGCGCGCAAATCGAGCAAGCAGGCCGTCAAACGAGTGCCAGCCTCCGGCGGCTCCCGCAAGGCGGGAGCCGCCAGCCGCAAGGTGGCGAAACCTGCCAGCGAGGCGCGTGTCGTCGGGGCCAAGCCCCCGGCTGCGACGGTAACCGAGGTTACGGCGGCCAAGGCGCATGCGGTCACGGCGGCCAAGACACTCCCGGTCACAGCAGCCAAGGCGCCCCCGGGGACGGCGGCGGTTCTGGCCATCGGTGACGAGGTGCTGCGCGGGGAAATCGTGAATTCTAACGCCGCATTCTTGTCGGATAGGCTATTCGACGCTGGTTACGAGGTGCGGGTTCACCGCGTGGTTTCCGATGCGCCAGCCGACATTCGCGCCGCCATCGAGAGTCTGGCCGGCGAGGTCGCCGTGATCGTGGCCACCGGCGGGCTTGGCCCGACCGACGACGATCGGACAGTGGACGTGGTCTCCGACCTGCTTGGCGTGGGCGCCACCGAGCACGTCCCTTCGCTCGACGCCATGAAACAGCGGTTCTCCGCCCACGGCTTCGCCCTGACCCCCAACAACATGCGTCAGGTGCGCATTCCTGAGGGTGCGACTGCCTTTGCCAACGCAGCTGGGATTGCGCCGGGTTTCTGCCTCAGCGTGGGTCAGGCCGAGGCGTATTTTCTGCCAGGGATCCCGCGCGAGATGGAAAGCATCTTTCTCTCGCAGTGCATGCCTCGCCTGGTCCAGCGCATGACCGAGCACGGGGTACCGCGGGCCGCGGTTCGGACGTTTCACATCTACGGGATGGGCGAATCGCACATCGATCACCGTCTGGTCGGCCTGGTCGGGAACGTCCCGGACGTGACCGTTCACTTTCGCACCGCCTCGCCCGAGAACCACGTCAAGATCGTGGTGCGCACGGGCGACTTCGCCAAGAGTCAGACCGTGCTGGAACAAATCGACCACGAGCTGCGCAAGCGCATCGGCCAAGGCATCTATGGCACCGATGGGGAAACCTTTCCCATGGTGGTGGGCAAGACCCTGCGCGAGGCGGGCGCCACCTTGGCCCTGGCCGAATCTTGCACGGCAGGCTACGCGGGCCAGCTCCTCACCTCGGAACCCGGGGCCAGCGATTTCTTCCTGGGGGGCGTGATGGCCTACGCCAACGAAATCAAGACCAAGGTGCTCGGCGTTCCCGCCGAGATGTTCACCGAACATGGGGCGGTCAGCGAGCCCTGCGCGCGCGCCATGGCCGAGGGAGCGCGGAATCTGACGGGTGCCACCATCGCGGTGTCCATCACCGGCGTCGCTGGCACCAAGATGGACGGCCGCCCTGGCACCCCGGCCGGCGGACCGACTGGCGATAAGCCGGTGGGATCGGTGTGTTTTGCCATCGCGGGGCCGCGCCCGACCAAGTCCGCCAGCAAGCTTTTTTCCGGCGACCGCGAGCGCATTCGCAGGGCGGCTGCGTACCACGCGCTCGATATGGCCCGCCGATATTTCATGTAGCTCAGGGAGAAGACATGGCGAATCTCGCGAACACGGCAAACACGGTAAGCTCGGCAAGCTCGGCGAGCTCGGCAAATTCGGACCGACACGAGCACAAGGAAGGCAAGGCAGACGCAGGCAAGGCACCGGCCGCGCGCGATGCCGGGCGCGACCGGGCCATCGATCTGGCCGTTTCCACCATCGAAAAGCAGTTCGGCAAGGGCAGCATCATGCGCCTGGGCGACGATATCGCCCCGCCCGAGGTGCATGTCGTTCCGACGGGTGCCCTTGGGCTCGATATCGCGCTGGGCTTGGGCGGTTTGCCGCGCGGTCGCATCGTGGAGATCTACGGTCCGGAGTCTTCTGGCAAGACCACGCTCGCGCTGCATGTGGTGGCACAGGCGCAGCGTTCGGGCGGAATCTGTGCCTTCGTCGACGCAGAGCACGCTCTCGATGTCGGTTACGCGCGCAAGCTGGGCGTCAAGACGGACGACCTACTGGTTTCGCAGCCCGATCACGGCGAGCAGGCTCTGGAAATCACCGAGATGCTGGTGCGCTCGGGCGCGGTCGATGTGGTGGTCGTCGATTCGGTGGCGGCTCTGACCCCGCGGGCCGAGCTGGAAGGCGAGATGGGTGATTCCCACGTGGGCCTGCAAGCCCGTCTCATGAGCCAGGCGCTACGCAAGCTGACCGGCACCATCTCCAAGTCCAACACCCTGGTCATCTTCATCAACCAGATCCGCATGAAAATCGGTGTGATGTTCGGCAATCCCGAAACAACAACAGGCGGCAATGCGTTGAAGTTCTACGCATCCGTGCGCCTCGACATCCGACGCGTGGGCGCTCTCAAGGATGGCGAGAAGGTCGTGGGCAACCGGACGCGCGTGAAGGTGGTCAAGAACAAGATGGCGCCGCCCTTCCGCGAGGTCGAGTTCGACATCATGTACGGCGAAGGCGTCAGCCATGAGGGTGATTTGGTCGATCTGGGGGCCGAGTGCAACGCAGTCGAGAAGTCGGGCGCCTGGTTCGCCTTCGAGGGCGAGCGCATCGGGCAGGGGCGCGAGAACGCCAAGCAGTTTCTGCGCGACCACGCCGACATCGCCAAGAAGATCGAGGCCAAGATCCTGGCCCACCACGGGGTCAAGCGCGAAGCGGGCATGCCCGGTCAGTCGAACCTGTCCGGCACTGCGGTCCCCAAGCCCGGTCAGCCCGACAAGCGACGCTAGAAGTTCACCACAGAGACGCAGAGGGCGCAGAGGCTGGAAACGGAAGGGGGTTCCGGATCATCGATCCGAACGCCTTCTTCTTCCGAGCCTCTGTGCGCTCCGTGCCTCTGTGGTGAATTCTTTCCTGTCTTTTCGCTGCGAATACTTGTCGCAGCCAGGTTCGGTGCGTACTACGATTTGTGCAATGTCACCGAAGAAGTCCATCCCGGAAGGGCCGATCGAGATTCCCGAGTTTCTGCCCATCCTCCCGCTGCGCAATTCCGTCTTGTTCCCGAACTCGATCATCCCCATCGACGTCGGGCGCAAGAAATCCGTGAAGCTGGTCGAGGAAGCCATTGCGAAGGAGAAACCGGTCATCGGCATCGTCACCCAGCGCGATGCCCGGATCGAGGAGCCCGGACCGGCCGATCTTTACACCGTGGGCTGCGCCGCTCGCATCTTGAAGGTCATCAAGCTCGCCAAGGACAGTTTCTCGGTCATCCTGCAAGGCGTGTCGCGCGTGCGCATGGTCGAGCTGGGCTTGCAGGATCCCTACATGGTGGCGAAGATCCAGGTGTTGCCCGATCCGCCCGGAAGCTCCACCGAGCTCGACGCCCTGGTGGTGAACGTCAAGGATGTCGCCAAGCGGGTCATCAAGCTCATGCCCGAGCTGCCCAAGGAAGCTTCCTCGCTGCTCGACAGCGTGACCGAGCCCGGCCAACTCGCCGATCTCATCACCTCGAACCTCGACGTTCAGGTCGACGAGAAGCAAGAGATCCTGGAAATTTTCGACCTCAAGGCCCGTCTGCGGCGCGTGCTCCAGTTCCTCTCTCGGCAACACGAGGTGCTCAAAGTCCGCGAGAAGATCAACACGCAAGTCCAAGAGGAGATGGGGCGCAACCAGCGCGAGTACGTCCTGCGCCAGCAGCTCAAGGCCATCAAGGAAGAGCTGGGCGAGATCGACGAATCGGGCGGCGACCTCGACGATTTTCGCGAGAAGATCGCGGCCGCCAAGATGCCATCCGACAGCGAGAAGGTCGCGCTCAAGCAGCTGGAACGGCTCAAGGTCATGCAGCCGTCCTCGGCTGAATACACGGTCACGCGCACCTACCTCGAATGGCTGGTCGAGCTGCCCTGGTCCATCGTCACCGAGGACAAGCTGGACATCCCGGCGGCACGCGACATCCTGAACGCGGATCACTACGACCTCGAAAAGGTCAAGAAGCGCATCCTCGAATACCTGGCCGTGCGCAAGCTCAAGACCGACAAGAAGGGCCCCATCCTTTGCCTCGTGGGTCCACCCGGCGTGGGCAAGACATCGCTCGGCAAGTCCATCGCGCGCGCGCTGGGACGCAAGTTCATGCGAATTTCGCTCGGTGGCGTGCGCGACGAGGCAGAGATTCGTGGCCACCGCCGTACCTACGTCGGCTCCCTCCCTGGCCGCATCATTCAAGGCATGAAGAAGGTCGGGTCGAACAACCCCGTGTTCATGCTCGACGAGATCGACAAGCTGGGTCACGATTTCCGCGGCGATCCGGCAGCGGCCTTGCTCGAGGTCCTGGATCCGGAGCAGAACCATTCCTTCTCCGACCACTACCTGGAAGTGCCCTTCGATCTGTCGAAGGTCATGTTCATCGCCACGGCGAACATCCTCGATCCGGTGCCGCCTGCCCTGCGCGATCGTCTCGAGGTCCTCGAGATCCCCGGCTACACGCGCGAGGAGAAGCTCAACATCGCCAAGCAGTTCCTCATCAAGAAGCAGGTCGAGGAGCACGGGCTTACCGACGAGCGGCTGGTGTTCGACGACGCGGCGGTGGGCGAGATCATCGACAGCTACACGCGCGAGGCGGGCGTGCGCAATCTCGAGCGCGAGATCGCCAACGTCATCCGCGCGGTGGCCGTGCTGGTGGCCGAGGGCAAGGCCACGGAGAAGGAAACCGTTACCCTGGCCCGCATTCCCGATTTCCTCGGTCCGCAGAAGTTCCTGCCCGAGATCGCGGAGCGAACCGCCGAGGCCGGTGTAGCCACCGGCCTCGCCTGGACGCCGGTGGGCGGGGACATCCTCTTCATCGAGGCCACGCGCATGAATGGCAAGGGCAACCTGGTGCTGACCGGGCAGCTTGGCGACGTGATGAAGGAGTCCGCCCAGGCCGCACTGTCCTTCATCCGGGCACACTCCAAGTGGCTGGGTCTCGACGACGTCTTCCTCGAAAAGAGCGATATCCACCTGCACATCCCCGCGGGCGCTATTCCCAAGGACGGCCCCTCGGCGGGCGTGACCATGTTCGCCTCGATGGTCTCCATGCTGACCGGAAAGCCGGTGCGCAGCGACGTGGCCATGACCGGCGAAATCACGCTACGGGGTTTGATCTTGCCCGTCGGTGGCATCAAAGAGAAATTCCTGGCCGCCCACCGAGCGGGAATCAAGCGAGTCATCATGCCCGAGCGCAATCGCAAGGACGTGATCGACATACCCGAGCAGCCCAAGAAAGAGCTGGAGATTATCTACGTGAAGCGCATGGACGAGCTGTTGCCCCTGGTGCTTACGGAAATGCCCGAGCTCAGAGGCACCATGATTGGCGCGGTAACGCCCCCGCCAGTGGTTCCCCCTCCGCCCGCGGCGTAGGGCGGGTTTGAAAACCGCCCCTACCTCCGGCGCGGCGCGATCGTCTTGCGGCCAGCACGGTGGCCACCGGGGCGTGGGCGCTTGGCCGGTGGCGGGCCGTGTCCCGGCGGCGTGGACGGCTTGGCGACCGCGGGACGCGCTTCGAGCTTCTCGACACGCTCGCGCAAACGCATGGCTTCGCTTCGCAGACGCTCGACCTCTTCGCCGAGCTTGCGTAGCTTGTCGCCGGGCGTTCCCTTTTCGCGCAGTTGTGTGATCGCGTTGCGATAGCGGCGTTTGACCCGACCGTCGAGCTCGGCGCTGCGTGCGCGCTCGATGGCAGCGATGGAGCGCGCATCGCCGATCTCGGCGAGCGCGAGCGCGGCATCCATGCGCACGCGGAAATCCGGGTCGGCAAGGCAGGCCTCTAGACGCTCGCGGGCGCGGCGGGCATGGGCGGTGCCTTCGGCCAGGCGGCCAAGGGCCGTGACCGCGGCCCGACGCGACTGAAACGAGGCCTTGCGCGTGATCGCCGCCTCGACCACCGCGTAGGCCGCGTCGTCGGAAGTCGCGCCCAATCCCTCCAGTGCGCGGGCTCGGATGGTGTCCATGTAGACCCGCCGGTCGAGCGCGGCCGTCAGGATCTCCACCGCGCGGGGCGAGCGCACCCGTCCCAGGGCGAGCGCCGCATTGGCCTCGACGAAAAGGCTGGGATCTCCGTCGCGGACCCAGCGCTCCAAGGTCTCGGCGGCCCGGGTGTTGCCGGGATCGAAATCGACGCGGAACTCGCCCAGTGCCGCCGCAACCGCGCGTCTGACCTTGGGCAGCTCGTGCTCGCGCGAGGCAAGCAAGGCGTCGAGAGCATCCTGGCGTCGGGTTTTGCCCAGGGCCGTGGCGGCGGCGGCTCGGACGGCCCAAAATGGGTCGGTTTCAAGGGCGGCGCGCAACGCGACCACGGTCCCGCTGTCGGGTTTGTCCGCGAGAGCCCGTGCCGCGAGCACGCGGTCCACGGCCAGGCTCGCGCTCGAGAGCTGTCGCACCCACAGCGGCCGGGGCTTGTCGAACTTGACCGTTTTGAGCAGGATGTCGCCCGGGTCGAAGACGATCTGGTCAGGCGCATGGTCGAGCTTGAGCTCGAAGGTGTGCGAACGCTCGTGGAGGTGAATCGCTTCGTCGCGCTCCTGTCCGGCGATTTCGAGCCGCACCAAGGTGCGCAGGTCGTAGGTCTTGTCGCCCTCTTGCTTCTGCTCGACACGCAGCGATCCCACCTGGTTGTCGGCATCCCACTGCCAGGTGCACTCGATCTCGGGATGTCCCGGATGGTCGGTCCATTGACTGAAGAAACGATCCAGGTTGCGCCCAGACGCCTCTTCCGCGGCGCGAGCCAGATCGCGGGTCTCCACCGAACCGCGAGCATGGCGTTCGGCGTACAGGCGCAGGGTGCGAAAGAAATCCGCGTCGCCGATTTCGTGGCGGAGCATGTGCAGCACGCGTCCGCCCTTTTCGTAGAGATGGCGGTCGAAAAGGTCGATGGGCTCTTCGAACTGGCGGCACACGATGGGGCGCTGGTATTCGCCGGCTTCGTCCAGATAGCCGTCGAGATCGCCCAGCAGATCGATGTCGGCCTCGTCGCGGCCGCGCGAGTGGGTTCGCCAGATGTACTCGAAGTAGGTGGCGAAGCCTTCGTTCAGCCAGGCCTCGGGCCATTCGCGGCAGGTGACGAGGTCGCCCCACCATTGGTGGGCCAGCTCGTGCGCGACCAGGTAGTCCATGTCCTGGTCGAGAGCGGCGCGCTCATCGAGTATGGCCTCGGCCGTGAGCGTGGTGGCGGAGGTGTTCTCCATGCCGCCGAAGATGAAGTCCGAGACGAAGATCTGGCTGTAGCGCCCGAACGGATAGGGCACACCGATGGTCTTCGAGAAGAAGTCGATGAGCTCGGGCGTGGCCGCCAGGCTGCGCCGCAGATCGGCCTCGCGGCCCTTGGGCCCGTAGTAGTACACGTCGACGCCGGTTTCCTTGGCGCGATCCTTGATCTCGGCGAATTCCCCGCAAACCAGGGTCACCAGGTAGGGTGAATGGGGGAAATCCAAGGCGTAATGCCACTCGGTCAGGCCGTTGCCGAGATCGCGGCGTTCGCGCAAATCTCCGTTGGAGAGAACGAAGAGCTCCGAAGGCGCCGTGCACAGCACCTCGCTGGTGGACTTCAGGAGGGGCGCATCGACGCACGGAAAGTAGAAGCGCGAGTCCTCGTCCTGTCCCTGCGTCCAGCACTCGCGCGAGCGGTTCGGGTGCGCCTCGTCCGGCCCCACGAAGTAGAGACCGCGCGTGGGCGCGCACTGGTAGTCGATGGTGATGGCAAAGGCGTCGCCCCGACGGCGTGTCTTGTCGAGCTCGATGCGCAGGCATTTGCCGTCGTAGTGGGTGGCCTTGGCGGGCGCTTCGTCGACGCGAACGGCGGCGATGGTCATGTCCACTGCATCCAGCTCCACCGCTTGAAGATCGTCCTTGCGGCTTTGCAAGGTCAGCGTGACCTTTCCGCGCAGGGTTCGCGCCAGCAGATCGGGCACCAATTCGAGCCGCAGGTGGGTGACGGAAGCGGGACAATCAGGGGCGAAATGTGTCAGGGTGCCTGGAGCGACGAAGGGTCTTGGCATGGCTTGAGGAGTCGAACGTTACCCTGGAACACGCGGTCCGGCTAGGAGCCTGTTGCGCGGACCTTGCGAAGGCGGCTGGGGTGGGGAACGGGAAAGTCGAACCAGGACCGCACATCGCTATCCAGCCCTACCCCGTGCATGAAGTTGTAGACCGCGCGGCGCAGACCCTCGCCGAACGCCGCGGGGTCGGAGCGTCCGGGTTCGTCGAAGGGGATTTCGTTGCGGGAGAACGTGTTTTCGCGGGCATCGAGGATGCGCAGGCGCAGCTTGCTTCGATCGCGGAATGCCGGGCTGTGGGCGGTCAAGGCGAAACGGTGCCAATAGGCCGAGTGCAAAGAACCGCTGGCGAACAGGCCACGCACGAAATCGAGTGCGTCCACCGTCTCCTGCACGGTTTGCGTGGGATAGCCGTACATCAGGTAGGCGTGTACCAGGATACCGGCTTCCGCGAGGGCGCGCATGGCTTCCGCGGCCTGGGCGGTGGTGATGCCCTTGTCCATGAGCTCGAGCAGGCGGTCGTGCGCGCACTCGAGACCACCACTCATGGCCAGGCAACCTGAGTGCGCCATGAGCTCGGCCAGATCGCGATCGAACTTCCTTTCGAATCGGATGTTGGCCCACCACTCGACGCGCAAACCGCGCTCCAGGATCAGGCGCGAAAGATGGCCGAGAAGTGCTGGCGGCGCGGCCTCGTCGACGAAGTGGAACCCGGCGAGACCGGTGTCCTCCATCGCGCGCTCCATCCAACCCACGATGGTCGCCGCGTCCGCCGGATCGTAGCTGCGAATGTAGTCGAGCGAGGTGTCGCAGAAGGCGCAGCGATGCCAGTAGCAACCGTGTGCCAGCGTCAGCTTGATCCACGGTCGCTCGGTCCATAGGCGGTGCATGGGATTGGGACTCTCGGCCATGGCGATGTAGCCTGCCGAGGCCAGCGAGGAGAAAGCCGGGGCCGGGCGTTCGCGGTGGCGCAAGTGCGGTGCCGCCGCGTCGTTGCACAGGACCACGCGTCCCTGTTGGCAAATGCGGGTGCGCACCAGCGCGGCTTGGCTCGTTGGATCGGCGATCGATTCGACAATTCTCAGGAGCGGAATCTCGCCGTCGTCGAAGGTGACGTAGTCGAAGGTATCGAACACGCGCGGCTCGCCCAGCTCGCGCAGCTCGGTGTTGACGTAGCCACCGCCGAGCACGGTCGTGATGGTGGGGTCGAGCGCCTTCATGCGCCTGGCGATGCGGAACGCACCGTAGAAGGCGCCGGGGAAGGGCACGGTCAGTCCGAGGAGACCTGGGCGATGCGCCGCGAAGGCTTGCTCCGCCAACTCGTCCATCCACCGATCCAGAAGCGTCGGCCGTCGAGCGAGCGCGTCGGCCAGCGGATCGAAACCGGCGGCGTCGGCGGCCAGGTGCTCGGCGTAGCGGGCCAGCTCGAAGCGCTCGTCGAGGCCTTCGCGCACGGCATCCGCGATCTCGTCCAGAAACAAGCTGGCGCGGTGGCGGGCGATGACCTCGACTGCTTCGTCGTCGACGAGTCCGCGCAAAGCGGCGAAGCGCGGTCCCTCGGGCAGACTTGCGGGGGAGGCGAGGTGCGCCGCCAGATGCGGAGCGCGTCCTTGCAAGAGCAGCACGGCGTCCGCCACGGCGGCGCGAATGCGAGCCGCGTGAGCCAGAAAGTGCCGGACCGAGGCAGGTCGGCGCTTGCCTTGGAATTTTCCGCGCAAGGCGTGCTCGATCGCCGATACGCCGGTGGGCGAAAACAGGCGTAGCGCCAGGGCCAGCGACAGATCCTCCTGCGCGACCTCGTGTCCCTTGTCGCGCAGGAACGCCGCGAGCACCGGCACGGCGGGGTAGGCCGTGTTGAACTGCACCATGGGCGGAGTGACGAGCAGGACGCGCATCGGGAAGGGTCCGTGATGCTAGCGCGTCTTCTCGCCGGACGCCGCGCCGGATGATATGGGAACCCTGAGAGGGTTCGCTGCGCACTCGGCACCCACCTCCCGCCCTGCCCACCCCGCGCTTCGCGCGGCCTCGCCATACCCTCCCGCGATGGTCCGTGGCCGGCGAGGGCGAGGGCGAAGCCCGAGGAGGTGGGAGGGGGGCAGGTAGGTCCCGAGGGCCGGCCGGCTTCCCACGCGCCTACTCGAGCAGCAGTCTGTCGCGCTCGATGCGCGCCACCAGCGAGGCCAGGCGCGGATCGGCGGAGACGGCGGCCAGCAAGTTGGTCGCGGCAGCGGTGTAGGCGGCCCGATCGAGCAGGCCCGAGAGCAGTCGGTAGCGCAAGAACAAGAACGCGGTCTGCGCCACGTCCGACAGACAGTAGCCGCGCAGGGCCTCGATCTGGCCGGTGCGATACATGGCTTCGACTTGGCTGCCGTCGACACCGTCCTTGCCTGGCAAGCCGATCAGCCGTGCCGCGCCGTGCAGGGAGGTCATGCGGGTCGCGCCGTGGTCGGCGAGCACGTCGCACAGATCGAGGTGGCCCTCGTTGCTGTAGCGGTAACGGTAGTCGCGATTTTGGTAGTACCAGGGCGCTGAGACGCCGTAGCGGAGGCTGCGCAGCATGAGTACGGGGAGATCGAAACCGCGTCCGTTCCAGCTTACGATGGTAGGTTTCCACTTGGCCATGAACTCGGCGAAATCGGCCAGCATTCCGCCCTCGTCCTTGCCCTCGCCTATCGTGCCGGTCTTCTTGCAGACCAGGTTTTCGTCCAGCCACATCACGCCGATGACGACCGGCTTGCACGCGAAGATGGGGGGGAACGTTCGCTCGGTTCCCGGGCTCGGCTGCGCGGGCGCGTATAGGTCGGTGTCGGGAATGGTTTCGATGTCGAGCACCAAGTGCGTCGTGGCTGTCATGGGCGCGGACATTCTAGCGCGAAAATCGGTATGTCCGTGCACGCGGTGCGAACAAAGGCTAGTGTTTGGGAAGGCGCATGAGCCAGGATCTCTTCGACAGGCCGACAGGTCCTCGCGTGTCCGGAAATCCGCGGTCCTTGCGGCAGGTGCGTGCGGCTCAATTGCGTGCGCGGGCGCTTCGTTGGGCTATCGGAAAGTCGGTGATGGGGTCGATTTTTCTCGTGGGCGCCCTGGCCTACGCCTTGTCACCCCAGCGACACAGCGACATGAGCCGGATCTGGACGGCCTTTTTGCTTGTTCTTTCCACGGTGAACGTGGGGCTTGGGCTGCGAACCTTCTCGCGGGTTCGCCGCCGGGCCGCGCGGTACTGGCCTATCGCTACCGTCGCTTGGGGCATTTTGGCGACAGTGCTCGTTCGCATCCTCATGCGCAGGTGACCTAAAGGAGCCTTCGAGGGTCCTTTTCAACGCGCGAGTGCAGTCGGGCTTGGCCCGACGGAACTCTTCGCGGGGGCTCTAAAGGAGCCTTCGAGGGTCCTTTTCAACGCGCGAGTGCAGTCGGGCTTGGCCCGACGGAACTCTTCGCGGGGGCTCTAAAGGAGCCTTCGAGGGTCCTTTTCAACGCGCGAGTGCAGTCGGGCTTGGCCCGACGGAACTCTTCGCGGGGGCTCTAAAGGAGCCTTCGAGGGTCCTTTTCAAAATGACACGTACGCGAGGGCGCCGATGCTGCCCGGCGCGACCGAGGGAAGCACGATGAGGTTGCTGCGGCTCTTGCGCGAGGCCACATTCGTCGGCTTGGCGAAGTAGCCGCGATAGATGAGGACGCCCGAAGTAATCAGCATCGCGCCACCAACGCCATAGCCCACCCATTGCAGCTTGGTGTAGGTGTCGCCCGTGCTTTGCTGGCTCTTGACGTAGTCGGTGGCTCCCGGTATCTGGTCCAAGGGCTGAAGGCTGGTCTTGCCGTCCGCGCTGCAGATCGGGGGACCGCCGCCCAGGCAGTCGTAGCGGCGAAATTTGTCGAGATTGCTGTTGATGCTGCTCACCTTGTAGCTCGAATAGGCCCCGAGCCCCACGCTGACCAGGCCGAGGCCGAGGAACGCCCAGGCGCCGATGCGCGAGCCTTGGTTGAAGGGCTCCGTCGCGGCCGCGGGCTCGCTTTCGATGGGGGCGGCAGCGGTTGCCGCAGCGATTTCTGACGCGGGTGGCGCACCTGCAGATCCCTCGATGGCCTTGAGCTGCACCTGCACCTTTTCGGTCGCGCCCGAGGCCAGGTTCACGGTGCGTTCCCACTTCTCGTAGCCACTCTTGCTGACGGTGATTTGGTGCGGCCCGGCGGCGACGCCGGCCAGGGTCAGGCCGTCGCTGCCAAGCAGACCCGCCTGCGCTCCATCGAGCCAGACCGACCCGCCGACCACGCCGCCTGTCACCTTGATCGTCCCCGGCTGGGCTTGTCCGGTGAGCGCCGCGAACCACTTTTGCACCGGAGCCCGCAGGCCCATGGGTGCGGCTTGTGCCTTGGTGATTTGCTCGGACGTCCACGACTCGACCACACCGCGCCCGGCATCGAGAAGCTTAAGAGTGACGAGAAAGGCGTCCGTGCCTACCGGCTGCACGTTGCCGAAGATGATCTTGGCCGAGCCAATGCTCTGCGCTGCCTGGGTCATGCAGGCCGGCGCCTCGTCGGCGCAGCTGAACACGAGCTTCACCTCGACGAGATCTTTGCCCGGGACCAGTCGATAGCCGGGCGCCCCGGCTACGCGTTGCCGCAGGGCTTCCGTCACCGCGGTCGCCACCGCCTCGGGCGCACCCGCCGCGGGCTCCAGCCCGAGGACCGAAAGGGTCACATCGCCAGCCAGGACCGCTGGGCTCGTGAGGAGCAAGCCGGCAAAAAAGCCAAGTGCCGACAATGAGGATACGCGGTGAGCAGTGTTCTCCATGACTTCCGACGATGTTTTCCCACCCCTCGGGCAATGTCAATGTAGGCACGATCTTGTTTGCGCAGGTCGCGCCCACCTGGCGCGCTGTGCCTGTGTTAGCGTATCCGCCCTATGCGGCTCGGCGTGTCGGCCAAAATCCTCATTGCGTATGCCGTTCTCCTCGGAATGCTTGCTGCAAGCAGCCTGTTCACGCTGCTCTATCTCCGGCGAGGGCGGCAGGAGCTCGCGGCCAATCAGCGTCGACTGGAGGTTCAGGTGGCGGTCGATGCTTCGCTGCGATCGCTGGAGGACTTCGCCAAAATGCGAGCTACGGAGGGAACGGGCTCGACGCTGGGACTGACCAGTCGCGTGGCCGCGCAGAACGGCATTGCGTCCGCGCGGCAGGATCTGAAGGACGCGCTCGACGCCATCGACCGCTATTTCAAGGAAGAGGCCAACCCCTCTCGCCGCGATGAATTTGCCGGCTACAAACGCGACATCGCCGATCTCGATGCGCGCGTGGTCGGTGCCGCGGCGGCGCTTGGCAGCAGCGAGCTCGCTGCGGGCGACAGCAACGAAGCCGACCGCAGCCTGGCCAACCTGCTCAGCCGGTTTCACGGGCTCAAGAACAATCTGCGCGGCCAGGGCAAGCACGTCGCCGAGCAGCTCTCGGACAGCGAGCGCCGGGCGGTGGAGATTGCTTTTGCGCTGAGCGGAATCGGTCTGCTCGTCGCCGTGGGCGCGGCCTTGGTGATGGTGCGAACCCTGCGCCCCCTGAACGTGCTGCGTGAACACACGAAACAGATTGGCGGCGGCGATTACGCACGGCGCACCGGGATCTCCTCGCGTGACGAGATCGGCGACCTGGCGCGCGAATTCGACGCCATGGCCGCGGCCATCGAGGAACGCGAGCACCGGCTGATCCGCTCCGAGCGCCTAGCCACCGTCGGTCGCATGGCAGCGCATATTACGCACGAGATCCGCAATCCCCTGGCATCGCTCGGGCTGAATGTCGAGCTGCTGGGCGACGAGGTTGGGGCCGACAACCAGGAGGCGCACAAGCTGGTCACGTCTATCGGCAAGGAGGTCGACCGGTTGAGCGAGATTACGGAAACCTACCTGCGCTTCGTTCGCCTGCCCAAGCCCAAGCTCGAACGCGAGGATCTGGGCGCTATCGCGAAGTCGGTGTTGGACTTCGCCGGCGGCGAGCTCGCCCTGGCGGGTATCACGTGGACCGTCGACCTCGAACCCGACTTGCCCGAAGTGCTGGCGGACGAGAGCCAACTTCGGCAGGCCCTGCTGAACCTCGTGCGCAACGCCAAGGAGGCGATGCCTGGGGGCGGACGCATTCGCCTCGAGGTGGGCAAAGCCACGGAAGGGCAGGTCCGGCTGGTTCTCGCCGACAGTGGTCCCGGCATCTTGCCCGAGAACCTGGCCAACATCTTCGAACCGTTTTTTTCCACCAAGGCCAAGGGTACCGGTCTCGGACTGGCCCTGGTTCAACAGATTGTCGGCGAGCACGGCGGGCGCATCGAGGTCGACTGCCCACCCGGGGACGGCACCAAGTTCACGATTCTGCTGCCGGTGGCCAAGGCCTCTGCGGAGAATGTCGCGGCGTATTCCATGCCTTGAGCTTTGCCAGCCCGCCGTCTACGATTCGGGCGTGATGCCTCCGCTGGTTTCGGTTTCCGTCGACCTCGACGCTGTCGCGTGCTACCACCGCATTCACGCCCTGGGTGACGGACCCTCGGGAGAGGCACGCTTCGCCATCCTGAGGCGAGCGCTGCCTCGGCTCGGCGAGCTGTTCGCTCGACATGGTATCGCCGCGACCCTGTTCACGGTGGGACACGATTTGGAGGAGGATTTGGAAGGCAGGCGCATCGTCGCGACCCTGGCCAAGGCAGGGCACGAGATCGCCAGCCATTCCTACTCTCACCCCTACGACCTCGTTCGTCAGGGCCGGGACAAGATCGCCGCCGAGATCGATCGTACCCACGCGGCGATCGGAGACGCAAGCGGCGTGGCACCGGTGGGGTTCCGCGCGCCCGGCTACGAGATATCCTCGGAGCTGGTCGATATGCTTTGCCAGCGCGGCTACCGCTACGATTCGTCGGTGTTCCCCGCCATTCCTTACTATCTGGCCAAGGCTGCCGTCATGGCGGGCTTGCGCCTGGCCGGGCGCAAGTCGGGCAGCATCCTCGGCAGCCCGCGTGTTCTCGCGGCCCCGTGCGCGCCGTATCGACCGGCCGCCGGGGCGCCCTACCGTCGGGGAAGCTTGCCCATCATCGAGATGCCGGTGACCGTGACGCCCTTGCTGCGTCTGCATGTCATCGGCACGACCCTCGTCATCTCGCCCGAATGGTTGCGCCGCCGCTTGGTGGCGTCGGCCCTGACCACCCAGCACTTCAATCTGGAGTTGCACGGCATCGACCTTTGCGACGCGTCCACGGATGGGCTTTCGCCCGCGCTCGTGGCGCGGCAACCGGATCTGCGTGTGTCGCTCGAGCGCAAGCTCGCGGCGCTGGAGGCCACCCTGACCGAAGCGCGTGCCGCGGGCGCGACCTTCATGACGCTCGCCAAGGCCGCGGAGCATTTCGGAGCGGCCTAACACCGCGGTCGCGACGGCGCTGACCGCGAGGCCGAGCCGTGGGCTCAGGGAAAGGCGCCAGTGGCGACCAGCAGATCGAGGCGCGCCTGCCTGGCGGCGTCTTCGGCCAGCGCCACGGCCGAATCCGCGTCGTGGGCGCGGCGTTCGGCGTCGACGACCTCGATGTTGGTGCTGGCGCCACCGCGATAGGACTTGTCGGCAAGCATCGCCGCGGTGGTGGCAGCAGCCGCGGCCTCGCGAGCGGAGCGCAGACTCGCGTCCGCGTTGGCGACCACTCGGAAGGCCGTGCGAACTTCGACGCTCACCTGGCGCAGGGTCGCTTCGAGCTGGGCGCGTGCTTCCTCGTCCGCGGCCTCACGTTCTTTGCGTATGCCGTAGCGCATACCTCCGTCGTAGAAGGGGATGGAAAGCACCACGGCTATCTGCCAACCGGTCGCTGGTTGAAGAGGCGTCTCGGTCTCCTTGAACGCCTGGGCTTGGGCGAGCAGCGACGGCGCGTAGTAGACCCAATCATCGCGCCGCAGATGCGCGCTGGCGATCCGCCGCGCCTCCAGCGCACGCACGTCCGCTCGGCGACTTCGCGCGCTGTCGAGCGCTGTTTCTGGAGTGGGAGCGGTTGCCAAATCGAACGCGTCGGCCACATCCACCAGATCCTCCTCGGAGAGCAGCGTTGCGAGCGCGCTCTGGGCTCGGACCAGCGCCGTCTCGGCGTCTTTGAGCTGGGACTCGTCGGTACGCAGTTCTTGCTCTGCGCGCGCATCGTCGACGCCATTGCCAAGCCCCAGTCCCAAGCGCGTGTGCGCGTAGTCGTAGTGCGAGCGCGCGGTGTCGCGGGCACGTGCCGCCACTTCGAGCTGACGGTGCTCCAGCAGAACCGTAAGATAGACGCGGCCGACGGCGGTGGCGAGTTGGCGTCGTACGTCGGCGGCGCTCGCCGTGGCCAGCACGCGGTTGTCCTGCGCGTGCCAGTCGTTGGCCCATGCGGATGGCGCCACCAGCGGCACCGTGAGTTGGAGGTTCCCGTTCCACTCTGCGATTGGGGTCGTCACGGTGCCGGCAAACGTGCGCGCCGAATCGAGGCGGACATACGATCCATTGCCGGTCAAGTTGGGCAGCCACCCTGACCGGGCTTCTCGTACCAGGGCGTCGGCTCGGGCGATCTCTTGCTGGGCAATGGTGGCCGACGGATTGCGTGCAGCGGCCCGATCGAGCGCCTGCTGCCAAGTCATGCGGATGGTCGTCGGGGCTTGGGCATGGGCCACGGTCGAGGCCAGTGCCGCGAGGAACGCCCAACCCAGTACCGCGCCAACCTTGGGCCGAAAAAGCGCCGCCACGGTTACTCGCCCCCCAAGAGGCGAACCGGGCCGCTTGCGACGGGCCCGCTATCCGACACGGTTGCGGGCGCGACCGTGGGCGCGGCATCCCTGTGCCCACCGATGCGTTCGATGAACACGAACAGGGCGGGAACGAAGAAGATACCAAGCAAGGTTGCGGCCGACATGCCCGCCACCACGGTGGTGCCGAGCATGCGCCGGGCCGCAGCCCCCGCGCCATCCGCGATCCACAGCGGCAGACAACCGAAGATGAACGCGAACGACGTCATCAGAATCGGTCGCAGACGTAACCGCGCTCCCTCCAGCGCGGCATCCACCAGCGGACGGCCCTGCTTGAGTCGCTCCTTGGCAAATTCGACGATGAGGATGGCGTTCTTCGCCGTGAGGCCGACCAGCATGACCAGCCCGATCTGCGCGTAGACATTGCTGTCGAAATGTCGCGACAGCAGCCCGAGGTATGCGCCCAGCACGGCCACCGGGGTGCTCAAGAGCACGCTGAACGGCAGAGTCCAGCTTTCGTAGAGCGCCGCGAGAATGAGAAAGACGAAGACCAACGACAGTCCCAGAACCTTCGCCGTTCCGCCCTGCGAGATTTTCTCCTGATAGGAAAGGGCGTTCCAGGCGTAGCCCATCTCGGGCGGAAGCGTTTCCGCAGCCACCTTTTCCAGCGCAGCGATGGCCTCGCCCGAGCTGTAGGCCGGGGACGCGGAGCCGATGATCTCTGCCGCACGATACAGATTGAAGCGAACTGTGTATTCGGGGCCCGCGGTGGTGCGCACGTTCACCAGGGTCGAGAGCGGGACCATCTCGCCCTTGGCGTTGCGCACATAGAAGTCCTTGAGATTGTCTGGATTCCTGCGCGCCTCGGGCGCCGCCTGCACGAATACCTTCCACTGGCGCGAGAAGCGGGTGAAGTCGTTGACGTAGGCGCCGCCCAGAAAAGCCTGCAGGGTCGCGTAGACATCCGCAATGGCGATGCCCTGCTTCATCACCTTTTCCTTGTCCACCTCGGCGAAGATCTGTGGCACCGAGGGCGAGAAGTTCGGAATCACGTTCTGCAGCTCGGGGCGTTTGCGGGCGGCCTCGACGAAACGTTTGACGTTCTTGGCGAGGAACTCCACGCTGCCTCCGCTGCGGTCTTGCAGGAACAGGCTGAATCCTCCTGCCGCGCTGATGCCTGGAATCGCCGGCGGCGCCAGGGCAAACACACGCGCCTCCGGGATCTTGGCAAACTCCGCATTCACTTTGCGCAGAATGGCCTTGGCCGTCAGCTCGGGCCTATCGCGCTTGCTCCACGGCTCGAAGCCCATGAAACCCGTGCCCACATAGCTTGCGGCCGATCCGGTGAAGAAACTGTAGCCGGCCACCGTGTTGTAGGTACGAATGCCCTCGGTGTGCCCCAGGATCTCCTCGACCTTCTTGAACACGGCCTTGGTGCGCTGGAGAGACGCGGCGTCGGGTAGTTGCACCCCGATGATGGCGTAGCCGTTGTCTTCTTCGGGGACGAATCCGGAGGGCAATTTTCGGCCGATGGCCACGGACAGCCCCGACACGCCCGCGAGCAAGACCAGCGGGATCGCGAGCTTGCGGATGAGGCGGACGTTGATGTGCACATACCCATGGGTCACCCGTTCGAACAGCCGATTGAAGGCATCCCCGGCTCGCCCGAAAAGTCCACGCGCCTCGCCGCGTGGACGCAAGAGCATGGCCGCCAACGCCGGACTGAGGGTCAAGGCGTTGAAGGCCGAGATGAGCACCGACACGGCGATGGTCAGCGCGAACTGCTGGTACAGGCGGCCCGTGATACCGGCCATGAAGGCGACGGGGACGAACACCGCCGCCAGAATCAAGGCGATGCCGATGACCGGTGCCGTGACCTCGGACATGGCCTTGAAGGTCGCGTCTTTGGGCGAAAGCCCGTCCTCGATATGGCGTTCCACGGCCTCGACCACCACGATGGCGTCGTCGACGACCAAGCCGATGGCCAGCACCAAGGCGAACAGCGAGAGCGTATTGATCGAAAATCCCAGCAATGGAAACACGGCGAACACGCCCACCAGCGAGACCGGCACGGTGAGGAGCGGAATCAACGTCGCGCGCCAGCTCTGAAGGAAGATGAACACCACCAGCACGACCAGGCCGATGGCCTCGAGCAGCGTGATGAGAATCTCCTCGATGCCCGCCTTCACCGGGGCGGTGGTATCGAGGGAAACCTCGTAGTCCATGCCGGGAGGAAAATGTCTCTTGAGATCTTCCATCGACGCTCGCACGGCGGCGGCTACATCCAGGGCGTTCGATCCGGGAAGCTGAAAGGCCGCGATGACACCCGCTGGCTTCCCGTTGAACGCACCAGCCTGGTTGTAATTGAGCGAGCCCATTTCGAGGGTCGCCACGTCGTGCACGCGCACCAGCGATCCGTCGGGATTTTCGCGCACGATGACGTCTCCGAATTCTTCGGGGGTCACCAGTCGCCCCTGCGCGCGCACGGTGTAGGTAAACTGCTGGCCGGGGGGGGCCGGTTCGGCCCCCACCTGCCCAGACGGATTGACCACGTTCTGCGCGCGGATCGCGTTCTCGACATCGGTCACGGTCAGGGCCAGGCGGGCGAGAACATCGGGCTTGAGCCAGACCCGCATGGCGTAGTCGGACGCACCGAGATTGCGAATGTCGCCGATGCCCTTGATGCGCAAGAGAGCGTCGTTGATATTGATGGTCGCGTAGTTGGTCAGGAACGAGGCATCGTATCGGCCGTCGGGCGAATACAGCGAGACGACGATGAGCGGAAACGCCAACGACTTCTTGATGGTGACGCCGAAGTTCTTGACGTCTTGGGGCAGGAAGGTCTGCGCCTGCGAGAAGCGGTTCTGCACCAGCACGTTGTCGATGTCGATGTTGGTTCCGACGTCGAAGGTCACCCGCTGGTTCATCGTCCCGTCGTTGGCGTTGGTCGACTGGATATAGAGCATGTTGTCGACGCCGTTCACCTGCTGCTCGATGGGCGTTGCCACCGACTGCTCGATGGTGACCGCGTCTGCCCCGGTGAAGGTGGTGCTGAGGTTGATCTGGGGCGGGATGATCTGCGGAAACTGGGCGATGGGCAGCCCCACCAGCGACACCGCGCCGATCAGCACGGTGACGATGGCGATGACCATGGCCACGATGGGGCGGCGAATGAAAAAGGCCGAGATCACGTCGATCCCCCGCTTCGTCGTCTAATGCTGGCCAGGCGGCGAGGCCGCAGGACCCGGCGTTTGCAGTGCCGCAAGCACCTGAGGGGTCACGGTCATGCCGTCGCTCACCTTCTGCACGCCCTCCGCCACCACGCGTTCACCCGCACTGACACCCGACGTGATAATGCGTGACGTCCCCGCCAAGGAACCCACCTCCACCCGACGCAATGTCACCTTGTTGCCGGGTCCGACCACCGCCAGCGAATAGCTCCCCTGGACCTGAATCAGCGCTTTCTCTGGCACGAGCACGGCGTTGCTACCCGCGTCGGTCCGGCGCATGCGCACGCGCCCGTACTGCCCTGGTCGCAACAGATTGTCCGGGTTGGGGAACAGAGCCTGAAGCTGAATCGTCCCCGTGCTCGTGTCGACCTGTCGATTGACGGCAACGATGAGTCCCTGGTGCGGGTAAATCGTCCCATCGGACAAGATGAGATCCAGCGCGCCTTCGATCGTGCTCTCCACCTTGCCGCCTTTCATGGCCGCGAATTGCTTCTCGGCCCAGGCCAGGTCGCGTCCGTCGAGGCGTTTGAGGCGCTTTGCTGCCTTGAGGTAGTCGCCCTCGCTCATGGGGAAGGTCACGCGCATGGGATTCACCTGGGAAACCGTCGTCAAGAGCGTGGCCCCGTCCTGCCCGACCAGATTCCCGGTCCGCACCTGGGCAAGGCCTGCCACGCCTCCCACCGGCGATCGGATCTCGGTGTAGGAAAGGTTGAGCTCGGCCTGCCCGAGTTGGGCCTTGGCCGCGCGCACCTGGTCCTCGGCATCACGTGCCGCGGCCTCGGCGTCTTCAACCTCTTGCTGGCTGACCACTTTGGCCGCGCCCAGGTTCGTTCGCCGCGCGAGCAGCGCCTTGTTGTGCGAACGCGCCGTTTCCGCGCGTGCCAGCACGGCGCGGGCGGAATTCACCGCGATCCGAAACTCGGAGGGATCGATGGAGAAGAGCAATTGTCCCGGCTTGACGGTGGCCCCGTCCTGGTAGCGCTGCCCCGCCAAGATCCCGCGTACGCGTGCGCGAATGTCGGCGTTCACGTAGCCGTCGAGATTTCCGAGCGCCTCGATGTAAAGCGGCACGTCCCGCTGCACAACAGGTGCGACGACGACGGTCGGTGGCGGGGGTGCGGAAGTGCTGGCTTTGCTCTCTGCGCATCCGGCGAGGAGTATCGTCAAGCCGAGCCTTGCCAAACCACCGTGAGCGGCGGCGTTACGAATGTTACTTGGAAGCATGGTTGGCTTTAGCGCGACAAATGCCAACAGACAATTGCGGCGAGCGCGAAGTTACAATTCCGACACGTCGAGAGTCACCGTCGATACCTCCCCTCTTGGATTCCACACACCGTGTTGGGATTCAAGCATCGTTAGCCGCGGTCGCGTATGCTGCCCTCTCCTCATGATCTATCCCTACGACAACTCCACCCAGACCCGCTGGGATCGGGGCGAGCTCAAGGTACAGCTCAATCTGCCCAACAATCCACGCCCGATGGGGTTCTGCGACGGAAGCCCCGCCGACGTCGCCGAGCTTTTACTCATCGCCGAAGCCGAGGGTGCCGACGACGTGAAGATCCACAAGAAGCTGCTCAAGAGCGGACGCGAGGTCTGGACCCTGGGTGGATCGGACTGACCACCAAAGCCCGAACCTGACGATGAACGTGCGCCGCGCGGCCAGCGGGGATATGCTCCCCGTCCGATGGCTTGGTCCGAGGCCAAAACCGTGCAGGAGACACCGAGCGCCGGGCGCGCCTTCGCCGCTACGGCCTACGATGCCGAACGTCCGCCCGTGGCGAGCAAGGACGAAGGCCAGGACCCCCTCATCGGCAAGAATATCGACCACTTCGAAGTGCGCGGGCTTCTGGGCGAAGGCGGCATGGGGCGCGTGTACTTGGCCCATGATTTGTCGCTCAATCGACCGGTGGCGCTCAAGCTCCTGCGCCACGAGCTGGCCGACAACCCGACCTTGATGTCGCGCCTGGTGGACGAAGGCCGGGCTCAGGCGCGCCTGCAGCACCCCAACGTCGTCACCATCTATTACATCGGCAATTTCGAGGGCGCCTCCTACTTCGTGATGGAGTACGTGCGCGGGCAAACGCTGGCGGAGGTGCTCGAGAAGAACGGTCCTCTCGATTGGGGAGATGCCCTCGACTATATCATCCAGACCGCGCGAGCTCGGCCACGGCCCATGCGCGCGGGATGATCCACCGCGACATCAAGCCCTCGAATATCCTGCTCGGCGACATTCCTACGGGCGCCCAGCGGGTCGAGGTCAAGGTCGCGGACTTCGGCCTGGCGACGTCCGACGAGAAGGCCGCGGGCAGGTTCGTGGGCACGCCGTACTATGCGGCGCCCGAACAAATCGCCGGCGCGGCGCCCGACCTGCGCAGCGATATCTACACCCTGGCCATCACTTTCTACGAGCTTTTGACCGGGAAAGTCCCCTTCAAGGCCGACAACCTCGAAGCCATGGCCGACATGCATCGCACGGCTCCGCGGCCCGAGATCGGCGACGAGGTCGCGCCCTGGCGCTTGCGTCAGCTCATCGCCGAGATGATGGATCCCGATCCGCACAAGCGGCCGCAGAGCTACGACACGCTCCTCACTCGGTTGGAATCGGTGCGGCCCCGGCCGCGCGTGGCGGGCGGCCTCTTGCCACGAGGGGTGGCGTTGGCCATCGATTTGATGATCTTCGCGCCGCTCGGGCAGATCATCGCCGCGGGGCTGTCGTGGTCGCAACAGGCGGCCACCCAGATTTGGCTCGCGCTGTTCGGTACCTACTACATCCTCACGCACCGGCTGTGGGGCAAGACCCTCGGCAAGCGACTGCTTGGTCTGCGCGTGGTGGGCACCACCCGACGGGTGCGTGTGCCGGGGCTGCTCCTGCGCTTCGTCGTCGAGTTCTGGGGACCCCTCGCGGCGCTGGCCATCATCAGCCTGCAGATCGGGGCCGTGACCAATCTGGTGGAAGTCAAGGATCGGGTGATGGGAGGTCTCGGGTCGAGCCCCATGCCACTTTGGGATCGCAGCGTGAACGCGCTTCTGCGTACCATGCTGGTACCCAATTCCATCGTCGCCATTCCCTGGCTGGCTGGATTCCTGTTCGCGCTCATGGATCGCGACCGGCAAGCCCTGCACGACCACGCGGCCAGGACGCGGGTCATCTACGAAGCCCGCGTGCTCGACGAAGAGGGAAAGGGCTTGGGCGGTTGACGACCGCGATGGCGCGATGGATGGCGACCCCAAGTCTGATAAGGTGATCCCGTGAATCCAGAACACCTACGTGCCCTGCTCGAATCCGTGCAAGGTGGTCAAACCGGCGTGGACCAAGCCATGACCGAGTTGCGCGATCTGCCTTTTCGTTCGCTCGGGTTCGCCCATGCCGATACCCATCGCCATCTGCGCACCGGATTTCCCGAGGTGATCTTCGGCACCGGCAAGACGCCCTCCCAGATCGCCAGCTTGCTTGGCGAGCTCGGCCGGGACGGCGCCACGGTCTTGGCGACCCGGATTTCCCGCGAGGTCGCGCGCGAGGTGCTTGCGGCGGTCCCCACGGCTCGCTACTTGGAAGGTGCCCGCATCGTGGCGCTGGGGCCGGAGCCGGCGCCGACGCGGGGACGTGGCCCCATTGCCGTGCTCTCGGCGGGCACGGCGGACATTCCCGTCGCCGAGGAGGCGGCGGTCACGGCCGAGCTCGACGGCAACCGCGTGGCGAGGATTTTCGATGTGGGCGTGTCGGGCTTGCACCGCTTGCTCGCCCATCGCGAGACCGTGGAAAAGGCAGAAGTCCTGGTGGTGGTGGCAGGCATGGACGGGGTTCTGCCCACCGTGGTGGCGGGCCTGTTCTCGCGCCCCGTGATTGCCGTGCCCACCAGCATCGGCTACGGCGCTTCGATGGGTGGTATCTCGGCCTTGCTCACCATGCTCAATTCGTGCGCCACGGGCGTGGCGGTGGTCAATATCGACAATGGCTTCGGCGCCGGCCGCATGGCCTCGCTGCTCAACCGGGAGCGGGCGTGATGGCCGTGCGAATGGCCCAAGGGCTGCACCTTCACTTCGATCCATGCTCGGGTGTGGCGGGCGACATGACCGTGGCCGCGCTGGTCGACGCCGGGGTGCCCGAGAAGGTTGTGGTGGATGCCGTTCGCGCGGTGGGATTGAAGGGGCTGAAGGTCGGGTTCGAACGGAGAAAGAGGGGGGCGTTTGTGGGGTTGGGGTTCGACGTGGATTTCCCTGGGAGGGAGGTTGGTCACGACCACGGCCACGACCACGGCCACGACCACGACCACGACCACGGTCACGGCCACGGCCATGACCACGGCTATGACCACGGCCATGGCCACGACCACGAGCATGCACACGAACACCGCGATTACGCGGAGATTCGACGGTTGCTCCGGCGCGCGGGGTTGGATGCAAAGGCGAGGAAGTTGGCGGAGGACATCTTCGAGCGCATCGCGGTGGCCGAGGCGGCGCTGCATGGAACGACGGTAGACAAGGTGGCGTTTCACGAGGTCGGGGCTTGGGACTCCATCGCCGACATCGTGGGGGCCTCGGCGGCGCTGGCCTGGCTTGCGCCGTCGGCGATCACGGCGGCGCCTCCCGCGCTCGGAGCGGGAACGATTCGCACGGCCCACGGGCTCATGCCCGTGCCGGCGCCGGCGACGGCCGCGATCTTGCGCGGGCTGCCGGTTCTCGCCGAAGGTTCGGGCGAGTTGACCACGCCGACAGGCGCCGCGATTCTCGCGGCCGTCGTGCAGACCTTCGGCCCGCCGCCACCCATGCGCATCCGTGCGCAGGGCTTCGGCGCGGGCACGCGCGAGCATGCCGACCGGCCGAATGTGCTGCGCGTGATCCTCGGCGAACCTTTGGGACAGGCCTTGCCTGCGTCCGAGGGCGAGGTCGTGCTGGTCGCCGCCAACATCGACGACATGAATCCGCAGCTCACCGATCCGCTCATGACCGCATTGTTCGCCGCGGGCGCGCTCGACGCGTGGCTGTCGCCCATCCAGATGAAAAAGGGCCGCCCGGCCGTCGAAGTATCGGCGCTCTGTTCGCGGGCAGCCCTGGCCGCCATCGAGGAAGCATTTTTCGCCAACTCCACGACCATCGGTCTGCGCCGTCAGGTCATGCAGCGAACCGTGCTCGAACGCGCGCAGGCCTTGGTCGCGACATCCTTTGGCGAGGTGCGGGTGAAGGTGGCGTCGCGGTCGGGCGAGATCTTGGGAGCGACCCCGGAATTCGAAGACTGTTGTCGGCTCGCCCTGCGCGCCAAGGTGGCGGTGCGAAAGGTCGTGGCCGAGGCCGGCGCGGCGGCACTGGCGCTGCTACAGGGGCGTGCGAGCCCAAGCGGGCTTCTACCGACTGGACTCAAGACAAGAGCTCGCAAGAGCCCTTCGAGGGTTCGCAGGCATGCGAGACGCGGAAATCGGTCCTGATGCCAGCGCGAAAGCCGAAGGCCAACTCCACGAAATCGAGGCGGGAAAAGCCCGCAGGGCCGGATCTCGCGGCGGGCCTGGTGCAGATGATGGCCGAAGCCGACGTTCTCATCGCCATGACCGATCTAGACGGGCGGCTCGTGGTTTGGAATCGCGCCCTGGCCACCTTGACAGGATGTGCTGGTTCCGACGGCGTGGGCAGGAACCTGTCCGATTGGCTCACCGGGTTCGGGGTTCGCGATTTGGCGGACATCATGGTCCAGGTCGCAACCCGACGCGAGCCGCTTCGCTGCGAGGTCCGGCTGCCAGCCGCCTCGGGTTCGATGGCCGCAGCTGCCTTCAGCGTGCTTCCCGTGCGCGGCGACGACGACGTCCCCGTGGCCGTCATGGCGGCCGGCCACGATTTGACCTCCCTGCGCGCATTGCAGAACCAGGTTCTTCACGCGGAGAAACTGGCCACTGTTGGGCAGATCGCCGCGGGCGTGGCACATGAAATCAACAACCCCCTGACCTCAGTCCAGATGTGCGTCGAGGCTGTGCTGCGCAAGGCGGAGCTCGCGACCGAGGGGAGGGTGCCCAATCAGTACGAGCCTACCGACGTGGAGCGGCTGAAGAAGATCCGCGAGGGCGCCGAACGTATCCGCAAGTTTTCACGCGACCTCACCACCTACGCGCGTCCATCTGGCCGCGAAATCGAGGAGGTGAGCCTGAACGAGGTCGTGGAGCATGCGATGTCCTTCTGCGAGCACGTCCTTTACGAGGCAAAGGCGAACCTGACGCGCGAGCTGGCGCCCGACCTGCCGCGCGTTCGCGTGGTGCGCGACCACATCATGCAGGTGGTGACGAACCTGGTCAGCAACGCCGCGCAAGCGCTTGCCGATGAAGGTGGCTGCATCGTGGTGCGCACGTTCAGCGATGCATCGGGGCGGGTTGGGCTGGCGGTGTCGGACGACGGCGAAGGCATTCGCCAGGAAGATCGGGAGCGGGTGTTCGAGCCCTTCTTCACCACCAAGCCGGCGGGTAGAGGCACAGGCCTGGGCCTTCCCGTGGTAAAGAACATCGTTCTCGCCCACGGCGGGGACATCACCTTCGAATCCAAGCCCGGCGGTGGCACGACCTTCGTGGTCTCGCTCCCGCTCGGCATCGGCGGAGTCGGTAACGTCGGCAAATTCGGCAAATTAGAATCGATCGGCTCCGAGGAGACAGAAAAGCAATCGCGATGAAAGCAGAGCAGCTCACCGAAATTCTGGAAACCGCGGCCCAACAGCTTGGCGTCAAGGTTCGCTACGAGACCCTGGTCGCGTCGGGGCCAACCGGCGGCGGCGGGTTGTGCAAGATCAAAGGTGACTGGTGCGTGATCATCGACAAGAAGACCGCGCCGTCCGAACGGGCCTCCATCTTGTGCGATGCGCTCGCGACCATGGATACGGACGCCATTTTCCTGCCACCCAAGGTGCGCGAGATGGTCTCGCAACGTCGCGCCAGCCTGACCAAGCCGTCGTAGTATCTACTCTTCTTGGCCAAGAACGCGGATTTTGGACGCCAGGAAGGGATCGTCGGCCAGGCTTTCGCGTAGCGCGGCCCCGATTTTCTGCCTGACTTCAGCCCCAGCTTTACGACCCACCTGACGGTCGAGCACGCGCTCGATTACCTTGTCGAGGGCGGCCTGGGGCGTGAGCTTGCCGGCTTTGAGATCGGCCCCGATGTCCGAGACCGGAAGCGCTTTTCGCGTCCTCCCGGACTTGCCGGCAGCGACAGGCGCTTTGGCTAGGCCTTCGGTCTTTACGGCCCCGAGCTTGGCCTCGAATGCCTTGCCGGCGGCGCCGACGCTTGGCGCCTTGCCCAGCAAGCCTGGCTGATCGAGCGGTGAAGTTCGCGAAATCTTCATGGACCGCACCCAAGCCTAGCACAGCAACCGCTGGCCGTGGATGACATCGATCCAGAAACGAGACCCGTTGGCATGATGCCTCCTTGCCTCTTATCGGAGCACAGCCGATTTTGGTTGCGTGACCCAGGGGTGCAATGCCAGCGTGCAAACAAGCCTCCGGCCCTACAGCCGGAGCCTTTTCCAGGCTAAGGTGTGACCATGAAGAAAGCACATTTCGAAACCAACGCAGGTGAGATCGTCGTCGAGCTCTTCGAAGATGATGCCCCGGGTACGGTGGCCAATTTCGTCGGCCTGGCTCAGGGAACCAAGGAGTGGACGGATCCCAAGAGCGGTCAGAAGGTGAAGCGTCCCTACTACGACGGGCTGACCTTTCACCGGGTCATCGACGACTTCATGATCCAGGGTGGCTGTCCTCTCGGCAATGGCACGGGCGGTCCCGGATTTACCATCAAGGACGAGCTTGCCGGAAAGCGTCAGGTGCACTTGCGTGGATCGCTGTCGATGGCGAAAACCGCAGCGCCGGACTCCGGCGGTTCGCAGTTTTTCATCTGTCACAGCCCGCAATCCCACCTCGACCGCAAGCACACCGTGTTTGGTCAGGTCATTTCCGGCATCGAGGTCGTGGACAAGATCCGCAAGGGCGACAAGATGACGCGGGTTTGGATAGAGGGCTAGCGACAGAGGGCGGGAAGGGCTGGATTTCGTGCGTTCCAACCATGTTATGCCAGGCCTCACTTGCTTGACTTGGACAACCAGGGTAGTCGATAACGGAAAGGCGAGCGCTGTGGACTCGACGCTGCGTACGGAAGCCGCTTGAACAAACCAACTCCCTTCGGCAAGTACTACCTCCTCGAACGCATCAATGTTGGGGGCATGGCCGAGGTATTCAAGGCGAAGACCGTCGGCGTCGAGGGCTTCGAGCGCATCGTTGCGCTCAAGCGCATCCTGCCCAGCATCGCGGAGGACGAAGAGTTCATCACGATGTTCATCGATGAGGCGAAGATCGCGGTACAGCTCCAGCACGCGAACATCGCCCAGATCTTCGACCTCGGCAAAGTCGACGATAGCTACTTCATCGCCCTCGAATATGTCAACGGACGGGATCTGCGCGGCATCTTCGACGATGTGCGCAAGCTGGGCCAGGTCATGCCCATGCCGCAGGTCTGCTACCTCATCATGCAGCTGTGTGAGGGGCTCGACTACGCCCACAACAAGCGGGATGCACAGGGGCGCGATCTGAACCTGGTGCACCGCGATGTTTCACCGCAGAACGTGCTCATCGGCTATGAGGGCGAGGTCAAGCTGATCGACTTCGGCATCGCCAAGGCCGCAGGCAAGGCCTCCAAGACCCAAGCCGGCATTCTCAAGGGCAAGTTCGGCTACATGTCGCCCGAGCAGGTGCGCGGCTTGCCCATCGACAGGCGCAGCGACATCTTCGCGCTCGGAATCGTGCTCTACGAGATGCTGACCGGCGAGCGCCTGTTCATCGGCGAGAGCGATTTTTCCACCCTGGAAAAGGTCCGCAACGTCGAAATCATTCCGCCTTCGTCCATCAATTCCGCCATCCCCGAAAAGCTCGAGCGCATCGTCCTCAAGGCGCTGGAAAAGAACGTCGAGGATCGCTACCAGAATGCTATCGATTTGCACGACGACTTGCAGATGTTCATGCATTCGGTCGGGCAGTTTTCCTCGCGCAAGGATCTGTCGGCCTGGATGAAGCGCACGTTCGCGGACGAGATCCCACAAGAGCAAAATGGCGAGAGCTCCGAAGACGAGGACGTGGAGGAAATCGAGGACGTCGAGTTGTTGCATACTTCCGGGGAAAGGCCGGCGCTGTCGACGGGGGGCGGCCCGGACGACGAAGACTTCGGCTGGGACGAGGAAGAGAGGGAGACCCAGATCTTCGACAAGGATCCCGCACAGGTCGAGCCCGTGCCCGGCGAAGCGAGCTTCCTCGTCGAAGGCGGCGACAAGACGGTGGCCATGGCGCCTTCCGAGGCCCTCTTGGCCGAGATGGGCGAGGCTTTCGAGTCTTCGGTCCCGACTCGTCCCGTGGCGAAAGCCGTGGATCCGACTGCGCATGCTGCGGGTCCAGCGGGCATGCGCAAGACCCACATGGGCTTGGGAGACGATCCCGATGCCACGCCCTTGCCGCCACCGAGTGCATTTCCTGCATTCGCCTCTCCGGGCGCGGGCGTTTCGCGCAAGTCAGGCCCGGTACCCGTCGCCGGTTCAACCGAGCCCGCCCGCTCCCCATTCGACTTGCCCAAACCGGTCTTTCGCCAGACCTTGATTGGCGGCATCCAAGCCCCCACGCTACCCAATCCCAATCTCGGGCAAGGTCGAGGACCTGCCTACCCGACCTTCCAGCCCTCCCAGGGCATGCCAGGCATGGGAGTACCGGTTCCCGGCTTTCCCGGTGTCACGTTCCCCGGTGTGCCCGTCCCGCCTCAAGCTGCCCCGCAGTATTCCATGCCGGCGGACATGTATCCCGCCGAAACGGTCTCACTGCGCACTCCCTCGCGTCTCAAGTATTATGTGGCGTTCATCCTCTTCATGCTCGCCGGCGGCGGCGGGGCCTATATGTTCATGACCCGACCGGGTAATCTGCAAGTGGCGGTCAAGCCCCAGGATGCCCGGCTCGCGGTGGACGGCGTCGTGATCACCAGCGATCCGCCGTTCCATTTGGAGAAGCGCCCTGGGGTGTATCGCCTCACGGTCTCGCGTCCCGGTTATGCATCCCGCGACCAGATCGTGCAGATCAGCGCGGGTCAATCGGGCCACATGGATATCGACCTCGAGCCTTCGCCCGACACGGGATTCGACCTTACCAGCCAGCCTTCAGGCGGCCTGGTCTGGCTTGACGGCCAACCCCTTGCCGTGGACGAGCTTGGCAAACAGGCGACCACCAATTTCCATGCCTCGCGGATCGCGCCCGGGCCTCACGTTATCGAGATTCGCGGCAATCCCCAGTACCAGACCTGGCGCCAGGAGTTTCTGCAAGAGCCGGGGAAGACCGTGCGCCTGCACGCTGATTTGGTACCCGCGGGGGGCACCGCCAAACCGGCGACCCGTGGAGCACCGACCGCGCAGCTTCAAACCGCGCCGGCCACGCAGCCTTCACCCTCGACCGGTGCCGCGGCCACGGTCGAGCGGCCGAGAGAGGGCAGAACCGGGTCGCACCACGGAGGTGGTGGTGCCGGCAAGTCCCCGTCGAGCGGCGACGATGTCTTCGAGACGATGAAGCCGGAGAAGAAGCCCAAGGCGAAGTCGGGCAAATCGAGCGGCGGCGATGTCGACATCTTCGAGAATGAAGGCAAGTCGGACAGCGGCGGTTCGGGCGGCACGTGCGTCGCCACCATCAGCTCCAAGCCCTGGGCCGAGGTGAGCATTGATGGCAAGCCCACGGGCAAGATCACCCCTCTCGTGAACTACTCGATCCCCTGTGGCAAGCACCGCGTGACCTTCAAGAACGCCGACCTGATGATCGAGCGCAACGAGAGCGTGACCTTGAAGCCGGGACAGCCATTCAAGAAGATCTTCTCGCTGGTCGAGGACGACCTGTAGAATCGCCGGGCGATCCAGCAACGAAAGACATCGTGTGCGGGCGATCTCCATGAGCTCGGAACAAACCAACGACCGGCAGATCCGGGGCCTCACCGAGGCGTGGCTGGCGTATTTTCGCAGGGCCGCCTTCGAGAATCCGGCCCATCCCCAGGCGCGTGACTTCCTCGATCGCGATTTGCGCGAGACCCTTGCGCGAATCATCCCACCCGATGCGTCGGTTCTCGATGTGGGGTGTGGCACCGGCGAGATCTTGGCCGCGCTGCCGAACCGCGAACGCGTGGGCATCGCCCAATTGCCGGAGGTGGCCGCGGAGGCCCGTCGTCGTTTCCCCGATCTGACCATCGAAGATGGTGACTTCGACAGTCTCCCGGTCCATCGTCGGTTCGATGCGGTCATCTGCAACCGCCTTTGCCACAGCGTCGCCGACGTTCGCAATTTGCTGGTCAAGCTGTGCGGGTGCTTGAGCGAGAGCGGACGGCTGTACCTCATTGCCTACAACTATCTGTGGGAGGTGCCGACCCGGCTGGCGGAGGTGGCGGGTTTCAAGCTTCCCTCTCCGACCTCGAACTGGCTCTCGCACAGCGACTTCGAAAATCTGTTCGGGATCGTTGGGCTCGAGACAGTCCGTTTCGAGGACCGCATGATCCTTCCCGCCGACGTGCCCGGGCTGGCCCCATTGCTCAATCGCTACCTTGGCAAGCTCCCAGGCTGGCAGCGCATGTCGATGTACCGAGTCTATGCCTTGCGCAGGCGTGACATCTTGCCGGAGCCGCGCCTGGCGAGCGTCAGCGTCATCGTGCCGACGCGCAACGAGGCTGGAAATGTGGCGGGCGCCATCGCGCGCACGCCGGTGCTTGGCTCGCGAACCGAGCTGATCTTCGTCGAAGGTGGCTCGACGGATGGAACGTGGGAGAGCATCGCGGCCGCCATCAAGGACTACCGTGGTCCGCTCGAGCTTCGCGCCTACCGGCAGCAGGGCAAGGGTAAGGCCGACGCTGTCCGATTGGGATTCTCCAAGGCCACGGGTGACATCCTCATGATTCTCGACGCCGACCTGACCGTTCCACCCGAAGAGCTGCCCGTCTTCTACGACGTGCTTGCGCGCGGTCTCGGTGACTACGCGCAGGGCACGCGCCTGGTGTATCCCATGGATCCAGGCGCCATGCGCTTCATCAACAAGCTGGGCAACATCGCCTTCTCCCGGCTCTTTACCTATCTGCTCGGCCAGCCCATCAAAGACACCCTGTGCGGCACCAAGGTCTTGTGGCGCCGCGACTACGAGCGCATCGTGGCCGGGCGCGATCTGTTCGGCGACTTCGATCCGTTCGGGGACTTCGATCTCATCTTTGGGGCGGCCAGGTTGAATTTGAAGATCGTCGAGATTCCGGTTCGCTACCGCGAGCGGGTGTACGGCGAAACCAACATCTCGCGCTGGAAGCACGGGTGGCTTTTGCTCAAGATGTCCGGCGTGGCGGCACGCAAGCTACGCTATGTCTGACCCGGTCTCGTCCGAGCTTCCCGCAGCCTTGCGCGAGCGCACCCTGGCGCGTTTCGAGGAGCATCGTCGCGTCTGGCAAGCCAACCCGACGCTGCGTGCGAGTTACGGCCACTGGTATGGCCAACTTCGCCAGGCCCTACCGCCGCGCGAGCTTGGGCCCTGGATCGAGATTGGATCGGGTCCAGGCTTCGCGCGCGAGTTCATTCCCGAATTGGAATTGACCGACGTGGTCAAGGCGCCGTGGCACGCGCGCCAGATGTCGGCCGAGGCGCTTTCCCTCGAAGCCGGGAGCGCGGGGGCGCTGGTGCTGTTCGATGTCCTCCACCACGTGCCGGCACCCGCGCGCTTCTTCGAAGAGGCGGCCCGTGTCCTGCGGCCGGGAGGTCGCATCGTGCTATGCGAACCCTACATCAGCCCGGTATCCCGCTGGGTCTATCGTCGTTTTCACCCCGAACCGGTGGATATGTCGGTCGATCCCTTGGTCGCGGCGGTGCACGCCACCGAGGCCGCCAGGGATCCCTTCGCCTCCAACCAGGCAATCCCGACGCTCATTTTCGCTCGCGACAGCGCCCGAGTCTTCGCGCGTATGTTTCCCTTGCTCGATGTGGTTCGCGTCGAACGAATGGCCGGGCTGGCCTATCCCGCGACTGGTGGTTTTTCCCACGCCCCGTTTCTCCCCGTGCCTCTGTGGCGCGCCTTGTTTGCTTTCGAGAACCTGCTTCCGGAGGTCGTCTTTCGCGGCTTTGGTTTCCGCGTCCTCGTCGTCGTCGAGCGCCGCGCCTAGAGCACCGAACGGGTTGATTTTCTCGAAGAATCCGACTGCTGAGTCTCTCTCGGTGCTCTCCACGCGAAGAGCACAACGCATAGGATTTTCACCACAGAGAGCACAGAGACCGGAAGAGAAGGGGTTCGGATCTCAAATCCGGATCCTCTTCCCTTCTTTCATCTCTGTGTTCTCTGCGCCCTCTGTGGTGAAAAATTCGGAAGACACTCGGGTTTCAAACCGTCCGGTGCTCTAGTAGTCCTTCACCCAGGCCGCGCACTGGTAGAGCGCCATCGGAACGGGCGCGAAGGCAGGCATGGTATTGCGCCGCCCACGACGCAGGACGCGTCGGAGCGCCCTATCGATGGCGGCGGGCGGGGTGACATGGTGGTCTTCGATATTCCGGAAGCCGACGGCACGGAAAAGACCAGCCATCAGGTTGTTGACCATGGGATAGCCCGCGACGAGCGTGCCACCCTTGACCAGGGTTCGCGCCAGGGCAGACGCGGCACCGTCCGCGTCCGCAATGTGCTCTAGGACCGACAGGCAAATCACCACATCGTAGCTCGTTTCCGGTAGGCTGGATTCGCGCAGGAGATCGGCCTGCACGAAGTTGGCCTGGCAGGAGGGCGCAACGAGGCGTTCGAGCCCGTCGGCGAGAACCAAGTCGGTGCCGGTGTAGTGGGGAAAGTGCGAGGACAGGGTAGGGATCAGAATGCCGCTTCCCACGCCGACCTCGAGAACCTTCGTGCTCTTGCGGGGGACAAGGTCGAGCCCCATACGCAGCCGCTTGCGATAGAGCCAGCCCAGGAATGGCCGGTAGTAATAGGGCAGGGGATCGTGCTCGTCGTTCGGTCTGAGGGTGCCGGCAGGCGGAAGAATGAGCTTCATTGCGTGTCTGCGGATGGCGCAGGGGAGGCTGGCGGCGAGAGGATACCGAGGGCGGTGGTGCGCGGTCCCACGACCAGTGAGAAGGCTTCTGGCGCCTCGGGAAAGCGTCTCTCGATCATGCGGTTGAACGCGTGAAGGTTTTCCTCCAGTTGCGCCGAGAAGAGCTTGCCGCGCAATGCGAACAGCTTGCCCTTGATTTGGGCGCGGGCTTCGGGATTGGTGGCCACGGCGTAGGACTGTTCAAGTTGGCGGATGGCCAAATCGTCGGCGCCGCTTTTGGTCAACATGCGCGCGACGAGATTGGGGATGTAGTAAGGGATGCCCTCGTAAAGCGCCGCCTGTCTCAGCATCTCCACACCTTGCTGGCGCCAGCCTGGCACCCGCGGATCGTCCTCGCCCGCATCTTGCGGAAGCTCGAAGAGAAGATTGAAACCGATCTGGAATGGAAATTCCCACTCGAGTGGAAACGCCTTGCGACCCCGCGTGAGCACGTGGATGGCCGCCAGCACCATGTCGGGCGAGATCTTCTGACCGTTGTAAATCAGCATGGCCGCCCCGGCGAGGTAGAGACGCTGGAATTTCGGGTCCAGATCGATGGCGGTTTCCAGGTATTGCGCCAGCCACTTCGTCGGCACCCGGGCGTGCAGCTGCGTGCCGAAGTATACGTTGGCGCGGGCATGGATCAGATCCGCCAGCAGTTCGTTGTGACGAAGACCAACGATGCGCAAGGCGGAGGAGGGGGGCAGGTAGAAGGTATCGGCCTCGGGCGGCCAGGTCGCCCGCAGGCGCGTCGTGCGTTCGAGGCAGCCGAAGGCAAGGGCGCCAAGGGCGGCCAGGCCGGCCAGCATTCCGACGACCAGGATTGCGCCGGAGCCACGATTCCGTTTCTGGGGCGACACGTCCATGACGCTAGGAATCGGGAGTGGGGGGAGGCGCGGTCAGCTCGACGCCCGTATCGACCCCGGTGACTCCGAGCTTGGACAACCGATAGCGCATGGAACGAAACGAGACGCCGAGCAGGCGCGCGGCCTCGGTGCGATTGCCTCCTGTTCTTTCCAGGGCTTTGATGAGGATGGAACGCTCGTAGTCCTCGAGGTGGTGTTCCAGATCGAGGCCACTTTCGGGCAAGTGACCGACCGTGCTCGGGCTTTGCTGTTCGCCTTGCAGTCCCGCGAGATTGGGGAATGCGTCGAGGGCGAGCCAATCCGTGGCGGACAGGGTGACCGCGCGTTCGATCATGTTTTCCAGCTCGCGCACGTTTCCCGGGAAGTGGTACAGCATGAGCGCCGACATGACCTCCGGCGCGGCGCCGACCACGTTGCGTCCGTGCTCCGCGGAGAACTTGCGGATGAAGTGATCGACGAGCAGGGGCAAATCTTCGCGTCGCTCGCGCAGCGGAGGCAGGCGCAACTGGATGACGTTCAGGCGGTAGTAGAGATCCTGTCGGAAGGTGGATTTCTCCACCTCGGCTTCGAGGTCGCGGTTGGTGGCGGCCACGATGCGGACATCCACCTCACGCTCGCTGACCCCGCCGACCGGCTTCACCTTGCGTTCCTGCAAGACGCGCAGGAGCTTGACTTGCATGGAGACCGGGAAGCTCGGCGACCTCGTCGAGCAGCAAGGTCCCGTTGTGGGCAGCCTCGAACAACCCCTGCTTGTCCACGTTGGCGCCGGTGAACGAGCCCCGGATGTGTCCGAACAATTCCGATTCGAGTAGGGTTTCCGGAATGGCGCCGCAGTTGACGGCCACGAAAGGCCGATCGGTGCGCGGCGACAGCTCGTGCAAGGCGTGCGCGGCCAGCTCCTTGCCCGTGCCCGATTCGCCAATGAGCAGCACGCTGGTTCTCGTCGACGCGACCTTGCGTAGGATGTCGAAGACCCGCTGCATGGCCGGGGATTTTCCCAGCAGCCGGTCGAGCTTGTAGCGCCCCTTGATCTCGTCGCGCAGAGCCAGGTTTTCGCGCGACAGGCGGCGCTTCTCCATGGCGCGGTCGACGACCAAGCCGACCTCGTCGATCTTGAAAGGCTTGGTCAGGTAGTCATGGGCGCCGGCCTTCATGGCAGCGATGGCGGTCTCGGTCGTGGAGAAGGCCGTGACGACGATGACCTCCGTATCGGGCCGGGTGCGCTTGGCTTCGGCCAAAATGGTCAGGCCATCCACGTCCGGCATGCGCAGATCGGTGATGATCACGTCGAAAGCTCGGGCCTTGAGCGACGCGATGGCCTCGTTCCCGCCCGAAGCCGCCTCGATGCGATAGCCCTCGCGGCGCAAGTAGATGCCCAGGAACTCGCGCATCGAGCGCTCGTCATCGACGATAAGGATGTCCCCGTTGTGGCTGGTCATGGGATGCGTTTACGCGCCACGAGAATGAGGAACCCGCCGAAGTGGCGGAGCAAAGGCAAATCGCAAGCGATGCGTTCGGCACGATCGAACAATCCGGAAATCACCGGCATGTCGAACACGCGGGAGGCGGGCGTTAGCACGCGCACGCCGCGCACCGCAATATATTCCACGTCGGGCGGCAAGTAGGCGCGCGCGGTGTCCAAGGTGTCGTAGCGTGTGAAGACATCGCGATCCGTGGTGCCCTCGGCGATGGGAGTGGCGCCGCCCAGCACCTTGGCCAGGTAGCGCAGAGAGCGCGGATTGTAGAACTCGAGGAGGAGATGACCGCCGGGCCGGGTTACGCGGGCCATCTCGGCGACGGCTTCTCGGATGGGTGGAATGTGTGCCAGTACCTTCATGCTGTACACGAGATCCACCGAGGCATCGGGCAGGGGCAGGGTGGTGAGCGATCCCTGTACGACGCGCAGGCCGCGGTTTCGGGCGTGCGTCAGCATGCCGCGCGAAAGGTCGAGTCCGATGGTCGAACGCCCGACCCGGGCAGCCTCGGCCAGCAAGAGCCCGGTCCCGCAACCGGCCTCCAGAATATCCCGTCCGCTGCCGTAGCGCCGTACCAACTCCAGCTCCAGCTCGTCGATGAGGCGGTGGTAACCGTGGTGGCGTTCTCGCTCATAGCTCGACGAAAAGCGGTCGTAGTAGCTCTGCGTCGAGCGGAGATCGTCCTGCTGCTCCATGTCCTGACTTGATTATGCGGTCAGCGCCACAAAGACGCGAGAGTCTTTCTCCAGCTCAGAATAGATCCGCCCAGCGGCAGAGCTCGATAGGGCGGCTGGCCAGGGCTTCGCGCACCCGGGGCGAGCCGAGGGCATCGACCTCGCCGCGTCGAGGCGGTTCTTGTCCTGCCGGATCGAGATCGGGTTGGCAGATGAGCTCGTGGCTGCCCGGACCCAGGCGGCCAAGGATTTCCAGAATGCGGATCTCGTCGAGACGACCGCGCTCGAAGGTGCCCCAACTCTGCGGACCATGGCGGCGCAACCCGAGCTGGCGACGGCTATACCAGGCCAGGGCGCCCAGGGCGGCCGTGGCCAGGCCCCGCGGCAGATCCACCGTCCACGCCAGGGTTGGCCGTTCGACGGCTGTGCGCAGGCCCGCGATGCCGTGGTGGCGCGCTACCTTCTCCATGGCCTGCGCGACCACGGGAAGAAATCCGACGCCTCCCCGCGCGCACAGGTGGTCGATGACCAACCCCAGGTCGCGCAAGCGCGCCACCTGGGCGTCGAATTCCTGTTCGAGGTGCGCGGGCTGTATGGCGACCTTGGCCCAGTTGAGGAGGATGTCGCGTTCGCGCGACGGAAACCGGCCATGTTCATCGAGTAGCGACGCCACCGCCTCGGGCTTGGACACGGGCGCTCCATCTTCCAAGCTGAGCAGGACGCCGATCCCAAGGGTGGGGCTCGTGCCCAGCTCGGCCTTGATGGATGCGGGATCATCGGCGATGCCGAGCACGGAGGTGCTGGTCACGATCCCGCTTCGGTGGGCGGCGAGAATCCCACGCGTCCGCGCGGCCGACAGCCCGAAGCCATCGGCGTTGACCACGAGCCGGATGCGGGCCCTGCTCGAATCCACGGCGCTTTCTAGCACGGCTGAGAGAGGGGCTGACGAACTCCCGTTCCCTCGCCTTTCCCGTCACGCATGATGCGGATTGAAGACGACCATGGAAGCGGGTTTCTCATCGGTTGGATGTCGATCGAGGTCGATCAGCAGGGTGCCGCCCGCGAGCAAGGTGCGCTTGACCATGCTTACCCATGATCTGATGGAGCTGTGACCGATTTAGCGTCCGCGTCCGGTTCGCCGTCGAGACACGAAGCGACTGTCGGGATCGATGAAGCGAAGGCGTCGCCTGGCCCAGGCTCCGGCGTACTCGACCCCTATTCGCGCCGTGCGCACTACGCGCGCGGGCGCCGGTCCGTCAATGAGGAAGAGGGGTGAGCAACAGAGATCGTGGCCGTTGTAGCCGCGGTCGATCCCGAAAGCGCGGCACAGCTTGCCTGGCCCGCTGGTGAGAGCTGTCAGGGTTTCGACGGACCGCCGCTCTCGCATCCGACCCTCGCCGGAAAGAGGCTCCACCGCCCGCACGAGGACCGCGCAAGGATCGCCTGGTGCGCAGGTGACGAGGTTCAGGTGGTCGTGCAGGCCATAGACGAGGAAGACATAAGCATGACCGGGTGGTCCATACATCACCTCGTTGCGAAGCGTGCGACGCCCGTTGTAGCTGTGCGCAGCCTTGTCCGGGATGCCCAGATAGGCTTCGGTTTCGACAATACGGCCTGACAGCGGTCCGTCCTCGTTCTCGAGCACCAGGATTTTGCCGAGGCATTCTTGCGCCACGACCGGTGAAGGCCTTGCGTAGAAAGCACGGGGTAGAGGGGCTGCCATCGCGACGGACAGGGAGGAGCTTGCAGCGTACCGGAGGCTCAGTAAACGGGAATTGTGCAAGGTGCGTGCGTCTACCGCGTCGAATCCAATCTCCCGACCGAGATCGATAACGAGAGCCTTGGCCGTGGCATCGTGGCTGGTAAGCGCGGCAAAGCAGACGTGGTCGCGATCAAGTTACTTCAGACCCCATCGAGCTCGACAATGACGGGGCCGTGGTCGCTGCTGTTGGTCTCTCTTTCGACCCGAGAGCGGGTCGCCCTGGCGGCCAGGCCCTGTGTGGCGAGAACATAGTCGAGGCGCCAGCCCATGTTTCTCGCGCGCATGTTCCGCCACGGCGCCCACCAGGTGAAAAGCGAAGCGTTGTGGGGATCGAGGTCTCGTCCGACGTCGCGCAATGCACCCCGTTCAAGGATTCGCTCGATGAAAGCGCGCTCCTCGGGTCGCTGGCCCACCAGACGCGGATCGCGCAGCTTGGGATGGACGTCGTCTTCTGCACGGGCCACGTTCAGGTCTCCACACAGCACGTAAGGGCGTCCGAGAGCGCGTGCTGCGGCCACGTACTCTTCCAGCGCTCGCAAGAACACCAGCTTGGCCTCATAATTCTTGCCTCCATTCGGGACATAAATCGAAGCGACGGAAAGAAGGCCAAGGTCGGCAACGACGATCCGAGTCTCGTGGTCGAACTCGGGATGCCAAAACTTCGGCCGGTCGGCGCACTGGTCCTTGTGCACGTGAATGCTCACACCCGAGTAGCCCTTGCTGCCGTGCCAGTAGCACCAGTAAGGGGCAATCTCTGCCAATACTTCCGGAATCTGGGGCAAAGTTGCCTTCAGCTCTTGCAGGCAAAGCACATCGGGACGCTCGCGTTCGATGAAGGCGACCACTTCATCTTTGCGCGCCCGTATGCCGTTGACGTTCCAGGTCACGATCTTCATCGGACTAAGGTAGCAAACCGAAAGCCCTGGGTTAGAAGAGTTGCGACGAATATTGGGGAAGAAGGGCCGGGGAAAAGTAGGGCTCTCGGCCCGGCCTGGTGCACTCTGGCAGCGTTTGACGAATCCAGCGTGTAGACTGCCCTGCACGATATGCCGTCTCACGCCCATGCTCGTCGCGAGCTTACGCCCGTGGATTTGATTCCCTTTCCCGCCCAGGTATCGAAGGGGCGTCTGCGCAACGGCCTCTGCGTGGTGGATATCGAGACCCCGCACCTGCACGCCGCCGCAGTCGGGCTCTACGTGCGCACCGGTTCACGCTACGAGACCGCGCGGACGAACGGGCTGTCCCACTTCGTCGAGCACATGCTCTTTCGCGGCTCGGCGGGGTTTCCTTCTTCCTTCGCACTCAACCGCGCCATCGAAGAGCGCTGTGGAATGCTGTGCGGAGAAACCGGCCGAGACTATTCGCTCTATCAGGTGCAGTTCCATCCCCGCGAGCTTGGCGATGTTCTACGTATCCTTGGCGATCTCTTCACCGGGCCCCTCTTCTCGGACATCGAGCTTGAACGCGCCATGGTGCTCGAGGAAATCCTCGAGGACTTCGACGAGCGGGGCCAGCGCGTGAATATCGACGATGTCGGTCGCAGCCACGCATGGCTCGGCCATCCCCTCGGTTTTCCCATCACCGGCCCCGAGGAAAACATCCGGCGCTTCACCCGCAACGACGTGATCGCGCACTTCCGCCGCTTCCACGGCGCGCGCAACTTGGTGTTGGCCGTTGCGGGACCTGTCGGGCACGGACAGGTCATGGCCATGGCCGAGCGGGCCTTTGGCGGATTGGCCACGGGGCAGCGCCAGGCTTCTCGTCCCGCGCCGAAGAAGCTGCCTGGTCTCACGTTTCACGGCGTCCGCACCGACTCCGCGCAGGTGGAGGTTCAGTTCCTGTTTCGCGCTCTTGCCGACCTTCATTCGCACTACCCGGCGTTGGTCGCGCTGTTGCGCCTGCTCGACGACGGCATGTCGACGCCGCTGCATTACCGTGTATGCGACCGCAGGGGCCTGGCCTATCAGGTCAATGCTGGGCTGGATCCGCTAGGGGACACCTCCCTGGTCGAAATCTCCGCCGCTTGTGGGGCGGCAAAGCTTCCGGAACTGGTCCGGGAGGTCCTGGCCATTCTCTCCGAGTTGCGCGATACGACCGCTTCCGCCGCCGAGCTCGACAAAGCCAAGCGCCGATACGCGCGCGACCTGGAAGCAGGTTTCGACGATGTCGAGGGGTTGTGCGCCTGGTTTGGCGACAGCATGCTCTTCGGCCGTCCGCTGCGCAGCCCTGCCGAGCGCTATCGCCGGATGGCCAGAGTCAGCGCGACCGAGGTGCAAGACGTGGCCAAGGAAATCCTGCGTCCAGAACGGCTGGTGGCAACCATCGTGGGCACCTTTACGCCCGCCCTCGTGCGCAAGACCGAGGCAATCATTCGCGCATTCAGCTGACCTATTTCTTCTTTGCCGGTTGTTTGCCCCTTGATGGCTTGGGCGAGGCCACATCGACGGCGAGCGCTACTTTTTCCTTGATGGGCCGGCACGAGTCTTCTTGACACAGCACGAATCCGGCCTCGGCCTCGACGATCTTCTTGCCCGGCTCGGTGGCGGTTAGGCCCACATCGAAGCGCGCCGACTTCTCGTTCGACATGGTCAGATCGCCGCGCCCAAGTTTCGCCTTGTCCACTTCCACGCCCGGCGGCGGCGCGAGCTTGAGGGTGAGGGGGGCTTCCGCGTTGATGTGCCAGCCCTTCTTGGCCGATATGGTGACGCTGGCCTTGCCCTTGCCTCCCACGGTCAGACTGGCGTCGGTCTTGCTGACCTCATAACTGTCATCGGCGGCGCGGGTCGAACCAGCCAGGCATAGGGCCAGGGCGATGGCGGCGGGGAGGGCGATTTTGCGCATGGGCTTGTTTCTCAGTCTAGAAACGAGACAGCCAACCTGCAAACTCATTCGCACGTTGTCCAGGAATCAGGTACTTTAGGGTCATGCCACCGCTGATCGACAAGCCGGAAAGGGCGCGTCAGTTCGCCCGCGCGATCGCTTCGGATCTGGCCATGTACAACGAGGCCAAGCTGGTTCAGGGCATCCAGAACGACACCTTGTTCGATTCGATGAAGGAAGAGATCGAAGAAGGCCGACAGCACTTCAGGGCCCGCGTGACGCCCGAAATCGCGGCCACCAACCTGTTCGATCGCGCCCTGGTGGACATCTTGCTCAAGCAGCGCGGACAGAACATCAAGTCCAAGATTTGGTGACGGGCGCGCGACAGGTGGGTGTTGTAGCGCCCACGGCGGCCCCCGAGCCGCCGCGCACCTTCACGTTGGGCAGCGAAGCCGCGGGTCGGCGGCTTGATGTGGTGCTGGCCGAATGCGTCGCGAGCGTGTCGCGTACCCAGCTCTCGCGCCATATCGGCGAGGGCGCGGTCACCCTGAACGGCAAGGTGGCGTCGCCTTCGCAGAAGGTTCGCGCGGGCGACACGGTCGTGTGGACGCCTCCGCGCGTGCGTGAAGTCGAGCTCCTCGCCGAGGACATCCCCTTGCGCGTGGTCTTCGAGGACGAGCACCTAGTGGTCGTGGACAAGCCGCCTGGTTTGGTGGTTCACCCGGCGGCCGGGCACGACGACGGAACCCTTGTCAACGCCCTGCTGGCGCACTGCCGTGACCTGCGCGGCATCGGCGGCGAGCTCCGACCGGGCATCGTCCACCGCATCGACAAGGACACCTCGGGTCTGTTGGTGGTGGCCAAGGACGATGCGACCATGACGGGTCTTGGCGCCGATTTCAAAATCCATCGCATCAAGCGCGTTTACGAGGCGCTGGCGGTGGGCCGGCCCGTCCATGCTTCGGGGAAGATCGATACCCTCATCGGGCGTGATCCCCACGACCGCAAGAAGTTCAGTATCAAGGTCAGGACGGGCAAGCGCGCGGTGACCAACTGGCGCTTGATCGAACCCCTGGGCGGCGCTTCGCGCATGGAGGCGCAGCTCGAGACCGGGCGCACGCATCAGGTGCGCGTCCATTTTTCCGCCATGGGGTGTCCTCTGCTCGGCGACGCGACCTACGGCCGCCCGCCGCGCGACGAGAACCTGCGTGCCATCGCGAAGCAGCTTGGCCGCCAGGCCTTGCACGCGCGCGTCCTCGGCTTCCATCACCCGAGGTCCGGCAAGTGGGTGGAATTCGAGTCCGCGCCTCCTGAAGATTTCATGGCCGCGCTCGCGGCCCTGCGGCAGCTTGTACGCTGATGGACACGCGCGTCGTTTCTCTCGGTGATGGTGTGGAGGTGCCGCTCTTGGTCTCGGCACGGATGCCGGCCGGCTTTCGCCACGGCTTCACCACGCGCGCGGGCGGCGTGAGCGTTCCACCCTTCGATGCGTTGAATCTGGGCTGGAAATGGGGCGACGACCCGGCTTGCGTGGGCGAAAACCATCGCCGTCTCTTGGTCGCCTCCGGTGCCTCGTCGATGTTGCGAGCCTCGCAAGTCCACGGTGTTCGGATCGTTCGGGTCGGCAGACACGACGAACCGGCCGGCGTCGTCGCCGAGCAGGCGGATGGGCTGTGCACCGACGAGCCTGGCCTGGGACTTTCGGTTCATGTGGCCGACTGCACGCCGATCCTGATGGCTTGCTCGCGCACGGGGGCCTGCGCGGCCTTGCACGCAGGGTGGCGTGGAACGGTGGCGGGGATGGCCCGGGCTGGCGTCGAGGCCGTGTTTGCCGAGCTCGGATGCAGGCCGGAAGATCTACACGTGGCGCTTGGGCCTTGCATCGGTTCGTGTTGTTTCGAGGTTGGTGGCGAGGTCGAGGCGGCGTTCGTCGCGGCCATGCCGCTGGCTGGGAAAAGCGGCGTTCTGGTCCGAACCCCGGGCCGCAAGACGCGCATCGATCTGCGTCGATTCCAGCGACTCGAGCTGGAGGCCGCCGGCGTCCCGCGTGAGAACATCGACGTCAGCGACGACTGCACCCGGTGCGATGGCGGCCGCCGCTTCTATTCATTCAGAGGCGCGGGACGGTCCACGGGGCAGTCGGTTGGATTCATCCTGCGCGTCTGAGCAACCCTCGGTCGCGCGGGACGGCAGAAAAGGGCCGTCCGAGGCCGGCAACGGCAAGAGGGAGGAACTTGTCGACCGCCACCAACCTCGGAGGGCAAGAGATCTCCGAGGCCGGAAACCGTCTGGAGAGGAGAGAACCTCAGACAGTCGACGGCTTCGGAGGCAAGGATCAGGGCACTGTCACGGTGTCGGCTGTGGAGGTGATGCCTTGGAATGCCGCTGTCACCGTGGTCGAGCCGGAGCCGACAGCGGTCAGCAGGCCACGGGATGCACTGGCATTCGATACCACCGCGACAGAGGGCGAGGATGAGAGCCAGGTCGCCACGCTTGTAAGATCCCTCGTCGTGGCGTCGCTGTAGGTTCCGGACGCGGTTAGCTGCTGGCCGCCGCCGATCGCCAGGGAGATCGGATTTGGAACAATGGCGATGGAGGAGAGTGTGGCCGGGCTGACGGTCAGAGTGCTGGTGCCGGATTTGCCCAGGAAGGTTGCCGTGATGGTGGCCGAACCCGCCTTGACGGGCGTCGCCACGCCGGCCGCCGTCACGGTCGCGACCGTGGGATCCGAGGTAACCCACGACGCGTTCCCGGTGACGACCAAGGTGGCGTTGTTGGAGAGGATGGCCGTGGCCACGAATGCGACCGGGAGCCCGAGCGCCGTGGTCGGATCGGCCGGTGTCACGGTGATGGATTGCACGCTGCCGGCAACCGTGATCACCGTAGATCCCGGCGAGCCTTGGTAGGTCGCCGTGATGGTCGCGGTGCCCTCGGCCACCGCGGTGACGCGTCCGATGGTGCCGCCAGAATTCGTCACCACGGCGACGGATGCGTTGGAAGAGCTCCAGGTCGCGAGCGCGGTCACGTTGCGGGTCGAGTTGTCGGTGAATACGGCGGTCGCGGTGAGTTGCGCGAAGGCTTGCACCGGAATGCTCGGATTCGTTGGCGTCACCTGGACGTAGGCCAGGGGCGCATCCGTGACGGTCAGCGTGGCCGTGCCCGACAGCCCGCCGTAGGTTGCGGTGATGGTTGACGAACCCGTGGCGATGGCGGTCGCGGTCCCTCCGCCGCCACCACCGAGCGGCCCGCCACCCGCGGTCGTGATGGTGGCGATCGACGCATCGGACGAGCTCCAGGTTGCTTGACCGGTGACGACGGCAGTGGTGTTATCGCTGTAGACAAGCGTGGCCACGAAGACCTGTGTCTGACCGACCTGGACGGATGGCGTCGCCGGCGTGACCACGATGGTGGATGGGGTCGCGGCGGAAACGCTCAGCGACGCGGTCGCGGTGAATCCACTGTAGGTGGCAGTGATGGTGACGGTGCCCGCAGCGATGCCCGTGGCGAGTCCGCGTCCGCCACCACCGAACGGTCCGCCACCACCGGTCGTGATGCTGGCGACGGCCCCGTTGGAGGTGGTCCACGACGTGGTATTCGTCACCGTCTGGGTGGTGCCGTCGTCCATCGTGACCGAGGCGGTGAACTGCTGTGTTCCGTTGACGAAGACTGAGGCCGTCGATGGGGTCACGAGCAAGCCGGTCGGGGTCGGATTGCGTACGGTGAGCGACGCAGTTGCGGTGAATCCATTGTAAGTCGCCGTGATGGTGGCCGTGCCGGCTCCGACGCCGGTGGCCAGGCCGCGGCCGCCGCCGCCGGGCCCGCCGCCGCCGGGCCCGCCGCCGCCGTTCGCGACCGAGGCAACATTCGGATCCGAAGAAGTCCAGCTAGCGGTTCCAGTGACCACGTTGGTGCTGCCATTGCTGAACACGGCGGTGGCCTGGAACTGTTGGGTGGCTCCGACGAGAATGCTGGCCGGGTTGGCCGGCGTGACCGTGAGCCCGACCAGGGTCGGAATGGCGGTGACCGTCAACGAGGCGCTATCCGTAAGGCCCTGGTAGGTGACCGTGATGGTGGAGGTCCCGGCGGCCACGCCCGTGGCCACGACCCGCCTGCCACCGGCGCCGGCCGCGATGGTGGCCACCGCCGTATCCGAGGAGGCCCAGGTTCCGGCGACCGCGGCGGTGGTGCCGTTCTGGTAGACCGCCGTCACGGTGAAGGCCTGGGTGTTGCCAACCTCGATGCTGGCGCTGGTTGGGGCGATCATGATGGATGACAGCAGCGGGGCTCCGACGGTCAAGGTGGCGCTGCCTGAAACACCAGACATGGTGGCGGCGATGGTGGACGTGCCGGCGACGAGGGATGTGGCGATTCCGTTGCTGCCCGCCGCGTTCGAGACCTGGGCAACGGTGATATCGCTCGACGACCAGGTTACTTGCGTCGTGATGTCGGGAGTTGCGCCATTGTCGTAGGTGCCGGTGGCCGTGAACGGCTGCTTGGCACCTGCGCTGATGCTGGCCGTCGCCGGTGTCACGGTGATGGCGGTCAGTTTGGCCTGGGCGATAGCCACCGTCGCCTTGCCGCTGATCCCCGAAAGCGTGGCGACCACCGTGGTCGAACCCACGGCGACGCCCGAAACCTGACCGGCTGTGCTGGTGGCATTGGACACGCTGGCGATGGTCGGGTCGGTCACTGTCCACGCCGCTTGGGTCGTGAGAGTCTGCGTGGTCCCATTTTGATAGGTGCCGGTCGCGACCAGCGAGCCCGTCAGGCCGAGGACCAGCGCCAGTGGATTGGGTGTCACCGCGATGCTGACAAGAGCCGACGTCGACACGGTGACCGTCGCGCTTCCAGTGACCCCGGAGAGAGTTGCCTGGACTTGGCCGTTGCCCACGGCCAGCGCCGTGGCCTGTCCCCTCTGTCCTGCGGCGTTGGAGACCGAGAAGGCGGTGGTGTTGGTCGAGACCCACGTCGCCGAGAGGGTCACGTCGGCCGTGGTGTTGTCCGAGTACGTGCCGGTGGCGACGAAGTTCTGCGTGGCGCCCACATTGGGTGACCAGGTTGCTGGCGTGAGAGCGATGGACAAGAGGGTGGGTGCCGTCACCGTGACCGAGGTCGAGCCCGTGACGGTTCCAACGCTGGCGGAAATGGTCGCGGATCCGGTGGCCACGGCCCGCACGACGACCCCCGCGGCGCCTGCGGTGACGGTAGCGACCGCGGTGTTGCTCGAAGCCCATGTGGCTTGCGCCGTCACATCTCCGGTCGTGCCGTCGGAATAAGTCGCCGTGGCCTGGAACTGCTGCGAGACGCCGCTTTGGATGATGGCCAGCGCCGGCGTGACGTTGATGGCGGTCAAGGTCGCCGTGGTCACGGTAATCGCGGCCTTGCCTGTGACTCCGGAAAGAACGGCGATGACGGATACCGTGCCGGCCTTGATGCCGGTGACCTTCTCCCTCGCGCTGGCGCTATCGAGGGCAACTGTGGCAAGGGTGGTGTCCCCCGACGTCCACGTTGCCTGCGCCGTGATGTCCTGTTTGGTCCCGTCGGCAAAGATGCCGGTGGCGGTGATGAGGATGGATTGCCCGACCGAAACCGGAGCGACGCCGTCGATGGAAATGCTCTGCAGCGGCGAAGCCGTGACCGTGACTTTCGCCGCGGCGGTCTTTCCTTGGTAGGTCGCGGTGACGGTGGCCGAGCCAGCCTTGAGGCCGCTTAGGGCGTGTCCCGAGACTTGGACCACGGTCGTGTCGCTGGACGCGTAGGTCGAGGTCGCGGTGACATCCGAGGTCGTGCCGTCGGACATGAGGGCTGTGACCACGAGGCCGGTGTAGGGAATTCCGACCGCGATGGTTGGGCTGGGCGGAGTGATTTCGATGCCGGCCAGGATGGGGGCCGCGTCGGCGCTGCCGTCCGTGGCGATGCCATTGCCGTCGATCAAGCTTCCATCGCGCACGCCTGCATCGCGCGTGTCCGTAGTGATGGGCGTATCGGTTCGAGGGGTGTCGGTTGCGAGGTCGACCGGCGCGGAATCCCCCCTGGCCGTGTCAGCCGTCGCGCCATCCGCGGTGACCACGCCGTCGGACTTCCCGTCGTTCTTGCCATCCAGTTGGGCGTCGGTGAGGTCGAGGCCGAGGCCGTCATCCGCCTCTCCGGCGTCGTACGTGACCCTGAGGGCACTGCGGCCTCCACATGCGCCGAGAGTTCCTACTAGGAGGGCGAAGGAGGCGAGGAGGGCGAGCTTGGTTCTACGCATGTTCGTGTTCCTACCGGTTGCAGAGAGGTTGAGTTCGACGAGTTTCCAGTATGGGACGCTGTAGGCGCAATACCGCCAAACTTCTACACATAAGGGCATAGAAGCTTTCCGAATCGTCAGTGCCACGAGAGCGATCTTCGCAAACGGCGGATTTCGCAGGCAGGGCGCACTTGCTGTCAACTCGGCGGGTGATGAGCCATGTCATAATGGGCTGGCTTTGGGCAGCACCTGTTTTTGCATCGGCGGCCGCGCTTGATGATGACGCTGCGGTCGACGCTACGCCTCTTCGCTGAACTCCAGTGGAAACCGCTGCCGCATGGTGCGGCTTACGACCTCTTCGATCTCGTCCTCGGTTCGCAAGACCATGATTTCCTCGGTCAGCTGTTGCGTCTCGCTGAGCCGGGTCGAGCGGATGATGGACTTGACCATGGGGATCTGACGCGGCGCCATGGACAGCGATCGCAGACCCAGTCCGAGCAGGACCCATGTAAATCGTGGGTCGCCGGCCATGTCGCCGCACATTGCGACGGGCTTGCCGCATTTGTTGGCGGCCACGACCACGGTCTGGATGGAGCGCAGGATAGCCGGGTGGAGCGGGTGGTAGAGGTAACCCACGTGTTCGTCCTGGCGATCGGCGGCCAGGGCGTATTGAATGAGGTCGTTGGTGCCGATGGACAGGAACTCGCTCTCGTCCGAGAGAAAGTCGGCGATGATGGCCGCGCTGGGGGTCTCGACCATGGCGCCGAGCGGGACATTGCGGTCGTGCTCCAGGCCCTCCTTGGCCAGCTCGTCGCACACGTCGGCGCAGATTTCTCGCACGATGCGCCATTCGGCCACGCCGGAGATGAGGGGAAACATGATACGCAGCGGTCCCACCGCCGCCGCCCGATAGAAAGCGCGCAGCTGCGAGCGGAAGAGATCGCGGCGCCACAGGGAATAGCGGATCGACCGCAGGCCGAGGGCCGGGTTGTTGCCCGCGGGAATACGCACCGACATGGGCAGCTTGTCCCCGCCCAGGTCCAGGGTTCGGAAGACCACGCTGCGTCCTTCCATGGCCTTGAGCGCCGCCACTGCGTGCTGGTATTGCTCTTCCTCGGTGGGCAGGGTCGAGCGCTCCAGGTAGAGGAACTCGGTGCGGAACAGTCCCACGGCGTCGGCGCCGAGCTCGACGGAAACCGGTATCTCTTCGAGCAATTCGACGTTGGCCGCGAGCTGCACGCGCACGTTGTCGAGCGTGGTCGCGGGCGCCTCGCGCGCCTTGGCCAGGCGCTCGGCTTGCACGAGATCCCGCGCCGCCCGATCCGCGAAGCGCTCCTGGATGCCGAAGTCGGGTTCCAGAATAACCTCGCCACGTCCGCCGTCGACGATGACCGTCATGCCGGTGCGGATGTGTTTGATGAAATCCTGGACCCCGGCCACGAGCGGCAGACCGAGAGCGCGCGCAACCAGCGCCGCGTGCGAGGTCTTGCCCCCGCCTTCGGTGAAGAACCCGCTGACGCCCGCGCGGCCGAGCTGGGTGATGTCCGCCGGGGAAAGATCGTGGGCGAACACCACGGCCCCCTTGGGCACGCCTTCGTGTCCGGGCGGGGTCATGCCGAGCAGGTTGCGCAGGATGCGCTCGCCGATCATGTCGATGTCGCTGCGGCGTTCGCGGAAGTAGGGATCCTCGATGCTGGCGAAGACGACTTGGATCTGGTCCAGGGCGCGCCGCAAGGCCCATTCCGCCGACACTTGATCGTGGCGAATGATCTTGCTGGTCTCCGCGACGAGATGGACGTCGGCCAGCATCATGCGGTGGGCTTCCAGGATGCGGTATTCCTGGCCGTCGCCGACCTGGTCGGCGATCTGCTGCTGGATGCGGCGAAGCTGGGCGTCGCTGCGCGCCAGTGCGTCTTCGAACCGGTGCAGCTCTTGGTCGACCTCGTCGGTGAAGATGCGTCGTTCTTGCACCTCGACGCGGCCGCCGAGAAAATGCGCCACGCCCATGGCGATGCCGGGCGATGCGCCTACGCCGGCCAGCCTAATCATCGACCACGCCTTCGCCGAAACCGTTGTCGACCAGGGCACCCAGGGCCGCCACCGCCTCCTCGGCGTCGGGACCCTCGGCTTCGATGACGATGCTGAGGCCCAACGCCGCCACCAGGGTCAAAAGACCCATGATGCTCTTGCCGTTGACGCTGCTGCCGTCCTTGATGACCTTGATTTCGGACTTGTAGTGGGCGGCGAGCTGGACGAACTTCACCGCCGCTCTCGCGTGCATTCCGGCGCGATTGCGTATTTTTCGTTCTTGGCGTGCGACGAGCTGTTCGGACTCCGCCACGTCAGAGCTTCCCCCCCACGGTCACTTTGCCGGTCAATTCGGATCCGATGCGAATGGAACGCCTGCCGCATTCTTGCATCTCCATGGCCAGCATCGCCGGGGACAGTTTGCAGCGGTCGAGCGTGGCCAGCTTGAGCAGCATGGGCAGGTTCACGCCGCACACAACCTCGGCGGCGCGGGTACCGTCGGCCATGGTCATGGACACGTTGAAGGGCGTCGAACCGAAGACATCCACGAGCAAGAGCACGCCGGCCCCGTCGTCCACTTGGCCACACGCCTGCGCCACCTTGTGCATGATCGAGGCGCTGTCCTCGCCTGCGGAGACGCAGGCGGCAGCGATGTTGGGGATGGTTCCCACCACACGCCGCGCGGCCTCGATAAGCGCAAAGGCAACCTGCTCGTGCGACACGACGACAACGCCCACCATAGGTTCAATCGTCCTATTCCCTGTGGAAGACATCGTATTTCAACCGCCCGCGCTTGAGGATCGCTGCCTCGAATAGCTTACATCTTTCGACCGACATAGCGATAGCGAGGTTCTTCGCTATTTGGAAATTCACTTCTGGACCTCGATTCCCGGCATGGTTCGTCCTCGCAAGATGTCACGGTGTTTAACTTCAACCTGGAAGGCCCCCAAACGCTGGCCGAGCTCATTGGCGACGACCACCGAGCGATGTCGCCCGCCAGTGCATCCGATGGCGATGGTGGCGTAGGTCTTACCTTCGCGCTCGAAGGCCGCCACGCACAGGGTGAGCAATTCCTCGGCCTTTTCCAGGAAGAGCTTGGTCTCCTGACTTTCCATGACGTAGCTGCGCACGGCCTCGGCCTCGCCCGACAGGGCCGACAGGGTGCTGACGAAGAAGGGGTTGGGCAGGAAGCGGACGTCGAGAACGATATCGGCCTCGGTGGGCAGGCCGTACTTGAACCCGAAGGACATGACCGTGACGGCCAGGTTGCCGTCGGCGCGGCCGTAGCGGCCGAGCACGATGGCGCGCAGGCTGTGGACGTTGAGCTCGCCGGTGTCGATGACGGCGGTGGCCTCGGCGCGCAAGGCCGCAAGCCGGGTGCGTTCGGCCTCGATGTCCGACCGGATGTCCTTGCCGAGCAGGGGGTGCCGTCGGCGCGTTTCGGAGAACCGCCGCAAGATGATTTCGCTTGGCGCATCCAGGAAGAGGACGTCGATGGAATGTCCCGCCGCCCGCAGGTCGGAGAGCACGCGCGAGGTGTCGGTGAGAAAGTCGCCACTGCGCGCATCCACTACCAACCCGGCACGCGTGACCTCGTCGCGGCCGGCCAGAAGCTCGATGAACTTGGGCAGAAGCGCGATGGGCAGGTTGTCCACGCAGTAAAAGCCGAGATCCTCCAGCGCGCTCTTGACCGTGGTCTTGCCCGCCCCGGAAACGCCCGTGATCACGACCAGCTTCATGGCTACTCCACGTCACCGCGGAAGCGGCGCTGTCTGGCTTCGGCCAGGGCTTGATCCAGGCGTTCCTGAAACTCGCGGGCGGCGTGGTGGCCACGCACCTGGAGCAGCCGGTTGCGCGCCGCGACCTCGACCAGCGAGCTGACGTTGCGGCCGGGGCTGACCGGGATGCGCAACATGGGCACCGGCACGTCGAGAATGGGATAGGTCTGGTCGTCGAGCCCCACGCGATCCGCTGCCTCGGACTCCTCCCAGCGCACCAGCTCCATGACCAGCTCGATGCGCTTCTCGTCGCGCACCGAGGCCACGCCGAACATGTCCTTGATGTTGATGATGCCGATCCCGCGTACCTCCATGTGGTGCTTGATGAGCTCGGCCGACCAACCCACCAGCAAGTCGTGGGCGCTGCGGCGGACCTCGACCAGATCGTCGGCGACCATGCGGTGACCGCGCATGACAAGCTCGAGGGCGGCCTCGGATTTTCCAATGCCACTCTTGCCGAGCAAAAGGATACCGACCCCGAGCACGTCCATGAGAACGCCGTGGATGCTGGCCGTGGGCGCGAGCTCGCGCTCGATGTAGCTTTGAATCGACTGGATGGCGACCGACGAGCGCAGGGGTGTTCGCAACAGAGGTACGCCCAGGCGGTCCGCGGCCTCGAACAGCTCGGAGGGGACGTCGAGCCCCTTGGTCACCACGATGCAGGCCGGCTCGAGCGCCATGAAGGTTTCGATGCCGTGGCGGGCCTCCTCGACGGGCAGACTGGCCAGGTATGCGAGCTCGGTGGCCCCCAGGATCTGCACGCGCTCGGGTTGGACCTGGCGAACGAAACCCGCCAGCGCCAAGCCGGGCTTCTGCACGCGGTGGAAAGTGACGCGGCGGCCGAGGCCCGACTCGCCGGCCAAGAGGACAAGCCTCAGGCCGGCGGCCTCGCTCAACAGGGAACGAACCGTGAGGGTTGTCGCCAAGCCGCCGTTGTCACTCAATACTTGCTGTCCTCCTCGGCGATGATTTGGTACATGGTGGAGCCGTCGGGGGCGTCGAGCAGACGCTGACGGAAGCCTGCGTCGCGAAATAGGCGCGAGAGGCGCGCCAGGGCCTTGAGGTGCGCGCCGGCCGAGTTCGACGGCGCCACCAGCATGAACACGATGTGGGTCGGCTTGCCGTCGATGGAGTCGAAAGCGAGCCCGGGCACCGATCGACCAAGCACGCCCACCAAGCGATCGATGGTATCGACCTTTCCGTGCGGGATCGCGATGCCATCGCCGATGGCCGTCGAGGCCAAGAGCTCGCGTTCCTCGAGCACGCGGCAAAGGCCCTGCGCTTCGATGGCGCTTTGGCCAATGACGGCCGTCTGGCGCGCGCAGAGAAAGGCCGCCATTTCGGCCAATACCTCGCCCTTGGTCGCGCCCGCCAGGGCGGGGATGATGGCGTCGGGAGAAAGGAAATCGACGACCTTCATGGTATGACCTGTACTGCTCGGTCCCAACCGCACCTAGCCGGTGGGCGCGACCACGCCGGTCTCGATAAGGCCGTAGTTGCCGTCCTTGCGGCGGTAGATGACCGAGAGGGAGTTCTTCTCTGCGTCGACGAATACCAGGACGTCTCGCTCGACCAGGTTGATCTGCATGGCGGCATCGCGCACGTAGAGGGTGCGTACCTCCTCGGTGGCGTCGCGGATGACCGGGATTTCTCCCATCGCGGGTTTGGCATCGGCCGCGGCGCCGGGTTGTGGCTCCAAGTTCTCCGCGGCGAGAACCGTTTGACGAACCTGCAGGCGTGGCCCGCCGTGCGGCTTGTGGGTGCGGATCTTCTCCTTCCACTTGCGCACCTGGCGCTCGATGCGCGCCACCGACAGATCGATGGACGAGTACATGTCTTCCGTCGTCTCGCGCGCCTGGATGGCGATGCCGTTGGGCAGGGTCAGCGAGAACTCGGCGGTGTGGTTATGATTGCGCTCGACGGAAAACGTCCCGTGCGCGGCGATGGGATCGCGGCTGAAGTACTTCTTGATCTTCTCCAGGCGTTCCTCGGCGTAGTCTTTGACTGCGGGGGAAGCTTCCATGTGGCGGAAGGTGGTTGAAAGCTGCATCGGATGGGCCTCCAGGGGACGTTGTGAAGAGAGGACGGGGTCGGCTAGAATACTTGTTTGCGTTTGCTGCTGGGTTGGATCCGCAGTTGCTCTCGGTACTTGGCCACGGTTCGTCGCGCGATCTCGATGTTCTGTTCAAGGAGCAACTCGACGATTCGTTGGTCCGAATGCGGATGCTTGGGGTCTTCGTTGGCGACGATTTGCTTGATCTTGAGCTTGACCGCTTCGGAGGCCAGGTCGTCGCCATCGCTGCGGGTAATGCCCGAGTTGAAGAAATACTTCAGCTCGAAGATGCCCTGCGGGGTGTGGACGTACTTGTTGGTGGTTACGCGGGACACCGTCGATTCGTGCATGCCGATGTCGTCGGCCACGTCGCGCAGAATGAGCGGTTTGAGATAGGCGGAGCCCTTCTCGAAGAACTCGCGCTGAAAGCGCAGGATCGATTCGGTCACGCGAACGATGGTGCGCTGGCGCTGCTGGATGGATCGGATGAGCCACTGGGCGCTGCGCAGGCGCTCCTGGATGTACTCGCGCGCCTTGGGGCCTTTCGACAGGGCGACCCGGTAGAAGTCGGAGATCTTCAGCTTGGGTAGGCCGTCGTCGTTGGCCACCACGAAGTACTTGTCGCCCACCTTCTGGATGTGAACGTCGGGCGTGATGTAGTTCGATTCCTCGTCCGAGTAGGCGCGTCCCGGCTTGGGATCGAAGGCCAGCACCACCTTGGTCGCCTCGTAGACCTCTTCGAGCGGCTGGTTGAGATCCTTGGCGATGGCGGCGTAGTTGCGTTTCTCCAGGTTGTGCAGGTGCTTGCTGATGATGCCGATGACCAGATCGTCGTCGGCGCCCACGTGGCGCGCCTGGATGAGAAGGCATTCTTGCAGGTCGCGCGCGGCCACCCCGGGCGGGTCGAATTCCTGAACGCGCGCGAGCACCTTCTGCACGAACGAAATCTCGACTCCCGCCTCCTCGGCCAGCTCCTCCAAGGGCACGTCGAGGTACCCGTCGGGGGTCAGATTGCCGATGATGAGCAGGGCGACCCCTTCTTCTTCCTTGGAGAAGCCACGCGTCAGCTTTAGCTGCCACTCCAGGTGGTCGAACAGCGAAGTGCCCCGCGTCAGTGTTGCCTCGATGGAAGGCATCTCGTCCGAATTCGCCCGGAAGGACGGCATCGGGGCCGCGTTGGACTGGTTTTCGAGATAGGTATCCCAGTCGAAATCGGCCACAGCCTCGTCCGAGCGGGAGTCGGCCTTGACCTCGGACGTGGAATCGATCTTGTCGCCTGAAATCTGTGCCACCGGGGTCTCGGTTTCGCCGATGCGCTCGGTTTCGGCCTCCCGAACCGCTCCGACGCCTTGCTCTTCGGTGCTGCCGGGCTTGGACTGCTCCGCCGCGACGTCGATCGAGTCCTCGAGGACTGGATTCTCGAGCAGCTCATCGCGCACCATGTCTACCAGCTCGACGCGCGAGAGCTGCAGCAGCTTGATCGCCTGCTGCAGCTGCGGCGTCATGACGAGCTGCTGCGAAAGCTTTAGATGCTGCTTGATCTCCATGGACATCGCGTCACCGTACTCGGACCATCAAACCGGGACCATCAAACCATCGGCGGATTCCTCACTATTTGATAGCACCGTGCACCGATTGGGAAAAGCAAAAGCCTCCTGTGGTACGCAGATTGCTAGGGTCAAGACAAAAGAGGAGAGGGCACGGAGAAAAAGAAGAGGGCACAGGGCAAGGATCCAGGATACGGCCGCACCGTTCCCGTCCGTCCTCTGTGTTCTCTTCCGCCCTCTGTGCCCTCTATAAAACGGGCTGGGCTTCAACGACGGCCGGCATCTTGCGCCGCTTCTCCAGTCGCGCGCGCAAGGCCGCACCGATGAAAGAGCGGAAGAGCGGGTGCGGATTTTGCGGTCGCGACTTGAACTCGGGGTGGAACTGGCAGCCCACGAAGTAGGGATGGTTGCGCAGCTCGATCATCTCGACCAGTTGGTTATCGGGCGAGACGCCCGAGATGACGAGCCCGGCCGCCATCAGGCGCTCGCGGTAGTCGTTGTTGACCTCGTAGCGATGGCGGTGCCGCTCGGAGATCTCCCGCGCGCCGTAGGCAGCTTCAGCTCGGGTGCCTGGGCTGAGCACGCAAGGGTAGGCACCCAGGCGCATGGTCGCGCCCTTCTCCGTCAGGTTGCGTTGGTCGGGCATGAAATCGATGACCGGATGGGCGGGCTTGGGCTCGAACTCCGTCGAATTCGCGCCGGGCAAGCCGGCCACGTTGCGCGCGAATTCGATGGTCGCGATCTGGAGCCCCAGGCAGATGCCGAAGTAGGGCACGCCCTTCTCCCGCGCGTAACGCGCAGCCTCGATCTTGCCTTCGCTGCCACGGGTGCCGAAGCCCGGCGCGACCAAGATACCGTCGGCGGTCTCGAGGCAACTCGTGCCCTTGCGTTCGATCTCTTCCGAGTCGACGTGGCGCAGGTGCACGCGGCAGTCGTTGGCGATTCCGCCGTGCGTAATCGCCTCGTTGAGGCTCTTGTAGGACTCGAGCAAGTCGACGTATTTGCCGACCAGCGCAATCTCCACTTCGGACTGTGGGCTGCGCACCCGCTCGACCACCTGCTCCCAGCCCGTGAGCTCGGGCGCGCGCGACCAGATGTTGAGCAACTCGGCGATCTTCTCGTCGACACCTTGCTTGTGGAAGATGGCCGGAACCTCGTAGATACAGTCTACGTCCTGGGCCGAAAACACCGCATCGGGGGAGACGTTGGTGAACAGGGCGATCTTCTGCTTGAGCGCCGTGCCCACCGGACGGCTCGATCGGCAAAGCAAGATGTCGGGTTGGATGCCGATCTCGCGCAGCTTCATGACCGAGTGCTGCGTGGGCTTGGTCTTCATCTCGCCCGCGGCACCGAGATACGGAATCAGCGTCACGTGGACCGAGATGGCGTTCTGGTGGCCCATTTCGAACCGGAGCTGGCGGACCGCCTCGAGGAAGGGCAGGGACTCGATGTCGCCCACGGTGCCGCCGATTTCGACGATCAGGACGTCCACATCGGCGGCGCACTCGAGGATGCGCAACTTGATCTCGTCGGTGACGTGCGGGATGACCTGCACGGTGCCGCCCAGGTATTCCCCGCGCCGTTCCTTTTGGATGACCGTCTGGTAGATCTGGCCCGAGGTCGCGTTGTTGAGGCGGCTCATCCTTTGCGACAGAAACCGCTCGTAGTGGCCCAGATCCAGATCGGTCTCGGCACCGTCGTCGGTAACGAAGACCTCGCCGTGTTGGGTGGGGTTCATCGTCCCCGGGTCGACGTTGAGATACGGATCCAATTTCTGGATCGTGATCTTGAGGCCCCGTGCTTCGAGCAGCGAGCCGATCGAAGCCGACGCCAATCCCTTTCCAAGGGATGACACAACACCCCCGGACACGAAGATGAACTTCGTTCGTTTGGGGAGAGCCCTAGTCCCGCCGGCCATTAGTTCTTGCCTCCTTCGGGCCCGCTGGACAGGCTGCACGCCTGCTCAAGTACCCGAGTTGCGATCATTCGTTCGTACCTCAACTCGGGCAGCCATTCTTTGCCTCCGAACCCGGGAAGTCAACGACGAAGGTCGAAAACTTGGCGTGCGAAAAAACCTAACTTTCGTCGAGAAATGCGAGGTAAAGAAGCAGAGTCTGGCGGCGGTATCCGAGCGCACCCGAAGTCGGCGCGCTGGTGTAGTAGACATAGCGCGCGCCGACCTCGAAGCGTCCCTCGACGAGACGCGCCAGCTCGACACGAAAGGTGCTGCGGGCCTCGTCCTCGATGCTGGCGCTGGGCAGTGCCGCGACAGGTTGCACGAAGGTCAAGGGATCGGCGTAGCGGGTGGCCACGATCTCGCCGCGGGCCGAAAGCGACAGATCCCACGGCAGGGGAATCACGGCGCGCGCGTGGAAGAGTCCGCGCACGAGGGCTTCGCCGTAGCTATTCGACTGGTTGACGTGCAGGGCCGCCCCCAAGCCGAACAGCCAACTTCCCGTGCGGCTGAATTCGGCATGCCCGATCCAGAATCGATCGCGGTGGCGCGAGACTCCCGCTTGGTCGCCGCAGCCGCCGGCGGTGCAAGCGGGCCCGTCGAAGTTGCGCTCTTCCAGACTGCCGCCCGCGCTCCATTCCCAGTCCGCGCCACCCGTCAGAAGATCGCCGGGCAGGGTGTGCCGAATGCCGACGAAGGCCGTGGGAGCCGCAAAGCTATAGTCGCCGTCGGGTTTGAAGGTGAACCATCGGTAGCCGCCGCCCAGCGAGACAAGGACGGACTTGCCTAGACCCTGGTCCAGTCGCAGCGAGGGCGCGGTCGAGCGGAAATCGGGCAAGTCGAATGATCGCCGTTGGTAGACATCGTAGTACGCGCAGCCCAAGGCCGCCTGGGTGCTCCGGCCGAGTCGCAAGCTGTCGGTGGCCGAGCCTTGCACGACCTGCACGTTGTCGGCCCGTGCGCCTCCGTCGACGAACCACTTGCCACCGAGCGCGCCCGAGACGGCCAGAACATTGCTCTCGCCGAGCGGGGCGGAGAGGCTACCCGAGGCCACGAGGCGCGCCAGCAGCGAGGCCGGCGAGGCCAGCTGCAAGTCGCCGCCCGCGATGCTCTCGGCGCGGGACGGGTTGGTATCGTATTCGAGGCCATCCTCGATACGCCAGTCGTAGCGAACCTGATCGGCGCGAGCGCGCGAGCCAAGGCCCCACAAGCAGAATCCGAATATGGCCACGATGCGCAGACGCATCCCCCGCGATACTAGCCTGAACTCAGGCGCGAACGCGTATCTTGGCGCACGAATTCTCGGCCGGACCGTCGATCTTGGTCACTCTGCGCCTGGTCACTCTGCGCGGTCACGGTGTCCGGCTCTTGACGAGCAAAGCCCGGGCCTGCGCGTTCAGCGCGCGCGCGCGCGCTCGCAGCATCGCGGCGGCACGATCGAGCGCATCGGGATCCGACATGGCGCCCGTCGCACCGAGGACATGGCGCAACTCCGCGACGGTGGCGGGATCGAGATAAAGGTGCTGTTCGAAGGATGGGCGGTCCGAAGCGGTTTGGGCCAGGGGAGACGTCTTCGAGGAAGCCGCTGCCTCGGGGGCGACGGTGGCTTCCTTGGTCGTGCCATCGGTCAGCGAGGCTGGGGGGGTGAAGGCCGCGCCACTGCCCTGCGTGCTCGCGGTGCCTCCTACCGAGGCGGTCTGCGTGGTGCCGGTGCCGTTACCGCCGCGCGTGGGCGAGTCCGTGCCCGGGCTCTTCGGCGCCGAAATCGCAAGGCTGCGCTTCGAGGTCTCGAGCTCGGAGAAAGGATCCCGATCCCAGGCGCCTGCCCGGCGGCGCAACGCCCTTCGGCTGCGCAGCTGGTCTGCCGCTTTGGCCATCAGGCTTGCTTGCCCGTCGAGCTTTCTGGCCTGATCCGCGAAAAGGCCTGCCTTGGCCTCCAGCTCAACGCTGCCGTCTTGGGGCAGCGCCTGCGGAGGCGCGACGAGGGTGGCTGGGTCGGAGACGGTACCGCCCGCCCAGCCTTGGGCGCGTAACTTCACCTCGGCCTGGGTCACCTTGAGTGCCAAGGCCTCCGCATCGGCCATGCGCTCACGCAGTCGGTAGTCGTTGCGAACCGTCGGGTCGGCTCGCTTGAGCTCCGCGACTTCGGCGTTGATGCGGTCCAGGTCGGCGCGCAGGCGGACGAACTCCGAAACCGCCCGGCGTAGCGCGGGCGAGTCGTTGCCTTGCGCGGCGGCTTGTCCCGGCCAAGTGGCCAGCAGCGCGGCCAACAAAGCCGCGCCCAGGAATCTGAGAACATACCGCATCTGGTCCCAATTGTAGCAAGGCCCGAGCCAATCGCTCCGACCCTTGAAACTGCATGGTTATCGCTCCGCCACCTCAGTTTTCTGAGAGAGCCTCCGTCAAGGTCGCATCCCTGAACGGATATCCACGGCCAGGCAACTTTCCAAGAACGGACTTCTGCGGTCTACTCGGGCGATGCGCCTCCTTTCCTTGCGACGACTTCCTGCCGCCCTCGCGCTGCTGGCGATGGCCGCGCCTGGCTGCGCGACCTCGCACCCGGCGAGCTCGGCCAGCCTGACCGGCAACCCCGCGCTCGACTATTACCCGCTTCTGCCGAACTGGGGCTGGGCCTACGACGTCGAAAGCGATGGCCGGAAGGTCCTCGCGCTCTACTCCGTGGTCGAGCGGCGGGAGAACGTGGCCGTGGTCAAGAACGGCGACAACCGCATCGAATACCTCATCCAGCCCGATGGGATTGCCCGCCGCGAGGGTAGCCAGCCTGGCGACTATCTCGTGAAGCTCCCCGTATACGCCGGTGCCACCTGGCCGGTGTCGAGCGGCCAGGCCACCGTGGCAGAGGCAGGGCGAGAGGTCAGGTTGCCCTCGGGCAGCTACCACGACTGTGCCATCGTCGAGGAAGTGCGGAGCCAGCCGGCCCGGGTCACGCGCACGACCTACTGCAAGGGGACGGGTCCGGTGCAGATCGAAATGCGCGTCTACAACCCGATGAAGCTCGATTTCGAGACGGTCGTGCGGGCAACGCTCCTCAGCGTCACCCGTCCGGAGGACGCGGTCAAGTCGGAATGATGGTCAGCGCTTCGCGAGGCGCGAGAGCAGGAAGGGCACGTCCTCCTGGGCGATCTCCCAGACCTTGAGGGCGTCTATCTTCCAGTAGTGGTGCACGGCCAGATCCCGGAGCCTCGACATGTCCTTCCACCGGACGTCGGGATAGCGCTTCCGAGCGTTCTCCGAGAGGTTCTTGCAGGCCTCGCCGATGACGATGAGGCGCAGGACAATGCTGTCCTGAAGCTCCGTATCGGGCACGAAGTCGGGAAGTTGCTTCTTGCGCATGCGCGAGGCGATGAGGGCGCAGGCTTCCCGGATGTCGTCGAGAAAGGCCGCATCGCCACTCTCACGAGGTCGCATCGTAGACCACCTTCGCCGTCGTCGCGATGGAAGCTCGCCGGTGCCGGTTCATCTTGGGCGAGGCCAGGCTCGCGGCTTGGACCATGTCCACCTTGCGGCCGAAGATGAGCTCGAGCTCGTCGAGCATGCGGCATTCTTCGTGGAATTTCAGATGGCGTCCGTCGAGGTCGACCAGGACGTCGACGTCGCTGTGCTCGTCGAAGTCGTCGCGTAGGATGGAGCCGAACAGCGCGAAGCGCTTGACCTGGTGTTTCTTGCAGAAGTGAGCGATGGCATCGAGGTCGATGAGGGGCTTCCGCCTGCTGGCGGGCAGGCTTGGCGCGGGCGCCAGCACGGCAATGGGGCGCTTGAAGCGCACGATCTCGACGGGCTCGCGCTCTGCCGCCAGTCGGTCGAGCGTCTCGAAGAGCTCCCTTCGCAAGGCAGTGGCTTGGATCGACTTCATCCTTGAAGTGTACGTTATCTCCATAACAGCGTGAAGATAGAACGTACATTATTTTCGAATGGTCCCGCGTGAGGCAAACAGCTGGGTGACATGGCCTGACTGTTACGACGGCAGCGAGGGCGGATGCTGCTCTGGTGCTGCGGGAGGGGGCACCGCGACGGCGGTCAGCAATCGCGCCATGCCGTCGAAGAGTGCGGCGAGCGCACCGGCGGCGGCTGGCGGCGCCTCGATGCGCAGGCTGCCGTCGCTGCCACGCTCGACCTTGATCGCCTCGAACAGGCGCCCAACAGGGGCGTCTCCGGCAATAGCCGACGCAGAAAGGATCGACATCTCCGGCTGCGGCGCGGGGATCTCCTGGCCCGCCGCATTCGCGGCATCGATCATCTCTTCCACCTCGATGGCGGGCGCCTCGCTCTCGTCGGCCGCGTCGCGGTCCGCGATTTCTGCGACGGTGGCGGGCGCCTGGACGGAGGGCGGCTCGATCAGGCGCTCCAGCAAAGTCATGAACGAGGACGAGCGCTCGAAGGCGATCTGGTCGCTGCCGCCCTCGAAGAGGCCTTTGAAGAGGGCTCGCTTGTCCGAAACGATACCGGCGATGCGTTCCTCGATGCACTGCTGGCTGACCAGATTGTAGACATCAATCGGCCGCTTTTGTCCCAGGCGGTGGATGCGCCCGATGCGCTGCTCGAGCACGGCGGGATTCCAGGGCAGCTCCAGGTTGATGCAGGCGTTGGCCGCCTTCTGCAGATTCAACCCCACGCCACCCGCATCGCTGAGAAACAGGATCGCCGCTTTGGGGTCGTCGTGAAAATCCACCAGGTTCTGGGTGCGACGCCGCAGCCCTTCCTGGCCGGTGAAGAACATGGCGCGCAGCCCCTCGGGCGCGAGCAGATCCGACACGGCCCACGCCGCAAGCTCGAGCATGCGCCGCCACTGGCTGAAGACCACGACCTTGCGTTTTTGGGTGACGACCAGGCTGCCGACCAGCTCGCGCAGCTCGTTGAGCTTGGGCGTGGCCAGCGACTCGAGCAACTTGGGCGTGGGCACGCGCAGTCGTAGGTCCGGCCACGTCTCCTTGAAGTTGAGCTGAGCCATCCCGTTCGCGATCACGCGCTGGGTGGCAAGCAGGCTCATGAGCCGCAGGAATTCGGGTGGGGAGAGCGGCCGACGCTTGCCCATGGCAAGAAGCTTCGCGATGGGAAGGTTGAGATCGTCATGGGCAGCTCGCTGCTCTTCCGTCAGCGCCACCGGCACCACGGTGTCCTGGCGGAGCGGGAGCTGGGCCAGCACCTCGGAGCGCAGCCGGCGCAACAGCACCGGCGCGAGGCGGGCCCGCAGGGCCGTCAGGTTGCGCGCGCCTGTCACTTCGCGCGTGCCGTCGGCGTAGGCAGAGTGCAGGGGCAGCAGCCGCCATTTGGGTTCGAGCGCGCGGTCATCGACCCACTCGACGATCGATGCCAGCTCTTCCAGGCGATTTTCCATCGGCGTGCCGGTCAGCACCAGGCGATAGGTGGGATGAAGGTGCTTGATGGTGAGCGCCGTGCGTGTGGACCAGTTCTTGATCCGCTGGGCCTCGTCGAGCACGACCAGATCGGCGCCCCAGGCCGCAATGGCGTCGAGATCGCGCACGACCTGCTCGTAGTTGGTCACCAGAAATCCACGGCGTGTCTTGGCGTAGACCTCGCGTCGGGCCTCGGGGCCGCCTTCCACGACCACCAGCGGAGCCGAGCTCACGGCCTGCCACTCGCGCTGCCACTGTGATTTCAGCGATGCGGGAACAATGAACAGTCCGCGGCGCACCAACCCGACTTCCTGAAGTGCCGCCGCTGCCACGATGGCCTGCGTGGTCTTGCCCAGCCCCATGTCATCGGCGAGTACCAGCCGACCCTGGGTCAGGAAGCGCTCGACGCCCGCTTTCTGATAATCATACAAGCGGCGCTTGCCGTGACTGCTGGCCCCCCGCAGCCCTCGCGCATTCGCGCGCAGCCGCAGAACGCGTTCCACGCGAGTGCGCTCGTCGCCGAGGACTGCCCCCACCGCGGGATCCGCCCCGGCTCCGGCAAGGCGTTGGTACCTTTGCAACTCGGCGACCAGCTGCAAGCGCGCCTCGGGATCTTCGACGTGGGTTTCATCGAGGTACAAGAGCCCGGACTTGGCAGGCTGAAAAAGGCGCAGCAGTCCGGCTGGCGGTCGCTCGCGCGCCGAGGCGCCGACGGCCTGCAGGCAAAGTGCACGCAACGGATCGAAGACGCCAGGCGGGGCCAGCGTGGTGTCCCAGCGCAGGCGCGGCAGCTGCGCAGCCGGACCTTCCATTGCATCTTGGGCCGCTCGCCAGAGCCGTGGCTTTGCCGCGAGGCCATCGACGACCGCTAGCAAGTGCTTGCACAGCCCCAGGGCGCCGCGCAGGAAGTCCGGACAGTCGCAGCGTCCCTGCAGGGGAGCCACCGAATACAAGCGAACGGCGTAGCGAAGATCGCCCCCAGTCTGGCGGCTGCGCAGGGTGTAGTCACCGAATGGCCCGCCCCGGGGCGACTTCACGACGGTGAGCTCCTGCCCCCGTGCCGAGGATAGCCGGCGCAAGATCGCCTCGAACGCCGCCCGCCTGACGGGCCAGTCCCAGCCTCCCGGCAAGGCCATCGCGTGCTCCGCCAGCAGCTCTGCCGAAATGGGCAGCGTTCGCCGTCCCGCCAAATGCACGAGGGCCTCGAATGCCTCGGTGTCTTGGGTGGGTGTGAAGGTGACGGGTGCAGTGCTGAGCATGGTGATTTTCTATCACCTCCGCGCGCGTCGAGGCGAGTCGGTTCAGCACGGGCGTTCTGCACTTGTCAGACATGGCCTGAGCGGAATCGGACTTGTTTGCCACGGCGGACCTTGGCACTATCGGGTCCGCTGGAGCACACCCATGACGCGGGGATGGCGGAACTGGTAGACGCGCCAGACTTAGGATCTGGTTTCGTAAGAAGTGGGGGTTCGAGTCCCCCTTCCCGCACTAGTCCGAAATCATGAGGGAAAGAAGCCTTTGCCGATGCTGGCAAAGGCGCGTTCAGGATCCTCGCGGGTCCTAAACGGGTCCTACCCGGTGGTTAGAGGGTCCCTAGCGCTGCGATCAACTTCTTAGCCTGATCTAGGGATGTCTGAGCCTGCATTTTGCCGACAGAAGGAACCGAATCGTAGTCCGCTGCGGTACGGGATCTTCTCAGGCTCTTCAACCTGGCCGCGACGAAGAGTCTCTGGGGGCTCTTCGAGTTGTTGAAATGGTCGAAGACGAATTCATGCACCTTCCCGTCTTTGGGAACTGAGAACTTGAGGTGAGGATCCTTGTTCACCATCCAGTCCAGGGCAAGGTGAAAAGCTGAGTAGTAAGCGCGGCTGATCGAGGTTCGGCATCTAGATTCGTCGTCGCTGACCGCCAAATCTGCTGCTACCTGAAAATAGCCAGCCCAGTCGAAGCTCATACGTAGACCGCATCAGCTCCGACTAGTTTGCGAATGTCCTGCGGAAGATTCATCCACCAAGTGGACTCAAGTTCCTCGATGACGGTAGCCGCTGCGGCCACATTCAGATTCAAAGGAACGAGTACCTGCATCTCGCGCTCATCGACGTCGTCATGATGGATCACAACTCGCAGGCGAGGCTTGTCTTCCGTAGGGGCAACCCGACGTATGGCGGATATGAAATCAATCAGCGCTCTCAGCACTCCCTCATGTTGCCTTAGAAATTCGCTGACTGAATGCTCGTCTTCGATCTCAAAAACCCCACCGAGAAGCCATCTACCACCGCTCCATCTCGAGAGCGACTCACCAACCAAGCGCCAAATCTCGCCCTTGACCATCGGCGCGGCTATTTCGGCATTCCCACTTCGCCATCCCCCCGCGATTCGTTTTCTCAGCCGAGCGTGGACGGCACGCAGAATCGGTTCAATTTCGACCGAGGTGAGCTGATTCAACCCATCTCGATTCTGACTGCATCCTGGGAGTCCGCACGCCACGTGCGTCCGCTTCACAGGGCTTGCCTTCAGCATGGCCGCCTCGCCACAAAGGTCGCTAGCGCAGTGGAGGAACTGTGAAGTCCCTACAGCTGGGGGCAGCGCCGACGAGTTGAACCTGGGTTCGGTACTGCCAAAAGTCAGCACGCGCGACGCTGAGGGAGAGCCGTAGTCCTGCCAGTCGGAACCTATGATGGCGTTGCCTTGATCGGGCAGGTGCTGGAAGACATCCCACCCGTCGGAGCCAAGTACAGTCGGCGAATCAGGCGGCGGTCGGAGTTCCATGGGAACCAAATCGGGCAACTTGTTCCTCCTGTGGAATCAGCGAAGTGAAGACCTTGTTGAGTTCGGCGTTCAGGTGCAAGAAGTCATCTTTGATGTTGTCGAACACTGATGTCGACAACCGGCTTTCCAAGTTCACGACGTGCTTGGTACCATTCTCGCTCACAATCTGGCCAGAGGCAATTGACACCACGAGTTGACCCTTGGACCGATTCTCGATGAATCGGAGGCCCAACTGGGGGGCGGTTGTCTCGGCAAAACCGGCAAACGGCTTGGTCCAGGGAAGCATTTTGGATAGGTCTGGAAGTCCCTTCCAGTGCTGACCTTCTACCAGGCAGTCGACTTTTGACAGTTCGAGTCTTCGGACCGTTGGTTTCCTTCCAATCGCGGCGGCACAGAATTCCTCAAACTGACCGTATTCCTTGATCGTCCGGGAGAGGATGCCCTGGGCCTTCCCTTCATGGTCGGAGAACCTAGGGTAGTCATCTCCAATCGTATCTGCGCCACGACGGCGCCAATTCACGAAAAACCGATCGTGCTGGATCTGAAGCACGAAGGACTCATCCTGGGTGACAAGCCAACTCCGAAGTGAGGGCATTCCGGCCATGAAGAAACCTGGGTGATCGGAGATTGCGGGGAGCAGCTGCCTCCCAGGGAACTCAGCCCGGCGCGGTCCCCAGTATGTTCCAATCAGCATGGGATCAAGTTCGCCCATCGGCTCGAAAATGAACCCGCATGCCACCTCGCGGATCGGGGGGAACTCCAGATGTCCAGGATGGATAACGCTGCCTGCCATTTGCAGGAACGTTCTATCTCACCTAGGCCACCATACCAAGCGGCAAGAGAACAGTCGAAGCGCAGACGCCTCGCAAGGCACGCGGCAGTTCACTGCCTTCCAGTTCCGAACGGTACGACTTTCGCCGATTCGGACGGGGCGGGGTACGACACCCGCGCGGCTTCGCGGATGCGGTGGTCGGCGGATAGGTGGCCGTAGACCTCGGCGGTGAACGCGGCGGTGTGGTGGCCGAGGTTCTTTTGCAGGTCGAACAGGTTGCCGCCGGACATCAGGTAGAAGGCCGCGTAGGTGTGGCGGAGATCGTGGACGCGGATGCGGGGAAGGTTGCAGCGGTCGCACGCCAGCCAAAGGACTTCAGAAAGGCGCGCGTTCTTCGACCACATCTCGCCGGAGTCGTTCGGGAAGACGAGCAACTGCGGCCCGCCATTCCACGGATCAGCAAGTTTGTGTTCCTTCAGGATCTGAACCATCTCGGGCGGTATGGGCACGGTTCGGTGCCGACCGCTCTTCGTGGTGCCGTTGTAGCTGTGGCGAATCGTGACGAGCTGGCCTTTGAAGTCGACGTCCGTCCAGCGCTAAGCCCAGCGCTTTACCTTTCCGGGCACCGCTGTACGCCAAAAAGGCGAAAAGCGGGTGCATGCCAGGTCGATGCGTCTCCTCGCCTATGTTGCGGATCTCGGCCAGCAGTCGCCCAACGTCTTCCGGCTTCTCGACGGGTGGCGCGAGCTTGGGCTTTTCCACCGGAAGCATGAGGTTCCCTCTGCCGATGCGGTCGGTCGGCGCCGATGTCAGGTGCCCGTTGGTAACCGCGTACTTCAAGATCGACCGCACGAGCGCCAGCACTACGTTGACCGTGGCAGGACTGAGGGCGACTCGCTGGGGCTTCCCCTTCTCATCCTTGCCCACCGCTCGGGTCTTGCTTTGCAGGCAGGCACGAAACCGCAGAATGCGTTCGGGCGTCACCGCTGCGAGCGGTGTGTCCTTGAAGTACGGCTCGACGTGCGCATCAAAGTTGAGCTGGTTCAAGCTGTGGCTGCGCAGCGATGGCTTGCTATGCAGCTTCAGCCACGACTTTCCGATCTCATCAAAGGCGATTCCCGCCCGGCGCTTCTCTATCAGGGTTCCGTCGGACAGGCCGGCGCGCACCCGCGCCAAAGCCTCGGCCGCATCGGTCTTTGATTTGAAGCCGCTCCGCTTGCGGCGCGCGCTGCCCTCGTACCATCGGATCGAGAACCGGGGGTGTGTCGACGTCCCGGTGGCAATGATGGTTCCAAATCCGCGTGTTCCTGGTTCCGATCCTTGAGAGGCTCGCTAGTCCCGCCTCCAGCCCACGGGAATGGAACCCAGAGACCGGATGGACGCCCGCGTGACCGCCTGGGCGGGGCAGGGGGCGCGCTCCTTCAGGACACCGCGCTCAAGGGTGCTGCGGAGGAGAAGTCGACGCCGGAGACCTTGACGACGGCCTGCCACGCGGCTTCCTGGCTGGCGCGATCGTAGAGGTGTGGCTGGCGCTGCACCTCAATTGGGCCTGAGAACTTCCCTTTAGCCGAGGCGAAGAATTGCCCTGAGACGTCGGTTCCGAACTCCGACGCCTGGAGGTACCGACGGGCCGCGGTCTCCGGCGTCTGATTCATGCCGGGAATGAGGTTCACGATTGGGATAAACAGATACTTCAACGCCAGGCCAGCGTTTCGCACCACCTTGGTGGCGGTCGCCCCACCGGGCGAGACAGCGTACACGGCCATGCCGGAGGGTAGTCGGCGCGCCAGCGCCGCGACCCACCAAGCGATAATGAGCTTCGCGTCGGCATACGTATTGTTGGGCACGTACTTCACGTTTGGCCCGTTGCGAATCAGGGCTTCGATAGCGGCGGTCTGGTCTCCCCGGAAGTCTTTGGCCGCGAAGGCTGGTACATCGGTGTAGCTGAACAGGGGTACGCCCCCACGGGCAGGTTCCGCGCCGGCGATGACAATCCGCGCGTTGGGGCTCAGCAGGTTGGCGCGGAGCAACCCGATAGTCAGTTGATGATGGCCGATGAGCGGGGCCTGAGAAGCCTCGACGCCCGCCGCGGTGAGCACGCGCTTCTTACCTGGGACCATCCCTGCATTGAGCAGTAGGAAATCGACCGGCCGACCTCGCTTGACCAGCTCGGCGAGCGCGGACTGAACGCTGGACGGCGTGTCCAGATCCAGCTCCAGCGGCGTGAAAACCTGGGTGTTGGTCTCAGCCGCGAGTTGAGCGGCCGCTTGCTGGGCCCCGGCCAGGCTGCGCCCGGTGAGGATGAGCTCGCGCCAGCCCTCTCCGGCAAGAGTGCGGGCTGCCGCATAACCGAGCCCGGAGGTGGTGCCGGTGACGAGCGCAATCGAGTGTTCCATGAGCATCTCTGTGGTGAAGGGTGAAGGTAGAGTCGTGAGGCCCCGCGAGGACAGGACCGGCTTGCTAATTTCTAACTGTTTGGTTATATATTTGTTTGGTGCGATGGCCATTGTCAATGAGTTTTGAACCAAATGATTCGAAATACACCTAGGCCGCGGGGTCGACCGCGCAGCTTCGACGAGAGGGACGCGCTGGAAAAGGCGACCCAGGTGTTTCGGTCGAAGGGCTACGACGGAGTGACGATCGACGATCTCGTCGCCGGGATGGGTGTGGGACGTCCGAGCCTGTATTCCGTTTTTGGGGACAAGCGCACGATATTCATGCGTGCCCTCAAGGCGTATGCAGAGAGGAAGGGCGCTCTCGCAGCCAAAGCACTCCTCTTGCCGGGGACTCTTCGCGACTCGCTCGCCAGCTTCCTGAGGCAGGCCGTGGAAAGTGCGACCGAGAAAGGTTCTGCCCCGGGCTGTCTTCTCGTGTGCGTCGCGCCGCTTGTGAACGACGCTGAGGTCCGGCAGTTCCTACAGAACGCAGCGGCTGGCGGCGTGGCGCTAGTGGAACGTCGTTTCCGGGATGGGATCAGCGCGGGAGAAATCCCATCTGACTTTCCCGTAGCCACGCGCGCAACCCAAGTCACGGATTTAGCGCGTGGGCTGACCATGCGTGCGCAGATAGGCACGCCACGCAAGACGCTCCTCAAAGAGGCTGAGGAAGCCGCCGACTTGGTTCTCCTGCCGCGGGGCGATCCATGACCCTGGCAATAGCGATAGCTCAGGGCGGGGCAGGGCGCACCAGACACCTCATTCTGGTGTCGAAAAATGCTCGAAAATCCCCCACAAAATCCCCCACTTGTGCGTGGCGGAGCGTGGCGTTCCCTGACCCTCGGTGACGGTAAGTGCCCGCCACGACACAAGTTCTCGACGGAGAATTTAGGCTTTCACGTTCTTAGGATCTGGTTTCGAAAGAAGTGGGGGTTCGAGTCCCCCTTCCCGCACTCAGAGGCCCTTGTTTTATAAGGCTCTTTCTTCTCGGCTCTGGCTCGTCGCTTCCCAAAATCACCCCCAAAAGGGGGCGGGTAACTCCGGGGTAACTATTTTTCAGTTACCCGCGACGGCGACATGGCAGCGCTCGGGGTGGAAGCCTTCCTGGATAGCTTCGGGCGGCAGGTCCTACTCATAACCATCATGGAAGCAACATGACCACTACTCATCATCCACGAAGCACCGGAATCCTCTGCTCCGCCTGCGGGAAGGGACGTCTCCGTCTATTTGCCCGTGTAGCTCACCCGCCAGACACAGTCGCCGCCGTCGTCGGAGACGAGCAACGATCCATCCTTGGCCACGGCGATTCCCACGGGCCGGCCCCACACGTCGCCGGCCGAGGTGACGAAGCCGGTCAAGAAATCCTCGTACTCGCCGGTGGCCTTGCCCCGGCCGTGCAGGGGGACGCGAACGACTTCGTACCCGGTGCGCACGCGTCGGTTCCACGAGCCGTGCTCGGAGGCGAAGATGTCGCCCTTGAATTGCGCGGGGAACTGGGCGCCGTCGTAGAACAGCATTTCGAGCGAGGCGTTGTGCGGTTGAAGAATCACGTCGGGCGTGATGACCTTGTCCCTGAGCTCGGGATGCTTGCCTTTGTGTCGAGGATCTTGCGAGCCGCCCATGTACCACCACGGCCAGCCGAAAAAGCTGCCTTCTTCGACGTGCGTGATGTAGTCGGGCACCAGGTTGTCGCCGAGACGGTCGCGCTCGTTCACCGAGGCCCAGAGCTGGCCCGTCGTCGGGTTGATGGCGATGCCCACGGCATTGCGAATGCCCCAGGCAAAGACCCGCTTGTTTCTTCCCTCGGGCGTGAAGGCCAGGATGTCCGCGCGATCCTTCTCCAAGGGGTTGTCGTCGGTGTCGTCGACGTTCGAATGCGATCCCACCGAAACGAACATGGTCCGACCGTCACGGCTGAAGGCCACATCGCGTGTCCAATGGCCACCGCCGCGAAGTAAGCCACCGCCAGGCACGGACGCGATGGCGTGTGGCCCACCGCGGGCTTTGCTATCGCCGGCCTGATAGGGAAAGCGTACGACTGAATCCGTGTTGGCGACATAGACCCACTTCGGGGTCGGACCCGGGGGATAAAAGGCGATCCCGAAAGGATCACGCAAGCTCGTGGCATAGACGGACGTCTTGACCGCTTTGCCATCGGCGCCGACACCGCGGAAGACCAGGATGGTGCCGGCGTGGCTCTCGGCCAAGAACACGTCGCCGTTCGGTGCGGTTCGCATCAAGCGCGGATTCTCGAGTCCGGTGGCGTAGAGGTCGACCTTGAACCCGGGCGGAACCTTGGGCCAAGCATGGGCCGGACGAGGAATCATGGACGGCCTGTTGTCAGGTGAATCGGACATGTCGGGCGGCGGTAGATCGCGAACCTCGATGTGGTGAATGGTGCCCGGCGACTGCGTGCGGAAATCACTGAACGGAGATGGTTGCAGACTCGCTTCCGGCGTCTCGCGAGCATGGAGGCGCGGGAACACGGACCCGCCCAACAGCACGACGATCGAGGCCAGCAAAGGGTGTCTCATGACATCGATGGAGCCAGGCTGCGCGGCTCTACCGGGTCGGTCCGTTCATTTGCGCGTAGCGCTTGGCCGCCGCCAGAATCTTGGCGCATCTCCTCGGCCGTGCGGCGCGGACCGTAGCCGGGCGTGTCGCGCTGAATGCGCCAACCTTCCTTGAGCGGCCCCGCGTCGACCACGTCGAAGCCGAACTTGTCGATGAGGGCCGAGACGACGGCCTTGGCCTTGTCGTCGTCTCCCGCGATGACCAGGGCGCGGCGGTTCTTGGTGCCGGCCGGTTGTCCCTCGGTGGTCAGGGAAGCGGCGTGAATGTGGTTGAAGGCCTTGACGACCTTGGATTTAGGCAGGTGCGCCGCCAGCAGCTCGGCCGTGGTGGTCGACTCGTTGTCGAGCTCCGCCATGTGTCCGTCGCGTTCGGGATAGTAGTTGTTGGTGTCGATGACGACTTTTCCCGCGAGCGGCTCGACGGGAATTTGCCGATAGGCCCGCAGCGGTACGGTCACGACGACGATGTCGCCGGCCGCCCCTGCTTCCGCGGGCGTGGCCGCGCATGCCTTTGGCCCGAGCTCCGCGACCAGGCCGGAAAGGGTCGCGGGAGCGCGTGAATTGCTGATGACGACATCATACCCGTTCTTGATCGCCAGTCGAGCAAGCTGGCTGCCGATCATCCCTGCGCCGATGATTCCAATGGTTGCCATGCCAGTTAGGCTAGCATTCAGTCTCGCTTCGACAAGGGCGAGGCCATCCTGTGCAAGAATGGGGGATGGGTCGAACCTGGCTGCGTCGCGCGCTCGTGGGCCTCGTGCTGCTAATGCTGGCAGCCAAGGCCTCCGTGCATGCGCGCGCCGTGACCCAAGTCGCGGCATCGGGCGCGCCGGCAGCGCTCGACAAAATTACCGTGCTCGATCGCCTTGGCCGGCTCAATCAATCGGCGCAGTTCCTGTTTGGTCAGCAGCTCGGGATTTTATGGGGCATGTATTCCGCCGGCCATCTGGTGTCGACCAGCGCCTGGTTCGACGCGACGGCGCGGGTGGGGCGGCTCACCTCCGACAGCGAGGCGCTGGTGGGCGATCATCCCGCCGTGCTTGGCGTCAGCCTGCAGATGCTGGCGTTCGAGCCCGCGGCGTTCGGCCGTCGGAGCGCGATGGCCGAGGCCATTCGCTTCCAGTTTTCCAGGGGCGGGTTGGTTACCATGGACTGGCACGCCCCAAGCTGCACCGCCAAGGTCCAAACGGCCGGTCCCCTCGGAACCGTAAGCGTCGATGGTCGCGATGTCGCGCTCGGGGCCGACGCGGGTGGCGCATCCTTCTACGCGGAGGAAGAATACACGCACGCCATCGCGTCGCGGGTCGATGTCCCGGAGGCGCTCAAGTGCCTCTGTCTCGTCGCCAACGACGCGCCTTTGACCGCGGGACCGTATCAGGGCATGTCGGGCAAGACCTGGCTCATCGCCCACGCGAGGCAAGCGGCGCGGGTGATGCGCGAAGCGGGGCTGGCGAATCTGCCCATCATCGTGCGCCCGTTTCACGAGCACAACGGAGCATGGTTCTGGTGGGGAATGCCCTATTGGAATTGTGCCGCGCTTCTCGACAAGCCCGACGTGGTGTCAGGACCCGAGGCCTACAAGACCATGGTGCGCATCTTCGTCTCGACCTTGCGGGCCGAGCCGGGCATGGGGCAGCTTCTCTTCGCCTATTCGCCCGATCGGCTGTCTGGCCCGGACGAGAAGGAGCGTTTCACGGCCGCGCAGAAGAAGGTCATGGATCCGGAGGACACGGCGCGCGAGCGCTTGCGCGCGCGGCTGGAGCGCGAGCTAGACGCCGCCGGTCTTGCGTACGACAGCCCCGCGAAAGCGGGTGCCGGCTTGCCCTCGGCGCGGGCGACCTCGGCGAGAGCCGCGGACACCTACGTGGCGCAGCGCCGCCGCTACTATGCGGAAGCCTACGCGGGCGATGAGGTCTTCGACGTGCTGGGCATGGACCTCTACCATCCCATCGCGCGTCCCGCGAACGATGCCGACCTGCGCTTCTTTCGCCTGCAACTGCGCGCGCTCGCCGAGGAAGCGCGAGCGCGCGGAAAGCCCTACGCCTGGACCGAGGCGGGCACGCTTCGCCTGCCACTCCTGCGGCTTGCCGGTCAAACCGCCGCCGGGCGACCGCTTCAGGTTCACAGCCAAGAGAGCGTGGCGCGCGCGTTGGCTCGCCTCTTCGATCCCTCGGACCGGGCCGCGTTTCTCCGGCACTACCAGCTCACCGCCGCGGGTCCTGTCTCGCTCAGCGCCAGCGAGCGTGCAGAGGTCGTGCCCCAAGCATCCGAAGACTGGTACGGCAGGCAATTGCTCGTGCTGGCCAAGGAGGCGAAGGTGGCCTACGTGATGGTGTGGCAGACGTACTACGACGGCGCCGCGCCCGATCGGGATTTCTACTACTTCGTCCCCTACCCGGGGCATCCCGAAGCGGCGAGCTTCCGGCGCTTTTACGCCGATCCCGCGACGTGCTTTCTGCGCGATGGCTGCGCCCGCTAAGGGCGCGTCTCGGCGTGCGTGTGGGGCGGCTGCGGGTAGAATCGCCCCATGCAGACCATCGGAGTTCTTGGGCTTGGCATCATCGGGGAGCCTTGGGCGCGGCGCTACCAGGCGGCGGGGCGACTTGCGGGGACGTGGAATCGCACGGCGAAGCCGAATGCCCCGCAGTGGAAGGCGACAGCCTTGGCGGTCGCGGCGGCGTCCGAGGTGATCCACATCGTGGTCGCCGATCCACCGGCCGTCGCGTCGGTGCTCGACGCCATCCTGCCCGCGCTTGGTCCGGGCAAGGCGGTGGTGCAGTCGAGCACCATCGATCCCGCGAGCGCAGCGGCCTGCGAGGCGCGGGTGCGCGCAAGCGGTGCGCTCTACGTCGAATCGCCCTTCACGGGTAGCAAGCCCGCCGCCGAGTCGGGCACGATCGTGTTCTTCATGGGTGGCGACGTTGCCGCCCTCGACGCCGTCGAGCCGCTCTTGGCCTTGGTCTCCGAGACGCGCTTCCGCCTGCCCGGCGTGCGCCAGGCGGCGGCCTTGAAGCTGGCCATGAATCTCAACATCGCGGCACAAATGGAAGCCCTGTCGGAAAGCCTGACCTTCGCCCGCCGGGCCGGCATCGACGACGATCTCTATTTTCAGGTGCTGGCCAAGAATGTTTCGAGCTCGGGCCTGGCGCGTCTCAAAGAGGGCAAGCTCAAGACCGCCGACTTTGCCCCGCAGTTCTCCATCAAGCACATGCACAAGGATATGCGTCTGGCCCAAGCCACGGGAGGTCTGCACATGCCCCTGCTCGAGACCGTGCGAGGATGCCTGGCGCGTGCCGAGGCGCAAGGCATGGGGGACGACGATTTCTCGTCGCTCATCCGTCTGCTGGGCAAGTGACCCGGACTCTCCTCTACGGAATCAACAGCACCTTGCCCGTGGTCTCGCGCCCTTCGAGCGCGCGGTGGGCCTCGGCGGCTTGCGCGAGGGGAAAGGTGCGATCGATGCGCACGCGCAGATGGCCCGCGCCGACCATCTCCAAGAGATCGCCCGCGCGGGACAAAAGCTCGGCGCGGGTGGCGGTGTAGTGCTGGAGCGACGGCCGGGTGAGAGAGTACGAGCCCTTGGCCAGCCGGGCAAGGTCCAGCGTCCGCACCACGCCGCTCGATTGCCCGTACAGCACGAGGTGTCCGCGCGTGGCGAGGGCGTCCAGGCTGCCATCGAAGGTCGTTTTGCCGACGCTGTCGTAGACCACGTCCACGCCGCGCCCGCCGGTCAGTCGCTTGGCCTCCGCGGCGAAGTCGGCGACCCGGTAGTTGACGAGGTGGTCGGCCCCTGCCTCCTTGGCCAGGGCCGCCTTGGCCTCGGTGGAAACCGTGCCGATGACCATGGCGCCCGCACGCTTGGCCATCTGAATCAGCAGCAGTCCAACGCCTCCGGCCGCCGCATGCACGAGAGCCGTGTGCCCTGGGCGCAACGGAAAGATCGTCTTCATCAGATAGTGCGCGGTCATGCCCTGAAGCAGCAGCGCGGCGGCAGCGTCGGTGGCGACGGCGTCGGGAACCGGCACCAGGCGCTCGGCCGGCGCCACCACGTGGGTGGCGTACGATCCGGGCACCCCCGCCCAGGCCACGCGCGCGCCGACCTTTACATCGCCTACGGCGCCACCGACTTGCTCGACGGTACCCGCGCCCTCGAGCCCGATGGACAGCGGCAAGGGCAGGGGATAAAGCCCGGTGCGCTGGTAGACGTCGATGAAGTTCAGCCCCGCGGCCTCCACGCGCACCAGGACCTCGGTGGGGCCGGGCGCAGGCGTGGGCACCTCGGCCAGTTGAAGAACCTCGGGACCGCCGGTCTGCTTGGGTCGTATCGCTTGCATGGAAGCCTCCTGTTCTTTCCCAATCGACGATCTCTACAACATCGACCCCTCCTGCGCCGCCTTGCACCGGCCCAAGTGGCCAGCATCACCTCGACTGCATGGGGGTGTCGTACATTGGGGCGGCTTGGGCTAAAGTAGCAGCCGAGTCGTAACCATGTACCGTCGTCGGTTCGTCGCCCTTCTCTGGCTGCTTCCACTCGCAGGATGCCTGCAAGCGGGGCCGGCGCCGACGGGCCAGCTTCTGTTCCATGGCGACCACATCGAGTCGCCGCAATTCATCACCGTGGGCGACCAGCCCATGGTGCGCTTCGAGGATCGCTTGGCCTTTGCCACGACGACCCAGGGTGGCGTCTCCGATGTGTGGATCACATCCTACGATGGGACATCGCAGCGCAAGGTGGTCGCCAATCGCTCCGACTACTGGTCAGAGCAGCCAACCTACTGGTCACAGCATTCGCACGACGCTGGCGACCCCGACGAAGACTATTTCATGGTGGACGAGCACCTCGTCGACAGCGCGGGCGGACAGACGAGGGTGGCTTCGCTGGTGCGACTGGGGTCGACCCTGGAGGAGGAATTTCGGCTCGAAGGTATTTCGCGCTACCAGCGCATTGCGGTGTCCATCGGCGCGGTCTACGACAACCCGCCGGCTGGCCGGACCTGCCCCGGATTTCCCGCACTGCAGGACAACTGCCCGCAGCTTTTCTACGAGCGGCCGACGGAGCCGGGTCAGAAGTATCCCACGCTCATGCTCTGGGACGGCACGGACCATCTGCCCATCGGCGCCGATGCCGGCTCCTTTCAGATTCAGACGGTGGGGAAGAACGCCTACTTTCTTCTCGACGACCAGCACACCCTCACGCGTCTCGACCGGCCGGACTATGCTCTCGATTCCTTGCGCGACAACGTCTATAGCTTCTCGGTCAGCGGGGACGAGCACTACGCCGCGCTCACGGTCAACGAGGACAACAAGTCGAGAACCGTGATTCGCGACCTCAGGACCGGCGTGGAGAGGACCCCGGCCCGTCCCAACCCGTCGGGCTGGGGTGGTTTTTCGGGCGATACCTTCTACTATTCGCAGAACGCGACCTCGACCGCGCCGGCCGAGCTCCACGCCTTCAATCTGGATACGGGCGATGACACGTTCGAGGTCCTGCCAAGCCCGCTGGTGAACCTCAGCGATCCGCTGGATCGCCCGAATAGCGACGAGAGGCTCCTCCTCGACAGCGTGGGACATGGGGTCTTCACGGGCAAGAACGACCTCGTCGGGCGTCGGAAGCTCGCGGGTCCCCTCTTCACGCCAAGTTTCACGTCCGACGGAAAATACCTCCTCTACATCTCGCCGGCGGCGGCCACGCTCTACGATCCGAGCGTGCAAGGCCCTCTCATGTTCCAGGACGCCGATCAGACCGACCTGCCGCCCGCCATGGTGTCGCCTCCCGGGCTGCTGGTGAACGCGCAGAATGGCGCAAGCTACTTCTTCACCGAGGGCGATGACGGACCCATTCTGGTGTTCTGGGCGCACCTCGGACGCGAGAGCTCCAATCTCTATTTTGCCGACTATAGGAGCGGATCCTTGCCGAGCGGGCTTCGCCTCATCGCCACGTCGATCCTCTCGCTCTCGATTTCCGCCCACGCTCTGTTTGGCATCTTGAATTTCTCGCAACAGGATAGCGTGGGCGACTTGGTGTATATGGATATCGACAAGGGCGTGCAAACACTCTATGCCCACGGGGTCTCCGACGCGACGGAGCTGGGCGGCCCCGACCTGTCTACCTCCTACGCGGCTTACGTCGTGCGCGGCCGGACGGACTCCGACCGATCAGGCCTTTGGCTGACCACCTTGGCACCACCCGTGCAGCCCGACGGGGGCACCCACTAGCGTGTCGTCGGTCCTTCTGGTCCCTTTCTTGATGGTGCTTGCCGTCGATGGCGGGGCCGGGCCTGTCGATGGTTCGGCGGACGAGGTCGACGCGGGCGAGGCGCGTGTGCCTGCCGACGCCGGTCCGACGAGCACCGACGGTGGTGCAAGCGCAGAGACGCCGGCCGGATCCGTGGCTGGCCAGGCCAGGACTGTGGCCCCGGTGAAACTCTCGGGCAGGGTGCTCGCGCGGGGAACGCGCCAGCCCCTCGTCGGTGCCGCGCTCGGCATCGCCATGGGTGCTGGCGCGCGTGCCAGCACCGAGACGGGCGCCGATGGCGCCTTCACCCTGGAAGTTCCGCCCGGCGAGCACCAGCTTCACGTGCAGTGCCCCGGCTTTGTGCCGACCACGCGCGCGGTATCCATTGCAGCCGACACCGCGGACTTCGTGGTCCGGCTCGAGCCGCGCAGCGAGGGCGAGCGCTACGAAACCGTTGTCACCGCCGAGCCCCAGGAGGCCGCTTCGATTACCCTCAAAAAGGAAGAGCTGGTGCACACCGCGGGCTCGCTTGGCGATCCCTTCCGCGTGATCGAGTCCCTGCCCGGCGTGGCACAGACCACGTGGCCCCTGCCGTTCTACGCCATTCGTGGCGCCAACCCCGGCAACACCGGCTTTTTCATCGACGGCGTACGGGCACCCGCGCTTTTTCACTTCGCCCTCGGACCTTCGGTCATCCACCCCTTCTTCATTCAGGATTTGCAGTTCTATCCCGGCGGCTTCCCGGTCGAGTACGGGCGGTACGTCTCGGGCATCGTCACGGCCAACACCGCTACCCCACCCACCGATCGCTTGCACGTATCGGCCGATGTCCGGCTCTTCGACGTCGGCGGCATCGCGCTCTCGCCCTTCGACCACGGCAAGGGCACGGTGGCGGTGGCCGGCCGCTATTCCTACACGGGGTTCATCCTGTCGGCCTTTTCCAACGCCTATTCGCTCGACTACTGGGATTACCAGATCCGCGTTCAGCACACGCTGGGACCGGGCAAGTGGACCTTCTTCGCCTTCGGTTCGGGCGACAACCTCGATCAGAAGAATCCGGACAAGACGGACTACGGCTTCGTGGGCGAGCCCCAGTCCATCGCGCCGGGCCTGGCCAAGTTGATGTTCCACCGCGCACAACTGCGCTGGGACGGTGCCGCGGCCGGCGGTCGATTGACCGTCGCCGCCGTGGCCGGAATAGACGATTCCACGGTCAGCCTGACGTCGCTCTTCTCGTTGCCCGTGGGTACCAAGATGTACACCCTGGCGCCGCGGATGTCCGAGCGCTGGTCGCTCTGGAGCTGGCTGGAATTCGAGCTGGGTGCCGATTCCGAGATCCAGTGGGCGCGCCCCACCTCGCTGGTGGCGCTTTACCCGGCTCTCAAAGACTACGAAACCGACCTCTTCAGCAACCGCAGGATTCTGTCCGTCGGGGCGTACACCGGCGTCACCCTGCACGCAGGCGACCGGCTGGTCCTTGTGCCGGGGTTGCGTTACGACGGCTATTTCGAGCAAGGGACCGAGAAGATCGCGGCCAGCCCGCGCCTCTCGGTTCGCCTGCGCGTGGGAGAGCACGACTGGCTCAAGGCCGCGGTGGGGCAATTTTCGCAAATGCCCAGCTTGCCCGTGGGCGTGCCTGGTTTCGAATCGTTCGGACTGGCCACCTACGGTCTTCAGCGATCCCAGCAAGCGTCGCTCGGCGTGGAATCCGCCCTGGAGGATCGCCTGGGCGTGGACGTCGACCTCAATACATCGATTTTCTACCAGCGCCTGCACCTGACCGATCTCAAGGACACGCTCATCCCCGATCCGGAAGCCGGCGATCTTCTGCAAACGCGCGAGGGCGAAAGCTACGGCCTCGAGCTGCATGATCCGTCGGCCCATGAAGCACAAGCTCTATGGCTGGCTGGCCTACACCCTGTCGCGCTCGCTGCGCGTGGTGGACGGTTTCATCGTGCCGTCGGACTGGGACCAGCGGCACATCCTCAATCTCGTGGTCGGCTATCGCTGGCCGCGCAACTACTCGACCTCGGTGCGCTTCCACTACAACAGCGGCAGGCCCTATCCTCTGTTCGACAACAAGAGCGGCGATGTGGACTACTACATCAACCTGCCGGCCTTCCCACAACTCGATCTGCGTTGCGACAAGCGCTTCATCTTCGACAGGTTCGTGATGGAGGCGTACCTGGAGCTGGTCAACGCGACGCTCAGCCGCGAGGTGTTCGACGTCAAACGCCAGGTGGACGGATCGATCTACGAGAACTACTACCGCCTCGTGCTGCCTTCCGCTGGCGTGCACATCGAGTGGTAGGGCGGCCCTTCCGGCGTTCCGGCGCGGTTGACTGAAGCTCGCATCGGGTTGAAGCTTGCAGACCATGAAATATGCATGGGTGCAATGCGGGGTGTTCGTCCTGGCGCTGGCCGTGGCCGGTCCGGCGGCTGCGGACGACGCGGCGGTCTTCTACAACCAGGGCCTGGTGCTCAAGAGGCAGGGCAAGACGGCGGAGGCCATCGCCGAGATGAAGAAGGCCATCGCCGCGCGCAAGGACTACGCCGCGGCCTGGTTTTCTCTCGGAAATCTCTACCGCGGCGAGGGCGACTACAACAATGCCGCGCAGGCCTACCAGAAGTGCACGTCGCTGCAGCCCAAGGACCCCGCCGGGCACGCCAACCTGGGCGCTCTCTATCTCCGCATGAAGCGCATCGACGAGGGCATCAAGGAGCTGGAAACCGCGGTGTCGCTGCAACCTGACGACTACGAGTCTCGCGTGAATCTGGGCACGGCCTACCGCCAGAAGGGCGACTACCCCAAGGCCCTCCCTAACCTGCGCAAGGCCACCGAGCTCAAGCCCGACGAGGCGCTCGGTTGGTCGAATCTCGGCGTCGCACTGTCCAAGACCTCGGACCAGGAAGGGGCCGTCCAGGCGCTGAAGAAGGCCATCGGTATCGATCCCAAGAACGGCATGACCCATTTCAACCTGGCGGTGGTCTACCGGCAGCAGAAGCGCATCGACGACGCCATTCCCGAGTACCAGGAGGCGATCAAATACGATCCCCTGCTGTCGGGCGCCTACTACGACCTCGGGTTGCTTTATTCCCAGGATCGCCGCTACGACGAGGCGCTGGCCGCGTTCAAGAAGTACCTGGCGACGAGCGACAAGCGCGAGCCCGCGTCCGAACGAGACGCCCAGGAGCGCATCAAGTCGCTGGAAACGGCCGTGCCGAAGAAGAAATAGCGGCTCTAGAACTTGATCCCGACGAAGGTGCGGATGACCTGCGCCGCGCTGGTGTCCTCGGGCGTCCCCCACAAGGGATCTTGGACATTATCGCCTGTCGGGCGGCTGAGGGCGGCCATGGGCCAGAAGATGCCCCAGGTGGCGCCCGCGTAGATGTTCTCGCGCTGGTTGCGGTAGTGGAGCCCGAGGTCGAGCTCGACGCCGTAGTTCATGGAGTTGCCCGGCGTGGACACCGGCACGGGCGCGATGCTGTAGATGATCGAGCCGGAGACGCCGACGTCCTGCTCGCGCCGCGAATCCAGATCCAGCCAGTAGGCGATGCTCGGCTTGAAGTAGATCGCGTTGCTGACCGTGCCCAGAATGCGGCGGAAAAGGATCTCGTCCACGTGGTACTCGGGCGAAAAATGGAAATCGTTCAGGTTGCGATCGCCAGCGGGCTGGGGTACGAACTTCCAGCGGTAGTTGAGGTAGGGATAGTACAGGCCGTTACCGCCACCGGTGATCTGTTTAGTGGGATCGTAGGCCAGCTCGGCTTGGTCGCCGGTCGCGCCGCCGGTCTCGAATCCGATGAAGAGGGAGTCGCCATAGAGCTTGAGCTGGCTGGCCAGAACAAAGCCTGCCTGCAGGATGGTGAGACCTTGATCGTTGGTGGTAGTTCCGAGGCGCAGCGGACCGGCATTGCCCATCTTGCCGGCGAGCATGTCGCCCTCGAACTCCAACGTGAGAGCTTTCCATCCCAGCTTGAACCACAGGCTGGGAATGAACAGTAAGGCGTTGACGTTGGTGGTGATGGAGGCCCCGAGGTCGGTGCTCGAAAGCGGCGCCTGAGGGTTTGTCGAGTAGGCGGAGCCTGAATAGGGGGTGATATTGAAGGTGGCGTAGTCCTGGCTGCGATAGACGAGCTGGGCACCGTAGTTGACCATCACGTCCCCGGCCTCGATGCGCTCGCGCCAGGTCTTGTCGTCGTCAATTTTCGTGAGGGAGGCCATGAGCTGCGTGACATCGTCTTTTTGGGTCAGATCCAAGGGGAAGCCGCCCGCATTCTGCTGGCCGAGGTCGGTGTATCCGATGTCATAGCCCTGAGCGCCGAAGTCCCAAGCCAGGGCAAGCTGGTGCCCGTAGATGGTCGTGAGCACCATCATGCGATCCACGGTCGTGCCGCCCTCGCAGTCGGCGCAATCGCCGCGGTTGAAGTACATGCCGCGGCCGAAGTGCCAGGGCATGCGGCCAAAACGCAGAGAGCCCAGCTCGGTGTCGATCTCGCCCCAGGCGCGTTTGGCCAGGATGCTCCCCACATAGCTGTTTTGCGTATTCGACAGGATGTCGGTGGGGGCGGCGGCGGTGGTTTGTCCGGGGGCAGGATTCAAAGTCGAGCCGGGAATGTAGGGATTCACGAGCGAGTCTGGCGTCGAGCCCAGGATCAAGTTGTCGAAGATGTCGAACTGGCTGCGCACGCGGACCTGATCGGAAATATTGATGGTGGGCTCGATGCGGAGGCGCATGTTGCCGTCGCCCAGGCCGTTGTCGCAGGCGCCGGTGAGAGGTCCCGACGAACCGCCTACGCTGTTCCCGATCCCCCCCGAGGGGAGGCATTCGGCGGGAACGGGGAACGGAGGCAGTGCGGGGACTGGGCCCCCGGTGTTGTACCCTTGCCCCATGTTCATCTTGTAGAGGTAGTCCGTGCGCACCCGGAAGTACCCGTCGAGCTCCACGACTTTGGTTCGCCGACGGGCCTGTTCGAGGGCGGTGGCGTCGTCTTCCTTGCTGGCCGGGGCTTTCTCTTCGGCATCCGGCGCTGCTTCTGCCGGTCCCTCTTCCTTTTCCTCGTGCGGAGACGTGCCGCCGGGATTGCCCATGCCCGGACCCATGCCCGGGCTCATGCCGCCCATCTGTGCCCAGGCTGGCGACGCGCCGGCCAGGGCAAGGGTGAGAGTCAGGCCAATCGCCAGCCGAAAACGCAAACTGCCTGCCTTTGGAGACATTCGGTGGACCTCGATTTTTCGTGGGGTGCGCAAAGCAGGGGACCTTATAGCAAGAGCCCGCTGCGGCGGAAACCCCTACCGTGTCGGCAGGTGATTTGGTTCGCCACAAGTAGCAGAGCAAGGGACGCGAAATGCTGACCTTTCTGGCCCGATTCTCTCAAGAGCCAGGCTCCGCGGCTTCGGCGGAATCCGCCTGCCCAGGGCCTGTGATTCCATCGCGAATCTTTTCGTCCCCCCTTTGCGTCCGCGTTTCATCGAGTACATTTGGTGGTGTGACGCAATCTCAGCTTCGAGGTACCTGTGGCCAGCTCCTATCCGTGGGTTTCGATGGACTGACCGCGCCGACCGAATTGCTGGATCGCATTGCTCGCTCCGAGGTCGGCGGGGTCATGCTATTTCGCCCCAACATCGAAAGCCCGGCCCAGGTGGCCTCTTTGGTGGCGGCCTTGCGCCAGGCTGGCCCGCCCGCCGCGCCGTTGGTCGTTTCCGTCGATCAAGAGGGCGGGCTCGTGCAACGCTTGCGTAGTCCGCTGACGGTGTGGCCGGACATGGGCTCGGTGGCCGCGGCCGGCGACGTGCAGCGCACGCGCGCGGTGGGCCGAGCCCTAGGCGGGGAATTGGCCGCGCTCGGCATCGGCTGGGATTTCGCCCCCGTGCTCGACGTGCACACCAATCCCCAAAACCCGGTCATCGGCAACCGCGCCTTCGGCAGCAAGGTCGAGACGGTCACGGATCACGCCTTGGCCTTCTGGCGCGGCCTGCGCGACGCCGGTCTCCTCGGCTGCGGCAAGCACTTTCCCGGTCACGGCGACACCCAGACCGATTCCCACCTCGAGCTTCCGCGCGTGTCCCATGGCGACGAACGGCTTCGTTCGGTGGAGTTGGCACCCTTTGCCGCCGCGGCCCGGGCCGGCATCGAGGCCTTGATGACGGCGCACGTTCTGTATCCCGCCTGGGACGAGGTGCCGGCCACGCTGTCGCGGCGGATTGCCCGCGATATCCTGCGTGGCGAGCTCGGCTTTGCCGGTATGCTGGTCAGCGACGACCTGGGCATGCGGGCGGTGGCCGACCACTTCACCGTGGAGGATCTGGTGGTGGAGAGCCTTCTCGCCGGCGTTGATCACTTCCTGGTCCGCGAGCCGCGCGAGCGCCAGGTACGTGCCTTCGAAGCGCTGGTCAAGGCCGGCGAGGCCAAGGCGGAGGTGCGCGCGCGCATCAAGGAGAGCGCCGAACGGGTGTCGCGCTTCAAGGCCAAGTTGAGCGTGCCCATGCCCGTGTCGGCCGAGGCCCTGCCGGCCTTGCTCGGCACCGCCGACAATCGCTCCCTCGCCGAGTCGTTCGCTCGCGTGTCCGTGCTGTCGGTCGTGCATTCCCCCGTCGTGGATGCCTGAAGAACCCTCCCAGGGTTCCCATCTCATCGCGTAGGCGGAGCCGAGCTTTGCCCACCGACTGCGTCGGTGCTTCGGGACCTGCACCTCCCCGCCCTCCCCTCGCGTCCTTCGGACGCGCCCCTCGCGGCTCCGCCGGTGCGCGGGAGGGGATGGGAACCCTCCCAGGGTTCCCATCTCTATGGACCGGGACAAGGCGAGCAGGCATTCTTGCCCCCGGTGAAGCGTCCCGTCCTTTCAAACCCGCGCGCATGGCTGTGGTTCTGCCTGTGCGCCGCGATCCTGCTGCCGCGCGCGTATGGGGCGATCTTCGACCAGGGCATGATTTGGGCCGACGAGATCTTCCAAACGTTGGAGCAGGGTCATCGCCTGGTCTTCGGCTATGGGCTCGTGCCTTGGGAATTCAAGGTCGGCGCGCGATCGTGGCTTTTGCCTGGTCTAATCGGCGGCGCCATGAAGCTGCTTTCGCTCTTCGGGGTCACGAGCGCTACGAGCTTGGTCATCGGGGTCAAGCTGGGTTTCGCATTCTTGGCGCTTGCCACCTTCTATCCCATGCTGCGCATGGCTGAGGCCTGGGGTGGCGTCTTTGCGCTGATTCTCATGGGCGTGTTTGCAAGCGTCTTTCCCGCGAGCCTCATCTACGGCAGTCGCGCCATGGCCGAGGTGGCGAGCGCACCGTTTCTGGCCTGGGGGCTGTGGCTTTTGTGGCCATGGGGAATGGGCCAGGCCGGTAAAGCCGCCGCGCATGTGGTTCGTCCGGTGCTGGGCGGGCGCGGGAACGGTGTGCGCGGGCTTGTCGGCGCGGGCGCTTTGCTTGGGATGGCCACCGTGTTGCGCTACCAGAGCGGAATCTTACTTCCCGTCATCGTGGCTGTCGTCGCGGCCAGGCGAAGCCTGCGCGCCGCCGCCTGGGTTGCCGCCGGCATCACCGCAATTCTGCTGCTGGGTGGAATGCTCGACTGGGCGACGTGGGGCCGGCCGTTTCAGTCGCTCATCGTCTACCTGCGCTTCAACCTGGTTGAAGGGGGCGCGAGCCAGTGGGGAATCGCCAAGCGTGGTTTCTACCTGCGCGTCCTGCTGTCGGCCAATGGCCCCGCGGTGCTGATCTTGGTCTTGGGTTTTGTAGCCGGGTTGCGGCGGACCTGGACGGTCGCGCTGCCCGCGTTGCTCTTCCTTTGCGTGCACACGGCCATTTCCCACAAGGAATTGCGTTTCCTCTATCCCGTGCTGCCCATGTTTCTTCTCTGCGCCGCGGTCGGGCTGGCCGGGCTTCTGTCCAGGCTTCCCTTCGCGCGCGCGCGGCGAAACGCGGCTACCGTCGCGCTGGCGCTGGTGCTGATGGTCGCTTTTGCCGCGCACGCGCGCGTCGTGACCTTCGCCGACATCGGGCAGCTCATGGACGCCTACGGCTATGGGGGGCCAACTTCGAGCTTGGTCTGGCGCGCCTTCGATGAGAGAAATCGCCTCTTCGAGCAGGCAGGAACCCATGCGGATATTTGCGGACTCGCGGCGCCTACCATGAATCCTTATTGGACCGGCGGATACTCGTACCTACACCGACCCGTGCCAATCCTGTGGACCGGAAGCCGATCCGATTTCGACGCCGCCAATTACGTTCTCATGGGTCCCGGTCAGAGAATGGACGATGCTCGCTACCGCAGCCTTTCCAAGGAGGGCGCCTACGTGCTTTACCGGCGGGATGGGGCGTGCAAAAAACCGTCGTGGGGCAGCTCCGGGTTTGGGCGATTGACGCCGATGGGAGTGCCGGGAACGTGAATCGCATGGCCAGCAAGCTCCGCCTTGTGGTCGGTCGGGTATCTCGCGGTCGTCCTGGGCTCTGCTTGTTCGCTGCCGTGGCTTGCCTCTATTTCGCGACCATGAGCCGGGAGGTGCCCTGGGGCGACGCGCGGCCGGTGTACGAGGTGGCGGTGTCCATGGTGCAGGGGCACGGGGTTTCGGTGCCCACGCGCTGGCCTTCCGACGCAGAGCCCGGACGGGGCGGCAAGTTCTACGGGCCTCACCCCTGGCTGCCCTCGCTGCTGCATGTTCCCGGCGTCGCCATCCGCGCCCTGGCCATGAAGTTCAAGATGGGGCCCGACGTGGCCCATCTCGCCGACGTCTTCTCCTGCCACCTCGCCGGTGGGTTGCTCGGGGCGCTGACCACCTGGCTGTTTTTCCTGCTTTGTCTCCGGCACGGAGCCTCGCCGAAAGTCGCCCGCTTTTCGGCCATCCTGCTTGCCGCGGGCAGCATGGTCTGGGTCTATGCGCGCTCGCCCTTCACCGAAATCGTCCAGATCGCCTGTTTCACCGGCTTCTTCCTCGAGCTGTCACAGCTCGCACGGCGACTCGATCGGCGAACGGCCCTGGCCGCGGGGTTGTGGGCCGGCATGTTGCTCAACACCAAGTACATCTACGTGCTGTGCATGCCGGGTGCGCTGCTGGTCGTCGCGTTCGAGCACCGCACCACCTTGCGGCAGCTCGTGCGCGCGTTGGGGTTCGTGGCGTTGGGCTTTCTGCCCGGCGCGATCATGCTGCTCTCCTACAATTTCATTCGCTTCGGCAGCATCACCAAGACCGGGTACACCAACGTGGCCGGCGTGATGGTCGAGAACGTCCTGCTCAGCGCGTGGGGGTTCCTGTTTTCGCCGGGCAAGAGCGTCTTCCTCTACACCCCGCCGCTCGTGCTTGCGGTCTTGGGTTTGCCGCGCTTCTGGCGCGATCATCGCGCGACCGTGCTGGCCATGCTGGCCACCATCGTGCCCGTGATGTTCGTCTACCTGCGTTTCCCGGCCTGGCCCGGCGACTGGTCTTGGGGGCCGCGCTACGTGGTGTTCGCGGTGCCGGTGTTGCTCTTGCCCGCCATTTCGTTCTTGTCAGGCGCGCGCTGGCCCGGACGCTCGCTGGCGGCGGGGCTGCTGGTGGCGGGGTTGTGCGTGCAGATCCTGGGCAGTGCCTTCTACTGGGATCACTTCTTGCGCATCGCCCTCGACGTGCGCACGAAGTGGCTGGGCCAGGCCAACCGCAGCGCTTCGCTGACCGCCGACAAGGGGGGCTTCTGCGAAGGCTGCTTCGAGGACGTCTACCCGACGGTGTGGCTGACGCCGTTTCAACCGATCCTCGGGCACTTCTGGCTACTGCGCCACGTGCCCTTCGGGGATAGCTGGCAGCAGGCTTCGTCGGACGCGCCCTGGCGGAGGCACACGCGCCTCGCTCTCGACATCAAGGCCAACTACGAGCGCGCGCGCGTCGATCACTGGTTCTACGACACCCGCCAGCACCGCGTGGTCGCTTGGATCGTGCTCATCCTCCTGTCGGGCGGGGCCGCGGGCGCCGGTTTCATGTTCGTGCGCCGCACCCGCGACCCAAGTTCGTGAGCGCGGGTTGGAATGTCTTTTCACCACAGAGACGCAGAGGAACGGAGGCCGGAAAGGGTTTTCGGATCCAAGATCCGAGATCCTTTCTCGTCCGTCTCCGTGCTCTCCGTGCCTCTGCGGTGAACCCTCGCAGATCTCTCGCGCCAAGGGCGCTCGGCTTTGCTATGAACAGGCGCCGTGAGCGCCCTCATCTTCGACTGCGATGGAACCCTGGCCGACACCATGCCGGCGCACTACCGCGCCTGGGTCGAGATCTTGCGCCCCCACGGCATCGCGTTCCCCGAGGCGCGCTTCTACTCCCTGGGCGGGATGCCGACAGGGAAGATTCTGGAGCGGCTTTTCTCCGAGGCCGGGAAGGTTCCCGATCTCGAGGTCCTGACTCGGCAGAAGGAGGCGGCGTTCATGGCGAAGCTCGACGAGATTCTTCCCATCGAGAAGGTGGTCGAGGTTGCCCGCCGCGGTCGGGGCGCGGTGCCCATGGCCGTGGCCTCGGGCGGACACCGCCACATGGTCGAGCTGACCTTGCGCCAGATTGGGATCCTGGACTGGTTTCCCGTGATCGTGGCCGCCGAGGACACCACCCGGCACAAGCCTGAGCCCGATGTCTTCTTGGAAGCCGCCCGGCGGCTCGGCGTCGCGCCCGCGGCGTGCACGGTCTACGAGGACACTGACCTCGGTCTCGAAGCTGCGCGCCGGGCCGGCATGCGCTCGGTCGACGTGCGCACGATGTGAGCGAACACCCGTCGAGTCCGCCCCGCGTGGTGTGGATGTCTGGTGTCCCGGAAGGGCCGATGACGGCAAGCGCCAAATCGTTTGGTGTCCCGCACCCGGATGGCCGCTGGAGTTTGTGACTGGGGGATGGGGCGTGCTAAACAAGCCGTTTTCCGGTTGTGGCTGTGCCTGTCCGTCAGGAATCACGTCGGGGCATCGGGGGCGCTTGAGATTTCGTTCATGAGGAGACCCTATGTGCGCTGAGAAATCTTTCGGCTGCCTGGCGGCGGTGGCGATGGCCTTGCTGGTTGCCTGCCGTCCCACTTCTCGCTCGAACGGCGACCCGGTGGACGCGGGTGGCACGAGCGGGTCCGGCGGGACCACGGCTGGCGCGGGCGGCAGCGCGGGAGGAACAACCGGTCAAGGCGGAACCGGGAGCGCCGGGGGAAGCTCAGGCACGGGCGGGGCAACTGGGGTCGGCGGGACGACTGCTTCCGGGGGCGTGGCCGCCTCGGGTGGCACGGCTTCGGGCGGAACGACCGCCACGGGGGGCACTTCCTCGGACGGTGGAGGAACCGGGAGCGGGGGCCGGATTGGCACGGGCGGGGCAACGACCTGCTCATCCACCTCCGTGCCCGCAAGTTTTTCCTGGTCCACGGGCAATTCGCTGATGGACCCGGTCTCCGACAGCGGCAGCCACAGCCTCGTGGCCATCAAGGATCCCTCCCTGGTGCTTTACAACGGGAGGTATCAGCTCTACGCGACGGTGGTCGCGAGCACGTCGGGGAGCATGAACATGACCTACACCAGCTTCACGGACTTCTCGTCGGCGGGCTCGGCGACGACCTACTACATGGACTACACCGCGGGCTTCACCGGCTCTCGCTACTCGCCCCAGCTCTTCTACATGTCCGGGCAGAAGAAGTGGTACCTCATCACGCAGTCGAGTGGCCCCAGCTACTCGACCGCGAGCGATCCGACCCAGCCCGGGACGTGGACCAAGCCCACGAACTTCTTCTCCAGCATGCCCAGTATCGTCACGCAGGACGCGGGCTCGGGCGGCATCGGTTGGGCCGATTTCTGGGTGGTTTGCGACACCACCAACTGCCACCTGTTCTTCACCAACCAGAATAACTATCTATTCCGCAGTCAGACATCGGTCGGCAATTTTCCGAACGGGTTCGGCACACCAGTCGTCGTGATGCAGGGATCGAGCTCAGGCAGCATCTATGCGGCCAGCTCGGTCTACAAGGTGAATGGCACGGGCAAGTACCTATTGCTGGTCGAGGCCGTCGGCAGCAATGGACACTACATGCGCGCCTTTACCGCGAGTGCGCTCGACGGCTCGTGGACCGCGCTGGCCGACAGCGAAGCGAGTCCCTTTGCCGGGGCCAGCAACGTCACCTTCACGGGGACCAAGTGGACGGCCGACATCAGCAGCGGCGAGATCGTTCGCGACGGCTACGACGAAACCATGACCGTCAGCCCGTGCAATCTCCGCTACTTTTTCCAGGGCAGGGATCCCTATTCGACGGCGACCACGGCTTTGCTGCCATGGAAGCTGGGTCTCTTGACCAAGACGAACTGATCCTGGGTGTTTTCGGCTGAATAGTAGCATTGCAGAATTCATTTGCTTGAAAGCGCGCGCCGTGCGTTAATGCTAAGCGTTGTTTTGGGCCGGGAACCGGTCGGCTTTACAAACCAGGAGGATGTTCATGCGCTTGAGAATCGAATGGATTGGGATGTTCCTGACGCTTGGCTTGGTGATGGGTTGTGCCACCTTGCGGGGCATGGGCGCGAAACACGAGCACATCGAAACGCAGACCAAGAACTACGTCTACAACCAATCCGCTCAATCCGTTTGGCCGGCCGCCCGGCAAATTCTTTTCGAAAAGGGATTCGAGGTGAAGAACACCGGCGAAGCCGGAATGTTCGACCGCGGAATCCGAGTGGAAGTACGAAAACAAGAAGCGGACGCGCTACCTGGCACAAGCCACGCCGGTCTCTGATGCGCAATGCAAGATTGTCTTCACCAAGATGGAGAGCGACAAGAATGGCAGCGACACGACCCGCGACCTGGCCTTGGAATGGGAACTGATCCAGCGCGTCGAGCCCGATCGCGCTGCTCAAATCAAGGCCGAGGCGGAACAGAAGAGCGAGGCAGCCAAGAACGCTCAGTAGCGAAATTCCCAAGCAGAAGAGGCCCTCTCGGCGATAAGCGAGGGGGCCTTTTTCATTCCAAGGCGATCTTGGGCCGCTGTCGCGGGCGGCTCCGAGGGCATCGGCGCCGCCTTGCCGAGGCCTTGGTCGGCCTCTCTGGTGTAGGATCGTCGTTCGTGAGCACCGACTCATTTCCGTGGTAGGTGCATACGCATCGAGACGAATTGGTCTACTGGGTGTAGGGCTTGCCGTTGACGTCGCAAACGTAGAAAGCGCGGTAATCGGGATCCGTCGTCAGCCCCTTTTGCGAGGTCCAAGTGATGGACGAGCACGAAGGACGGCAGCAGTCTTCCATGGTGGTGGTTTCGTACATGTTGGCGGAACCACCTGTCTTGGAGCGGAAGTCGGAGTCCTTGGCGGCCTGGGCCGCGGTCGTCACGTCTTTCTTCACGGCGGGCAGGCCTTGCGGAGCCAGCTTGCAGCCGGTGACGCGCGTGAGGTTTTCGGGGCACTCGACTTTCGCCACGTAGACCGACCAGTTGAGGTGGTAGAGCGTCTGGACGTCGTTGGCCTTGATGCAGCCGCTTTGAGATTGCTCGGTCAGGCCAGGAATATTCGAGGCGATCTGATCGCAGGCGGCGGAGGTCTTCTGCACGCACGCCGTCGAGCTCATGGTCGCCGTGGTCACCCAATTCACGCTGGTCTTGCACTCCTGATACAGGCTCGCCGGCTTGACGCCGCCCTGGCTTGGCTGACCATCGGCGGGGTAGCTGGTGTACATGTACAAACCCGACTGCGACTTGGCCCCGGCCACTTGGGCGCAGGCGTTGTTGGCCCCCAGGCCACCGGCGGGCATGTACACATCGAACGTCGTTGGCGTGGCCCCCGTGTTGAAGGCCTGCGCGATGATTGGCGGCGGAACTTGCACGCCCGAAGCCGGCGGATTGGGATTGTCGGGGTTGAGCTGTGCCTGCCTGTCGTTGCTGGGGCTGGGATAGGCGTAGACCAATTGGTAGCACTGGCAGCAGGCGCTTTGGGCATTGCCGTCGATGCCCCCTGGGTCGCCAACATCATGGCCGACTACGGCGTAGTGGAACATCGAGTTGCCGTCGTCGGATGCGGCTTGTTCCATCTCTGGGCTGAACAGCTGGTTGCGCTGGCACATGAAGGTGTAATCGCCATTCTTGCTGCCGGGCGGATCCGTGCACGCATTGGCGACCGTGCATTTCCCGCCACAGTCCGTGGTGGCGTCGCCGTCTTTGCAGCCCGTCTTGGCGTTGTAGTCGTACGGGATGAAGTCCTGGTCGTGACACTGATCGGGTGGCGGAAGCTCGTAGCTTACGGGTGGAGGACCGGACGTGCCGCCGGTTGTTGTCGTGCCACCGTCGCCTGTCGTTCCACCGGATGCGCCGGCCGAGGCGCCTGTTCCGCCGCCACCGGAACCGCCGGAGCTCGAACCTCCGGCATGGGCCGAACCGCCGGCGCCGGCGCTGCCGCCCGCGCCCGAGGTACCACCCGAGGAAATGGAGGCGTCGGGAGCGCTGGAGCCGCCTTTCGCGCTTGCGCCTCCCGAGCCGGATACGCCGCCCGAGGCGCTCGTGCCTCCCGAGCCGGTGCCGCCCGAACCCTGCGAGCCGCCCTGGCTCGTCAAGGTGCCGCCCGAGCCGGAGGTGCCGCCGCCGCTGGATCCACCGTTTCCAGTGCTTCCGCCACTGCCATTGCCGCCGCTGCTGGCGCTTCCGCCGCTGGGTCCGGCACACGCGATCGAGAAAATCGCCATGGCCAGCGGCGCGGTCAAGAGAAGGTCCCTGAGAGAATTGCCTGTCTTCATGGAAACGTACCTCTGCGTGCCGCGCGTTTCAGGGAAAATGGCGAAGTGGGTGAGCCAGGTTCCCGTTGTGGCACACCCAGAGTCTACCTTGGCCAAGCCCGAGCGTTCCAGCGAAGTCGCCCTGAGACTCGTCGATTCCGAGGAGCAGGGCTCGTCTCTAGACGAGGTCTATCGACCACCGAGTGCAGCGAATAGGCGGACGCTGTCTTTCTACCTTGGCATCAGATCCGCGATGGTGGTACCGCCGATGCGGGCCTGGCGGGATTCTTCCAGGTCGCGGATCAAGGCCTGCAGCTCGGCCGATACCGTGCCCTGCGCGGTTTGCAGATCGGTGGAACGAAAGGCGGCGAGCACCTCGTCGAGGGAAATCCGGGTGGCCGGGCGTCCGGGGATGAACCCTTCGCGGTCGCCCGCCACCTGGGCCAAGAGTCCCTTGGCCCGCAGTCTGGCCGCGATGCGGTCGATGACGTCGATGGAAAGCCCGAATTCGCGGCTGAGCGTGGCACGGTCGATCCCGCGCCCGCCGCTTTCGAAGTTGGCCGCCACCAGGGCCAGCAGTTGGGCGGCGACCAATCCGTTGATGGGTTCCTCGCCGCTGCTGCGGCGTTCTTCGGCTTCGAGCAGCCTGAGGTTTTGGATGGCGTTGGCGAGCTCGGCCCCCAGCAGGATCAGCCACCACGAGATGTAGATCCACAGCAGCATCATGGGCACGAGCGCCAGCGGTCCGTACACGCCGCCGTAGCTCGTCATCAAGGTGCGTTTGGCGAAATGGACGAAGCCCCACTTCAAGCCCTCGAGTGCAAAACCCGTGGTGAGAGCGCCCGCCAGGGCCGCGAACCACCGCACGCGAATGTTGGGCACCAGCCAATTGATCAGGAAGAGCCCGACAAACTGAATCATCAGAGGCCCGAAGAATCGCGAGGCCGTCCCGCTGCCGATGAGCTTGCCCGACCAATAGAGATAGGCGCCCGCCAGGATGGGGACCAGCGTGGCGATGGGATAGAAGATCATGAACTTGCGCATCAGTGTGCGCTGCGTGGCCACGCGCCAGATGGCATTGAAGGTCCCCTCGATGGTGTAGAAGAGGTAAAAGCAGGTGCCCACCGTGAAGGCGAGGCCAAGCCCGCCGGCCGCGCCCGTTGCCACCTTGTCCGAGAAATCCTGCAGGTGCTCGACCAGACCGTCGATATCGGGGAAGATCTGGCTCGAGATGAACCTGAGCAGGTGCGATTGCACGTCGAGGGAGTGGGTCAGGCGCAGGCCGGCGAAGACCAGCGCCAAGAGCGGCACCAAGGAGAGCGTGGTTTGGTAGGTGAGCGCCGCCGCTTGTTGGGGACAGCGATCACGCATCCACTGTTTGATGATACGGACCCCGAGCCGGGAGAAGTACACCATGGCCCGTGCGCGCCGGGAGATGAGCGCGCTCATCTCGCCCGAGGGCATGGAACCCTCCAGGACCACCTTGATTTGGTGCAGGGTCCGCCGCATCGTCTGTCCAGTTCACCACAGGCGTCGGAAAAAGCCAGCAGTCGCGCGCAAGCGACGCGCGGGTGGAGGTCAGTACATCAGGGCGCCGGAGAAGCCGAAGAACTTGTCAGCCGAGCCGCTGGAAGCATCGCCGCAGACATCATTTTGACAGGCGCTCGAGTAGCTGCGACCCGTGAAATTCAGAAGACCGCCGATGGCGATCCGGCCGAGGGGAATGAAGACCCCTGCGTTGACCCCGTAGGCAAGTCCGTTGCCGCTCATGGTCGAGTCCGGGTATCCGCTTTCGCTGTAGGTCGCGGACATGGCAAAGAACCCGAGCTTGGGACCCACGACGAGCTCGAGGGCCGGGAGGTCGATGTGAAATAGCGGACTGAAGGCCAAGTCCACCTCCGCTCCTGTTGCGCTCACTCCCGCCGTGCTGTCGAGGTTGAGGACATCAATCGTCAACTCTCCGTTGAGCGACAGGAAGGGTCCCATGTTGAAACCGAAAATCCCACCCAGGCGTAGGCCGGTCGAGACGCTATTCGAGGTGTCGCCCACCGGCACGTTGACACCGATGTACGGCATCCAGAGAAAGCCACGACGAAAGGCCGGCTCGACGGGTGGGGGCGCGTAGGCTGGCCCCGGGGTGTACCTCGGCGGCTGGCCGTAGGCGGGCTGAGGCGCGGGCGCGTAGTAGCCGGGCGGCGGCGGGTTGCCTTGCGGGGCATAGCCCTGGGCCGGAGGATAGGCAGGCGGCGGCTGGTAGCCCTGCTGTGGGTATGGCTGCTGATAGCCTGGTTGTGGTTGCTGATAGCCCTGCTGCTGATCGGGATACCCCTGGGGTTGCTGGTAACCAGGTTGCTGCTGAGGATACTGCTGGGGTGGTTGCTGGTAACCGGGCTGCTGCTGAGGATACTGCTGGGGCTGCGGGTAGCCGGGCTGGGCTTGGTAGGGCTGATTCGGATCGGCCTGCGCCTGCGCCTGCACCGCGCGTGGCATCAACAGGCACGCCAGGAGCAGACCCAACGACATCGCGAACGGTCGAATCAATGCGGTCATCAATGCCTCCAATTGCAAGGAATCCTTTGTATCACGGATTGCAGTTTCTGGCTTCAGGTCTGCAGCGCGGCTTTCCACGCCGCGTAGCCCCCACCCGCGCGCGCCGCCGTCAGTGCCGCCAGTCCCTCGGCGAAACCGCCCTGGGCCAAACGGTATTCGACCCACGCCCACTTGGGCGATTCTCCGACCAGCTTCACGCGTCCGCGCAGGGCCGTCCGCAATCGCCCGAGCTTGGACTCCAGGATGGCGATGTCCTCGAAGGGCGAACCGTCGAGGGGTGTGTTTCGCTTGGCCACGAAGGAAGCAATGGTGATGACCAGCCGGGGCGCGAGGTCGGACAATTCCAGAGCGAAACGGATCAGATCCTCGACATCGGCCATGGTTTCGCCGGGTAGGCCCAGGATCATGTACAGCTTGAGCGCGGCCATGCCGTGCGCGCGGCACAGACGGGCAGCGTTGCGCAGGTTCTCCTCGCTGGTTCCGCGCCTGATTTCGTCGCGCATGTGCTGGGAGGCGCCGTCGGAGGCGGTGGTCAGCGTCCGGTAGCCTCCGGCGGCGAGCAGGCCGACGAGCTCGTCGTCGAGCCGGTCGGCACGCAAGCTGGACACGCCGATGGTGCGGCCCGAATCGATGAGCGCGCGCAGAATGGCAGGCAGGCGAGGGTGATCCGTGACTGCGGCGCCCACCAGTCCCACGCGCCGGGCGTGCTCGGGGATCTTGGAGAGGATTTGATCGAGCTCGACCTTGCGCATGCCACCGTTGGTCGACCTGCGCATCACGCAGTAGGTGCAGGTGCGGCTGCAGCCGCGCGCGGCCTCGATGAGAAACATGTCGGAGAGCTCGGTGTTGGGCGTGACGATTTGCGAGCAGGCGGGCAAGCGCGCGTTGTTCGCGGCGAGGACGGGGCGTGGCCGCTCGCCGTGGATGGCCGGCACGAAGAAGCCGGGTAGCTTGGCCAGGGTTTCGAGCAAGGCGTGCTTGTCCGGACTGTCACGGAAGGCTTGCACCAGCGTCGCCACCGCTTCTTCCGCCTCGCCCATCACGATGACGTCGGCCATGGGGCCGGCCGGCACGGGATTGGAGAAGGTCAGCGGCCCCCCCACGACGACCAGGGGCCAGCGGCGGCCGGGCGCGTCTCGCTCCGCGGCCAGGGCCGGGATGCCGGCCAAGTCCAGGCAGTGCGCCAGCCCGGCCAGCTCCAGCTCGTAGCTGAGCGAAAACGCGACGATGGGAAAATCGGCGACGGGCCGATTCGATTCGTAGGTACACAGGCTCTCGCGCCGGGCGCGGGCGTCGCCCACGTCGTCGGGCAAGAAGGCGCGCTCGGCGGTGACACCGGGCAAGGCGTTGAGCTCGCGGTAGATGGTCTGGAATCCGAGCGAGGACATGCCGACGTGGTACGGGCTCGGGTAGACGAGGGCGACAGCCAGCTCGGCTTGCGCGAAGATCGTCCCGCGTTCGGCCGCGAGACGTTCTTCGCGTAGCTCTCGAAACGATTTCACTTGTTGGTCTCGATGAGGTTGCCGTCGAGATCGCGGCGCTCGACGGTGGCGATCTTGCGCAGGGCGGCCTCGTTGCCGGCGCGATCCCCGACCACCACAACCAGCAGATTGTCGGGACGGAAGTACTTGCGCGCCGTCAGGCGCACCTGCTCCTTGGTCACGGCCGCAATCTTGGTCGCGAAGCCATCGAGCTCGGTGGGCTTCAGATCGTAAACCGCCAGGGCGACCATCTGGGAGGCAAGCTGGCCCGCGGTGGCGAAGCGCGCGGGAAAGGCGCCGACGATCTCGTCCTTGGTTTCGGCCAGCTCCTTGTCGGTGACCTCCTCCGAGCGCAGCTTCTCGATCTCCTCGAGAATTTCCTCCACGGCGTCGGCGGTGTGCGCGGCCACGAACTCGCCACTCACCGTCCACGGCCCAGGGGCACGCCGGGCGTCGAACTGCGAGCCCACGCCGTAGGTCCAGCCCTTGGTTTCACGCAGGTTCATGGCAAGTCGCTTGAACGTGCCGCCCAGGATCTGGTTGGTCACCAGGGCGCGGTAGTAGTCGGGATTCTTGCGCTCGATGCCGGGCAGTCCGATGCGGATCGAGGATTGCGGCGCGCCCGGTTTGTCCACCAGAACGATGCGCGTCTTGTCGGGTGCCGCCACTCTGGGCAGCTTGGACGGAGCAATCTTCTTGGCTCTCCAGGCCGCCAGCAGCGGCTCGATCTTGGTGTGGAGCTGCTTTTCCGTGATGTCGCCAGCCACCACCAGCACGGCGTTGTTGGGCGCGTAGTAGGCGTCGTAGAAGTGCTTCAGGTCGGCCGGAGCGAGCTTCCTGATGGACTCTTGTGTGCCCGTCTCCGGCCAGCCGAAGGGATGGCCTTCGCCCCACAGTGCGCGCGCGTAGACTTGGCCAGCGATCACGGGCGGGTAGTCCTTGCGCTGGGCCAGGGAGGAAATCAGGTTGTCGACGACGCGCTTGAAGTCATCCTGGTTGAAGGCGGGGGCGAGCAGGACATCGGCCCACACGGGCAGGGCTCGATCCAGATTCTCGGCCAGCACCGACAGCGAAACCGCGGTTGCGTCCCAGGTGGCGTGCGCGTGGAGGCTGGCACCAAGCTGCGCCACTTCGTTCGCGATCTGGGTCGCCGTGCGCTTCTTGGTTCCCTCGTCGAGCATGCTCGCCACCAGCGCCGCCAGGCCGGCCTTGTCCTTGGGGTTGGCGCTGCTACCCGTCTTCAGGACCAGATCCACGCTTACCAGCGGCAGCTGGTGCGACTCGGCCAGGATGACAGGCAAGCCATTCTTGAGACGAAGGCGCTTCACCGCCGGCACGTGGAAGGCGTGCTTTTCCCCCGGCGCGGGTAGGGTGGCGCGGAAGGCGGCGTCCGGCGAGGTGCGTGCCGCGATTTTGGCTGGCGGCGCTTTGTCCGCCACTCCTGCGTCGATGGCGGCGGCTTTCGTCGTCGTGGAAGCCAGCGACGGGGTGACCAGGCGGCCCATGACGGGTGCCTTGGGGTTGGGGGCCACGGTGACGACGACGCGCGCGTCCTTGCCCAGGATCTTCCTCACCCAGGTGCCGAGGGTTCCCGGCGTCGCGGTGTCGTAGCGCTCGAGATCCCGGCGCAGGTATCCGGGATCGCCGGCGAACACGTCATAGTATAGAAGTCTTGTGGCCAGGCCGGAGAGCGGCTCCATGCTCTTCAGCAGGTCGGTCTTGATTTGGTTCCTGGCCCGCTCGATCTCGTCCGGCGTGGGCGGCTGGGTGCGCAGCTTGTCGAGCTCCTCGTCGATGACTTTCTCGATCTCGGCCAGGGAATGGCCTCGCATGGCACTGTAGTCGATCACGAAAGCGCCCTCGTACATCCTGCTGCCGTGATGGACCGACACCGACTGCGCGATCTTGAGATCGTGGACCAGGCGCTGGTACAGGCGCGCGCCGTGGCCTTCGCCGAGAATGTTGGCGATGAGGTCGAGCTCGGCATCGCCGGGTGCGAACACGGGCACGGTGTTCCACACCATCTGTCCATGCGGCAAGTTGATGTTCGCCTCCATGGCCAGCCGGCGCTCGGCTGCGGGCGGCGGGATGGGCGGCACGGGGACACGCTTGATGGGGGGCCCGGCGGCGATGGGGCCGAAATACTTTTCGATCAGGCCCTTGGTGATGGCGGTATCGATGTCGCCAGCGATGATCAGCACCGCGTTGTCCGGGGCATAGTAGCGATTGTAGAAATCCTTCAGATCGGCCTCGGTGGCCGCGTCCAAATCCTCCATCGAGCCGATCACCTCGTGGCGATAGGGGTGTCCCACGGGGAACAGGGTTTCGAGCTCCAGGTGCGAAACCGCGCCGAGCGGGACGTTTTCCACCCGCTGGCGTCGCTCGTTCTTGACCACGTCGCGCTGGTTGGCGAAGGATTCCTTGAAACCGCGATCCAGGAGAAAACCCATGCGCGAGCTTTCCAGCCACAGCCCCAGCTCGAGTTGCGAGGCAGGCAGGGTCTCGAAATAGTTCGTGCGATCCATGCTCGTGGATCCGTTGCGTGCCGAGGCCCCGGCCTGCGACAGGTACTTGAAGTAGGCGTCTTCGGGGATGTGCTTGGTGCCCTGGAACATCATGTGCTCGAACAGGTGGGCGAACCCGGTCTTTCCCGCGACCTCGTCCTTCGAGCCGACCTTGTACCAGACCTCGACGTGCACGATGGGCACCCGGTGCTCGACGTGCAGGATGACGTCGAGCCCGTTCGGCAGGCGGTACTGCTCGAATGCGAGGTCGGGCACGGCGCCCTGGGCCGCTGGCGCCGACAGGATGGGCAAGCCCAGGGCGAGGAGCGAGGATACGAGGGGGGACGAATGCATGGCCGGCAGTCTACTGCACAAGTCGCGACTGGCCATGGCTTGCCGGATGGGTGGTCGCGCAGGGCCTGCGGATCCCTCGGGGACCATCACGTCGTGCTTGAAGAGATGAAATACGACCATGTGAGTCCTGTTCTTGTCATGGGAGACGTGCCCGTGGGCTTCGGTATTTTGCATGGCTTCGTCGCTAGGCGCTTTCGCTCTTTGAGCCCGTCGATCATTAGATCCTGGTCAGGTCTTGTTGATCGAGGCCCCGCGAGGGCTCTTTGGGGACCATCATGACGCGCCGAGGTGGTTCCGCCCAGGTGGGCTGGAGGCCAGTTTCGACCGGCCCCCAAGGGACAATCCGGCTTCGCCACAGGGGGTATGAATCATCTCGACGAGTCATTCATTAAGTCATGTAATTACAAGTAGTTGTATCTCATGCTCCGATGAGCCGTCGGAATGCGCCGGACGTCAGACACTTGGCGTTACCAAAGCTCCCGAGCACCGTTCTCTCTGCCGCGGTCATCCTTGACGTCTGCCGCTTGGCTAGTCTAGGTTGCGCGCCAAATCAGAAGGAGACCCATGAAACCGCTACGCTACTTGTTCGGTGCACTGGGCGGCGCAATGACCTTGCTGCTGTCCGCTTCGTCAGCGCTGGCTTCGGAGAGCGATCTCATCTTGCCAGACCTGTCGTCAGTCAAGTTCCACGGGACCCCGGGAAGCAGCTTGCTGACCTATGGCCTCTTCATCAGCGCCCTCGGCCTGTTGTTCGGCCTGGTAATCTACAAACAGCTCAAGAACCTTCCGGTTCACAAGTCGATGCGGGACGTTTCCGAGCTCATCTACGAAACCTGCAAGACCTACCTGTTCACGCAGGGCAAGTTCATTCTGCAACTGTGGGCCTTCATCGGCGTCATCATCGTGGTGTACTTCGCCGTTCTGCAGCACATGGCGGCTCCGCGCGTGGCGGCCATCATGGCCTTCAGCCTCGTCGGCGTGGGCGGCAGCTACTTCGTGGCCTGGTTCGGGATTCGCGTGAATACCTTCGCCAACTCGCGGACGTCGTTCGCCAGCCTCAAGGGCAAGCCGTACAACATCTACGCGATTCCACTGCGCGCCGGCATGAGTATCGGTATGTTGCTCATCTCGGTCGAGCTGATCATCATGCTCTGCATTTTGCTCTTCATCCCGGGTGATTGGGCCGGCCCCTGTTTCATCGGCTTCGCCATCGGCGAGTCGCTGGGCGCCGCGGCCTTGCGTATCGCGGGCGGTATCTTCACCAAGATCGCCGATATCGGCTCCGACCTGATGAAGATCGTCTTCAAGATCAAGGAAGACGATGCGCGCAACCCGGGCGTGATCGCCGACTGCACCGGCGACAACGCGGGCGACTCGGTCGGTCCGTCCGCCGATGGGTTCGAAACCTACGGCGTCACCGGCGTCGCGCTGATCTCGTTCATCCTGCTCGCCGTGACCGAGCCCAAGGTTCAAGTCCAGCTCTTGGTTTGGATCTTCGCCATGCGTGTCGTCATGGTGATTGCTTCGGCGCTTTCCTACTTCATCAACGAGGCCATCGTGAAGGCTAGCGTCGCCACCGCCAACAAGATGAACTTCGAAAAGCCCCTGACCCAGCTCGTATGGATCACCTCGTTCGTGTCCATGATTTCCACGTTCATCGCGTCCTACTTCCTCATCAAGGATCTGGGCGACGGAACCCTGTGGTGGAAGCTTTCCTGCATCATCACTTGCGGCACCTTGGCTGGGGCGCTCATCCCCGAGATGATCAAGGTCTTCACCTCGACGGAATCGCGTCACGTGAGAGAGGTCGTGACCGCTTCGCGCGAGGGTGGGGCTTCGCTGAACGTGCTCTCCGGTTTGACCGCCGGCAACTTCAGCGCGTACTGGATGGGCATCGTCATCGTCGGCCTCATGTCGATCGCCTTCTTGTTCAGCACCATGGGGTTGTCTTCGCTCATGATGGCCCAGGCGGTGTTCGCCTTCGGGCTCGTGGCTTTCGGTTTCCTCGGCATGGGCCCTGTGACCATCGCCGTCGATTCCTACGGTCCCGTCACCGACAACGCGCAGTCGGTCTATGAGCTCTCGCTCATCGAGAACGTCCCCAACATCAAGGAAGAGATCAAGAAGGACTTCGGCTTCGACCCCGACTTCGAGAACGGCAAGCGCCTGCTCGAGGAAAACGACGGCGCGGGCAATACCTTCAAGGCGACCGCCAAGCCGGTGCTGATCGGCACCGCCGTCGTCGGCGCCACGACCCTCATCTTCTCCATCATCATGATGCTCACCCACGGCCTGCAAGCGGAGGAAGTGATCAATCTGTCGATCATGCACGCGCCCTTCCTGCTCGGCCTCATCACCGGCGGCGCCGTGATCTACTGGTTCTCCGGCGCTTCCATGCAGGCTGTCTCCACCGGTGCCTACCGCGCGGTTCAGTTCATCAAGGCCAACATCAAGCTCGAAGGTGTCGAGAAAGCCTCCGTCGAAGACAGCAAGAAGGTCGTCGAAATCTGCACCATCTACGCGCAGAAGGGCATGTTCAACATCTTCCTGGTCGTCTTCTTCAGCACCCTGGCCTTCGCGTTCGTCGAGCCGTACTTCTTCATCGGCTACCTCATCTCCATCGCGCTCTTCGGTCTGTACCAAGCCATCTTCATGGCCAACGCGGGCGGCGCCTGGGACAATGCCAAGAAGCTGGTCGAAACCGAGCTGAACGAGAAGGGCACCGCATTGCACGATGCCTGCGTGGTCGGCGACACCGTGGGCGACCCCTTCAAGGACACCTCGTCGGTGGCCATGAACCCCATCATCAAGTTCACGACGCTCTTCGGCCTCCTTGCGGTCGAGCTCGCGGTCAAGCTCGACAACGGCGGCCTCAAGGGCGCGCTCGCGGCCGGCTTCCTCATGGTGGCCTTCGTGTTCGTATACCGCTCCTTCTACGGAATGCGCATTCCCAAGGAGCAGATCAAGGCGGAAGGCAAGTAGTAGCCGGCTGCATTCAGCCAGAAGAAAAGGCGCGCAAGAGGGCAACCTCTTCGCGCCTTTTTTGTGCCTGCCTGTTCGAGGATCTTGTAGGCGCGGGTTTGAAACCCGCCCCTACCTCCCTAATCCCGCGACAAGAAGAGCGACGTCGCGGAAGGTACCAGAAAGAGACACCTTTTCACGACAGATGCACGCACCCAATCGGAGCGATGACGCGTGGTCGTGGATGGCTTACCGTGGCCGCAGGCGTCTTCGCAGTCGTGGCCGACGGCAATTACAACCGGCAAAGACCACGGCCAAGACCACGGCCAAGACCTTCTGCGGCTATCGCGGGATTAGGGTACCTAGTAAATCTGGATGGGAATTTGCCCGCAGTCCGTGAAGACCAGGGTCGTGTCGATGCGGAAATTGGATTGGGTCGTGTGTCGTTCCGCATTGAAGACGGCCAAATCGTAGGAATTGCCGGTGCTGATTCCGAGCGTCGAGGCCTGGGTGTCGAGATCCACGGTTGCTTGCAACTGCTGGTGAATTCCGCCGAGGTCGATGGCCAGTTTCTTGTTGATGAACACCCAGACGTCGTCGTCGCCTTGGAAGGTGAACTTCTCGCCTCCGTTGTAGATGAACGAGGTGTGAATCTCGGTGGTAAAGGCGAAGTTGTGCTCCTTGCCGTCGGCGGCGACAGCGGTGTCGTTCCATCCCAGCCCATCGACCGGGAAATACGACGAGCCGGCGGATGCTGCCGGGGCTGCCGCATCTCGGTTCCGACCGAGGCCTGTTCCGGTCCCGGTCCCGCTCCCGAGCGAGGCGGCAAAGGTGACGACGTCGGTCCCGGCGCTCGGATTCGCGACGAAGTGCAGGCCGACCACGAAGGGAATGTTCACACCGTCCACGTCGCGATACCACTGGTCGAAATTGGCCTGATTGGATGTCGTCCCTCCGGCGGGCGGGTTGGCGTAGACCGGCTTGCCGTCATCGCCAAGCGTATCTTCCACGATTCCCGTCTCGGCGGTCTGGCGCGGCGTCGGAAGTTGAAAATCCGGGTGTCCACCGGTTCCGTCATCCATCTTGAAGTCGCGAACCACGCCGAACAATCCAGCGCATTGGGAGGATCCGCTGCTCCCCCCCGAGCTGCCGCCCTGTCCGGTGTCGCCACCGGTCGAGGATATCTGGTTCGGGTCGGTCGCGTAGGCACCCAAGGTGACGTCGGTGACGTTCACGAAGCCGGCCGGGGGCCAGGTCGGGACCGGGGTCGTGTCGCCGCCGCTGCCGGTCGAGCCTCCAAAGTTAGGGGTGGGCAGACTCAGCGACAGGGATGTGCCGCCTTCGCCGCCGCCACTCTGCGTGGTGGTGATTCCGCCAGCAGAACCCACGGTCCCAGACGCGCTGGGACTACAGGCGGGTGTCAGCAGGCTCAAGGTTATGATCGCAGGAACCAAGGAAAAAGCGGTAACGCTGCCGAATGCGCGCATGAATACACCTCCCAGCGAGTCATGACCCGCCTATGGGTTAGACTGGTCACGCAGCAAGAACTATGCAGAATTATTGTGGTGCTGTCGATACCCAGGCGTGACTTGCAGCGGGCCAGGAGGCGAAATCGGACTTGGGTCGGTTTTCTCGTCGAGGCACAGGTGCCGGGCCCATGCAAGAACCGCAATTCGAGATCCTCGCCAGACGCATCCCCACAGCGCGAGGAATAAGTGCCATAGTGTGCCGGTTCTCTGGAGGAGCCCAGGACAGGCATGCCAGCACGGATCTCTTCGCCGACGTCAAAGCCATTCATGTACCCGAAGTATCAGTGGTTGGTGGTGATACCGATCCTACTGAAGCTGAGCTCGGCGGCGGCGCGTGAGCCGGACGGCGACTTCGAGGTCCCCGCGCACCTGCGTCTTGACGATGCGATGCGCCTGTTTCGCGAACATGGGCTCGACCTGATTTTGGCCGAGGCAGCCGTGGAAGGGGCTCGTGGGGATACCTTGCTGGCCAGTGCCGCGCCCAATCCTTCGCTCTCGGGCGGGGTGGGGCGGTCGTTCGCCTGTTCGGACGCTCAAGGAATTGACTGTTCGTCTCTGGCCTGGAGCGTGGGGATCTCGGACGGCTCCGCCCTCTTCGACTCGCTTTCCGGCAAGCGCGGCTTGCGCAAGAACACGGCGAGCCTGGCCCTCGAAGTCGCGCGGCAAGGGGAGGCGGACGCTCGACGTACCCTTGAGGGCCTACTTCGCCAGTCCTACTTGCAGACGGTCGCCGCGCGCCAGGCGCTGGCCACGCAGAGGGAGGCCCAGGACACGCTCGGCCACCTGGCCGACCTGATTCGCGCGCGCTACCAGCACGGCTCGATCTCCGAGGTCGAGGTGCTGAAGATCGAGACCGAGAAACTCACCGCTGACCAGGACGTCGAGCGCTCGCAGCGTGATCTGGATGCAGCCAAAGCGCAGCTCGCCTTCCTGCTGGGCGCGCGCGGGCGTGTGCCCGTCTTCGAAGTCGACACCGAGCTTCCCGGCTATCGGGTTCCGCCAGCCCTCCAGGGCGCCAGCGTGGATTCCCTGCTTGAGGTCGCGCGCAAGCAGCGGCCCGACCTGGCTGGCGCGAAATTGAGCCGCGATCGCGCCGAGGCCTCCGTGCGTTCCAGCCAGCGCTTGCGCTTTCCCGACGTCGAGCTGTCGGCGGGGGTGAGCGGACAAGGCAGCTATTCGAGCGCCATCAATCCGCCTACCTTCAGCTTCGGCCTGACCCTGACCCCGCCCATCTTCAACCGCTTCGAGGGCGAGATCGTCAAGGCCCGGGCCGATCTGACCGCGCAGAAGGCCCAGCTGTCCAAGACCGAAGCCCAGGTGCAAAGCGACGTGCTCACGGCGTTCACCCAGTTCAAGTCCGCGCGCAGCCGCGTCGAGAGGGCCGAACGCGAGCTGCTCGACCACGCCAATCGAACGCGCGATCTGGTGCAGATTCAGTACCAGAAGGGCGCGGCGTCGCTCCTCGAATACCTGGATGCTCAGCGTATCCTGATTTCCACCAAATTGGACTACGAGGGCGACTTGGCTGACTACTGGCTGGCCGTGGTGCTCATCGGCCAGGCTGTGGGACTGGAGATGGGCCCATGAGAATACGGTCGTTTCTCTTCATTGCTTCGCTCCTGCTTTGGGCGTGCCCTGGTTGCGAGCAACGCGCGCAGCGAAAGCAAATGGCCGATCCGCCGGTCAGCGAAGTCTGGCTCTGGCAGGACCAGGTGGCGGCCTCCAAGCTGGTCGTCGAGCCCTTATCGCCACAACCGGTTGGCGGGCTGGTCGTGACCAGCGGGCGCGTCACCTTCGACGACCTGAAAGTCGCGCACGTCATGAGCCCGGTCACGGGACGCGTCAGTCGCATCGAGGCGCAGCCCGGTCAACGGGTGAAGCAGGGCGATACCTTGGCGGTGATCGAATCGCCGGACGTGGGCAGCGCGTTCTCCGATCTGGAAAAGGCGCAGGCGGACTTCATCTCCGCCGAGAAGGACTTCAATCGGCAAAAGGAGCTATTCGACGTGCATGCGGGGTCGCAGCGCGATCTGGAGGCCGCCCAGGGCAATTTCGCGAAGGCGAAGGCCGAGCTGCAGCGGGCGAAGAAGAAGGCGCAGCTCCTGCGCGCCGGCGGGGCCAATGCGGGCAGCCAGAACTACGTCTTGCGCGCCCCCATCGGCGGCGAGGTCATTGCCCGCAACGTGAACCCGGGCGCGGAGGTGCAGGGGCAGTACTCGGGGGAACCGTGCTCGAGCTCTTCACCATCGGCGAGCTCGACACCGTGTGGGTCATGGCCGACCTCTTCGAAATGGATCTCGGTCGGGTCAAGGAGGGGACCGAGTGTTTGGTCAAGGTCGTGGCCTATCCGGGACGCGTTTTCAAAGGCGTCGCGGACTGGGTTTCCGATACGCTCGATCCTGCCACGCGAACGGCCAAGGTTCGTTGCAAGCTGGACAACGCCGATCGCAGCCTCAAGCCCGAGATGTATGCAACCGCCGCACTGGCCGTGGATCGGCAGCGTGCTCTCGCGCTTCCGCGCTCGGCGATCCTCCACTTGGGCGATCAGACCATGGCCTTCGTCGAGATAGGCAAGGCGCCCGACGGACGCATTCGTTTCGAACGGCGGCCGGTGTCGGTCAACGAGGAGCTGGGCGGCGACTACTTGCCCGTCGTTCGCGGTATCGCGCCTGGAGAAAAGGTGGTCACCCAGGGCGCCATTCTGCTGTCTGGAATGTTCTAGCCATGATTGCGAGGTTGGTCGCCGCCGCCGTCCGCGCGCCGCTGATCGTGGCGGTGCTGGCCTTGGCGCTCCTTGGCGTCGGACTGCGTTCGTACCTGCAACTCGACATCGAGGCCTACCCCAACCCGGTATCGCCGATGATCGAGATCATCGCGCAGCCGCAGGGGTGGAGCGCGGAGGAGGTCGAGCGCTACGTCTCGGTGCCGCTCGAAACGGGGCTCGTCGGCATGGTCGGCCTCGAGCACATCCGTTCGCAGTCGCTGTTCGGGTTGGCCGACGTCAAGTGCTACTTCGGTTGGGACACGAGCTACGCCACGGCGAAGCAGCGGGTGCTCAACTATCTTGGTTTCATTTCGTTGCCGCCGGGGGTGTCGCCCGCGCTCTCTCCCTGGAGCGCCATCGGGGAGCTTTTTCGCTACAAGGTCGTGGGCAAGGGCTACACGCTCGCCGACATGAAGACCGCGCAGGATTGGATTCTGGAGAAGCAGTTTCGGCAGGTGCCAGGCGTGATTGACGTGGTGGGCTTCGGCGGTCTGACCAAGCAATACCACGTCGAGGTCGACCCCTACCGCCTGCGCGGGCATGGCGTGGCCCTGGCGCAATTGCAGTCTGCCATCGCCAACGCCAACCAGAACGTGGGCGGCCAGCGCATCACTTTGGGTGAACAGTCGTTCGACGTGCGCGGCGTCGGCCTGATTCGCTCGGTGCAAGACATCGGCGACATCACCGTCACCGCGGCCAAGGGCGTGCCCGTGCGTGTGCGCGACGTGGCCAATGTAAGCGTGGGCGCAGCGCCGCGGCTGGGCATCGTGGGTCAGGACGACGATGCGGACGTGGTCGAGGGCATCGTGCTCATGCGCTACGGCGGCGATTCGCTCAAGACCATTCGTGGCATCCACGATCGCGTCGACTACATTCGCCAGAATCGCGTGCTACCGCCCGGCATGGAGATCCAGCCCGTCTACGACCGCGCCGACCTGGTGAAACTCACCACGCACACCGTGATGGAGAATCTGCTCATCGGCATGATTCTGGTCTCGCTCGTGCTATGGCTGTTCCTCGGCAGCGCACGCGCCGCCCTGATCACCGCCCTCAATCTACCGTTGGCTCTGATGTTCGCCTTTACCGGCATGGTGGCGAGCGGAACCGCCGCGAACCTCATTTCGCTGGGCGCAGTGGACTTCGGCATCGTGGTCGACTCGACGGTGATCATGATGGAGAGCATCTTTCGCAACTTCGCGCGCAAGGGCGGCAGCGCATTCGAGCGCATCGTGGCGGCGGCGCGCGAGGTCGGGCCGCCCATGTTCTCGTCGGCGCTGATCATCGCGGTGGCGTTCATTCCCCTGTTCACCTTGACCGGCGTGGCGGGCGTGATCATGTCGCCGATGGCGCAGACCTACGCCTTTGCCATCGGCGGATCCATCCTCCTCTCGCTCACGCTCACGCCCGTGCTGGCGTCGCGCATACTGCCTGTCGGTTCGGCGGACCACGAGAAGGAAAGCCTGCCCATGCGTTTCGTCAACAGGCTGTACGCGCCGCTGTTCTCGTTCTCTCTCCGCCGTCCCAAGCTGGCCGTGCTCGTCGGCGTGTTGCCGGTGGTCTTGGCGTTGGTGGCGTCGGTCTTCCTGGGCCGAGAATTCATGCCCAAGCTCGAAGAGGGGAATTTTTGGATCCGCGCCACCTTGCCCATGTCCATCTCGCTGGAGAAGGCCGGGCGCCTGGTGGGGCGTATGCGGGCCATCGTGCGTGGCTGTCCAACCGAGGAAGATGCCACCTGCACCATGGCCCAGCAGCGCCGTCCCGAGATCCAGACCGCGATTTCGCAGCTTGGGCGACCGGATGACGGCACCGACGTGTCGGGCTTCTACAACATCGAGCTGCTCGCCCCTTTGCGGCCCACCAGCGAGTGGCGCAAGGGTGTCACCAAGGACTCGCTGACCACCGAGATGCAGCAGGAGCTGACGGAGGCCTTCCCGGGCGTGGTGTTCAGCTTCTCGCAGGCCATTTCCGACAACGTCGAAGAGGCCATGTCTGGCGTCAAGGGAGAGAACACGGTGAAGGTGGTGGGCCCCGATCTCCACGTCAACGAGTCCAAGGCCGAGGACATCGTCGAGGTACTCAAGAAGGTTCCCGGCGTGGAGGATCTGGGCATCTTTCGCTCCCTTGGCCAGCCGGCCATTCGCATCACCCCTTACCGCACGCAGATCGGACGCTACGGTCTCAATACCGGCGACGTGGCGGCCGTGGTGCAGGCGGCGATTGGCGGGCAGGTCATCACCCAGGTCTTCGAGGGCGAGAAGCACTTCGACCTGATCCTGCGTTGGGCCGAGCAGTATCGCCGCGATGTGCCCTCGATTCGCAATATCCTGGTGTCCACGCCAGACGGCGCGCAGGTGCCACTTGGCCAAATCGCCGAGGTGGTCGAGGAAGAAGGTCCCTCGGTGATCTTCCGCGAGGATCTCAAGCGCTATGTGCCGGTGAAGTTCTCGGTGCGCGGTCGCGACCTTGGGTCGACCATCGGCGAAGCCCAGGCGCGCATCGCGCCTATCGTCAAAGAGCTTCCCTACGACACGCACCTCGAGTGGGCAGGCGAGATGAATCAGCTGCGTGAAACCACTTCGCGTCTCTTGGTCATCGTTCCCATCACCTTGCTGGTCATTGCCTTCCTGGTGTTCAGCTCGGCCAAAAACGGGCGCGATACGCTCATCGTGTTGCTCGGCGTGCCGGTGGCATGCAGCGGTGGCATCGTGGCGCTCTACCTGACCGGGACCGATTTCTCGATTTCGGCGGCCATGGGATTCATTTCCATTCTCGGCGTCGCGGTTCAAGACGCACTTCTGGTCGTCACCTATGCCCGCAGGCTGCGCGAAGAAGGTCACAGCGCCGAGCAGAGCGCTCGGCTGGCGGCGGAGCGCTGGCTGCGACCGGTCTTGATGGCGACCTTCGTCGCCATGCTCGGGCTCTTGCCTGCCGCCGTCTCGCGCGGCATCGGCTCGGAAACGCAGAAACCGCTCGCTATCGTCGTGATCGGCGGCGCGCTGGCCCTCGCGATCCTGCCGCGCCTGCTGCAGCCGGCCCTCATTCTGCTTGCGCATCGCAAGCGCGCGCCAGGCTCCACCACGATCACTTCGTAGCACCGCAGTTGCTTGTCACTACTGCAGTGCAAGGAACGTCTTACTCGTATGGGAAACTTTCGACCGCAGGTGCACGAGATTGCATCCTCGCTTCTCTGCTTGTTCCTTCTTCCCGCAGCGTGCGGTGCTGGCAAGAATTCTCCAGGCCAGAATCCTGACGCAAACACCGTCGTGATCGTCCTGCCTTCGAGCGATGCCTCTCTCTGCGTGAATACCCCGCTCCCCGATGCAAGCCCTTCAGGAACCGATCCGATGTGTGACCCGAATGCCGCTTCGATCTCCTACAGTCGGGACATTGCGCCGGTCCTTGCCGGCTGCTCGGGGGAGGTATGCCACGCGCCTTGGGATTACGGGACTCTCGTGAACCAGCCGTCCCTTTCCTGCTGTGATCGAAGGCTGCTGGTAGCCCCCAACCACCCATCCTTCAGTCTGCTCACGCAGGCGCTGACTGGGATCGACAGTTGTGTGGGCACGATGCCTCAGAATGGCCAACTCGATCCGGCTGAGATTCAGACGATGATCAACTGGGTTTGTCAGGGCGCGCAGGACAACTAATGACCCACGCACCCCGATCGTCGCGGTGGTACGCTGTTCCCTGTCCTACTGAATGACATAGTTGCACTGGCTATCGCACGGTTGTCCCGGCTGGCCATTGTTGGCGCCCAGGTCGCAGTGCTCGCCGAGGTTGGTGTCGACGATGCCATCGCCGCAGTAGTGGGGCTTGGTGCAGCCGATCGTGCATCCGGAGGAACCCAGGCTGGTGTCGCCGTTCTGCTTGCCGAGGTCGCAGTCCTCGGGTGGGTTCTGCACGACATTGTCGCCGCAGAACGGTCCGAACTTGCACTGGGTCGTGCAGCCGCCGTAGGTGGAGTCGTTGTTCGGTCCCGAGCAGCCCGAGGGTGTCGGCACCGAACCATCGCCACAGTCGCACTCCTCGCCACCGGATACGATTCCGTCTCCGCAGCGCGGGGTGCAGATCGACCTCTTCGTGGTGTAGCCATTGAGCGTGAGCTGGTAATTGGACTCGGGTGGGTGACGGTCGCCGCCGAAAATGGCGATCTCGTAGACCTTGCCGGTGTTGAGGCCCAAGGAGACCGTGCGGACCCGAAAGTCATCCGGCGTCGTGGCGGTGGGAGGCGTGGTGTTGGTCGGAGAGCAGGCATTCGAGCCGACAGTGACACCGGTGATGTTTCCGGCCGCGTCGAGGCAGCCGCCTTCCGTGACCTGTGCATCGCCCGGGTCGCCCGTGACGACGACTTTACCGGGCAACTGCTGGTGAACGCTGCCCAAATCGAGGACGAGAACGCCGTTGATGAAGATGTAGAGATCGTCGTCGCCGAAGAACTGCAGCGTGATGCCATTGGTTCCGTCGTAGACGAAGTAGTAGCGGGCCTCGTCCGTGAAGTAGGAGTCGTGTTTGACACCCTGGATCGCGGTGACCCAGCAGCCGTTGCTGAGCGGGTTCTGGTTCGGGCAATCGGACTGGACGACGCGAGGCGGGAAGAGATATTGGTCACCGGTGCAGGTGGTCCAGATGGGCGTCTTGCCGTCACTTCTGTTCCAGTAGGGCCACAGGTTGCACAGAGTTGCTTCGCTGGGATTCAGCGTGTCGAGGGGGAAGAAGCCACCTTGGGCGAGGTGCGACGTGCTGGCGTACTGGTAGATGTTGGTACCGACGGACGGCATTTCGAGCACCGAGGTGAAGGTCTGATTGACGGTGCTGTCGTCGTTCCACCATTGCGAGAAGCTCTTGGTGCTGGAGTAGGTAGGGACCATGACCCCCTTCACAATCGGGCCGCCAGGGGTGCCCGTCGTGTAGGCGGTCACGGCCGGAATGTAGCCGCCGTTTCCGTTGGATAGAGGACTGTCGTTGTTGGCCTGGGTGTACCCGCCCTGGATATGGCTTGAATTGCTGATGTTCCAGTCGCTGAACTGGCAGGTGCAGGTCGTGGTCGGACCCGGCTGCGGTTTGCCATTGAGCAAATTGGAAGCGACGATGCCCCAACAACGGGCAGTCGAATCGTTACCCTTCGCCGGACCGCCGGAATTGGGAACGCAGGTTGTCTTGTTGCCGCTCGCGTCCTTGGAACCGTAGAAATAGAAATCCGGATGGCCATCCGGGGTCAGGTTCTGGGGTTTGAAATCGCGGTAGATGATGGGCAATTCCAGGCAATCCCCGGTCGTTTGCGTGCAAGGCGAGGAGTCCTGGTAGGTCTTCGTCGTGCAGGTGAACCCGTCCTCCTTCGTGCAGTGCGACGAGCACCCATCACCGTCGGCCAGATTGCCGTCGTCGCAGTCTTCCCCCGGATCCAAGTTGCCGTCGCCGCACGCCGAGGTGCAGGCCTGGGTCTTGCCGCTGCTGTCCTGGCAGGTCGGCTCCTTGGTACAGGTCTTCGAGCAGCCCTTGCCGTCTCCGTAGAAAAGTCCATTGACCGCCTTGCAGCCGCTGGGAAGATTGTTGGGGTCGGTGCCGCAGTCACACAGCTCGCCTGTTTCCAGTTTGCCGTTGCCGCAGACGGACTGGATACAGGGCTGTCCGAGTGTCGGGCAGGTGTAGCCGGGCTCGATCTGGCAGGTGCTCGAGCAGCCGTCGCCGCTGTTCGTGTTGCCGTCGTCGCAGTTTTCCGAGCCTTTGAGCTGGCCGTCTCCGCATTTGGGCGTGCACGCCTTGCCCGGCACGCGACACACATAGCCGTCCTCGACGGTCGTGCAGTCCCCCGAGCAACCATCGCCACTGACCGTGTTACCGTCGTCGCAGGTCTCGTCGGAGGTCAATACCCCGTTGCCACACACCGCGAGATTCGTGCAGGGCTGCCCAGGCGTCTTGCACACGTAGTTGGCTTCCAGCTGGCAGAGCGCGTTGCAGCCGTCGCCGCTCGTCGTGTTTCCATCATCGCACTGCTCGCCCGCGTCCAAGCTGCCATTTCCGCAACTTGCCTTCGAGCCTACGGTCACGGTGGTGAGCGTGAGGCCGCCGGTGCCGCCGCCACCCGAGACGCCGCCGCCGCCCTTTCCACTGCCACCGTGGCCGGAGTTTCCAGCAACAGAGGGGCCGATGGTGCCGCCGGACTGGCAGGCATGCCCGCCAAGCAGAAAGACTGCTCCAAGCAGCAGCGTCGGGGAAAGAGCTTTCATCGTCGCGACGATGCGAGAAGAACCCATGGTTGTCATCGAGCGCAGCCTCCGTGGTGCAAGTGCTCGGGAGATTCATGAAGACCGTTTCGCGGAATCCCCCTGCAGAGTTAGTACCGAAAAGAAAGGAGAATCAGTCATCTACCGTAGATGCTTTCTGAATCGAAAACGTGACGGATACATTGCGTCCTTGACCCGGCGTAGTCCGTTTCTCGAATAGGGTGCCTGCGCGCAAGCAGCAGCGGGGTGCGGATGTGGCACGGAGCTTTGACGCCTAGATGCAGTTCCTCAACTCAGATCCGGAAGCTGCCGATACCGTTCCTTACTGCTCGCCGCCATGTTTGGAAAATCGCCAAAGCTGCCCGAGAGCAAGCCGCCCGCCGAGGCGGTTGGTGCGACCCTCGCGGGCGACATGGCGCTGGACACCCTGGCAGGTATCTTGCGCAGCATGGCCGAGTTTGCCCTTGAGCACGATGCCACGGACATTCCCACCTTTCGCGCGACCGCCGAAGCGTGGGCCAAGCACGTCACCCTGGCCACCGCGCCTCCGGGCGCCGCAGAGGACGATGTACAAACCCGCAAGGGGCGTCGCGAATGGGAAGGGGTTCGCCGTTTCGTGCGCGACTACTGTCAGGCCAGTGCCAAGCGCGTCGGCGAGGTCACGACCGATCTGCGACAGGTCATCTGGGTCTTCATTCGCAATCTCAGCCAGGCCTTCGCCCAGGACGACGAGGTCGACGGTAGATTGGGCATGCAGATCGGGCGGCTCGAGAAGCTGGTCGAGGCCAACTCGACCGCGGATTTGAAGCGGGAAGTGCTCGATGCCGTGGGCATGCTCAAGTCGATCATCGATGAACGCCACGAGCGGCAGGAGAAGCAAATGCAGCTCTTGGGAGCACAGGTTCGCTCGCTCGGCAGCGAGCTGGAATCAGCCCGCCGCGAGAGCGAGACCGATCCCCTGACCCGTATCTCCAACCGCAAGGCGTTCGACGACTACCTCGCGCGCAGCGTGGAAATACACAAGGCGTTCGCCTCCCCGATGTCCATGCTGGTGGTGGATGTCGACCACTTCAAGGATGTCAACGACAGCAGCGGTCACATCACCGGGGACGAAGTTCTGCGCCAGGTTGCCGATGCCGTGGTCAAGGTCTTTCTGCGCAAGAACGACTTCGTGTCGCGTCTTGGCGGCGACGAATTCGCCATCATTCTGCGCGAAACCGGGGTTCGCGACGCAAGCGCCTTGGCCGAGCGGGTGCTCGGCCGCATTCGGTCGCTACTCGTTTCGACGACGAATGACGAAACCCTGTCCGTCACGGTCTCCATCGGGCTGGCCGAGATCCAGGACGATGACGACGAGAAAACGTGGCTCGATCGCGCGGATCGGTGCCTCTATGCGGCCAAAGAGGGCGGCCGAGATCGTCTGGCGACCGCGCCCTGATGCGGTGTCCGCCGTGGTCTCGAACCATGATGCACCGGAACATCCGGTTCATCTGCTTACCTGCAACTGTAGTACCGGTTGATCCCGTCGACGGCGCGGTAGGCGCTGACCTCGCGGCAGCCGCGCAAGGTGAAGTACTCGGCGATGGTTCGCCCAGTTTCCGGCGAGGAGATCTCGACGCAGGCAAGCTCTGGGCGGTATCGAGCCTCATCCAGCCCGGACAAGGCGAGGTTCACGGGACGTCGACGACCCTACTGCCAGCGTGCCGGGCGCAGGCCACTGGGCGCGGCGGGTGCCGGAGCGGGCGCTGCGGCGGGCGCAGCGGCGGGCGCTGCGGCGGGTGCCGGCATGGGGGCGCGCGTGGGGGCTGGGACCGACGCGGGGGCTGGTGCGGGCGCGGCTGGCGGCGGAGTGGGCCGGGCAGTCGCCGGTGGGGCCACGGGTGCGGTGGCGGGAGTGGCTGCGGTTTTTGCGGCTGGAGCCGGCGGCACGGGTGCCTCGAGCTGCGGCAGCATGGGCAAGGTGTGAATCTCGAATGCCGATGCCATGAAGATCGGGATGAGCACCGCGCGCCGCTTGCTGTCGAGCCCGATGGCCGCAGGCGACGTCACGCCAGAAATGACCTCCTTGAATTCGCCACCGGGCAGACCGCGATAGACGGCGGACGCTTCCCAGCTCGAAATCAAGAGCGAGTTGTCGGCGAGACGGACGATACCGTCGAGACTGCCCTTGGGCAGCTTGGTGACGGAGCCGAGCTCGCCCTTGTAGTTGACGTGAATGAGCTCGTTCGCGCCCAAGGAAACCGACCAGATGCCGGTCTCGTCGGCGAGTAGCCCGTTCGGCCAGTGCAGCGCCTTGTTCTGGATGAGGGGTCGCACGGAGCGCTTCTTGAGCTCGATCTCGAAAATGGCGTCGCCACCGGTGCCCGTGAAGGCGCCCGCGTTGATCTTGACCGCGCTGTCCGAAACGTACAGCACCTTGCTGTCGGGCGAGACGGTCAATGCATTGAGAAAGACGGCATCCTTGATCGCAATCTTGCCCTTGGGCTTACCCGACTTGCGGTCGAACTTGCGAACCACGTCCAGATCGGCCACGTAGAGGATGTTGCCGACAATGGCCATGCCCTTGGGCGCATTCAACTCGGCGCCCTTCTTGCCGCTTTCGATGAATTTCAACTCGATGATCTTGCCCTCGGGGCTGATCTTCGAGATGAATCCATTCTTGTCCACCGCCGTTGGATCGCCGTTGATGTTGCTGACGAAGTAGACATCCTGATCCGCGTCCCACAAGGCGCACTCGGGTGTCTGCAGTCCGGCGTCCTTGAGCACGATGGTTGCCGACGGCGCGGCCGCGGCTTCGACTGGCGGGGGCGTCACGACCGGAGTGGGCGCGGGCGTGGGCACCGGAGCGGGCGCGTAGACCATGGGGCGGGGCGGTTGGGCAACGGGCGCGGGTGTCGGGCAATGGCAACAACCGGCAGCGAACATCAAGGCGCTTGTGCTTGCGAGGACATGAATACAGCGGTTGGAACGGACCATTCTTCACCTCTCCTGGTTGCTGTTCGCGCAGGGGTTTCGCGCTGCGCAGAGCGAGACTAATCCGGAGAGCGGCCAACCTTCAACACTTTCGCAACACTTTCGTGTGCTGGAAGAGGCTAGGCGGCGTTGCGGGTGGCGTTGATGACCGCGGCGATGCCCTTCAAAGCCATTCGCCGGGCCCGCACCGCCTTTTCGGAGCTTGCCCTGCCCTCGCGAAGATCGGCGTTGTAGCGGGCGAATGCATCGTGAACGATGACCAGCAGGGGCAGGATGATTTCCTCTCGGTAGCGGATGCTGGCCCTGACGAGGGGATCGTTCGCCAGCAGCCACGGCTGCCGGGTGATGCGCAGGATGCTTCGCTCGACGCGCACGGCTTCATCGTGAATTTGTCGCCAAAGCGTTCGGAATCGTTCGTCACGCTCGAGATGCGCGGTGATATCGAATCGGGATTTGATGACGCTCATGGCGGTGTTGTCGAGCAGGGCGCGGAAGAAGCGCGAGTGGCGGTACAGCTGCTGTAGCTCTTCCTCGCGACCCGAGTCGATGACTTGTTCCAGGGCCGCGCCCAGCCCATAAAAGCCGGAAATCTGGATCTTGAGGACGCTCCAGGTCGCGACAAAGGGGATGGCGCGTAGGCTTTCCAAATCGAGGGTCTGCGAGGCGCGACGGCTTACCGGCCGGCTTGCGTTGGTCAGATGGTCGAAAAGTGGAAGGGGGCTGCATTCGGCCAGAAAGGTGATGAGGGCCGGATTGTCGCGCAGCTTGCGGTAGGCCTCGAAGGACAACCTCGACAGCTCGTCCATCAGGGGCACGAATTCCGGCGCGGGATCCTCGCCCTGGGTCGGAGACAAGTGGTTCTCGATGTTCGCGGTGAAGAGTTGTTCCACGTGGTAGCAAGCCATTTCCGGGCTTCCGAAATTGCTGCTGATGGTTTGGCCTTGGATGGTCAGCTGGGTTTCCCACTGTTCGATCAGGGCATCGCGGGAGCGGTAGAAGCGATGCGTGTTTCCGCCACCGCGCGCCGGCGGTCCGCCGCGTCCGTCGAAGAAGATCATGCGCACGCCCTGGCTGCGCCCGAGTTTCGTCAGGCGCCGCTTGGCCCGGCGAATGCCCCAGTTGGCGGTGAGATACCCGCCATCCTTGGTGCCGTCGGAGAATCCCATCATGACGACCTGCCGCTGCTCGCGTGCATCGAGGACCTCGCGGTAGGCGGGCGACTGCAGAAGTCGTCCAAGGATGGCCTCGGCGTGTTCCAGATCGTCGATGGACTCGAACAAAGGCACGATATCCAATCGGCCGGCCGAGGGCAAAAGGCCCGCCAATCGCGCCAGCACGAGCACGATCATGGGATCCTCGGGTCCACGGGTGTGGCTGATGATCACGCGGTGGACCCCAGCTCGCCGTTGCTTTCCTGGATTCTCGGCACCAGGCGAAGAACCTCTAAGGTATCCTTGGCGAGAGGCGAGAGGCGGGGGATGGCTTCGGCGGACAAGGGCTCGGCCAGACCGAGAAGTCGCTCCAGCACGTCGAACGGGATCTGCTGGGCGGACTCGGCCGTGGTCAAGGCGAGCCGATCGGATGCCGAGAAGATGTTCGTCTCGCCCGCGCCCTCGGCAATTTCGCGCAGACTCGAGAAGAAGACATCGCTGTTCTGCCGCAAATCGAGCGAGGCGAAATGGAAGCCGAAGAGGTGGACTTTGACGATGAGATCGTCGAGGTCGTCCAAGAATAGACTCTGATGGTCGCGAACGATGAGATCGCGCAGCTGGAGCAGCTCGGATTGCAGCTCCGTCACCGTGGCATAGGGCGTGGTGCCCGCCACGGCATGGCTCCCGGCTCCGTTGCGGCCGATGTCGGCAGCATGAAGCCACGTCGAGCGTAGGCGTGCGACGATGGCTTGGATCTTGTCGTGGACGCCTTCGAACGTCAGGCGCCGCGCCAGTGCGACCGCGGTGGCGTGGTGTTGCTCGAGCACCCGCTCCTTGAGCAAGCGCGCGACTTCCAGGGTGACCGCGGCGGTGACGAAGGGATTGCCATCGCGGTCGCCGCCCGGCCAAAAGCCGATCTGAATGTTGGGACGCTTCGGTAGATGTTCCGGGAGCCGTGCGCGACGGTGTGCCACGACCAGCATGCGCGCGGCGATGCCCGAGAGCACCGGATAGAACACGCCTTCGAGCGAGCGCAGGACGCTGCGTGCCTCATCCACGGGCGTCGGACGCTCGTGGTTGGAAAAACGCGTCTTGCCGAGTTGCAGGAGTAACCTCTCCACGTCTGCCGGGGCGTTGCGGCTCAAGGCCGAGCGGAGATCGTGAATGATTTCCTGAACCGTGTCCGGATAAAATTGCGTGGGGTGGGCGGTCAGAACGATCCGCGTGGCGGTCTGGTCCAGGATTTTCGCCAGATCTGCGCGGCGGTCGTCACGAAAGATCTCCTCGATGATCTGGGAAACGCTTCCCGGCGCATCGAGGTCGTGGGTTTGGCCGAAGGATGCGTCCTCCAGAGCGTCGAACAGCACGACCTGGCGTTCGATGAGCTGCAGGAAGAGAAAGATCGCATCGCTTTGCGAGACGTCCGTAAGCGAGGGGTTTTCCGCGAAGAACCTTTCCACGATGGCGCTGGGCGACTCCTTCTGTTGCAGGCCTTTGCGACAGTGCTCGGTAAAGACCGGCAAGAGCCTTCCCACCCGTTGCAGCAGGTTGTAGGGCAGCCCGAGAAAAAGGCCGGAATAGAGCCGGTAGCGGGTGGCGACGTGCTCTTCGAAGCTCTGTTCCGGTTCTCGATGCGATGACAAGGGGTACGGATAGGATGTTTACGGCCTACGATCGGTTCTGCGAATTCTCGTCGGAGCGGCCAGAGCCGCCATCGGCCGGTCGGTCGTTTTCGATCGCATCCGACAGCGCAGCCAGGCCCGCGTGACGCGGACCACACGATCCCCCCCTAAAAAGTCACCGCGCGCCAAATTGCCTCTTGTCTTTCTTAGGGGCTGGTGCAGCATCGCGCGCATGACCTATTGTGTCACCGCGTGGCGACCTTTCCCAATAGCCGTTTGCGAACTCGTGGAGGTGTGTCGATGAAGAAACCCAATTTTCGGCTCGTTGCTCTCGGAGTCCTTGTCCTGGCTTCTTGTAACAAGACAAGCCCTGCGCCGGTCGAGTCGTCGACGGAAAACCTGACCTCAGGCGATCTCGGCGGCAAGGAAAAGGACAAGGACAAGATCACCGCATGGGTGTTGATGAAGGATCAAGCCAACCTGGCGCAGGCCCGAGGTATCAAGGACTGGAAAGCGCGAGGCAAGGCGGTCCACGAGGGTCTCCAAAACCATGCCAACGTCCATCAGGCCGGGCTGCGGGCTTGGCTCACGCAGAAGGGGGTCGAGCACAAGCCATTCTGGATCGTGAACACCATCAGGGTGACGGCCAATCAGGCCACCCTGGACGAAATCGCCAAACGGCCAGACGTGGCTCAAATCGTCGAAGACAAGTCCTTCCCGGTGCCGCCGCTCTTGCCAGCCGCGGACGTGGTTCCCGTCGAGGGCACGGAATGGGGCCTGAACAGCATCCGGGCTCCGGATGCCTGGCAAAGCTTTGGGGCGTTCGGTGACGGTATCGTCGTCGCGAGCGTCGACACCGGGGTGCAGTACGATCACCCGGCCCTGGTGAATCAATACCGCGGACGACAAGCCGACGGGTCCTTCAACCACAACTACAATTGGTACGATCCCTCCAACACTTGCGGCAGCCCATCGCTTGTCCCTTGCGACAACAACGACCACGGCACCCACACCATGGGCACCATGGTGGGCGACGATGGCTCTCCGGGCGCCAACCGTATCGGCGTCGCGCCGCACGCCAAATGGATCGCGGCCAAAGGGTGCGAGCTGAGCTCCTGCAGCACCTCCTCGCTGCTTGCGGCTGGGCAGTGGATCCTGGCTCCGACCGACCTCAACGGCCAGAATCCGCGTCCCGACCTGCGTCCGAACATCGTCAACAACTCGTGGGGTGGCGGTGGAGGGGACACCTGGTACCAGCAGATCGTGCAGAATTGGGTCGCGGCCGGCATCTTTCCCGCGTTCTCCAACGGCAACTCGGGTTCAGGCTGCAGCACTTCGGGGACGCCGGGCGACTATCCCGAGAGCTTCTCGGCCGGCGCCTACGATGTCAACAACGTGATTGCCAGCTTCTCCAGTCGCGGCCCGTCGGCGTTCGCCGGAATCATCAAGCCGAACATCGCAGCACCAGGCGTGAGCGTTCGCAGCAGCATCCCGGGCAACAGCTATGCCAGCTTCAGTGGCACGTCGATGGCGTCGCCCCATGTCGCGGGCTCCGTCGCCCTGCTCTGGTCGTCTGCGCCATCGCTGATTGGCGACATCGCCGCTACCGAGGCACTGCTGTCGCTGACCGCCGTGGACACCGACGACACCAGCTGCGGCGGAACCGCGGCCAACAACAATGTTTGGGGCCAGGGAAGGCTGGACATCTACGCGGCCATCGATCAGGCCCCGCGCGGTCCTACCGGCACGCTCCAAGGCATCGTCACGACGGCCTCGGCAGGCGTGCCGCTGGCCGGTGCCACGATCACGGTTACGGGCAGCAGCCGGACCGCCACCACCGACGCGACTGGCGCCTACCAGATCACGTTGCCAGTGGGCTCCTACGCCGTGACCGCGAGCCTGTACGCCTACCAAAGCTCCTCTGCTGGCCAAGTCGCCATCACCGAAGGGGCGACGACAGTCCAGAACTTCGTCATGGTCGCGGTCCCATCGCACTCTCTCTCGGGCCAGGTCAGAGATGACCAGGGCGCGGCGGTGGCCAATGTCAAGGTCACCATCCTTGGGACTCCGCTTGCGCCCGCCACCACGGGTGGCGACGGTAGTTACAGCTTCGCAGCGGTGCCCGATGGGGAATACGACGTCAAGGTGGACACCACCGGCTGCCTCGCCGGCCTGACCTCGCACGTGACGATCAACGCCAACACGACCCTCGATTTCGCGGTGGTGGCCCGGCGAGACACCTTCGGTTACTCGTGCAGAGCCGGAGCCTATTCGTATATCGCCGCCAACACCGTGCTCTCGCTGACGGGTGACGATTCGTCGGTGGCAGTGGCGCTACCGTTCCTCTTCACGTTGTATGGTCAGTACTACAGTACGGCCTATGTTTCCACCAACGGGGTCGTGAACTTCCTCGCCGCGGATGCGTCGTATACGAACACCAGCATTCCCTCCACATCGACCCCCAACGCGGCCATCTATGCGCTGTGGGATGACCTGAATGTGGCAAGCGGAAGCAGCGTTCGCACCGAGCTTGTAGGCACGGCACCGAACCGCAGCTTCGTCATCGAGTGGCGCTCCGTGCAGTTTCTCGGCAGCTCGACGCCGGTGATCGGATTCGAGGTGGCGCTTTCCGAGACCGGCCAGGTAACCCTTCAGTACGTTACCGTGGGCAGCGACCCCCGGGCGCAGGGTAACTCGGCGACCGTTGGCATCGAGAACAGCTCGGGAACCGTCGCCCTGCAGTACTCGTACAACCAGGCCGCGCTCAGCGACGGACAGGCGATTTCGTTCGTGCCGCCGCCTTTCACGCCACCCGTGAACACGGCCCCCGTCGTTAACGCAGGACCGGACGAGACCCTGAGGGATCCCCTCATTTTCCAGGTAGGCGAAATAACTCATGAATTCGCCATTTTAGAATAATAGACGGCGTGGTCGAATGACCGAGTTATCCACAGGCAGTCATCGGTTCTTTGGGTTATGCAAAAACTCCACAGAACCAACACGCCACCAATGGCCGCGACCATCGTCCGCGCCGTGACCGCCATGTTCGCAAGATCGAAGTTGCATGCCAAGCAGATAGAGTCTGTCGCCCACTCGATACTGGGCGCTATGGCCGCCCCGAGTGCTGGTGTTGCCTCCCTCGGCAGGTCTGCGGCGGCAGTTCGTTGCAAGAATGCCAAGCATGGCATCAAGCAAGTCGACCGCTTGTTGAGCAATCGCAAGATCGACGACCTAGACCTCGTACGCCAGCAGGTCGCCTTCGCGGTGGGAAGTCGCAACACGGTGGTGGTGACCATGGATTGGACGGAGTACGGCTTGCATGGTCAGAACCGGCTTGCCATCAACTTGGTGACTCGCCACGGACGCGCAACGCCCTTGCTGTGGAAGACCGTCCCCAGCGCAGAGCTCAAGGGGCAAATGCGGCACATGGAAGTTGGGCTGCTGGGTGTCCTCAAGACGGTCCTGCCCACGCAAGTCAAGCAAGTGATCGTCCTGGCCGACCGAGGGTTTGGCGACGTGGACCTCTATGACCACATCCAGGACTTGGGCTTCCATTTCGTGATTCGCTTCCGCGGCGGCATCACGGTCACCGCATCTGATAGTCGCTCCGCACCGGCATCGGCGTGGGTGCCTCTGGGTGGTCGCGCCCGTCGCATGCTCAAGGTGCGGGTGACCGGGCAACGACACGAGGTCGCCGCTTTCGTAGCGGTCAAGCAAGCCAATATGAAGGAGCCCTGGTTGCTCGCAACATCCCTACGCTACGCCGCCGCACGGATCGTGGCCCTGTACGGCCGCCGGTTCACCTGCGAGGAGAATTTTCGAGATGAGAAGGATCCCCGCTTCGGGCTGGGAAGCAGGTTGGCGCGCATCCGGAATGCCGCCCGTCGCGACCGACTGTGCTTCATTCTGGCAGCGGCAGCGACCTTGCTCACCCTGCTCGGAGCTGCTGGTGAAGGCCTCGGCATGGACCGTCTCCTCCGCGCCAATACGGTCAAGCGGCGTACCCACTCCTTGTTCCGTCAGGGCCGCGAGTACCTACGGATACTGCTTGCCGGTGGCCGGCCTCACTTGGACACACTTCTCCGCGATTTCCAGCGCATTCTCCGTCGTCAACCCTTCACCAGACTTACCTATGCGGCGATATGAGGGGATGCTTCAGGACGAGACCATCACGTTGCCGGCCACGGCGAGCTTGTCCGGAACCGCAACCGACGACGGTCTGCCGTACCCGCCCGGGGCCTTGACGACCACGTGGTCCATGGTGAGCGGGCCGGGCACGGTGACCTTCGCCAATCCAGCGGCGCTGACCACCACCGCGACCTTCCCGGTTGCGGGCACCTATACCCTGCGGCTGACGGCGAGCGACAGTGCCCTGTCCACGAGTGACGACATCGTCATCACCGTGAACCCAGCGCCCCCCTCGCACGCTCTCTCGGGTCATGTAAGAGATGCCCAGGGCGCAGCGGTAGCCAATGTCAGGGTCACCATCGTCGGATCATCGCTTGCGCCCGCCACCACCGGCGCCGACGGTAGCTATAGCTTCGCGGCCGTGTTCGAGGGGGAATACGACGTCACGGTGGACAGCAATGGTTGCCTTGCCGGCCAGACCTTGCATGTGACCATCAACGCCGATACGACGCTCGACTTCGCGGTGCAAGCACTCCGTGACAGCTTCGGTTACTCCTGCCGAGCGGGCTCCAACGCCTATGTTGCCGCCAACACCATACTCTCACTGACCGGCGACGATTCCTCGACAACCGTGGCGCTGCCATTCCCCTTCACCTTCTATGGCCAAGCCTACGGCACGGTCTACATTTCCACCAACGGGGTCGTGAACTTCCTCGCTGCAGACTCGACGTTCAGCAACACCAGCATTCCATCCACGTCGACGCCCAACGCCGCCATCTATGCCCTGTGGGATGATCTGTATGTCGACAGCGGTACCGGCAGCGTTCGCACCCAGGTCGTGGGGACGGCGCCGAACCGCAGCTTCGTCATTGAATGGCGAGCGGTGCGGTTCTATGCATCCTCGACGCCGCTGATCGGATTCGAGGTAGTCCTCTCCGAGAACGGCCAGCTTGTGCTTCAATACGTCACTCTGGGGAGCAGCGGCCTTGCACAAGGCAACTCGGCAACCATCGGCATCGAGAACAGCTCGGGAACCGTGGCACTGCAATACTCGTACAACCAGGCCGTGCTCAGCGACGGGCAGGCGATTGTTTTCGTGCCTCCCAACGGCACGCCCCCCGCGAACACCGCGCCCGTCGTCAATGCCGGCCCTGACCAGACGATCACGTTGCCGGCGATCGCCAGCTTGACGGGGACGGCGACGGACGACGGTTTGCCGAACCCGCCCGCGACCTTGACCACCACGTGGTCCGTGGTGAGCGGGACAGGCACGGTGACCTTCGCCAATCCGGCGCTGCTGGCCACCAGCGCGACCTTCTCGGCGGCGGGGATCTACACGCTCCGGCTGACGGCGAGCGACAGCGCCTTGTCGGCCAGCGACGACGTCGTCATCACGGTGAGCTCGAGTCCGCCGGTCAATCAGCCGCCCGTGGTCAACGCGGGACCCGATCAAGCGATCACCTTGCCGGCACAGGCCAGCTTGACCGGCATGGCGAGCGACGACGGGTTGCCGAACCCACCCGCGACCCTGACCACCACGTGGTCCGTGGTGAGCGGGCCGGGCACGGTGGCCTTCGCCAATCCGGCACTGCTGGCCACCACCGCGATCTTCTCGGCGGCGGGCAGCTACACGCTTCGCCTGACCGCGAGCGACAGCGCCTTGTCGGCCAGCGACGATATCGTCATCACGGTGAGCTCAGCTCCGCCGGTAAATCAGCCGCCGGTGGTGAATGCGGGTCAGGATCAAACGATCACCTTGCCCGCCACGGCGAGCCTGTCGGGAACCGCAACCGATGACGGGCTGCCAAGCCCGCCCGCAACGGTCACCACGACCTGGTCGAAGGTGAGCGGTCCCGGGACCGTGACCTTCGGCAATGCGAGTGCGGCCGCAACAACCGCAACGTTCTCGACGTCAGGAAGTTACACGCTTCGCCTGACCGCGAGCGACAGCGCCCTCTCCGCCAGCGACGACGTCGCGGTGACGGTCAACGCCGCGCCGGTCAACCACGCGCCGGTCCCGAACGCGGGGGCGGATCAGACGATCACCTTGCCTGCCACGGCGAGCCTGTCAGGAACCGTGACCGACGACGGCCTGCCGAGCCCGCCCGCAACCGTGACCACGACCTGGTCGAAAGTGAGTGGACCAGGGACCGTGACCTTCGGCAATGCGAGCGCGCGCGCAACCACGGCGACGTTCTCGACGTCAGGAAGCTATACCCTTCGCCTGACTGCGAATGACAGCGCCCTTTCAGGGACCGACGACATCGTCATCACCGTCAATGCCTCCGGAAGCACGCCTTGTACCGGACTATGCACCAGCCCCATCACCTTCACCGTCAATGGAAGCTATTCGTCCGGTAACCTAGGAACTGGTGCGGTCTGCTACCAGACGACCTCAACCATGCATGGCGGCAATTGCGGCAACTTCGTCAGCCCGCGGACCTTGAAGGTCAACGGTACGACAGAGTCTTGTACTGGCGGCAACTGGTCGTCGCTGCCCGCCACGCGCAATGGCGGCTACTGCATCCAGACCACGACCGGCAATCAGCCGTGGGCCTACTTCACCACCTGGTAGTCGTCCAACGAGCCGGCCGGCTGCGCCGGCCGCAACCTATCCAACTGACGAGATGATCTCTGCGGCTGCAGGCGCTATTGATCCACTAGCTCAGTGTAGTCATCGAACAGCCGCAGTTCGCCTGCCTGGTTTGCTTCACACCTGGCCTTGGTGGACACCATCCTCGTCTGCAACGGCTTGTTGGGCAGCACTGCAGTGATGGCCGGTGCTCAAGCAAGCCGCCGGAACAGATGCTGTTGTCCCCGAGAAAAAGAGTCGTGCCCTCAGTGACGACCGCGGTCGAAAACGTAGCGCGCGCTCGGCCGCCCCTTGCATGTCGCCAGTCCGTGTGTTACATACTGAACCGAATGGTTCAGTATTTGCGGACCCGCCTCGATACCTCGTTCGCTGCGCTCTCGGATGCCGCCCGACGCGGCGTTCTGGAGCAGCTCGGACGTTCCAACGCTTCGATCACGGACCTTGCCGAGAAGTTCCACATGACCCTCACGGGCATGAAGAAGCACGTCGGCGTCTTGGAGCAGGCCGGGCTCGTCACCACGGAGAAGGTCGGGCGCGTGCGGACCTGCAAGCTCGGCACACGCCGATTGGAGGAAGAGACGGCATGGATCGAGAGGTACCGCCAGCTCTGGGACTTACGCTTCGAAGAGTTGGACAAGGTTGTCGAGGAACTGAAACGGAAGGAGAAAATCGATGGACGCAAGAAGAGAGAGTGAGCCCGCCCCCACGAAGAACCGTACGACGGTGGAACGGAAGTCCGAGCGTGAGCTCGTCGTCACGCGAACCATCAACAGCCCGGCGCGCATCGTGTTCGAGGCGTTTACCAAGCCCGAGCTGTTCAAGCGGTGGTGGGTACCGAAGTCGAGTGGCGTGTCCCTGCTTTCCTGCGAAATGGATGTTCGTGTCGGGGGCGGGTACCGTCTCGTGTTTGGCAACGATGCCTCAAATTCCATGGCGTTCTTCGGTAGGTACCTCGAAGTGACACCGCACTCGCGCCTCGTCTGGACTAATGAAGAAGGTGATGATGGTGGTGCCGTGACCACGGTGACCTTTGAGGAGAAAGGTGGCAAGACGCTGCTGGTCATGCATGACCTCTATCCCTCGAAAGAAGCTCTCGACGGTGCCCTTGCCGGGATGGAGGGTGGGATGCGCGAGTCGCTCGCGCAATTGGACGAGCTGGTCGTCACCCTGGGCGCGAGTTCAGGTCGGTCATGAAGTCGTCAATCTCGCGGTCGGCCGCCTGGCCCATTCGTCCCGACCTCGATGCCTCGTGGCACACCATCAGCGAGTGGGCAATCGGTCCTCCGGCTGATCTCACGGCGTTGCTCGCCCCGGCCGGCCTTGCTCACGCGCTGTCCGTGGCTACATCTGCTGGTGAAGGCAAAAGGGCGCTTCTTTTGCCTATGCTCCGGGCATCGAGGGCCAAGCTGCTGGACCCGCGGTTGACGCAGCGGATCGCGTCGGCGCTGTTCGCTGAAGTCGGTATCGCGCTCGTGGTCGGCGTTCTCTGAGCGAACGCGGCGAGTCGCGCGTGGCACTACCGGCTATTGTCGCGCGAGGGTGAGAAACGAGATCGCACTGGTCGTGTCCGAGCTTGCGTCGAGCGTCAGGGTATCGCCGGTGACGCAATAGTCGCGTGCTTTCGCGCCGCCCAAAGCGATCTGGTTGCCCGTGATCGTGTAGTTCGAGCCGCTGGCCTCGGTGAGAGGTCCCTCGACGACCGTGCAATCGCAGAGGTCAGAGTGGACCGCGCAGTCGAAGGTGATCGGAAGCGCCTGGCCTGCCACCGGTGTGCTGTACGCGGCGTTCAACTCCGCGCAATACTTGCTCACGCTCGCGCCGGCCGACGCGGTGGCGCAGGCGGCGTCGATCACGAGGTCGGCGGTCACCGTGATCGAACCGGACACGCTGAGCGAACCATTTTGGCCGAACACGTAGCCATTGTCGCCGCCCAGGGTTTCGCCGACGACCTCGCCGGCGCAGTCGGCGTTCGACGAGACGGAGATCGCTCCGCAAAAGGTTTGGACCTTCCAGCTGCCGGTGACGTCCCCGCCGCAGGCAGTGAACGCCGGACATGCATTGGCGTCGACCGCAGCGCCGCCACCCGTGCCACCCATGCCCGTGCCGCCGGTCGAGGTCGTGCCGCCGGTGCCACCTTTGCCCCCGCTGCCGGCCTTCGCCCCGCCCGAATCGTCGTCGGACGATCTGCTGCAAGCCGCCACGTCCCCGAGCGTCAAACAGAGCACTCCGCCGAGAACCACCTTCGTCAAAACCACGTTCTCGTGAGTGTAGCAGAGTCCTGGGTATAGAGACAGCCTGAGCCTGTAGGCGGGTGTAGTGGATTCTTATGTGGCCTACTTCTCGCACCTCAGCCCATCATTTCTGTCGAGGAATAGGCCACACGATTGACGGAGGTTCTGTTATCGGCGTTTTGCGTGCAGGTGCGATTAGGCGAAAGCAAAATGGCGTTTGTTCCGAAAATGCTCCGGACACTTTGGGGCCAAGGAGAAACTTGGGTGCCGCCCTCGCGCACCGCAAGGTTGCGTACGTTCAGACATTGGATTCTTAGAAAACTCTGATGGCACCGGCCTCGACCTTGGATTCTCAAGAAACTCTGGCACCGCCCTCGGTCGTTCCCCCTCAACGGACACAGCGCACCCTGAAGTTGTTGCTGACGACGTAGACGTGCGAGCTGACACCATTTCGTGTGCAAGTCTTTCTTCTTTGAGGGTGCGGATGAACTGCTCCTCGACGGCGATGCTGCCATGCCGGCCAACCGCGCCGAACCGTACGCGAACGTCGGCTCGGCTGCGGGCTTGCGGTTGAGCATGCGCCTGGCGGTGCTTGCCGCGAGATGAAGGCCGGCGCGGGCGAGAAATCCGGCGATGCGCCGCCGGCCCATCATGGGGCGGGGCAAGGGCGTGGACGCCCGCGACCCGGTCGGCTATGGGAGTGCTTGGATCGCATGGGGCAGGGAAACAGAGCTACAACGCTGCGGTTTTCGCGGCAGGATCGAGTTTCCATGCTGGCGGGGGGCAGCCGGGAAGCACATGGCGAAATTCGGAGGACCGGTTCAGCACTCGACCATCACCATGACCATGCGCTATTGTGCGGTGGAAGTTGTTATGCGGAGTACGGCCAGAATCGTCAGCCATTCCTAGACAATCTCCGTGTCCGACTCCGCATCACCGCGGGCCTGCTACAGGGAGCGGAGCCACTCCATCAGCCCGGCGTTCGCCTTCCATGAAGGGATGCTCGGTCGGGCCGGACTGGTTTCACCAACCTTCTCGAGGGCGGCGCGAGTCATCTCCAAGTCAGCCCTCGCGTAGACAGAGCTGGTCCGAACGTCGGCGTGGCCCAGCACGGCCTGGATGACCACCATCGGGTTGCCTGCCTGCAAGAGGTGCATCGCCTTGCTGTGTCGGAGCTTGTGGGGATGCACGGCCGGCAGTCCGGGCCGCTGCTGTCGTGCCCGGGCCGCGTGATGGTTCAAGATGTACCGCACTCCGGACCGAGTCAGCCGCTCCCGCCGACGGTTCCAGAACAGCGGGAAACCAGCACGCTCCGGGTGTTGCAGATCGTGTTCGCGCAGATACTCCCTCAGGAGGGCGACGGTGTTCCCCATCAAGGGGACGACGCGGGTCTTCCGGCCCTTGCCGGTGAGCTGGATCTGTGCCGGAGCGTCGAGCCTGACGTCGCGGATGGACAGGTCGACGAGCTCCTGCACCCGCGCCCCGGTATCGTACAGGACACAGGCTTGGGGAAGAACGCCTCTCCTCGGTCACCGGTCCGGTCGAGCGCACCAGCATAGCGTCGAAGACGGCCAGAGAGTCCCGGCGACAGTGGCACCAGCCGGTCCTTCCGGAACTTCCCCTCTCGGATGACGAGAATTCCCTCGTCGAGGTTCACGTCGGCGACCGTTAGCTTCAGGGCCTCGCTAACCCGCAGGCCACATCCGTAAAGGATGCGGAAGAGTTCTGGCATCACGAGGTGGCACCTGGGCGACTTCGGGCTGGCCGGCAGCCGATCCACGCTGGAGAGCAGAGCGCTGATCTCCTCACGGGTGAAGATGCGCGGCGTGAAATCCAGTCTGGCGATCTCCATTCGGACCGGCGGCGGGATGTAGGCACAGAGCCCGCGATCCACCATGAAGCGCGCCAGTTGTCGGGTGATCCCGACACGGGATGCACGGGTACGCGGGCGCTCGTGGGGCGTCTTGGCCATCCACGCCTTCACGATGTCACACGGCAACTCGGGTGTGGTTACGCCGCGCCCAACCAGGAAATGATCGAGCCGCCGGAGCACCCGTTCTTCTTCGAGGCACTTGTACCCGACGGCTCGCCTCTCGCCGACATAGCTTGAGATCAAGTTGGCCAGCGGACCGGGGGCGAGATCCCTACGCATGCTCCACCTCATCGAGAGTCAGCGCGGCGCTCCGCAAGGCTAGAAGGTCCACCTTCGTGTACAGTCGGGTCGTCTCCGGGGAGATGTGGCCCATCACCCCCGAAATGGTGTCGAGCGATACCCCCGCCTCCAGCAGCCGGGTGGCGACCGTGTGGCGTAGGGCATGAAGGCCCTTGCGAGATGTCCTCGGAAGCTCGATTCCGGCGAGACATCGGTACTTGGTGATGATGCTGTGCAGGTTGTTGTCTCGGCCGAAAGGCTCGAAAGGAGCCAGGTGCCGAAGGAAGACTTCCCGTCGCGCTGTCTGAGGCCGTCCTTCCCGCAGGTACGCGATCAGCGCTTCGCCGACCTCCTCGGTCAGCGGGAGCACGACGGGCCGCCCCGTCTTGGATTGTGTGTGCTCTATGCGTGCCTCGTCCCATCGCAGGTCATCGAGTCGGAGGTCCCGAATATCGCCGGCCCGCAGCCCGAGCCGCGCAGCGAGGAGCAAGATCGCGTAATCCCGTTTCCCGACGGGCGAGCCTCGGTCCACGGCCGCGAGGAGCGCGGCCACGTCCTCTGCGCGCCAGACATCCGGGATCCGGGCATCGTGCCGGATCCGGACCTTCGGCACACGCTCGACCAACTCCGCGGGCACGTCCCCCTTCATGGCCAAGAAGCGCAGGAAGGAACGGAGGTCGCAGACGACCAACGCCAGCGTCTGCGGCCGCAGGTGGCACCACGACTTCAAGAAATCCGACACCGTCTCCACGCCGATGGTCCGCACGTCAGTCGACTCTCGGCTCGCGTGGTGCATCAGAAGACGAACGACGTTGCGGCGCCTGCCCCGCATCGTCCGATGTTTGATCCCAAGCTCATGGGTGCAGAATTGCTCGTACTCGGACATGATCCTGGCGAACTCTCCCGGGAGTCCAAGTCTGGAGATCGAGCGTCGCCGCTGAAAGCAGCCGTGCATCTGGAACTCCAACAGGAACCTCATCGCAGCTCGCAGATGACACTGCGTGCTTGCCGCCAGTGCACCGGAACCGGTCAATCCGACCCCGCTGTGCACCAGAAACGCCTCGGCCAGCTCCACGGAAAACCCCTCTGATTCCCGCTCCCGAGCGAAGGCGGCCAGCTTACTCCAGGTTGCCTGGTAGTGCCGCTGTGTGTCCTGGCTGTATCCAAGACGCGCCATCTCTTCTCGCACGTTTGCAGCTAGCGCCTCGACCGTGCGATCTCCCGCTGTTTGACTTCCACGCATTCCTCGTCCTCCTGTAGGCCGTTAATCGACCCAGGGAGGATTGTCGCGGAATTATGCTGAGTGAAGGGAAGAGGAACGCTTTGGTATCGAGCCGTTCCGACTACGACTCCACATCATCGCGAACTGCGCACAATAAATCATAGTCGTGCTTACGTCGCGGTGGCCGAGCAGCTCTTGGATGGTCCGGATGTCGTAGCCGTCCTCGAGCTGATGGGTCGCAAATGAATGACGCAGGGCGTGTGGGCTGATGGGTTTTGTGATGCCTGTCGCAATGGCGGCTTGGTGGACGGCGCGCTGGATCACGGTTTCGTGCAGGTGATGGCGCCGCTTCTCGCCGGTGTCGCGGTCGGTATACGGTCGGGTCGCGGGAAACACCCATTGCCAGTTCCATTCGCGAGATGCGTTCGGGTACTTTCGGTCGAGCGCGTCGGGCAGGGCGACGACGCCCTGCCCAGCGACCAGGTCGGCCTCGTGCATCTTCCTGACGGCTACCAGATGGGCACGCAAGGGTTCCACCGATACGCTCGGCAGGACGGTCCTGCGGTCCTTGCCGCCCTTGCCTCGGCGGACGACGATCTCGCGTCGGTCGAGGTCAATGTCTTTCACTCGAAGTCGCAGGGCCTCGAGTAAACGCAGGCCCGCGCCGTAGAGCAACGAGCAGACAAGCCACACGGGGCCCTCCAGTCGCGCAAGGAGGTCGCGCGCTTCTTGCCGTCCGAGCACGACCGGGATCTGTTTGGGGCGCTTGGCGTGGACCAGATCGCCCAGCCATTCCAGCTTGCGCCCGAGGACTTGTTGGTACAGGAACAGCAGCGCGGCGAGCGCCTGGTTTTGCGTGGATGCGCTGACCTTCCCGTCGACGGCGAGGCTGGACAGAAAGGCGCCGACCTCGACGCTCCCCATTTGGTCGGGATGGCGCTTGCCGTGAAACACGATGTAGCGCCTGACCCAACCTACATAGGCCTGTACGGTGCGCGGGCTATAGTGCCGGGCGCGCAACCCGGTGCGCACGCGGTCGAGCAAGCGCGCCGGCCTGGCCGAAATCTGGCCGGCATGTCCGGGTTCCGGCCGCGAGAGTGGAATGACCTTGGCACCTTGGCTGAAGTCTGGATCGTTGGGGCGCATGGGCGGATGACATAGCGAAAACCATGCCAATGCCTATCAGGCTGCGGCCCAAGCCGGATCGTGGCGTTCTCGTAGGAACTTGTCGAGGCCGACGAGGCAGACGCCCTGGCGCGGGCCATCGAACACGTCCTACGAACCGGCCAGCACGAGGCGAGCGGCGCGTAGGCCGGCTCGCCCGTGTGGTCGGAGGTGAAACCAGACTAGGCCGCCTTGGGGGCGGCGCTGCCGTATACGTATTGAGACGAACCGAAGCCCAGAATCGGGAAGAAGATGATGCTCAAGAAGATCAGCCCAGCGGCGAATCCGCCGCTCTTGCCGAAGGCCTTGGCGAGCTCGACGTAGAGAAGAATGAGGAAGATGAAATTGACCACGGGTATGAGGAACATCACGATCCACCACATCGGTTTGCGCGCGATCTGCAAGAGCACGACGAGGTTGTAGATGGGGATGATCGCGGCCCATCCGGGCTTGCCGGCCTTGGTGTAGACCTTCCATAGGGAAGCTATCATCAGGACACCGACCACCAGCGCGAAGATCATGGCCCCAACCGGTAGCCCACCACCGTGCGACTGCATCTCCGATAGATTGACTCGTTCCATTGTTGTGACCTCCTTGCAAGTAACCGAAGTACTACTTGGACTGCCACTTCAGGACGCGGCCCCATGCCGCGCCTGGTAGTCGAGTATCGGGCGAATCCGCCCGTACACAAGCCCAATCGGGTGGCGTCAAAACGCCTATCCGCCGAACTGCGTCGAGTCGATTCTCGCGTTTCACTTCGCTTCTGCTACGCTGGTGCTGCCGATGGCTGGAAAGAATCACGCGATCAGGCTTTCCGTGATCGTGGCTGTGCGCGACGTCGAGGATTCGATCGGCCGAGACGTCCGTGGTTTGGCGGCGCACCTGCGAGAGCGCGGAGTTGCTTTCGAGATCCTGGCGGCCAGTGACGGTTCTTGCGACACCAGCCTGACCTTGCTGCGCCTCCTGTGCGCCGAGATTCCCGAGTTGTCCGTGCTCGGTCTCGCGCGCAGCGGACGCGCCTTTCGCCGCGCCGTCGCGCATGCGCGGGGCGACGCCATGCTGCTCTGGGAAGCCGATCGCGGCGTGGCCTTCCCCCATGCGGTGCTCGGCTGGGCCCTATCACGGCTGGCGAAGAAAGCCGGCGTCGTCGTGCGCGGTCGGTTCGTGTTGGCCAATCGCGTGTCCGCTCTTCCCATCCTGCTCGCGACCAGCGGGCGCTGGGATGACTACGAGGCGCGTTTCGAGCGCCAGGCCGCCGACATGGGTCTAGAGCTCGAAATCGTGGGTCAGCGGCCCCGGCGAAGAAGTCGATGGCTTTGGGCGCCGGTTCTGCGCATCCTGTCGGTGTGATGGCGGGCAAACCCTGCTAGATTTGGTCCCACGATGTCCATTGCTATCGCCATCTTGGGTCTTGCCCTTCTCATCGTGCTGCACGAGTCGGGGCACTTTCTTGCCGCCCGCCTGTGTGGCATGCGCGTCGAACGCTTTTCCATAGGTTTCGGCAACGCCCTGGTTTCCTTCAAGCGTGGCGACACGATCTACCAGATCGCCCCCATACCCTTGGGCGGCTTCGTGCAAGTCACGGGAATGAACCCGCAAGAGGAGTTCGACCACGACGACCCGTACGTGTACCCCAACCGGCCGCGTTGGATGCGCTTTCTGGTACTGGTCGCCGGGCCTGCGGCCAACTACCTGACCGCCATCGTGATCGGTTTCGTCGTGCTCTTGACCTATGGACAATACACCGGCACCACCACCGTGGACGAAGTCGTGCCGGGCAGCGCCGCGCAGGCGATGGGACTTCAGCCCGGCGACGTGGTGGCCGGCGTGGGTGGCAAGGCGGTGACCAATCCCGCCGATGTGACCCAGGTGGTGCGCGGTTCGGCCGGTTCGGCCATCGAGATCAAGATCCTACGCTCTGGTGCGCCCATCGCCATGCAGATCACGCCGCGCAAGGATTCGGCGAGCGGGGTCTACATGATCGGCGTGCGCTTCGGCCAGGCGCGCGCGCGCGGACCTTTCCTCGATGCCGTCAAGGAGGCGGTGGTCATGCCCATCGCGCTCTCGGCGGTGCTGCTCAAGAACATCTGGGATCTCGTCACGCGCAAGATCCAAGGTGGACTGACCGGGCCGCTCGGCATCGCGAAAGAGATGGCTGGCGCGGCCAGGCAGGGCCTGCTCAAGTTCCTGGAAATCTTGATCCTGATCTCGGTCGCGCTCGGCGTGTTCAATCTGCTACCGCTGCCCGGGCTCGACGGCGGACGGATCTTCTTCGTGGGCATCAACGCCATTCGCCGCCGGGACATGAACCCGAACATCGAGACCAAGATTCACATGGTCGGGATCATGGTCCTGCTCATGCTGCTCGTGGTGGTCACCTTCAACGACATCAAGGGCATCTTCTTCAAGAAGATGGGGTAGCGCTTTGACGAAGGCACCCAGCCGGATCCACCGCGGACTGGTTGGCGCGCGCGCATTGGTCGGCGAAGCGTATCTGGCCGACGCGGAGCTTCGGCGCGAATACGCCAGCGAGATCGCGCCGCGCACGGTTGCGGCGCTGGAATCGATCCTTTCTGACGCGGCCCTGCCGGTGCCGCACCGGGTGCTCGATCTCGGGGCCGGCACGGGTGCCACCGGCGAGGTCGTTCGCGCGCGCTGGCCCGGCGCCGAGATCGTGGCCGTGGACAAGGTCGGCGGCCCCGGCATCGTGCGCGCCGACGTCACGCGCGCGCCGCGGCCGACCGCGGTGCAGGGCCGTTTCGACCTGATCGTGGCCGCGCACCTGCTCAACGAGCTGGCGCTCGACCCGGACGGTCGTGCACGTCTGGTGCAGGGCTGGTGCCGCGAGCTCCTGGAAGAGCGCGGCACCTGCGTTCTCGTCGAGCCCGCGCTGCGCGAAACCTCGCGCGCGCTGCTGGCCGTGCGCGATCGCTTGCTCGCGGCGGGACTCTTCGTGGCGGCGCCATGCTTGTTTCGTGGCGCGTGCCCCGCGCTGGTCCGAGAACGCGATTTTTGCCACGCCAGCGCCGGCGCTATCGCGCAGGGCCGCTCGCGCGTGGATTTCAGTTACCTGGTCCTGCGCAAGCAAGGCACGCCCTGCGAGGATTTCTCGCGCTTCCGCATCGTGAGCGATCCGATGAAAGACAAGGGCCGTCTGCGTTTCCACGCCTGCGGACCGGCCGGGCGCTTGCTCCTCACGCGCCTCGACCGCGATCGCTCGCCCACGAACCGATTGCTGGACCGGATCGAACGCGGCCAGGTCGTCGAGATTCAGGGCGCCAAGAGCCAGCCCGACGGCCTTCGCATCGGGGGCGACAGCGAGATCGCTCGGGGGTAGAACCCCGTGTCGCTCCAGGCTACGGCGCGGGCACGGCGGCCGAGTCGGGATCGAAGCCGGCGCGGCTCATGATGGGCGAAAGATCCACGGCCTCGAACTGGCTGCTGCCGACGGATTGCACTTGCGAGAAGGTGCTGTCTTGCCAGCCTGCGCTGGGGTCGCCTTGGATGTACAGGTTGGAGCCGCCATCGGCGATGTACATGCCGTAGGTCTTGAGTGCTTGCAAGATGGCGCGCGACTGGGTGCCGTAGGTCGACGGAATCTGGTAGCTCGCCTTGATGCGGAAGAGCTGTCCCATGGGCGGCAGGCTGGCCGACATGCTGCCGTTGGTGGTCAAGTGGCGCGCGGGCCAGACGTATTGGTTGCGGATCGAGCTCGAGCTGATGGTGAAGCGCAGGGCGTGGCGAATCTCGCCGCTCGAGGCTTCGCTTTCGAGCAGCAAGAGGGGCAGGATGGGGAAACCCGCGGCGTCGGCGGAGGTCCAGTCCGCGGGTCGCAGGGCATTGGAATTGAGATCGAAGGTAGCCGAACCAAAGATGTCCCAGCCAGCCGATGCGTCGGGATAGCAGTGGTAGAGCTCCCACAAGCGACAGGTGTCGGCGTCGATGATGAGCATGTGGTGATCGCCGTAGGGCTGGGTCGGATCGGTGACGATACCGCCCTCGACGAGCGGCGCGGTCGGAATGGGCAGCCATGGCTCGGGCGCCTTGCTGGCCAGGCAGGGCGAGACGACGGTGTGCGCGCCGGCCGACGACTGGTCCACGCAATCGGACTCGGACAGTGGATCCCAGCTCATGTCGGAATCGGTGGACGAGTAGCTGACCCTGGTCCAGGCGAGCGCATTGCCATTCACGATGTTGTAGGGAATGCCGTAGTACTCGGCGCTGGTCATGTCCGTCGACGTGCCAAGGTCGAGGTGGATGTTGTGGGTGCCGATGGTGCTCATGAACGCCGCCGAGCTGGCGTGGACCGGCAGCGTATCGATGGGTGTGTTGAAGATGTGATTCGGGGGGAGGACGGGGCATCCGCCCAGAACCGTGCCGGCGGCGATTGTGCCGCCTTCCGCGCCGGCGAGGTCGGCGGTCGGTGACAAGTCGGTGGTCGTCGCAAGATCCTTCTGTGCGCCTGCATCAGGGGCGGCATCCGGTACGCCATCGTTGGCGGGCGCGAGATCCTTCCGTGCGATGGCGTCGGCGGCAGTGTCCGGCGGGCTCGCGCTCGTATCGTCGCGGGCGACGTCAGGGGTCGGCGCCGTGTCGGGCGAAGGCGCGACGTCCTTCTTCGTCGTTGCATCGGAAGAGGTCGTCAGATCCGGCTGCGCGTTGGCGTCCTTGCCTTGATTTGGGTTCGCGCTGTCGGCCTGTGAGGTCGGGAGATCGACTCCAGCTTCCGGCGGAACGGGCGCGGCATCGACTTGCGCGTCCGACGGACTCGATCCCTTCGAGCTGCAACCACCAAGAGCCAAGAGTGCGATACCAAGGATATGCGGAATTCGGCGCATGGAGTCCTCCCGCTCCATGGTACCAGCGATTGCGGAAATTCGCTGGAACGGTCCTCGCGTCTAGATTTGTGTCTTGAGCGCGCGGCGCGCGGCGCGTCGCTCGACGGCCAGGTCGATGAGGCGACTGACGAGCGCCTGGATGGGAAGGCCCGAGGCTTCCCACATCTTGGGATACATGGAGATGGCGGTGAAGCCGGGAATGGTGTTGACCTCGTTGACGAAAAAGTCGCCGCTCTCCCTGTCGAGGAAGAAATCCACGCGGGACATGCCCGCCAATTCCAAGGCGCGGAAGGTTTCGACGGCCAAGCCGCGCACCCGTGCCATAGATTCGGGCGGCAGGTCGGCCGGGATCTTGGCGTCTGATCCGTCCGCATCCACGTACTTCGCGTCGTAGGAATAGAAGCCGTCCTTGTGGTGCACGACGATCTCGGCGGGCATGGCGGCCACCGGTTCGTCGTTACCCAGCACGGCGCATTCGATCTCGCGCGCGTTCACTGCGGCCTCGACCAACACCTTGGTGTCGAAGGCCAAGGCCGCGCGCAAGGCGGGCTCGAGCTCGGCGGCGCTCTTGACCTTGCTGACGCCCACCGACGAGCCGGCGTTGGCAGGCTTCACGAAGGCAGGAAAACCCAGCTCGCTCGCCAGGGCCAGGCAGCGGGCGGCATTCTGTTTCATGGCATGGGCCGTGACCACGCGCCAAGGCACCACGGGAATCCCGGCTTGCGCGAGAAGGCGCTTGGTCACGTCCTTGTCCATACCGATGGCCGAGCCGAGGTGACCCGGCCCGACGTAGGCGATGTCGGCCAGCTCCAACAGTCCCTGCACCGTCCCGTCTTCGCCGTAGGTACCGTGCAAGACCGGGAAAACCACGTCGTCGCTGGCCAGGAGGGGCCGCGCATCGTCAGCTTTCTCCAGGGTCTCTTCCGGGTGCACGGGTACGCTCAGCTCGCGCCCTGCCGCCATCAATTTCAGCATGCGTGGGTCGCCTGCGGCATCGAGCAGGGTTTTCTCCGGTTCGATGCGCCAGCGGCCCTGTTTATCGATGCCGACCAGAACGGGCTCGAAGCGGTCACGGTCGAGGGCCAGAAAGACGTTGCGCGCCGAGAGCAGGGACACCTCGTGCTCCGCAGAGCGGCCACCGAAAAGAATGATCACGCGCTTCTTCTTCATGTTCATTTCCCTAGTGTCGCCGAAATCCCAAGCTCCTCGAACAAGAACGATAGCTCGTCGGTGTATTGCTCGACGATCTTGGCCATGGGCTTGCCCACACCGTGGCCCGCCTTGCCCTCGATGCGCAGCAGGATGGGCGCCTTGCTCGACGTGGCGGCCTGCAGGCGCGCGGCGAATTTGCGCGCATGCATGGGATCGACGCGGGTGTCGGATTCGGCGGAGAAAATCAGGGTCGCGGGATACGCGGTTCCGTCCTTTACGTGGTGGTAGGGGGAATAGGCATAGAGGAAGGGAAACTGCTCCGGGTTTTCGGACGAGCCGTATTCGGGGATCCACAAGCGCGCGATTTGCAGCAGGTGGTAGCGAACCATATCGGTGAGCGGCACGCCGCACACGGCGGCCTTGAACAGATCGGGATGCTGGACGATGGTGGCGGCCACCAGCAGGCCGCCGTTGGAACGGCCCGAGATGGCGAGGCGTCCAGGCGCGGTGATCTTCTCGCGAATCAGGTACTCGGCCGCGGCGGCGAAATCGTCGAAGACGTTTTGCTTGCTCTCCAGCATGCCGGCCCGGTGCCAGGCCTCGCCGTACTCGCCACCGCCACGCAGATTGGCCACAGCGTACACGCCGCCGCGTTCGATGAACGGCCCCACCCACGCGGCGAACCCAGGGGTCAGGCTCACGTTGAAGCCGCCGTAGCCATAAAGCAGCGTCGGGTTGTTCCCGTCGTGCGCGAGATTCTTCTTGTGCACGAGGAACATGGGCACGCGGGTTCCGTCCTTCGACGGGTAGCGAACCTGCTCGACGGTGAACGGGGTGGTGTCGACGGGGGCGGTCAGCTCTTGCCACAAGTCGGTCTTCCCCGTGCTCACATCGTGGCGCAGGACCTTGGTCGGGGTCAGGAACGAGGTGAAGGGAAGATAGACATCGCGCCGATCGTGGCGGGCGTGGATGGCCGAAACCGTGCCCAGCCCGGGTAGCGCGACTTCGCGCTGGAGCTTGCCCTGGTTCGAAAAGACGCGCACGCGCGAGGCGGCGTCCTTGAGGTAGAGCGCGACCAGCTTGCCGCTTGCGGCGGCCACCGATTCGAGGATGTCCTCGCCCTCGGGGATCACCAGTTTCCAGTGCTCGCGCTCGGGCCTTCGCGGATCGATCTGCCACAGCTGGTAGCGAGGCGCGCCTTCGTTCGCGACGACCAGCAGCCGGTCGTCGAGCACGTCGACCAGGTTGAAGATGGCGCTTCTACCCGTGACCACCGGAATCGGTGCTTCGTGCTTGCGCGTATCGAACAGGAAGATCTCGCTCTTGCTCCAACCCTCCGAAACTTCCACGGCCAGCCAGCGGCCGTCGGGTGACAGGTCCAGGTTCGGCCAGGACGAAAGACCAAGACCGTCGCCGAAGATCTTCGCATCCGTGGCGGGATCGGTGCCGAGGCGGTGCAAGTAGACCTGCCGGTGGTAGGGCTCTTCGTCCGCCGGCACCGAGCCGGGCGCTGGGTAGCGCGTGTAGTAGAAACCGTCGCCCGCGGGCAGCCATGCCAGCGAACAGGCGCGCGTGTACGGGATCGTGTCTTCACGGTCGTGGCCGGTGAGGACATCGCGCACGCGCAGGGTCGAATTCTCGTCGCCGCTCGATGAGACACCGTAGGCAAGCAGAGCGCCGTCTTCCGACGGATACCACCAGTCGAGGGACTGGGTTCCGTCGGAGGCAAGCTGGTTCACATCGAAAAGGACACGATCCTTGCCGCCCGTGCCTTCGCGAACGTAGAGCACGGGCTGGTTCTGTTTGCCGGCGCGCCGGGTGTGAAAGAGCCGCGCGGTCTTGCCCTTACCGCGCACCTCGGGCGCGCCCAGGCTGCCCGTTTCCTGCCACCGCCACAGCCGCTCTTCCAGCCACCCGCGGCCCGGCACGGCGTCCAGACGTTCGCGCATGCGTCGATTCTGCTCGGCGGTCCAGGCCTTGACCTCGGCCGACTCGCCGTTCTCCAACCAGCGATAGGGATCGCGTACCTCGACGCCATGGATCGTCTCGACCATGTTCTCGGTGCGCGTCGCGGGCGCCGCGGCAAGCAGGGTGAAAGCCATGATGTAAAGCAATTCCTATCACGCCCTCCCGGCCATGAGACGTTTTACGACGGGCGAGAGCGCGAGCAGCGCCGCTCCCGCGACGAAGGTGGACACCACGAACATCAGGAAGAAATCGGCCTGCCCGCCGAGCAGGTGGAAGACCTGTCCCTTTTCGACCTGCTCGACCGCGCCGGCGATGAAGCCCGCCAGCAGATCCGAGATGAACATGGAGAAGAACCAGGCGCCCATGGCCAAGGAGGCGAAGCGCGCGGGCGCGAGCTTGGTGACCATGGACAGTCCTATGGGCGACAGGCACAGCTCGCCGCAGGTGTGCAGCACGTAGGTGGCGATGAGCCAAAGGGGGCTCACGCGAACGCCGGTGTCGGAGATGCGCGCGCCCACGACCAGCACGATGAACCCCGAACCGAGGAGGAACAGGCCGAGGGCGAAGCGCACCGGTGTGCTTGGCGCGCGCCTGCGTGCCTCGAGGGACGTCCACAGCCAGGCGAAGACCGGCGCCAGCAAGATCACAGAAATCGAGTTCACCGATTGAAAGTAGGGCGCCAGAAGATTGAAGCCGAGGAACATGCGCCGGGTGCGCTCTTCGGCGAAGAAGGTCATGGACGATCCCGCCTGCTCGAAGGCCATCCAGAAGAAGATGTTGAAGAAGGCCAGCACGGCGATGGCGGCGATGCCCTTCTTCTCGAGGTCCGTGAGCGGCTCTTTGACGGTGCTCGTCTGCTTGGTCTGATGGGCTCGCTTGGCGGGAACATCGCCGATGGTGCCGAGAAAGCGCCGCTTGAGCAGCAGGTACACAATCAAGCCGAGCACCATGCCGAAGCCGGCGGCGGAAAAACCGACGTGCCAGTTGAAGGCATCGGCCAGCTTGGGGCAGACGATCTGGCCCATCGACGCGCCCAGGTTGATGCCCATGTAAAAGATGGTGAAGGCGGCGTCGCGGCGGCGATCCTTTTCGCTGTAAAGCTGACCCACCATGGTCGAGATGTTCGACTTGAAGAACCCCGTGCCGAGGATGATGAGCGCCAGCCCGAGGAAGAAGGTTGGCTTGGCGGGCACGGCCAGGCAGAAGTGGCCGGAAGCGATGATGATGCCGCCGATGATGATCGAACGATGGGTGCCGATGAGGCGATCGGCCAGATAGCCGCCGAGCAGCGGCGTGAGATACACCAGGCCCTGGTACCAGCCATAGAGGTGGCTCGCCTGCTCCTTGCTCCAGCCGAAGCCGCCCGCGCTGCTGATGAGAAACAGGGTCAGGAAGGCGCGCATGCCGTAGAACGAAAAGCGCTCCCACATCTCCACGCTGAAAAGCAGGAACAAACCAGGCGGTTGCCTGGATGGGCCCGCGTCCGGGCTGGCCTGCGCCATGTCGTGGTTCATCGCTCTCGACAATCAAACGCCCACTCTGGTTTTGCAACGCGGTTTTTGCCTTGGTGGTAGATTCCGACAACACCGACGAACCCCGCAACAGGCGGGTACTACATTTTGAGCGTGGAGGATCCGGTGCTGCGCGCGACCGACTTCCGGCCGGTGTGGAAGACGCTCAAGTAGGAGCGACGCGCCAACCTTCGCTGGGGCCGCGTTCAGTCTCGCGGTCCTCGGCGCGAGCCCTCGGGGACGCTGTCCGCGATCGGGTTCAACGAGCGCAGGCCCCTGAAACGGATGAAATCCGCATCGGCCGTGTGCACGACGGCATCGTTCTCCATGGCAACTGCGGCGATCTGCGCGTCGGTCACCAGGTTACCCGCGGTGCCGAGGGATTCGAGCAGGTCGAGCACGCGCGAGATATGATCGGGGGCGGTTTCCGGGATCGACACGATCTCTTGCCCCAACCAAGAACGCACGTGAGAACCTGCCTCCGCTGCTGTCAGCGGATGGCGAAAGGCACGCGCGTTGGTGCTGACACGAACGAAACCCAGGGCCACGACCTCGGGCAGCAGGACGGGTTCTGCCCCCGCCATGCACGCTTGCCACCAGGCCGCAGCCTTGGCGTGGAATGGTGAATCGGCATCGTAGGTGTAAAGCAGGAGATTGATGTCGGGAACGATCATCCGCCGGCCCCGCGACGGTTCTTGGCAAGGATGCCCTCCACCTCCAGCTCGTCGGCCAGCTTGTTGAGGCTGGCGGGATCGATACCGGGACGCAAGCCCATGGGGCGAGCCTCGATGACAAAGCGCGGACGGCGGCCTGACGCCGGTTTGGCTCCAAGCCCCGAGCGGATGGCGTCGTTGAGAGTCTCCTTGAAGGACTTGCGGCGGCTGTGCATGGCGGCGCGTAGAAGCCGTTCTGCGTCCTTGTCCAGCGTTACCGTCGTTCGCATGGTGACAGCATGATGCTCGCAAGTGTTGCTGTCAAGATGACAGCGGACATACGGGTGCGGGGCAGGGTACCCGTCGCGGCGGCCGCTTCAGATCGCGCAGGTCCCGGGCGCGTCGGCCACGAGGCAGAGGGCAGTGCACCCGCAGACGCGCGCCCCGCGACACGTCGGCTTGGACGGCGAACAATCCGCATCGCTCCAGCACTTGCCCGGTCCAAGATTCGCGCTCGACTTGCAAGTCCCCTCTTTTGCCGGGTCTTGAGCCGTGCACGTGGCGCCCGCGCATTCCTCGCCATTTTTGCAATCTTCGTCGAGGTAGCAGCAGGTATTTCCGGCGCTGGGGAGTGGACACTGCCTGCCTCCGTCGGCCCCTTGCGTTCCGCCTGTCCCGCCCGAGCCACCCGTCTCGGTCGTGCCACCCTTGCCGGTCATGCCGCCCGTCGCGGTCGTGCCGCCGGTGCTGCTCACGCCGCCTGTGTCGGTCACGCCGCCGGTTGCGCTCGCTCCGCCCGTGCCGACCGTACCCCCTGTCGCGGCCGCGCCGCCGGTTCCACCGACCGTCGCGGCGTCGGTTCCCGTGCTGCCGCCGGTTCCGCCGACCGTCGCGGCGTCGGTTCCCGTGCTGCCGCCGGTTCCGCCGACCGTCGCGGCGTCGGTTCCCGTGCTGCCACCCGTTCCCAGGGTGGTCGTGCCACCCATCCCAACCGTCGTCGTACCGCCGGTCCCGGCTCGCCCGCCTGTGCCGCTGTTACCCCCCGTTCCGGTTCCCGGTCCACCGCCTGTCGCTATCGCTCCTCCGGTTGCAGTCGTGCCGCCAGTACCGGGGGCGCCACCAGTCTGGGTCGACTGATCCGTGGCCACGGCGTCTCGCTGGCCCTGCGCTGCGCCATCCTGCGCGCCCCCGAGTCCGCTCTTGTCCGTGCTGCAGCGGGCCGAGAGCGCGGAAAGCGCGAACAAGGCGACAATCCAACAAGCCCCCAAGGTACCTTTGGTCATGTCCCCTCCGAAATAGGGCCGGCATCGTATTACTCCCAAGTCTTGCGGGTGATGCCGCGAGCAACCCGCCAAGTGACTTGCATCTTGAACACCATCTGTATGGGGATCGGGAACTGCCCAATTGGGCAAGGCAACTTGGGCGCCTACCCAAGTGCCACTCTGCAATCCTGGCTTGTCGTCTCGCCGTGGCCGTGGCGCGGGTAGCATACTGGCCTCCAATGACCGCCATGGCCGGACATTTCCCACAAAACCCTCTATGAATGTTTGAGAGAAGGAACTATTCTCCGCCCGGACCGCCTCTCGGCCCTGCGCGGGGAGGACAGATAGGAGAACGCGCCGAACCACTCTTCCGAGGAGTACCCCACCAAGATGAACCCATTTGGCCATTTTGACGACAGCAAGCGCGAGTATGTAATTACCAGGCCGGACACACCGCTTCCTTGGCTCAACTATCTAGGTCAGGACGAGTTTTTCGGGCTCTGCACCAACACGGCAGGCGGGTACACCTTCTGGAAGGACGCCAAGCTGCGGCGGCTCACGCGCTACCGTTACAACAACGTTCCGTACGATTTGGGTGGCCGCTATATCTATGTGAACGACGGCGGCTCGGTGTGGAACCCGGGCTGGAAGCCGATCAAGGCCAAGCTCGACAGCTACGAGTGCCGCCAAGGCCTGGGGTATACCCGCATCGTCGGGCAAAAAGACGGCCTGGAAGTCGAGATGCTGTTCTTCGTGCCGCCGGGCGAGAACCTGGAGCTGTGGAAGGTCACGGTCCGCAACAAGTCGAAGGTCGCCAAGCAGCCCACGATTTTCACGTTCCAGGAGTTTTGCCTGTTCGATGCGGCCAATGACATGAACAACTTGCAGCGCACCTACTCGATCGGCGAAGTCGAGATCGACGGCAGCGCAATCTACCACAAGACCGAGTATCGAGAACGCCGCGATCACTACACCTTGTTCGCGTGCACGCGCCCGGTGGACGGCTACGACACCAGCCGGGACGCCTTTGTCGGCATTCACGAAGGCTTGCATGATGCGAAGGTTCCCTTCGCCGGCGAGTGCACGAACAGCAAGGCCTTCGGCTGGAACCCCATCGGCGCGCACCAGATCAACCTGAGCCTGGCGCCTGGGCAGGAAGAAACCTTCTCGTTCATTCTGGCGTACGTCGAGCAGGGCAAGGAGCCCAAGTACGACAAGCTCTACGTGATGAACAAGAAGGTGGGCAAGGCCATCGTCGACAAGTACAGCAAGCCCGGCGCCATCGACGCCGCCTTCGCCAAGCTGGGCACGGTGTGGGGCGACCTGCTCTCCCATTTCCAGGCCCAGAGCCCGGACCCGCACGCCAACCGCATGCTCAACGTGTGGAACCAGTACCAGTGCATGGCCACCTTCAACATGAGCCGCTCGGCCAGCATGTACGAAACCGGCATCGGCCGCGGCATGGGCTTCCGCGACAGCAACCAGGATCTGCTCGGCTTCGTGCACATGATTCCGTCGCGCGCCCGCGAGCGCATTCTCGATATCGCCGCGACCCAACTTTCCGACGGAACCTGCTTTCATCAGTACCAGCCACTGACCAAGAAGGGCAACGCCGAGATCGGCGGCGACTTCTACGACGACCACCTGTGGCTCATCCTGTCGACCTGCCAGTACATCAAGGAGACCGGCGACCTCGGTATCCTGCAGGCGCCGTGCAGTTACGCCGACAAGCCGGACGCCAAGACGGATCTCTTGCACCACCTGGAAGTCAGCATCGCGTACACCCTGAAGAAGCGCGGTCCGCACGGCCTGCCGCTCATCGGTCACGCCGACTGGAACGATTGCCTCAACCTGAACTGCTTCTCCACCGAGCCCAACGAGAGCTTCCAGTGCGCGGGCGACGTGAAGGGCAGCAACGCCGAGAGCGTGATGATCGCCGGCCTGTTCCTGTACGCCAGCCGCGAGATGGCCGCGCTGTACGATTTCATGGGCAAGGGCGCGGACGCGAAACGCATGCGTGCGGGCTACGACGACATGCTGAACGTCATCGAGACGCAGGCGTGGGACGGCGAATGGTACCGCCGCGCCTACGACGCCGCCGGCACGCCGGTGGGCAGCAAGGAGAACCCCGAGGGCAAGATCTTCATCGAGAGCCAGGGTTGGTGCGTGCTGGGCGGCGCTGGGCAGAACAACGGTCGCGCCAAGCAGGCCATGGAGAGCGTGCACAAGCACCTCTTCACCAAGAACGGCGTGGTTCTGCAGCAGCCGCCCTATTCCACGTACCACGTGGAGCTCGGCGAAGTGACCAGCTATCCGCCGGGCGTGAAGGAAAACGCCGGCATCTTCTGCCACAACAACACCTGGATCAATCTCGGCTGGTGCCTGCTCGGCGACGGCGACCGCGCCCTCGAGTACTACCTGTCCATCTGCCCGTCGGCCAAGGAAGACCAGATCGAGACCTACCGCAGCGAACCCTACGTCTACGCGCAGATGATCGCCGGCAAGGACGCCGTGTGCTTCGGCGAGGCCAAGAACAGCTGGCTCACCGGCACCGCGGCCTGGACCTTCGTCAGCGTCGCCGAGGGCCTGCTCGGCATCAAGGCCGACTACAAGGGCCTCAGCATCAATCCGTGCATTCCCAAGGCCTGGAAAGGCTTCACCGCCACCCGCAAGTTCCGCGGCGTCGAATACCAGATCGAGGTCAAGAACCCGAGCGGCATCTGCAAAGGCGTCAAGGAGGTCACCGTCGACGGCAAGTCAGTCGCCGGCAACGTGATCCCCTTCGAAGCCGGCAAGAAGGTCGTGAAGGTAGAGATAACCCTCGAGGCGTAGTCGCCGGAGGGCGCAGAGGCGCGACTTCCAGCCTCGCTCCCCCACTTCCAGCCTCGCCCCGCGTCCGCGCGGGGAGAGGCCGCTGCGCGGAGCGCAGCGGGTGGGCATCGGTCTGTCGTGCCGTTGAATCTTGTCGTGCTCCTTCGCCTTTGGGGGCGAGCGTAGCCCAGCTTTGCTGGGCGAAGCGAGGGGGGACCGGGGGACTGCGAGCGAGAGCGAGCCAGTCCCCCGTAAGATACAAGGGGCGACGGTCAGTCGGTGTACTCGTTCCATCGCATCATCTGCAGGAGCCTGGTCGTGACCCTCGCGTGCACGTTGGGGTAATGTCTGGCCATGAATCGGGCGACTACCTCTGCGTCGTCTGGCAATGTGATGCGGGTGACTCCGATCTTATCCGGTGGGTCGTCCGACTCCGGATCCTTGGAGGCGTCGATCCTGATTGCCCCGACGTACGTGACCTGGCCTGCGATGGCTTGGAAGACCGGAAGATGCGCTTCACCCTTGGGCGTGTAGGCAGGAGATGCGGTGACGGTCTTGCCCGTCTCGAAGGCTGACTTTGCCGCTTCTTCGGCCAGATAGCCCCCCAGCCCAAACATCACCATCGTTCCGTTGTTCGTGACCGGGGACCATAGTGCTGTCGCATAGGTGAAGGCGGGCTCTTCGGCGCGGCTGGTAAAGCGCTCTGGACGGATTTGTACGATCCCGTACGCTTCGTCATCCTCCGTCGGGGTTACCCTGGCCACCACGAACCCATTCTCTGACCAGAGTTTCCTGTTGCCCCATTTTGTCCTCCAACCGTTTCTAGGATGCGATCCAGGAAGGAGTCGCCCTCGAGAAGCTCCATCACCAAGTAGACTTCGCCGCTGTCGGTGGTGTCGTCGTCTAGGATGCTGACCACGCCGGGGTGACCGATGTGATTGGCCACATAGCCCTCGCGGAGAAAACGCTGGCGCACCTGGGCATTGGGACTGAGCTCGCTGCTCAGCAGCTTGATGGCGGCGCGCCTGCCGTTGCGATGGGTGGCCGCGTAGACGCTGGCCATGCCGCCCATCCCGATCAGCCCATCCAGTGTCCACTTGCCGCCGAGGACGGTTCCTACCAGGCGCTGCGCTTCGAGCTCTTGAGAACTGCCAGTCGGCACGAATCCACTTGGTGGGCTAGGGCGTTTCCAGTTGTCCCGCGGGCAGCGCGCGATTGAAGAACTCCACATCGCGCATGCAGCCGGGAAAGTAGTATTGGCCGTTTTGACGAGTCGCGAGGGACGTCGAGCCGGTGGTCATGGGGCCGAAAGTCAGGTTGGCCGAGTCCTCGAGCACGCCGTTGACGTACAAGCGGGCGGTCTGGCCATCGTAGGTCACAGCCACCCAGTACCACTGATTGGAAGGATGGGTACTCGTGGCATCCTCTACTGTCGTCAGGGTGTTGCCCCAGTAGAAGACCGCGGCGGCATGCCAGTTGCCCGAGGCATCGGACGTCATCTGCATGACCAGGCGCGGGACGTTGTTGGGGGAGCCCCCGATATGGATGAATCGAGGTTGTGAAGCCCCGTCGAGCGCCGGATAGAGAAGAGCCTCGATGGTGAACCTCTGCATGCCCTGGATGGGGTTGTCGTCGAGCAGCAATCCATCCCGCGTGCCGTCGAAGCACACGGCCGTTCCGGCGTCCATGGCGGTGACGGTGGGCGATCCCATGACCGTGGGGGTGAAGCCGCCGATGCTGGTGGTGCTGTCGACGACCCAGTCGGTGGTGGGCTGGGGGCCGAGATTGGGCGGGGGCAAATCAAGCGTGGGCAAGTCCGGCCCCGGCCCGTCCGCAATGAGATTCCGGCCCCTCATCCGTGGGCTCCGCATCGGGTCGCGGCGAATCGGGGGGCGCCGCGTCGAGGGTAGGCACATCGGAACCATCCACCGAGACGGTCACCGGTTCATCCGAAGGGGCAAGCGAGTCCCCGTTCCCATCGCTCACAAGCGGTACGTCGGGTGCGGTCTTGGCGTCGAAGTCAGTCGCCGTATCGGCGGATGGTCGGGAGCCGTCGAGAAGCAAGTCCGGGTTCGCTTGCCCACCGTCGGGGGAGACCCGCTCCGTACCGGCGTCATGCGAGGTCGCCGGCGCCGTATCGTAGATGCCCGCGTCGGCGATGGCAGGGGCCGTCTCGGAACCCGCTTCTGCGGACAATCGATCTGCGTCGAGCTTCACCGCGGGAGTGGTATCGGGTGCCCGGCTGGAACCGTCCGCGGCGGCATCGCCGAGCTTGCCAAGTCCGCTGTCACTGACACCGCAGCCAGCGGTCGACAGGATCAGCAAGACAAGGCACCCGATTGCAAGGGCTGGCAGAAAGCACTTCATCTGCGTCATCCGCAGAGAGGATCGCACAGTCGCGCATGGGCGACAAGGTGCGAACCGGCGACGGGCCGCGCCGCGCTGCCTTCGTGCGGGTTGCCAACCCGCTTGCGCGGACGGGTCCATGTGCTAGGGCACAGCCATGCCGACGCGTCTTTCATGGACAAACTGGGGTCGAATGAGGTGACTTGGCGATGAGCTGGCCAGGTTCCCAGTACTTCCCCCATACCCCGGGATTCTTGCTGCTCTTCGCGCTGATTCTGGCAGCGTTGATGCTGCTTCTGCGCTTCGTTCTGCTGGACTACGCCCTGCTCGGCCTGGGGGTCAGTCGCCGAAGCGCGGTCTTTCTGCTCTGGGCGTCGCTCGTCGGCAGCAGCATCAATATCCCCGTGGCGCGAATGCCGGCCGAGCATCTCGAACAGGAGACGACCGTGGACTACTTCGGCATGACCTATGTCGTTCCCCACATCGTGGAGCGCGGTCGCACCGTCATCGCCGTGAACGTCGGCGGCGCCGTCATCCCCACGCTGCTCTCGATCTATTTCGTGGCGCGTTTCGGCCTGCCACTCGGCATGCTGATCGCGATTCTCATCGTGACCTGGGTGGTTCACGCTATCGCCTACCCGGTCGCGGGCGTGGGCATCACCATGCCGCCCTTCGTGGCGGCGTTGGTGTCAGCCGGAGCGGCCTTGCTGCTCGACCGGCCGAGGGCTCCGCGCACGGCCTTCGTGGCGGGAACCATGGGAACGTTGATTGGTGCGGACTTGCTGAACCTGGGTAAGCTGAACACCATGGGTGCCCCCGTCGCCTCCATCGGCGGCGCGGGGACCTTCGATGGCGTGTTCATCACCGGAATCACGGCCGTCCTTTTGACCGGCATTTCCTACGTGGGTCGGGGAAAGGAGCCCTGGACAGCCGAATAGGGAGCGGAGTGCTACTTGGGTCGGCCTTCGCTTTTCAAGTAGTTCAGCAAGTCAGGGCTCGAGGCGGACAGGGGCGGAAGCCAAGTGCCCAGGACTTGCCTTTTCCACCAATGCCCTTGCGGGTTCCCCGGCCGGGCGAACTGGTAGCGATAGAGCATGGCCCGGATGTAGTGGGGTGGCCTGTGCGGAAATGGGTTCGGTCCGAGCAGACTCAGCGCACCGGGATCGTTGTGCAGCAGCTTCCATACGAGATCGAGGGTCCAAGGATAGTCTTCGGGCGTGGACATGGCCGCGAACCACATCTGCCAGTCCAGCCTCGGCTGGTAGGGCGCAACTTGCGGAGGCCGCCGATCCAGCGCCACGGGCAAGGCCCGGTAGGGATAGTCCTTCCACACCGCGTGGTCGTCGGGTTGGTCGGCGTCGGTGCCCTCGAACACGACATTCGTCCGCTCTTTGCCCACCCATCCGAAGGCACCGTAGGTGTTGACCAGGTCCAGCGGAATGAAGGACGTGTTCATGATTTGGCCAGGCGAAATGAGGTTGAGCACGGGCTCGATACTGAGGATGCCTACCAGCACTGCCAGCACCCGAGCCGTCACCACCATGGGCCGGCTTTCCCGCGCGTTGCCGGCGGCGGTCGTGGCGCGGGCCACCAGCGCGCTTGGCAGGATCTTGGCCCACAGGCTGTCGTCGAAACAAGCCAGCGCCGGGACGATGGTCAACCAATTGAGGAAGGAAAGATTTCCGCCGAGGATGAGCGTGCCTTGGAACAGCACCATGACCACGCCGGCGCCATGCCGGGCGATGCGGGGTGCGACGGCGAACCAAGGCGCGATCAGCTCGGCGAGAAACGTGAAAAGCACTCCCGTCTTCAAGATCCAATGCGGCAGGAAGTGAAACCACCGGCTCAAGGGGTTGGGGATGGGCTGGGTCTCGAAGTGGTAGAAGAGCGCGGTCAGGTCGCGCCAGACCTCGTCGCCGCGCAGCTTGATGAGCGCCGAGCCCAGCATGATGCGAAAGATGAGCCAGCGAAAAAGCCAGATCGCCACGCGCGGCGGCGCCCGTTTCGGGAAAGGGCGGCCGTCGAGCAAGGGACACAGAAAGATGGCGAGGAATCCGGTTTCGAGCAATTGGATTTCCCAGCCGTAGCCATACCAATCCTGGCCCACGTGGACGAACGACATGTACAGCGCCCAGAGCACTGCCATGAGGATTGCGTTGGCATAGCCGGCGGCCACGAGGCAGGCGAGAGCGAAGCCGACCCAGGCCGCTCCTCGCAACATCGAATCCGAGGAGGACAGCCAGAAGAGCGAAGGTAGCTCGAAGAAAGCGGTCAGCCTGGATCCGTATAGGTGTCGGACGTGGTCGAGGAACGAATCCACCGGCAACAGTCCGTGCGAGCCGATGAGAGGGATGATTTGTTCGGCTGCCGCCAAGAAGGCCACGGCATAGACCAAACCCAGCAAGCGCAGGATAGCGAACCGCGCCAGCCAGTAGCTATCCTTGCGCTGCAATGGAGACGGGATGTCGTCCGCCATGGGGAAACTCTTCCTGAGCCCTCGGCTGCGGCCCATTCCTGGCGAAGGCGGCGAGCACGTCGAACACGGAAGCGATCGCACCTTGGGATGCCGGGTACGAAAGATAGATTGGGTGCCACTCGGTGGGACGAAGCTTGGCCTTGAAGTGGCGAAGTCCGTCGAAGTTGTACAGAGAGCCCATTCGTTTGCGAGCGACACGCAATAGCAGGGGAACATCGCCTGAGAGCGGGGCAAGACCGAGCGTGAGCCATGAGCACCCTTGCGCGCTCGCCCAGCGCATGACGGCATCCACGAGAAGCTCGACCGTGCCGTTCGGTGCGGACGGTGCACGCACCATGTGCTCGATGAACCAACCGCGTCGCTGGGGCACCGGGATGACATAGACCAGCCCAACCAGGTGTCCTTCGTGTTCGGCCAGAAAACACTGTCGTTGCTCGGGAAACCTATGCGGCTCCACGCGCACCAGGAATCCCATGGGTGGCATCCGTCGGGTCGCAAGCCACCGACCTATCAACTCGTCGGTGGCCGTCCCCAAGTTGTCGCTGCCCGCGCATTCGCCCTCGGCCAGATGACGAATCCGGACACCCTTGGCGCACGCGCGGCGCAGCTGTCCGCGCAGTCCGGCGTGTCGTCCGAGCGTGTGCTCCCAATCGCGCGGATCCCAGACCGGCTGCTCGCCTATAGGCAGAGCCAGGAGGGCATCGGAGGTTGCGCGCACGAACCGTTCTTCGCTACCGAAGAAGCAGCAGCGTCGGCCCGCCTGTCGGGCCGCCTTCATGAATGCGCTGGCGATCCCAGGCAATTTCTCGTCGGCCGTGATGGGCGGTCCGGCCGCCACCCATGCCGCGCCCGTATCGACATAGGCCACGCAGCCGTCGTCTCGAAATAGATACTGGTATCCTTCGCCTAGGGTTTGAAATGCCGTCGCATTCCAGCCGTGTCGCAAGACGAGCTCGAGTACCCTTCGGCGTCCATCGTCCGTGCATGCGGATGCCATGTCCATGCTACGGAAGCATGCCACACGCTGGGGCTTACCTCCCGGTACCCTCGCGAGCGGACGGGGCCACGTGTCGTACGACCTCATGCTCGATGGGAGAGTGCTGGCACCTTACCCAGGCTTGCTGGCCGTCGCCATAGCTCTCCTTCTTCCAAATGGGCACGCTCGCCTTGACCTCGTCGATGATGAACGCGCAGGCGGCGAAGGCCGCACCTCGGTGGGCAGCGGCGGCCCAGACCTTCACGGCGGTCTCTCCGATTTCCAGGGTTCCAATCCGATGTACGCAGGCGGCGGCCAGCAATCCGAATCGGGCGACGGCATCGAGCACGATGCGTGTACCTTCACGCTCGGCAAGCTTCTCGTAGGCGGAGTATTCCAAGCGGAGAACGGACCTGCCCTCGTTGTTGTCGCGCACGATTCCCTCGAAGCAAACCGTCGCCCCGGCAGTGGTCGGAAGGGCAAACGGCGGCGTGTCCGGCGGTGGATCCAGGGAAAGGACAAAGGATGATTCTGCCATGGCTCTTTCGTCAGCCACCAGCGACAGGCGGCACGAAGACGACCACGTCACCCTCGGCCAGGGGGCGATCCCAGTCGCAGAACTGGTCGTTGACGGCTGGCCGAACATGCTCTTCGTCCAGCGCGAATCCGTGCGAACGGGCGAGGTCGCGATAGAGCTGCCTCAGATCACAGCTTTCGATGCGAAGGGTTTCTTTCGCCAATCCCCGCTGCTCGCGCAAGATGGCGTAGTAGCTCACGCAAATGTTCATGGACATCCTCCAGCAGTCACGGCCACGGAAAGAATCGGGTGGGGGCTCCCTCGGGCACGTCCGAGTCTCCCGGTGAAAGCTCGGCGATTCCGTCGGAGGGGACCAGCCCGGCGAAGTTGCCCGAGCCCTCGCCCTTGCGAATCTTCAGTGCCGAGCTTCCGTCAGGGCGAGACTCGACCAAGGCAGGCAAGAGCAGGGCGTACGCGGATTGCCTCTCGGCACGGCCTAGCAGTGGTAGCGAGAGACTTCCCGCAAGAGGCTCGCCGGCCGCGCGCGGCTGCCCCCACGCGCGCAGTCTCGGCAGCACGTAGCGGAGAAAGCATACCAGCGAGGACACGGGGTTACCTGGCAAGGCGAAGATGACTCCACCGTGCGGCGAAAGGCCGAACCAGATGGGTTTGCCGGGTTTGTGTGCGACCCCGTGGAAAATGCGCGTGCAGCCGAGTGACAGCAGCGTGGGAGGAACGAGATCCTTGCTTCCTTTCGAGACGCCGCCGCTGAGCAGAAGGACATCGCTTTCGGCGAGGGCCTTGGCCAAAACGCCGCGCATGGATTCTTCTCTATCCGGCACATGCAAGGTTTCTGTGACGGGAAAGCCGGCGCGTCGCAGACAGGCTTCCAGTGCCACCATGTTCGACCTACGGATTTGATACGGTGACGGCGTGGCCCGCACGTCGACGAGCTCGTCCCCGGTTCCGATCAAGGTCACACGCGGGAAGGGAACCACGGGAACGTCCGTGCAGCCCACACTGGCCAAGATGTGAAGGTGGGGCGTGCCAATCCGCGTGCCGGACGGGATGAGCAGATCGCCCATGCGGTAGTCGCTGGCACGGTGGTGGATGTTCATTCCGTGCATGAGCCGAGTGCCCGCGCGCAGACGCCAAGGTGTGCCGTCCTTGTCGGACTCGAGGCTTTCCCAGGGCACGACCGCGTTCCAGGGTCTTGGCAATGCGGCGCCGGTCATGACCTCGATGACGCCTCCCGATTTCGACCGCGCAAGTCCCTCGGGTTCAGCCACGCCCGCGGGCAGCCTGCCACCGATGCGGAAGTCTGCGCGCGTGGCCGCGCTGCCGCCCTCACTGTCGAGGACGAGCGCGACACCGTCCATGGCGACGCGGTCGAAGGGCGGCTGATCGTTGTCGGCGAAGACGTCGCAAGCCAGAACGCGACCGATGGACGTGGCCAGCGAGGTGTCCTCGCACGCGCTCGGCGCGCCCCGTTTGGCCAGGGTCTCGTCGATCAGCCGGTCAGCTTCCAAGGTGGAGATCATCGCGAATCCTACGGAAGTCGGCCTGGTCGTTACCGTTGTCGAGGATCGTCGGCGAGGGCGGATCCAGGAGGGTCACGGGCGAGTTGATAAGGCATTTGCGAGGGCAGGCGTGGCCCAGGCCGAGAAACTGCAACAGGCGAGGGTAGGATTTGGGCTCCCAGATAGCGCACAGAGGCTCGGGAAATCCATCCTTGCCAAGGAACGCCGTGGCGAACCGGTACGGGTTGCGCTCGGCAAGCAAGCGCTCGAGGAGCTCCCCATCCACCCGTGGCAGATCGCAGGCCAAGACCAGCCAAGCGTGACCGGCGCTCTCGTCGCTCGCCAAGGCGCTCAGAATGCCGCCGGTCGGCCCCATTTCCAGAAAACGGTCGAAGAGCATCGGGTAGTTGCGACGCGCGGATTCGCCGCCCTGGTCCGGACGGCAAGAAACCCATACCTCGGAACAGGTGCGCGAGAGCAGGTGGAAGCCCCGTTCGATCTGCGTACACCCGTGATAGTCGAGGAGCGCCTTGTCCCGCCCCATCCGGGTGGAGTGCCCGCCGGTCAGGACGAGGCCGCGCACCGGCGGGTGCCGGTTCGACCAGAGTTGGCGAACGAAGTCCGCGACGGACGACACGTCGTCACGCTCGAACCAGGGCGTCTCGCCGAATCGCCGTCGCGCGACGGTCCGGGCGGCGGACTCCTCGGGGCTGCGTGCGCGCCAAGGATGGACCATGGCCAGCGGCGGGCTGGCGAGCCATGCCGGGTCGTCCAGAATCGACAGATTCTCGTCGAGGACCATGATGCGAGGCAGGTCGCTCGATTTGTATCCTTCGACCAGCAAGGCATCGGCAGCGAGCAGGGCGTAGGGCGCCAGCGGCTCGCTGTCGCCGTGGGCGTCCAGTCTGGCAAAGCCATCATCGCCGGTGATGACGACGGTTTGTGCTCCGGCGTTGCGCAGGCGATCGGTGTCTTTCCCCGGATGATCCATGGAGAACTTGTGGGCATCGTGTTTCAGGTAGGCTAGGCGGAGATCCTTGGTGAGGTGGCCGGCCAGTCCTTCCAGCAACGTGGTCTTGCCGCTGTTCTTGTAACCGCAGACGGCGACTTCGAAGGGATTGAATCGCCAGGTGCGACGAACCTTGGTCGAGGCATGCTCGTTGTGTTCAGGGCCGTGCGTAGTCATGGTTGCCGCCGGACTTGGACAGAAGAAGCAGCGAGCGGATCTCGATGGCATGCGACAGGGCCTTGCACATGTCGTAGACGGTCAGCGCCGCCACGCTGGCCGCGGTCAGGGCTTCCATCTCGACCCCGGTGCGATGGGTGGCCCGGCATTCGCTGATGATCTCCACAACGCCCGCTCCGGCCGCGCGAACATGGACCGCCACCTCGTCGAGCGGCAAGGGATGGCAAAGCGGGATAAGCTCGTGGGCGCGCTTGGCGGCCATGATGCCGGCCAGGCTGGCGGTGTGGAACACGGAGCCCTTGGGTCCGAGCACATCGAGAGTCTCCGACGCGCGATCCAAACCGAGCCGAGCCGCCACATCGGGGGGAAACCAGACCTCGGCGCGTGCCCGTGCCATTCTTCGTGTCACGGTCTTGTCTGAAACATCGACCATCCGGGCTCGACCGTTTGGGTCGACGTGGCTGAGCACAAGGGGTTCGCCTGTCAATTCAACCTCCGATGTAGAACATTTCTATCTTCTCTTGCTTCTCTTGCTTCTCTTGCTTCTCCCGCGCCGTCGTGTCCGTTCGTTCAACGGAATATTGGTCGGCTCGCTTCGACCACAAATGAACAAGTGCCGCACGAACCGCGCTTGGTTCGCCGCTGTCCCTCAACAGAGATCGGATGTCCGTTCCTTGCTTGGAAAAGAGACACGTATAAAGCCTTCCGTCGGCGGAGAGGCGAAGGCGGCTGCAATCGCCGCAGAACGGCTGGGTGATGCTGGCGATGAATCCTATTTCGCCCGAGCCATCGGCGTAGCGATAACGGTTTGCCGTTTCTCCAGGATAGGCACGATCGATGGGTTCGAGCGCAGCGACCTTGCGCAGCCGCGCGAGGATCTCGGCGCTGGGAACCACGTCCGCTCTTCGCCAACCGTTGCGGGTGCCGACGTCCATGTATTCGATGAAGCGCACGATGGTGTCGGGCCGGTGGAAGTAGCTCGCCATGGCTTCGACCTCATCGTCGTTGGTGCCGCGGATGACCACCATGTTGATCTTCATCGGGCTGAACCCCGCACGCCGGGCGGCGGCGATGCCGGCCAAGACCTTGTCGAGCTGATGCCCGCGGCCGCTCATGGCCGCGAATCGGTCGGGCATGAGGGTGTCCAGACTGACGGTCAGGCGGTCGAGCCCGGCTTCTCGCAGTTGCTCGGCGAGCGGCGCGAGCAAGATGCCGTTGGTGATGAGGTTGACCTCGATCTCCGGAGCGGCCTTGCGCAACATCTGGATGAGCCTGGCCAAGAAGCGCCTGGTCAGCGGCTCACCCCCGGTGAGCTTGACCTTGCGCACGCCGAGCCCGGCGAGGACTTGCACGAGCGTGGCGATTTCCTCGAAGGTCAGCAGCTTGTCCGACGGCAGGAAGGCATACCCTGGCCCGAACGCTTCCTTGGGCATGCAGTAGGTGCAGCGCAAATTGCAATGGTCGGTCAGCGAGATGCGAATGTCGCGCAAGGGGCGCTCCCGCGCGTCCAGCAACGCGGGAGCGGATTCCGGCATCGGCTGTCGTCGCCGCAGTTGCGTGATCACGCGGTCTCCAGGGCATCACGGCGGGGGACCGGCTTTCCCTCGCGCGCCTTGAGCATGGACGCGATCTCCGGGCGGCAGCTTCCGCAGCCCGTGCCAGCGCCGGTCGCATCCATCACCTTCTGCATCGTCGTTGCGCCTCCTTCGCAGGCCTGGCGCAGGCCTCCCTCGTCCACGGAGGTGCAACTGCAAACGATCTTGCCCCCGCCACGCGACGAAGCTGCCGCGCCTGTTCTCAAGAGGGTTGCTCGCCGAGCGCCCAGCTCTTCGCCGCTGCGGATCAGGTCACGCAACGACACGAAATCCCCGCTGTCGCCCACCAAGAGGGCGCCCACCAGGCGGTCGTTGCGAATCACGCATTTCTTGTAGATGCGGGCGCTGCGGTCCAGGAAGACGATCTCCTCGAAGCTCAGGTCGTCGGCGGGTGGTCTGGCCACACCCAAGCTGACGACCGATAGACCGGCCACTTTCACGAGGTTCTGGGCCATGGAGCCGCCGTAGACCGCCTGGGCATCCCCGGCCAGCACGGCCGCCGCGACCCGCGCTTGTTCTTCGGCCGCAGCCGTGATGCCGTAGAGCTTGCCATCGAGCTCGGCGACTTCGCCCAACGCGAGAATGTGGGGATCGCTCGACCGCATGGCTTCGTCTACCACGACGCCGCGGTTGACCATGAGGCCGCACGCACCCGCCAGGTCGACATTGGGCACCGTTCCCATGGCATAGATCAGGGTCACGTCGCGCAGGCACTCGCCCGAAGCGAGGAAGACCTCGTCGATCCAGGTTTCCCCCTTCCACATGACGACCTGGTCTAGGAAGTGAATCTTGATGTCACGGTCAAGTAGCTCGTCGCGAAGAATCTCGGCGGCGACCTCGTCGAGCTGCTTGTTCATCAGCTGGGCCGAGCGCTGGATGATGTGAACGGGAAGCCCCTTGCTTCGCAGTGCCGCCCCGAGCTCGATTCCGATCAATCCGCCGCCCACGATGACCACGGTTCGCCCGGTTGCCGCCGATTGCAGAATTTCCTGCGCGTCGGCGAAGCTTCGCAGTGCGTGCAAGCCAAGTTGGTTGCGCGGCGTGCCCTTGGGCCATGCCGCCCGGCTGCCTGTGGCGAGCACGAGAATGTCGTAGTCGTGCCACAGCCCTCGTGAATCGAGGATCCGCTTGCTCGCCCGCTCCACCTCGACGACGGCCCGTCGGCTGAAGACCTGCACGCCGAGAGATTCCAATTCGTTTCGGCTTGGCACGACGAGGGATTGCCAATCCGCATTGTTCTCGACGACCCCGGGCAGGCGAACCCGGTCGTAGAACGGCACTTCTTCCTTGCTGAAGACCGCGATCTCGTCTTCCCCATTGTCTTGCCGGTAGGCGCGCAGGAAGGCCAGGGCGGCGGCGCCAGCCCCAACCACCAAGATCTTCCGCTTGGGGGCGCGCAGCCGTTCCACTTCGACGGCGGTGAACTTGAGGTCCGGCTCCTTGGAGATGGGATCCCAACGCGCTTCGGTGAGGTTGTTCGCGCGCACGGCATCGCCATCGAGAACGCGGCCCCAGTGCATGGGGAGAAATACCACCCCGGGCTTGAGGTCGTCGACCAAGCGCGCCCGGATGCGCACCTGGCCGTGCTCGCCGCGCACGACCACGACCTTTCCCTCGATGATGCCGCGGGCCTTCGCGTCCTGCGGGTGGATGTCGAGACGGGACTGAGGTTCGTGGCTGCGCAGCTTGGCCACCTTTCCGGTCCGGGTCATGGTGTGCCATTGATCTCGAATCCGCCCAGTGGTGAGAATGAGAGGAAACTCACGCCCCGGTGGCACGGAAGTATTCTCGTCGGGGACCGCGTGGAGCTTGGCTCGTCGGTTGGGGCGAAGAAATTGCCCGTCGGTAAACAGGCGAGGCGTGCCGGGATGGCCGGCGTGCGGGACGGGCCACTGCACGGAGCCCTCCGATTGCAGGCGGCCGTAGTCAAGCCCGCTGATGTCGATGGACGTGCCTTGCGTGAGCGCCGCGTGCTCGCGGTAGACGTCCGCCATGCTTCGGTAGTCGAAGTGCTTGTGCCAACCCATCTTGCGCGCGAAGCGAAGCAAGATCTCTCCGTCGGGCAGGGCCTCTCCGGGCGGCTCTACCGCGGGCGAGAGGTAGGTGATTCGCCGCTCGGAGTTGGTCATGGTGCCTTCCTTTTCCAGCCACCCGGCCGCCGGAAGCACGACGTCGGCAAAGCGCAAGGTATCGGAACGGCTCGAAATGTCCTGGACGATCACCAATTCTGCGTTCGCCAATGCGCGCTCGGCCTTCGCCGAATCGGGCCAGCTTACCAGGGGGTTGGTGCAAATCACCCACAACACCTTCAGTCGCCCCTCGCAAAGCGCATCCATCATCTCGCCCGCCGTGAGACCCGGCGATTCCGGGACACTGGGCACGCCCCAGAAGCGCGCGATCTCTTCGCGGTGGGCGGGGTTCTTCAGGTCGCGGTGGGCGCTCATCAGGTTTGCCATCCCGCCCACTTCTCGGCCGCCCATGGCGTTCGGCTGTCCCGTCAGGCTGAACGGGCCGTGGCCTGGTTTGCCGATCTTTCCCATCATCAGATGCAAGTTGATCAAGGCGAGATTCTTGTTCACCCCGACGGTGCTCTGGTTGAGCCCCATGGCCCACAACGAGACGAAACCCTTGGACGCTCCTATCCACTCGGCCGCTGTTGCAATCGTCGAGGTTTCGATGCGGCAGATGGCCGCCGCTTCGGCCAGGGTGCGTTCAGAAGCCTTGGCACGAAGCTCGTCGAAACCCTCGGTGTGGTCGCGCACGAACGCGTCGTCAACACAGCCGTTCTCAATCAACCTGCGCGCGACGGCGTGAAAGAGCGTGATGTCCGTTCCCGGCTGGATCTGAAGGTGCAGATCCGCCATGGCCGCGCTTTGCGTGCGACGCGGATCCACGACGATCATGCGCGCGGATTTGGGCTCGCGCTGCAGGCGCTCTTCGATGCGGCGAAAGAGAATGGGATGGCACCAAGCGGGGTTGGCCCCTGCCACGAAGAAGAGGTCAGCGATTTCCAGATCCTCGTAGCACCCGGGAACGCTGTCCTCTCCCAGGGCTTGCCGATAGCCGACCACCGCCGAGCTCATGCACAAGCGCGAGTTGGTGTCGATGTTGTTGGTGCCGAGAAAGCCCTTCGCGATCTTGTTGGCCAGGTAGTACTCCTCGGTCAAGCACTGCCCCGACACATAGAGCGCGACCGCGTCCGGACCATGCTTTTCTCGCGTCGTCCGGAACACCGTGGCCACCCGATCCAACGCCTCATCCCAGCCGACCCGCCGGCGCGGCAGGCGTCGTCCATCGCGCAGCTCGGGATAGAGAAGACGGTCGGAGCGGTCGGAAACCGTGTGGTGCAGGTTGAGGCCCTTGGCGCACAACTTGCCTCGGTTGACGGGATGGTCCGGATCCCCAACGAGCGAGAGGGCACCGGCCCGATTCTTGTGGACGAGGACGCCACAACCAACACCGCAGTAGCAACAGGTCGTTCGATAGGTCGTGGTTGTCGTGGCCATACCCCTTCAGCGTTCAGGACATGATGGATCCGCTTCCCCAGGTCCGCAACGCGCGGTCGCGTCTCTCAAAGAGGATGGTGCCGGTCCGCATGGATGGGACGGGAAGCGGCAGCAGTGGGAAGCCAGTGGCACAGCGAGCTCCTCTCGATGAATAGCAAACAGATGTCACGGCTTCTACAAAATCAGACAAGGATAGTCTGGTTTGATGCCCAGGATTAGCCGCGGCGAAACAGCCGCGAAACCTTTGCCGTGGTAGCTGGTTCGTGTCACCAGGAAATCATGGATCGCAGAGGAGCGCCTATGCCGGATCTTACCCACGGCTGCCAGACTTGTTACGGCACCGGCGAAATCGTTACCGAGCACGGGGCCATAAGTTGTCCCGACTGCTATGGCGATGGAAAACCGGCGAACAGCGGAAACAAGCTCGAGTGGCGGCTGCGCGAGATCGAAAGAACCTATCGCGCGTCCCACCACGAGTGCCTGTCCGATGTGATGTGGCTCGCCCACGAGCTTCGCCAAGTCCGTGATGCCCTGGTTCTGATCCTGACCCGATGCCAGGACGCCGATGATGACGACGACATGGCCAAGTACGTGCGCAACCGCGCCATGGAGGCGTTGGGGCTTTACCATCGGACTCCCGCACCCACGCTCAAGGCGCCGGAGAAAGCATGAATTCCGGATCGCTTCTCGTCATTGGCAACGGAATGGTGGGGCACCGCTTCTGCGAGAAGGTGATCGAATACGATCACGCCCGCGGTCTTCGCATCACGGTTCTGGGCGAAGAGCCGAGACCGGCATACGACCGAGTTCATCTCACGGACTTCTTCAAGGAGCGTTCAGCCGATAGTCTGATGCTCGGTACCAAGGACTGGTACGCAGAGCGCGGCATCCAACTTCACGTTGCGACCCAGGTCGTGGACATCAATCGAACCGATCGCGAGGTCACGACCGCAGGTGGAGAACGGCATTCCTACGATTGGCTCGTGCTGGCCACGGGGTCGGCGCCCTTCGTCCCGCCGGTCCCCGGGATCGACAAGCAGGGCGTCTACGTCTACCGCACCATCGAGGATCTGGAGGCCATCTTGGCGAGGACCTCGATGTGCCGGAGCGCTGCCGTGATCGGCGGGGGGCTCTTGGGGCTGGAGGCGGCCAGGGCGGTGAAGGATTGCGGGTTGCAAACCCATGTCGTCGAGGTCGCAACGCGCCTTATGCCGCGCCAGCTTGACAGCGCGGCCTCGGCCCTGCTGGAGCAGTCCATTCGCGACCTCGGGGTAACCGTACACATCGACAAGCGGATTGCCCGCTTCACGGGTGAGGAGTCGGTCACCGGGGTCGAGCTGTCGGACGGCGAGGTCATCGCGGTGGACATGGTCATCGTTTCCGCCGGCATCCGGCCGCGCGACGAGCTGGCGAGAAAAGCTGCCATCGAAGTCGGGCCGCGCGGCGGGGTGGTGGTGGACGACCAATTGTGCACGAGCGACCGGCGCATCTTCGCCATCGGCGAGGTGGCGCTTCATGAGGGGATGATCTACGGCCTCGTGGCGCCAGGTTACGAAATGGCGGATGTGCTGGCCAAGTCGCTCACCGGCGAATCGGCGGCCTTCACGGGGGGCGACCTGTCCGCCAAGCTCAAGCTCATGGGCATGGACGTCGCGTCGTTCGGTGACCCATTCGTAACGTCACCGGGCGTTCGCGTGCTCTCCTTCGAAGACCAGATAAGGCGCACCTACAAGAAGCTCGTCGTCGATGCCGAAAACAAGCATCTGCTCGGGGGCATCCTGGTCGGCGACGCGAGGGACTATGGTCGGTTGCAATACCTGACACGCTCCCGTACGGCGCTCTCCGACGGATTCGATGAATTGGGGATGACGCCCGGATCGACCGCGGCCCAGTCGTTCGTCTTGCCTGACGAAGCGCAGGTCTGTTCGTGCAACAATGTCTCGGCCGGACACTTGCGCGCCTGCGTCCGCGACGCGGATTGTGTCAGCGTGGATTTGCTGAAGAAGCACACGCGCGCGGGCACGGGATGTGGCGGTTGCTTGCCGGTGGTCGGGGACTTGCTGGCGGCCCAACTCAAGGCCCTGGGCAAGGCCGTCCGGCCCCGCTTGTGCGAGCACTTTGCGCTGACGCGCCAGGATCTGTTTCAAATCGTCGCCGTCAAACGCATCCGCACCTTCGACCAGCTCATTCGCGAGTATGGCCAAGGAAGCGGTTGCGAGGTGTGCAAGCCCACGGTGGCCTCGATCCTGGCAAGCCTGTTCAACGAGCCAGTACTCAAGGAGGAACACCGAACGTTGCAAGATACCAATGATCGGTTCTTGGCCAATGTGCAAAGAAACGGAACCTACTCGGTGATCCCTCGCGTGCCGGGCGGGGAAATATCACCCAAGAAGCTCGTCGTTCTCGGTCAGGTCGCCAGCAAATATGGGCTCTACAGCAAGATCACCGGCGGCCAAAGGGTGGATTTGCTCGGGGCCAACCTCGAGGATTTGCCCAGCATTTGGGAGGAACTGGTGGCCGCCGGCTTCGAGAGCGGTCACGCCTACGGCAAGGCCCTGCGCACCGTCAAGAGCTGCGTCGGGACGACGTGGTGTCGCTTTGGCGTGCAGGACTCCACCGCCATGGCCATACGCCTCGAGCAACGCTACAAGGGCATCCGCTCGCCCCACAAGCTCAAGAGCGCGGTGAGTGGCTGCATTCGAGAATGCGCCGAGGCCCAAGGCAAGGACTTCGGCCTCATCGCCACCGAAAAGGGCTGGAATATCTTCGTCTGCGGAAACGGCGGCGCGCATCCGCGGCACGCGGATCTGCTGGTCAAGGATGTCGACGCGGACACCGCCGTTCGCTATCTCGACCGTTTCATCATGTTCTACATCCGCACGGCGGACCGGCTTACGCGCACCTCGGTTTGGCTCGAGAAGATGGAGGGTGGCATCGAGCGCTTGCGCGAGATCATCGTCCACGACGCCCTCGGGATTGCTTCGGAATTGGAACGCGATCTGCAGTACCTCGTCGATACCTACGAGTGCGAATGGGCCGGGGTTCTCTCCAGCCCGGAACGCCGGGCGCAGTTTCAGCGCTACGCCCGAGCGACGTCGACACCGGTGGACAAGCCATCCGAGAAGAGCCGCAGATGGGTTCCTATGGCCAAGGTTTCCGAGGTGCCGAAGAACGGCGGAATCGCCGCACGCTACGGAGACGCCGAGATTGCTATCTTCAACTTCGCGGCGCGCGGGGAATGGTTCGCAAGCGAGAACCTCTGTCCCCACAAACGACAGATGGTCCTGGCGCGTGGGATCCTCGGTGACGCCGCCGGCCTGCCCAAGGTCGCATGTCCACTGCACAAGAACACCTTCGATCTGCGTAGTGGCGCATGTCTAAACGGTGATTTGGCCGCAATCGCGACCTTCCCGGTGAAGATCGAGGGCGAGGACGTGCTCGTGGAGCTGCCACCAGCCGAGGAATTGCGGACCATCACGCCCAGGACCGAGCCGCAAAGGAACGTGACTATTCATGCCGTGCAGCCATTGGCCCAGTAGGGTCAAGGATTGGAGTATTCGAACATGTCAACCATGATTCAAGAAGAACGGATCGATTTGGGGGATGACCTGGATGACCTCAAGACGGCCTCACCCTATACCATCGAGCATTGGGAGCCGGAGGACGACACCTTCTGGAATTCGATTGGAAGGAAGATCGCAACCCGGAACCTGATATGCTCCATCTTCGTCGAGTTCCTGGGCTTTTCGGTGTGGCAGGTGTGGAGCGCTGTTGCTGCCCAATTGCCTAGTATCGGTTACGCATTCACGGTCAATCAGCTCTTTTGGCTGGCGGCGCTGCCCGGTCTTTCCGGCGCAACACTGCGCATTCCGTACGGGCTTGCCGTGTCCATATTCGGCGGTCGGAATTGGACGCTCGTCAGCGCCGCACTGTTGTTGATCCCGGCAACGGGGTTGGCTTTCGCCGTGCAAAACGCGGATACCCCGTACTGGCTCTTCCTTTCCTTAGCCCTTGTCACGGGTTTCGGCGGGGGCAATTTTGCCTCGAGCATGGCGAACATCCAGTTCTTCTATCCGCAAAAGAGAAAGGGCTTGGCGCTTGGCCTGAACGCGGCAGGAGGAAACGTCGGTGTCTCGGTGGTTCAATTCGTCGTCCCCTTGGTCATTGCCGGCTCGATCTTCGGATCCCTCGGCGGCGGCCCGGAGACCGCGCACATCAAGGGGGTGGGGAAGAGTCTGTACCTGCAGAACGCGGCCCTGATCTGGATCCCCTTCATCTTGGTCGCAATCGTCACCTCGTGGTTCTTCATGAATAACCTGCGCGTGGCCAAAGCATCCTTGAAGGAGCAATTGCCCATTCTCAAGAACAAGCACAACTGGATCATGAGTTGGCTCTACCTTGGCACGTTCGGCTCGTTCATTGGCTATTCGGCCGGCTTTCCACTGCTCATCAGGTCCCAATTCCCGGGCGTGAACCCATTACAATATGCGTTTCTCGGTCCCCTGGTGGGCTCGGTCATTCGTCCCGTGGGAGGGTGGCTGGCCGACAAGATAGGGGGCGCCGTCGTGACCTTCTGGAATTTCGTGGCGATGTCTGTCGCCCTTTCTGGCGTCATCTACTTCGTCGTCCACAAGACCGAGCCAGGCGCATTTACCGGTTTCTTCGTGATGTTCTTGCTGCTCTTCATCGGCTCGGGAATTGGGAACGGCTCGACGTTTCGCATGATTCCGATCATCTTCCGGACGCTCAAGTTGCGCTCCCATGAAGGCGTGGTGGAAGGGTCGGGTGCCTATCAGGCCGCCGTCAAGCTGGCCAACAAGGAGTCGTCTACGATCATCGGGTTTGTCTCGGCAATGGCTGCTTACGGAGCGTTCTTCGTACCCAAGAGCTATGGAACTTCTATCACCCTGACGGGCAGTCCCGTGCTGGCACTTGGCGTATTTCTCACATTCTATGTCAGCTGTCTCTACCTCACGTGGTCACACTATTCACGCAGGGGGGCCGAGGTGTCCTGCTGACCATGGCGGAACCGCTTCAGCAGCGAGCTTCGACCACCAGTTGGGCGGCCTATTCAGTCGTCCGCCAGGCGCGCATCCCGCCGCGCAGACTGGTGGCCCGGCGAAAGTCGTAGCGCTCGCGCAAGATAGCCGCGGCGGCAAGACTGCGCGCGCCCACGGCACAGTAGACCACCGTGGGACGGTCGGGGGTCCATCCCGCAAGTAGTTGTTCCGCCGAAGCGTGTTCCAAGGCTGCCAGGGGAATGTGAAGGGACGGCTGGATCGCGTCCGCTTCCCGCTCCCAGTCCTCGCGTACGTCGAGAAGCTGGACCGAGCCTGCTTCGAGTAAAGACCGCAACGCGGTGCAGTCGATCTCCCAAGGTTCGCTTGGGCAGGCTGCGGATTCCTCGTCCGCCGGAAGCTCTCGGATGGGCCGGCTCTTCGGATCCGCGGCCAGGCGCACGGTTTGCACATTCATGGTCAGCGCGTTCCACAGGAGTAATTTGCCCGACAGCGGTTCGCCGACACCGGCCAACATCTTGATGGCTTCGCCGGCCTGCCAGGTTCCCACGATTCCCGGTAGGACTCCGAGTACGCCGGCCGCCGCGCAATTCGGCACCAGCTCAGCCGGCGGTGGCGACGGGAACAGACAGCGGTAGGTCGGGCCGCCACGCCAGTTGAACACGCTCAACTGGCCCTCGAAGCCCTGGATGGCGCCGTAGACGAACGGTCGATCCGCCATGACGCATGCATCGTTGACCAGGTAGCGGGTGGCGAAATTGTCCGAGCCGTCGAGGACCACGTCGCAGGCGCCGACCAGGTCCAAGGCGTTTTTCCGACCGAATCGCTCGCCGACAGCGACGATATCGACAAGCGAATTGAGCGCGCGCAATCGCCTCGCCGCGACCTCGGCCTTGGGCTGGCCGAGGTCCGCCTCGGTGTACAGCACCTGGCGTTGCAAATTGCTGCCCTCCACGGTGTCCGGGTCCACCAGCACGATGCGCCCCACCCCGGCGGCGGCGAGGTAGAGCAGGGCCGGACAGCCGAGGCCGCCCGCGCCCACCACCAGGACCTTGCCAGCCCTGAGCTGCTCTTGCCCGGCTCTTCCGAAGCCCGGCAGGGAGAGATGGCGCTGGTACCGGCGTAACTCCTCTGCAGTCAGCATGGTCGCACCTCCCGCGTTGCGCGCTCGACGACTTGGCCGTCGTAGGTTCCATCCCAATCCTTCCACACAGGTTCATATCCCTGCCCGCGTAGGAAGGCCGCGACCGCCGCGGGGTCGCGCGAGTCGTCGATGGAGAACTGTTCGAGCGATGCCTGGCCGCGCGCGTACCCGCCCGGGTTGGTACGCGAACCCGCGCTCATCGACGTGATGCCGAGGCGAAAGGCGTGGTCGCGGAAGCGGGCGCTCTCGCGCGTGGAAAGCGACAACTCCACTTCTTGACTGAACAAGCGGAAGGCACACATCGTCTGCACCAGATCGCGCTCGCCGAATGCGGACAGCGCCGAGGTGTCGTCGCCCGCGTGCGGGCGCAGGCGCGGAAATGAAATGCTGGTGCGAGTGCGCCAGTAGCGCTCTTCGAGATAGCGCAGGTGAAGCCCGACGAACCAAGCATCGGCCCGCCAATTGGACAAGCCGTAGAGCGCGCCGAGGCCGATCTTCTTGACCCCGGCCCGGCCTAGGCGATCCGGCGTTTCCAGTCGGTAGGCCATGTTCGACTTGGGGCCACGCAGGTGGTAATGCGCGTAGGCGACGGGATCGTAGGTTTCTTGGTAGACCATGACCGCGTTCATGCCCTCTTCGCCAAGGCGAAGGTAGTCGCCCACGTCGAGCGGTTGTACCTCGAAAGACAGGCTGGCGAAACGCGGTCGCAGCAGGCGCAGGGCATGCACGAGATAGTCGGATCCCACGCGCGGGCTTTCGCCGGTGAGGAGCAGGACATGCTGCATCCCCATCTTGGCCAGGACGGCGGCTTCGGCGAGGATGGCATCGTCGTCCAGAATCAATCGCTCGACGCGATTTTGGGCACTGAACCCGCAGTAGGTGCAGATGTTGCCGCACACGTTCGACAGGTACAGCGGCGCGTAGAGCTGCATGGTTCGGCCGAAGCGCTCGACCGTTCGTTGGTGGCTGGCTTGCGCCATCTCCTCCAGGAACGGGGCCGCGGCCGGGGACAGCAGGGCCGCAAGATCTTCCAAGGACAGGTTGCCTCGCCCGCGCCCGAGCGCGCGTCGTACGTCTCCCGCGCTCTTGCCCGCAATGCGGGCGGCGATGGTCCGAAAGTCGTGCTCGCGCCACATCGTCTCGAAGCTGATCACGCTCTATCCCTCTTGAGCAAGAAAGGCCGTGAGTGGCGACGACGCGTGGGCCTCCTCCGCCACCGGCGGCAGGCCTGCCTCGTAGCCCCGGCGTCCCGCCTCGACGGCCAGAGCAAAGGCGCGCGCCATGGCCACCGCATCCGGGGCGGTGGCGATGGCGGTATTGACTAGCACCGCGTCGGCGCCCATTTCCATGGCCGCAGCCGCGTGCGACGGCGCACCCAGCCCGGCGTCGATCACCACCGGCACCTGGCGGTGGGCCAAGATGATTCTCAGAAACGCGCGCGAGGCCAGCCCTTGGTTGCTGCCGATGGGCGCGCCCAGGGGCATGACCGCTGCGGCGCCGGCCTCGGCCAGCTGGCGGCACAAGACCGGGTCCGCGTGGACGTAGGGCAACACCACGAACCCGCGCCGAGCCAGTGCTTCCGTGGCGGCCAAGGTTTCAATGGGATCCGGCATCAGGTACTTGGGGTCGGGATGGATTTCCAGCTTCAGCCAATTGGTTTGCAAAGCCTCGCGCGCCAGCTCCGCCGCCAGGATCGCCTCGCGCCGATCGCGCACGCCAGAGGTGTTGGGTAGCAGGCGGTAGCGATCGGGTTCCAGGTGTGCAAGCAGGTCGTCCATCGCGCCGTCGGTGCGAACCCGGCGCAGCGCCACCGTCACAAGTTGGGTGCCCGATGCGGCCAGGCTGTCGCGCATCAGCGGGCCGGATGCGAATTTTCCGGTTCCAAGGAACAGACGCGAGGTCAGCTCGACGCCAGCGATGGAAAGGGGTGGTTTCATCGAGAGGCTCCTTCATTGCCTGGGACGACGTCCGCATGGCGGCGGCTGGCGTCCTGAAGTGTGAGAAACGCGGCCACCGGGTCGGCGGCATTCCAGACCGCGCCCAGGATGGCGACGCCGTCGAAGCCCAAGGTACGGCAGTCGTGTATTCGCTGCGTGGTCACGCCCCCGAGCGCGAAGATCTTGGTGCGTCTTTCCGCCGGACCACGAGCAACGAGGGCGGTGCGCAACCCTTCGAGGACGCCCCGGGGCACGGGGCCATACCCGGGCTTGCTGAGCGACGGAAAGACCGGACCGAAGAAGATCGAATCGTAGCGCCCGAGCGCCGCGCCGACCGCGGCCACGTCGTGGCAGGAACGACTGGTCAGGCAGTCGGGCGGAACCCGCGGCGCGGGATCCTCGGGCACGTCCCCGTCGTCGCGAAAGTGAATCCCTCCCACGCGAAAGCCGGCTGACAAATCCGCGTGGGAATGCAGCACGATGAGGCCGCGCCAGCGTGCCGGCATCGACTCTAACCACAGGGTCACCCGCGCGCTCTTCCAGCCGGGTTTGCGCAGGTGATAGCGTTCAAGCCCGGCGGCAAACAGGGTCCCCACGATGGCGATTTCGTCCGGCCGATCGTCGGGCGGCGAGATCAGAGCGACCTTCATCCGCCCTGACTCGCTTGAATGACGAGCACCCGATCACCTTCTTGCAGCCTTCGGCCGGCCCAGCGCGCGCGCGGCACTACTTCGGTGTTGACGGCAACCGCCAAGCCCTGGCGACCGGCCAAGGCCATCTCCTCGAGCAAGGACAAAAGACCGGTGCCGCTGGTCACGGAACGATCGGCGTCATTGACATAAATGTGCAGGGTTTCGACGGTGACCATGCGCGAGTGAGGCCTTTCCGCGTCCGAGCCGACCCTCGGGCACAAGCTCCCTCCGCTCTCGCGGCGAAACCTGTTTTCCCTACGGCGGCGCGACACGCATCAGGTTCGAAGGCTTCCGGGACGGCTCCTGTCCCGATCTCAGCCCGGTGCCCCAGGCTCGCCTAAACAAGGTACGCACAAATTGGACTCACAGACGGGGGCATTTCAAGGCAAAAGCAACGTGGTGGTCGAGGAATCGTACGCGCCTCGATTCTCCTTTCGCCGAGACGACGAATGGGAGCGGGCCGGTCCGACATCCCGGAACACCTTTTTCCTTCCCAGGTGTCGGCGCCGGTCATAGTTGATCGTCGTATGGAAGCAGGGGGAGAAGCGATGCTGTATGCCATTCTCTGTTACAACGACGAAGACGTCACCGGGGCTTGGAGCAAGGAGGAGGACGACATGGTCATGGCACGCTTGGCGGTCGTGAACGACAAGCTGGCCAAGGCCGGCAAGCTGGGACCGGTTGCGCGCCTGATGCCAACCACCGCGGCCACCACGCTGCGAAAAGGCGGGTACGGCAAGCGCCTCGAGCCCGGGCCCGAGCCGCCCGTGGTGACCGACGGCCCCTTTGCCGAAACCAAGGAGCAACTTCTCGGCTTCTACGTCATCCAATGCTCGGACCTCGAGGAGGCCCTGGAGGTCGTGCGCGACCTCGGTCACCCCAATCCCGGCGGGGCGTACGAGCTGCGTCCGATTTCGCTGTTCTTGCCGGGCGCTGGAATCAAGTGAACGCTATGGACTGGATTGATCTCGCCTTGCGCTCGGCGCGACCGCGCGTGATGGGCGCGCTCACCCGCTACTTCCGCGACCTCGACCTGGCGGAGGAGGCGTTTCAAGAGGCCTGCTTGGCGGCGCTCAAGAACTGGCCCGGCCGAAGCCCGCCCCACGATGCGGCCGCCTGGTTGATCTTCGTCGGGCGCAATGCCGCCCTCGACACGGTCAGGCGGCAGAGCAAGCAGCGTCCGCTGCCTCCCGAGAACGCGCTGTCGAGCCTCGACGACACCGAGGGCGAGCTGGCCCAGCACCTCGACGACGCCCACTATCGTGACGACATCCTGCGCCTGCTCTTCATCTGTTGTCATCCCGACCTGCCGGCCACGCAGCAGATCGCGCTGGCCCTGCGCATCGTCTCGGGCCTCACGGTCAAGGAGATCGCACACGCCTTCCTGGTCCGCGAGGTGGCCATGGAGCAGCGGATCACGCGCGCCAAGGCCCGCGTCGCCGACGCCAACGTTCCCTTCGAGACCCCGGACGAGCACGAGCGCGCGCAGCGCCTGGCTGGCGTCGCGGCCGTGCTCTATCTGATGTTCAACGAAGGCTACTCGGCCACCGGCGGGGACGCGCTCATTCGCGCCTCCCTGTGCGAAGAGGCCATTCGGCTCGCACGCCTGCTCCTGCGTCTCTTTCCCGCGGAGCCGGAGCTCATGGGCCTGCTCGCGCTGCTGCTGCTCCAGCATGCCCGCGTGGAGGCGCGGACGGACGGGGAGGGCGCCATCGTCTTGCTGGAAGACCAAGACCGCCTGCTGTGGAACCGCAGCCTCATCGAGGAGGGGCTCGCGCTGCTCGACAAGGCCATTCGCCACCAAACCCGCGGGCCCTACCAAATTCAGGCGGCCATCTCGGCTTTGCACGCCAGGGCCGAGCGAGCCGAGGACACCGACTGGCCCCAGATCGAGCTTCTTTACGCTGCTCTCGAACGATTGCAGCCGTCGCCCGTGGTCAGCCTGAACCGTGCGGTTGCCTTGTCCAAGGCCCAAGGTCCGGCACCGGCGCTGGCCATGATCGAGCCGCTCGCGCCCAAGCTCGACAACTACTTCTACTTTTTCGGGGTGAAGGGTGCCCTGCTCATGGAGCTCGGCCGCCACCAGGACGCGCGTGTCGCGTTCGACCGCGCCATCGCGCTTGCGCATACCCCGGCCGAGGCCGCGCATATTCGCATGCACCTCGATCGCTTGATGAGCCGCGCCAAGCCGGAGACGACGCAGGCCGCCGGGTGACGGCATGGCAGGTGAAAAAGGATCGGCACGCGTGTCGGCTTCGCACCCGCTCGATCGTCCTTCGAGCACAACCCACAATGCAAAGGAACGGAACAATGAAAGTCATGGTCATGGTCAAAGCGACGAAGAAGTCCGAGGCGGGCACGCTGCCCGATCAGAAGCTGCTCGCCGAGATGGGGAGCTTCAACGAGCAGTTGGTGAAGGCCGGTGTCATGCTGGCCGGCGAAGGACTGCACCCGAGCAGCAAGGGCAAACGCGTGCGTTTCTCGGGTGGCGAGAAGATGGTCATCGACGGGCCCTTTGCCGAAACCAAGGAGGTCGTGGCCGGCTTCTGGATCTGGCAAGTGAAGTCGATGGAGGAAGCGCTCGCCTGGGTCAGGCGCTGTCCGGATCCGATGCCGGGGGAAGATTCCGAGCTGGAAGTCCGACCCATTTTCGAGGCCGAGGATTTCGGCAAGGAGCTTACGCCCGAGCTGCGCGCCCGAGAGGAACGCTTGCGCGCCGAGATCGGCCGACAGCAAACCTCGTAACTCGTAAGGAGAAGAGCCATGGCTCGCACGAAGATCTTTCCACATCTCTGGTACGCGAAGGAGGCGGAGGAGGCGGCCAGCTTCTACGCTTCCGTCTTCCCGGACTCACGGGTCGACAAGGTTACGGCGCTCATGAGCGAATCGCCCAGCGGCCCACCCGGCTCGGTGAAAGTCGTCGACTTCACCCTGTTCGGCCAACGTTTCCAAGCCATCAGCGCCGGGCCGCATGACGCCTTCAACGACGCCATCTCGATGGTCGTGTTGTGCGACGATCAAGCCGAGCTCGACCGCTACTGGAGCGCGCTGCTCGGGGGCGGCGGCAAGGCCCAGGCGTGCGGCTGGCTCATCGATCGATTCGGCGTGAGGTGGCAGATCGTGCCGGCCATCCTCGACCAGATGGTGCGCGACAAGGATCCCGCTCGCAGCAAGAAGGTGAGCGACGCCTTCCTCAAGATGGTGAAGCTCGACATCGCCGCGCTCGAAAAGGCCTACCGGTCGTGAGGTGAAGTAGGTCACCAGCCTTCCTCCATCCTCGCGCTTGAAAAGCGGTAGCTTCCTGGAAGCGCTCCATCCTTGGCCGTGACCTGCGCCGGCGATGCACGAGGTTAGCTCGGAACTTCATGCTTTGCGCCTCCATGGCAATCGAAACAGGGCACCGCGATCTGTCCTTGAACGCTTGGGCGACCAGTGAGACGATCTTTCACCCCAGGCCGTGACATGACAAGATCACGCACTCGCTCAAGCCTCGCAACCCTGGTGCTCCTTCTGGCCGCATGTTCCGGCAAGGGCGACAGCGGTGGTACAGGTGGCAGCCGAGATGCAGCGATGGGCGGCGGAACGCATGATGGCGGTGGAATGGTGGGTGCCGGTGGAGTGCTCGGCTCCGGTGGAGTGCCTAGCACCGGTGGGGCGGGGCCAAGTGGCTCCGGTGGCGCTGGGGTTGGCGGCTTGGGCAGCGGGGGGATGGGCGGAACCAGTGGCGCGGCTGGCAGCCAGGCCGGAGGTTCCAGCGGGGCTGGGGGAGACACCATGGATGGGGCAAGCCAGGCCATGGATGCCGACGCCTACCCCGCGCTGCAGATCGTGCAGGTGCAGGTGTTGAGTGGCGGAGACTGTACCGTGCCCTCAGTTCCGACCAGCATTTTTCGAAGCTCGGGCACGCTCGACCTCGCCTTGCCGGATGGCTCGGCGCCGCCCTACTTCCTCCCGGTCGCTGTCGCCAACAACCTCGATTCTTCCGGTAGCGCATCGGCCACCGAGACGAACAACCTCACCCTCACCCACTTCACCGTGGAGCTTTCCGCACCGAATGTCGAATGGCCGAGTGCTTGTCCCGCGACCTTCGACACGCAGGCGGTCACCGATCTCTTGGCTCCCCGAACGACGGCCGGGATTTCCCTCAACGCGATCACGCCCTCGCATGCGCAGTGTCTTTTCCCCTACGTGACGGCCGCACCCCTTCTGGTCACGGCGACGATCTGGGCCAAGGGGCGCCACGGTGGAACCAGCATCGCAAGCCCTCCTTTCGTCTATACCATCGAGGTTTGCGCCGGCTGCCTCCAACAGGGTTACAGCGATCCTGCCCTCAAGCCATACCAGTACCCGGCCGCCACTCCGCTGTGCTCGGTGCTGACAGGAGTCAATCCCTATACCGGCGATCCCTGCCTCCCACCAGGACAGGACGCCCAGATCCTGTGTTGCGCCCTGCCCAGCACGACAGGCGGAACGCCCAAGGACGTGGCTGTCTGCCCTGGCGTATTCACCGGCACAGCCTCGGCCGACGCCTCCACCTCCGGCGACCGCTGAGGCCGCGCGAGGCCGGCCATAGTGCCTCAACGAGGACTACTCTTTGCCGTGCCATCGGGTGTGGCGTGATCTATTGTCATGAACCGAGGTTGTTAACAGGCCACTACCACGGTCGTTCCTCAGACCCGCGCCAGCACGCCATGGCAACAAAAAAGCCCCTGTTTCCAGGAGCTTGAGTGTTCTTCTTGTGGAGCTGATGGGGATCGAACCCACGGCCTCTAGAGTGCGATTCTAGCGCTCTCCCAGCTGAGCTACAGCCCCTTGACCCGGCGAGCCGGGTGCAGGGATTGTACTTAGGACGATCAGGTTTGCAACCGGGAACTGGACTCGTCGTATTCTCGGCCCGTGGGACGCAAGGACAAGAGTCCGACCGAGGAAGCCGAAACTCCGCCAAAGGCCGGCAAGGTGCGCGCGGACGTGGCGGTTTTCGAGCAGGGGCTGGCGCCGTCACGCGAGCGGGCGCAGGCGCTGATTCTGGCCGGCCAGATCCTGTGCGGCGATAGGCCGGTGGACAAAGCGGGCGAGAAGCTGGCGGCGGGCGCGGTCCTGCGCCTGCGCGGCGAGCCCATGCCCTTCGTCTCGCGCGGGGGGCTCAAGCTGGCCCATGCGCTGGAGGTCTTCAAGGTGGAGGTGGCCGGCGTGGTGGCGGTGGACGTGGGGGCGTCGACGGGCGGATTCACCGACTGTCTGCTGCAGCGGGGGGCCGGCCGGGTGTACTGCATCGACGTGGGGCATGGCCAGCTCGATTGGAAGGTCGCTTCCGACGCGCGTGTGGTGGTCATCGACCGCACCAACATCCGCCACATGCCGCCCGAGCGCATTCCCGAGCGCTGCTCGCTCGCCGTGGTCGACGTCTCGTTCATCTCGCTGCGCCTGGTGTTGCCCGCGCTGCCCGCGCTGCTGGTGCCGGGCGCGCCCGCGGTGGTGCTGGTCAAGCCGCAGTTCGAGGTGGGGCGGGAGAGGGTCGGCAAGGGCGGCATCGTGCGCGACGAGGGGGATCGGCGGCAAGCCATCGACGACGTGGCAAAGTCGGCCCTATCGCTCGGGTTCGCGGTCCTCGGCGAAACCACGTCGCCCATCACCGGCGGCAAGGGGAATGTGGAGTTCCTGCTTCATCTGCGGTTACCATCGACACCATGAAGATCTTGCTTACGGGCGCCGCCGGGTTCATCGGCTCGCACCTTGCCGAGAGGCTGTGCGGCCGGGGTGACGGCGTGACCGGTTTCGACAATTTCGACCCGTTCTATCCGCGCGAGGTGAAGGAGCGGAACCTGGCGGGGCTGCTTCCGCGCAAGGACTTCCAACTGGTCGAGGGCGACCTGACCGATCCACACGATGTGGATCAGGCGTTTGACGTCGCGGGGCAGGTCGACGCCGTGGTGCACCTGGCCGCGCTGGCGGGCGTGCGGCCATCCATCGCCAATCCCGGCCGCTATTGGAACGTGAACGTCAACGGGACCTTGCACCTGCTGCACGCCTGTCGTGAACGAAACGTGAGGCGTATCGTGTTCGCCTCGTCGTCCTCGGTGTATGGCCTGGACAGCGATGTGCCCTTTTCGGAATTCGATCCGTGCGGCCATCCCATGTCCCCTTACGCCGCGACCAAGCGTGCGGGCGAGCTGATGGCCTTCAACCACCATCACTTGTACGGCGCGTCCGTCACCTGCCTGCGCTTCTTCACCGTGTACGGCCCGCGCCAGCGCCCGGATCTCGCCATTCACAAGTTCACGCGCCTCATCGCCGCCGGCCGACCCGTGCAGCTTTTCGGCGACGGCACCACCTCGCGCGACTACACCTGGATCGACGACATCCTCGACGGCGTGGTCGCCGCCATCGACCAACAGGTCCGGGATCCTCGGACCGCGTATCGCATCTACAACTTGGGCGGCTCGCGGCCGACCACCTTGCGCGAGCTGGTCGACCGCATCCAGGCAGCGCTGGGCAAGCAGGCCGTCATCGAACGCAAGCCCGAGGAGCCAGGCGACATGAAGCACACCCTGGCCGACGTCGACTTGGCGCGGGGCGATCTCGGCTACTCGCCCAAGGTGTCCATCGACGTCGGCATCCCGCGCTTCGTCGACTGGTGGCGGTCAGCGAGCCAGTAGCGCTATCCCTTGCCGCGGAAGGGATTGAGCAGGTCAATCCCGCAGCCAGTGAAGTCTTTGACGTTGCGTGTGACCAACGTGAGGCCGTGGACCGCGGCCGAGGAGGCGATGAGCATGTCCGCTTGCGTGCGCACCTGCCCGCGGCCGGCGAGGCGCGCTCGCATGGCGCCGGCCGTGCGGGCGATGGTGGGCGTCACATCGAGCACCTGACACGACCTGGCCACGAAATCTTCGAACCAGGCCAGAACGCGAGCGTTGGGTCGCAGGGTAAGGCCGAAGACAACCTCGTCGATGGTGATGGTGCTGATGCTTACGACCCTGACGTCCTCGGCCCATGCCAGGACGCCAGGGTTGGGCGATGGGCGCGCCAGCTCGGACAGCACATTGGTATCACAGAGGAACGTCACTTGGCCGGTGTGGCAAAGGGATTGGGTCGATTGCGGCGCGGGGCTGAGGCGAGCTCGTAGTTCTCTTCGCGACAGATCTCGCGCAAACGTGCGAAAGCGGAGCCGACCGAGGTCTTGCGAGCCGCCTTGAGCTCGTCGAGTGCTTCCGGCGAGAGCACGGCGGCCACCAGGCGTTTGCGTCGGTAGATGGCCTGCGGCTCCTTGGCCGCCGAGGCGACCAGCGCGGGAAGGTGCTGGCGCGCCGTGCTGATGGTCCAGGGGGACGACGACGCTGGTTTGGGCGCCTGGGAATTTCGGCTCATGCTAGATGTACATTTTGCTCATCGAAATTGTACAAGTCAAGTCGGATACACGATGTCCGTGATGGTCAGCTCGCGCTGGCCCTTGTCCCAACGGACCTGCACGGTGTCGCCGATCTCTTTGCCGATGAGCCCCCGGCCCACGGGCGACTGCCACGAGATGGCGCCACCCGCGCTGTCGATCTCGTCCGAGCCCACGATGCTGAAGGTCTGTTTTTCGCCGTCTTCGTCCTCGACGGTGACGGTGGCGCCGAAGAAGACCCTGTCCCGCCGCTTTTGTTCGCGCGCGTCCACGATCACGGCGATGTCCAGGCGTTTGCCGAGGAAGCGCATGCGCCCGTCGATCTGGCGCAGCTGACGCTTGCGGTAGATGTACTCGGCGTTTTCCGAGCGATCGCCTTCGGCGGCGGCGTCGGACAGGGCGCTCACCACCTCGGGCCGCTTCTTGGTCTGCAGAAAGTCGAGCTCGGTGGTCAGCTTGTGGTAGCCGGCGGGCGTGATGTAGTTCTTCTCGCCTTTGGTTTCCTTCTCTCTGGGTGGGTCGAGGGTTTTGCGCACGATGGATAGGGCGAGTTTAGGATGAAGATCGCTTTTGCGGGAATTTGGTGTAGAGGAAAGTCATCATGCTCGGAAATGCAGAAGCCTTGATTGTGCTCGTCAAGTTTGACTCGAAGGGACTCGTGCCCGTCATCGCCCAGGATCGCGCCACCGGCGTGGTGCGTATGCTGGCCTGGGCCAACGCCGAAGCCCTGCGCGCGACCATCGCCAAAGAGCGCGCCACCTTTTGGAGCCGCTCGCGCAGCGAGCTGTGGGAAAAGGGCGCCACCAGCGGCAACTCGATGAAGGTGTACGACGTGCGCCTCGACTGCGACGGCGACGCCATCTTGTACGTCGTGGACGCCATGGGACCTTCTTGCCACACGGGGGCGACCTCGTGCTTTTTCCGCGCCATCACGCCGGACGGACTTGCGACCGACGACGGTCCGGCCAGCTTCAACAAAGCCTAGCCCAAGGCTAGCGTCTTGCTCCTCGAAAAGGCCGTCGCCGAGATCCTGCGCCCGGGCGGAGCACTGGCAGACGCCCTGCCGGGGTACGAGCCGCGGCCGGGGCAACTGGCCATGGCCGAGCGGGTGGCGCGGGCCATCGATCTCGACGAGCGCCTCCTCGTCGAGGCGGGCACGGGCACGGGCAAGACCATGGCCTACCTCGTGCCCGCCATCCTCTCGGGCCGCCGCGTGGTGGTGTCGACGGGCACACGCAACCTGCAGGATCAGATCGCCAGCGTCGATCTGCCGCGCCTCGGCCGCGTGCTGCCGCGGCCGTTTTCGTTCGCGGTGATGAAGGGCATCGGCAACTACGTGTGCTTGCGCCGCCTGGCCGAGCACCAACGGCAGCTGACCTTCGTCACGGGCGCCGAGACCGCGCGGGTGCTCGATTGGGTCGGGCGCAGCAAGACCGGCGACCGCGCCGACCTCGACGGGGTTCCCGAGGACGCGCCCATCTGGCGCGAGATTGTCTCGAGCCCTGAAACCCGCCTGGGCAAGCGCTGTCCCTTCGTCGCCGATTGCTTCATCACCGGCATGCGCCGGCGCGCCCAGGAGGCGCAGGTCGTGGTCGTCAACCATCACCTCTTCTTCGCGGATCTGGCCCTGCGCAGCCGCTTTCCCGAGGCCCAGGTGCTGCCCAGCTACGAGGCCGTCGTCTTCGACGAAGCCCACCAGCTCGAAGACGTGGCCACCGAGATCTTCGGCGTGCAGGCGTCATCGCTGCGCCTCTTCGCCCTGGGGCGGGACGTCGAGCGCGCGCCCGTGGAGTCGCTCGCCGTCGCGCGTGTGGAATCGGCGGCGCGGCGGCTGGAGGCGGCGACCCAGGTGCTGGTCCAGGCTCTGCGCGGGCGGTTGCCGCGCAAGCTCGGCGACGGCGACGATTTGCGCATGCCCATGCCCGACGATCTATGGCAGGGCGAGGTGCTCGCCCGCTACCACGAGCTCGATACGGTTCTCGAGGAAGCGACGGTCATGCTCGGCCGTCTGGCCGAGGACGACATGAGCGATGCGCTCCGCTCCTCGTCGCCGTCGCCGGCCAAGGCCGCCGTGCTCGCCGGCCTGTCGCAGCGGGCGCAGATCCTGCGCGCGGATTTGGGCGAGATCGTCGGCAGCGCGCGCCGCGATTCGGTGCGCTGGATCGCCTTGTCGTCGCGCAACGTTACCCTGCGCGCGTCGCCGGTGGATGTGGCGCCGCTTCTGCGCCAAACCTTCGACGGTCATCCCGGACCGCTGGTCTTCACGTCGGCGACCCTGTCGGCCGCCGGCTGCTTCAAGTACATGCGCGAGCGGTTGGGACTGGCGGACACCGCGGCCGAGGCCGTCTTCTCGTCGCCGTTCCGCTACCACGAGCAGGCTCTGCTCTACATCGCCGAGGATCTTACCCGACCCGACCCACGAGGGATTCGCCGAGGCGGCGGCCAAACGCGCGCTCGACCTCTGCCGGCTTTCGCGCGGACGCGCGCTGTTGCTCTTCACCAGCTTCAGGAACCTGCGCATCGCCGAGCACGTGTTTCGCGCCGACGACGGGTTTTCGCTTCTCGTGCAGGGTGAGCGCCCGCGCCAGGCGCTGCTCGCGGAGCTGCGCACGCGGGTAGGCTCGGTGCTCTTGGCCACCCAGAGCTTCTGGGAAGGCGTCGATGTGCCCGGCGAGGCTCTGTCGCTGGTCGCCATCGATCGCTTGCCTTTCGCAGTCCCCGACGATCCCCTGACCGCCGCGCGCATCGAGAGCATCCGCGAGGACGGCGGCGATCCTTTCGCCAGCTATCAGATACCGCGCGCGGCCTTGGCCCTCAAGCAGGGATTCGGCCGCCTCATTCGCAGCCGCAGGGATCGCGGCGTGGTGGCCATCCTCGATGGCCGTATTCTACGCAGGAACTACGGCGCCACCCTCCTCGGAAGCTTGCCCGAGCACTGCCCTCGCACCTACCTGCTCGACGACGTGCGCGGCTTCTTTGGCTAGCTCTTGGTCGGAGCTATACTCCTTCAACGTGGATACGGAAACGATCATCGCCGTTCTTCGAGCGCTTGCGCGCGAAGGTGTGCGGTACAAGGTCGTCGGCGCGGTTGCTCTGAACCTCGTGGGGTTGCCGCGGGCCACGCAGGATCTGGATCTGTTCGTTGCCGCGGACGAGGAAAACGTCGGGCGCCTTCGTGTCGCTCTTCGGTCGGTCTTCGACGATCCGGAGATTGACGGGATTAGCGCCTCGGATTTGGCCGGCGACTATCCCGCCATTCAATACGTTCCACCTTCGGGAAGGTTCCACATCGATATCCTGAGCCGCCTGGGCGAGGCGTTCGCTTTCGAGGACATCGAGTGCGAAGAGCGACTCGTGGAAGGGATACGCGTTCTCGTGGCCACGCCGCGCATGCTTTTTCGCATGAAGAAGGACACGGTTCGGCCACAGGATCGAGCTGACGCCGATCGCCTGCGACGTCAGTTCAAGATCGAGGAGTAGCTTGCCTATTTACCGGTTCAAATCACTTGCGGAGATGGAGCGTACCGTGTGGCTCGATCGAGATGACCCGCAGCTGTGGCCCACGATCGCATCGGTGTGGGCGCTCTCGGTGCGTCTCTGTCCCGCGCATTTTCCCCCTGGTCTGCGCAAACACCGATCCATTGAAGAAGCCAATCGGCAGACCGACGCCTGGGAAGCCAGCACCGTTCGCCGGCAGGCAGGCTGAAGGATTCGGGAAACTACTCGGATCGTCGCCTTGCGAACGCCGCCTGCGCCAAGTCGCTGGCGGACTCGTCGGCTCGGCGCTCGGCCTTTCGCCTATCCTCGGCATCGGCTCGCTGCTTGAGCTTCTCGATGGCCTCGCGCGACTTGCGGGCTTCTTCGTTGGCAGCTTGTGCCGCACGCTCGGCCGCCAGTGCCATCGCCAATCCGGTACGGCGGTGTTCTTCGGCGAGGCTGGCAAAGCGGGCCGCATCGTCGCGTAGGCGGCCGAGGTAGTGCCCGCGCGCCGTGGCCTGCGCGGCCGTGGTCGGGCTCGGGCCGACGGCCAGGCGTTCATCCTCCCGCGCTGCCTTGTCGCGGGCCTCTTGCCCGCGCGCCGTCAGCCGCTCCTGTTCTTCTTCCTCCTTGCGCCGTAGGGAACCGGCCAAGTCAAGCGCTTGTCGCGCGCCCTCCTCGGCGTTGCGCCGGAGGTCAAGAAGGGTTTGCAAAGCAGAAGACATGGAAGCTGCGTGGCGTTGCGTCTTGGGCCAAGGGAGCTTAGTGTTGAGTTGATGGCTGCCCAAGTTCCGTCGAGGAAGTATCGCATCGAGCGGTACCTCGCAGAAGGGGGCATGGGTGCGATCTATGTGGGCAAGAAGATTGGCCCAGGCGGCTTCGAGAAGGAAGTCGTTCTCAAGCAGCTCTTGCCCGAGTTCACCAGCCGGCCCGAATTCCGCGACCTGTTCTTCCGCGAGGCCAAGATCTCGGCCACCCTGGACCACCAGAACATCGTGCGCACCTTCGATCTGGTGAACTCGAACGACCGCCTGTTCATCGTCATGGAGTACGTGCGCGGGGCGGATCTGCGCACCATTGCCTGGCGCGCGCGTCGGCGCAAACCCCTGACGGCACAGGCCATTCTGCACGTGGCCATCGAGATCCTGAATGGCCTCGCCTACGCGCACAGCCGTCGCTCGCCCACGGGCGAGCCGCTTGGCATCATTCACCGCGATCTGTCGCCGTCCAACATCCTCTGCTCCGGCGAAGGCGAGGTGAAACTGTCCGATTTCGGCATCGCCAAGGCCGTGACCTATTCGTCGGTCTTCTACCGCGTTCGGGGCAAGGTCGGTTACATGTCGCCCGAGATGGCGCGCAACCAGCCCATTGACGCGCGCAGCGACTTGTTCTCGCTCGGCGTAAGCATCTACGAGACGCTCATCGGCGAGCGCATCTACACCGGCGACTTGAACACGCCACCGGACAAGATTTACGCGCAGGCGGTTCCGTTGCTTGCCGCCAAGTGCCCGGGGCTGCCTGCCGGCCTGCAGCCCGTGCTCGACCGCGCGCTGGCCATCGATCGGGCCGCGCGCTACCCGGACGCGGAGTCCTTCGCCACGGCCTTGCGGCAGGTGGCCATCGAGCATCGCCTTCTCTACTCGGCGCCGGAGCTTGCGGCCGAGTTGCGCGAGATCATGGGTTCCGATCCGGAGCACTGGCTATCCGATCAACGCGACCCGACCCACATGCGCAGCGCGCAAGCGGCCCAGGCGCAGAGCGCGCTGGCCGGCCACGAGGTAGATTCCTTGGTCGAGCCGGGCTCGGTCGGCCAAGGCGGTGACGATCCGGATATCGAGGATCTGGCCACGCCACCGGCGCGTCCCTCGGCATCCCTGCCGGTGGCCGGCAGTCGCTCGTCGAGCCAGATACCGGCCGTGTCCGGGCGGTCTTCAGGGCAGATGCCGGCGATGCCGGCGCGCCCATCGGCCACCGCGAGCCGAAGCAGGGACGAAGAGCAGGTTACGCCTCCGCCGCCCGTACCGCTGCCTCCCGCCGTGCCCATGCTGAACCGGGCGGTGCAGCTCCCGCGTTTGCCCTTCAGGTTTCTCCGTTTCCACCTTTCCAGGCGAGCTGGCGGCGTTGCAGCCATCAAACGCTCGCGGCGTGGGCTGGTGTTGCTGGTCTTGCTGCTGCTTGCCGTGTTGCTCGGATTCGCCTTCGTTCGCTTCTACATCGGGCCCGCCGTTCCACGCGCGGGCGGATGGCGGTGCGAATCGTCGCCGCCAATCGCCCTGCTCCGCCACGCCCAGCCGAAGGCCGATTCATGGAGGGCGTGACGGCGTCGATCACCCGTCTCATCACCAAGGACGCGGCGATTTTTCGTCAGTCCGGGCGCGGGCGTTTTATCGTGATTCGCGGTCCCGACCGCGGCGATTCTCTCGTCGTGGGGCAAAGCCCCATCACGCTCGGGTCCGGCTCGGGAAGCGATGTGCGCCTGTCCGACCCGACCATCTCGCGGCGGCACCTGTCGGTCACCCTGGCCGAAAGCGGCGTCGCCGTGCGCGACCTCGGCTCGACCAATGGCTCGTTCGTCGGCGGCGCGCGCTTTCAGGAATTGCTGCTCGGCTTCGGAGCTGAAATCCAGATTGGCCAGACCCTGCTCAAGTATCTCCCCGACGAGGAACACGTCGACGTCGCGCCCGCGGCCAGCGAGCGCTTTGGCAACATGCTGGGCCGCGATCCCAAGATGCGCCAGGTCTTCGGTTTGCTCGAGGACGTGGCGCATTCCGAGGCCACGGTCCTTCTCGAGGGCGAGACCGGGACGGGCAAAGAGCTTCTGGCCGAGGAGATCCATCGCCACAGCCCGCGCGCAGACAAGCCCTTCGTGGTGTTCGACTGTGCCGCGCAGCCGAAGGATCTTATCGAATCGGCGCTCTTCGGTCATGTGCGCGGGGCCTTCACCGGCGCCATTTCGGATCGCAAAGGGGCGTTCATCGAGGCCGACGGCGGCACCCTGTTTCTCGACGAAATCGGCGAGTTGGCCTTGGACATGCAGCCCGTGCTCTTGCGCGCGCTCGACAAGCGCACCATCCGGCCGGTGGGCGGCACGGGCCAACGCATGGTTTCGGTGCGCGTGGTCGCGGCCACCCATCGCGACCTGCGCGCGGAGATGGCGACCAAGCGCTTTCGCGAGGATCTCTACTATCGGTTGGCGGTGGTTCGCATTCACGTACCGCCCCTGCGCGAACGTCCGGCCGATGTCGCCTTGCTGGCGCAGCACTTCGTCGAAAGCTACGCCAAGCCGCCCGGGCTCGTGGTGCGGCCGGCCGATGTCGAGCGGCTGGCGCGTCTGCCCTGGCCGGGCAACGTCCGACAACTGCGCAATGTGATCGAGCACGCCTGCGCCGTGTCCCACGGCAGCGAGCTCGATCTGGCCGAGTTTCTTGCTTCGGTGCTCGCGTCCGCGCCCGCCCTCGGGGCCATGGTTCTCGATGTGCCCTTCAAGGAGGCCAAGGCCCGTGTGGTCGAGGAATTCGAACGTGTCTATTTGAAGGCCCTTCTTGAACGTCACGAGGGAAACCTGTCCGCGGCATCGCGCAGCGCCGACCTCGATCGCAAACACCTGCGCGAGCTTCTGCGCAAGCACGGGCTGCGCGAAGAGACGGACTGATCGCGCGTTTCTGGGCCAACGTGTTCGAAGCCGCCATCGCATCCGTCCTGCTCATGTACCTGTTCCTGCTCGGTGTGCTGGGGGTCGAGCTGCAACTCACGCTTGGAGCCGGGCTGGCGCTGGTCGGACTTCTGGGTGGGGGCGGAGCGGGCGTCGTCTACCACTTGGCTCTGCGTCGGGCGCTCGAACGTTTGGGGGCGAGCACGCGCGGCTGGCTGTGGGCGCCTGTGTCCCGCCATCGCCTGCTCGACGAGCAAGGCCTGCGCGAGGTGTTGCCCTGGTTTCGTCTGGGCGCAGCCGGCTTCTTCGTGTGCCTTGCCGGCATCGCCATGGTTGCGGTCGCGGTGATCAAGGCCGCGTTTGCACGCTGAACCGAATCGGGGCTAGCTGCTCGGATTCGGGCTTAGCGGGATTTGGATGGCCAGGGACGTGCCAATGCCGGGCTTGCCTTCCACGTCCAGCGTTCCGCCCAGGATGGAAATGCGTTCCTTCATGCCGAGCAATCCGAGCGATCCATAGCGTTTGATCTCCTCCTCGGTGATGCCGCGACCGTTGTCCTTGATGGAAAGCGAGATGTGGTCGGACGAGCACGCGAGTTGGATGGAAACGTTGGTTGCGCTGGCATGGCGGGTCACATTGGTCAGGGCTTCCTGGCATACACGAAAGAGCGGTGTGGCCAAATCGAAAGGCAGCGAGAGATCTTCCGGCACGTCGACCGCGCACGTGATTTGGGTGCGCGATTCGAAATCGTGGGCCAGCCACTCGATGGCCGCCCCAAGGCCCAGATCGTCGAGGATGCTCGGGCGCAGCTCGGAGGAAATGCGGCGCACGCAGCGGATGGTGTCCTTGACCAGCTCGACCAGGGCGGCCACGCGCGCCGCCGCGTTCTTGTTTTCGGGGTCGATTTGCCTGTCGAGGAAGGCCAGGTCCATGCCCATGCAGGTCAGCGACTGGCCAAGCTCGTCGTGGATCTCGCGAGCGATGCGCACGCGTTCTTGTTCGCGCACGGACTCCACGTGGGCGGCCAGGGCGCGCAGCTGTTCGCGCGAGCGCCGCTGTTCTTCCTGAAGTTGTCGGCGCTGGGTAATGTCATGGCCCAGGCCGGTGGTTCCGATCACCTTTCCAGCGGCATCGAAGACCGGCGACTTGAAGGTTTCGACCCAGCGGAGCACCCCGTTGTCGGAAATCTGTTCCTCGACCAACTTTTGTTGCCGAGTCCGCATGACCGTCTGGTCATCGGCGACGTAGCGCGCGGCCAGCTCGTGCGGCCAAATGGCGAAGTCGTCAAGCCCCAGCAATTCCGATGGGTGAATTTTCCCCGCTGCCCTCGCGAAGGGCTCGTTGACGACCTGGAATTTGCCCTCGCTGTTCTTCAGCCAGGCCAGGTAGGGCAGATTATCGAGCATGCTGCGCAGGTAGGCCTCGCGCAACGCCAGGGTCTCCTGGACCAGACGGCGTTCGCTGACATCGCGGACGATGCCGACGACGGCCGCGATATGGCCCGACGGATCGCGAAACGGAACCAGACGGGTATCGATCCAAACTTTGTGGACGCTTAGATCCTGCTTGTCCTCGGTGACGACGGTTTCGCCGGTGCGAAAAACGTGCTGGATGGCCAGGCTATGACGGGTGGCCAGGTCGGGGGGAAAGAGGTCGCTCTGTCTGCGCCCCACGAGGTCCTCGGCTTTGCCGCCCATGGCATGCGCCGCGACTTGGTTCACGAACAAGACGCGCTCGTCGGGATCGACCACGAACACCATGTCTGGGAGGATTTCGAACACGGAGGACAGCCCAAGTCCAGTTTGGGTGAGAAGCTTCTCGATCTGGGAGATATCCACCATGACGTCTGCGCTGGAGGCATTCTACCTCCTAAGAAAGTGCTGTGTGACGAAATGGCGTGTTGCGTGTTAGCTTCTGTGCCGTCATGAAAATCGCTGTGATTGGGACTGGCTATGTCGGTCTGGTTGCCGGGGCCGGCTTCGCCGACATGGGCAGCGACGTTGTCTGCGCTGACATCGACGCCGACAAAATCGCCATGCTCGGGCGCGGCGAGATCCCGATTTACGAACCAGGGCTCGAAAAGCTCATCGCGCACAACGTTCGGGAAGGGCGCTTGTCCTTCACCACCGACGTTTCCGCCGCCGTGGCCGGCAGCGCGGTGGTCTTCTTGGCCGTGGGCACGCCGCCGCTGGCCGACGGCTCGGCCGATCTCAGCCACACCCTTGCGGCCGCCGAAACCATCGCGCGCGCCCTTTCCGGTTTCACCGTCATCGTGACCAAGTCCACGGTGCCGGTGGGCACGGGCGACCGGATCGAGGATATCGCGCGCAAACACGCCCGTTGCGAGTTCGCGGTGGTTTCCAACCCCGAGTTTCTCAAGGAGGGCGATGCGGTGGGGGACTTCATGAAGCCCGACCGGATCGTCGTGGGCACCAGCGACGCGCGCGCTATCGCCACGTTGCAGGCGCTTTATGCACCCTTCACGCGCTCGAGCGATCGCATGCTGGTCATGGATCGTCGCTCGGCCGAGCTGACCAAATACGCGGCGAATGCCATGCTGGCAACGCGCATTTCGTTCATGAACGACCTGGCCAATCTTTGCGATGCCGTCGGGGCAGACATCGAATGCGTGCGCAAGGGCATGGGGTCGGACGCGCGCATCGGAACCAAGTTTCTGTACGCGGGGGCCGGTTTCGGTGGCAGCTGCTTCCCCAAGGATTTGCGCGCGGCCATCAACACCGGGAACGAGGCGGGCGTACCCCTGCGTGTCCTTCAAGCCGTGGTGGCCGTCAACGAGAGACAGAAACACCGGCTGTCCGCGGACATTCTGCGCTTCTTTCACGGCGACCTCGCCGGTAAGCGCATCGCCCTGTGGGGGCTGGCGTTCAAGCCAGGAACCGACGATTTGCGCGAGGCCCCGGCCCTGGCGGTAGCCGAGGATCTCCTGGCCGGGGGCGCCGAGGTCGTGGTGACCGATCCGGTGGCGATTCCCGCCGCCCAAAAACTGTTGGGCCAGCGCGTACGCTTCGCGACCTCGAACTACGATTGTGCCGAGGGCGCGGACGCGCTGGCACTGGTCACCGAATGGCGCGACTACCGCCGCCCCAATTTCAAGCGTCTGGCTGGCCTCATGCGCGGCAAGGCACTGTTCGACGGGCGCAACATCTGGGAACCCTCCGAAGTGCGTGCCGCCGGTCTCGCCTACCACGGTATTGGGCGAGGACAGAAACCGTAGCGGCTTTTTCACCACAGAGGCGCAGAGGGCGCGGAGACGGAAAGGAATGAAGGGCTCTCCGGATCTTGTGTCCGAACCCTTCTACTCTCTGCCCCTCTGCGTTATCCGTGCCTCTGTGGTGAATTTTCCCAGGCGCTACTTCTTGGCCTTGCGCGCTTTTTCCAGCTCTTGCACGGCCTCGGTGATGCGGTTGAAGATCTTCGCCAGTTTTTCGCGGAAGCTTCCCAGATCCTTGCCGAAGTAGCGGTCGGGGTGCAGTTCCTTCGAGGCGGCACCGAAGGCGCGCTTGATGGCAGCGCTGTCCGCGTCCTTGGCGACCCCTAGCAATTCGTGCGCTGCCAGCTTGCGCATGCGACGGTGCAAGCGGATGAGGCGCCTCTTGGTCTCGTCCGAAAGATCGGGTCCCTCGATCAGATCGCTGGGATCCACGGGGCCGCCATCGTCCAAGCGCTTCAGCACGGAAACCTGTTCGAGTTCGTCGTCGCCGGATTTGCCCCCGACTCCTCGAGCCTGGCGCAACATTTCGTCGGTGACCAGGACGGGCGGAGGGGTCTTGGGGTGAAAATCCTGGTTCATCGAGCGCAGCGGGCGTTGGGTTCTGCGTGGTGCGCGCGGGGGGGCGGTTTCGCCCGGGCCCAGGATGAGCTTTTCCGTTTTCAGCTTGCGCAAGATCGCCAGCGTCTCGTCCCTGCCCAGCGAGGACATGCGGCAGACCTCATCGTAGCTGGCGCGGCCGTCGATGCGCGACAGGATGAATCCTTCGGTGGGGGTGAGCTTGAGCTGGGAGAAATCGACGTCGGAGTTGAGCCGGGGTTTGTCGTTCTTGGCCCCGAGCCCGGAAATTTCATCGCGTGTTGCCATAGGCGCCCCTACCGCGATCCCAAGCTAGGGCAACAGCCACTCGATCAGGGCTTTTTGCGCGTGCAGGCGATTCTCCGCCTCCTGCCAAACGACACTGGCGGGCCCCTCGATGACCTCGTCGGTGATTTCCTCGCCCCTGTGCGCGGGAAGGCAGTGGAGCACGATGGCTTGGCCGTCCGCGGCGCCCACCAGTTTTCGATCCAGGCAGTACCCGACGAAGGCTTTCCGTCGCGCCTCGACTTCGGTCTCCTTTCCCATGGACGCGAACACGTCGGTGGAGAGCACATGGCGGCCAGCCACGGCCTCGCGCGGATCCTGCGTGATGTGGATCCTGCCCTTGCCGGTGCCTTTGGCGCGGGCCAAGACGTCGGCGTTCGGCTCATAATTCTTGGGACAGGCCAGCGCGAGGTCGAGCCCGAGCAGCCCGGCCGCCTCGACCCACGTGTTGGCCATGTTGTTGCCGTCCCCGACCCACGCGTAGCGCACGCTGCGCAGAACCGAAAGCACATCGGGCGCCTGGCCTGCGGGACTGGTCTCGCGGCCTGCCACGTGGGCGTACACGGTTTGCAGATCGGCGAGCACCTGGCAAGGATGCAGCAGATCGGTCAGGCCGTTGATCACGGGAACCGAGGCATACTTTGCCAGCTCGTGCGCGCCTTCGTGCCCGAAGGTGCGCACCATGATGCCATGGCAGTAGCGGGCCATCACCCGTGCGGTGTCCTTGATGGGCTCGCCGCGGCCAAGTTGCGAGTCGCTGCGGCCAATGACCACCGCGTGCCCGCCCAGCTCCTCGATGGCCACTTCGAAGCTCACGCGGGTTCGGGTCGAGGCCTTCTCGAAGATGAGCGCCAGCATGCGTCCCGGCCGCGTCGCGTGCGGCTCGCGCATCTGGCGGACGAAGCGCAGCTCCTCCGCGCGGCGGATGAGCATGGCCAGCTCCACGTCGCTGACGTCAAATAGGCTCAGAAAATCGCGTTTCTTGTCCATGGTCCCTTGTTCTCTCGCTGGTTCTCGCGTCCTTGCCCTCGTCAACCTTCGACCAGGACGTCGTCCAAGATGGCCACGGCTTCATCGATCTCGTCTTTGCCAACCACCAGGGGCGGCGCGAAACGCACGACCTGCCCGCCCGCCACGGACAGCAAGAGCCCGCGGTCACGGGCCTTCTGCACCACCGGGGCGGCTTCGCCGTCGAGCACGAGGCCCTGCAAAAGTCCCCGGCCACGCGTTCCCCGCGTCTTGGGCCGGCGCCGCTCGGCCAGGCGCGACAGCGCCTGCCCCAGGTGGGCTCCCATTTCCTTGCACTGAGCAAGCAGGTTTTGCTCGTCGATGGCCTGCTGGATGTAAAGGGCAGCGGCGCACGCCAGGGGATTGCCGCCGAAGGTGGAGGCATGGGTGCCGGGCTCGAAGGCGCGTTCGACCTCGTCGTTGGCGAGCATGGCGCCCATGGGCACGCCACCCGCCAGGCCCTTGGCCAGCGTGACGATGTCGGGCACCATGGCCTCGCGCTCGAAGGCATAGAAGGTTCCGGTGCGGCCCACGCCGGTCTGGATCTCGTCGAAGATGAGCAGAGCCCCGCGCTCGCTGCACAGTCGGCGCAGCTCTTGCAAATAACCGGGCGGTGGGAGGTTGATGCCGCCTTCGGCCTGAACGGGCTCGGCGATGACCGCGCAAGTACGCTCGCTGATGGCCAGGCGTGCGGCCTCGGCGTCGCCGAACGGGATGAAGCGAACGTCGCCCACCATGGGGCCGAAGCCTTGCCTATACTTGGCTTGGCCGGTGACCGACAGCGCGCCCATGGTGCGGCCGTGAAAGCTGTTCTCGAAGGAGATGAATTCGACCCGCTGGGGCTTCCCGCGCACCACGGCTTGGTAGCGCCGGGCCAACTTGAGCGCCGCCTCGTTGGCCTCGGCGCCCGAGTTGCAGAAGAACATCTTGCCGGCAAAGGCGCGCCGGGCCAGGGCCTCGGCCAGATGGATCTGCGTCTCGATGAAATACAGGTTCGAGGTGTGGTGCAGGCGCGCCGCCTGCAGGGCGATGGCCTGCGCCAGGCCTTGGTGGCCGTGCCCGAGGATGCACACCGCGATGCCGGCGGTCATGTCGAGGTAGCGGCGATCGTCGGCGTCCCACAGCACACAGCCCTCGCCGCGCGACATGACGATGGGCGCCCGGCCGTAGTTATTGATGAGCAGTTTTCGCCCTGTGGCGAGCAGTTGGTCTGACAAAGACATCGAAAGGGATAACCATAACAGAATCTCGGGCGACTATTGACCGTCAGATCGTCGATTTTGCCGCGTCTGGTGCTGGCCGCGTCGGTGCGATTGAATGGCCCCGAAATTCGAGGGCAAGGCTGTTTGTTGGTCGCCCCTCTCCCTTGGGGTTTGAAGAGGGTGGTCCACAAAGGCCGCCACCGCTTAACGCCGATTGGGCTCAGCCCTCCGTAGACCCAGACGCAGCTTCACGCCGATACGAAGCAAGTCGAGCCCGGAGCGCAGCGCCGCCGCCGGGCGCAGCTTGGACCCCGGGACGTCGGTCCACGCCAGCAGCGGCTCCTCGCGAATCCGCTTCTCGGCGATGCCCGCGATCCCCGCGCGCGGGCGCAGCAACCGCGCCAGCAGCTCGACGTCGAAGACCCAGCGCGAAGTGAACGGCTGGTCGAGGGCCGACGCCAGGGCCTCGGTGCGGCGGAAAAGCTTTGCCCCGCACTGGGTGTCGTAGACCGGCAGGGCGAGGCTGAGGCTGGCGCACGTCGCGAACACGCGGCCGAGGTAGTGGCGAGCATGCCTGCGCTCGATGGCGCGGCCCAGGAGCTGAACTCGCGAGCCCATCAACATGTCGTAGGCGCCCGTGCGGATGATGCCGGCTAGACGGAGCAGCTCGTGCGGCGGGGTCGAGAGATCGGCGTCGACGAATCCGATGATCGGGACGCCACGGGAAAGGGCGCGAAGCATGCCCTGGCGCACGGCCTCGGCCTTACCCGAATTCTCGGGCAGGGCGATGACTTCGATGTGGGCGGGCCGCTGCTTGGCGATGGCGCGCAGGCAAGCCAGGGTCTCGTCCCGGGAGCCATCGTCGACGAAGATCAGGGATGCTGGCGCGCTTTCGTCCAAGAAGGCGAGAAACGCCGGACCATCGATGCGCCCGGCCTCCTCGAAGCACGGGACAACCCACGCGACGTGATCGGTTCGTTCGGTCCGGTCGGCGTGGTCGGTGGTCATCGGCGTTGGGCCAGCACCCAGGTTGAAAGTCCCGCAAAAGGAAGGCGAAACCGCGAGGCGATGCTCGAGCAGTGCGCATCCAGGGAAAGCGCTGCCGTCACCGTCGTGGTGACGACGCGCCCGTGTTTCCAGGTCCCGAGGGACGTTTCGATGTGCGACGGCTCATGGGCGACGTGGGCGGAATTCTCGTTTACCAACACCTCGCCGAGCTTGGCGGCAGCGCGGGGCAAGAGCAGGCTGGCGAAGAGCGCGCCGTGATCGACGATGGCAAGCCCCGCGTCCTTGGCCAGGTCGCACAGCCGAGCAGGCGCGTACCGTCGCCTGTGGCCGAGGAGCCTGTCGTGGCGCGAGAAGAGCGCCGGGATGGCCGGCACGCTGAGGAGCATCCAGCCCCCGGTCTTGAGGAGGGTCGAGGCCGCCTCGCGCAGAGTCGCCACATCGTCCTCGACGTGCTCGAGCACATCGAGTATCAGGACGAGATCGTACTTTGCCGCGGGTTTGTGCGCGGTGAAGGACAAGCGCGCATCGCCGCATGACTTTTCTCGTACCCAGTCGGCGTCGTAGGCCAGATCGAAGCAGGTAAGCCGCGCCACCGCGGGCAGGCCGGCGAGCAGGCGCCGGGCGAGATATCCGTCGCCCGATCCAATGTCGAGGGCTGAAAGCCCGTGGCCGGTCACGCGTCTGAGCAGGCGGCGAATGAGGAAATCCGCCCGCACGATTTCCCAGGGATGGCGCGCGAACGGGCGGGCGGGCAGCTCCTTCAGGTCCATGCACCGTCGCCCTGTGCGGGCAGGGCCAGGATTCGTTGGCGCCCGGCCAGGGGCGGCCGTGGGGCGGGTAAGCGTTGTGGGTTCGCCACGCGCCCAGGGTACCACGCCCGCGAGTGCCGGTCCCAGGGTCGGACGATGCGGTCGGCCGGAACCGGATCCCGACGCAAGTAAAGTACCCGGGCCTATCTGCCGAGCGATCGGTTGCCACGAATGGAATGACTTCAACCAGGAACAGCACCCATGGCCCAAGCGAACCTAAACCAATGGCTTACCCAGTTCTGCGAGTGGCATGACGGCTTCAAGAAGGGCTCTCTGCCGACGGAGACGAGCGAGGCCTACATGCAGGGCCGTCGCGAGCTGTGCTCGACCTTGCTCATGGCCCAGCGTCTGGCCATCGAGCCGGGAGCGGCCGCGCGAGGCGCTCTTCGGGTGGCACGCGCGTACCAAATCGAATTCGGCCTTCCATCGGGCGCCGTGACCGCCATCACCAGCGACGTCAGCACGAGCGGGCTATCCGCCTTGGTGGCGGAAGCGCCAGCCGATGGGACGGTGCTGTGGATGCGGCTCAAGATCGGTGGCGGGGCCGTCATCGTCGGGCGTTGCCAGGTGGTGAAGAACCTGCCCAAACAGGGCAGCATTCTGATGTGCGTGGCGTTCGAAGGCCTGCCGGTGGAGGCGCGCGAAAAGATTGAAACCGTCGTCTGCGATGTGGTGGTGAGCGAGCTGCGGGCTTCGTTGCGCCAACGCAACGCGGTAGTCGGCTGAAGCTCCAGCCTCGGCTGGGGCATCTGCCGACGGTGGATCCCTGAATCCGGACCCAGGACTTGTCCTGTTGCACAGTGGCTTCTTGCGGTAGTATGCGACCCCTGTCCACAACCACAAGGAGAGCACATGAGGAGAAACCGAGGTTCCGGAGTGGCATACTTCCTCGCCGTTTCCCTGGCATCTACGTTTTCGGGCGCGATTGTCGCCCATGCCGCGGAAGCTGAGGGGCCTGCCCCGCAAGTCAATCCCTTCGAAGTTGGCGTGTTCGGCGGCGTCCATTTCTACAACAAGGATCACGGGCTCAGCCGAGACGTAGGCGACAGCACGGGGACTTCCCCCGACACGGGTGGGGTCTTTGGTCTGCGCCTTGCCTACAACCTGAACGAGTGGATCGGGTTCGAAGGCGAAGGCTCGATTTCCCCGACCCGCACGCGCAACAACTCGACCCGCGACATCATCCTCGGCTACCGAGCCCAGATCATCGGCACGTTCATCCACGAGGGCTACGTTCGTCCGTTCGCCTTGGTTGGTTACGGCGCGCTTAGTGCGTTCCCGGGCACCTACAACGCGGACGACGGGCAGTACTATCCGCGCTCGCGCGACACCGACGGGTTCTTCCACATCGGCATTGGCGCCAAGTTCCCGATCAACGACATGTTCGGTTTGCGCCTTGACGGCCGAGTCATGGCCCCGGCCGCAATCGCCCACAAGATCGCCACGGTCGGCAGCTGAAACCGGCTACGGCGGACCCGACTGGGAAGTGCTGCTGGCGGATACGTCGGCTTCGGTGCGGCCACCCCGCCCCCGCCGCCGCCCCCGCCGCCCCCGCCAGCCCCGCCCGTGGTCAAGGACACCGATGGCGATGGTATTCCTGACAACCTCGACAAGTGCCCGACCGAGCCCGAGGACAAGGATGGCTTCCAGGACGAGGACGGTTGCCCCGATCCGGACAACGACGGTGACGGCATCCTCGACAAGGACGACAAGTGTCCGAACGAGGCCGAGGACAAGGACGGCTTCCAGGACGAGGACGGCTGCCCCGATCCGGACAACGACGGCGACGGTATCCTCGACAAGGACGACAAGTGTCCGAACGAGCCCGAGACGTTCAATGGCTACCAGGACGAAGATGGCTGTCCCGACGAGGTACCCGAGGCAGTCAAGAAGTTCACGGGTGTCATCCAGGGCATCAACTTCAAGACGGGCTCCGCGGACATCACCAAGGGCTCGCACAAGGTGCTCGACAAGGCCGTGCAGGTGCTGAACGACTACCCAGACGTGAGGCTGGAAGTCGGCGGGCACACCGACAACGTCGGAAAGGCCGAATTCAACATGGAGCTGTCACAGAAACGGGCAGAATCGGTGATGAATTACCTGGTCAGCAAGGGTATTTCCTCCGACCGCCTGACCGCCGTGGGCTACGGCATGGACAAGCCTCTCACGTCCAACAAGACCAAGGCTGACAAGGCCAAGAACCGCCGTACCGAGTTCACGCTCATCGGCAAGAGCAAGAAGTAGTCACGCGACGCACCCCTAGGTGCGACGAACCCAAAGGGCTCGGGGACTTCGCAAGGAGGTCCCGGGCCCTTTGCTATTGGGGCACTCTAGAAGTCGGGGTCGTCTTTCGTGTAGTGCGTGTTCACGGTAAGCGACAGATTCAGCGGCTGGGCGTAGAGCAGGCGGTAGCGGGCGTAGATGCCGAGGACGCGCTTGATGTATTCGCGCGCTTGGTCGTAGGTGATGAGCTCGACGAATTCGTCGAGGGGTCGTCCGGCCCACTGATCGCACCAACGCATCATCGCGTGCGCGCCGGCGTTGTAGGCGCCGGCGGCCAGGGACTCCTGGCCTTGGAAGCGATGGAGGAGATTGCCCAAGTAGGCGACGCCAAGGTGCAGGTTGGTGTCGGGATCGAAGAGCTCGTCGGCGTAGGATGCGAGCGCGAGCTTTTTGGCCACCTCGGCGGCGGTGGTGGGAATCAGTTGCAGCAGGCCGCGCGCGTCCGACGAGGAAACCGCGAAGGGGAGGTACGTCGATTCCTTTCTCATGATGGCGTAGGTGAACAGCTCGGGGCTACCGAACTCTTTGCCGTAGTCTCGGGTGGCGTCGGGATAGGCACGCGGATAGGCGGCCTCCCAGAAGAGGCGCGCGCCGTCGCCCAGCGCGACCTCGCCGGATGCTTCCGCAAGCTTGAACGCGCGGTGAAATGCCAAGAGACGCGGGTAGGTGGCAAGCAGGAAGGGCAGGGCGCGTCCCTTGCCGCTGCGCTTGAGGACACCCGATTCGTTGCGCTCGAGCTCGGCGCCGGCTTCGCTCTTGAGCCCCGCGCGATCGAGCTCGAGGGCGCGCGCGACTGCGGGATCGTGCAAGGTCGCAGGCGCGGCTGCCCGGCCGGGCGGTTGCGGCCAGGGCGGTGATTCGCCGAGCTCGCGCAGCCGCGCGCGCGCCAGCAGGCTGTAGTAATGGTAAGGCGCTTGGTTCACGCACTCGCGCAGGAGGATGCGAGATTCGTCTTGCCGTCCGGCTTGCGCGAGGATGCGCGCGCGCCAGTAGCGTGCGCGCAGGGCCGCCTCCTCGTTGCGTCGCCCGGCGATCTCGGCATAGGTGGTGATGGCCTGCAAGGCTTGCGCCGAATCGCCAAGCAAGTAGTACGCAAAGGCGAGATACCAGGCGGCGTCGTCGGCGAAAGCGCTCTTGGGGTAACGCTGCAAGGTCTCGCGCAGACCCGGCAAGGCCTCGCGAAAATGTCCACGGTTGATTTCCAGCCAGCCCGAGCGGAACTGCGCCTCGGCAGCCCAGCTGGAATTGGGATAGCTCGCGACCACGGTTCGATAATTGGCGATGGCCTCGTCGTCGCGGTCGATGCGCGACAAGGCGCGCGCGCCGTGGAACGTGGCGAAGGCCGCCTTCTCTCCAGGGAGCTTGGGTGCCACGCCGAGGAGAAGTGCCGCCGCTTGGGCGTAGTCGCGGCGGGCGTGGTACTTGGCCATGCCCATCGCCAGATCGCGCTCGACGGCCAGGTCCTGAGGCAGGGAAGCGGGCAAGCGCGCAAGCTCGTCCAGGGCTTCTTGGAAGTGGCGGCCCTTCGACAGCGTGGCCGCCCGCTGCAGACGCTCTCTCGGCGATGGCTCGCTCGCCGCCGGTCTGTCCGCGGTGGCCGGCGCCAGAAGCGCGGCGCGCTTGCCGGCCTCGACGCCCAGGGGGTGCGCGGGAAAATCCACGTGAATCTGCATGAAGGCACGCGCCGCCGCATCCGTCGCCGCCCTGCCGTCCTTGGCGTGCGCCGCTGCCTCGGCTTGCGCCTCCGCCATGCGGAAGCGTGCCACCGCCTGATCGAACGCGGGCTTGCCGCCCAGGAGCTTGCGGTAGGCGCCGGCTGCCTCCTCGTGCTTGCCATCCATCCACAGACAATCGGCGACCCGTGCTGGCGCCGCAGCGGCGAACCGCGAATCGCGCTGCTTGCCAAGCTCCGAAAAGGCCGTGCGGGCCTTGGCATAGGCGCCGGCATAGAACTGGCTCTCGCCCAGGAAATAGAGGTAGTAGTCCTTGTTCTTGGGCAGGGCATCGCCGAGCCCGGGTAGGGCGCGCGCGGATTCCTCGTAGTCCCCAGCCCGGAACGCGGACAGAGCCTTCTCGAATTCGCCGGCCTCCGTGCGCGCTTTGGTCGTGGCGAAAACGGCAAGCACGATGACCGCAAAGGTGGCGAGCGACATGACCGACGACTATAGCGCAGGCCCGAGCCACCCTGGTCGACGACCCTTGGGGCACCGAGGGCCATCAGCCCGCAAGCGGCCCTGGCGTCGTTCGGATGGCGACCATTTGGATGTTGGTCATCTCGGGCTCTCCGGCATGACTCGTTAAGCGTAGCAGCCCGTAGCCCGGCTGACGGGAGAGCTACCCGTGGAGCGTGCGGGCAAATCGTCCGTGCTGGATAACTAGACATCAGTCTGCTATAGAGGACACATACCATGACGAACGATCTGCGAATCGATTGCGCGAAAGCCCACGAGAGGCTCGGACCGCTTGCCGCCGAGGAGCGGATCCAGTGGGCCGTCGCGACATTTTCTGACGATCTCGTGCTGCTCTCCAGCATGCAGCGGACGGCGGTGGTGCTGATGCACATGGCCCACGCCCTCCGTCTACCTAACGAGATCCTCTTCCTCGATACCGGTTACCACTTCACCGAGACCCTGCAGATGCGCGACGAGTACATGCGGCGATACCACATGAACATCGTCACACTCTACCCCGATCTGACCATCGAGGAGCAGGAGGCTAAGCATGGCAAGAAGCTGTACACGTGCGCGGACGGTCAGCCCGAGTGTTGCCGCTTGCGCAAGGAGAGCCCGTTGCTGCGCCACCTGGCGACGAAGAAATGCCCGGTGACGGTCAACGGACTGCGCCGCGCCGAGGGGGGCAAGCGGGCGGACCTCTTGGCTATCAGCGCGGATCCGCGTACGGGCGGCTATGGATTTTCGCCCATCTTCGACTGGTCGTCCGATGACGTGCAGGCCTACATCGACAAGCACGCCCTGCCTGTTCATCCCCTGTATGCGAAAGGCTACGCCAGCATCGGCTGCTCTCCCTGCACCACGCCTATCACGCAGGGGGAAAACCCTCGCGCAGGCCGCTGGCGGCACCTGCGGCCGCCCGAGGCCGAGGAGGCGCCCAAGTACTGCGGGGTCAATTTCTCCGACGGCAGCGGCATCTAGAGCACCGAACGGTTGAAACCCGAGCAATCTCCGGATTCTAACCACAGAGGACACCGAGAACACGGAGACGGATGAGAAATGAAGGGTTCGGATCGAGATCCGGAGAACCCTTTATTCTCCGGGCTCTGTGTTCTCTGTGGTGAAAAAGAGGCTTGTGCGCGCTCTGCACAGCCCCCTCGGCAGCGCCAGGTAATCCCTTGGATTCAGGAGAAATTCAACCCGTTCGGTTGCTCAGAAACGGATCGCCTGCGCCGTTGAGGCGCGGGCGCGCAGCAAGTCGAGCCAGCCGTCGCCCGAAAGGCGGCGGGCCAACTCGACGACGATGTGGCGCGGCTTTGCGTCCGTGTCCACATTGCGGCCGAGACCTTGCAGGCACGACGGGCAGTTGGTCAGCCACGTCGTGCCGCCCGCCGCGCCGAGGAGCTCCCTGGTCGCGACGGACTTGCGGTGGCGCATGGCCTCGGTGATATCAGGGCGCGACAGCGCGAGCGTGCCCGCCTCGGAGCAGCAGTGAGGCACCGTGCGCACATCGGTCCCGCAGACAGTCGCCAGGATTTGGGGGCCGCTGCCGTCGAGCGAGTCGTGGCAGGGAGCGTGGTACGCATAGTTGCCGCCGCCGGGCAGTCGCAGCCCGCGGTCGGCCACCCAACGCGCGACATCGACCACCGTGCAACCGAAGATCTTGGCCGCCTCCATGGCGCCCAAGGCCTCGCGGCAGGTGCCGCACGTCACCGCGACGGCATCGAACCGGAGGTACGCGAACATCTCGCGGATCTGGGTGAAGAGCAGGGCACTTTGCAGCACGATGCGACCGTGAAGATCGGCGCGGCCGTTGGCGTGGGCGGGAAACCCGCAGCATAGGTAGGGCGGCGGCAGCACGACCCGGGCGCCTGTCTTGGTCAGCACGTGCAGCGCCGCCATCGAAATCGACGAATAGAGTCGTTCCGAGCCGCAGCCCGGAAAGTAGAAGACCGTGGGGCTCGCCTCGTTCTCGGGCTCGAAGACCAGGGCTTGATCGGGCGCGCAGGCGGGTAAGATGCCGCGCAGGGTGACGGGATCCGGGGCCGGAATGGGCGAGCGCAGAATCGACGCCACATACGAGCCCGCGCCGGCGTCCGCGTCTCCAGTCGGGGCAGCCAGGCGCGCCATCGAGCGCTGGACCGCCCCCATCACACCCAGAACGCCGGTGCGAAAAATCGCGTTGTAGGTGGGCGACCGGCTTTCCAGGTATCCGAGCGTCGCGCGCGTGGCCAGCGCGGTGTGCTTGTAGCCATGCGCGACCAGGATCTCGCGCTCCAGCACCGAGACCTCGCCGGTGTCGATGTCGACGGGGCAGGGTTTCTCGCACTTGTGGCAGATGGTGCAGTGGTCGGCCACTTCTTCGAGGTAGCGCAGAAGCTCGAAGCTGGAGCTGCGCTCGCGTTGGGCTTCGTAAAGCAATGCCTCGATGAGGGCGCCGATGGCCAGGTTCTTGCCCCGCGGATGGTAGAAGAGATTGCGTGCGGGATAGAAGACGCAGCAATTCGGCTTGCACCGGCCGCAGCGTACGCACTGGGCGATGCGCAAGGCCAGCTGCTCGAGCTTGCCGTGCCGGAGGATGCGCGCTTCGAGGCTGAGCAGATTGAACGACGGCGTGAAGATATGCTCGATGGCCGTCAGGTCGGAGAGCTTGCCCGGGTTCATGGTCCCGGCCGGGTCGACCTTGCGCCGGTAGCCTTCGAGCTCGGCGATAATGCCCGGTTCGAGATAGCGCAGCTTGGTGACGCCGATGCCGTGCTCGCCCGAGCACACTCCGCCGAGCTCGGCGACCTTGTCCATGACCCGATCCACGGCCTGCTGCGCGTGTCTCATCATTGCGCGATCGTTGGACAGGACCGGAATGTTCACGTGCACGTTGCCGTCGCCGGCGTGCATGTGCGTGGCCAGTACGATGAGCCGTCGCCGCTCCTCGGCGAACGCGACTTCGATGTCGTCGCCGAGACGCTTGTAGCCGCGAACCAACTCGCGCAGCTCCTCGCACAGCGCTTTGACGATCGACAGCGAACGCAGGATGCCTGGCTCCGCGTCGGCCAAGGCGGCGACTGCCTCGTCGCACTTGCCCCGCGCCCGTTCGATCTTTTCGGGCAGCCACTCGTCGTCCTCGCCACTCGGTTCGAGCCGCAACAGCAAGCGGGCCTTCTCGACGAAGGCGAGCTGGCTCTCGCGCTCCTCTTCCACGTTCACGGCGTCGCAGAAACGCGCCAGCTCGGCCAGGGCGTCGAGGGGCAGGACGATGTCCTCGTTGAGCTTGAAGGCGTTGGTGCGCGCCGCGATGGCGCCGAGCTTCTTGCGGTCGGCCCAATAGCGCTTGGCCTCGGCCTCCCCCTTGGCCTCGAACAGAAAGGTGTTCTTGTGGTGTTCGAGGATGTGGCGAACGCGGGCCACGCCGCGCGCCACCTGGGAGGGCTCGTGGCCGACGACATCGATCAGCAGCACGGCCTTGGGCGCGTCGCTGCGCGTGGCCTTCACCTTGTAGCCGATGGCGCGGACATATTCGTTGTCGAAGTGCTCGAGCGCCTGCAAGACTTCGTGGCCCTCGTTGGGGAAGCCGCGCGACAGCTCGACAATGACCTTGCTGGCCTCGTCCATGTCGGGGCCGAAGAATTCCAGGCACAGCGTCGCCGCGGCCTCGTACTTCGGGTACAGGACGAAACAGGCCGAGGTGATGACGCCGTCGGTCCCCTCTTTCTGAAGACCGGGCAGGCCCCCGAGGGTCTTGTTGGTGATGTCCTTCCACAGACCGCGCCGCCGGATCTCGCCGCCCTTGAGCGCGAGGGTGTCGGCGAGCTTGCCCTCGCCGTCGAGGATTTCGAAGACGACCTCGTCGCCGGGCAGGATCTTGCGCAAGGGGTGGCCCCTGCGCCGGACGGTCACGCGCTTGCCGCCGGGCATGGCGATGTCGTAGGACAGCAAGTTGTCGATGCACGTACCCCACAACACCGCCGTCTTGCCGCCGGCGTTTTCGGCGATGTTGCCGCCGATGGTGCAGGCCCATGCGCTGGTCGGATCGGTGGCGAACACCAGGCCGCGCGCCGCCGCGTGCTCGATGGCCTGCTCGGTGACCACGCCGGCCTCCACGTCGATGACGTTGGCTTTGATCGTCGCGCCGGAAACCAGGCGAAACTCTCGCTCGTCGATGCCGCGGATGCGGCAGAGCTTTTCCGTGTTGACGATGACGCAACCCGGGCGCAGAGGTACGGCGCCGCCCGTGAGGCCCGTGCCGGCCCCGCGCGGAATGGCGAACAGGCCTAGCCCGGCGATGGCCGACAGCAGCGGGGCTACTTCTGCCTCTTCGCGGGGCATGGCCACCGCGACCGGCAGGTGCAGGCGCCAGTCGGTTGCGTCCGTGGCGTGCGACACGAGCGTGTAGGGATCGAACAGCACGTTGGCCTTGCCGACGACGGCGCCCAGCGCGGCGGCGATGCGCTGGCGCTCCGCGGGCGCCTGCGTGATTTCGCGCTTGATGGCCGCCAGGAGGTCGCGGCAGGCGCCGATGACCTCGCCGACCAGGGCCTCACCCCCCGCGTTGGCCTCGACGATGCCCAGGTCAGTCCCGAGGTTGCGCAAGAACCGACGGCGACGTCTTCGGTCGTCGATCAGCTCCTGGTACAGGTAGGCGTTGCGCCGGTGGATGAGAACCTCGCCGAAGAAGCGCATCAGCAAACGCGCCGAGCGGCCCGTGACCCTGCGCTCGCGCAGGCGTTCGAGCTTGTGCCAGATCTCGTCGCCGAGCAGCTGCGACACGGCCTGCCGATCGTCGGCGGACGTGTAGTTGAAAGGGATCTCTCGCGGGGACTCTGGGCTGGGCTGACGCATGCGCGGTGGTGTCCAAGTTGTAGCAGATCGGCGGTCCGACCCTGCAGGAACTGGCGCGGCGGCCCGGCATCCACAGCTGGGTTGCCGAATGCCTTGGCGGTGCTACATAGACAGGCGTGACATCCATCCATCAGAAGTCCAGTACGACGCATGCGCTCCTCGTCGCGGCAATCAGTGGATTCTTGTCAGTCGCTGCCGCATGTGGCGGCAAGGGGCCAGCGCCCAGCCCCACGGTCCCCACGTCGTCGGCGGGCGCGAATGATGCGGACGCGGACAATGGTCTGCTCTACGACTCGGCGGCCGGTGCGTTCACCACCGATTCCGGCGCCTCGGTCGCCAGCTCCTCGGATACCCCGGCGAACCCGCATACGCCGATCCCCGCGACCAAGTGCGCTTCCGGTCAGGTGCCCAATCCGGAAGTGACCTCGACCGTGGTTGGCGCCCTCACCCAAGACGAGTTTGCGTCGCGGTGTGCCGCGCTCAACGGCATTTTCGAGATTCAGCCCCTGTGCGGCGGCTCCAATTCTTGCCGTGGCATGTCCTACGACTCGGGCTCGCAAACCTTGACCGAGCACTCGTGCCAGGCGACCAACACCTGCGCGGGTTATAGCTGCGTCGTGTGCGGCTGAGCGTCCCCGTCTTCGACATCACCGTCGCGGCGAAGCGCGCACCAGAAGCCGAGCTGGATGCTGCGCGCGAGCCAAGTGCGTACACGCTCCGGCAAATTCGCTCGTTCCTCCACGGGGCAGGAGGTTTCGAGGCGTTCGAGCGCCTGGCCCACGGCGTGTTGCCCCAGCAGCGTGATCAGCTCGGCCTCGCGAGCCTCGAGCGGGATGTGGGCGGTGCCCGCTTCACGCCGGACGATCGCCCAGGCCTGCGGTCGTGCGAGAAGTGGGGGCAACTTGGCGGTCGCGCGCTTCGATGACCCGAGCAGCGTGGTGCGGAGCGCGAGTAGCGCACGGTGCTCCTCGACGAGACGCAACGCCGGGTGGGCCACCAGGTGCCCGCCAAGCAGGTCGGCCGCCTCGCTTGCCGAGGGCCGATAGGGCGGCAAGCTCGCCGCGCGAAACACCTCCCGATACGCGGCGTCGATACGCACGCTTTCGATCAAAGCGAGGCGCAGAGTGGGGCGCGAAGCGGGTTCGCTCTCGCCCAGTGCGTCCTCGAAGAATGTCCGGAAACCATCGGCGATCTGCTCGATGTCCCAGCCGCGTGGCGGGTGCGCGAGCAGGTACTTGGAGGTCACCGCATTGAGCTCCCAATAGCCCATCAGGCGCGCAGTGAGCGGAAATCCCGCATGCAGCACACTGAACAATCGAAACCAATACTGCCGGTTATAGACCGCGAGTCGTTCAGCTCCGCCGACCAGGGGACCGTCCAGCGCTTGGGCGGATAGTTGCGGGTCATACTGGGCGACCGCGGCCGTGAGTGTGCCGCTCGCACGATCGAGCGGCGTTCGCAGCATGGTGCCGAACGCCGCTTGGAAGTCGGCGAGCCAGCCAGGCGCGGGACGGCTCATCGGCGCGCCTCCCGCGCCTTTTCCAGTTCCAGCAACGCCTCGGGCAGCGGTGGGATGTGGGCGTCCCACTCGAGCAACGTGGGGAAGGGACCGCCCAGATGCCAGGCGCGCGCGTACAGCTCCCAAACCGGGTTCGCCACGGGGTGGTCGTGCGTGTCGACCAGCGTCCCGTTCGGTTCACGCGTGTGGCCCGCCAGATGTACCTCCAGCACGCGCGAGAAGTCGATCGCCGCGAGATAGACGTCTGCATCGAAGCCGTGGTTCTGGCTGGAGACATACACGTTGTTGACGTCGAACAGAGACCAGCAGCCGGATTCGCGCACCACGGCCGTATAGAACTCCCACTCGCTGAGGGTGGAAGAGCGGAGCTCGACGTAGCTCGACAGGTTCTCGATGGCGAAGGGCCTGCCGAGTCGGCGCTGCACCTCGCACGCGCGCTCGGCAGCCAGCTCGACCAATTCCGGGACGTACGGCGCGGGCAACAGATCGTGGTGGCTTACGCCGTGGGCGCCGGTCCAGCACAGGTGGTCGCTGACGAACGGCGCGTCCACGGCGTCCGCCAAGCGAGACAGTGCCTCGAGGTACCGGCTGTCGAGTGGCGCGTGGCCGAGCAGGTTCAGGCCTACGCCGTGTAGAACGATGGGGTAGCTTGCCCGCACCCGTTCGAGACGGGCGCACGGCGTGGGCGCGGGACCGAGAAAATTTTCGCTGATGACCTCGAAGTAATCCACCTGCGGCCCGTGCTCGAGGACGTATTCGTAGTGAGGCACGCGCAGTCCAAGCCCGAGCGCCTCGGGCGCGAGCCCACGCGCTCGGCGCAGGCTTTCTGCTTGTTCAGGGGAAAACGCCATGCCCTTGACCGTAGCACCGGTTTGGGCCTCAGGTCGTCGCTACCAGAAGCTCCTCGGAGTTGTTCGGAGGACGGAGCCCGTCCGTCCTGCCCGCGAAGTAACGCTCCGCGAGCATCGCTGCGGACGCGTGTCGCGCATCCCGGAAGCCGGCCTCTCGCGCCAGAGTCAGCATCCTAGCCGGCGTGAAGAAGCTGATGAAGGGCGTGCCGCTTGCGCGCGCCCCTGCTGCCGCTCGTTCGAGCGCGGGACGCAACTCCGGGTCGACGAGCTCGATCGGCAGCATGAACGACATGGCGAGCGTGGAGCCCGGCGCAAGCGCCGCGACCTGGCGTAGGGTCGCCGCGATCGCGTCCTTGGTCAGGTACATGCTGACACCGGTGGACGCCACAACCGCAGGCCGACCGAAGTCGAAGCCCGACGCTGCCAGCCGCTGCCACCACGCATCTCCTGCCTCGAAGTCGACGGGCACGAGCCGCAGGAACGACGGGATGCCGAGACCGAGGTCGACGAGGCGCTGGCGCTTCCACGCCTGAGGACCGGGCCGATCGATCTCGAATACCAGCAAGCGCGAGGCAAGCTCGGGGCGACGCTGGGCGAAGGTATCTAGGCCCGCGCCCAGGATGACGTACTGCCCGACCCCAAGCGCGGCTTGGCTGGTCACGAGATCCTCGACGAATCGGGCTCGGGCCACGACGGAGGCGCGGAAGGGTCGCGTGAACGGGCTCATGTCCGGGCGGTCGCGCCATCCTTCCTCCGGGGCCGCCAGCTTCACGCCAATTTCGTCTTCGAGCACGTGCGGGGGCGCATCGACCTGCATGTGCAGGGCTCGCCACAAAGCGACCCGAACCGCCGTGTTGTCCGGCGCCGCCACTTGCTTGCTGCTCATGATGTTCGATTTGTCCTCTGGTTGTCAGGCATGAAGCAAGGCTAGCATTCCACCCAAGAGGCCGCCCGGAAGCCCGCGGCCACGGGCCGCCTCGACCTTGGCGTAGGCTCTCAGTCAGCTCCAGAAGCGAAGCCCCTCATGAAGCAAGGACTTCACTGCAGCCCAGCCGTCCTTCCTGGCCGGAGCAGCAAGATCTTGGCGAACTCGTTTTCGTGGACAACGGGCAGCGCGCTGACCTTTTGGCGAGAAACGATCCAGTAGCTCAAGCCGAACCGAGCGCCCAGATCGAGTGCGCGGTGGTCGTCCAGCTTGGCGAAGGCTTGTGAGGAGGCGGCCATCAATCGCGGAAAGACCAGTTGCGAGTCCATCGGGTCGACCCCCAGCGCGCGAAGCCGCTTGACCCAATCACGCGAAAAGGGGTGGTAGATGAGCATGCCCGAGCCCTCTTTCCAGGTTACGAAGGAGCTGCGACGCGAGAGCATGCGGAACGCGGCCCACGAAGGGTCGGTGAGAAAGCCGGCGTCGACCGGAGTCTGGCTGGCGACCCACTGCGCGAGTTGAACTTCGGCCTCGCTGCGCATCTGGAAGGGTGCGTGGGGGGCGGAACGAGACAACAACAGCCAGCCCGAGAAGGCCGTGAGTATCCACAGCGGAAGCACCAGTGGCGCGAAGTGAACCAGCCACGGTCGACGCAGTCGCCCCCCGATCGCGAGAACCAGCCAGGCGGGTATTGCCAGTGCGACCAGCGCGACCTGAAGACCGTGAAAAGTCCAAAGGAGAAAGACACCGGTCAGGGCCACAGCGCCAAGCCCGAGCGTCCCAGCCATTCTGGGGGTACTTCTCCAAGGTCACGACCACGGTTGCGGTGACAAACACCGCGGCCACTGGCGTCCACAAGTCACTGGAACGCGCGAATTGCAGGTTGATCCAGCCTGCGCTGCCAAGCACCTCGACGGCCACGGCGGCTCCCAGCAGGACCAAATGACCCAAGGTAAGGCCCAGCACCAACCGTGTCGCGCCCTTGCCGAGGATCGCTACGCGAATACACAGCAGCACGGCGGTGCCTGCCAGGCCGGCGAGAATCCACTCCCGCAACGTCCAGCTGGAGGGCAGGTAATGCTGGGGCACGTAGAGCGAGAGCAGACGCAGGTAGGTCTCCGGCTTGATGCGCGGCTGCCGCATGGTTTGCGCGGCCAGGACAATCGCGGGGCTCATGATCAGAAAGGCGACCAGCCACGCACGTCGGCGCTTCAGCGTGGAGCGAGCCTCGGGAGATGCGATGGCGACCACGGCCATCATGATTGCTCCGTGCACCGCGTGCATGATGTTGGCAATCCCGACCAGCCCGAAGAAGACTCCGGTATGGAGCGGCTTGCCTTCGAGAACGAAGCTCAGACACAGGAGGTAGCTCGCCACCGCCAAGCTCGTGTGTTCGAAGTTGCGGGGCAGCACGGTCCCCCGGCCAAGCAAGGGAGACATACCGAACGCGAAGAGACACCACACCACAGCCTCGGTCGTGCGACTTTGGCCGGCCAGGGTTCGCGCGAGTCGTCCGGCCCCGTACAGACAATACCCTCGCTGAAGAACCGTCAGCAGAACCAAGAGTGGCGCTTCCGGAAGGAAGCGAAACGGGACCCACAGGATCCGCCAGAGCAATCCGGGGTAGTGAGACATCGCTGCCATGAATGGGTCGCCCGGGTATAAACTCGGGTCGTTGGCGATCTGCACGAGCGGGATGTGTTGCTCGTTGTTGGTGTCGTAGATGGCCAAGCCAAGCAAGCGGAAACTCGCCAGCAGAGCGACGAGTTTCACGCCGTTGCGGACCCAGCGGTCAAGCGACGAAGTAGGCGTGATTCCCAAAGCGGGTACTATCTTCGCCTATTTTCGCGCCAGAGGCGCGCCCGACTTCAACGCCGTGCCGATATGGCGGCGCAAGCTACGGCCGATCAGCGGCCCAGCATGGCGTCGAGGATCACGGCGCCCATGACCATCACGGCGTAGTAGTTGATGGCGTGGAAAGCTCTGCGAAAGCCCTGTTTGCTCGGGGCGCGCAGCGAGCGCCAGGCAACGATCGTCAGCCAGGCGCCTGCGGCCACCAGGCCAAGGCCGAGGAAGGGCGAGCTCGACAGGCCGAAGATGGGAAGAAGCAGCGCCGAGGCCGCGGTGGCCGCGGTCCACATGAAGGTTACACGCGACAGGGACGCGGTACCTATGGCGCGCACGAAGGTGGGGAACTGCGCCTGCTCGTAGTCGCCGCTGATACCCAGCGCCAGCAGCCAGAAATGCGGCACCTGCCACATCAGCAGAAAGAACGATAGCGCGAGGATAGGGCCGTCGATCGCGCCGCCGGCGCACACCCAGCCGATGGCCGGGGGAATGGCGCCGATTACCGAGCCGACCACCGAGGCAAGCGAGCTGACGCGTTTCAGGTAGGTGTAGATGCCGTTGTACCAAATCACGGCCAAGGCGCCGAGCCCGGCCCCCACCGCCCCACCCATGAGCCACAGCGAAGCCAAGGCCACGGCGCCGAGCGCCGAGGCCAGAACGACGGTCCCGGCGACGGAAATCTTGCCCGACGGAATGGGCCGTCGTCGTGTGCGGTCCATCAGGGCGTCCAGCTTGTGTTCCTGAGCCTCGTTGAGGGCGCAAGCGGCGAAGGCGAGGATCAAGACCGCGCCCGACATGGGCAAGAGTCGCCAGCTCAAGGCATGGGTATACGCGACGTAACCGGTCGCGGCCGACACCGTCGACATCATCGAGATAGGAAACTTGAACAGCTGGGCGAAGTCGCGTCGGTTCACCACGGCTCCATCATCGCAGGGTTTTGATGAACGCGACCAAGTCGTCCACGTCGCGCTCTTTCAACTCGACCTTGGGCATTTGCGCCGCGAAGCCCTTGACGACTTCTTGCGGGGGATGGTGGATCGAGCGCTTGATGTAATCCTCATCGGCCGTCACGGTCGCTTCCTTGCCGTCCGTCAGCACCGCGACCTGGCTGCCCCACAGCCCTTTCCACGTCGGTCCCACCAGCCTGGATCCGTCGGTGGTGTGGCAGGCCACGCAGCCCTTGAGCTTGAAGGCGCGTTCGCCGCGCCCGGGATCGGGGCCGGCGGGTCCGGTCTCCGCGAGCTTGGGCGGCTCCGCCGATTCACCGAAGTACCACGTCGAGAAGGCCGCCTCGGGAATCACGTGGACCTTGGACAGCATGTACGAGTGGTTGACCCCGCACATGACCGTGCACTCGATGTCGAAGTCGCCCAATTGGTCGGCCTGGAACCAGACGTAGTTGTCCTTGCCCGGAACGACGTCGGACTTGACCCGAAACGCCGGCACGTAGAACCCGTGCAAGACGTCGAGGGATTTGAGGTTGAGGCGAATCGGGCGCCCGAGGGCGACGTAGAGCTCGCTGGTCTGACGGCCGTTGGGGTAGGTAAACGACCACGCCCATTGTCGAGCCGTCACCTGGATCACCATGGCGTCGCGCGGGACCTCGCGCAGGTAGCGATAGTTCGTCCAGCCGTAATAGAACATGGTCAGGAACAAGACCAAGGGGATGCCAGTCCACATCAGCTCGAGCACCGTGTGACCGTGGATATCCTCCGCCTTCCTGCCTTTTCCGTGCCGGTAGCGCACGACGAGGTAGATCATCACGAAGGTGATGAAGACCAGAAACGCGATGGTCAGCGCGGAAATATAGAGAAAGACCGCGTCGACCTTGTCCGAGAAACTGGAAGCTCCGCCAAACATCGTCGTCTACCTGAAGAGATAATCGGAGAAGGTGAGAAGGATGAAGATGACCAGCACGGCGATGGCGATGGCGACCATGTACTTGAGCGCCGCGCTCTCGTCCTTGAGGTGCATGAAATAGAAGAACACCAGGCTGGCCTTGGTCGGCGTGATGACCAGCAGTCCGAGCAGGGCGAGGTTCGGCCGGTGGGTGAGGCTCAGTCCGACGAGCATCATGGTCAGGACGACCAGCGCCAGCCACACCTTGATGTAGGTCGCGTAGCCGACGATGTGCGGCTGTTCGGCTTCGTGTTGCATGCTTGGGCTCATGGGCGATGGTTCATGGGGCTAGGCGGCCAGGTAGAAGAGAGGCAAGAGGAAGATCCAGATGACGTCGACGAGGTGCCAGTAGAGGCCCGCGTTCTCCAGCTTGATGAAGTCGTCCTGGCGAATGCGATCGCGTTTGAGCATGATCAGCATGACCGACATCACCACCACCCCGACGGTGACGTGCAAGCCGTGCAACCCGGTCATGCCGAAGTACAGGCCGAAGAACAACCGCTCGCCCGGAGGGCGGGTCATCAGGTGTTCTGCCCCGGGATAGAGGCCGTGGTGAATCTTGGCCATCCACTCGAAGAACTTGTTCACCAGGAAGACCACGCCGAGCACCATGGTCGAGCCGAGGAAAACCATGGACTGCACTTTGCGCCCAAGGCGGAGGGCGGCGATGGCCAGCACCATGGTTAAGCTGCTGGTGAGCAGCACCAGGGTGTTGATTACGCCCAGGGTAACGTTCAGTTCCCCCGAAGCGTGATGGAAGTCGTGTGGATGCATCGATCGGTACGTGCCGTAAGCCACGAACAAACCGCCGAAAAGGATCAGCTCGGTGAATACGAAGATCCACATGCCGAGCTTGGCGCCGTCATAGTCGCGGTGTGGGGCGGCGTGCTCAGCGGCGCGCTCGGGGGCGTGCTCGCTGGCGGGCTGGGGCTCGGCGGATGCGCTCATGTCGCGTGCTCCTTGGCCGGCGGATTGAACGTGTAGGGCGGCTCGGTGATGACCGGCAGGACGTCGAAGTTCTCGACCGGTGGAGGCGAGGGAACGGTCCATTCCAGGGTCACGCCGCCCCAAGGGTTGGCGGGAATGTGTGTTTTGCGGAAGAGGCCGCGCAAAAGGTTGACGAACATCATGAGCAAGCCCGGCCACCATGATCCAGGATCCGATGGTGGCGACGAGATGTCCGGTGTGGAACTGCGGCAGATGGTCGTAGTAGCGGCGGGGCATGCCTTCCATGCCCAGCACCAGGAAGGTGAAGTAGAACAGGTTGAAGCCGACGAAGATGTGCACGAAGGCCACGATGGCGGTGCGCTCGTTGTACATGCGGCCGAACATCTTGGGATACCAGTAGTGGATGGCCGCGAAGAAGGCGAAGCCGGTGCCGCCGAACATGACGTAGTGGAAGTGCCCCACGATGAAGTAGGTGTCGTGGATGTGCACGTTGATGGCGAGAGCGCCCTGGAACAGACCGGTGAGCCCGCCGATGCTGAACAGGAAGATGAAGGCCAGGGCGAAGAGCATGGGCGGGCGCAACTCGACCGAACCCTTGTACAACGTGGCCACCCAGTTGAAGACCTTGATGGCGCTGGGGATGGCGACCAGAAAGGTGAGCAGCGAGAAGACGACGATGGCGAATTCGCTCATGCCGCTGGTGAACATGTGGTGTGCCCACACCAGCGAGCCGAGGGCAGCGATTCCCATGCTGGAGTACACGATGGCCTTGTAACCGAAGATGGTCCGGTGGGCGAAGGTCGGGATGATTTCCGAGATGGCGCCCATGGCCGGCAGGATCATGATGTAGACCGCCGGGTGCGAGTAGGTCCAGAACAGGTGCTGGTACAGGATGGGGTCGCCGCCGATGGCGGGATCGAAGATGCCGAGATGGAAGACGCGCTCGAGGATGACGAGCATGAGCGTGATGCCCAGGATGGGCGTGGCCAGCACCTGCACCCAGGCGGTCGCGTAGAGCGACCATGGGAAGAGCGGCATGCGCATCCAATTCATGCCCTTGGCCCGCATGCGGTGGATGGTGGTGATGAAGTTGAGGCCGGTGAGGATGGAGGAGAAACCGAGCACGAACGCGCCGAAGACCGCCAGGGTGACGTTGGTTCCGGTCCTCACGCTGTAGGGCACATAGAACGACCACCCGGTGTCGGGGGGACCGCCGCCGGTGAAGAGCGAGGTCACGGCGATGGTGGCGCCGGACATGTAGAGGTACCAGGACAGCAGGTTCAAGCGTGGAAAGGCCACGTCCTTGGCGCCGATCATGATGGGCAGGAAGAAGTTCCCGAACACCGCGGGCAAGCCGGGGATGACGAACAGGAAGATCATGATCACGCCATGGACGGTGAACATGGCGTTGTAGGTCGTGGCCTTCATGATCGTGGGGCCCATGGTCAGCTGCTCGATGCGCATAAGCACGCCGATGGTCATGCCCACCAGGAAGAACGTGGTCATGGCGGTGAGGTACATGAGACCGATGCGCTTGTGATCCGTGGTGAGGAGCCAGGAAAGAATGCCCTTGCGCGAGGAGCCTGCGTAGAAGTCGGGCTCGCTCATGGGAGCGGCGTCGATGGTTGCGGCGGCGGTGCTCACGAAGCCTCCTTGGCGTCGGACTTGGGATGCTTCTTGCGCTTCACGGCCACGGCGATGCCGAACCCGGCGGCCAGCATGAGGGTGAAGGCGGCGGCGACGCGGGTGACATTGAGGGAATACCTGTGGCCAGAGGGGTCGTAGCTGTAGCAGAACCTGAGCAGACGGGCGATGGTGGGGCCGGTGCGGCCTTGCGCGGCCTCGGTCACGGCCATCTTGACGTCGAAGGGCAGGAAGGTGATCCCGTACAAGTAGCGCGCCACCATGCCGGTGGGCGAGAGCACCATGATGGCGCCCGGGTGGACGTAGTCCTCGCCGTGCTTGGCGAACTTGAAGCCGACCGCGTCGGCCAGTCGCTTGGTGGAAATCGGGTCGCCGGTCAAGAAGCGCCAGGCACTCTGCGGGAAGGCGGGGCCGAGTTGCTTGGTGTAGTTCTTCTTCTTTTCGGCCGCCAGCTCTGCGTTGTCGCGCGGGTCGAAGCTCACGGTCAGGACCTGGAAATCCTTGCCGGGGAGCTGATCGGTCTTCTGCAGCATCTCGGCGACGCCATTGAGAAGCGGTGTGCACAGGCCGGTGCAGCGGAAGTAATTGAGCGTGAGCAGAGTCGGTTTGTCGATCAGCTCGCGCAAGGAAACCCGGTCGCCCTGTTCGTCGACGAGCTTGAGGTCGAGCGGGACCGTCTGCCCCAGTTTTTCGTCGATGCCGAGGTCGGGCGGATTCGCGGTGGGCGTTACCGCCAGGGCCAGTCGGGCCGGCAGCGACAACAACAAACAGGTTGCAAGTAGGGTCTTCATGGTTGCTTAGCCTGCTCCTCCGAAGGGACCTGCGCCACTGCCTCCTCACCCAGCAGCGCGCGACTGATGTCCTGCCACTCGGCGGCCGTGACACCGGCCAGCGCGGGAGCGAAACCGTTGGCAGGCGCGCCGGCTGCCCAGTCGCGCGCGATGGCGGCACGATCGGCGCGATTCGACGTGGCGGCCATGGTGCGCGCCGCGCGCGCCGGATCCACGATCACCTCGCGCAACAAATCGGCCGTGGGGGAAAGGTCATCGCGGGCGGGCAGCTTGAGCGGGGGCACGGCCTGCTCTTCTTGCAGCATCTTCTTGATGGCCATGCTGACGGGAATGCGGTTCGGAATATGCACCCCCTTGGAACGGAACTGGTTGGCCAATGCCTCGGTCGCCTTGGGATCCTCGGGACCGTGATCGAACTTGCCGAGCGAGCGGACGTAGTGCGCGAGCGCCATGCGATCCGCGGGAACGATGAAATCGAATGCGGCCATGCCGGTGCCCTTCACGCCGGAGGTGATCGTCGTGAAGATGTCGGTGATGCGGTAGCCACGCGTCCACTTGTCGGGCTGGGTGAAGTTGCGCGGCTTGGGGGTAAGCGTACCCGCCGCGGGGCCGTCGCCGTGTCCGGCGTCGCCGTGGCACGAGGTACAATTCTGCTTGAACAGCGCCTCGCCGCGCGCGAGCAGCTTGGGATTGGGGGTCATGACCGTCGCCGGATCCACGGGCGGCAAATCCCTACCCTTGCTGGGCGGCATCTCCGCTTGATCGAGCCAACCCACGCTGGCCGCCGCTGGTTGGTCCGAAGGCGCGCGCCTTTGCGGCTGTCGCTCGCGCATCAAGGCGGGAACGATAATGAGGCCGAAGAGCACGAAGATGATGGCCACACCGGAGAAAACAGCATAGCGTCCGGCCAGTCCTTGGGCTTCCTCGCGCCAAGTGGATGGGGTGCGCTCGTCGCTCATAGCTGCCACTCCAATCCCTTGGCGAGCAGCGGATCGCCGACCGGCATGTCGGCACCGCGGCCCATGGCGCGACGAATTTGTAGAAGACCGAGGCCGAGGAAGAAACAGGCCATGACGAGCTCGGGCCAGCCGAGCAGAGGCTGCGGGCCGAGCACCGGGAAGACGAGCCAGTACATGTCGACGAAGTGGGCGAACAGGAGCGAGAGCATGGCGACGCGCAGAATCTTCGGGTTCTTCTTTCCCACGGCGCCGATCAGCAGAAAGAAGGGAAGCGCGAAGTGGAAGATCGGCAGGAGCATGGCCACGGGGTACCAGGCGCCCTCGATGCGGTGCTTGAACCAGACCACTTCCTCGGGAAGGTTGGCGTACCAGATCAGCATGTACTGGGCGAAGCCGATGTAGGCGTAGAAGACCGTGAAGGCCAGGCCCAGGGTACCGAGATTGTAGAAGTGCTTGGGCTTGACCTCGGGCAGGCGGCCCTTGCGAAGGAGGCCGAGCACGCCGAGCGCCATGGCGGCGATGCCGGACAGGAACGTGCCGGCGAAGAGGTACACGCCGAACATGTCGCTGTACCACTCGGGCTCGAGACCCGAGATCCAGTCGAAGGCAAGGATGGTCACCGTGAAGAAGAAGACCACCACGAAGGGCGGGGCCAGCTTGCGCGCCCGAATGGTGAATGCGGCGTCTTTGCTTTCGTCCTGGCGCAAAGAGCCGCGCACATAGAAGGAATAGAAGAGCAGCCAGAGGAGGGAGCACGCAGCCAGCCGAATGGCGAAGAAGGGCACGTTCAGCCAAGGTGCCTTGGCGACCAGGATGGGATTGTGCGCCGCCTCCGCGCGGGTCCAGGGGAAGAGCACGGGCAGGCTGAAGAAGGCGATGATGAGAAGTGGTACGGCCAGCGGGATCAGCGACGCGATTCGCTCGGGCACGCGGCGCATGGGCACGCTCCAGTGCGCGCCCACCAGGCGTTCGAGCGCGACCAGGAACAGGTTGCCGAGGCCGAGGGTGAGCAGGAAGAGCGTCCACACCAGCCAGTTGGCCCAGAAGCGAGACGGCTCTTCCTTGGCGTAGACCAGCACGGTTCCCGCCGCGCCAAGGAGGGTCAGCGCGATCAAGGCGTTGCGTGCGAGCGAAGAGCGGGGTGCGGCGTTCGGGGTCATGGCAGATCCGAGTCCTTGGCGTTCTGGGACCGCTGCAGCACGCGCACGTAATGGACGGCCGCCCAGCGGTCGGACTCGTCCAGATCCGGGGCGTAACTTGGCATGGCGTTCTTACCCAGCATCAGGACGCCGTAGATGTAGCCGTCGGACCGGTTGTGCGCCTCGGTCGAAAGCAAATTGGCCGGCTTGGCGCCGTACGCGCGCGAGAGCTTTGCCACGCCGTCGCCCACGGTGCCGTGGCATACCGCGCAGTGGTCGTCAAAGACCTTGCGCCCACGCTCGGCGATCTCTTGCGTGAGTGGCAGCGGGTTGCTGAGCATGGCGCCGGCCTCCTCTGGGGTGGTGAAGGCAGGCGGAAGATGCCCGCGCGCCACCGTGCCCGCAACCGCAGGACGCATGCCACGACCGTCGGCGAAGAACGTGCTCGAGCGAAAAGCGTTGAGCTTGGGCTGGTTGTGCATGTGGATGTAGGGGGGGACGACGGGAATCAGCTTCTCGAGAGCGAACATCCCCGCACCTGCCACCAGGCACGCGGCGGCGATGGCGGCGATGGTGCGCAGAAGCCCGATCAAGCTGAGCGGCCGATCCCAGGTTGGAATCGGCACGATCTCCACCGACTCGGCGCCGTTGTCTATCAATGCCTGGCGGGCTGCCTCGGTATCAAAGGCGGCGTTCGTGCTCTCGATGCTGAGCGCGAGCTTGTCGCGCGTGATACCCGTGATGGCCTTGGCATGCAGCACCGGATGGCCGAAGAAGGGCAGCTTGTTGTAGGCGAACAACATGGCCAGGCCCGCGGTGAAGGTCGCGAAGAGCACCGTGACCTCGAACATCACGGGGATGAAGGCCTGCCACGAGAACAGCGCCTTGCCGTCCACGATCAGCGGGTAGTCCACCGCGCTCGTCCACCATTCGAAGAGCAGCGCCAGGGCCGCACCGAGCAGTCCCATGCCCATCACCAGCTTGCCGAGTTGCGAGGGCGGCAACCCGACGGCGGCATCGAGCCCGTGCACCGGGTAGGGCGTGTAGGCTTCGAGCCGCCCGAGCTTGCGCGGGCGAATCTGTTTCGCGGCCTCGATGATCTTGTCGGTGTCGGTGTAGAGGCCCAGAACCGCGAAGGTGTTGGTAGAGGCGGGGCTACTCATGGCCGCCTCCGTGTTCCGCCTGGGCGCCGGGCAGGCTGGCCTTCATCTCGCTGGTGGCGATGACCGGCATCACGCGGGCAAAGAGCAACACCAGGGTGAAGAACAGCCCGAAGGAACCGAGCAGGATGCCGAAGTCGATCTTGGTCGGGAAGTACTTGTGCCACGAGGTGGGCAAGTAGTCCTGGCTAAGCGAAATCACGATGATCACGAAGCGTTCCATCCACATACCGAGGGTCACGGCCAGCGCCACGAAGATCATGACCGGAATGGACCGGCGCATGCGGCGGAACCAGAAGATCTGCGGGATGATGATGTTGCAGGTGATGGTGGTGATGCCGGCCCAGCCGTAGAACCCGCTGATGTAGTTCATGAAGGTGTGCTGGATGTAGGGATTGGCGCTGTACCAGGCCGTGCCGCCCTCCATGAAGTACGCGTAGCCCATGATGCACGACATGGCCAGGATGAGCTTGTTCATGGTGTCGAGGTGATTGTCGGTGATGAGGTTCGCAAGGTTCATGGTCTTGCGAACCACGATCAGCCCCATGACCACCATGGCGAAACCGGCGAAAATGGCGCCCGCCACGAAGTAGGGCGGAAAGATGGTCATGTGCCAGCCCGGTACCAGCGACACGGCGAAGTCGAACGACACCACGCTGTGCACGCTGATGACGAGACCCGTGGCCAGGCCCGCGAGCAATAGGTACGCCTTGTCGAAGTGGACCCAGTGTGAAGCCGCGCCCCGCCAACCCATGCTGAGCACGCCATAGATGCGCTTGCGGATGCCTTCGGGCGTGCGATCGCGCATGGACGCGAAGTCGGGCACGAGGCCGAGGTACCAGAAAACCAGCGACACCGAGAAGTAGGTGCTGACCGCGAACACGTCCCAGATGAGCGGCGAGCGGAAGTTCACCCAGATGGAGCGTTCGTTGGGGTAGGGAAAGAGCCAGTAGGCGAACCACGGCCGGCCGGTGTGGAGCACGGGGAAGATGCCCGCGCACATGACGGCGAAGATGGTCATGGCCTCGGAGAAGCGGGCGATGGCGTTGCGCCAGCGAGCCCGGAACAGGAAAAGGATGGCCGAGATCAGCGTACCCGCGTGGCCGATGCCGATCCAGAATACGAAGTTGATGATGCCGAAGCCCCACGCCACCGGACGGTTGTTGCCCCACGTGCCGATGCCGTAGTACAGCGTCCAGGCTATGCAGAAGCCGCCGATACTGAGCGCTGTTAGCGTCACCGCTAGGGCGACGTACCAGGCGCGCGGCGGTCGCCGGTCCGGGAATTGCAGAACCTGATCGTCGAGGGAGCCCGGCGTGACCGTGCCCTCGATGAGCTCCATCGGTTGTAGGTCAGCCGGTAGCTCTGCGGCCGCGGACTTCATCGTTCACCTCTTCCACCGTCTTTTACGGAGGGGTTCTTGAGCACGGCCAGGTAGGTGATGGCCGGCTTGGTGCCGAGCTCTTCGAGCACATGGAAGCCACGGTTGCTGCGCGAAATCTTGGATACCTCGCTTTCGGGATCGCGGAGGTTCCCGAACACGATGGCGCTGGCCGGGCAGGCCACGGCGCACGCGGGAACGACATCCTTGTCGCGCAGATCCCGCTTGTCGCGCTTGGCGACCTGCTCGGCGTTGCGAATGCGTTGCACGCAGAAGGTGCATTTCTCCATCACGCCGCGCGGGCGGACTGTGACTTCCGGATTGAAGGCGAGCTGCAAGGACTCGGGTGTCTCGCTGGTGAAATCGAGGAAGTTGAAGCGCCTGACCTTGTACGGGCAGTTGTTGGCGCAATAGCGCGTGCCTACGCAGCGGTTGTAGGCCATTTGGTTGATGCCGTCGGGACCGTGGTTGGTGGCCTGCACCGGGCACACGGTTTCGCAGGGGGCATTGTCGCAGTGCTGGCACAACATGGGCTCGTGGATCACGCTGGGCGACGCGGTGTCGCCCTCGTAGTAGCGGTCGATGCGCATCCAGTGCATGGCGCGTCCCTTGCGGACCTGCTCGGGGCCGACGACGGGGGTGTTGTTCTCGGACTGGCAGGCCACCACGCAGGCACCGCAGCCCACGCACGACGACAGATCGATGGCCATTCCCCAACGCGGTCCCGTGTACTTCAGTTTGTCGTAGAGCGAGGGCAGCTCTTCTCGCTCCAGCTCGTGCTGGGGCTTGCGCGCGTACTCCGCCAGCGACCACTGGCGGGCGATGTCGCGACCGTCCCTGGTGTCGTGATCCTGCGACAAGGCCAGCTCCTGACGGCCCCCGGTGGGGCCCACCGCCGCGATCGTCACGACGCGCGCGCCAGCCTGGGGTGCGAAGGTCCAGGCGCGCGCGCCCACCCCCGAGGCCACGCTGCCCTGCCAGTGGCCATGGCCGAGGGTCAGGCGCAACACACCCTCGGCCTGTCCAGGCTGGCGCAGGATGGGAAGCGGCGTGCCCTTGCCCAGGGCCACCAGATCACCGTTCTTGAGATGCAGGCGATCCGCATCCGCGGGCGACATGGACAGCGGGTTTCCCCACGAGGTCTTGGTTATCGGATCGGGCATCTCCTGCAACCAGCCGTTGTTGGCGTAGCGACCGTCGTAGAGGCGCGGATCGACGTCGAACGCCAGCTCGAATGGGCCGGCTTCTGTCCTGACGGCCGCGCTGGCGGCGCGAGCGCATGCCTCGCCGTTCAACTTGCGCGCGGCGGGCGGCGCGGGGGTTCGTCGAAAGAGTCCGTCGTGCAGGGATACGCTCCAGAAGCGCGCGAAGGGAATGGGGCTGGCCTTGGGCTGCACCTCGTCTTGCCAGCGCTGCTTGAGGAAATCGAGATAGGTTTTGGCCAGCGGGCGTCCAAGCTCGGCAAGACAGCGCAAAAGGACGTCATCGCCCTGGAGGGTGTCGTAAAGCGGGGCCACGATCGGCTGCTGCAGGGTCAGCGCGTCTTGGCTGGTTTCGAAATCGTTCCAGCTCTCCAGCCAGTGGTTGACGGGCAGGACCAGGTTGCACGAGGCCGCCGTCTCGTCGGGGAGTAAGCCCAGGCGAACGCGCAGGGGTACCTTGGCCACGGCGGCTCGCCAGGCGCCGTCGCCGTCGTCGGACGAGGCCAGGTCGTAGGCGGGATTGACGTCCCAGAACAGCACGGCTGCGATGTGGCCGGCCGCCATGTCGTCGACCAGCTTCTTGAAGTCGGCGGGCGCGGCCAGCGCAGGCGCGGCCACCTCCGAGAGCACGGTCTTGCCTTCGGCCCCGAGCATGCGGTTCAACATGTGGCAGGCGGCGTGTGCCTCGGTCGAGGCCGCCGGGCCGGCCAGCACCAGGGCCCTGTCGCCAGCGGTGCACAGATCCTTGACCAGGGCGTCGAGTTGGGCGGAAAACGGCCTGGCCTCGGGCAACTTGTCGAGCGCGAAGGCGTCGAGCGCCGACGGCTCCAGGCCGGCTGGCAGGGCGCGACCACCTTGAAGATGAACCGCGCGCAAAAGCCCGAATGCGATGCGCGCGAGCGCCGATGGACGCATGGGCATGCGCACGTCGGCCTTGCTGCCGGTCAAGCTCATCCCGCCCTCCAGAACGTAGAGGCGGTTCATGGTGCCAGCGAACGAAGCAGGGCGGCGCATGCCGGCGAAGCCCGCGATGGCGGACACGGTGTCGCCGAGGGTTCCCAGGAAATCGGCCTCCAGAGCAAGAATGACCCGCGCCTCATCGAAAGCATACCGCGGGAGTCGGATATTGCCGAAGAGGGCCTCTTCGGCCGCGCGGGCGGCGTGGTCGGCGACGGGCTCCCACTGCACGTGGCGCAGGCCGGGCAGGGCCTCGGCGAATTTCGCGAGCAGTGCTTTCCGGCTGGGCGACAGCAACGCCGGCGTGACCAGCGCGACGCCCTTGCCCGAGGCCTCCTTCAAGCCGCGCGCCAGCTCCGCGATGGACTCCTCCCAGGTACACGCACGCCCGTTCGACAGGGGGCCGCGCAGGCGGTCGGGGTCGTACAGCCCCAGCAAATCCGCGGTCGCCCGAAAGCTGGTCTTGCCCTTGTACAGCGGGTGCTCGTCGTTGCCCTCGACGTGAATGGGGCGACCCTCGCGCGCCTTGACCAGAACCGGATACGCGACTTCGCCCTCCTGAAAGGTGCTGGCGTAGAAGTCCGCGATGCCGGGGACGATCTCTTCCTGCTTCTTGGTGTAGGGCACGATGGCCGCGCGATCTTTCGCTGGCCCGCAGCTCGCGCCCGTAGCCAGGGCCGCGGAGGCGCCGAACAGGGCCAGAAATCGCCGGCGGGAAACGCCGTCGCCGTCACCGTCGCCGGGTTGGCCGCGCGAGGCGAGCACTGGAAGCTTGACGGGAGGTTTGCGTTCATCCATGGCGTTTCACGGATTCGGGGGCTGGTTTGAGCACGGGCCTGACGCTGGCCGGGGCATCGGAGGATGATGAGGCGGGTCGTGGAACACGGTTCGTCGCGGAGGACACGGTGTCGCCCCTGCTACGGCGGGGCCAGGTCCACGCCGCAAGACCGGCGGCTGCGGCCGAAAGTGCGCCCAACCAACGGCGGCGCTGCGAGAAGGGTGTCGAGTCGAGGGGTTCGGATTTCATCGGTGACACGCGAAGCAATTGGTTGGTCCTTGGGCGATCTTGGAACCGGGCGGAACCGCCTCGTGAGCGTCGCGATGGCACGACAGGCAGTTGCCCATGCGCATGAGCATTTCGCGCGAGACCCGCTCCATGGTCTGCACTTCCCCGTGGCAGGTTTGACAGGCGATTCCGGCGTTCACGTGGGGCCGGTGATCGAAATAGACGTGGTCGGGCAGGGTGTACACGCGCTGCCATTCGATGACCTCGTTGGCCTTGAACGCGGCGGTCACGCGCTTGATTTCGGGTTTGTCGACCCGGGTGACGGCGTGGCAATTCATGCAAGTCTCCGTTGCGGGCACGCCGGCGTGGCGCGAACGCTCGGCGCCGGTGTGGCAGTAGAGGCAAGGGATGTGGTTGTCGCCAGCGTGCAGCTTGTGGGAAAAAGCGATGGGTTGTTTGGGAGAAAACCCCAGGGCAAAGCGGTCCGGTTCGGTGGCATAGCCGACCGCCAAAAGGGTCGATAAGATCGCGAAGGCCCCGATGGGCAGGATTACGCGCCAGAAACGATCTCGTGGATGCACACGGTCCTCACGGGGCAATCTGTGCCGAATTCCGGCAGAATGGGTCCTGTTCTCGTCAACACTGGATTCGTTATTCTTGTCACAATGGTGGCTGGGGCGTTGGTTAGATGCCACCAGCCCCGGCTAGGTCACAGGGCTTTCGCAGTCCGCTCTAGATGGCGTGCAAACGCCGCAATCCCTGCGCGGCGTCGGCCATGCGAACGGGTTCGCCAACGCGTCGCGCGCGCCAGAGAAGGTGGTGCGGGGTATGCGTAGGCGCAACAAAAGAGACGACGGTCGTCTCATAGCCCGCAGCTTCCAGGCGCAAGGTGCGTTCGGCATCCACGATGGCCTGGATGAAGCGACGCCGGACCTCGGCATGACGTGGCAGCCCCAGGGCTTCCGCCTGGCGCGTTGCCACCCGGACCGCCGCCACGTGCTCCGAGGTGCAGCATGGCACGAGCAGCAGGTGCCGCGTCCGGCATGCCACCGCCCGCTCGACGATGGAGTCCGAGGCCGGTCCACACGCGTGCAAAGCGACGACCACATCGGGTTCGTCCGGCCAGGCCGCCGCGTTCTCGACCGCGCATTCCACGATGGTGAAAGTCACCTGCGTAGCGTGCACCTTGGCGACTGCCTCTCGGCACAGGGCCGCGCGATCGGCGTGGCGCTCGATCAGCGTGACGTGACTCGGCCGAATCCTTCCGGTCAGAAGGAACTCCGCGGCCAGCAGCCCGACATAGGCCTTGCCGGCAGCCGCGTCCACCAGGTGGATCGGGCGGTCGGGCTTCGCGCCTCCCACGACGCGCTCGATCTCGGCCAGCAGGCCGAGTAACTCGGCGGCCTTCTTTCGATCCTCTTTGCGCAGGGCTGCCCCCGGCGCCGCGATGTACAAGCGGTGAAGGGCTTCCTGCACGGCGGGCAGAGTGACCATGTCTCGCCCTGGCGCTAGGCCCGTGCCGCGCGCGAAAGTCGTTCGGGGTTGGCCCCGGTTCGTGAGCGCAAATCGATGTAGATCCGCGCCAGCACCATGGCCGGGACAGGTAGGACGGCGATCGCGAGTAGGTCGCTGGCGACGAAATGCAGGAAGACCACTGCCCGGCTCCCGGATGCGGGCAGCACGAGCTCGGTCAGGGTGGCCGAGACGAAGCCCAGCAGGGCGAACGACAGGAAGGCAAGCGTCACGCGAACGGCGTCGCTTCGTACCAGCTCGATGCTGCGTGAAAGCGCGGCTCGACCGCCTCGCTTCTCGAACAGGACCGCGTGCGGAACGAAGACGAAGAGGGCGCTCAGCACCAAGCCGGGCAGGACGAAGAGGGCATTGCCGACGGCCACCAGCACCGCGGCCGGGATCAGGGAGACCAGGAAGAGCTCCCCGCGTGCGAGCAGGATAGGCCACAGATCGCCGATGCTCGGCAGCGCGGCACCACCCTGCTGGTCGGCGGTCGCGAGGGCCAGCGCTCCGCAGGCCACGGGGAACGCCAAACCGAAGAGCAGCAGTCCCTGGATCAGCAGCGCCAGTTTCTCGCGCAGCCAGCCGCCTTCGCCGGGCTTCTCCTCGGGTGCGCGCACCTGCGTTGTCTCGACCGCGGTCAGCGCGGCCAACTCGGCCGCCGCTTGCTTGTCGATTTCCCCTTTGGCCTGGCTGGCCTGAATGCGTGCCGCCAAGGCGGCCTTGCGCGCCGAGAAATCGACCGTCGCGGCCGACCCGGTAAACGCCGAGGCGTCAGGACCGTGAGCGACCCCTGCGAGAAGGCAAGATTGCAAGACGGAAGCCGGCAGCACGAGCACCGCGACCAGCACGAAAAAGGGCACCGGCTTGCGTAGGTACGAATCGACCGCCCAGCGAAAAAGATCGAGCACGCTGCGCGCATCCGCGGTCAGGCGCTCGGGCAAATTCCCGCCCTTCGCCCCCCGCCGGGCATCCCCCGAGGTAGCCCCGCCCGCGGGCTGGGGAAGCGCGAAGGTCTTGCCCTTCCCTGGCGGCGGCAAGTCCGTCGGTGTTTCTCCCGTCGGCGTCGGGTCGATGCCGTCGGCGTTGGCGGGCATGCCGGCACTGGGCAGGTCGGGCAGGTCCACCGGCGTGTCGATGCCCAGGATGTCGGGCGCGGCTTCGCGCGTGCTACCGGTCGCGACCTTCGCGCTCGGCGTCGGGGTCAGGTCGAGACGGATGACCAGATTGGGGTTGTCCCTGGCCTCGGCCTCGGTGGGGAGGCGGGGCGGCGGTGGGCTTGGCGGCGGCAATTTGGCCGACGGAGTCGCCATCCCGAACATGGTTTTGCCGAGGGCGAGGGCGCTCGACCGATTGCCGGGCTTGCTGGGTGGCAGGGGGCGTGGGGGAGGCAAGGTCACGGGCGGGGCGGCCCTGCTCGGTTCAGGCGCGGGCGGCGCGAGGGAAGCCGGGACACCGAACAGGGTCCTTTCCACCGATGCGGCTTGCGCCCCAACGGCCTTTCCGGTCTTGGGACAGACGCGCTGGCTCGCGTCGTGGTTCTGTCCGCAGTAAATGCAAATGCTCACGGGTGAGGCCTTATGCCGAGGATCTTAGCCCAACTTGCAACGCATTGCCCGTTTCCAAATGACCGTAACCCTGACAGAATTAGAGGATCTTGGGCCAAGAGACGCAGGTGCTACACAAGCCGGCCAGCTTGGTTGGGCAGGTCGTAGGAGGGTACCGGTTGGTGACCGCACTTCGCAGCGGCGGCATGGGCACGGTCTACTACGCCGAGCACACGGTCATCGGCCGTCGCGCCGCCGTCAAGGTTCTGCACCCCGAGGTGTCGCGCAACCCGCAACTGGTTTCCCGCTTTCTCATCGAGGCCCGCGCCGCCAACGATATCCGACACCCCAACGTTGTGGAGATCACCGATCTCGGGCAGTCGGGGGATCTGCACTACATCGTCATGAGCTTTCTCGAAGGCGAGACGCTCGGGGAACGGCTGGAACGGGAGAAAGTTCTCGACGAAGCCTCCACGGTTCGCATCGTGCGCCAGATCGCCTCCGCGCTGGCCGCCGCCCACGACCGCGGCATCGTGCACCGGGATCTGAAGCCCGAAAACGTCTTCCTGCTCAACCACCCAGACTACCCCGACTACGTCAAAGTCCTCGACTTCGGTATTGCCAAGCTCATCGGCGCACAGCAGGCGAACGCGCCCCACAACACCATGATGGGCACGGTCTTGGGCACGCCCGCCTATATGTCCCCCGAGCAGTGTCGCGGCGAACCCGAGCTCGATCACCGCAGCGACATCTACTCCCTCGGCGTCATGCTCTTCGAGATGCTGACCGGCACGGTCCCCTTCCGTCGCGATTCGCCGGCCGACGTGCTGCTCGCGCACGTGCAGGACAAACCCGAGTCGCCGCTCGACCTCAATCCCAAGCTGTCCAGGCACATGGGCGACGCCATCCTGCGCGCCATGGAAAAGGATCCGGCGCGGCGATTCCCCACCATGCGCGAGCTGCGCGACGCCGTGGAGAACGTGGCCAGGCCGGCCAAGGCCGCCACCGAGCCCGCCGCGATCGAGGAAGAGACCTTCGAGAAACGCGAGAAACGCGAGGCTTCTTTCGTCGTCAGCAAGCTCACCGACATCATCCTCAAGCGTCTCGACAGCGACAACCTGCTCGTGCCCGCCATGCCCGCGATCGCGGTGCAGTGCATGCGGCTGCTCGAGGATCCCAACCAGACCTTCAGGCAAGTCGGCGAGATCGTGGGCAAGGATCCCGTGCTGGCGTCGCGGGTGCTGCGCCTGGCGAACAGCGCCGCTTTTCCCGGCAAGACGCCGGCCACGACGCTCGAACAAGCCATTCCGCGCATGGGAACCGAGGGGCTCAAGCTCGCGCTCGTGCACTATTCGATGTACCAGGCATTTTCGTCGCGGGATGCGCGCATCCAGTCGGCGTTTCGTGGCATCTGGGAACATTCCCTTGCCGTGGCTCTCATTGCCAAGGAGATCGCCGGGCAGTTGGGGGATCTGGGCGTCGTGGACGCGGGAGTTGCCTATCTGGCCGGCTTGCTCCACGACGTGGGCAAGCCCGTGGTCGCGGCCTTGCTGCTCGAGGCGGAAAAGCTCGCATCCGTGCACAAATCGGCGGTGCCTTGGATCAGCCATAGCGTGTGGCGGCAGGTGGTCGATCGCTCGCACCGCAACATCGGCGTCGAGCTTTCCCGTCGCTGGCAGCTCCCGGACGAGATCAGCCAGGCGGTGGGAAAATGCGCCGTCTACGACCCGGCAGCGCCCGGCACGTATTCCAACATCGTTCGTCTGGCCAACGCATTCGCCAAGCAGCAAGGCCTCTACGCGGGGGACGTGGACGCCACGCAGGTGGGCCAGGTGGTCGCGGAGGGCCAACGCTTGCTCGGCCTCAGCGACGAGGTGATGACCTTGTTGTGCGCGGGCCTGTATTCCCGCGTTGGCACCCTGTTCGAAATCAAGATTGGCAGCCACCAATCCATGCCGTCCTAGCGAGCAGGGTCAGACGACTTTTCGACGATCTTCGCCACCCCCTGTTTCCTTGGGCGTGGCTGCTGCATCTATTGGCGACAGGAAGAAAAACGAGAAGGTGCCACGATGGAGCTCGAAAAAAAGAAATGTCTTCCGTGTGAAGGTGGCGCGACCACGCTGCCAGCGGATGAGGTGAGGCGCTTGCTGTCGCAGATCTCGGGATGGCGAGTGGAGCCAGGGTCTCCCGATCTGCGCAAACGCTTCAAGTTCGCCAGCTTCATGGACACCATGGCCTTCGTGAATCGCATGGCGGAGCTGGCCGAGGCCGAGGGCCATCATCCCGACTTTTGCGTGCGCTACACCAACCTCGATGTGTCGCTCACCACGCACGCCATCGGCGGCCTATCCGAGAACGACTTCATCCTCGCTGCCAAGATCGATCAGCTTCCGCGCCCCTAACTACAGGGGCGGGTGGGCGTTGTGGACCAGATCCATGAAGTAGGACTCGAACCACTGACCGGCCTGGGGCGCGCCCTTGGCCGCGTCGGGACCGCCGCACATGGGATCGTAGCGCTTTTGCGACGGATCGGAAACGCCGTCCGACTCTCCCGGTGGCTTGATCCAGAAGTACGCATCGATGCCGGGTCCGGGCGCGGCCTTTGGACGCTCACCGAGGCCTGCGCCGTGCACGTTGCACCAGCTGCCCCACTTGGCACGAATGTTCCCCTTGCCGTTGCGGGAGGTGTCGATGATGAAGGCTGGGTGTTTGAATCCGTACATCTGCAGTGTCTCGCCCAGGATCTTGGCGTAGGTCAGCTCGTTCGGGCACGGGTTGGTGGGCTCGAGCACGGCGCCATCGCGGTTGGACAGACTGGTGTAGTTCGCGGTGTTGATGGCGAAACCGCGAATCATGTCGGGACCGCCTGCCTCGTTGAGGACGGTCTTGAAGATCCTCGCAATCTTGGCCCGGTTGTCGTCCCAGCCCAGCCAGCCCGAGTGCGCCGCGTCGAGGTACACGCTGACATTGGGTAGGGCAAACTTCTTGATGGCGTACACGATGCCATCCTTGTAGGCGGTTTTTGCTTCTTGGCACATGGGCAGCGCCATGTTGGTGGCCAAGTTGCCGAGCGAGTCAGGTTCGAGAACGACGACGATGGGCTGGGTTGGGTGAGCCTTGAACTGCGCCGTGATGGGGTCGATGAACTCGTTCATGTAGCGGGCCTCGCCATTTTGGGAGACCTTGAGCTCGCCGGCGGACGATTCGGCCGAGCAGTCGCGGTTCGGCAGATCGTAAACCACCACCATGGTCAGCGTAGGCTTGCCGGTGGCATCTTGTTGCTTCTTCGCCTCGTCGAGCCAGCCTTGGAGGTTGCCCACGGCCTTGATGGAATCCAGCCACACGGCGGTCGGGTACGTCGCGACCTTGCGAATCGTGTCGGCCTCGTCCGGGTGCTTCTTCGCGGTGGCCTCCACGTTCGCGGTGTATTCAGGATTGAGGAAGAAGGCGGTGTCCTTGAACGGGTTCTTGCTCGATCCTGGGCTGGACGATCCGGCTTCGCCGAGGGATCCCGCGCAGGACGAGGCGGCAAGAATGACGAACAACGCTGGATTTATGCGGATACGCTGATGCATCGCTGAGTTCTCCTGCCGATGCAGCGAGTTCGTTGCGCCAGGCCACCATGGCAAAGGCTGCCGCTTCGGCGCGCGTGATACTACACGATCTCTCCGCGCATGGACCAGGCGCAGTCGGCAAAAGTAGGCGCGGCGCGCCGCACGCCTCGCCGTAGCCAGCCAGGGGCTAGCAGACGCGGTTTCGCCCTTTGTTCTTGGCCTCGTAGAGACGGGCGTCGGTTCGGGTCAGCAGATCGCTGATGGATTCGCCGGGTCCTGGCTGGTAGACGCCCCCCGAGATGGTGACCTCGAAGCCCACACGCAGACTTACGGTTGCCACCCTCTCGCGGATTTTTTCCGCGCACAGAAGGGCACCCGCGTAGGACGTCTCGGGCAGCATGACGAGGAACTCCTCGCCGCCCCAACGCGCGACCAGGTCGGTGTCACGCACGCTGGTAGAGATAGCCTTGGCCACCAGGCGCAACACCTCGTCTCCCGTGCCATGCCCGTACGCGTCGTTGATGTTCTTGAAGTGGTCGATGTCGAACAGGACGAACGACACCGGGGTTTGAAAGCGGCGTAGGCGGAGCATTTCTTGGCTGATTTCGCGCTCGATACCGCGTCGGTTGGCAATCCCCGTCAGCCGGTCGGTCAGCGCCATCCGTTCATAGGCGTGGGTTAGATCCACGTCCGCCGTGATGTCGGTGCCGACGGCCACGATAGCGTAGTGCGGACACCGGACCTTGCGGGCCACCCAGCGGACCACGGTTCGCGAAGGACGGGCGAGCTCGAATTCCTCGCATCTGACCGCGCTGTCCATGGGGAACAGTCCCTTGTCGCACAGAGGCTTGGAAGGATCGTCCATCAGCCCGAGGGTGAGCGTGTTGAATGCGGTGGCGGAGATTCCTACAAGGGCCTCGGGGGCTTGGCCGAACAGCACGGCCATGGCTAGGCTGCAGGTGGTGATTCTGCCATCGCCACCCACCAGCATGACGCCCGATTCGAGCGAATCGAACAGCGGCTGCAGGATCTCGGCAAGCGCCGTCTTCGCACCGTCCTCGGGCGCCTTCTCGGCACCGTCTGGAACATCGGCCTGCGCTGGGCTCTCCACGGGAACTACGCTTGGATGGTGATGATGTCGTTGGCCAGGCAAGCTAGGGCATTCAGGCTGCGCCGCTGCCAGTACACCGATGGGCTGGACAGGAAGACGATGCGGTATTTTCCCTCCCCGGGCTGTTCCTGCACCGTGCTGATCCACCACACGAAGCACTTGAGGCACGACGAGTTCATGAATTCGAGCTGGCGCAAATCGACGGTGACTTCCTCGGCCAGGCAGCGTTGCGCCTCCGAGTGGACGTCGCGCAGGAAATGATCGAGTTGGTTCTTGACCGTCAGATCGGCCGTCCCGGTCAAGTTGACCTGAATCCTTCGCTCGTCGGTGCTGGCATGCGCGGTGAAGTCGTCTTCCTTCATGGTCTCCGCCCAATTAGTCATGCGACTCCATCCTCGATGGCAAGCAACTCGCGGTGATGGTGACCATGCTACCTTCGATTTCGAGAGATAGATCGAGCTCGCCCTCGGCCCGGATGCGCGCCAGGCCCAGACCCGATTCGTCCTGGACGCCAAAAGTCCTGCGCATCAGGCTCTGGTAAAGCACGAACGGCTCCGGGCTGGCCTGAATCTCGTCGATGCACGCGCGCAGCCGGGCGATGTGCTCGGGCGTGGTGTGGTTGGTCAGCTTGATCCTTGCCGCCGAGCCGTTCGACTCGAAGTGGACGGTGAGGCCGGTCTTGTCGCCGACGGCGTATTTCGCGGCGTTTTCCAGGAGCTCGTGCACGGCCAGGGAAACCCTGAACACCGCCTCCGGATCACCCACCAGCTTCTCGAAGCTCTCCTCCACGAACCGGCGCACGATGGACACCATGCGCGATTGAGGCTGAATCTGAAGTCCAAAACTAAGGGTGGGGCCTTCTGGCATGGGGACCGTCATTAGGGCATCGGTAGCGCGCAGGTAAGAGTTTAGCCGAACGGGCCGCGTCGACCGATCCAAACCTGCCGAACGCCGAATCCCTGATGGTGGTCGTGGACGTAGACGGCTTACCGTGGCCCTGGCCGTGGCCGAAGGCAATGACAACCGGCCAGGACCATGGCCACGACCACGGCCACGACTTTCGCGGGATTATGGGAACCTGGCGGCGCTGGACTCGCGAGGCACCCCTGGGCCATAGTCGGTCCGACGTGCGGACACGAGGCAACCATGCGCGGCGCCGGTAACTTCAGGGTGGGCGGCCCCATTTCGCTCATCCTGGTCCTGGTTTTTCCCGCCATGATTGCGGCCGCCGTCGCCTTGGCGTACTACGGTTTCAAGCACGCCGAGGACGTGTCCCGCCCGGTGGAGCAGCTCTTTCGCCAGGAATGCCAGGATTACGCCGAGGGACTGGCCAAGACCGTCGAAAGCAAGCTCGATCACGATGCGCTGGCACTATTCGCCAAGATCGCGGTCTTGGAAGATGATCCCTCGTCGACCGATCCCTGCGATTTGGATCCTGGACCAGGCATCGATTCGTTTGCCGTGCTCGGCGAGACCCGCCGCGTCGTGTGCACGTGGCCGCGTGCTCGCGAGACCGATCCCAAACGGCGGCGGTCGGGTGATGCGGGTCAGGCGAGGATCACGTGGCTCGCGAAGATCAAGAACCTGGCCTGGTCGCAGCTCGATCAGGACAACTTCGCCTATCACCACGACGTGCTCGACAGTGGTGGCTCGGCGCTGCTTGCCTACACGGCTCGCAGGGCCAGCGACGGCGACTTGTACAACGTGGTGGCCAGACTGACTCTCGATTTCATCGGCAAACAATGGGCCGACGGCGAGCTCGGGCCCGTGCGCAAGAACCGCCGCGTGGCCATCCTCGACGAGTCGAACGCTCTCGTCGCGGGTGTGCGGCCGACCGGGCCCGAGGCGCGTCCGGGCGGCCGGCTCTTCTACGAGGGGCCGTTCGGCAAGGCGCTCTATCGCTGGCGCATTCAAATGGTTCCGCAAAACGCCGAGGAGTTTCAGGCGCAGTGGGAACGTACCAAGAGCTTGCGCCGGATTCTCATCTTGCTGGCGACGGTCATCATCGTCGTGGGTCTGGTGCTGGTGTGGCTGGCCATCCTGACCGAGCGCCGCGCCTCGCGCATGAAGAGCGACTTCATCGCCAACGTGTCGCATGAGCTGAAGACGCCGCTGTCGCTCATCCGCATGTTCGGCGAGATGGTGGCCACCGGTCGTCACAAGGGCGAAGAGGCGGCGCGCGAGTACGGTGGCATCATCACCCGCGAATCCGAGCGGCTGTCGCACCTCATCGACAACGTGCTCGATTTCTCGCGTCTCGAGCGTGGCAAGGCCAGCTACCACTTCGCCGAGGGCAATCTGGCCGAGGTGGTGGAACGCGCGCTCGATGTGTGTCGCTACCGGCTCGAACGCGACAAGATGAAGCTGGTGGTCGACATTGCGTCGGATTTGCCCGCCGTGCGCATGGACGAGAACGAGATGACCCTGGTCGTGCTCAACCTGGTCGACAACGCCATCAAGCACGCCGTCGACGGTGGCAGGGTCGAGGTGATGGTGGCGCGCGCTGGCGGCTTCGTGACCCTCGCGGTGCGCGATTTCGGTCCTGGTATTCCACGCGAAGAGCATGCGCGCGTGTTCGAGCGCTTCTACCGATCGCAAAGCACGCGCGAGAGAAATGTTCGCGGCAGTGGTATAGGATTGGCCCTGGTCAAGCATATCGCCGAAGCCCACGGCGGTCGCGTGACCGTTCAAAGCCCCGTATCCGACACGCCCGACGATGCGCAAGGTTCCCTCTTCAAAGTCTTCATCCCCGCGCCGGTTCCCGCCCTCGTCGAGGGCCTTGCGCAGGGTCCGGCGGTCGAGGGGTCCAGGTAGCCCATGAACGGTTCGACCTCGGCTACCAACGCGAGTGCGAATCGGCGCCGCATTCTCGTCATCGAAGACGAGCCGGACATCGCGCGCGGACTGCGCGACGCCCTGGAGTTCGAGCAGTTCGAGGTCGCCACGACGGGGCTGGGCCGCGAGGGCATCAAAAACCTGCGCGAGCGCGGTGCCGACCTGATCATCCTGGATCTCATGCTGCCCGACATCAACGGCTTCACTGTGTGCGAGGAGATCCGGCAAAGCCATCCCGTGGTGCCCATCATCATGCTTACCGCGCGCTCGCAAGAGACCGACAAGATTCGCGGCCTCGAAGCCGGCGCCGACGACTACGTGACCAAGCCGTTCTCCGTGGGCGAGCTGCATCGCGCGCATAGGCGCGATTTTCCGCAGGCTTCATCGCAGCACTGGCAGCGACGAAGCCATTCAAATCGGGCAGGCGACGGTCTACCCGCGCCGACACGAGCTGGTTCGCAACCGCAGGACCGTTCCCCTGTCGTTCTACGAGGTAGAAATCTTGCGCCTGCTTCACGAACGCGCCGGTGAGCCCGTGCCGCGCGACGAGATTCTGGAGAAGATCTGGGGCGTTACTGGCTATGGCAGCAGCCGCTCGGTGGACAATTTCGTGGTCAAGCTGCGCAAGAAGATCGAAGAGGACGCTTCAAGTCCACGTTACATCGTGACGATATATGGAACCGGGTACAAACTTCTGCTCTAGCTCCTGGCTTGGCGTGGAGACAGTCCATCCCCGCCGACCGGGCCGTTGCATTCAAGGAACTTCATGAACGTCAATTCCACTTCCCCCGACGGGGGCAGGGTTTCGTTGCAGGCAGACGGTAGCGTCGTCACCATCCGCGGGGAAATCGATCAAGCAAGTCCCAAGCTTTTCCTGGCCCCATTTTTCGAGGAGATCCACGCGGCGGCCGAGCAAGAGGGCTTGCACGAGGTGAAGGTGGACATCCGAGGCTTGCACTTTCTCAATTCCGCCGCGGTCAAGGAGCTCATCGCCTGGGTGCTCAAGCGGAACCGCCTGCCACCGGGGAAGAAGTACGTGCTCGATTTCATCTACGATTCGTCCATCCTGTGGCAGCGCGTGACCATGCCGACCCTCAGCCAGCTCGATCCCGACTTCGTGGTGCTGAGCGATCACAGCAGGACGCCCAGGAATAGGTAGGTGGACCGCAGCCGCGACCCGCAACGGGAGTAGACTCGCGGCGTGCGCGTGAACGTTCATCCAGGTGATACCGTCGAGCCCCGTCCAACGTGGTCGTCCCAAAGCTGCCGATGCCAATGCCATAGCCGCGCATTGTACGCCCCGCTTGATACCTACGCCCTTTCCCCTTGACTACCTCCCGCCAACCGCGGACTTATGACAGCCATCATGTCGGTTCGTGTTCGCATCGCTCCATCGCCCACCGGTGATCCCCACGTGGGGACCGCCTACATCGCCCTGTTCAACTACGTGTTCGCCAAGAAGCACGGCGGCCAGTTCATCCTGCGCATCGAGGACACCGATCGCGCGCGCTCGACCCCGGACTTCGAGGCGTCCATCTTGCGCGCCTTGCGCTGGGTGGGGGTGGGTTGGGACGAGGGACCGGACGTGGGCGGGCCGTGCGGGCCCTACCGCCAGTCGGAACGCAGCGAGATCTACAAGGCCGAGGTGGCCAAGCTGGTCGCCTCGGGCGCGGCCTATCGCTGCTTTTGCACGGCCCAGCGGCTGGAAGAGATGCGCGCGGCCGCCAAGGGCAAGTCGTTCGTGGGCTACGACGGGCACTGTCGTGGCGTCGGCAAGGCCGAGTCCGACCGACGCGCGGGGGCCGGCGAGGCCTTCGTCATCCGCCTGGCCATGCCCAAGACCGGCGAGACCGTGTTCACCGATTGCCTGCGCGGCGAGGTCCGCTTCGACAACACCCAGATTGACGACCAAATCCTGCTCAAGAGCGATGGCTTTCCGACCTACCACCTGGCCAACGTGGTCGACGACCACCTGATGGGCATCACCCACGTCATCCGCGCCGAGGAATGGCTGTCGTCCACGCCCAAGCACGTCGAGCTGTATAAGGCCTTCGGCTGGCAAGCGCCCGAGTGGATCCACATGCCGCTTTTGCGCAACGCCGACAAGTCCAAGATCTCCAAGCGCAAGAATCCCGTCTCGCTCGACTACTACCGCGCCGCCGGCTTCCTGCCCGAGGCGTTGCTCAACTACCTCGGCACCATGGGCTGGTCCATCTCGGGCGACCGCGAGAAGTTCACTCTGGCCGAGATGATCGAGGTCTTTACCTTCGATTGCATGAGCCTGGGCGGCCCGGTGTTCGACCTGGTCAAGCTGTCGGCCATGAACGCCGACTACCTGCGCGCCCTCGACGACGACGGCATCGTGGCGCGCCTTCGCGCATGGCGCCTCGGCGACGACTACCTCAAGCAACTGATACCGCTCGTGCGACAGCGCGTGCAGCGCCTGGACGAATTCATTCCCATGACCGAGTTCTTCTACTCGGGTGATCTCGACTACACGCCGGTCGCCAAGGATTTGATTCCCAAGAACCGCACCGCCAAGGACGTGGCCGACTGCCTGTTCGGTTTCGTCGAGGCCCTGGACGTGCAGCGCGACTTCTCCCACACGGCGCTGGAAGCCGCCACGCGCGCCTACGCCGAGAAGATCGCCTGGGATCCGAAAGAGCTGTTCATGGTCGTCCGCATGGCCGCCACCGCCCGCAAGGCCACCCCGCCCCTCTTCGAAACCCTGGCCGTGCTCGGCCGCGACCTCGTCCGCCGCCGCCTGCGCCTGTGCGGGGAATTCGTGAAGCGGATGAAGTAGGGGCCCAAGCTGGGGTTCTCGCAGAGGCTCATCGTCGCGACCCGCCATGGGATCGGCCTGGATCAGGGGAGGCATCCCCGCATAACATTTATGGTATACTGACCACCGTGACTGTCCCGCATCCCAAGAAGGACATTCCAATCGGTACGCTCGCCAGCATTGGGCGCCAGGCTGGCATCAAGCTGAGGTGAAAACGATGTACTACACGGCGATTGTCACCAAAGAAGGCAAGCAGACGCTGGCCCAGTTTCCCGGCTGTCCGGGCTGTCAGACCTTCGCCGATCCCGGTGAGGACATTGGAGAGCGTGCCTCCGAGGCCTTGCTTGGTTGGTTGGAAGCACATCTCGCATCGGGCCAGGCGCCGCCCGAACCCAAGACGGCCAGGCCGAAAGGCAGGGCGCGGGCGCTGCAGGTGCCCGTTCCCGCCAAGCTTGCCGTAAAACTTGCGCTTCGCTGGGCACGCAAACGTGCAGGACTGACTCAGGCCGAGCTGGCTCGCCGAGCAGGCATGAGCCAACCCGCCGTGGCCCGCCTGGAGGATCCCGACCACAATCCCACCCTCGATTTGCTCGAGCGCGTGGCCAAAGCCCTGGGGACGCGCCTGGAGGTAGGCCTCCGGGCTGCGTGATGGTGGCTCCTGCCGAAATCCAACCTGGGTGGCTGGCGGGGCGAGGTGGTTTCTTCTGCCTCTGTGCCCTCTCCTTACAAAAGATCACACATCATTACAATTGCGTGACAATTGAGGGGGTAGCTTGCCTGTCATGGACGCCTCCAGCGTGCTCACGACGCTCTACCTGATCATTCTTCCTCTGCTCGCGGTCTACGGGTTTCATCGCTCGTCGCTGGTGTATCTGTACTACCGCCACAAGGACAAGCAGCCAGTCGAGCCGGGCAAGTTCGCCGATCTGCCCGCCGTCACGGTGCAACTACCTCTGTTCAACGAGATGTACGTGGTCGAGCGCCTGCTCGACGCCGTGGCCGCCATCCGCTACCCGCACGACCGCTTCCAGATCCAGGTGCTCGACGATTCCACCGACGAAACCTGCGACATCTGCAAGAACAAGATCGAGCAGCTCTTCGTGCGCTACCCCGATCTCGACATCGAGTACGTGCACCGCACGGATCGCACGGGCTTCAAGGCCGGCGCGCTCGACAACGGTCTGCGCACGGCCAAGGGCGAGCTGGTCATGATCTTCGACGCCGACTTCGTGCCCAACCCCGACATCCTGGAAAAGACCGTACACCACTTCCTCGACCCCAAGGTCGCGGTGGTGCAGTGCCGATGGGAGCACATCAACCGCGATTTCTCGGCCCTGACCGAAGCGCAGGCATTGATGCTCAACGGCCACTTCGTGATGGAGCACGCGGGCCGCAACCGCTCGGGCCGCTTCTTCAATTTCAACGGCACCGCCGGCATGTGGCGGCGTGCGGCCATCGTCGATGCCGGCGGCTGGCACCACGACACCCTGACCGAGGACATGGATCTGTCGTACCGCGCCCAGCTGCGCGGTTGGCGCTTCGTGTACCTGCCCGACATCGCGGCGCCCGCCGAGCTGCCCGTCGAGATGTCCGCCTTCAAGGCGCAGCAGTTCCGCTGGGCCAAGGGCTCGATCCAGGTCGCGCGCAAGCTTCTGCCGCGTATCCTCAGGTCGAACGCGACCTTCGGCCAGAAGAGCGAGGCCTTCTTCCACCTGACCAACAACTTCGCCTACCCGCTCTTGCTGCTGCTCTCACTTTTGCTCCTGCCCAATTTGATGTTCCGCACCACCCACGGCCTGCGCGAGGTCCTGCTCATCGATCTTCCACTTTTCTTCGGCACCACCCTCAGCATCGCCTCGTTCTACGTGACGTCCGAACGCGAGGTCGCACGTATGAGCGGCTCCACGTCGCACTCGACCTGGGGCACCCTGGCCCAGATTCCACTCGTGCTTTCCCTCGGCATCGGCCTGTGCGTGAACCAGACCCGCGCCGTGATCGAGGCGGTGTTCGGCCGCGAGACCGAGTTCGTGCGCACGCCCAAGCATGGCATCTGCGGCAAGCTCGAATCCTGGTCGGGCAAGAAGTACCGCGCCGCCAAGTCGTTGACGCCGTTCCTGGAGATGTTCATGGCGGCATACTTCGTGGTCGCGGTCCACATCGCGATCACCAACGGGCACTATGTTTCCGTTCCGTTCTTGCTGCTCTTCCTCTTCGGCTTCTCCTACGTGGGCGCGCTGTCTATGTGGCAAGGCGGCTTCGGCCAAGCCCTGCGCAGGCTGTGGCAGCGCGAGGAGCGCGCCGTGGTGCCCATGTCCATGATGTCCGCGCCCTTCGTTGCGGCCATGCCCGACGCCACGCCCGGGCCGATCCTGCTTTCCATGGAGACGTGCTCGCCGCGCCCATCGCGCGCCCGCTCGGGCAACGAGCCCGACGACCGCGCTTCGCTTTGATCGCCACCCGCAATTCGGGCAACCGCGGCGTCTTGGCGGGCCGTCAGTGGTCCAGGTCGGGAAGTACGTCGCGCAGGAAGGTCATGAACGGTACCGCCAGGATACCGCCGTCGAAGCGCTGCGACTTGTCGCCTTGGAAGACCACGTAGGACCGAACTGGCCGCTTGGTCGCGGTCGCGAATGAGCGAAGTCCACCCAGCCGAGAGGTGGTCATGTTGTGCCCCAGTTTGCACTCGATCGCGACCAGACTCTTGCCGGTGTCTAGCACCAGATCCACTTCGGCGCCGGCATCCGTACGGTAGCCGCGGATTTGCCAGGGAAGGTGGTGGGCGCGAACGAAGTAGAGACACTGAAGGATGATCCACTGCTCGAACAGTCTGCCCTTGTCGGTGGCGGCTGGCGCTTGGCGATGCAGCCCGAGAAGGGCATTTCGAACCCCTACGTCGAAGAGCAGTATCCGATCCCTCTGGCTCGCGCGCCGGGACGGATGGCTGATCTCGAACGGCGGGATGCGGAACGCAAGCAAGGTGTCCTCCAGAATTTGAAAGAAGCGGCGGACCGTCTCCTTGGCGATTTCGGTGTCGCTCGCAAGCTTGGAATAGTTGATCCAGTCGCCACTTCCGAGCGCGGCGATATCCAGAAATCGCGCGTAGCTCCCCACGTCCCGGATGATGGATTCGGCCTGCACTTCCTCGCGCAGGTACACTGTCGCGTAGGTGTCGAGAACGTCGGTGCCCGATTCCCGGTCGAGATAGATGCCCGGCAAGGTGCCGACCTGGAGTGCCCGGTCGAGATTGAACGCGTCACCCAGCTCCCAGACCGACAAGGGATCCAGATGTTCGAGCACGATGCGGCCGGGGAGGAGATTGGTGCCCCCGCGCTTGAGCTTGCGCGCGCTGGAGCCGGTCAGGATGAAGCGGTGCCGGCTGCCATCGTCCATCTCGGCCTGGATGCTGTTCAGTAGCGTCGGGAGGCGCTGGATCTCGTCCAGCACCACCAGCGACGGCCGGCCGAGCGCGTCCAGCTCACGCCGGAGTCGGCCTGGATCTTTGGCGTAGCCCAGGTACGCAGACTCGTCGGCCAGGTTGATGACGAGGTCTGGCCCCAGGGCGCGTGTGAGCGTGGATTTGCCCACTTGCCGCGCCCCGAGTAGAAGGACGCTCTTCTTCGAAGCGCGCAATCGCTGTTCGATAGTACGAACCAGCATCTGGGTCATTTACCATGCATTTGACCTATGAACAAGACGGGAATGGGATCCCCTTCGATTCTAATTCGGGGTCGGTTTTGTTTCCGCCTGAGCGGGTTTAACGGTGGCCGGCTCGGGCACCAGTGGGAAGCGATCGCCGCGGGCGCGCCGCTGTTTGATCATCATCCAGCGCCCGCCGCGCCGTTCCCAGCGTTGTTGCAGGGTGGCCTGGCGAACCGAGGGATCGCTCTTCTTGTACCACTCGATCTTCACGTCGACCGTCGCCGCCTCGGAGTTGTTCATGAAACGGACTCCCAGCACCTCGTAGTCCACGACGACCAAGTCGTTGTCCACCAGGTTCGCACGCGCCTGAAAGAGCGCGTTCTCTTCCGGGGTCATGGACTGCCCCAAGATTTCCCAACGCCCCCAGCGGAAATCGTCGTTGAACATGCGCGCGTCGCGAATCAAGTCGTCCTCGCGCCGCTGCGTCGGGGCTATGCACCCAAGCATGCTCGTGAAAAGCAACGCCGTTGCCACGGTTCTCCATCTCATTCGGCAATTCCCTTCGGATTTTTCACCACAGAGAGCACAGAGGCACGAAGAAAGAAAGGTTGATTCCTTCCACGTCACTTGCCTAGCCGGCCGAAGATGACGCGCTCGATGCCGGCGAGATCCCGCCGCGTACCCACGGCGATGTAGTCTTCGTCGCGCAAAATCTGTGTCACCGCGACGGCCTGACCCGCGCCGATTTCCATGGCCAGCACGCCATCCGGCGCCAACACCTCCCGCGCATCGCTGGCCAACCGGTGTACGAGCGCAAGACCGTCCTCGCCACCGTCGAGGGCCAGGCGCGGCTCTCGGCGCACCTCGGGTGAAAGCCCGGCAATGTCTTTGCTGGGGATGTAGGGCGGGTTGCTCGCCACGAGATCGAACAGGCCGCGGCCGGCAAGCGGCGAGACGAGGTCGCCTTGCAAGAAGGTGACCTCGAGGCCGAGGCGCTCCGCGTTTGCGCGCGCCACCTCCAGCGCATCCGGCGATACCTCGACGGCTACAACCTCGTCGCCGGGGCGTTCCTTCTTCAGGGCCAGGGCCAGCGCGCCCGAGCCCGTGCCGATGTCCGCCACGCGCAAGGCTCGCCCTCGGTCGGGCATCGCTTTGAGCAGGTCCAGAGCCTGCTCGACCAGTGTTTCCGTGTCGGGCCGGGGCACCAGCACGCGCACGTCGACCTGCAAGTCCAGGCTCCAGAATTCCTTGCGACCCAGGATGTATGCCACCGATTCGCCGGCCATGCGCCGCTGCACGAGGGCGCGGTACGCGCCGAGCTCGGGATCGCCGAGCGGCTGGTCGAAGTGCGTGTAAAGCTCGACCCGCGTCCGGCCGAAGGCCTGCGTCGCCAACAGCTCCGCATCCAGGCGCGCGCTCGCGATGCCCTGCCGCTCGAAGCGTCCGATGGTCCAGCGCAAGACCTCGAGGATGGTCCAGATCTGTTTCTGGGCGGGCGGCGCTGGCGGCACGGGCGGCACGGACGGCAATCGACTGTCGAGCACCCAGTGATTGTGCCGGATGGATCCCCGGATTGCGAGATTCCTTGGTTTCCGCCCTCGGCACTGCTGCTACACTCGGCGGCGATGAGACGTCCCAGCTCGGCGATAGTAGCCTGCGCAAGCGCCTTTCTGGCGGCCGCTGCGGCCTCGGCCACGACGACCCGACTATTTCGCCAGAGCACAGCCAAGGACTTCGAGGAAGGGGAGGCCACGGCCACCATGGTGGCGCCCCCGGGCCAGGTGCTGCCCGGCATGAAGAGCACACGCGTGGCCATCGACGCGGCGTTTGCGTGGTGTGGCGTCCTTTCGCGCGACCGGGGCACGGCGTACTTCGGCACCGGCGACCGCGGACGCATCTTTGCCGTAGCGGCCGCCGGGACGGGTGGCGCGAAACTGTTCGCCGAGATCGATGCTCCGTGGGTCACCGCCCTGGCGGTGCGGCCCGACGGAAGCCTGCTGGCCGGCTCGACCCCGGGCGGGCGCATCTTCGCCATCGACGCCAAGACCGGCAAGAGCAGCGTGTTCGCCAAGCTCGGCGCCGAGCACGTATGGGCCATCGAATACGATGCCGCGCGTGCCAGGACCTACGCCGCCACCGGCGATGGCGGGAAGATCTTCGCCATCGACGCCAAGGGGCATTCGCACCTGTATTGGGATTCGGGAGACAAACACGTGATGTCGCTGGCCAGGGATGGCGATGCGCTCTTGGCGGGTACCGCGGGCAAGGCCTTGCTCTACCGCGTGCACGCCGATGGCCGCTCCGAGGCCTTGCACGACTTCGACGCCGACGAGGTTCGGGCCATCGTGCGCGGCCAGGGCGCCATCTATCTGGCTGTCAACGACTTCGACAATCCGGCGGACGCCAAGGATCCTCCGCCCACCGGCGCGCAGCCGGCCAAGGGCACGCACATCGTGACCGGTCCTGCGCCCGCTTCGGGCGCCATCGTGCGCGCCGACGCGGTCAAGGCCAAGGCCGCCGTCTACCGGCTCGACGACGACGGCCGCATCGAGCAGCTCTTCGCCCTGGCCGATGGCTATTTCACGGCCTTGCTGCTCGACGAGAAGGGCAACCTGTTCGCTTCCGCCGGCAGCCAGGGCAAGATCTACCGGATCGCGCCCGATCGGACCGTGGCCCTGGCGGCCGACATTTCCGAACGGCAGGCGCTGACCATGGTGCAAACCCGTGATGGATTTCTCGTGGGCAGCGGCGATGTCGGCGCCATCTATCGCGTGCGTCCGGCCCAAGGCTCCGAGGCCTCCTATCTCAGCAAGGTGTTCGATGCCGAGACGCCGGCGCGTTGGGGCCACGTGTGGTGGACCGGCTCGCGCGACTTGGTGCTGGAAACGCGTTCGGGCAACACCGGCAAGCCGGACGCAAGCTGGTCGTCGTTTCTACGCCTCGCGGACATCACCCACGCCGAGGGGGAGAGCACGGGAGGCATCCGCAGCCCGGGTGGCCGCTACTTGCAGTACCGCGCGACCTTGCCCGGCCGTGATTCGGTGCTGAGGGACCTCTCGATCTACTACGCCCCCCACAACCAGCGCGCGCGCATCACCGAGGTCTACCTTGGCGACGCGCCATCGTCGGCTACACCCGCGGGCGGAACGGCCGCGGCCGCCGCGCCCTCGGCGGGCAGCGCGCGGGCGCACTCCTCGACGTTGAAGCTGCGTTGGAAGGTCGAGAATCCCGACAACGACGAGCTCGATCTACAAGCTCTGGTTTCGCCAGGTGGGCGATTCCGTGTGGCGCCCGCTGGGTGGACCGGATCCCTTGGGCAAAGCCGAATACGACTGGAACACCGACTCGGTTCCCGACGGGCGCTACGCCATCCGGGTCTGGGCCTCGGACGAAAAGGTCACGCCCGCCGACCGCGCCCTCGACTACCTGTTCGAATCGCCACCCTTCCTGGTCGACAACACCAAGCCGGAGATCCGCGGCCTTGCGGCCACGGCCGCGACCCCGATGCGCGTCACCGGCCGAGCCCGCGACGCGGGCTCGGTGATCTCGGCCGTCGAGTTCGCCGTCGACGGCGGCGAGTGGCGGCCGGCCCGGCCCGACGACGGATTGCTGGACGAACGCGACGAGGCTTTCACCCTGCAACTGCCGAAAGCGCTCGGTCCTGGACCGCACATCGTCAATGTGCGCGCCTGGGACTCCGCCGACAACGTGGGCTCGGCCCGCATCGAAATTCGCGGCGGGAAATAGGGCGAAATCGCGGCCGGGGCGCGACGAAACGCGCGACTACTTCGCGGCCTTGGCCTTCGCCTTGGCGGCGGGCTTCTTGGCTTTGCGCTCGGTGGCCTTGGCCAGGTCGACCAGCCGCGCATCCGAGTAGGCGGCCAGGCGCTCGACGAAGGGCTTGTCCTTGGTGCGGCCCAGGGCCTTGGCCACCTGCTCGACGAGAGCATCGTGGTTGCCATACTTGTCCTTCACCACCGTCGCGACCTGATGAAGGCGCAGCAGCTTGATGTTGGCGGCACTGCTCAGACGCTTGCGCAGGTCATCCTTCGATTCGTCGCCGCGGTCGAGAAGCCCGACCAGCTTGTCGACCAGCTTGTCCTTGGCGCCGAAGGTTTCGTTCACGATTGCGAGGGGTGATTTCTGCGACATGGTCTCTCTCTCCGTCTTTCCGTACAGGCATAGCGACGAGGGCGCTTCTCTTACCTCAAAACGTGTAACGTCGCCAGAGTCTCGTGGGCGGCGGCGACAAAAGATTCGATTTCCGCATCCGTGTGCGCCAGCGAAATGAAGGCCGCTTCGAGCTGGGCGGGCGGCAGGTAGAAGCCGCGTTCCAGCATGCCGTGGAAGAAGTCCGCATAAACCTTGGTGTTCGCCTTCTTCGCATCTGCGAAATCCGCAACCGGACCTGGGAAGAAGAAGAGGGTGAAGGCCGACCCAACGCGCTGAATGCATGCGTCAAAGCTGAATTTTGATATTGCGGCGTGAATTCCGGCCTCAAGCCTGGCGCCCATGGCTTCGAGGCGCTCATAGCTCCTGGTGTTCAGCTGGCTCAGCATGGCCAGGCCTGCGGCCATGGCCAAGGGATTGCCCGAAAGGGTTCCGGCCTGGTACACCGGGCCGTCGGGCGCCACCACCTTCATGACGTCGGCCCGGCCACCGTACGCACCGAGAGGCAGGCCGCCGCCCATGATCTTGCCCAGGCAGGTCATGTCCGGACGAACCGAATACAGTCCCTGCGCGCCCCCGGGCGCGGCCCGGAAACCGGAGATGACCTCATCGAAGATGAGCAGGGCACCGGCCTCGTCGCACAAGCGGCGCAAGGCCTGGAGGTAGCCGACTTTGGGCGGTACCAGGCCCATATTGCCCGGAATCGGCTCCACGATAAGCGCCGCCACCTGGCCCGGGTTGGCGGCAAAGGCCGCGGCCATCGCGCGCTCGTCATTGAAGGGGACGATGAGGGTATCGGCCACCGCGGCCGCCGTCACTCCCGCCGAGCCGGGGATGCCCAGGGTTGCGGCACCCGAGCCGGCAGCGACCAGCAGCACGTCGGCGTGTCCGTGGTAGCCGCCGTCGATCTTGATGAGCTTGCTGCGCCCGGTGAATCCGCGCGCCACCCGCAGCGCGGACATGGTGGCCTCGGTGCCCGAAGACACGAAACGCATGCGCTCCATCGACGGGAAGAGGGCGCGGATGGCCTCGCCGAGCTGGATCTCTCGCTCCGTCGAGGCTCCGAAGGTCGTGCCTTGCCCGGCGGCCTCGGCGAGCGCGGCCACGACCTGGGGGTTGGCGTGCCCGAGGATGAGCGGCCCCCAGGAGCCGAGGAAATCGGCGTAGCGGTTGCCGTCGGCGTCCCACACGAAGGCGCCCTCGCCGCGCGCGAGGAAAACCGGCGTTCCCCCCACCGCCTTGAACGCGCGCACCGGCGAATTCACGCCGCCGGGGAAGAGCTTGCATGCGCGTTCGAATAGCTGCCGTGATCGTTCGGTCGCTCTAGTCATCTAGACCCTCTCCATGTTGTGCAAGGGGCGCCGCAGCAATTCGTGGGGGCAAAACCGCCCCTCTCATGGTGTATCCGACGCCCCTCACCCCGACCCTCTCCCCGCTGCGCTTCGCTTCGCGGGGCGAGGGGGGTACTTGAGACGAATTCCAAAGATCCAATGCCCGAGGGGAGATTCAACAATGAGGTCCCCTCTCTCCGCTGCGCTTCGCTTCGCGGGGCGAGGGGGGTACTTGAGACGAATTCCAAAGATCCAATGCCCGAGGGGAGATCCAACAATGAGGTCCCCTCGCCCCGCTGCGCTTCGCTTCGCGGGGTGAGGGGCGTACTTGAGACGAATTCCAAAGATCCAATGCCCGAGGGGAGATCCAACAATGAGGTCCCCTCTCTCCGCTGCGCTTCGCTTCGCGGGGCGAGGGGGGTGCTTGAGACGAATTCCAAAGATCCCATGCCCGAGACGAGATCCAACAATGAGGTCCCCTCGCCCCGCTGCGCCTCGCTGTGCGGGGCGAGGGGGGTACTTGAGACGAATTCCAAAGATCCCATGCCCGAGGGGAGATCCAACAATGAGGTCCCCTCTCTCCGCTGCGCTTCGCTGCGCGGGGCGAGGGGGGTACTTGAGACGAATTCCAAAGATCCCATGCCCGAGGGGAGATCCAACAATGAGGTCCCCTCGCCCCGGCGCCAGCCGGGGAGAGGGACAGGGTGAGGGGCCATCGAGCCCTGAAGGGTCGATCATGCTAGTTGGTCTTTCCTTCGTCATCGGCGCCTTCATCTCCCGCCTCGTCGCTCTCCTCCCCCTCATCCACCTCGTCATCATCGTCGGCGGCGGCCTCTTCGCCCAGGTCCTCCTCGGCCAGGGTTTGCTCCTCGGCGCGCGCGGCGGCCACCTCGGGCGACACCTCGTGCTCGCCCTCCTCTTTGTCGGCCATGCGCTCCATGGCCACCACGGCTTCGTCATCCTCCAACCGGATCAGGCGCACGCCCTGGGTGTTGCGCCCGATGGTGGGAATGCCGTCGATGGGCATGCGGATGAGCTTGCCGCGGCTGGTGATGAGCATCAGGTCCTCGTCGTCGGTGACCATGCGCAGGCCGACCACCTTGCCGTTACGTTCGGTCGTCTTGATGGTGATGACCCCCTTGCCGCCGCGGTTCTTGGTCGGGTAGTCGGTCGAAACCGTGCGCTTGCCGAAACCACGCTCGCACACCGTGAGCAGGGTGGCCGGTGCTTCACGCGGCACGGCCGCCATGCCAATGACGAAATCCTCCTTGTCGCGCAACCGGATCCCGCGTACGCCGGCCGCCGAACGGCCCATGGGCCGGACGGTTTCCTCGCGGAAGCGGATGGCCCAGCCGTCGCGTGTGCCCAGCATCAGGTCGGCGCTGCCCTCGGTGATGCGCAGGCCGACCAGATCGTCGTCTTCGGCGATGGACAGCGCGATGATGCCCGAGCTGCGGATGTTCTGGAACGCTTGCAGCGAGGTCTTCTTGATCCTGCCGCGCTTGGTGGCCATGACCACGAACGCGCCCTCCGAGAATTCGCGCACGGGTTGCAGCGCCACGACCCGCTCGCCCTCTTGCAACGGGATGAGGTTCACGAAGGCCTTGCCCTTGGCGGTGCGGCCGGCCTGCGGGATCTCCCAAATCTTCTTGGCGTAGACCCGGCCCTTGCTGGTGAACATCAGCATGGTGTCGTGGGTCGAGGCCACGAACAGTTGCGCCACGAAATCTTCCTCGTGCGTGGACGCCCCCGTGATGCCGCGCCCACCGCGCCGCTGCGGTTTGTAGAGATCCTTCGGGTTGCGCTTGACGTAGCCGCCGTGGGTGACGGTGACGACCATCTCCTCCTCGGCGATCATGTCTTCGACGTCGATGTCGCCCACGTCGATGTCCAGGATCTCGGTGCGGCGCTCGTCGGCGTAGAGCTCTTTCTGCTCTTCCAGCTCGGTGACGATGACCCCGACCAGGACCTCGTCGCTGGCCAGGATCTCCTCCAGGCGGGCAATCAGCGCCGCGGTCTCGGCGATTTCCGCCTCCAGCTTGTCGCGCTCGAGGCCGGTCAGCTTGGACAGGCGCATGTTCAGGATTTCCTGGGCCTGGATGGCCGACAGGTCGAAGCTTTCCATCAGGCCGGTCTTGGCCGCATCGGTGTCTTTTGACGATCGAATCAAATCGATGACCGCGTCGATATTGTCGATCGCGATCTTGAGGCCCTCCAAGATGTGCATGTGGGCCTTGGCCTTGGCCAGGTCGAACTGGGTGCGCCGCGTGACGACGTCGCGACGGTGCTGAATGAAGTACTGCAGCGCGTGTTTGAGCGACAGCGTTTGCGGCCGCCCGTCGACGATGGCCAGCATGTTGATGCCGAAGGATTCCTGCATCGGCGTCATCTTCCACAGGTTGTTCTGTACGACCTCGGGCACGGCGTCCTTCTTGAGGTCGATGACGACGCGCATGCCCTCGCGGTCCGATTCGTCGCGAACGTCGGAGATGCCGTCGATCTTCTTCTCGCGCACCAGCTCGGCGATCTTTTCGATCAGGCGCGCCTTGTTGACCTGGTACGGGATCTCGTTGGCTACGATAGACTTGCGTCCGCTCTTGGGGTGCTCCTCGATGACCGTGCGCGCCCGCATCAGCAGGCTGCCGCGCCCCGAGCGGTAGGCGGCGCGAATGCCCCCGCGCCCACAAATGAAGCCGCCGGTGGGAAAATCCGGGCCGGGAACGATGTCCAGTAGCTCGTCGACCTCGATGTCGGGGTTCTTGATGATGGCGATGGTGGCGTCGATGATCTCGCCCAGGTTGTGCGGCGGGATATTGGTGGCCATGCCCACCGCGATGCCGGAAGCGCCGTTGACCAAGAGGTTGGGCAGGCGCGTGGGCAGAACCGTGGGCTCGGTTTCCTTATCATCATAGTTGGGCTGGAAATCGACCGTGTTCTTGTCGATGTCGGCCAGCAGCTCCTGGCCGATCTTCTTCATGCGGCATTCGGTGTAGCGGTAGGCCGCCGCCGGATCGCCGTCGATGGAGCCGAAGTTTCCCTGCCCGTCGATGAGCGGGTAGCGCATGGAAAAGTCCTGCGCCAAACGCACCAGGGCGTCGTAGCAGGCGCTGTCGCCGTGGGGGTGGAACTTGCCCAACACCTCGCCGACGACGCGGGCGCATTTGATGTACGGCCGGTTCCACACGTTGTTCATCTGGTGCTGGCCGAACAGGATCCGGCGGTGAACCGGTTTGAGCCCGTCGCGCACATCGGGCAGCGCGCGCGAGACGATGACGCTCATGGCGTAGTCCATGAACGACGACTTCATCTCCTCCTCGATGGACACGGGAATGCGGATGCCGCCCGCCGACGGCGGCGAAGGCGGCGACGAAGGCGGCGACGGTGGTGGCGCGGGAGGCGTCGGGGGAATCGGAGGTGGAGGCGAGCTGCCGTCAGTAGGTTCCATGCGGTGGCCGCGAAACCTATCAAGGAGCGCGCTTCAAGTCACGGGGCGCGAGTCCAATCCGTCGACATCCCTCGGAGGTCGTAGCTACCCCGGCGGACCTATTTCAGGAGCTCTCGAAACTCTTCGACACTCAGACCCGCGAGGCGAACGAGATTGCGCAGAGTGCCAGGAGCCGAGCGGCCCGACCAGAAACCATGGGCAGGTCAGGCAACCGCGACCTCGACCTCCGCCGTCCGAACCGTGAGCGGGAGCTCTTGTTCGGCTCGGACAGCAAGACAACCGAGGATTGCCTCGCGAATGTTGCCTAGGGCTTCGTCCTCCGTCCGTCCCTGGCTGACGCAGCCAGGGATCGACGGGCACTCAGCGACGACCATCCCGCTTTCGTCACGTTCGAGAGTCACCACCAACTTCATGCCAGTGAGTCTACCCGCGTTCGCGGGTTGATTCCGTGGCATCAAGGTCCTGGCTGTTCACTGTCCTGGCTGTTCCATCGAGCTTGGGCGGAGCGCGCTCCCCGTGGTCGTATCGCCAGAAGTCGCCCGGCGTGGACCCCTTCGCCGCTTTGCCAATGACTCGCGGCGCAGGTTTCGACTCCGCCCCATGCTGGTCAGGAATGGGGCAGTCCGCCGGATTCCGAAGCTACTTTCCGCGATACACGTCCTTTCGGTCCCCGATCCGAATCACACAGATGAGGATCTCTTTGTCCACGATGTCGACGATGATCCTGTAGTCCCCGTGGTCGTATCGCCAGAAGTCGCCCAGCTTGGAACCCTTCAACGCCTTTCCAATGGCTCGCGGATTTCCCAGCGGCGCGATGCGCTCGTCGAGATACTTCAGGATGTGTCTTGCGATCTGGCGGTCGAAAGACTTGAGGTTTCGTTCGGCTTCGGGTGAGTAGCGTGACTGCCAGAGGGCCTTACTCATTGGCCGTCTTCAAACCGTACCGCTTCATCATGTCCTCATGCGAAATCGTTGGGGCACCGGCACGAACTTCGGCGAGGCTTTTCTCGGCGAGGTACATGTCTTCCATGTCGTCGATTCGCTCTTCGATGGCCAGGCGAGCATAGAATGATTTCGTTCGACCAGTGGTCTTTGCCAGGGAAGTGAGGCGTTTCTCTAGGGCTTGGGGTAGGCGTATCGCGAGCATGAGTTCGTACCTATGTCATACATGTATAACATCTTCTGATTCCTTGCAAGGTTTGTTGCAGCAAAGAGCCTCTTGTCGATCATAGAGGACCTCTACATAGCTTCAAGACGCGTGCGGAATGTGGACACCTTCGTCGTGGCGAAAGTAGAAAGAATGCCTCATTTCCCGGCGTTTCTTGCCCCTCCACTTCCTTCAGCGCCCCTCTGGCCGCGAGCGCCCGGAACGTTTCGCCAGGATAAACTGTGCTTCTCGCTACATTTGCGACACACACTTCCGGGATCTGCGACGGTGGTGTGCGCGCGGTCATGGTTTGTCTGCTGCTAGCTCCTACCTTTACGTCCAAAATAAGGGGCACCGGGCCTAAGAAAGCGCAGTTAATGATTTTTTTTCTTGCCTCTTTTGGTCCTGGCCCCAAAATGTTCCGGCTGCTGCGATGCGCTCGCATTGCGGAACAACATTGGGTTTCGACGGAGGCTATTACATGACGTGTTCTAAGAACTTCGGACGGTTGCTCCAGGCCAGTTGCCTAGGGCTCATAGGCGCGCTGACGGTCGTCGGCTGCGGCGGGAGTGAATCAACTCCAAACAAAGACTCTAGTGTTGGCGATGGCGGGACCGGCACGGGCATCGCAAGCGTGACTGTCTCCCCACCCTCAGCCGACCTCGGCAACGTGGTCAAGGGATCGTCCAGTACCACTCCGACGGTCATCACAGTGACGAACAAGGGATCGGCAACCTCGCTCAGCCCATCGGTCACCGGCCCATTTGCGGTCGCCAGCACGACCTGTGGGACCCTAGCGGTCAACGGGACGTGCACCATCAGCTTGAGCTTCACCCCCGTGGCCGTGGGCCCGGCTAGCGGCGTACTTACCGTCGCCAATGGAATCTCCGTGACCTTAACCGGCGTGGGCCTCGCACCCGGCGCGTTCACCGTGAACGACAAGGTCGACCTGGGCCAGGTCATGGTCGGTGCGACGAAGCCCGGCACCGTCACCGTGACGGCGCTTAGCGCGCTCGGTAACTTGAGCTGCCTGCTCAGCGGCGCCGATCTCACCGCCGTCGCGACCCAGGTTTGTCCGGCCACCCTCGCAGCCGGCGCCTCCTGCACCGTCGGCTTCACCTTCACGTCGGCCACCGCAGGCGCGAAGACCGACAGCGTGGTTTGCAGCGCGGACGGTACCACCATCCCGGTGCCCGTCACGGCGACCGTCGTCACGGCCGCCAGCCTCGCCTTCCAGGCTCCCGCGACCGTTGCCGTCAGCACCCCAGTCAGCAGTTCGAGTTCCATCATCAGCTTCAACCTGATCAACTCTGGCGGTTCCTCGACCGGCGCGCTGACCGTGACCCCGGGCGGCGATCCCACTCAGTTCGTGGTCGACAATCAGTGCGCGCTGCCACTGGCCGCGTCCTCGATTTGCAAGATCAAATGTTGTCTTCAAGCCCACCACGACGGGCGCGAAGACCCTTACCCTGACGGTCACCGACGCTAGCGCGCCCTTGACCTCCGTGGTGGCGACGGTGAATGGCACCGCGACGCCTCCAGGGCTCCTTGAGCATCACTGGAACCGGAGACTTCGGAAGCGTCGCAGTCGGTGCAACCAGTACCCCGGCCGCGGTCTTCACGATGACCAATCCCGGCCAGAGCGACACCGGCGCCATCACGATTGCCGTCACGGATCCCCAGTTCGTCGTGACTGCCGATGGTTGCAGCGGATTGCCTCTCGCCGCTGGCAAGACCTGCACCGTCTCGCTGGTGTTCAAGCCCACTGCTGCTGGCACCCCGAGTGCCACGTTAAGCGCCTCGGCCCCGGGCGCGCCCCCCGCGACCCTGCCCCTCAAAGGCGTGGCGACGGGTGCGGCTACTCTCAGCATCACACCGCCCACTCTGGATTTCGGCACAACCGGCGTTGGTGTTCCGGTCGGTCCGAAGACCTTCACCGTGACGAACGACGGCCGAAAACGCGACTGGACCACTGTCCGTGATCGTGAAGGACAGCACCTCTAGCGTTGGTGGGGCATCCCAGTTCGGCAGCTACACCACGACTTGCCAGGTAGCACTCGCCCCTAGCGCAACCTGTCAGGTGGTCGTGACTTATACCCCGACCATCGCAGGCTCGGCTTCGGCGGTGTTCACGGTAGGCGATGGCGTAGTGTCCTCGCCGAACGGGACGGTCATTGGCATCGCGCTCGCCATTCCCACGCTTAATGTCGCCGGCCACTCATCGATTTTCGCGTCCGACCGTTGTCGGCCAAACTTTGCCCAATGTGGTTTGCACAGTCCAGAATGTTACTGCGACTGGAGGAGGGTCCACGCCCCAGGACAGCGGTACGATCACGCCCACGGTCACAGGCGACTTCGCCATCGCGACCAACAACTGCACGGCATCGCTCGCACCGAATCTGAGCTGCACCTTGGACCTCATGTTCACGCCCACGGCTAAGGGTGATCGGACGGGAACGCTGACCGTGACCGGCACGAATCGCGGCGCGGCCACACACCTCTGGATGGAACTGGCTTGCTCCCCGTGCAAATCATTGCGCACACTGGGGGCAGGCATTGTCACCACCACCTATGACTTCGGCCAAGTGGCCCTGGGCGGTTCCTCGGCGCCGACGACTCTCACGCTGGACGTCTATGTCCACGCTGCGGTTGGCAACCTCGCAACACACGTACGGATCTCAGTTCGATACCAACACGCACTTGCCGACTTCACGGGCTCGTCAGCTTCCGTGCCGCCGTGCGTGTCGGTCACCACGACTGCACCAACCGCCGCTGTTACACCCTACCGCGCCCGGTAGTCGTGTTTACCGCAAGCGAAGGGTGCCCTGACCAACACGATCGAGGTAGCGGCGAAGACGGCACCTCTTCTGATACGGTGGCCATGCAGGGAAACGGTACGGGCCCGATCACCATTGCTCCATCGCCGCTGACCTTCGATGCGGTCGCCGTTCGCTCGTCCAGCACCCAAGTGCTGACCCTCACGGTCAAGAACAATGCCTTGAGCAACGGATCGAACGCCTCATCACCATCACGGGCGCCAACGCTGGCGACTTCGCTATCGTGACCGATCCCATCTCCAACGTGCCGCTGGCGGCTTCCACCGCAGTCCTCGTGCCCATTCGCCTCACCGTTCCGGCCGGGGCCGCAGTTGGACCCCTGAGCGCAACTGTGACGGTGTCCGCGACCATCGCGGGCGTGACCGAGTCGTCCACGGGGAGCTTGGTTGGTTCCGCCGTAACCGGCGCCGGAATCACCGCGACCCTCAACGGGACCTTCGCGAACACTGTCGTGACCGGGATTAGCGCTCCAGTCACAGTCACCGTGAAGAACACCGGCGCCTTGACCACGGGTGCGGTCACGGCGCAAATCGGTGGCGGCGGGGACTTCACCATCGCGCCGCCGACAGGGCAGGCTCAGAGCACGTGTGTGCTCGGCACGACCACGCTGGCTCCCAACGCTAGCTGCGATCTCAACGTATGGTTGAGCCAAACGCAGGCCTCGGTGTTTCCACAGATCTGGAACCCTGACTGTCGGCAGCGTCACGGGTGGCATGCAGGTTCTCAGCCTGACTGCTCAGGCTACGGGCTTGCTGACCATCACGCCTAGCACGCTGGATGTGGGGCTCACCGCCATCGACGATGCGGCTCCGGTGGTGAAGACCTTCACCATCACGAATCAGGGCGGCCAGCAAGTTGCCCCGACGGTGACGCTCTTCAACGACGTCGGTCAGACCGGCGCGAGCGAGTTCACCATCGCGAACAACCACTGCCCGGCATTGCTTGGCGCGGCCGGCAGCACCTCTCCGCTGCCGTCTTGCACCGTGGACGTGAACCTGAAGGTGAGCTCTGCCGCTGGTGGGCTGCCCGGTACAAGGGCTGCGACCTTGAAGGTTACCGGAACGGTGGGTGCAACCAACGCTGGAACCGCCACTGCGGTCGTCACCGGCACGGCAGCAAATCTTGCCAAGCTCCAGTTCACGCCCGTGGATTCGAGCATCATCGCCACCTCTGCGTCCACGGTTGACCGCGACTTTGGAAGCGTTCTGCGGGACACAACCTCGACTCCCAAGCCATTCGTGATCACGAATGTCGGCGAATCCGACTTCTCCGCGCTGAGCTTCGCCTTCTACGACCTCCACGCCGCTGGCGCGATCACCACGACGAAGCATGTGAAGACGTCGGAGCTTACATATGACCGGGACCACTTGCGTGGGTGATGGCGCAGTTGTGCATGCGGGAGAAACCTGCACGATCAGGTCTCCTACCATCTGATCACGCCCGCCGCCGTTCATGACGGATTGTCCGTCGAAACACCACGGTTGGCGTCCAGCTTGTCATCACCGCTACCTCCGGCACGTCGGCGGCAGGCTTGGACGGCGCCAAGGTGTACGGGAACGCAATCGCGACGAATGTTCCCTTCGTCGTCGGGCCCAACGGCCTGTCACCCTACGACTTCGTCTCCGCCACGAACGCGGCGCCGAAGACGGCTTCGCTCACCATCCGCAAAGCGTCGACCGCCACGTTCAACGCGCCCGCGACCTTCACCTTCGTGAATACGGCCGCAGTCGGCGCAACGGGAATGGCGACAGGCGTTGGCGAATTCACGGGTAGGGACAGCTCCTGGTACGGCGAATGACTGTAACCTGGCCGCCCCGACCGCGCTGACCGCCAATCCCTTCCGCGTCTTCCCGGTCAACTGGACTCCGACCACGACGCCGGGACTCGCGAGGTCACGGTGAACTTCGGCATCGCCTCCATCAACCTCATTGGCAGGGTCCTGACCGGCGCTTCGCTCTTGGCGGTTCCTTCTCCGATCGCGCAGAATGACGCATCCGGTCGACTTCGGCAATGCGGTGTGGTGGTAGGGGCAGATTCGCTCATTAAGACGATCACCATCATGAACGTCGGGGAACTCGAGAACACCGATGACCTGACCGTCGTGAACACGGCGGCAGGCGCCGCCGGTCCTAGTCAACGTGGCGGCAGCCACGACGTGTCAGGGTGCGCGGGCTCGGCGCTCACGCCCAACGCGACGTGTATTCTCGCCTTGTTCGTTCACCCAGCGGATGCGGCGGCTCATGCAGCCGTTGCCGCCGAAAAGATTGCCTTGGTAACCGACGCCACGGCGACGACCCTGATGATGGGTGGCAACAACGTCACCGTCTCTTGGGTTGGAGTCGCCGCGGCGAAGCTTACGCCCAACCCGACGAAGCTCGTCTTCGATGACACCTCTGCCTATCCGGACCCCGGAATCCTAGCCACGACGAACCATATGGACGTCACCATCGCGAATGCAGCCGGCGCGCCCGCAACAGGCCCGCTCAGCATTAGCACCAGCGTTGCCGACTTCTACATCGACCCGTCTACCACCAACAGCACTTGCCTCGCATTGGCCCAGCCTTCAATGGCCTCGCCGGAGGCGGGACCTGCACAGTCAGGGTGTTCTTCAGCCCGACGGCCCTGGCCACTCCGGCCAAGACTGGAAATCTGGTTGTTACGCCCGCCAACGCCCCGGCCATCTCGATTCCGCTGAGCGGCACCGCCATCCCGGCGTTGAAAGTCACTGCGACGGGGACCTTACCTCCTCACCGGTCACCACATCGACCGCAAATGCAACCCTGGCCTATGGCGTTACAAGAGTCAATGGGCCGTATCCGACGCAACAGTTTACCTTCACGAAGGCCTCGGCATTTCTCCGGCGACGGGTCTCCGTCCATGGCATCGCGGGAGGTACGGGAGCTACGCCGGATCAGTTTGCAGATTATCGCCGACACCTGCACCGGTGCGAGCCTGAACGATACGACGCCGGGCACTACCGACAATTGTTCGGTGACGGTGCGCTTCGCCCCGACCAGCGCGGGCACGAACAAGAACGCTGTCTTGACGGTCCAGGATCCGTCAAGCGGGACGCCCCCTGACAGCATCGCAGTGGCACTGTCGGGTAACGCAAACCCGTAGGCAGTCCGTCGAGTAGTTAGTCACGCCGCCCGGGCGCCGGTTCCCACCGGTTCCCGGGCGGTTTCTATTTTGGGGTGAACCTTGCGCCACGCCGTGACGCCGACAGAGCCATCCATGGTCGCAGCACCGGCAGCCAATACGAGCGAGCGGACTACAAAGTCAGAACGAAGATCGCCGTGGCGCTTCAGGGATTCCACCAGCTTTGAAGAAGCGACCTGAGCCGCCTCCCCCACACTTGCAGGCGTGGTGTAGAATAAATCCACTCGTTGTAGGATGCAGCGACGAAGATGGTTCAGATTCTCGTCTCCTACTAACGCGGACAGGCGTAACCTAAATATTGGACTCAGACAACATGGCGCTACAGGCAGGCCAAGCTTTCGGAAACTTCCGCATCGTCAAGCTCATCGGCGAAGGAGGCTTCGGCGAGGTCTATCTGGCGAGAATCCGCTCATCAAGCGTCAGGCTGCCGTCAAGGTGCTGCTCCCGGACTAGCTCGAAGCTCCGAGGTGGTAGGGAGGTTTCTCAATGAAGCCCGCGCTGCCAGCGCCATTCGCCACCCCAATATCGTCGAGGTCTTCGACGCTGGCGCCACGTCCGACGGCGCTCCCTACATTCTCATGGAGTTTCTCGAGGGCGAGCCCTTGAACAGGCGCTTCGCCCAGCGAGGCCGTCTGGGCGTGCAGCAGACGATGGCCATCGCCAGCAAGCTGGCTTCGCTTTGGCCGAAGCCGACGAGGCCGGTATCGTGCATCGCGATCTCAAGCCTGAGAACCTGTTTCTGGTCCCCGACAAGCAGGCACCCGGCGGGGAGTTGCTGAAGATCCTGGATTTCGGCATCGCCAAAATATTAGCGGCGAGGCTGCGGTTGACGCGGTCAAGACCCGAGCGGGCCTGATCATGGAAGTCCGGCGTACATGTCGCCCGAACAGTGCGAAGATACGGGCAAGGTCGATTCACGTACCGATATCTATTCGCTGGCGGTCGTCCTTTACGAGGCGCTGGCGGCGCGTCCCCCGCACGAAAGCGAATCGGGCACCCAACTGATGCTCAAGCATCTAACCGAGGAGCCGGTACCCTTGGGCGAGCTGTGTCCCGAATTGCCTGCCCATATCGAGTTCGCCGTCATCGTGCCTTGGCCCGGGAGCCGGACGGCCGTTTTCAGGACATGGCTTCCTTCATGGGCGCTTGCGCGGCGAGAGCCAGTCCACGAAACAGCGGGCGTCTTGGCTCGATGACCGCCCCTCGGCCAGAATCGCCTCTCGTCCAGAGGCCACCGCCATTCTCTCTTCAGGCCGAGAGCCCGCGAGGATGAGGTGGCTCGGAGGCGCGAGGGGGCAGGGGCAGCGCGCCCCGGTAACACCACCTTGTCGTCCAGCGGCGAGACCTCGACCCAGGCCGAGGGGACAGCTCCGCGCGATTGGCGATTCTCACGGATGGCCGTGGCCGCTGTCGGAGTCGTCGTCCTGGGTGGTGCGGCCCTGACGGTGGCTCTGGTGTGTCGGGGCGGTCCAGCCCGCGATGACCGCAAGCCAGCGGCCGCCATTGTCCAGCCCAGCGGTGTTCCGGAACCCTCCGTCAAGCCTCCGCGGCTCGCGGCCCCGGAAGGCAGCTTGCCCGCCCCGCAAGTCGGTCCTGCCGTCGCCCCCCCATCGCCTGTCCCCGAGGAGCGGCCCTCCTCCACGCCAGCCCATGCGTCCAACCCGGTGATAGCTCCTCCTTCCGAGCCCAGCCGGGCGGTGCCGGCGCATGAGGGTGCCGGCGAACGAAGCCATCGATTCCACGCCAGCCAGAAGCACGATCCACCCCGAGACGGGTGATGAAAAGGATGCGAGCAAGAGGTTGCGTCCAAGCACCTCGCCACGTGCGCCAGAGGCTCGGCGCAAGCCCCCTGCAGCCGCGCCTACCGTCATCAAGCGCGAGGTGTTCTAGGGTCGCGGCGGGGGCCTCCACGGAGAGAAATCGATGAAGATACAGCTTGGGATATTGACACTTTGTCTGTTGTTCGGCGTCCTGGCGCAAGCCCAGGAGACGGCGGTGGACCCGCGAATCGGCGAGGCCAGAGAGGCGTGCATCGCGGGCGACTTTCAGAAAGGGGTGCGTCTGCTGGCCGAGCTGTACACGGCCTCCGAGGACCCGATTCTGGATTCTCAACCAAGGACGCTGTTATCAGCAGAACGCCCAGCCATCCTTGGCCCTGTCTCGATTCAGAGAGTTTCTCCGCAAGAGCAAGGGTGGGCCGGAGGACAAAGACATTCGGGAGGACGCCAAGAAGTACATTGCCGAGATTGAGGCCGAGGGGCAAGGCACGGGAACCGCTCCCATCAACAAACCAACCGATGTGAAGCCGACGGATGGGGAGCCCACGGGCGAGCAACGCACGCTCCCCACGGCCCCCATCGAACGGGCATCGCAGTCGAATCGTTCCCCCAGCGAGTCGCTGACCTCGGTACCGGAGTCCGCCAGTCCGAAACCGCCGATCTACAGGCGATGGTGGTTCGTGACCAGCGCGGTGGCCGTGGTAGCCGCTGGCACCGTGACTGCAATTCTGCTCGCCCGCGGATCGGGCAACAACCCCTGTAACGGCATTGGCCCCAACTGCGTGGAGGAAGTAGGCATGCGTTGCGCATTGTGGAAGCCACTGTTCTGTGTGGGATGGTGCTCGCCTGTTCCAGCCAGGGCAGCAAGACCGAAGTCGTGGTCGTGGTGCAGAGCGATCTCGCCGTGCCCGCCGACATCGACACCGTGCAAGTCGTCGTGACCGGCCCGAGTGGTCCCCATCCGCTTTCCTTCCCATTGCCCGGGACCGCGTGGCCGATTCGGGTCTCGCTCGTGCCTTCCGACGATCAGAATACTGCGTTCGACGTCAAGGTGACTGGGCTCCGGAGTAACGTGCCGGTCGTCCTCCAAGAAGCTAGCTCGTCCTGCATTCCCGACCAGCGCAAGGAGCTGGCCATCTTCCTGGACCACATCTGTCAGCCTGTACAGTGCGACGTGGGACTGACCACCTGTCGCTTTGGAGGCTGCTCGGCCATCGCGGTAGCGCCCGAGAGCTTGCCGGACTACACGTCCCTCCTGCCCGAACGGGGCGATGCTGCCATCAACGCTGCGGTGGATGGACCGATCATGGACGCAGGCAGCGACGGCGGGATTGGCGGGGCGGATGCCAAGAACATTGAGGTGGCCTCGCTGGACGCCGACACGGATGCGCCACGAGACGGCCTCTTCGACGGCGGCGAAAACCCGGGCTCGGATTTTTTGCCCGGAAATGACGGCATGGATGCTGGCGTCGACCTTGGTGCGGGTGGCGAGATTGGCTCGGGTGGCGCGGCCGGAAACTCGGGAGGCGCCGGCGGTGGTGGTGGTGGCTCGACCACGGTCGTGGTCAACTGTCCCCCATTGACGAAGCCAGTCAACGGTGACGTGGTCGTCCCATCGACGACCCCTGGGGCGACCGCGACCTACACCTGCTCATCGGGGTATGCTCTTAGCGGAAAATCGAGCGTCAGTTGCCTAGCCGGTGGCACATGGTCGGATGTTGCACCCACCTGTCTTCTCGATTGCGGCCCGCCACCGGCACCCTCCAGCGGAACCGTCAACGTGACAAGCACGACCTTAGGCTCGACGGCCACGTACGCCTGCCCGACGGGCTACACACCGCTGTCCACAAGCATCAGTTGCCAAGCCGATGGAGGATGGTCGGGGACGGCGCCCACTTGTACCATTGTTAGCTGTCCCGTTCTCACCGACCCGGATCATGGAACGGTAAGCGTGACGACCACTACCTATCAATCAAAGGCAACCTACGCATGTTCCACCGGCTACACGCTTAAGGGAGGAGCCGAGAGCACGTGCCAGGCCGGTGGAACCTGGTCGGCAGCCCCTACGTGTTCACCGGTTGACTGCGGCGCACTCCCTAGCTTGACGAACGGGTCGGAACTCCTACGCCGGACACGACCTATGGCTCGATAGCTAGCTACGTCTGTCTCAAGGGCTATGCTCTGTCGGGAGGTTCCTTGCCAGTGCAGTGCGGAGCGGACGGCAAGTGGTCAGGAATCGCCCCCACTTGCGAAGTCAACTGCGGCCAACCTCAGACTCCGTCACTCGGGGGGGCGACCATCCCCGCCGCTGGAACGTGGCAAGGTGCCACAGTACAATATTACTGTTACGGAGACCTCCAACTGTTTCCCAGCTCAGCCAGCTCCACGACGTGCCAAGCGGATGGAACGTGGTCAGGCACAGTACCCAGTTGCGTGTGTTTGGGGACCCCGGTGTCCGGTTGGGGTGATGCATGCCAATACACTTGTCCGTCAGGCACATCCGTCCAGGGCGTCAAGGGTTGCAGCGGCACCTGCTGGCAAGGCGCCACCAAGTGCTAGGCTAGGCACACATGGGGAGCACTTTCGTCGCGGGCTGCGCTTCATCGGTTCGCAGTCCTGGCTTGGGCCAAGCATGATCTCCGAACGCAGCCCTCGTCGAGAGCGACAATGCCCGTATTCGCGGCATCAGCAGCCATCGTGCCCACGGCTACCGCACCCCGGATAACCACACTCGAGTCCTCTGCTTCTCATCCTGCCGTCGACGCTCGACGGTCTATCACCCGAACGTGCGATGGACGAAGAAAGGCGAAGCAGATCGCCTCGCCCTTTTCGTAGACCCCATTGCAGAGGTCGGTCGCTACTGGTCGGTCTCTACTGGCAAGTCTGGCTAATGCAGCTCTTGTTCATGGCCGAGCAGTTGCTGCACGTCGCGCTTTGTGTGCCGCAGAGACTGGGTTCTGTGCCGGCCTGGCATGTGCCATTGCTATCGCAACACCCACCTGGACAGTTACAGCTGCATTGTCCGGTGGTGGTGGAGCAGGTTTGGCCGGTTCCACAACCATTGCATTGTGCCCCGCCCGCTCCGCAGACTAGCGCGGTCTGGTTGGCATACACTACACAGATTCCGTTGTCGAGAGCGGTGCAGCATCCAGTCAATCCGCATGATGAGAAGTCTTGGTCGCAGATGCAGTCGTTCTTTGTAACATCCGTCGAGGGCAAGCATCTCTGCCCCGTGGTGCACATCAAGCCTGTTCGGTTGACTTGTCCTGTTAGAGTGATGGACTGGACCCACTGGCCGCTCACAGTGCCACACGCGCCCACAGAAGAACCATCAGCCGTAATCGTGACCTGGCCCGGAGCACTGTAGGTGGTGGAGGTCTGGGCGCACTTGTTAAAGGTCCCGAATATGCTGGGCACACTGAGGACGGTGCTCGCAGGGATGTCGATGAAGTTTGAGGGTGGGTTCATTTGGAATGGAGACGAACCTCCTACCGAGAGAGTCACCCTGGCTGCCACATTGCCGCGATTCGTGATCAATGTCGTGAAAGTACTGTACGTGGCCGCCGGCCAAGTGATCTGTGGATAGTTCCAGGTTGTCGTCGAAAGGGGGTCGATGATTACCCCTTGGGCGTACATATTGAGCGGCACGGTGATGACGGTCGGGTTGTCCGTGCCGTTGAATGCGTTGGTGGTGATGGTGAGAGTGGTCGAAAACTTACTCATCCGCTACCGAGATCGCTCGGTCCGGTGACGTCGGCCCCAATCGTCTTGGGCGTGATGGTGAACGAGATGCTTTGATTCGGGTTCACGGGGGCGGAGAGAGATTGAGAAGGGGTGACCGTGAAGTAGGCGCCAGAGTCAACAGTGGCACTGACGATCGTGAGGGGGCCGTCGCCGGTGTTCTTCACCTGGTAAACCCTTGGGCTTCCGGCGGCGCCGCAGAATACAGTGCCGAAGTCCGACTGTGCATCCGTGAACCCGTCCGCATCGATTGCCCCTCCAGGACTTGGCCGGTTAGATCAATTGCTTTGCCAGTCTTGATTGAGGGTCCCCCGGCGCCCTGCGGGCTAATACACGAATTGTCGCTTGCGTCAAGTGTCCAGTTGACCGCGCCAACGTCGGCGGTCCCTGTGTATGGCCCGGTCTTTGGTCGGAGGTAGTAAATGGGAACGGCTTTTACCCCTCCGGCCTGTCCGTTTGCCGACGCCGCCAGTGTCATGGTCGTCTGAACCGTGCCGCTGGAGTCGAAGCTGTAGATGGGATTCGTGATGGACAAGGTGACGTGTGCCGTGGTGTCGGATGGCGGAGGCACAGGGTCGGTCCACGCGTTGTTTTGAATCGTCAAAGTCATGCTTGGAGCCGTGGTCGGGGGACTGGTCAGAAGATCACTGTGGCCGAAATCGATGGGGGTTGGGGGCGAAATGACCAGATTGTCGCCTAGCGGAGTGATGTCCAAACTGTAGGTGTTCGTGAAGTTGGGATTGCCTGCTTTGTAGGTATCCTTCGCGGTGTCGCTGACGAACTGGACCACGAGATTACCTGTGCATCTCGCCGTGGCGTTCGCCACGATCACTGAGGGCTTGATTTCTGATTTGGTACGACGTGTTCGTGTCCAGGCTCAGCCAGGTGTTCGGGTCATTGGGATCCGCGCCAGTCGTGGTCGGCTGCTCGAATACGAAGCACTGGGGTTGCCCCTGAGTTGGAACAATGACCGGAAGCCACCTGAGAGCTGCCGTGCCGATATTTGTGATGGATATTGTCCTGCTGACAGGCTGAGAACCACAGGCGCCCGAGAAAGAGAACGATTCCGCCGGATGGGGCGAACTGTGGGTATCCGGCGAGCGAGATGAGAGTAGCCGTCCACGGGGCAGGGACCGCCCCACACAGGTTGCTCGGATCGGACGGTACCAGTCGGATGGAGCTGCTATAGGTGCCCTCTACCGCCGGGGCCATGGCGGACAACGTGCGGGTTATGCTGCCACCGGCCGGGATCGTGACGCCTGTAGACGGCGTCGAGATGGTGAAGTTCGGGTCGGAGGGTATGATATCGACCGTGGTTGCCTGGTCACCGGTGTTCAGGATAGTGAAGTCTTGGGGGGTAGTTGGACTTCCAGGAGCGGCACCGCCGAGGTACGTCGCGACAGCGCCGGTGCCCCACGCGAGATTGGCACCGTGAACCTCCTCGGTCAGGAAAATTGCATGAACGTTGTCGGTCGGTTCGTCGGTCGTCAGGGTCAGGACGCTGGAAGAGGTCGCCGGTGGCGTCAGCGGGAAGGGGATGGCAGGGGCGGTGATGGTGACTACCTTCGATTCACCGGGTTGGATCTTGGACGTGCCGGCCGTCAGGTCGACCGTGTATCCCGGAGCGCCGGAGAATGATGCGCCGGTAAAGGTAACCGCGGTGGTGGCAGTGTTGTTGAGCGTGAAGGTGTATGCAGCGGGAGCCGGCTGCGCCGCCCCCGTACAGGTAAGCGGGCCAAAAACATACGGCGCGTCAGCCGAGGTTGTTGGCCAGCCCTGATGGGGCGAAGTTCCCGTCCCGCCCGTCCCGCCCGTCGTCCCGCCCGTCGTGCCGCCCGTCCCGCCCGTCCCGGTAATCACCGTGGAGCCGCCGGTGCCGCCCGTACCTTGGCCCGCCTCGGTGGGATTGCCGTCGTCGACGCCTGTGGGAATCGCGTCCGCACCGTCCACCTCCGTTGTCAGCGGCTTGTCGACGGAAAGGTCGACGAGCAGGTCGCTGCCTGGCGCAGTGTCGATGGCGACGGCGGGTCCGTCGGTGCCCAGATTGACTTGAATATTGCCATCGGTAGGCTGAAGGTCGATGGATGACGAAACATCGTTCTTAACCTGTGCGTCGAGAGCGTTGACCTCGGGGGTGTTGCCATCGGTCACGCTGGAGTCCTTGTGGCCACCATTCTCCGACGAGCCACATCCCACCATCGTCATCAGCCCGAAAGCTGCGAAGAATGGGAGCGCCATCGCCGTCGATGCGCGCAAGCAAGACTTCCTTCTTTCCATCGGGTCCTCCTCGTCTTCTCTGTTTTCAGAGTAAATAAAGGTGAATGATCATCCGAGTCGCATGCTGCATGTACCGCATCACCGCAGTTGATGCTGCAATCAGCTGCAAAATCCCATCTTCGTTGAAAAATGTCAACGCCCGTCGATCTTCAGACAGGGGCATCAGGAACAGGCGCGATCAGGGCGTGGTGGCACATGCGAGACGGTGCACAATCCTTTGGGTGCATTAGTTCAACCACCTCTCCCGGACGCTCTTCTTCCCGCCGGGGAGGTGGTCCTGATCGTCCAGTCCTTAAGCCACCCGCTCTGCGGGTGGTAGCTGATTCGGCGGCGCGGATGATGCTTCGCAGAGTTCCTCGGTCGACCTCGTGATGCATGGGGACCGTGACGGGCGGGCGCCTCGGAGACACGAGCCGCACATGGCTGCCCTTCTGACGAAGAACGGTGTAGCCGAGCTTGGCCGCCGAACCCGGTCTTGCCGTGGCCGACGCCATCCTTCCGCGGCCTATTCCAGCACCCAGACTCCCCGTGCCGTGATCTCCGCGTACATGGCGTCAGGGGCAAGGTCGATGTCTCCGGGCCATTCGACAAAGCCCTGTTGGCAGTGGACTTGCGCGAAGAGCTCTGGATTCCTCAGAGCAGCAAATACGCCGAAGAGATGGGTGTCTCGAATCTCGACCTGGCCCGAAAGGCCATCGGCAAACTGGACAGCGAGCCGGCGCGATGGAAGTGCGGTAACCTTGACGACATCGTACGAAATCATCTGCAAACCTACTCAAGAGGTTGGATCTGCTCAGGCGGAAGATGCGCACGACAGCGCTCCCAATCCGTCAATAGTTCGTTGCGGTGCAACGAGGCCCACTCGAGGACCAAGGCGAGCGCGCGTCTTGGTAGGTCACCGCGCATGACTTTGAGCGTTTCGATCTCGATCTCGGTTTCGAATTCGCCATACACGACGTGAAAATGGGGGTGGCACATGCTCATTGAAGAACATGCGGACAATGATGCCGTAGAACATGCTGATCGCTGGCACAGATAGAATTATAGCGCAGCTGGGGGAGCTGCCTAGCGCGGAATCTCCCCCTCGTCCGGTTGCGCCCGGTCGTGACTACATGGTAACCCGCCGCTGCTCCAGCACCCCAAAGGGGAGGTGCAAGCCCAGCCCAAAGAGGAGGTGCCAAAAGAGGAGGCGCCAGAGACCTGTGAAGGCGACCTGTGAAGGCCTTCACCGCGTGGGGCGGCATTCCCCGCTACTGGGAGTTGGCAGCGCCCTTCGCCGCCTGGGCGGACGAGGCGGTAGACTCCTGCGTTTTGGATCCACTCTCGCCTCTACGCAGCGAGCCCGACCGGCCCTTGCTTGACGAGGTGCCGCCCGCACTGGCCTTGCGTCCGATTCTCAACGCTGTTGGCCTGGGCGCACACCGGCCGCCCGTATCGGGCAGCCTTCATCCCCCAGAGAAGTGGGGTAAGCTCCAACCATGCGCGCACAGTGGACAACGGCGTGGGAAGATGCCCGGCCAGGACGCTGTGAAGATCGTGTCGAGGTCATCCCCCTGAAAGGCCGCACCGTCGTCGTTGCGGACGGTGCTGGCGGCGTCGCGGACGGTGCTGGCGGCGTCGCGGGCGGATTCGTGGGGCGGAGACCGTCTGCAAGGCAGCCGTAACAGCGCGATAGAGACATCGCCATTGATTGGACTCGATGCCTCGCGAATCTCCGCGGGACGGTGCCAGCATTTTTCCTGGAGCCCAGGGACGGGTCGGGGCCAGCATTCTTCTGGAGACGGAGCCAGCATTCTTCTGGAAGCACTTTTTTCTTGAAGGCCAACGGACGAAGCTCAGGAGCGTCTGCAATCAATCGGACGGATGACTGGCGAAGGTGACGGCCAAGACGAGTAGGTCAGGGCCAAGATTGTGGTGACGGAGAAGCATGTTCAGCGATAATGCCTGACGCCGGACAAATCGCTCCTTTTGCCACTCTTCCAGCGGTTCCGTGCGTGGCAGTGGCGGCCAACTCTGGTCAGGCCGGGGCATTGAACGGCAAAGGCGGCGGGAAGGCCCAGAGGGGAAACATGTCCATCTTGGTCGAATCGTCAGTTGCGTGGACAAAGGGTGCGGGGCTGCGGTCGGTACTGGGTGATTCATCCCCTCCGTGGCAGTGACCGTCGCGAAGCTCGCGGATGGTCGGGCCCCTCCTCCTCGCCTCGGTCTGCTCCGATTTCTGGACACCTCTTCAGCGTTGTCGATTGGTACACCCTCGGGAAATGAAAAGTTGGCCACGTAGCTTCTGGCACTGCCGTCACCACACCGGCATCCACGACCCCGACGGCAACGTCCCGATCCTTACCGAGCATTTTCCCGGGCTTCTGGCCCGGTGCCAGAACGCCCGTCTCGGCCGCTTCGAGAACTTCTGGTCTGCGCGCACCTGGGTGCCACAGGTTCGACCTGCTTCAGCCAGTCGGTGGGCAGATGAGTCGAATCGCCTCACGCCTGTTCCGCCGGTAGGCGCGGAAGTCCTTCCGATCGACGGTGATCACCGGCAGCCTGGGATTGAGTCGCTCATGCGGATTAGGCAAAGGTCCGCGAGGTCGGGGGTGCGGTCGGCGTAGCGCGCGGCCAAGGTCTGCAGTTCCACCATGTGCGCAGTGCAATCGAAGGCGGGAAGCACGAGCCCATCGCGAACCATCGCCAGTACCACCAAGGCGTTGCGTAAGTGGAAGGCCGCTTCGGCAAGGATAGAATTGTGGCGCTCCTGGCCGAGCTGCCTCCCGGATTGCTCGTACCTATATTGCATTAACTTAGCACTAGAGATATCTTACTGCTGTGAGATGTGATGCGCTTCTGGCGCTGGTCGCTGACGAACCTGTGTTCGCTTCTGCCCTTCTGCTGGCCGGGGACGTGTCGTCTGCGCAGATGCGTCTGCAGCTGTCGCGCTGGGTGAAGGCTGGCCGGTTGCTTCGACTCCGCCGCGGGCTCCAGAGTTCGTTCCGGTCACACAAATGATTCTTGGCATTCGCTTCCAGCTCATGCATGTTCTGGGGCGGGGATCGGGCCTCATACCTGGGATTCCTCTGCCTTTCGCGGTGGTTGGTTCGGAATATTTCCCTAATCTCATCTGAAAGAGAATCCGAGGAAATATCGCGATTCTCCGCAAGTGGAACGAACTTTGGGGCTCTATGCCTTGGCGCCGACGTGGCGGAAGGTGGAGCCGCACCCGTTCCTTGTGGCGAACCGGCTCCAGCAAGGATCCTACGTGAGCCTGCAGTCGGCCCTCGCTTTTTACGGGGTCATTCCCGAGCATGTGCCGGTGGTGACCAGCGTCGGGCAGGGGCGCCCAGAGACGCTACACAACCCTCTGGGTGGATTTCAGTTCAACCACCTCACCGGGACGCTCTTCTTCGACTATTCAAGGATGGAGGTTGCCGCCCGACAGTTCGCCTTCGTCGCCTCACCGGAGAAGGCACTGCTTGATCTCGTTTACCTCACCCCAGGCGCAGATTCCCAGGACTACCTCCGAGAGCTTCGCCTGCAGAGCTCGGAGGCGATGGACATGTCGACGCTGGACGAGCTTGCGCGGCGAAGCGGCAAAGCCAAACTGGTCAGGGCAGCCCGACTCCTCGAGAGCCTATTCTCGGTGGGGGAGGGAGACTCACGATGAAGGAGTATCTGCGGCAACTGACCGCACAGGCGGACAACGACCTTGCCCGCGGGTGTTTGGTTCGTGAGTACCTTCAAGCGCGCGTCCTCGAGTCGTTGCAAGACGAAGGCGTGTTTCTGCGCTGGGCTTTCGTGGGCGGCACCGCGTTGCGATTCCTGTTCGTCATTCCCAGGTTCTCGGAGGATTTGTACTTTTCCCTACTCTCGCCGAGGGGCGACCCTGGCTTCAGGCCGATCTTGACCGCGCTCAAGCGGATCTTCGAACGCGAAGGCTACCGGGTCGAGGTCAAGGTCAGCGAACACAAGACGGTGGCCACGGCGTGGGTGAAGTTTCCAGGACTGCCGCATGAGCTCGGTCTCTCGCCACGTGCGACCCAGACCCTTTCCATCAAGGTCGAATTGGACAAGAGCCCACCAGCGGGAGCGGGTATCGAAACCTCGGTCGTTCGCCGGCACGTGACCCTGCACCTCTGCCATCATGACAAGCCTTCGCTCTTGGCGGGAAAGCTCCACGCCATCCTGAACCGCCCCTGGACCAAGGGCCGCGATCTCTACGACCTCGTTTGGTATTTGGCGGATCGCACCTGGCCAGCGCCCAACCTGGACATGCTCAACTCCGCATTGGCGCAGACCGCCTGGAAAGGCGCCGTCATGACGGCAACCAACTGGCGGGAAGAAATCCGCAAGCGGACGAACATGCTCGACTGGGAACGCGCTCGCGCCGACGTGAGGCCATTCCTGGAGCGGGAACGCGACCTCGATCTGGTGACCAAGGAAGTCCTGAGCAAACTGTTGGGCAGCTGAGGTCACAGCCGGTGGCGCGCCGAGCGCCCATGGATGAGCACGGCGGTGTGAACGCGCGCGAGCTTGGTCCACCAGATAAGGTTGTCGGCCGCATCGCCCGCCACCGTCTGTCCGGACTTGACCTCGATAGGAACAGGCAATGGTTCTTGCATCGATCCTCGCCTTGCATTACCATAGGTAAGACATGGTCATCGCCACGTCGAGAGTCACGAGCCAAGGGCAAATCTCGGTTCCCGCGCAGGTCCGAAAGGATCTTGGCATTCGAGCGGGTACGGACCTGATTTGGGACCGGAATGAGACCGGGGACTATACGGTTCGTCCCAAGCGACGCACGCTGGTTGATTTGCATCGGGTGGTTGGTCTACCGACCATTCGGCTGACGGATGACGAGCTCCAGCAGGCTCGGCGCGAATTCCTTGCCTCCCGAACGAAGCGACTCGATGCCAAGAAGGGGTGAAGATGGCCGCCATCGACACGAATGTCCTGGTTCGACTGGTGACCAGGGATGAGCCAGCCCAGTATCGGAAGGCCCTGACTTTCGTCGAGAAGCATCAGCCTGTCCTGGTGACCCAGCTGTCCGTGTTGGAGCTAGTCTGGGTACTCACGAGTCGGTACGGCTTCGACAAACAACGAACCTGTCAAGTGGTAGAGGCCCTCTTGGAAACGGCGGAGCTCAATATGCAAGCCCCCGCCATCCTAGAATCAGCCTTGAAAACCTGGAGGAAGTCCAAGGCTGACTTCGCCGACTGCTTCATCCTGGAAACCGTGATGGCCGCTTCCGAGAGCCCGCTCGGCACCTTCGACACGACGCTTGGGAGGCTGGGTGGGTGCAAGCAACTTTGATTCCTGCCAGCTGAATCCAGATCGGTCGGAAGGTATGGGATCTTCTAACGCGGAATCGCCCGGCCCGCGGCGGCTTCCAGCTTGCGGTAGTCCTCGATGTGGGCCAGGAAGACACGCACGATGTCGGGGTCGAATTGGGTGCCGCTACAGCGCTCCATCTCGCCGCAGGCGATGACGTGGGGCAGGGCCTTGCGGTAGGCGCGGTCGGTGGTCATGGCGTCGTAGGCGTCGGCCACGGCGACGATGCGGCCGATGGTGGGGATGCGGTCGGCTTGCAGGCCTTGCGGATACCCCGAGCCATCCCAGGCCTCGTGGTGGCAGTAGCAGCCGGGCACGATGTCGCGCATGAACGGGATGGGTTCGAGGATGCGGCGGCCCTTGGCCGGGTGCGAGCGGAACATGGCCAGTTCTTCGGGGGTCAGCTTGCCGGGCTTGTTGAGGCGGTCGTTGCGGATGCCGATCTTGCCCACGTCGTGCAGCAGACCGGACTTGACCACGGTTTCGATTTCCTGGTTGGGCAAACGCATGCCAACCGCGATGAGACGCGCGTAGGTGGCCACGCGCTCGGAATGGCCGCGGGTGTAGCGGTCGGATTCTTCCAGGGCATGGGCGAAGCCGATGATGGTCTGCTTGAAATTCTCTTCCAGCGAGACGTTGGCGTGGACCAGATCTTCGTTGGCGTCGACCAGGCTTTCGTACAGCCGCGCGTTCTCGATGGAAACCGCGGCGCGGCTACCGAGCACGTACAGCATCTTGCGCTGGCCCTCGCTGAATTTGGCGCCCTTGGTGTAGCTGTAGGCGTTGAGCATGCCGATGGTGCGGCCTTTGAGCTTGAGCGGGATGGAGCAGAAGCTCACCAGGCGCTTTTCGGGTGGGCCTGACAGAAAACGAAAGGCGCGCGAACCGTGCACCAAGAGGGGCTTGTCTTCTTGTAGAAGGGGCAGCACCTCGTTGAAGTTCAATGGCGGGGCGGGCTCGCTGGCCTCGAGGCGAGGCGAAACCTTGCGCGCGTGCTCGATGAAGGCGCCGGGCAGGTCGCCAGCGTGGCGCGCATCGCCCGGACGTTCCAGCATCAGGTTGACGATGTCGGCGTCCACCGCGTCCAGCACGGCGTCGAGCACCAGGTCCAGCACCTTCTCGACGGACAGCGAGGTCGCGATAGCCTCGCTGATCTTGTAGATGGAAAGCGCGTCCTTGAGGCGGAGGTTCTCGTGCTGCAGGCGCTGGCGGTCGAGGCCACGCTTGACGATGTGGATGACCTCCTCGACCTTGAAGGGCTTGAGGATGTAGTCGTACGCCCCGTGCTTCATGGCCTCGATGGCGGTTTCCACCGTGCCGAAGCCGGTCATGATCACGGTCAGGACCGGAATTCCGAGCTCGGTGATCTTCTCGATCAGATCGAGCCCGTTCATCTTGGGCATCTTGAGGTCGGAGATGACCAGGTTGTAGCTGCGCTTTTGCAGCTCCTCCAGGGCCTGCACGCCGTCCTCGACGGTGCGTACCACGTAGCCCTCGAGGCCGAGGAAGTCCGACAGAATCTCGCGGATCACGCGCTCGTCGTCGACCACCAGGATGCGCGGGCTGTCCGGGTTGAAGGTGTACTCGAGCCGCTGGCTTACGGTGCTAAGCTCGTCCGAGCTCTCCTCGGGTGTGTTGCCAACAGGGGTCGTGGTCATTCCGTCCAGCTCGATAGACCTGAGTTTACCTCAAAGACACGCGGGCGAAGAACTCGTCCAACTTTTCCTTTCGAGACGGTTCGAGGTAATCGAAATTGACGCCACGGTCCGTGACCTCCCAGAATTGCCTCTCGTTCACGGAAACCAGCTCGGCTCGAATCGAAGCCATGCGCTCAGGCTTCTCGCCGCGCATGTCGGCGCAAATGCGATCCGCGTAGGGGAGGGCGTCCTTGGACAGGTAGAAGGTCGCCAGTTTGATCTGGGCCTTGCGCACGCCGCGCAGGGTTTGCTCCTGGGCGTGCGTTTCCGCCTCCTTGTCGACCTCGAGGAAGATTCCTAGCAGCGTGTCATGGCAGGCCATGTCGTGGTCGTACGCGCGCTCGCACAGCACCGCCAGGTCGTGGGCCGCGGTCTCGGTGACGAAGCCCAGATCCGCCTTTTGTGCGGTTTGGCCGTAGTAGGCCAGGCAGCGGCCGATCTCCATCACCAGGTCGCTGAAACCCTGACCTGAAACCACCTCGCCCGGCGCAGCGGAGAGAGGTCGCCGAGCACCGCGAGGCGGGTGCGGGGCTGCTTCGCCCACGCGACGCCCTTTGCGCAGGATGTGCTCGGCCAGCAGTCGGTACTGGTGGAAGATGTTGTAGCAGGCGCGCACGTCGCGCTGGTTGAGGGCGCTGCGCAGGTAGGTGTTGAAGTAGCGGATGGCCAGCACCATGACCTCGCGGTCGCCGTGGCGCAGGGCCTCCTCGGCGATGTAGCGGGTCTCGATGGCCACCACGTGGGCGAAGCTCGGGCAGGTGGTCGAGCGCTTCGGAAAAGACGCTGCGGAAGTGGTGCAGCACCTTCCACTCGACCCAAGTCCTCTTGCTTTCGAGCGAGCGCAACGAGTCCGTCGTCAGGGCGATGAAATCGGGGTTGCCGTGGATGCGCGACCCGAGAACGAACCACTCCGCCGGCAAGTCGGTCTTCTCCTTCAGGAACTTGACCGCGAATTCGCGCAGGGCCGTGACCGCGCCGGTGGCGATGATCTTGTCTTTCTGCGCCGCCGTATTCACGGCGATGTCGGACAGGTGTTCCAGGCCGGCCACGCAGCTCGCTTGGCGTACGTCCAGGTCGTTTCGATCGCGCCGCGCCACCCCGCGCGCCAACACGGCATCCAGCACCTGCTGCCCGATGCGCGTGATGACCTTCTCGGGGTCGAGGAACGCAAACACATAGGCGAAGTAGGGAATGAGCAAGAGCAGGCTGGCGGTCACCACCACCGTGGTCATGGCAACCGTCGCCCGCGGTACGAAGCCGCTGGTGACCACGATGCTGATCCACACCGCGTTGATGCAAGCGACGACGAAGAAGCCCATGATGGCCAGGTTCTTCTTGTCGCGGAAGAACATCTCGGCGATGCGCGGGGTGTACCGAGTTGCAGCGAGTTGGACGACAATAGACACCACGGTGATGGCGATGCCGAGCACGGCCACCACCACCTGGGCCAAGCTGCCGAGGGCGTTCTGCAGCGTCTCGGCGTCGAGATCCACCAGCAATCGCCAGGCCCCGAGGTGCGCCGCCGCGGGCGCGCGCCGGCCGAAAAATGCCACATCGAGCAGCCAGAAGACCGCGAAGAGGACGAACGAAATCGCCAGCAGGATGCCGATGCCGGCGGGAAAGCGCGGACGCCACCTTGGCGGGGCGGCCGAAATCGCCGGCGCGCCGCCGACCGTGCTGCTCTGTGGCTGATCGCGTTTCACACCCACCTCACCCCTAACGCATACCACGGGGCGTGGATGCGGATCCAACCACCCAGCGATCCTGCCAGCGATCCTGTACTATCCTCGAAGGCGCCATGCTCCTCGTAGTCGACATCGGGAACACCCACACTGCGTTCGGGCTCTTCGACGGCGAAGCCTTGCGCTTCGACTGGCGCATCGAAACCCGCAGCGAGCGCACGGCGGATGAGCAGGCGGCGATCATTCGCGGCCTCTTCGAGCTGGAGAATCTGGACATGGGCCAAGTCGACGCGGCCATCATCTCGTCGGTGGTGCCGCCCGCGACCTTGCCCATGGAGCGGCTGTTCGCCCGCTACTTCAAGCTCGTGCCGCTCGTGGTGGGGCCGGGGATGAAGACCGGCATGCCGGTGCTGTACGAAAACCCGCGCGATTTGGGCGCCGATCGCATCGTCAACGCGGTGGCGGCCTACGCGCGCTTTCCCCAGGGCGCCATCGTGGTCGACTTCGGCACGGCCACGACCCTGGACGTGGTTACCGCGCGCGGCGAGTACGCGGGCGGCGTCATCACGCCCGGCCTGCTCATTTCGGCGGACGCCCTCTATCGCGCAACCGCAAAGCTGCCGCGGGTCGAGATCGCCCGGCCCAAGGCCGTGGTGGGCACCAACACCGTGGCCAGCATCCAGTCGGGCCTGGTGTTCGGCTACGCCGGGATGATCGACGCTCTGGTGAAGCGCATTCGCGCCGAGGTCGCGTACGCGCCGAAGGTCGTGGCCACCGGCGGGCTGGGCGCCTTGGTGGCGCGCGAGTCCTCCACCATCGAGGAATACGACGAGCTACTGACCTTGCGCGGGCTCAAGATCCTCCACGAGCGGAACCGTGGCTAGGGAGAACGTCGAAGAGAAGGATGTCACCGTGGAGAGCCTGAAACTCGAACCCCTCGTCGGACCGGCCCTGCCGCGAGGGGTGGCCGCGCTGGCCGCCGGTGCGTCGCCCGCCAAGCTGATGGCGGTGCGCGGGATGGCGCCCATGCGTCCCGTCGAGTTCCTGATCGCGGTCTACCAACTCTCGTTCGACCGCGACCCGGCGGTGAAGAGCTCTGCCGAGGCCGCGCCGGCAAACCTGCCCGACAAGCTCGTGCTCGGACCGCTCGGCGACCCGCTGCCCGTGCAGGTCCTGCACTACTTCGCCGAGCACCTGCCGCTGTCACGGCGCCAGGCCATCGAAAGGATTCTGTTCAACCAATCCACCGCCGACGAAACCTTCGTGCTACTCGGCGGGCGTCTCGACGAGAGCGGCCTCGAAATCATCTTCCAGAACGAAGTGCGCCTGCTGCGTTGCCCGGCGCTGGTCGAGGCGCTCTATTTCAACAAGAAGGCACGCATGTCTTCCGTCAGCCGCGCGCTCGAGCTCTGTGCGCGCAACGGGGTGCGACTGGACGGCATTCCGGCCTACGCGGACCTGGCCGCGGCCATCATGGCCGACCCCAATGCGGTCGCGCCCACGGTTGCGGATGATGCCTTCGCCGCCGTGATGACCGAGTCCAGTGCGGCGGTTCCGCCCGAAGCGAGCGGCGAAGGAAGGGATGGCGCCGGCGAGGAATCCTCGCCGGACGACAAGAAGAAGATCAGCTCCTCGTTCATCAAGTTCGACGAGCTGAAGATCTTCGAGAAGATCCGCCTCGCCACCATCGGCAATGCCTACTGCCGGTCGGTTCTCATCCGCGATTCCAACCGGCTGGTCGCCATGACCGTGGTTCGTTCGCCCGCGATCACCGACGGCGAGATCGTGGCCGCGGCGGCTAACCGCGCGATCTGCGACGACGTGATTCGATTCATCGCCAACAGTCGCGAGCACACCAAGGACTACGCGGTGAAACAGGCCCTGGTGAACAACCCCAAGTGCCCGCTGGCTTCGTCGTTGCGCCTGCTCAGTTTCCTTCGTCCCGAGGACCTCAGGGCGGTTTCGAGATCCAGGAATATTCCTGGCGCCCTGGCCGCCTCGGCCAAGAAACTCCTGCAAACACGGGAGAAGTCCGGTGGGGGTTGAGCCGGTGGCGGCCGAGCAAGACCAGCGGTTCATCGAGCCAGCCTTGTACGACCGGCTCGGGCTCATCCTGCTTGCGCCGACGGTCGGACTTCGCGGCGTCTTGGACCGCAAGCGCGGCGCGCTTCGCGATGCCTTCTATCTGGTGCTCGTGTCCATCGTCGCGTTTCGGCTACCGGATGTGGTCCGGGCAGGGTTGTCGTTTTCGCGGATTTCGCTGTCCGGGGGCTTGACCCAAACCCTGGGCGTGGTGGGCGCCGAGCTGCGCACCGCCGCGTTCGTGACCCTGGTCGCGGCGCTGGTCATCACGATCTTCGCTGGCCGCGGTCGCAGGGATCCGTCCCTCGCCCTCGAGCTCGGGGCCGCGTGCTACGTGCCCTACTTCTGCATTTGGAGCCCGCTCCGCCTCCTCGACATGGAAGCGCTGCTCGGCTATGTGCCGGTCGTGGTCAGCCAGGTGGTTCGCGTCCTGGCGTGGGTTTGGGTGGCGGGGCTCGTCGTGCTGTCGCTGTTCCTTGTGCGCCGGGGAGGAGGATCGACATCTCCAGGCATTCCCGCGCGCAGTCGCATCGCCGGGCTGTCCTTGCTCGCCATTCCCGCGCTTGCGCTTGTCCTCGGGACGGTGTGGAGCGCGAGGCACTACGAGCTCTTGCGTCCGCTCGGTCGCTCGGACCAGGCCCCGGACTTCACCCTCGCCCGCGTCGATGGCAAGCCCGGCAACGTCAAGCTCGCCGACCTGCGCGGGCACGTGGTCTTGCTCGATTTTTGGGCCACCTGGTGTCCGCCGTGCCTGGCCATGCTGCCCACCCTGCACGAGCTTTACCGAGAATGGCAGCCGCGCGGCGCGGAGTTCGTCGGCATCGACTCGGATGGACCGATGACCTCGCGCGACGACCTGCGCGCCTTTCTTGCGCAAAGGCCGTTCCCCTATCCGGTGGTGAGCGACGACAAGGAGGTGGGCGGGCTCTACGGCGTGTTTTCGATTCCGCACATCGTTGTCATCGGACGTGACGGAAAAATCGCGCGCGTTTTCGTGGGCGGTGTCAGTCACTCCCAGCTCGACAAGGCCCTCGGCGCCGCGAACAGCGGTGGCATGCAGTAAGTCGCCGCTCGAATCTTTTCGCGGCTCCTAATTTGTTCCCGGGCGTGCAGGGAATAGACTTCCACCATGCGCATGCGGCGTTACCTCCTTGCCGAGTGCCTGGTCTTGGCCTCGGCCGTGGCGGGAACAGCGTGGCTTGTTCGCGGCGTGGTCCGCCTGGCCTTGGCCGAGAGGGACGTGACGAGGACGCTACCTGCGCAAGGCGTGCAAGGATCGTTGGCGGGCGAAACCGATCCGCTCTCGCCACCCAGCCCGAAGGTCGTCCGGGAATCGGCGGGAACCTTCATGGGCCTGGAGGACGACGTTCTCATCGCACGCATGCGCAGCCAGCCCATCGTGCGCATGAAATTCAACAGGGGCGGATCGTCGCTGTCGTTCCGGGTCGATTTCGCCGACGGGTCGCGGGCGGCCTTCAAGCCCGCGCAGACCAACTTGCAAACCGTCCCGCGCCGGGAAGTCGCGGCCTACCGGATCAATCGCCTGCTCGGGCTCAATGCCGTCCCTCCTGCCACGCCCAGGATGGTTTCCCGCGAAGAGATGTTTTCGCACCTGCACCCGGAAACCATGGCCATGCTTCCGCGCATTCGCACCGAGACGATCTTCGACCCGCGCGGCGACACCGCGGGGGTGATGATGTACTGGGTTCCCGTGATCAAGGACGCGGGGCTCGATACTCCCGAGGGCGTCGCCCAGAGCACCCGCTGGCTGACCCAGGGACAGACCATCCCCGACCCGAAGCACGGGCTGGCGGCCCAGCTTGCCGACCTCCTGGTGTTCGATTTCCTCATCTCCAACCCCGACCGCTACAGCGGCGGCAACATGCTGACCAATGAGGACGGCTCGCGCCTGCTCTTCATGGACAACACGATGTCGTTCTTCATCGAGCCCCAGGGCAACGAGAAGACACGAACGGCGCTGGCGCGCGCACAGCGATTCTCGCGCCGCCTGGTCCAGGCGCTCGATCGCATTTCGGAAGAGACGCTGACGCGCGTCCTGGCCCAGGCCTCGGAAGGCGACTACGAGATCCTGACCAAACCGGAGATCCGGGCGGTGGTGGCCAGACGCGACTACATCCAGAAATATATCGACGGCCTAGTGGCGACGTATGGGGCCAGCGAGGTCTTCTACTTTCCCTAATCCGGCCGTGGTGAATGCTTTTTCACCACAGTTCCGCCGCCGGCCCGAAGGTCCGGATCCTTCGGGCATGAAACATGACAGCCCCTTGTATCTTACGGGGGACTGGCTCGCTCTCGCTCGCAGTCCCCCGGTCCCCCCTCGCTTCGCCCAGCAAAGCTGGGCTACGCTCGCCCCCAAAGGCGAAGGAGCACGACGAGATTCAACGGCACGACAGACCGATGCCCCTCAGGTCAGAAAGACCGTGGGTGAGGGAGGGTCGTCGTGTCGACTTTCACAAGCAGCCCGAACAGATGAGAGGGCCTCGAGCCCGCATACTCCTCAAGGCTGGGCATACCAAGAGCAGAAGTCCTTCGCGAAAGGAGCCCGTGACACCAACAGCTGACACATTCGTAGGTATCGACGTCTCCAAGGCCACGCTCGACGTCCATGTCTTGCCGGCCCAAAGAGCCTGGTCCACCCCCAATCAAGACAACACGGTGCGCGCCCTTTGCAAAGAGTTGGCCGCCCTGAACGTCACCCTCATCGTTCTTGAGGCCACCGGTGGACTCGAACGACGCGTGCTTGCGGCGCTCCTCGCTGCCAACCTGCCCGCTGTCGTCGTCAACCCCAGACGAGTTCGCGACTTCGCCAAGGCCAACGGCTGTCTCGCGAAGACCGATGCCCTGGACGCCGCCATGATCGCTCTTTTCGCCGAACGAATACGGCCACCTGTCCGCCCGCCTGTCGACGCAGAGACCCAGGAGCTTGCCGCCCTTCTCGCCAGGCGCAGGCAGGTGGTCGACATGATCACTGCCGAGAAAAACCGTCTCAGCGCTGACCCGCCCTCCAAGCGCGTGCAGAGGGCCATCCGCAGGACCATCTCCTACCTCGAAAAGCAGCTCGACGAGGTGGACAACGACATCGACACGGCCATCGGCAATTCCTCGGTCTGGAAAGCCAAGGACGACATCATCCAAAGCGTTCCAGGAGCTGGCCCCGTCCTCTCTCGCACCATCCTGTCCCATGCCCCTGAGACTGGAACCCTCAACCGCAAGCAGATCGCAGCCCTCATCGGTGTTGCTCCACTCAACCGGGACAGCGGCACCCTGCGCGGCCGCCGCATCATCTGGGGCGGCCGCACCGAAGTCCGCAACGTCCTCTACATGGCCACCCTAGCTGCCATACGCTTCAACCCAGTCATCGCCAGATTCCACGCTCGGCTAGTCGCCGCAGGAAAGCTCAAGAAGGTCGCCATCGTCGCTTGTATGCACAAGCTGCTCACCATCCTCAACGCCATGTTGCGCTCTAACTCGCGCTGGCAAACCACGGAGATTTGACCTTGACTAGGAACACAGATGCTCACCCGCCTCGCTGCGCTCGGCGACCTCTCCCCGCTTCGCTCCGCTACGCGGGGCGAGGTGTTTCAGGTCAGAGACACGGAGGGCACAGAGGCCGGAAGGAAAGGGAAGGGTTTCCCGCATCCGAAATCCGGCCCCCTCTTGTTTCTGTAGCTCTGTGCTCTCTGCGCCTCTGTGGTGAATCCAGCTAGCTACGAAGCTAGGTCGATCATCCTCTGCATGGCGCGGGCGGCGCCAGCGCGGACGTCCTCGGGAACGGTCACGCGGCACTCGGCGGGCTCGTCGCGCAGGGTGGTGTAGACGTTTTCGAGGTCGATGGCCTTCATGTGCTCGCATAGGCGGCACGGTTTGTAGAATTGCTTCTCCGGATGTTCGAGCTTCCAGGCGCACGACCAGTCCGCACTCGGTGAGGATGGCCAGCCTGGTTTTCTCGGGATGGGCCTCCACGTATTTGGCCATCTGCGAGGTGGACATGACCTCGTCGGCGGCCTTCTGCAATTCGGGCTTCACTTCGCCGTGCACGATCACCACGGCGGTGGGATCGTCGCGGCGGATCTTGGCGATGTCGGCGAGGGTCATGTTGTGGTGCACGTGGCACGCACCCTCCCAGGCGAACACGCAGCCGGCCAGGCCTTGCCGCTCTCCCTCGCGCAGCAGGGGCTCGATGCGTTCGAGGTATTCCTTGGGGTGAAAGGCGTGCGGGTCGGGCGGGGGCAGGTACATGCGCCCGGTCTTGATGGCGACCTGGTAGGCCAGGTTCTGGTCGGGGACGAACAGAATGTCCGGCGCGCCCAGCCGCTCGGCGATCTTCACCGCATTCGAGCTGGTGCAACACGCGTCGGACAGCGCCTTCACGTCGGCGTAGGTGTTCACGTAGGTCATGGTTACGAACTTGCGGCCGAGGCCGCGCAAAAAGTCCTGACGCTCCTCCAGCTCGTCCACATCCACCTCGGCCAGCGAGCACAGGGCGCGCTGGCTGGGCAGAAAGACCGGCACGTGGGGCGCGAGGGTGTAGCAACCCTCGGCCATGAAGCGGACGCCGCAGAAGACCACCATGCGGGCATCCACGTCGCGCGCGCGCACCGCCAGCTCGAACGAATCGCCGACCGTATCGGCGATGGCCTGCACCTCGGGCACCTGGTAGTTGTGCGCCGGCACGAAGGCGCGTTTGTCGGCCTTGAGGCGGCGGATCTCGTCCCACAACCAAGCGGTGCGGGCGGCTCGGCTTTCCTCGATCTGTCCGCCGCGCACCAGGCGTTCGATGGATACATCCAGCATCAAGCTAGATCTACCAGCGTGCAGAGGTGAACGCTATGGCCCGCGTCTGCCCGAGCCGGCGCGCGCCCGGGCTTGGGCCGCGTGGCGCAGGGACTTGCCCGTCGGACCCGGACCGAGCGCGTCGCGCGCGTCCTCGCCGTGGCCGGGGCCGATCACGTCGCGCAGGTAGGCCTGGTATTGGAAGGTGTCCGAGTGTTTCTCGTTGTGGCAGCGAACGCAGACCGATTCGGGGGCCTTGAGGAGCCCGGCGAAGGGCGATTCCTTACCGTGCTTCTCGACGTGAATCGAGCCCGGCCCGTGGCAAACCTCGCACTCGACGTCCTGCAGGCCGCGCGTGTAGCCCAGGCTGGAGCCCCCCACCTCGCCGTAGCCCGTGACGTGGCAACTCACGCAGTCGTCGTGCGCTTCCTTACCGACTTCGACCAGGGTCTTCCAGGCTTGGGCATGGACCGTGTGTTTCCAGAAGCGGGCGGCCGGCTTGTGGCACGAGACGCACTTATCGCCGCCCACGTAGGATGCCCGTCCGGGCTCGGCGGGGACGGGTGGCTCGGCCAGGCGCAGATTCACGGCGCCGATGGCGCGATCGAGCTTGTGCATGCTGGTCGACAGGGCTGGATCGCGCGGTAACCTGCGCTGGATCGGAATGAGCGAATTGGTGAAGTACGACCCCGCGGACGGTGCCTTCCACCGGCCGTCGCCCAGCCGCGAGCGCTCGGCGCGCAGCTCGTCGCGCTCCTGAACCTTGGCCGCCAGAAACGCCGGATCGGAGCCGGATTCCTTCTGCCAGCGGGCGAGGTCTTCGTCGAGTCTTTCGAGGGCGCGGTCGAGCTCGGACAGTCGTTCCTTCGCCTGGGCGGCACCGCCGGCGTCGACCAGCGGCTCTTTGGCCGTGCGCGATCCCTTGCCACGCAGGACGATGTCCAGGCGGCCCACCCGCTCCAGCTCCTCGGCGGGCGCGACCACATAGGCCGCGCCGACCGACTCGGCCCTGGCCATGCCCTGGCCCACGTGCTTGCCTACCACCACGAAGTCGGCGCCCGTGGTGCGGGCAAGCTGGCGCGCCAGTGGCCGTTCGACCGGAGCCAAGAGCACGATCACCTCCGCGCCGGCCGCGCGCAGGCGATGGACTTCCTGCTGCGCCGCCGTGGCCGGGTCTTGGACAGGCAAACCTGCTTTGGTCGCCAGGTCCGGATCGGCGATCCCGAGCACGCCGATCTTGATCGCCCCCACCGTGGCGATGTGCGAGGGCTCGACGAATGGCGCTTGCGCCAGATTCACGGCCAGACGCTTGGGCACGACGCCACCCGGGCCGAAGGCCAGGTCGCTATCACCAAGCGCGCTGCCGCCAAAGGGCAACTTCGCGATCTCGCGCGCAAGAAACTCGGCCCGCAGCTTGGCCACCGGCTGTTTCCTCTCCGAGGTTTCACCTGCCGCGTAGGTGAGGCTGCCGGCATCGACGAGCAGGGCCGCCTGCTTGTGGCCCGCCGCGGCCCTGACCAGTGCGGTCACGCGGGCGAAGTCACCCAAGGGATCGCTGGTGCAGCCACAAGGTTCAAGGGTTCCATGGGTTTCGGCGGTGTAGAAGATGACCGCCCGTCGTTCGCTCGGACCGGCCGCGCTTGACTTGGACGGGATGAGGAGGGCTGCAGTCAGCGCCAGAACCACGGGTAAGGCCAGGAGGAGCTTGTGCATTGGCGCGCGGAAAAATCCCATATCCTGTGGTCTCTGTCGACCGGTTGTGCCAAGTGTGACGCGTTGATAATGCAGGTGGACGTCGTCAACGGACAATCCACAAGATTCGTAGGAATCAGAAAGAAGCACCTTCGCCTTGACAATTAGCTGCGTTATAATCACTCTCACCCGCTGGCTCACGTCGAGCTGACAAGGAATTCAGATCATGGCCGTCACTCTCAGACTCACCCGCTGCGGAGGCAAGAAGTCTCCCCATTATCGTGTTGTTGCCGCCGATGAACGAAGTCCGCGCGACGGCCGGCTCATCGAACAGATCGGAATCTACGATCCCAGGCAAGACCCGCCCGCCGTCAAGCTCGACTTGGCGAGGCTGGATCACTGGCTCTCGTGCGGCGCCGTGCCCAGCGAGACCGTCGGCCAGCTAATCAAGAAGGCTCGGCGCTTCGCCGAAGCCGTTCCTGCCAAGGCGTGATCAGTGACTGAGGGCAATCCGTCCCCCTCCGCAGCACCGGCTGACAAGGCACCGGCCTTGCGCGAGCTCGTGCTCTACCTTGCACGGGCGCTGGTCGAGCACCCGGACGAGGTCGTGGTCGAGGAGATCGAGGAGCCCGACGCCACGGTGTTCGAGCTCAAGGTCGCCGAATCGGATCTGGGCCGGGTGATCGGCCGCCAGGGGCGAACGGCGAAGGCGCTTCGCACCGTGCTCTCGGCCGCCTCGGCCAAGATGAAACGGCGGGCGATCCTCGAAATTCTCGAGGACTAGGTACGAGCGGGGCCGGTCTCTGGTCCCGCGGGTGATCGCATGGAGTCGGCGTGGTTGCCCTTCGGAATCCTGCGGCGTCCGCACGGAACCTCGGGGGAGATCCCGCTCCGTCCCTTCAACGCGGAGGACTGCAGGGATTCTTCGCCCAGCCCACCTATGCTGGTTCGACTTGTGCAGGCCGGGAATGTCACCGAAGCCAAGCTCGTCGCATGCCGGGCCGTGCGCGGGGAGTTCTTGGTTCGCTTCGAGGGCATTGCCACGCGAGAGTCTGCCGCTGCGTTGGCGGGTCAGGAGCTGCACCTCCCTCGCGGTTCTTTCGCACCTCTCGACGGTGCCGAGTTCTTCGTCGAGGATCTCGTCGGCTGCGAGGTCTTCGAGGACGATGGACGGCGGGTTGGCTTGGTCGCGGGAACGTTCTGGAACGGGGCCCACGACGTGGTCGCGATCGTGGGGGAAGACGGCAGCGAGCGCCTGCTCCCCGTGGTTGCCGAGTTCATCCGTGGATTCGAGAGCGCGCCTCGCCGGTTGATCGTCGACCTTCATGACTGAGCCAGCGTCCACTCCTTGTGCATCCCCGCTCCTCGACGTGGAGCTGCTCTCGCTGTTTCCAGAGATCTTCGATTCGTTTCTGCGCGCCAGCCTGGTCGGCAAGGCCATCGAAGCCGGCATCGTGCGCGTGGCCTGCACCAACCCGCGCGACTTCGCCCGCGGCCGGCACCGTCAGGTCGACGATGCTTCCTACGGCGGGGGTCCGGGTATGGTCCTGCGTCCCGAGCCGCTGGCCGCGGCCATCGAATCGGTCGAGTCGGCACGCGGCCGGGCCCATCGCGTGCTGCTTTCACCCGCGGGGCGGCTCTTCGATCAAGCGCTGGCGCAGGAGCTGGCCGTTCGCAGGCGCTTGATGCTGATTTGTGGCCGCTATGAAGGCGTGGACGAACGGATCGCCGATCTCTTCGCCGATGAGGTCGTCAGCATCGGCGACTACGTGCTTGCGGGCGGGGAGGTCGCCGCGACGGTCATCGTCGAGGCCGTGTCGCGTCTCGTCCCTGGTGTGCTCGGGTGCGAGGCTTCCACGGTCGACGAATCGTTCTCCGCCGGCCGGCTCGAGTATCCGCAGTGGACCCGTCCGCCGGAGTTTCGTGGACTGGGCGTGCCCGAGGTCCTGCTTTCCGGTAACCATGCCCAGGTGGCGGCGTGGCGTCGGCTCGAATCCCTGCGCAGGACCCAGGCGCGACGTCCGGATCTACTTCTGCGTCACCCGATGACCGAAGACGAGCAGGCCTTGCTTTCGGGCGGCACCAGCAAACGGCGCAAGGCGCCTGCCCGGCAAAGATGACAAGACCCTTCCGGTGGATATTGACTAAGTGCCGCCTTCCGCGTAGTAAATACGCCCCTTACCCGAGAGCGGAAACCATGAGCACCCATCCCCTGATCCGAGAAATCGAAAACTCGTTCCGCCGGGACAACATCCCGGACTTCCGTTCTGGCGACAGCGTCAGGGTGCATACGCTCATCAAGGAAGGCGACAAAGAGCGCGTCCAGATCTTCGAGGGCGTCGTCATCGATCGCCGCAGCGGGACCTCGTTGGCGTCGTTCACCGTGCGCAAGATCTCCTACGGCGTCGGGGTGGAACGCGTCTTCCCTCTGCACTCCAGCCGAATCGAGAAGATCGAGGTGGTGCAGCGAGGTCGGGTCCGCCGTGCACGCCTCAACTATCTGCGCAAGCTGCAAGGCAAGGCTGCTCGCATCAAGGGCGAGCGCATGCAGGTGACGGTGGGGGATGCGGCGGCCGTGGAGCCGGAAGCGCCCCCCGCGGCGCCGTCGGCCTAACCCTCGGTCTAACCCACCTGAAACGCATCTTCGACGTGCACCAGCTCGGGGGGGCTTTCGTCGAGCGCGAAGGTGACCCCCACGACGTCGAAGCGAAAGACCGCGGCCTGGGGTCGCTCCTCATCGATGTACATGCGTGCGGCGCGAAGAACCCGCGCTCGTTTGTGGGCATCGACGGTTTCGAGTGGATGGCCGCGCTCGGTACCCGTGCGTGAGCGGACCTCGACGAAGACGCAGAGCCCTTCGGCGCCGAGCACGAGATTGAGCTCTCCTTCGGGCCTGCGCCAATTTCGTGCCAGAATCTTGTATCCGCGCTGTTCCAGGTAGTCGGCCGCTAGCTGCTCGGCGCGCATGCCGAGGGCTTGTTTCTTGGAGAGCACCCGATCGGCCATGAGGGAAGTCGCTCCCTGCGCTCACGAACCGCTGGTGGCCGAAGCTCTCGCTATTGGTTGCAAGTGGCGGCGGCCGAACCCTGGCACGCGACCGGAACCGGATCCCCAACCGATGGGTTGAGGAAGTCCTTGCACAGACAGAGCTTCTGGCAGCAGATATTGCCCTTGACGAAGGCGATGCCGCAGGAAAAACCTGTCTGGCAGCGACTGTCTCGCGGGTTGGACCGGTCGCGTGTCTGCCCGTCGCAGTCGCTGTCCGAAGAGCAGCTGGCGGAACAGTAGGCGGTGGTGGGCGGATCGAATGTCGAAGCCCCTGGCTGGACGACGGGCTTGAGGCAGATGCGGCTCGGGCACTCGAGCGCTTCGGAGTTGTAGACGCCTTGAGCCGGGCCAGCGTCCGGGGTAAGCACGTCGCAAGGGCGACCGATGGCCTTGTCTTCGCACCCTGTGTTGCCAAACAGCGCTATGGCGGCCAGCGGCAAGGCGCCCAGAAGAGACAGTCGCAACAGAGCTGGTCGCAGCTTGTGGGTTTTGGCACACGGATTCTGGCTCATCAAAGGACTCCTTCTGTCCGGTTGGGCCGCGAAGATATTCAAGTACGTCTAGGCGCCAAGGACGGCCATCTTAGCGAGGCAAAGCATCATGTCAACAGGGAATCGCACTTCCAAGCACCCTCGTTTTGTTTCGCGGATCCGCGATGTTAGAGAGCGCCGCGGTGGATGGTTCTCGCTTGACACAGCAGATCGCCCTGCCTAGGATGGCTCGGTTTTGTAGCCTATCAGCGACGATCATGTGCTGCTCTCCCGACGATAAGCCGGGGATGTCGTGCGTGAGCGCCCACCTCTTATTGATCTGGATCGTGTGTTGAGGTAGGCAAAACGATTTCGAATTGCAGGCCATTTCATCATTTGCCCGTCCCAATCTTCCCGGGCGGGCGTCACCTTGTGAGGTCCATCCATGAGCCGTGAAAAGGGTTGCGCTCTGTTCCTCGTGTTCGCGTTCACCATGGCAGTTGGTCCAAACGCCATGGCGAAGAGGAAGTCCAAGTCTTCAGGCGCGGGAGAGCCTTCGTCGGAATCGGGATCGAGCAGGGGCAAGTCGAAGGCCGAAGCAGCACCCTTGACGGGCGGCGGTGGCGGCGATTCCGTCGCGCGCGGTGACAAGTTCTACGACGGCAAGAACTACTACATGGCCTCCATCGAGTACAACAAGACGATCGAGGATCAGGGGGGCGACGATCTCAGCAAGCAGGACGCCGAGTTCAAGATGGGGAAGACCCTGTACAAGCTCCACTTTTACTCCGCCTCCATCAGCTACTTCGACCGCATCGTGCAGAAGGGCAGCGCGCACCCTCACTACAACGAGACCCTGCAGTGGTTGGCCGCGCTGACGCGGGACGTGCCGGACTCTGCCGGCGTGCTCGAAAAGATTGGCAAGTACGACCGGAGCGAGCTCGAGAACCCGCAGCTTTCGGCCGTTCGCGACGAGCTCTACTTCCTACTTGGCAAGTACAACTACACCAAGAACAAGTTCAAGGATGCCGTCGATCTTTTCAACCAGGTGAATCCGAAGAGCCCCTTCTACGTGCAGGCCAAGCTGTTCGAGGGCGCGACCTTCGTTCGCCAGTACGAGGCCAAGCCCGCCGTCGAGGCTTTCAAAGAGGTCTTACGCGTGGCCGAGGAGAAGCTCGCATCCCAAGGTCCGACCGTTCCAGGATCTGGCCAACCTGTCGCTCGCTCGCGTCTTCTACTCGACTGGCCAGTTCGTGCTTGCGACCAAGTACTTCGACCGGGTGTCGCCCGATTCCTACGACTGGCCGAACAGCCTGTTCGAGTCGTCCTGGGCGAACTTCATGCTCAAGCAGGCCGGGTACTCGAAGGCGCTTGGTAACATCCACACGCTGCGCGCGCCGTTCTTCGAGTACTTCATCAAGCCCGAGTCGGCCGCCGAGGCCCTTACCGTCAAGGCGACCATCTACTTCTACAATTGCCTTTTCGATCGCGCGAGCGACGCCATGACGGAATTCGATGAGACCGTTCCGGACATCAAGAAGGGGCTCGACGAGCTGCTCAAGAAGTACCAGGGGGACAACGCCCAGTTCTTCGATCAGGCGGTCAAGATCCGGATGGGACGTTCCGGCATGAAGGCCGTGGTCGAGCGCGCCGCACGCGCCGTGCTCACCGATCGCAGCTTGGCCAAGCGTTTCGAATACGTGCGCGAGCTGGACAAGGAGATGGGGCAATACGAGAAGGCCGACGTGGCCTGGAAGTCGACCGCCGTCGCCACCAACGTCTCCTCCGATATCGGCGTCAATCGCGCCCTCATGGTCAACGAGGCGGGCGAAATGGCGCGCAAGCGCATCGAGCGCCTGGTGAGCGAGCTCTCTGCGCTCATCGTCCGCGTGACCAAGATCAAATACGAGATCCTCGAGGGTGAAAAGCGGCAGGAGGAGGAGGATCTGCGCGACGAGCAACTGAAGAACCGCAACCACAAGGCCAAGGATATCGTCACCATTAACGTCGACGACGAGCACCAGTTCTGGCCCTTCACGGGCGAATACTGGCGTGATGAGCTTGGCTACTACCGGTACAAGCTGGCCAACAAGTGCGGCCAGTCGGGAACGCCGGAGGGGGCGCCTCAGAACGCGACGTCAGGCGCCGAAGGCGGGGAGGAACCCGGAACAGAGGGGACCACCGAGCCCGCCACGACGCCCGCGCCCGCCGAGGGGGCCGCACCCGCCAGCGACACCACTGCGCCTGCAGGACAGTAGGATATCTGGGACTTCCACCGAGGGACAAGGAAACAACCATGATGTGTAATCGACTCTTCGTTCGCTATGTCTCGCTCGCCGCCTTTCTCACGGTGGCTGCCTATGGCGCCCAGACGGCTCGTGCCGAGGCCAAATTCAAGAAGAAGGAGATCGAGGTTTCGGGCGGTCAGCAGACCCAGCTGACCAAGCCGCAAGAACCCGCCAAGGAACAGCACAAGCAGACGGGGCCCACGCTGACCGTGGATGCGTTCGTGGGACAGCAGCGCGACAAGATCAACAAGATCACCGACCGGCAAATCAAGTACATGCTGGACTTGGTTCACAACTCGACCGAGGACGATCCCCAGAAGCCGGACTATCTGTTCCGCCTCGGCGAGCTCTTCGCCGACAAGCAGCGCAACTTCTCCTTCGAGGCGCGTGGCCTGGATCAGAAGATCTTCGAGGCCCAGCAGGCGAAGAACAGCGGCCAAGCCGCAAGCCTGAAGCAAAAGCAGCAGCAATACGACAAGGCGGCGGAGAAGTTGTCCCTGGAAGCGGTCAAGAGCTACGTCGCGGCCTCCAAATATCCCAAGTACAACCGCATGGACGAGGTGCTCTTCCGCCTCGCCTACCTTCTTCAGATGATCAAGAAGGAGGATCAGGCTCGTGAGTTCTTCCACCGCTTGATCAAGGACTTCCCCCAGTCCAAGTACGTACCCAACGCGTACCTCTCCTTCGCCGAATACTATTTCGGCAAGGGCGAGATGGAGAACGCCGGCAAGTTCTACGAGAAGGTGGAACAGTTCCCCGGCTCCTCGGTGTTCGGCTTCGCCCTCTACAAGCAAGGATGGGTCCAGATCAACCTGGGCAATTTCAAGGGCGCGCTGGAGATCTTCGTCAAGGTCATCCAGCTATGTCAGAACGGCAAGATTCCCAAGAACCAGGCTGGTCCGCTCCAAAAGGAAGCGAAGAAGGACTTGGTCAAGGCCTACGCCAGAACGCCAGGCGCCAATCCCGACAAGGCGTGGGATTTCTTTCAGAGAATGGGCGGCGACTACGCGCCCAAGATGCTCGAGTCCCTGGCCGAGCTCTACCTGGGAGCAAGGCATGTTTCCCGAGTCGTCGAAGATCTATCGCAAGATCATGGCGCTCAACGAGAAGTCGCCGCGCCTGTGCGAGTGGCAGAACAAGATTCTGCGCAACACACTCTCGGCCGGCAACAAGAGGGACCAGGTGCAGGAGCTCAAGCGCCTCGGCAACGTGTACGAGGCGATGACCAAGAGACAGGACGTCAAGAAGGACGTCATGAGCGAGTGCAAGAACTCCTTCCACGACACCGGCAAAGAGCTCGCGCTTATCTGGCACAAGGAAGCGCAGCGCACGAAGAACGCCGACACTTACCAGCTTGCCGGCATGGTGTACAAGGAGTTCCTCAGCCACTTCACCAACGAGAAGGATACCCCGGAGATTACCTTCTACTACGGTGAAATCCTGTGGCAGATGAATTCGTGGAAAGAGGCGGCAGAAACCTACACCCACGTCGTCGAGCTGGATCCCAAGGGCAAGTACGTGAAGGAGGCGGCGTATGCGGCCGTGCTCGCGTGGAAGAACGCGCTCAACATCAGCGACAGCGGCGACTCGGTCGACAAGGATAAGGGCAAGGAAAAGGACCTGAAGCCGCGCGACATTCCCGAGTACCAGAAGAAGATGATTGGCGCCTTCGATACCTACATCAAGTACGTGCCCGATGCGCCGGAGCTCGTGAAGATCAAGTACCGTAAGGCGCGCGTCTTCTACGACTACAACCACTTCGACGAAGCGATCAAGCTGTTCTCCGACATCGTCGATCATCATCCCACGGACGAGCTGGCCATCTACTCGGCGAACCTCCTCCTCGACTGTCTCAACATCCTCAAGCACTACAAGGAGCTGCTGGCGACGGTGGAGAAGTACTTGGCGAACCCGGTTCTCATGAAGGACGAGGAGTTCCGCAAGCAGATGGTGTCGCTCAAGACCGACAGCTTGGTCGCCGAGGCGAAGCAATACGAGAAGGAGAAGAACTACAAGGAGTGTGGCATCTCTTTCGTGGCTGCGGCCGAGACCATCCCGGATCACAAGGATCATGCCCAGCGCCTCTACAACGCTGGACTATGCTTCCAGAACGCCCGTCTCATCGGTCAAGCCATCAAGGCCCGCGAGGAGCTCATCAAGGACCACCCCAAGGACGTCTTGGCCCAACGGGCGCTGTTTCAGATTGCGTCCGGCTACCACCAGCTCGCCTACTACTCCGAGGCGGCCAAACGCTACGAGGAGTTCGCGGGCAAGTTCCCAGGCGAAAAGCAGGCCTTCACCGCGCTCGGCAACGCCTATTCCTTCCGCATCGGCCTCGGCGAGTTCGACAAGGCTATCGACGATATGAACAGCTTCGTGAAGTACTACGGCGACAAGAAGCCGGCGGACACGGCGAATGTCGTGTTCCAGATGAGCGAAGTGTACGAGAAACAGAACAAGACGGACGAGCTTGCCAAGCACCTCGAAGCCTACCTCAAGAAATGGGGCGCCAGAGGCGGCATCGACAAGCAGATCCTCGCGCACTTCAAGCTGGGCGAGATCGCCTGGAAGAAGTCCTGCCCGCAAGAAGGCGTGAACGGCGCCTGCCTCAAGGTCGAGCGCGTGGCCATGAACGGTCGCAGCAAGGCCTTGTATGCGATCAACAGCAAGATCAAGGACAAGAAGAAGAAGCTCAAGGAGAAGCTGCGTACCCAGTGTGGACCGCCCACCAGCTCGAAGATCACCGTCTACGATCGCGCCTCCAAGCCCGCCTCCGAGGGACAGAAGCACTTCAACGAGGTGCTCAAGCTCTGGGCCAGGGGCGAAGCCGAGAAGAAGCTGTCGAGCCAGGTGCCCAACGCTGGCGAAGCTGCTGCGCGCGACGTCTTCATGCGTTTCGCGGTGGCTGGTGCCGCCTTCTACCAGGCCGAGCAGGTGTACGAGCAGTTCCTCAAGGTAAAGTTCCCTCAAGGACTCGACTTCCAGCAGCCGACCCAGTTCGACAGCAAGAGGGTGGCGGAAGCGAAGAAGAAGAAGTTCGAAGACTCGCAGAAGAAGTTCCTGGCCTATCTCACGGACAAGAGCAAGCTGGCCGAACGCTTGGCCGGGCCAAGCAAGGATAAGAAGGGAATGTACGACTTCGTGCTCGACTATCACGTCGCGCACTGGACCATCGCCGCGTCGGCCCGCATCGGGCAAATCTTCGCCGACTTCGTCAACCAGCTCTACACGGCGGAAATTCCAAAGGATCTGAAGGAGCAGGACGAGTGGGGCAACAGGCCACGCGAAATCTTCTGCGACGCCTTGGTTGACAAGGCCGAGCCGATCGAGTCCAAGGCAGTCTTCGGTTACGATCTCTGCCTCAAGGCAGCCACCGAGCAGTCGTGGTTCAACGAGTGGTCGACCTTGTGCGAGGTCGAGCTCAACCAGCTCAAACCAAGCGAATATCCCCTCGCAGCGGAGGCCAAGCCAGAGCCGGGCTACGTATCGACGCCCATCACTCCGGCCGCCATCATCTCCGAGTTGCCCGACGACGTTCAGGTTAATACGAAGGATTAGGAGCCAGGAATGACCATGCACGGACGACTTGGAATGTGGTCACTCAAGACCGCTTTTGCTGCCTCTGCCCTGGCCCTGCTGGCTGGCGGTTGCGCATCCTCAAACCCCGCCGCCAAGAAAGATAAGCTTCCCGACGAAGAGGAAGGATGGGCGCCTGGAGCCGCGCCCAAGGCGGGAAGTGCTGGCGGCGTAGCGGAGATCCCCTTCGCCAAGAGGAAGACGTCAGGGCGGCAGATCACGGAGGATCAGAAGGAAGATTATGAAAAGGCGGTGACCAACTACCAGAACGCAAAGAAGAATGGGCCTCTCAGCCCTTCGGATTGTAGTTCCTTGGCCAGCGCTTTCAAGAAGATCGCAGACAAGGACCCGCAACTCCTCGAGGCTCGCGACAATGAGGCCACCATCTATCTCGAGTGCGGCGAGAAGGACAAGGCGGTCGGTATCTGGAATTCGCTGACCAATGGCGCAAAGCCTTACGCCCCGGCACTCGCCAATTTGGGATACCTGGCCTGGCAAAGCGGCAACAAATCCAATGCGGAGTCGCTATTCAATCGTGCGGTGCAGGCGGATCCGCTGATCGGGTCGATCTATGCCCGCATCAATCTTGCGCAGATCCTGCGCGAGCAGGCGAGGACGGCCAGCGCAGATCAGAAGAAGGCCCTGAACGACCAGGCGGTGCGCCACCTGCGCACCGTCTTGGCGCTTGACGGCAACAACCTGCAGGCCTACGCGGGCTTGACGTACATCTACTTCGATTTGGGGCTCCCCGATGCGGCCAAGCTCGTGGGTGCGCAGGCCATCAAGCGGGCCAAGGAAATCGCAACCGGCAAGTTCGAGGATGAGTCGACGGTTGCGGAGGAAGTGGCCAAGAAGGGCAGAAAGCTGAAGGCCAAGAAGGAGAAGGCGAAGGAGGAAGCCAAGGAGGAAGCCAAGGAGGCGGGTGCCAAGGCTGCCGAGGACGAGGGCGCGGGTGGTGCCGGTTACACGACGGAAATGAAGAAGGCCGTCGCGGTCGTATACAACACGCTAGGGATGATCTCCCTGTCGAAGAAGAACTACACCGAGGCCATCAAGAACTACACCCGTGCAGTCCAGTTCGACCCGGCGCTGTATGAAGCGCGCCTGAACCTGGCCGCGCTTTCGCTCAAGTTCCGCAACTACGACACGGCCGAGCAGAATCTTCGCGAAGTTCTGAAGGCCCAGCCCAAGAACTACGAGGCCATCATCGGTCTGGGAGTGGCACTTCGCGGCAACAAGAAATTCGACGAGGCAGAAGCCGAGTACAACCGGGCCAGGACCATGGATTCCGCAGCGCCCCGAAGCCTACTTCAACCTTGGCGTTCTCTACCAGGAATACAAGGGTGGAAGTGACAGGCCGATGCTGCAGAAGGCGCAGGGATACTACAAGGACTACCTGTCCCGCTCCCAGTCGCCGAAGATGCGCAAGGATGCGGAGAAGCGCATCAAGGATATCGACGAGACCTTCGCGGCCTTGAAAGAGGCCGACCAGATGATGAAGGAAGCCGAGGAGATGCAGCGCAAGGCCGAGGCGCAGCAGAAGGCCATGGAAGAGCAAATGAAGAAGCAGGAGGCGGACGAAAAGGCCAAGGCCGAGGCCGACAAGAAGAAGGCAGAGGACGACAAGCTCAAGGCCGAAGCGGACAAGAAGAAAGCCGAGGAAGACAAGGCCAAGGCCGCCGAGGACAAGAAGAAGGCGGACGAGGACAAGAAGAAGGCTGCTGCCGAGGACAAGAAGAAGGCGGACGAGGACAAGGCCAAGAAGTCCGTGGACCAGAAGGTCCAGAAAGACCAGAAAGACGGCGCAAACGCCAAGACCAAAGCGACTCCTGACAACGCGACCGGGACGCAAGCCCCTGCAGCGGCTGATGATAAAGGCGATGACGCCGCCCAAAAGTCCGCGGACGCCAAGAAAATGAAGAAATAGGGGGTAAACTTCCCTGCGCGGACGGTTTCCAAAGAAAGTTTGGAACTTTGTCCGATTCCAGTTGTCAGTAGGGGCGGGCCAAGGTGCCTGTCCCGAATGTAGCAAGGAGAAGACGCCATGAAGACTTTGGCAATGATAGTGGTTATGAGCTTGACGGGGGTCGGGACAGCGCTTGCACAAGAAGCGGGTGATAACGCAACCTACAAGTCCAAGACGGTGTACGACTTCGAAGACGATAACGTCGAAGGTGACCTGCAGCGTCCTGACGGTGAGTTGGTGAACTCGATCAACAAGGCCCAGCACGAAAGCCTCATCGAAATTCGAAAAGACTTCATCCCTGAAATGCTCAAGTCGCTCGAAGACATCTAGGCGCGGGCGTTGGCCTTCCTGGGCCACTCTCCCGTGACTTGACGCCTCGGCGCTGGCGGCGGCCTTGGGCCGCCGCTGTTGTAAGGAAGACAAGGAGAACGCCATGGCCAACGCACCCATCCCCATTCAATTCCAGATCTACAAAGGGGATCAGCTGGTTCGAGAAGAGATCCTGAACGAACCGGTCATCAAGATCGGCAAGCTGGCTTCCTCGCACCTTCGGCTTGAAGACGAGACGGTTTCGCGCATGCACGCGGTCGTCGAGGTCACGGGGCCAGGCGAGATCCAACTCATCGACCTCGGCTCGACGCGCGGCACGACGGTCAATGGCGAGCGGATCAACAAGGCGATCCTCAAGTCCGGGGATCAGGTCCAGTTTGGCGACACTCTCGTGGTCGTCAACTTCGGCGCGGCCGCGGCGGACGCTGACGCGACTCCGCCGCCGGCGGCCGTCCCGGCGCAGGCTGCGCATCAGGTGCAGGCCTTTCCCGCAACGATACAGTTTGCGCCGCAGCCGGCCGCGCCTGCGCCCCAGTTCGCCGCTCCTGCGCAACCTGTGGCTCCGCAGCAGTACGCGCCGCCGCAGCAGCAGTACGCGCCGCTGCAGCAGCAGTACGCGCCGCCGCAGCAGCAACAGTTCGCACCTTCACCGGCACAGACGCTGCAAGCGGCCCCCATGGCGTCCACCTTTGGCGCGCCGGCTGGACATGTCGCGGCCGAGGTGGAGTTGCTCGACGGTAGCAAGGCCGTTGAGGTTCAATCCGTCTACCGAGGCGTGGTGATCAACACTCGCCACCTCACGGATCCGTCCGGAAAGAGCACGGCGGGCCAGGCCAAGGCCTTCATGGCTGCTGGCGCGGTGGTCGTGCTCATCGCACTGGTTACCTTCTTCATCACCATCGTCAACGCCGGGCGCGAGAAGGAACGGTTCGAGAAGTACCTCAACGACGGCGGAGAGGCCAGGAACTTCCCGTATGCACGTCAGTCCCCTGTGCTCGACGTAACCGTCTTCGGCGGCTTGGCCCTTGGTATCTCGCTGATCTACATGGGCCTCAAGCGGCGGACGAAGGTGTCCCCCAACTACGTGATTGGCTCCGATGTTCAGGCCGACACGCCGGTCGCCCCGGAATTCATCGGAAGCAGCGCGTTTTCGTTGGTCTCGCCATCGGGCGCCGACTTCATGGTCAACGTCACGCCCAACATGTCGGGCGAAGTTCATCTCGACGGCCAGGCCATTCCGTTGCAGCAATTCGTCCAGCAGCGCGGACTCAGTTTCTCGCTTGGGGATCGCGGACGGGCAAAGATCGACTGCGGAGCGACGACCTTCTTGGTCAGCGCCACACCCAAGCCCAGACCGGTTCCCGTGCCATTCATCATCTGGCGCTGGAGCGAGCAGGCCTACACGGTAGGCACCGCCGCGGCTCTTCTGCTCTTCCTGCTCATGATCTTCTCGGTTCCACCGGATCCGAAGTCTCTGTCTCTCGATCTCTTCAATGCGGATAGTCGCTTCGTCAACTTCCTCATCAAGCCCCCGGAGGAGAAGGAAGAAGAGATTCCGGAGTGGCTCAAGAAGAAGGGACCCGACGAACAGGGCGGCAAGGGCAAACGCCACAAGGGCGAGGAAGGCAAGATGGGCAAGAAGACCTCCAAGAACAAGGAGGGTCTGTACGGCCTCAAGGGTCCCAAGGACAACCCGGATCCCCACCTGGCCAAGAAGCTGGCCGAAGAAAATGCCAAGAACGCAGGTATCTTGGGCGTCCTCAAGATGAACGAGGGTTCGCACCTGGCTTCGATCTTCGGTCGCGACACGGCGGCTGGTTCGGATGCGGTCAATGTTCTCGGCGGTCTCATCGGCAACGAAATCGGCGAGGCCTACGGCGTCGGCGGGCTTGGTCTCGTCGGAACGGGTACCGGCGGCGGCGGCACGGGCGAAGGCACCATCGGTCTCGGTAACTTCGGCACCATCGGCAAGGGCGGTGGCGGCGGCAACGGCTCAGGTTACGGTCGCGGTGCCGGTGGTCTCGGCGGACGTCGGGCCAGGGCTCCAGACGTCATCCCGGGCCAAGCCAACGTGCGCGGCTCTCTCGACAAGGAGATCATCCGCCGCATCATCCGCCGCCACATCAACGAGGTGAAATACTGCTACGAATCGGAATTGACCAAGAAGGCGGATCTTTCGGGTCGCATCTCGGTTCAGTTCACCATCGCGGCCACGGGGCAAGTCATTGCCTCCGTGCTTCAAAGCTCGACCATGGGCAACCTCCGCGTCGAAAACTGCGTGGTGCAATCCGTTCGGCGCTGGGAGTTCCCGAAGCCGATGGGCGGCGGCATCGTCATCGTCTCGTATCCGTTCAACTTCACTGCCGGTGGGGCGGGCGAATAGGGCCTTCGGGTCCGCACGATCTGGAAGGCTAGAGGAACAATGGAGGTCACTATGAGGCGCTATTTCAATGTCGTCGTCGCCCTGGCCGTGCTTCTGCCGGCATGCGACGCGTTCGTGTGCAGCCAGAGCCGAATCAAGGCCATCGAGATTGCCAACAAGGGCGTCGAGCACTTCACGAATCGCGCCTACGAAGCGGCCGAGCGCGAGCTGCGGCTTTCCATCCAGACCGATCCGACCTACGAGAAGGCGTACTACAATCTGGGCAAGGTCTACCAGGCCCAGCGCAAATGGGACAAGGCGGCCGATGCCTTCGAATCGGCCGTGCAACGCAGTCCCGACAACGCCAACTTCCACTACGACCTGGGCGAAGCCTACCTGGAAGCCAAGATGCTCGACAAAGCCGAGAGCGCGCTCAAGAAAGCCACCGAGCTCGACCCGAAGCTCTTCAAGGCGTTCTGGCGACTGGGCTTGGTGTACATGTACGAGGAGAAGCCCAAGGAGGCCGACGCGGCTTTGCGCCAGGCCATCGAGCTCAATCCGCGCATGGACAAGCCCTTCGTCGCACTGGGGCAGCTTTACCTGAACTGGGACGCCGACAAGGAGGCGGTCCAGGTCTTTGGCGAGTGCGTGCGCGCCAACGAGAACAGCGCTGAATGTTACAACTTCTATGGCGTGGCCCTGAAGCAGGTGAAGCAGTACGATCAAGCCGTGCGGGCCTTCAAGGAGGCTATCGACCTCGATCCCAATATGTTCGAGGCGATCTACAATTGCGGCATGACCTATGCCGAGTGGTACGAGGAGTCCCACTCCAACGAGCACAAGACGCTCGCTCATGACTACCTGCAGAAGTATGTGGCTACGGGAGGCGGCAAGGATGGCGCCGAAGCCGGCTTCATTCGCGCGGCGAACGACAAGCTGTATGCTCTGAGCGGTCCATAGGTATGGGAACCCTGGGAGGGTTCCCATACCCTCCCGCGCTCTGGCTCCGCCGGGCAAAGCCCGGCTCCGCCAACGCGATCATGGGATCCCTGACTTGAAACCACCTCGCACCGCGAAGCGGTCGCGAAGCGGGGAGAGTCCCGATGGGGCGCGGTGGCCGCACCCCCAAGCATGGAAATGCGCGGACTTACGTCCGCACTTCCATAGCAGGGGCTGCCCGTTTCACGCCTGAAGGATCCGGGCATTCGGCCCGGCGGCGGTACTGGGAGGGTTCCCAAACCCTCCCGCGCTCTGGCTCGCCGGGCAAAGCCCGGCGACGCCAACGCGATCATGGGACCCTGACCTGAAACACCTCGCCCCGCGAAGCGGGGAGAGTCCCGATGGGGCGCGGTGGCCGCACCCCCAAGCATGGAAATGCGCGGACTTACGTCCGCACTTCCATAGCAGGTCGCCGAGCGCAGCGAGGCGGGTGAGCATCTGCCCGTTTCACGCTTGAAGGATCCGGGCCTTCGGCCCGGCGGTGGTACTGCCAGCGGGATCGTCGCGGGGAAGGGTGGCCGAGGAAGGCCACCAACTTCGACCAGCAAAGCAGGCACCAGAGGCGCTTTCGCTTCTGGTGCCTTTGCCATATCAAGGGTAATCTCGTGCCGGCCGGGAGACGGAGCCCCATGTCATATCGATCCCTTTGGCCGCAAAATGTGCGTCTATCCTATTTCGAGCTTCATCACCCCCGGGCCTCATTCTCGTTGTTTGTATTCCGGAGCGCATGATATAAAAACGCTCCATTTTCCGCGGTTTTAGCCCAATTCGGGCGGGAGACGACAGCCATCCGGCCTCGCTTCCTTTTTGGCCCCATTCATTCCGGAGGAACACGTGGGCATGGATCCGACTTCGAACGGCACCCTTGAGGACTTTCCCGCCGAGCTGCGCACCCAGGCATCGGCAGCGCTAGACGCTGAGCGCCAGTCGATCGAGAAGGGGATCGACGCGTGGAAGAAGTTGGTGGGAAGCGCGCCCGCCACTTGGGAGCCAAGGCGTGAGCTTGCCCGGGTCTACAAGCAAGCAGAGCGCTGGAAGGCGTGCGTGGAGATCCTTAAGGAAGCGGTGGAAAAGGCGACCTGGCCCGCTCCCGATGCGAAGGTCCCGCTGCTTCTCGAGATGGTCGAAATCTACCGTGATCGCCTCAAGCTCGACGTCAACGTCATCGACTCGTACCACCGCATTCTTGCCATTCAGCCGAGCAACATCGAGGTCATGGACGCCCTCATCGCGCAGCTCGAGGGCAGCGCGAATCCTCGCTGGCCCGACATCATCGCGCTGTTGCGAAAGAAGGCCACCATCGCGGAATCGGCCGACGAGAAGGTTGCCTTGCAGCTGCGCGTTGCCAACCTCTACCTCGCGAAGTTCCAGAACCAGGCCGAGGCCATCAAGTGCTTCGAGGCCATCCTCGAGATCGACTCCGCCAATCCGGATGCCGTCACCTTCCTCAAGCAGATGTACGAGAAGCGCCGCGACTGGGAGCGCCTCATTGCGGTCTTGCGCCAAGAAGTGGGCCGCATCATCGACCCAGCGGAGCAAGCGCGCCGTTGGGCCGAGGTGGCCAAGCTCGCCACCGAGAAGCTCAAGAAGGCCCCCGTCTCCATCGAGCTGTGGAGCAAGGTCATCGCGCTCAACGACAGCGATGCCGAGGCTCTGGCCGAGCTCGAGAAGCTTTACGAGCGCGAAAAGCACTGGGAAGAGCTCGCGGTAATCCTGCAGAAGCAGGTTGCGCTCACCAGCGATTCCGCGAGGCGCGGCGCGCTCTTGCCCAAGCTGGCGATCCTCTACACCGAGAAGCTGCAGAAGCTGGATCTGGCCATCGACGCGTGGAAGAGCTTGCTCGACTCCGAGCCCGACAACCGTCGTGCGCAGGACGCCCTGCGAAAGCTGTATTTGCAGAACAAGGACTGGGACGCGCTCGAGGGGTTCTACTCGGCCCAGGGCAAGTGGGACGAATTCGTGCGTGTGCTGGAAAGGCAGGCCGAGTCCGAGGATGACGCCACCCGCGTTGGGCTGTGGAACAAGATTGCCGCGCTGTACCATGAGCGCCTGGCCAAACCCGATAAAGCGCAGAAGGCGCTCGAGAAGACGCTCTCGCTCGATTCGGGAAACCTGCTCGCTGCCGAGGCGCTCATCCCGATTTACGAGAAGGCCCAGGACGCCCGCAAGTTGGCCGGTGTGCTGCAAGTGCAGCTCCTCCATACGACTGAACCGGCGCTTCGCCAGGAGCGCATGCTTCGCATTGCTCGGATTTTGGATACCGATGCGGGTGAGAAATCCTCCGCGCTCGCCGTTGCCTTGCAGGCTACGACTGAAAATCCCCTCGAAGGATGGGCGCTCGAATCGGGCCAGCGCCTGGCCGCCGAAACCGGCGAGTGGGCGTCCCTGGTGCAGGTGTACGAGGCCGCGCTGCAGGCCGTGCAGGGAACCGACGTCTTGCCCCTGCTAGCGACGGTGGCGCGTGCCTACGAAAAGGACCTGGCCAATTTTCCGCTGGCCATCGAGCGCAACAAGCAGGTACTCGCGCTCGCCCCGAGCGACGAACAGGCCGTGCTGGCGCTCGAGCGGCTGTACGTCGCGACCGGTCAGCACGAAGAGCTGCTTGCCATCTACGACAAGAAGTTGAGCCTGGCCGCAAGCGAGCAGGAAAAGCGCGAGGTTCGCCTCCAGCTCGCCCTTCTCTACGAGGAGCAGGTCCACGACGTGGAGCGGGCGCTCGCGCTCTACCGCGACATTCTCAAGACCGATCCCGACGATCTGCAGGCGCTGCGCGCGCTGGGGCGCCTCTATCAGTCGACGGAGAAGTGGCAGGATCTCGCCGCCATCATCGAACGGCAGCTGGTCTTGACCGCCAACGATGCCTTTGCGTCGGCCGAATTGAAATTCGCCCTCGGCGAGGTCTTGCAGAAGCACCTCGACAACCCGAAGGGCGCGGTGGAAGCCTTTCAGGAGGCACTCTCGCTCGACCCCAATCAGGCGGGTGCGCGCGAGGCCCTTGAGGCCTACCTTGGTATCAAGAAGCACCAGATGGCCGCCGTGGCGGCGCTCGAGCCCATCTACGAAGCCCTGCACGAGATTGAGCGCCTGATCGAGATTCAGCGAATCAAGCTCAAGCGCGAAAAGGATTCCGCAACCAAGGTCGCCTTGCAGCTGCGAATCGGTGCCTTGGAGGCCGAGGCCGGCCGGGCCGAGGAGGCTTACGACGCCTATGCCGCCGCGTTTTCCGAGGATCCCTCTTCGAGCGACGCACGGGCCGCACTCGAACAGCTTGCCGAGTCCATGGGCAAGTGGGACTCGTTGGTGCAAATCTACAGCAAGGCCCAGACCAGCCTCAAGTTGGAGCCGGCGCTCGAACGCGAGATTCTGTTGGTCATCGCCGTGGCCTACGACGAGAAGCTCAACCAGTCCGAGAAAGCGGTCGAGTTCTTTCGCATGGCCCAGGAGATCGAGCCCGAGGATGCCTCGGCGCTCGAGGCCCTGGAGCGGCTCTACACCCGCACCGAGCGCTGGCCCGATCTCGTCGAGACCCTGAAGAAGAAGGCCGATCTGCTCCAGTCGGTCGAGGATCGGGAGCTCATCCACGGCCGAATCGCGACCATTCTGGAAGAGGCCATTGGCAATTCCGAGGAGGCGATCGCGGCGTGGAAGGAGGTCCTGGGCGACAATTCCGGCAGCTTGATCGCATTGCGGGCACTCGATCGGCTGTTCGTGCAAAAGGGCATGGCCTTGGATCTCGCCGACAATCTGCAACGCCAACTCGATTTGGCCACCGAGTCGGAGCAGCAGGTGGCGTTGCTCTGGCGGCTCGGTCGGTTGCGCCAGGGCGAGCTCGACGATGTTTCGTCCGCCATCGAAACCTATCGTCGTCTGCTCGAGTTCGAGCCTGCCCACCAGGAGACCATCGAAGCGCTCGAAGGCCTCTTGTCCCTTCCGGAACACGAGCTCGCCCTGGCCGAGCTGCTCGATCCGGTGTACCGCGGGCGTAGCGACTTCGCCAACCTGGTGCGCGTGCTCGAGATCCAGTCGCGCCACACCCCCGATGTGCGACAGAAGATTCTGCTTCTGCACGAGATCGCGACCGCACGCGAAGATGGCATGGACGACCCGGCGGGCGCCTACGAGGCCATCGGTCGAGCCTTGGCCGAGGATCCCCTGGATCACGACACCCAGACCCGCGCCGAACGGCTGGCCAAGGCGCTCAGTTGCGTCGACAACCTCGTCGGACGCTATCGTGCGGCCGTGCAGATGGTCCAAGTCGACGAGATCAAGAACGCCGTCTACCACGTGATCGCCACCCTGGCGGAGAACGATCTGGGCAGCGCCGAGATCGCGGCCGAAGCGTACCAGCAAGCCATGGCGACTTCGCCGCGGGACATGGAAGCCGCGGACGCTCTCGAACGCATCTACACCCGCCTTGCGGACTACACCAACCTGGTGCTTCTGCTGCAGCAGAAGGCCGAAATGACCGATGCGGTGCCCGAAAAACGCGAGCTCGGCATGCGCGCCGCCAAGATATGGGAAGAGGTGCTCGACAATCCCGAGCGGGCCATCGATGCCTACCGCCAGGCCTTGGCACTCGACGAGGCCGATGGGACGGTTCTCGAGAACCTCGAACGCCTGTTCATTCGCCTCGAGCGCTGGAGCGACCTCAAGGACATCTACGCCAAGCAGGCCGAGCTGGCCACCGATCCGGCGCAGAAGAAGGCACGCTTGTTCGTTCTTGGCCAGGTCTACGACCGCGAGCTCCAAGATCCGGCGCGCGCCATCGAGACTTACTCGTCGGTGCTGGACATCGATCCCGACGATGTCGAGGCCATGCAGGCGCTCGACCGCCTGTACGTGCAGACCGCGCGCTGGTACGACCTGCTCTCGGTGCTCGAACGGGAAACCGAGCTGTCCGGGTCGGCGGCGGAGGTCGTGTCCCTGCGCTTCCGCATCGGCGAGCTGTGGCGGGAGAAGCTGAACGATCCAACCCGCGCCGTCGAGGCCTACAAGCGGGTGCTCGAAATGGATCCGACCCACGAGCCCACCATGCGGGCCATCGAGGGGATGATGCAGGGAGGGGAAGAGCCCATCGCCGCCGCCGAGGTGTTGCAGCCGATCTACGAATCGGCCGGGGACTGGGACAAGGTCGCCCTCACCTACGAGGTCATGATCACGCACACGCAGGATGCCGTCCGTCGCGTGGAGCTGCTGGGGATCGTGGCCGGCATCTACGAACGACGACTGTCGAACTTCGATGCCTCGTTCGACGCCTACTGCCGGGCCATGCGCGTGGATCCGGCCAACCCCGAGGTCATCGCCCACCTCGATCGCATGGCCGAGGCCAGCGGACGTTGGTCCGAGTTGGCGGCAGCCATCGAGGCCGAGATCGAGCGTGTGATGGACAGCCGGCTGCAGGTCGAGATGCTGATGCGTCTGGCCCGCGTGTACGAGGAAGAAACCCGCGAGGTCGACAAAGCCATTGCGACCTTTACGCGCGTGGCCGAGGCGGAGCCCGATCGCAAGGACGGCCTGGTCGCACTCGATCGTCTCTTCACCATGACCGAGCGCTGGCAGGATCTGACCGACATCGTTCGTCGCGAGATCCGCCTGGCGGATACCGAGGAACAGATCGTTTCGCTCACCTACCGGCTCGCGCAGATCCTCGAAGTTGCGCTTGGTGATCTGCCCAAGGCGGTCGAGGCCTATCAAGAGATCCTCGCCATCGCGCCTTCCCACGAGGAGACGCGCACCACGCTCGAGCGCCTCATGGCCAGCGGAACCATGCAACGAGAGATTGCCCAGGTTCTCGAACCACTCTACCGCGTGGGAGAGGAGTGGGAGAAGCTGGTCCGCGTTTACCAGGTCGAGCTCGTCTCCGAGTCCGATCCGGAGGAGCGCCAACGCATCCTGCGCCGGTTGGCGGACATCACCGAGAGCAAGCTTGTCGATCAGATCGCGGCTCTCGACTGGTGGGCACGCGCCGTCGTCGAGGCGCCGTCGTCCGAGCAGGCCCTGGACGAAGCCTTGCGCCTGGCCCGCGCCACCCATCAGTGGGAAGTGTACGTCTCGACCATGGCCGAGGCCGCGGGCAAGACCAATGAGCGCGCCGTTCGCAAGGATGTGCTCATGCGCTTGGCCACCGTGTTCGAAACCGAGCTCGGCGATTTGTCGCGGGCCGAGGAGGTCCTGGCCCAGATCTTGAGCTTCGATGCCGACGACGGCGAAGCACTGGCCTTCCTGGACCGCGTCTACGACAAACAGGGCGACTTCGAGAAGCTCGCCAGCGTGCTTCGCCGGCGCATCGCCGTCAGCGACGATTCCAGTCAGCTCGTCGAGCTGCATCTGCGTCTCGGCAAGGTTCTTGCCGACGTGATCGACGACCCCGACTCGGCCATCGCCAGCTACCTCGCCGTGCTCGAACACGAGTCGCGCTCACCCGAGGCGCTTGACGCTCTCGAACGCTTGTACTTCCGGGCCGAGCGCTGGGAAGACCTGTACGGCGTCTACGAGAAGATGCTCGACATCGCGCCGGGCGACCAGGCGCTGTCCGACTGCTATGCGCGCATGGCCAAGATCACCTCGGACGTGCTCGGGCAACGTGAGCGCGCCGTCGAGTTGTGGCGGCGCGTGCTCGATTTGCGCGGGGCCGATCCGCTGGCCCTGTCCGCCCTTGGCGATCTGCACGAGCAGGCCGAGGAGTGGCGCGAGCTGACCGAGGTCCTCGACAGCCAGATTCGAGCCACCGAGGATCCCGTAGCCCGCATACCCGTCTACAAGCGCCTTGGTCGGGTGTGGGGCGAGAAGCTCGGGCGTGAACGCAATGCCCTCGAATGTTGGCAAAAGGTCGTCGAGATCGACGCCGGCGACGTGGAGGCCCTGCGCGCTATCGCCGACAACTACCGCAGTGCCGGCGCCTGGGAAGAGCTGGCGGACATTCTGCGACGGACAATCTCCGTCGGGTCGCATGCTCTTGGCGGCGATGAAGTCAAGGAGCTCTACGCGCAGCTCGGCGAGCTCGAGGGCACCACCCTCATGCGCATCGACGCCGCGGTCGAGGCCTGGCGCCAGGTGTTGCAAATCGATCCCACGGACTTCCGCGCGCTTGGCGCTCTCGAAACCCTGTTCACTCAAGAGGCGCGCTGGGAGGAGTGTGTGGAGGTGCTCGAGCGCCGGGTGGCCGCGCTCTCGTCGCCCGACGAGAAGGTGGACGTGCTCATGCAGGCCGCGTCGATCTGGGCCGACAAGGTTGGCGACGGCGGTGCGGCGGCCGAGGCCTACGAACGCGTGCTCGAAATCGATCCCTCGAACTTCGTGGCCTCGACCAGCCTCGAAGAGCTCTACCGTCAGCGCAATGTTTGGCCTCGTCTGGTCGAGCTGTTGTTGGCTCGCATCGAGTACGTAGACGGTCCCCCGGAGCGCATCAAGCTATTCCTCGACATCGCCGCCATCTATGAAGAGCAGATGTCCGATCGCGATTCGGCCTTCGTGACGTTGCAGGCCGCTTTCCGCGAGGACTATTCGAACGATCGTGTGGCCGAGGAGCTCGAACGGTTGGCCACCGCGACCAGCAAGTGGAACGAGCTGCTCACCGAATACACGCAGGTCGCCCAAGGCATGACCGAGGCCAAGCAGGCCTCGGATCTGTGGGTCAAGATCGCCCGCTGGTACGACTCGGCGCTGGACCACACCGAGTACGCCATCGCGTCGGCCAAGAAAGCCCTGTCATTCGATTCCGACCATGTCGGCGCCATGTCGGCATTGGCCGATTTCTATCGCAAGCTCGGCCAGTGGAAGGAACTGGTCGGGATTCTGTCCAAGCATGTCGAGCTTGAACAGGACCCCGAGCGCAAGGTCGAGGTCCTGCTTTCCCTGGCGGAAACCTTCGAAGTCCAATTGTCCGACGCCGGGCAGGCCACGGCCTCCTACGAACAGGCCCTGCGTTGCGATGAACGTTGCCTGCGCGCCATCGACGCTCTCGAACGCCTGCACCGTCGGTCCCAGGCCTGGGACCGCCTGGCCGAGATCCTGGGCAAGAAGTCGCAAATCGTGAGCGACGTCGAATTGGCCGTCAAGCTGCGTTTGCAGGTCGGCGAGCTGTGGGAGTCGCGACTCGGCGACAACGAGCGTGCCGTCGAGGCCTACCGAGAGGTCCTGACCGTCGATCCGCAGAACCTGCAGGCACTCAAGGCCTTGGAGCAACTCTACCTCAAGGCCGGCCGCACCGAGGCCTACCTGGACGTCCTCGAGCACCAGCTGGAAGTGACCCCCGCCGACACCGAGCGCGTGAGCCTGTATCTTCGCATGGCGCAGGTGTGGGAGCAGCAGCCCGGCAAGGCCGACAAGGCCATCGAGTGCCTGCAACACGTGCTCGAAATCGATGGTCAGCAACTCAGCGTGTACCGCGACATCGAGCGCCTGTACCGCGCCGATCGCAATTGGGACGCCTTGGT
>CAWGPW010000016.1:682500-756086 GCA_963824555.1 uncultured delta proteobacterium | reverse complement strand
CCATTTCACCGCGGCCTGAAGGCAATAGCTCTGGCCGGGAACGACCGTCTGGTAGGCAGAGAAGTAATCGCCACCGGACGTGGCTCGGTCAATCTGTTGAACCGGCCCACCCGAAGGGGCAGTGGCATCCGCCACCAGCGTGGGCGGCTGGCCGCTGCCGTCGAGCCATCCATCCCAGCTTATTGTCAAGGCCAACGCGGCCTTCGTCGACGCGAACATCCGGGACCTTCGAAGCGTTGCAGCCGAAGCCCGTTGCAAACAAGAAACCAACCACGACCCCATTTATTTTCTTCATAGGCGCAATCCTTGCTGTTCGTTGTCCCGGTCGCGAGGAGCCTGCCCTTTCAGGCCTTCGCGACGTCACTTTCGCTTGTCAATAACTCGGGAAGTCTTCACGATGAAAATTGGCTTCACAAGTGATTTTCGCGTCAAACTGGCTGAACGTCGCAGGTCGGGACGATCCGACGGGCCCAGGCGTCGCGGGGAATTTACATCCATCCGACCTGTGACGAACACCACATTAGCGCATCGAGTCTCGCAAGCGGACTTGCGCTTCAACCGGGAAACCGACGCGCGGAGGGGTGGCGGCGCGCGAAGACGTCCAATCCGGGCAGCGCCCCCCGCCCAGAGAGTGCGCCAGCCAGGATTTCGGTCACCTTTTGCCCCATGAAGCCGGCCATCTTGATGACCCCTCACCCTGTCCCTCTCCCCGGCTTGCGCCGGGGCGAGGGGACCCATGGTCGACGCCGGGGCTAGGGGACCCATGGTCGACGCCGGGGCTAGGGGACCCATGGTCGACGCCGGGGCGAGGGGACCCAGGGTCGACGCCGGGGCGAGGGGACCATGGTCGACGCCGGGGCGAGGGGACCCATGGTCGACGCCGGGGCGGGGGGACCCATGGTCGACGCCGGGGCGAGGGGTCCCATGGTCGACGCCGGGGCGAGGGGACCCAGGGTCGGCGCCGGGACGAGGGGACCCAGGGTCGACGCCGGGGCGAGGGGACACATGGTCGACGACGGGGCGAGGGGACACATGGTCGGCGCCGGGGCGAGGGGACCCATGGTCGACGCCGGGGCGAGGGGACCCATGGTCGACGCCGGGACGAGGGGACCCAGGGTCGACGCCGGGGCGAGGGGACCCAGGGTCGACGCCGGGGCGAGGGGGCCCATGGTCGACGCCGGGGCGAGGGGACACATGGTCGACGCCGGGACGAGGGGACCCAGGGTCGACGCCGGGGCGAGGGGACCCAGGGTCGACGCCGGGGCGAGGGGACCCAGGGTCGACGCCGGGGCGAGGGGACCCAGGGTCGACGCCGGGGCGAGGGGACCCAGGGTCGACGCCGGGGCGAGGGGACCCAGGGTCGACGCCGGGACGGGGGCACCCATGGTCGACGCCGGTGTTCCAACGCCCAGCGTCGACCATGAGTCCCCTCGCCCCGCGTCCGCGCGGGGAGAGGGACAGGGTGAGGGGCTGCCCGTCCCCCTACGCCGTGACGTTGCGCGCCCGTTCCGCCGAACGACGTGCGAAGGCGGATGTTCGCGTCGAGCGCCTGCGCGCCCAACTTCCCGAGGCGGCACGCGTTGTTGGTCGCGCCACTATCAAGCGAGCCGAGTTGGCGCTCTTCGGCTCGCTTGCGAACGGAACCCGCGACCTGCCCCGCCTATGTGAGCGGGCAGGATACGACTTTCTACCGGCCATCTGGTAGTTGGTCTTGACTTTCTACCAGGATATTGAAACTTGGTCGTGTGCAGCGGAGCCTCGAACACCTGCTGTTGCAGGGCCACTTCCCCCAGCGCCGCATGGCCTTTGTCGTCGGGCCACGCCAGGTGGGCAAGACCACCCTTGGACAGGCGTTGCTAAAAGCTCGGCACTCGACCGATCTCTACCGGAACTGGGACGACCCGGCTTGGCGTACCGCCTTTGCCCGCGAACCCTTTGGCTTCGTCGACCAGTACCGGCAAAACAAGGCAGGCGAAAGGCTGCTCGTCGTTCTCGACGAGATTCATCGGTATCCTCGCTGGAAGCGATTCCTCAAGGGTCTTTGGGATACCCGCAAGGATCACGTTGACGTCTTCGTAACCGGAAGCGGCCGTCTGGATGTCTATCAACGCGGCGGTGACAGCCTCCTTGGTCGCTACCACCAGTATCGAATGCACCCCCTGTCCGTGCGCGAGTTGCTCGATCCGAGCAGCCCCTCACGGAAGTACGATCTAGACGACACCTTGAAACGCCTAGCCGGCGTTAGCGGTCGGCCCAAACGCGCCGCACGCGAGGCGTTCGAGTCGTTGAGTCGATACGGCGGCTTCCCCGAGCCTTTCCTGGATCAGAACGAGCGGCGCCTGCGCTTGTGGCACCGCGAGCGCAAGGATCTTTTGCTGCGCGAAGATCTGCGCGACCTGTCGCGCATCCAGCTCATCTCCCACGTCGAACAGCTCGTGGAGCTGCTCGACGTGCGATGCGGAGGCCCCCTGTCGTTCAATTCCCTGCGCGAAGACCTGCAGGTTGCGCTGGATTCGGTACGCCTGTGGGTCAGCTACCTCGAGCGACTCTATTACCTCTATTTGCTTCGACCGTACGCTGGCCGGCTGGCCAGAGCCTTGCATCGCGAGCCCAAGGTGTTTCTGTGGGACTGGTCGGCCGTGTCTCAGCCTGGAGCGCGTTTGGAAAACCTTATTGCTAGTCATCTGCTCAAATGGTGTCAGTTCACCCAGGACTGGGGCTACCCGCGTCTCGATTTGCACTATCTTCGCGACAAAGAGGGGCGGGAAGTGGATTTTCTCGTCAACCGGGAGGGAAAACCCTGGCTGCTGGTGGAAGTGAAGGCGAGCCAGACCAGCCCAGGTTCCGCCATCCACTACTTCGCCAGTCGATTGGGCGTCCAGCACAAGTTCCTGGTGGTTGGAGATCTTATCGAGGCGGGCGCCGCTGGCGACGTTCGGGTGCTGGATGCCTCCGCGTTCCTGGCAGCGTTGCCCGTTTGACGATGCGCGAATCTAGGAGGCATCAAGTGGTGAGTCCCGACGTTTTTGACTTGACATTTCACGTGCGCGAACGGCGCGCCGGTCGAGGTAGTGGTCGATAGGTTGTCGGCACACACGCAGTGACTACGACCGCCTCCAGTTCAAGAGCGTCCTCTTCGACCGATTGGCGGCGGGGGAACGGGACCGTCGGGTTTTCGTCGAGCGGATGTGGGCGCACTACGAATAGCAGTGCTCATCGCCGAGGAAGTGCCCGCGCGGGGAGAGGCCGGGGCGCGCAGCGCGACGGGTGAGGAAGCGACGCTCCTTCCTTGCCGGACCCTCACCCGCCCGCTTCGCGGGCGGCCTCTCCCGCGCGGACGCGGGCGAGGCGGTGTGGCCGCTTCGCGGCCGGGGCACGGGCCTTGCCAGCGAGCAAATCGCCTCACCCATGAAGTGCCCGCGCGGCTCGCCCATGCCCAAATATTTCTCTGGCGACCGATAGCCCCTCACCCCAACCCTCTCCCCGCTCCGCTTCGCTTCGCGGGGCGAGGGGGCCGGGCGGCGGAGATCGTGCGCTTCGCTTCGCGGGGCGAGGGGGCCGGGCGGCGGAGATCGTGCGCTTCGCTTCGCGGGGCGAGGGGGCCGGGCGGCGGAGATCGTGCGCTTCGCTTCGCGGGGCGAGGGGGCCGGGCGGCGGAGATCGTGCGCTTCGCTTCGCGGGGCGAGGGGGCCGGGCGGCGGAGATCGTGCGCTTCGCTTCGCGGGGCGAGGGGGCCGGGCGGCGGAGATCGTGCGCTTCGCTTCGCGGGGTGAGCATCGGTCTGTCGTGCCGTTGAATCTCGTCGTGCTCCTTCGCCTTTGGGGGCGAGCGTAGCCCAGCTTTGCTGGGCGAAGCGAGGGGGGACCGGGGGACTGCGAGCGAGAGCGAGCCAGTCCCCCGTAAGATACAAGGGGGCCGGGCGGGGAGCCAACAGGCAAGTCCCGTCGCCACGGCGCCGGCCGGGCGAGGATGGCCGCCACGCGGCGGGCGGCGCCCAGCAGTCCGAACGGAGAAGGAGCGCATCCCGCGCGGAGTGCGCCGAGGCCGGCACGGAGCAGATCACCGGATGATGGGGCGGCGCGCCTGGTGGAAGATGCGCATGACTTCCAAGACCCCATCACGGCGCCGGTAGAAGAGCCGATACGGCGGAAGAGGCCACGAGCGAACCATGAGACCGGTCTTCAGGCACTGTTCCGGTCCATCGAATTCCTCGCGCGCCAACAGCTCCGCCAGCATGATGACGTCGTCAACCAGCGTGAATCGCGCGCCCGGTCGTCGTTCTTTCCAGAAGACGGCTGCGGCTTCGAGGTCCTTCGCCGCCTGTTTCGCAAAACGAATCTTCAACGCCCGATGGTTTTCCCAAGCTCGACGCGGAGCTCCTCTGGCGTGAATCCTTCGCCCCGATCGAGCGAGCGGGCAGCTTCCTCGATGCCAGCTTCCTCTTCTGCTGTCAAGGCGGGAACCTCATCGACGGCTTGCAGGACATACCTGCCTGATGGCAACGCTCTCATCTCCTCGGGAAGTTGCTTGCCATCGAAGTTTAGGACCATGGTCATGAAAGAAGGATACCCCGGCCGATGCGCTTCAACAACTCCCCTGGCGGGCGGTGCATGGGGCGCGTTTGTCATACGCAACATGGCGGGGCCGCTGTTCGGCGATCGGCGGCGGCCGCATCATTGGCGAGGGCGTCGGCGTTGCCCCGCGCCCGAGAATATACGCCGGGGCGAGTAGACTTCGAATTCCTCGAGGCCGACGTTGCGCGTGGATCCGCTCACCGATTTGACCGTGAGCTTGACTCTCTTGATCGACTTGGCGGTGAAGTCGAACACGACGCCGGTCCCATCGTTGTAAAGGGTGCCGACCGGGATGGTGGTTCCATCGCTGAACAGCAGGGTTCCGGACAGGATCTGGTCGGACCGGTTGGGGCGATCGTGCAGAACGATGCGAGTCACAAGCTGCGGCGTCGCTCCAACTGAGCTGGATCCAGGCGCCAGCCTTTTCTCGGTAGGACGCCCATTCATGGGTCGGGTCGCCGTTCTCGTATCCCTGCAGGACGCCGTCGATGGCCTTGGCCGCGGTCTCTCCCTCGGACGAATCTTCGGAAGAGGCCAACGCGGTGGCGTTCAGGGCGACATTCTTCGGCGCGGGCGTGGTTGGGTTGACGATGACGCTGACCGCGTCCGGAATCGACCAGCTCAGGCCGTCGGATACCCGCAGCTCGAAGGTGTAGGTCGTCGGCCAAATCAAATTCGAAGGAGCGGTGAAGGTTGGATGAACCGACGTGGAGCCTGAAATGGCAAGGGCCGGCCCCTCGCCCCGCGCCCATCGATAGAACAACGTGCCGGCTTCGGGATCGAGGCTACCCGATCCGTCGAGCGTGACGGTCGCGCCCCCTGAGACCGCTTGATCCGGGCCCGCATTGACCACGGGTGGAAGGTTGCCGGGATCCGAGGGACGCTCGCCCCAGAAGAACTGGTCCTTGTGAAGGAACAGGCCAAGGTAGCCGCCGACCTCGTTCCGCCCCTGACTGACTATCCGGTCGATGGACATCCACTTGAGGTTCTTCTGGAGAACCGTGGTTTGCATGTCGAGGGGAACGTCCAGACTGTTGCGATGGCTCCACAGAAGACCGGTGCCCACCAGGGCCAAGGGCGAGAAGTACGTGGTCGGATCCGGCGGGTTGGGCCAATGGTTGTCGGGCGGCCACACGTACGTCTTGTAGATCGTCGGCTTGTACGTGGGATGACTTGCAAGAACCTGCGGCATCGCTTGAACGATGCAGAGGTAAGCACTTTGGTGATCGGGATGGCCGTCGTCGCCGGCAGTGACGAAGATAGCGTCGGGCAGCAGCGTACCGAGAAGGTTCGCCGTGTCCCCCACCACGTTGGCCCAGTTGTAGGCACCCGGCGAGCCGAAAGCGTGGGTGTGGTAGTCAGTCCGGCCAAGGCCATGCGCGGCGTAGGTGTGCGAGACACCATTCGGCGTGGTCATCGTATCTGTCAGGGCCGTGTACCTCGTGCGCAGAACGTAGGTGTATCCGTCGGGGTAGCCAAGGAACATCAGGTTGTCCTCGCCAACCCCAAGCACGGCTTGGGAATTCACGGCCTCGACCTGACGGGTTTCGCCTACGTTCGTCCCGCTGAGGTCGCCGTTGGTGAGGTACACGACGTGGACCTGATCGCCTCGTTGGACCGCGCGCCTGATGACGCCGGCGGAAGTGAGGATGTCGTCATCGGGATGCGGGGCCATGACGAGAATGCTGGACGGACTGGACTGAGTATACGGCCCCACTCCAACCAAGGGCGCGGCGGTCTGCTCGACGCGAACATCCGAGGCCTTCGAGGCGTTGCCGTCGAAGCCCGTCGCAAACAGGATACCAAGCACGACCCCATATATTTTCTTCACCGGCGCAGTCCTTACCGTTCGTTGTCAGGCCAGCCTCGGGCGCTCGCCCAACGCACGCAGCAGACGCACCGGCAGATGGTCGAGCGTGCGCCGGGAGAGGTGGGCGCCAATATCGGCACAGCACTCGATGGCTGCCTGCATGTAGTACCGGGCCGCGCCACAGGCCGAGAAGTCGCCCAGGAATGCGTCGCTCGGCAGTACCGCTAGCCGGTCGAGGAATCCCAGGAACGAATCAAGCTGTGTGAGCTTTCGATCCGCCAAGGCCCGGACGACCAAGGGTACCCTCTTCCGCCAAACGGCGGCGTTGTATACGGTATTGGATTGCCAGCAGGCTGGACTCAGCCCGACGCGGGAGGAGCACCGCGATATCGGTGTCGCTGTCCGCGAGCGCACGACCGCTCTGCCGGCTACCGAACAGATAGGCGGCCACCACGGGCGTGCCATGAAGGGCCTTGGCGATGCGCTCAACCACGAGTCGAGTATACGCCGCCTCGTGCGGCAAGAGCCAGAATCGAGGCCTTCTGACCCAGTCTAAGTTGGAGGACAATCCCCAGTTGCTCGCCAGGGGAAAGTCTTGCATCCTGAATTCGTGAAGGCTGCTGGCTCTGAGCTCGTGAACAAGCTGGCCGAGGTGCTGGCCGGCCGGGCGGAAATCTTGGAAGCTTATCTCTTCGGCTCGCAGGCACGGGGAACGGCACAGGCCCACAGCGACGTCGACGTGGCAGTGTACGTCGACCCCACGACCGACTTGGACCGAGGATTCGGGATGGACGCGGAGATTTCGGCCGAGCTGAGCACAAACTGCTGAATGAGCGCCTGGAGGATTTCGCCGAGTTCGCCGCGCGCATTCGCGATGCCCTGCGTGAAGAGTAGCCGTGGGCGGGTGAAGGGCAGCCACGTCCCCGCGACCGGCAGCGTCAGCGCCGGCTCGCCGCAGCGCTTTGTACTCGGGCAGGAGCGTGCGGGTCCGACGTTTGCGCAGAAGCAGGGCGGGCCTTGTCAGCACGGCCACGGGTTTGCCCCGGTCGGTAACCTGAATGGCCGAGCTCGATGTCGCGGCAAGGCGCACCAGCTCACCAGTCGTTTGATGAAGCTGTTTGATGCTGATCCTCGTCGCCATGGTGTAACAGTGACACCAGCCTCGGGGTGAGGCAATCCGCCCATGGCCCCTCACCCTAGCCCTCTCCCCGCTGCGCGGGGCGAGGGGATCGGAGGGTGCAGGTGCGTAGCAACTTCCTGAATTCTCTCGCCCCGCGTCCGCAGTCAGGTCCCCTCGCCCAGCGTCCGCAGTCAGTCCCCTCGCCCCGCGTCCGCAGTCAGGTCCCCTCGCCCCGCGTCCGCAGTCAGTCCCCTCGCCCCGCGTCCGCAGTCAGGTCGCCTCGCCCCGCGTCCGCAGTCAGGTCCCTCGCCCCGCGTCCGCAGTCAGGTCCCCTCGCCCAGCGTCCGCAGTCAGGTCCCCTCGCCCCGCGTCCGCAGTCAGGTCCCCTCGCCCAGCGTCCGCAGTCAGGTCCCCTCGCCCCGCGTCCGCGCGGGGAGAGGGACAGGGTGAGGGGTTGCCCCTTGGGTTGCCCCTCGCCCCCTTCACGGCGGTCAAGGCAGGCCAAAACGGGCGCGGGGAGGAGCTCACCGTCCGGTCAGGGCGTAGAACAGAGTGCCGTAGAGCTCGCGCAGGGCGCTTTCGGTCTCTTTCAGGCCCTCGGCCCTGGGCAAGAAATCGAGCAAGGTCGGGGTGCCTGTCGGGGTGTCCAGAAAGTCGACGGGAAAGGGGACGAAGTCGACGCCGGCCTTGCGAAACAGGCGGGCCGCGCGCGGCATGTGCCAGCCCGAGGTCACCAGGATGATCTTGCGCCAGCCCCGCTCGCGCATGAGGTTGGCGATGGCGTGGGCCTCGTCGAGGGTGTTGCCCACTTCGCCCGTGACCAGGATCCGGTCGGCGGGGATCCCGCGCGCGATGGCGGCGCGTTTGGAAACCGCGCCTTCCAGCTCTGCTTCGCGGACCCAGGGAAGACGTCCGCCCGTGAACACGAGCCAAGGCGCCTTCTTCCTTTGCCAAAGCTCGATGCCCGCCTCCAGCCGCTCGCCGGATTCGGCCACGTTGGGCAGATAGCCGTCGCGCACGGGCGGCCCGAAGATGCCGCCCAGGGGCACGATGGCGTCGGCGGTTTCCACCTGGTCGATGGGCACCGCCGGGTAGCGCGTCTCGAGCCAGTGGGTCAGCCGGTTGCCAACGATCGGCATACTGGCGAGGTACAGAATCGCCAGCGCGGCCATGACCGGCCAGCGCTTCTTGCGCCAAAGCGCGACCGCCAACAGCAGGACGACCAAGCCGAGCGGCAGGACGAAGACGGGCAGAAGCTTGTTCAGGAAGAGCACAGGATCTCAATCGAAGTGGGCAGGCGTGGGCACCGTCCGATTCCGGAGCCCCTCACCCGACGCGCTTCGCGCGTCGACCTCTCCCCGCTGCGCGGGGCGAGGTGAATTCGCTGCGGCGGGGCGAGGTGAATTCGCGCGGCGGGGCGAGGTGAATTCGCTGCGCGGGGCGAGGTGAATTCGCGCGGCGGGGCGAGGTAAATTCGCGCGGGGACGGCGGGTGCGGCTCCGGCTCCCTCGCCCCGCGAAGCGGGGAGAGGGCGGGGGTGAGGGGGAATTCGCTCGGGGCTCGCACAGCTTCAGACCGGTGCTCTAGGCTTTGACGATGTTGTCGCGCGGGGCGCGGAAGACGCCGCGGGTGTCGACCACCAGCGGCGCCATCGTGGCGACCAACTCGTAGTCCACCATGGAATGGCCGGTGGTGATGATCGCGGCATCGCAGGTTTTCAGGGTCTCTTCGGTCAGTGGCACGGAACGCATCGGCGGCAGGTTGGGCCACGAGCGCATGGCCGGGGCGGTCGGGATGTAGGGGTCGTGGTACGAGACGACGGCCTTGTGGTGAAGCAGAAGCTCGATGATTTCGAACGACGGGCTCTCGCGGGTGTCACCGACATCCTTCTTGTACGCCAGCCCCAGCACCAAGATACGACTTCCGCGCAGGGGCTTGCCGCGGCTGTCGAGGGCATCGCGCAGCTTCTCGACGACGTAGCGGGGCATGGAGAGATTGATCTCGCCGGCCAGCTCGATGAACCGCGTGGCAATACCGTACTCGCGCGCCTTCCAGGTCAGGTAGAAGGGATCCAGGGGAATGCAGTGGCCGCCGATCCCGGGGCCGGGGTTGAAGCGCATGAAGCCGAAGGGCTTGGTAGCGGCGGCGTCGAGAACATCCCAGATGTCGATGCCCATGCGCTCGTAGATGACCTTCAGCTCGTTGACCAGAGCGATGTTGGCCGCGCGAAAGATGTTCTCGGTCAGCTTGGTGGCCTCGGCGGTGCGCGCGGAAGCCACGGTGACGACCTTGTCGAGCGCCCGTGCGTAAAGCGCGGCGGCCACCTCGGTCGCCACCGCATCGACGCCGCCCACGACCTTGGGGATGGTCGCGGTGGTGAAGGTTTCATTTCCCGGATCCTCGCGCTCGGGCGAAAAGGCGAGCAAGAAGTCCTGTCCGCAGCGCAGCCCCGACTGTTCGAGAATCTGGCGCAGAGGGCCGTCGGTGGTGCCGGGATAAGTGGTCGATTCGAGCACGACCAACTGGCCTTTGCGCAGACGCGCCGCAATCGCGCGCGCCGTCTCCTCGACGTAGCGCAGGTCGGGCTCGCGCTGGGGCGTGAGCGGTGTCGGTACCGCGATGATGAGGGCGTCCGGCTCGCCCAACTTGGAGAAGTCGGTGGTGGCCACGAACAGGCGCTTGACCGATTCACCGGTCAGTCGCTCGGCGTGAACGTGCGCGATATAGGTTTCCCCTCGCGCGATCATGTCGATCTTCCGAGGATCGATATCGAACCCCGTAACCCGGATGCCGGCGCGTTCGATGAAGGTCAGGGCCAGAGGCAGCCCGACATAGCCGAGACCCAGCACGCCGACGTGGATCGTGCCGTCGGCGATCTTTCTTTCAAACGATGCCCTGTCGAATCCCAACATGTCTCCTGTCGCTGCCGCGAGCTTACCTCAACTGGGTCCTGCCTGCCCGAGACGGGACGGGATCCAACCCCGGTATAGCCGCTGCCTCCCAACGGCGATTCTCTCGGCGCGCCCCTCACCCGGCGCGCGCGCGCGCCGGCCTCTCCCCGCTGCGCGGGGCGAGGCGGGTTAGGCGACGCCGCTCCAGGTCCCCTCGCCCCGGCGTCAGCCGCGCATGGGCACGGCGACGCGCTCCAGGTCCCCTCGCCCCGGCGTCAGCCGCGCATGGGCACGGCGACGCGCTCCAGGTCCCCTCGCCCCGGCGTAGGCCGCGCATGGGCACGGCGACGCGCTCCAGGTCCCCTCGCCCCGGCGTCAGCCGGGGAGAGGGACAGGGTGAGGGGGGGCGAGGCGGGTTACAGGGCCACGGGGGCGCCGTCGCTTTCCAGGGATTTTTGCGCGGCTTCCAGCACGCGCACCACGCGCATCGCGGAATGTCCATCGGTGAGGGGGCGCTTGCCCTGGCTGATGCAGTCGACGAAGTGGCGGCACTCGCGCTCCAGCGGTTCGACCATCGGGATCTGCGGAATGTGAATGTCTCCGCTACGGATGGAAAGGAACTGGGCGTACTCGGTGAACGCCGGTGGACGGTCGACGCCCTTGTCGTAGATGCGAATCTTCTCCACGGGATGAACGTCGTCGAATTCGACCATCTTTTGCGAGCCCACGATGGTCAGACGGCGCTCTTTGCGCGGGTCGAGCCACGAGACTTGAATCTGCGCGCTGACCCCGCTGCGAAAGCGCAGGTTGACGAACACCACGTCCTCGATGCGGCTCTGCAGATACGTTCCGCCGCGCGCGCTGACCGATTCGGGTTCGTCCGAGAGCAGGTACTCGATCATCGAGACATCGTGCGGGGCCAGGCTCCACAGGGCGTTCTCGTCTTGGCGGACACGGCCGAGGTTCACGCGAAGCGCGTAGATGTAGTAGACGCGGCCGAGCTCGCCTTGGTCGATCATGGCCTTGAGCTTTTCCACCGCGGGATGGAAGAGCATCAGGTGGCCCACCATCAAGACGCGCTTGTGGGTTTCGGCGGCCGACACCACGCCATGGGCGTCTGCGGCGTCGAGGGCAAGGGGCTTTTCCACCAAGACATGCTTGCCGGCGTTGAGCACCATGCGCGCTTGTTCGGCGTGATCCCTGGCCGGCGTGGCCAGCACCACGGCGTCGACGTCGCTGGCGACCAGCGCAGCCGAGATGTCGCCCTCCAAACGCGCGCCGGGGGCGATGGCATGGGCGCGGTGGAGGGCGGCCTCGGCGCCGTCGCACACCATGACCAGCTCGGCGCCCTTGGTGCGACTCATGGCGCGCACGTGGTTGATGCCCCAGGCGCCTGCTCCGACGACGGCGATGCGTACCGTATCAACCATCTCAGCTCCTTTGGCGATAGAAGGTGGCGATCTGTTCGACGACGAAGGCTTGTTGCGCCTCCGTCAGCTCGGCGTAGATGGGCAGGGCCAGCGTCTCTCGGGTGGCCCGTTCGGCGTGGGGAAAGGCGCCTGGTTGGATGTCGAGGTCGGCGAAGCAGGGCTGCAGGTGCAGCGCGAGCGGGTAGTAGATCTCGGTGCCGACGCCGTTCTTGGTCAAATGCTCGCGCAAGACATCCCGGTGTGGGGCCCGAATCACGAACTGGTTGTAGATGTGGCCGGGGGCATCCGAGGGCAGGAGCAATTCGGACGGCAGGCCGGCCGTGGCCGCGAAGAGGCGCCGGTAGCGCTCGGCGTTCCTGCGCCGGGCGGCCGTCCAGTCGGCGAGCCTGGCCAGCTTCACGCGCAGGATGGCTGCCTGCAAGGCATCCAGGCGAAAGTTGCCGCCGACCTTGTGATGAACGTATTTCGGCTTGCTGCCGTGGGCGCGCAGGATCGCGACCTTGTCGGCGAAGCCGTCGTCGTCGGTCACCAGCGCGCCGCCGTCGCCGAAAGCGCCCAAGTTCTTCGAGGGAAAGAACGATAGACAACTGGCGAGCCCCGCCACCTTGCACGCGCCGATGGCCTGCGCGGCGTCCTCGACGATGGGAACGGAGACCCTGGGCAGGGTCGCCGGGCGGCCGAAGAGATGGACCGGAATCACGGCGCGCGTCTTCGGCCCGCACGCAGCCGCGGCGGCCGCGGCATCGAGATTGAAGGTCTCGGGGTCGATGTCCGCGAAGACGGGCCTCGCCCCCAGGCGCGCGATGCAGCCGACGGTGGCGAAGAACGAATAGGGGGTGGTCACCACCTCGTCGCCGGGGCGCACGTCGAGCGCCATCAGCGCCACCAACAAAGCATCGGTCCCCGATGACAGCCCGACCGCGCGGCGGGTGCCGAGGGCGGCGGCCAGCTCTTTCTCGAAGGCCTCGACCTCGGGGCCCAGGATGAAGGCACCACCCTCCACCACGCGGGCGATGGCGGCCATCGAGCTCCTCGCGCAGCGGGGCGTTCTGCGCCCTGACGTCGAGCAAGGGCACCTTCACGGCGAGGCCTCGGGGGTCAGAGTTTCGCCGCCTGTCGCGTCTCGGCCAAGCGCGTACCTTTGTCCGCACGAGGCGCAGGCCGGCGATGGTCCTTTGGGCAAGCGGAGCCCGCACCGGCACATCCAGCCGGCCACGACCGCGGGCACACCCAGCACCAGCGCGTAGGCGGGAACGTCCTTGGTCACGACGGCGCCAGCGCCGACGAAGGCGTATTCGCCAATCGCGTGCCCGCACACCACGGTGGCATTGGCGCCGATGGAGGCGCCTCGCCCCACCACGGTCTTTCGGTATTCATGCTTGCGCTCGATGAAGGCGCGCGGGTTGTTGACGTTGGTGAACACGGCCGAGGGCGCGACGAAGACCTCCGCCTCGAGCACGACATCGTCGTAGAGCGAGACGTTGTTTTGGATCTTGCAGCCATCGCCGATGGTCGCGCGGCTGGCGACGAAGACGTTTTGGCCTAGAACGCAGCGAGCGCCGATGCGCGCCCCGGCCATGACGTGGCAGAAGTGCCAGATGCGCGTGCCGTCGCCGATGTGGGCCGGCTGATCGACGACCGCGGTCTCGTGGGCCCAGTAGCCGGCGCTTGCCTGCGGGTTCGATGTTGGGTCGGCCATCCAGGGGCATAGTACACCAGGGCCGTTCTCCCCGCGCGAGCGGGAGAGGCCCCTCACCCTAGCCCTCTCCCCGCTTCGCGGGGCGAGGGGACCGGAGGGGCAGTGGAGGGGGCGGGGGGGTAGGGCGTGCAGGTCCCGAAGCGCCCAACGGGCGGAGAGGGACAGGGTGAGGGGCCGGAGAAGGGGCCCTCGCTAGTACATCAAGCCGAGGCGGAAGAGCAGGACGTGCTTGGTGTAGTCGAGGTCCGCGGTGGGACCAGCGTTGTGCGTGGTCCGATTCAGATTCAGCGAATAGCTGGCGCCGGCCAAGAGGAACTTGCCGACGATGTAGTCGAGGGCGACGCCGCCCATCACGTTGTTGTCGGTTCGATAGGCCCCTCCGCCGAAGCTGCGGTTCTCGAACCGGCCGTAGAGGTAGGTCACGACCCTGCTGGCAACCATCTGTTGGAAGGTGCCGTAGACGGCATCCATGTTGTAGTAGCCGCCGAGGAACGGCGAATTCACGAAGTCGTGGTGGTAGCCAAGCCCGGCGCGCGAGAGCGTGGACACGGAGTAGTTGACCTCGCCGAGGATGCCCACGTTGCCGAGCCCCGTCGGATTGCCACCCGACGAGTAGAATGCGTTTTCGTAGCCGGCGGCGACGTTCACGGACACCTTCTCGGTCAGAAGACCACGAAGGCCCAGGAGGGTACGGAGCGGATAGGAGGATGTGCCACCGGAGCCGGAATTGAGATACGTGATCGCCCCCTGCGCCACCTGCGCATAGATCGAGGTTCGGGGCAGCCAGCGCCAGCCGATGTCGAGCACCCCTTCGTTCCCCATGTTGCTGCCACCGCTGTAGGTACTTCCTTCGTATTTGTCGATGAGGTTCGAGTAGCGGAGCATGACGTGCAGGCGGCCGCCCCCGGGAGCAAACTTCAGGGTGGCGGAAGCCATGTTGTCGTCGCGAATGATGGGATCGGCGTTGGCCACATAGGGCGCCTGCTGGTAGCGGCTGAAGGTCTCGGAAAGCGAAAAACTGAGCGCCTGGCCCGAGGAGAACTCGGCGGTCCCGCCGAGGCTGGGGTTGATGGCGCTTTGGGCGGTCACGTCGGAGTTGCTGCTGAGGTAGCGCAGGAAATCGACCGACCCGACGAGATCGTAGTAGGTGCCCGAGGGGATGCTGCCGTCGCGCTCGGCGTTGGTGATTTCGAGCCTGGGCGTGACGTGCAGGACCGCCGAGGTCTCCTGCCCCGACGAGCCGTAGAACACATTCGAGTCGTAGCCGATGTCGGCGAACACCCCTGCGTGCAAGATCGCCTCGTCGCCCAGCTTGAGGCCCGAGGGCAATCCCTTGGTCACGAGCTGGCGACCGGCGCCCGCGGACATGGACTCCAGCGCCGGCCCCTGCGAGCTGGTGAGCGCCATCTGCGCCCACGCCACTGGGCTTGCCGCGAAGGCAGTGCAGAAGGCAAGTACAAGTGGCCGTAGTCTCATGGATTTCCGATTAGGTATGGCTGGTACTGCACATGGTCCGCAGGTTGCAGGTTGAATGGTCCCGTGGCTGGTCTATTGGAACGGACTTGCCACGGGTGGTCTCTCGATGATCGTGATCGGAGGCGCGGGCGGTGCCGGTTGATCGACGGTGGCGTTGAGGCCTTCCGGCGCCTCGACGACCACCTTGGTCGGCCCCACGTAATTGGTCTCGGCCCCGACGCAGGCGTCGGCCTCGGTCCGCAGAACCTGCGCCTTCTGGTTGATGATGGTGATTCGCGTGTACTCGTGCAACTCGGTGCTCTCGTCCCGGCGCGAAACGCTTTCCTGCAACGCCTGCAGCGACTGATCCATCATGTTGCCGTTGACCTTCACCTGGGTCAGCTTGTCGAGCAGGCAGTTCAGGCGGATCACGTCCTTGTCCGCCTTCGCCTGCTCGACCTGTACCTGTATCTGCATGGTGACGGAGTCGATCTGCCGGCGGTACTCGCGCCCCTGATTCAGCATCTCGTCGCCGCTGACCGTCGGCTTTTGCAGAGCCGTCGGCTCAACCGGTGCCGGCGCCGCCACGGGAGCCGGCGCTGGGGCGGGACCTGGTCTTCCCCGCCCGAGGATTGGGCCAGCGCCACTGGCGCGACCAGCAGGAACAACCACATGACTCTGAACGCCCTAAGCATGATGAACCTCGCAACTATGGTAGACGCGCACTCTTCATGACGCGCTATGCACTCCGTGGTGGGAAACCCTGGAAATATATGGCCTGGATAAACGACGTGTCAACCTGACCTCCGAAATTACTGTGCCGCCTGGAACAGGAACGGGTAGACGACATCGACCGATCCGCCCGACGGTGCCGGGAAGCGCCAACGGCTGACCAGTCCCTTGATGCATGAGGCGACTTCGTTGTCGCCCATGCTGTCCTCTTCAATCTCGACCGCCGAGACCGTTCCGGCCGCGGTGATGGTCCAGCGTACCTTGACCTTTCCGCTGAGGTTGGGATTGCGCTTCAGGGCACGCTCGTAGCAGGCCTTGATGGCGCCGATCCTCGTCCGCACCTCTTTCGAAACCAAGGACGGATCGAGCTCGCCGTCGACGGCCGGGGCCTCGCTCTTGACGATGCCGGTGATGCGCTTTTCCGTCGAGCCGGCGCCCGTGTCGCCGCCCGCGATGGAGCCGGCGCCGCGCAGGCCCGAGATGTTGGCGACCTTGCCCGAGCCCCCGGTTCCCGTCTTCACGCCGCGCAGGGCCGCGTCGCCGGTGGCCACGGTCAAACCGCCCACACCTTGAAACGCCTTTTCCTGATCCCGATCCACGTCGCCCTTGCCCAGCACGTCGGCGATGGATCCGGATCCGTCGGCCTTGGCACCGAGGAGCTTGAGAATACCGGTGTTGCGAACCTGCTCGGCCAGCCGGGCGCGACGCTCGGCATCAAGCCGCGCCTTCTCCTCGGGGGAGATCTCTTTCTTGGGCGCCTTGTTCGCCGAGCTGTTCGACGCGACCTTCTTCTCGGGCTTCTTTTCGTCGGCCTTGTCGTCCTTGTTCGTGGACTCCTTGGTCGGCTCGGGTGGCTTGGCCTTGACGATCATCTGCACGAAGCGGTCGGGGATCTCTTCGAGATCCGGCTTGCGCGGCCAATCCACGCTGCGCAGGTAGATGACGAAGATCAGGTGGGCCAGGAAGGATCCCGACGCGATGGCCGTGTACACCCAGTCCATACCGGTGAAGAACGACCCGCGCACCGAGGCAGGAAGCTGGGGCCGCGGTTGCGGCGGAGGCGGCGTGACGAATTGGAAAAGGATGCTCAGATCCCCGACGGTGACCTTGCCGCGGGAACGCTCGTCGAGCAGGTAGCGCGAGCTCGGGCCCTGTTTGCGCAGACGCCCGGCCTGCTTGAGCTGGGCCAGGGAAACCACCTCGTTGCCCACCGCGATGCGCGCATCCATCGCGTCGGCGAAGTGCGCAATGTACCCGCGCGGGTTGGCCTCGAACAGCAGCCACTGCTTGGGCAAGGTCTCGGAGGGAACCGCGAAGGTGGCCTTGGACGACCAGCCGATGCTGATGTTCTCGCGCTTGCGAATCAGACGTTCCTCGACGATGCGGCCACCCTGGACGATACCGATGCGTAGAATGCGGGAGGACTTCGGGGCGGTGGGTCCGCCCTTCTTCGCTGGTGAGGCCGCTTTCTGGGTAGCCATGGAATCGTTCCCTTTGGTTAGTCCGCCTAGAACGGCGCTTTCGTCACGCTGTCCAAGATCTTGGGCACGAACTCCTGCTTCAGCTCGTGCCAATCGTAGTTGATGCTGGATTTCTGAAGCACGTAGAATGCTTCGGGTTTCTGGATCTTGCCCTCGATCACGATTTCGCCCTCGATCTTGTAGATCTTCCTTCCGCCGGCGCCGCGTTCGACCTTGACCTTGGCCGGCTCGACGTCGGCGGCGGGCGCCTCTGTTCCTGACTCGGCCTTGGCGGGCTCGGCCTTGGCGGGCTCGGCCTTGACCGGAATTTCCGCGGACGCCGCGGACGCTGCCTTCTTCTTCCCCTGGGCGTGGGCAGCCGGGAAGAAGAAAAGCCAGACCAGCAGGCCCGTGGCGACCAGCAAAAACGGGTGCTTGCGCGAAAAATGCATCGTCATTGCCACCTCTGCGCCGGGGCTGCCGGCCAGCCTGGTGGTGATGTCGCGCCCGGAGCCGCGGGTGCCGGTGCCGCGGGGTATCTGCCAGGCGCGGGCGGAGCCGCCGGGTAGCCAGGCGCGGGCGGAGCCGCCGGGTAGCCAGGCGCGGGCGCCGCCGGGTAGGTGCCTTGGACGGGAGGTTTCTTGGCGTCGTCCGCGGCCTTCTTGGCCGCGCGCTGGCGCTCGCGCTCCTCCTGCTTCTTCTGCCGCTCGATGCGCTTCTGCTCCTTCTTGATCCCTTCTTGCGCCTCGCCGATGTAGGCATCCGTCTCGGGTGGTACCGGCTGTCCGGCACCGATGAGCATCTGCTTGTACTGCTGGAGGTAGGTGATGGCGGTGTTCAGCTTCGCCGTCGTATCCATGTTGGGCATCTTCTCGGCGTCGAGGTACAGGATGCCCAGATTGAAGACCGCGTCGGCATAGCGCGGGAAGAGCGCCAGGGCCTGCTTGTATTCGGCCAGCGCCTTGTCGTACTGCTTGACGCCTCGGTAGGCGCTGCCCAGGTTGAGGTGCGCCTTGGTGAAGGTGGGCTGCAGTTGGACGGCTTTCTCCAGCACCGGTCCCGCCTCGCGGTAGTTCTTGACCACCAGGTACTGCGCCCCGAGGTTGTTCCACAGGATAGCGTTGTCCGGCCTGGCCTCGGCGGCCTTGCGGAATTGCTCGATGGCGCCGGAGGTATTCTTCTTGTCGACCTCCATGAAGCCCTGCATCTCGTAGATGTCCGAGCGTTCGGCCTCGCTGGCGCCCGCGTTCTTCATCATGTCGCCCAGGGTCTTGACCCACTCGTTCTTGCCCATCTTGAAATAGGCCTTGGCCATGACCAGCATGGCTGGAGTGTAGCGCTCGTTTTTGTTGAGCGCGGCCTTGGCCTGGATGACCGCGCCCTGGTAGTTGCGCGCGTCGTAGAGCTTCTGCGCGGCCTTGACCTCGGCGGTGGGGATCACCGCCGGCGGCGGCTCGCGCCGCTTGTGCACGCCTGGCGCGGGCGCGGGTGCAACCTGCGCCACGGCCGGAACCGACCACGCCAGGCTGCCGGCGAGAGCCAGGGCGGGAAGGGCAAGGCGCCTTGTCGTCATCTTCGTGGCCATCACGGGTACTCCACCCCGATGCGTTCATCCTTGATGAAGGGGAACTCGTCGGGCAGGTACTTCGACAGGTTCTCCCTCGCCTTCTTGACGTAGTCGTTGGTCACGCCAAGATCGGCCGCCCGGTCGAGGGTCGCCTTCCATTGCTTCTTGGCCTCGTCCTCGACGGGGGTGACGAACTGGTAGATGGCGTCCTTGTACTGGCTCTCGGCCACACCGCACAGATCGGGATCGGCCTTGCACGCCTTCTTGGACAGCTTCTTGACGTCGTCGGGCGGATTGTCCGCGGCCTTGATCAGCTTCTGCGCGAACTCGTAGAAGATGTCGCCGCGGCGCAGGAACGAGGCCAAGGTCCAGGTGGCGTCCTTGTAGTCCCAGATCTTGGCGTACTCGTCCTCCAGCTCCTTGGCCTCGTTGGTAAACGCGTCGAACACCTTGCGCACCTGCTTGGGATCGCTGGTGAAGCGCAGGGTCTTGGCCTGGAAGGCCTTGAACTTGTCTTCGAGGAGGAGGTAGTCGGCCTTGGCGGCGGCCGCGGCGGCCGGCGTCGCCGCCGGAAGCTGTCGGGCGATGAACTCGTCGCGCACTTTCTTGTAGGCGGCCAGGACCGCGCGCTTGTCGCGCCCCTGCTCGGCCAGGGTGGCGAGCTGAAGGTAGGCCTTGACCACGTACTCGCCGGCGCCGTCCTGCTTGCCGTAGCGCTTGATGAGCTCGTGCAGACACGACACCTGCTTGGCGGTGTCCAGGGCTTTTTCGTAGGCCGTGCAGGCAAAGGAGAAGGCCTGGGCGGATTCGGTCGGCTTGTCGGAGATGTTGGTGGAGTACTTCTTGTACAAATCCGCTGCCCGTTCGTACTGCTGATCGTTGTCGAGCAGTTGGGCCGCGATCCCCAGGGCCTCTTTGCGATGCTCGTAGTTCGCGAACCTGGGATCCGTGGCGACCTTGAGATAGCCGCCCACGGCCTTCTCGAACTCGAAGAAGCGGTACTCGTTGCGGGCCGCGTTCCACACCGCGTCCTTGGCCAGCGGCGTGTCCGGGTAGTCGCGCGCCAGGCGGTCGTAGCACTTGGTGGCCTCGCCGTACTTGAAAATCTTTTCGTAGATCACGCAGGCGTTGTTCAGGTTGCTCGGCGCATCCTGATCCTTGGGATTGGCGGCGACGAGATCCATCAGGTCCAGCGCCAAGCCTTCGTCGAGCTCGGTTCCGGTCTTGCTGCGCGGCTGCGCCCCGGCGGCGGGCTTGCCACCCGTGCCGGCCACCTGGGCAAGCGTGGCGGTCCCGGTGACGATGGCGATACCGCCCGCGCCTTCGCGGCACTGCACCAGCTGCTTGTCCGTGCCCTTCTCTTCGTTCTCCAAGGCGATATCGAGACGCTTCTTGATGACCGTGGTCTTGACCGAGGCCTTGATCTCCTGGATGCGGGCCAGGTACGGCTTGGCCAGCGGCGACTTGCTGCACGGCGATTCGCCGAACTTGTCGACCACCTGGAGCAACCGACCGAGCGCGCAGTCCTTGGCCTCTTCGTCGTCGATGTTGTAGTCGATGAAGTAGGTGGTCAGGACGGCGTCGTAGGCCTTGAAGCCGATCTCGGGCTTGGTCGCGCAGTAGGCATCCGAGATCTCGGCCAAGCGGGCGCGCGCCTCGGGCCAATCGCGGTGCTTGAGCAGCAGCACGGCCGCGGCGTAGCGCAGATCGGGCACACGGGGATCGTCGGGCAGATTGGTCACGTACCAGTCGAGCGCCTGCAGGTAGCTCTTGTACAGCTCGTGCATGGGCAGCGCCGTGACCGGCGGCTTGGTGTTCTTCTCGTCGGGGATGGGCGGATCCTCGATGCGCCTTTCCGCCTTGTACTTGTCGATGAGCTCTTCCAGGGCCTTGATGACTTGCAAGGCCGCGTCCTTTTGGTACTTGTTGTCGACGTTCGAGTCGCGCACGGTGATGTAGGCGGGGATCGATTCCTGCACCTGGCCGCCGTAGTAGAGCGCGTCGGCGTAGAAGGCCGAGAACTCGTAGGCGCGTTTCGAGTTGGGATAGGCGCCAAGGTATTTCTCGTACAGCTCGGCCGCCGTGCGGTAGGTCTGCTGGCACTCCTCCATCTTCTTGACGTCGGAGGGGGTCTCCTGCGCCTTCGCCCGGCAGGCCTGCGCCGCCGCGTGCACGTTGGTGGCCGCCGTCAGCAAAGCGTCCTCGGCCAGTTGCGCCGCCGCGGCCAGGGCCTCGGGGTTGTTGGTGTTCTGGCGGTACCACGCACTGCCCTTGCTGTAGTTGCGCCCCAGCGTCTCGCGCTCTTTGGCGGCGGCGATGAGATTGCGATCGCGCTCGTAGGCCTTGACGATCTTCTCTTGCAGCTTGGGCGCGTCGGCGAAGTACGGCCACATCTGCAGGATGTACTTGTAGACCGCGATGGCGTCGCTGTACTTGGTGGAATCGAAGTAGATGTCGCCCAGACGCTGGAAGACTTCCTTGACGTGCGGCTCGCCCTCGCGGCCGCGGTAGAAAGTCTGCGCGCGCTGCAGGCCGGTCTCGGGATCAGGGAGGTTGTCGCCATCCCAGTCGGGCTCGGAGAAGCTGATGCCGAGGTACTGGATGGCCTCGGGCCGCAGCTCGGAGCCGAACTTGTCGCCCGCGGCCTTCTTGCTGTCGGCCCAGGTGACCAGGCCGTCGAACTCCTTGATGGCGTCGAGGTAGCGATTGTCCCGGTAGTACGACCAGGCCAGCTTGTAGATGGCCTTGTCGTAGTACGACGAATTCTTGAACTGCATCACACGCCCGTAGGCCGAAATGGCGTACGCCAGCTCGGCGGCGTCGAAGTGCATTTCACCGATGCGCGTCCAGGCCTCGGGCAGGAACTTCGAGTCCTTCTTGATGGGGGTGCAGTCCTTGTAGTAGTCGACCAGCGGCCCCTTGCTGAGCCCGGTCGACGGCGGCACCTTGGCGGGCGTATCGAGCGGCTTGTACTGGTTCGCGCACACGAGAGCCAGCAGGGCCTGGCGCGCCTCGGGATCCTGTCCCATCTCGCCGAGGCAGAACCCGAGCAGATAGTAGGTCGCGTCGAGCAAGCGGTAGTTGGGAAACTCGACCAGCAGCCGGCGGTACAGCGCAACGGTCTGGGTGTAGTCGGCCTTGGGCGACGGCGTGGTGGGCGGATTGGCCGAGTCGAGGGCCTTCTGGTAGTCCTCTTGCGCGGTCAGGAACTCGTCGGACGACTTCTCGTAGTAAAGCTCGGCCAGGCGGAACATGACGTCCGGGGTCCACTTCCTGTCCGACGGATACTTGCGCAGAAACCCTTCCAGCACGGCGATGGCGTCCATGCGCCGCTGCTTCTCCTCCTTCTCGTTGAAGGAGATCATCGGCTCGTATTTGTCGTGGATGGCCTTCATCTTCTGCAGATAGGTCTCTTTGATGATGCCGGTGGCGGCCTTGCGAAAGCCACTCACCTCCTCCGCGTAGCGCGTGAGATCGGCGGCCATCTCGTCGACGGCCTTGGGATCGACGGGTCCTTCCCTGAATTTGGCCGGAGCGGCCCGCAGGCTCGCGGATGCGAAGAGGACGCACGCAAACGCGAGGGTGCGAAAAGCCCATCGGAACATTGGGGGTTGCCCGGCCACGCCTACTTCTCCTCCTCGAGCAAGGGGCGGAAGTCTTCCTCGACCGTCTTGAGCTCAAGCTTCTGTTGGTTGATGAGCTTGGATACCTCCGAGGTCCGCGCGTCCTTGAGACCCCACGCCACGTCGACCAAACCCACGTCGGATTGCACGAGCAGATCGTAGAACCGGTCGGTGACCTTGGAGAGCATGGCGAAGGCCAGGCCGCCGCCAAGGCTCTGCGATTCGGTGACGATGCCGCCCAGCTTGACGTTGGCGGCCTGCAAATCGCCCCTTTCGGCCAGGAGCTGCTGCTTGAGCGCGACCAGGCGCTTTTGCGCCGCGGCCTCGATCTTGGCGTCGAGCTCGGCCAGGTGTGCCTGCACCAAGTCGGCGCGCTCGAGCACCGAAACAATGGCGTCGAAATCGCGCTGCTGGCCTGGGGAAAGCCTGGGCCGCGCGCCTTGGTAGACCGCGCGCTCTTTCTTCATGCTGGCCACCAGGGTGGCGATGGCGCCGCGATCCTCGTCGCCGGTCGCCGCCCCCACCGTCGCCTCGCGAGCCGCCTCGGCGATGTTGTTGCGGACGCGGTCGTTGGAGGCGCGCAGCTCGGCGATGGCTTCGCGCATACTCGCCACGGGCTGGATGAGCTCCTCGGGCTTGATCTTCTGATCCGCCCGCGACTTGATGAAATACTGCTCGATGGCGACCAGCTCGGCATCCATGCCTTGCACCATGACGTTCAGCTCGGAGGCCTCACCGTCGAGCCCGTCCAGCGCCGCCCGCGCGCGCTTCTCGCGATCCTGCAGCCCGGCCGCGGTCAGCGGCAAACCCGCCAGCTCTTTCTCGGCGGTCATACGCTCGACACCGATCTGTTCCAGCTTGGCCTTGTCCTCGCCGGTCAGCGCGCCGGCGGTCAGGGCGCCCAGCTTGGCCACGAAGCGCCGACGCAGCTCGACGATTTGATTGAGCACCTCGGAGGTGCGGGTGCGCACCGCCGCGAGGTCGGGGAAAATGCCAACCTTGAGCTGTCCGCCCACGGCCATCTCGAGCCTGGAAAGCGTCTGCTCGGAGTCCTTGATTCCACGCTGCAGCTCGCCCACGTCCTCGGTCAGGCCCACCAACCTCGCCACCGAGGGATCCGTCTTCACCCACCTGACCGCGGGCTTGGGAATGATGACGCCGATGTCGAACTTCTCCATCCCCTTGCCCACCAGGGAATCGAAATACTTGGGATCGGCCTTGCACTTGGCCAGGTTTTCCTCGAGCTCGTGATAGATGGGCTCGAACTGGTCGCGCGCCTGCATGAAGGCGTCGTTGGCCAACGAGAAATTGCCGAGACGAACGTGCAGGTTCCCCATGAGCAGGCGAAGCTCGGGGGCCTCGGGGCTGTCCGGGTTCTGCAACAGCATCAAATCCAGCGCCCGGTACGCGGCCTTGAAGTCCTTGGCCTTGATGGACGTCCAGGCCAGCTCGTTCATGGCTTCCTCGAAATGAAGCGACTGGCGCGGGATGGTGCTGTAGACCTCGCGGGCCAGCTCGAACTGGTCGCGCTCGTAGTACAGACGTCCGATGGCCAAGCGGGCAAGCTCCTGGATTTCCTTCTCGGTGTCGTTGCGGGGCTGCGCGCGCGCCACACCGTCGAACATGGCCAGCGCGGCGGCCAGATCGCCCTTCTGGACCTCGGCGGTGGCCGAGAAGTAACGCGCCTGCAGGTAGTAGGGGCTGGTGGCCGGGATGCCCGCGAACGTCGCCAGCGCCTCGTCGGTGCGGCCGCGGAAGAAGGCATACTTGCCCCGCACGTAGGGCACCGACGGCTCGAGCTGATCGATGGGGATGGATGCCAGCCGTTTGAGATAGTCGTCGACGTGCTCGAAGTCCTGGGTGTGCAGCGCGATTTCGATGAGCTTCTGCAACGCTTGCTGCTCGAGACGCGAACCCGTGTTCTTCTGCACCGCGAGCTCGAGGTAGTGGCGGGCCGAATTGTAGTCTTTCTCTTGGAACAGCGCCTGGCCGAGCAGGACCAGGGCATCGTCGTAGCCCTGGGCGCTCGGATACTTCTCGACGACGTCGAGCAGAATGGTCGCGGCCTCGTTGTAGTTCTTGAGCTTGAACAGCATCTCGGCGTCGACCACCCGCCGCATGGCGATGGCCGGATCGACCGGAGCCACGTCCCGGAACTCGCTGGAGATGGCACGCACGCGCTCTTCCATGTCCGAGAGCTTGGCGTTCGCGTCCTCGAATTCGCCGGCATGGATGCGCGCCGCCGGCAACAAGGCGGCCAACGCGAAGACGCACGGAAGGACGCGGGAACGCAGACGCGTCGCCTGCCCGGCCCTGGTGCGAAGATCGGTCCCTGTCGGCTGGTTCATCGGATGATCCTCAGCGGCGTGCCGATGCTACTTTTTCGCCGCCGGTGAACCTGTACCCTCGGGCGCCACCAGGTTGACCTTGAACTCGACCGCGGGTTTGTCTTCCATGTTGGTGGTGAGCCCACCCTTTTCGTAGCCCACCACCTCCACCACGGTGGCCTTGCCGTCCGCGGCCAGGAAGGTGTTGCTGGAGCTGGCCTTGAACTTGTAACCCTTGAGGTAGCTGAACACGCCGAACCCGCTGCCCTGGTAGACGAGCTGCACGGACAGGGTGTGGTTGCCTGGCTGGATGGCGCCGTTGTACACGTCGAACTCGGGCATGTCGGCCAGGCGGCCGGTATCGTCGACCTTGTTCATGATCTGGACACCGTCGAGAGCGTACACGACCTTGATCAGGCGGAAGGTCGCGCCCATCTCGTTCTTGTGCTTGATGACACAGCGTGATGCGCCAATGACACCGCCAAGCACGGTCTCCTTGAGCAGGTTGAGGCGCGCGCGGGTTCGGAAGACCTGCTCCTTGAGATCGTTCACGTTGCGCTCGAGTGCCTTGAGGCGCACCGCCGAAGCGCTGCTATCGCTGGGCGCGGCGGCCGGTTCAGGCGCGGGAGCAGCGATCGGCGCGGCATCCGCGGCTTCGGCGCGCGGAAGGCACACGCTGGCAGCGAGCAAAAAGCCCAGGACCCCCCAAGTTCGTCGAGTCTTCATCTCAAAGCTCCTTCTGAGCATCCGGTCGTGGAGTGCCGGGCCTGGCCCGCCCCCTGGAATCGAAGTTGGAGCGGCTGCCCCAAGCTCGCACCCGAGGGAAGTAGTCTATAGCAGGCGACTCCGCGTCTAGTCAAAAGCACCTCGCTCCTCGGAGCGCGCATTCGCACATCCCCGATGGCAGGGCGCATCCTATCAGAAGATCTTCGGGACTGCCCGCGACTAGTTTGTGTCCGGTGTCGTCGCCTTTTGGTCTGGTTTCTGACCTGAAAACACCTCGCCCCGCGCAGCGGGGAGAGGTCGACGCGCGAAGCGAGGCGGGGCTTTACGTTTCGTGAAGGATCCGGGCCTTCGGCCCGGTGGCGGTACCGGGTGGCTAGCTTTGCTTTTGCCTTGCCTTGGCCAGCGCCTTCCAGGCCGCTTCGAGAACCTCGGGAAGCCCCTCGCCCGTGGCCGCGCTGATGCCGTGAAGCTTCAGACCGCGGCGCGAAAAGAGCTTCTTGATAGTCGGCAACCGTTTGCGGGTGGCGGGCAGGTCGACCTTGTTGAGCACCACGATCTCGTCCCGCGCCGCCATCTTGGCGTCGTAGAGCGCGAGCTCGCGGCGAAGCGCCAGGTAGTCGCGCAGGGGGGTGCGGCCCGGAACCGAGCTGAGCTCGAGGATGTGGACCAGCACCCGCGTGCGTTCGAGGTGGCGCAAGAACTGGTGCCCAAGCCCGGCGCCGGCGTGGGCGCCCTCGATGAGCCCGGGCACGTCCGCAAGCACCAACGAGCGTTCGCCCGGGAGCTGGACCACGCCGAGATTCGGGATGAGCGTGGTGAAGGGGTAGTCGGCGATCTTGGGCCGGGCCGCCGAGACGCGGGTGATGAAGGACGACTTGCCCACGTTGGGAAAGCCGACCAGGCCCACGTCGGCGAGCAGCTTGAGCTCGAGCCGGATGACCCGTTCCTGGCCGGGACGCCCGCGCTCGAAGTGCCTGGGCGCGCGGTCGGTGGGGGTGGCGAAGTGGATGTTGCCCCGTCCGCCCCTGCCCCCGCGCGCGGCGAAGAAGCGTTCGCCGTGCGCGCGCAGGTCGACGAGCAATTCCGAAGTGGCGTCGTCGAACACCATGGTGCCGGCGGGCACGCGCAGCACGATGTCCGGCCCGCCCTTGCCGTACCTGTCCTTGTTGGCCCCGCGCTCGCCCGCCGCCGCATGGTGCTCGTGGCGGTAGCGAAAATCGAGCAGGGTCGACAGTCCCTCGTCGACTTCCAAGATGACGCTGCCACCGTCGCCGCCGTCACCGCCCGCCGGACCGCCCTTGGGCACGAACTTCTCCCGGCGCCAGGCCACCGCCCCGTCGCCGCCGTCGCCCCCGCGCACGCTGATGCGCGCTCGATCGATGAAGGCCGTCATCTAAATGGGAACCCTGGGAGGGTTCCCATACCCTCCCGCGCTCTGGCTCCGCCGGGCAAAGCCCGGCTTCGCCTACGCGTATGATGGGAACCCTGGGTTCCCATACCCTCCCGCGCTCTGGCTACGCCGGGCAAAGCCCGGCTTCGCCTACGCGTAAATGGGAACCCTGACCTGAAAACACCTCGCCCCGCGCAGCGGAGCGAAGCGGGGAGAGGTCGCCGAGCGCAGCGAGGCGGGTGAGGGGTTCGGCCACGCGAGAGAGTGCGCTGGCCCCTCACCCTAGCCCTCTCAGCCCAAGGGCACTTCGGGACCACAACCCCCAACCCCCGCGGCTTCGCCACGCCCTCGCCCGCTGCGCGGGGCGAGGGGATCGGAGGGTGCTCTCGGGTGCCAACGTCTTGGATTCTCGCTCAATCCGTTGGGCGCTCTAGCCCGCCTCGATGCTGACGAGCTTGCGGTTGCCGGACTGGCTGTACTTCACCTTGCCGGTCTTGAGGGCGAAGAGGGTGAAGTCACGCCCCATGCCCACGTTATGCCCAGGGTGAAAGAGCGTGCCGACTTGGCGAACCAGGATGTTGCCGGCCAAGACCTGCTCGCCGGCGAAGCGCTTCACGCCCCGTCGCTGCGATTGGGAATCACGACCGTTGCGCGAGCTGCCTTGACCCTTCTTGTGTGCCATGGCGTCTACGCTCCTGCCTTGATCGAGACGATCTTGAGCGCGGTGAACGGCTGACGATGACCCGTCTTGCGCCGGTACGACTTGCGCCGCTTGTACTTGTAGATGATGATCTTGTCCCCGAGATCCTGGCCCAGGACCTCGGCCTCGACCTCGATGCCCGAAACGTTGGGCTTGCCGATTTGGACATTTCCGCCATCGTCGGCGAAGAGCAGAGGCGAGAAAGAAAGCTTATCTCCGGTGTTCGCGGAAAGCTTTTCGACGCGCAGAGTTTCCCCCTCGGCGACGCGATATTGCTTTCCTCCGGTTTGAATGACGGCGTACATGGCTTGGGCTCCAGAGCGAGGCGCGTAATTTAGAGGAGATTGGCGCGCTGTCAAGGGAGATCCGGAGACAACCCGGATCAAACGGAGGATCCCGACTTGGCACGCAGCAGAACCGAGCGAGCGTGACCGGCCAAACCCTCCACCTCCGCCAGACAGGCGACGGCCTCGGCCTGCCTGCACACGGCGCCGGCATCGTATTCGATGAACGAGGTGCGCTTGAGGAAATCGCCCACCCCGAGGGGGGACGAGAAGCGCGCGCTGCCGCTGGTGGGTAGGACGTGGCTCGGCCCCGCGAAGTAGTCGCCCAGCGCCTCGCACGCGTCGTGACCGACGAACACGGCTCCCGCCGCCGTGACCTTGTCGGCCCACGCGCGCGCATCGGCGAGCGCGATCCCGGCGTGCTCGGGCGCGAGCTGATTGACGATGGCGATGGCGGTTGCGGCGTCGCCGACGACAATCGCCACGCCCTGGCCGGCGATGGCTTTCGCGGCGATGGCCCGGCGCGGAAGCTCGGCGAGCTGGCGATCGAGCTCTTGGGCCACGCGTTCGGCCACCTCCTTGCCGACCGCGACCAGGATGGGCACGGCCAGGGCATCGTGCTCGGCTTGGGCGAGAAGATCGGCGGCAACCCACGCCGGGTTGGCCGTCTCGTCGGCGGCGATCACGACCTCGGTGGGTCCGGCGATCATTTCGATGCCCACGTCGCCAAACACCAGGCGTTTGGCCGCGGCGACGTAGGCGTTGCCAGGTCCCACGATCTTGTCCACGCGGGGAATGCTCTCGGTGCCGTAGGCCAAGGCGGCGATGGCCTGCGCGCCGCCGACCAGAAAGATCCGATCGACGCCTGCTTCGAGCGCGGCGGCCAGGGTTTCGGGCGAGGGCCCGGGCGTGGTCATGAAGACCTCGCGCACGCCCGCCACCTTGGCCGGCACCGCGGTCATGAGCACGGTGGAAGGGTAGAGCGCGGTTCCACCGGGCACGTAGATGCCGACCCGTGCCAGGGGCGAGTACCGGCAATTCAGCCTGATCCCGGCTTCGACGGTCTGGTAGGACTGGTAGCGTTCGCGGTCGTGGTACCGCCGAATGCGCGTGGCCGCCTCGGCCAGGGCCGCGCGCACGGGCTCGGGCACCGTTGCCGCCTGGGCCTCCCAATCCGCGCGCGACAGCTCGATGGCGGAAAGCGCGCGCGCCTCGAAACGCTGGGTGAGCTCGCGCAGGGCCACATCGCCGCGCGTGCGCACGTCGGCCACGATGGCACGCGCGCCGGCTTCGATGGACACCGGCAACGCCGCCGAACGATCGGCCAGGGCTTTCAGCCTGGACTGAAAGTCCGGCTCCCCCTCGATGATTCTGCGCAACATGCGAGTGACACTACCGCCCGCGCGCCGGTCGCGCCAGCCGGGCCACCCGTGGCGCGCAGATGCACGGCCAATGACCCGACGGGAAAGGGTCTACTTCTTGCCGGCCTTGGCGGCCTTGCGCTGGGCGCGGTACTCCTTGATCTTCGACTTGGCCATGCCCCTGTGCTTGGCGCAGACCATTCCGAAGACCGGAGCCGCTACGCCCGTGCAACCGGGTACCGGACAGAGCTGCTTGGGGCGGTGCTTGACGGGGGCGGCCACCGCGGGAGCGGAAGCGGCCAAAGCGCGAGCTGGACGACCGCGACGGCTCGCGGGCGCGGCTGCGCCCGTGAAGGCGGCGGTAACGGCCTGCTGCACGCGGCGAACACTGTCGGCCTCGATGGCGGCCACAATCTGATTCACGAACCCTTCAACCAATGAACGAATGTTTGATTCCATTTGACTGTTCTCTGTTGGAAATGGCGGCCAATGATGCCCCGATATCGACAAAAGTAAAGTACCTTTTTCGACATCGACTTGATTGTTGAAGCCATTGGTTGGCCAAGGCGCAATTGCCACAACAGGGACGCACCGCGCGCAATCCAGTGGTGGTCCTTTGAATGCGCTTGACCCGATTTCCGTCTCGCGCAAATGATGGCCGCGTCATGGCGAAGCGAATGCGCTCGAAACCGGGTGGCATTATCTCCTCGTTGTTTTCCGGCGATGTGCGGGACTCCATCTCGCGCTACTCCGACCTGGGACTGGCGGCGCTGGTTGTGCTGATCGTGGCCATGATGATCGTGCCCCTGCCAACTTTCCTGCTCGACCTTCTCATTTCACTGAACCTAGGTGTTGGAGTCATTCTGCTACTGGTCGCGATCTATGTCGGCGACGCACTGAGAATCGCGACTTTCCCAAGTCTCTTGCTGCTGACGACCTTGTTCCGACTTGCCATCGAAGTGTCGGCCACGCGTCTCATCCTGCTCAAGGCCAATGCCGGCCAGGTCATTCATGCCTTCGGCAGTTTCGTGGTGTCGGGTAATCTCGTCGTCGGCGTTGTCGTGTTTCTCATTCTCACGACGATTCAGTTCATCGTGATTGCGAAAGGCGCGGAACGCGTGGCGGAAGTCGGGGCGCGTTTCACCTTGGACGCCATGCCGGGCAAGCAACTGTCCATCGACGCCGAATTGCGAACGGGCCACATCGATGCCAACGAGGCGCGCCGCCGTCGCGCATTGCTGACCCGCGAATCGCAATTCTTCGGCGCGATGGACGGGGCCATGAAATTCGTCAAGGGCGACGCCATTGCGGGCATCGTCGTGCTCGTCACCAACATCGTGGGCGGCCTGGCCATCGGGGTGCTGATGAAGGGCATGGACTTGTTCGCGGCCTTACGCACGTACACCCTGCTGACCATCGGCGAAGGGCTGGTGGCGCAGATCCCCGCCCTGGTGATTTCCACCGCGGCGGGCATCCTGGTCACGCGCGTTTCCTCCGAAGAGGAGGGCAGCCATCTCGGCGGCGATATCGGCCGCCAGATTCTCGCCCAGCCCAAGGCACTGGCCGCTTCCGCCACGCTGCTCTTCGGGTTGGCGTTGATTCCGGGCCTTCCCGCGGTGCCATTTCTCGTTCTCGGGGTGCTGCTCGGCTCGCTCGCCTACCGATTGATGAGAACGCGGCCCACGCGCCCGCCGCACGCCGCCCTCGCCGAGATGCGGGATGACTTGGCCGAACAGCTACCCCGTGTTCCTTCGCCATTGCTGGTCCCCATTGCCATCGAGCTTTCCGCCGAGCTTTCCCAATCGATGCTGCAACAACCAGAGTCCCGGTTGACGTCCGAACGGATAGCGTCCTTGCGCGAGACCTTCTTCGCGGAAACCGGGATTTCCCTGCCGACCATCAGCGTGCGCGAAAGCGCCGACGGTCTCGCGCCGGATGCCTACGTCATCCGATTGCAAGAGATCCCCACCGCCCGCGGACGTGCAGTGACCAATGGGGCGCCGCCGAATGACTCGTCGCCGTCCCCCGATGCGATCATCGTTCGACACTTGTTGCAGGTTCTGCGCCAGCGCGGCCACATGTTCGTCGGGATTCAGGAAACCCAGGCCTTGCTCGAAGACTTGCGGAGCACGCATCCCCACCTCGTTCGCGAGGTCGTTCCCAAATTGATCGGCCCCGTGTTGCTGGCCGATGTCCTGCAACGCCTGGCTAGGGAAGGAATCTCGTTGCGCAATCTGAGCGAAATCCTGGGCGCCCTGGCCCGGCGTGCGAACGGCGATGGCGACGCCGCCAGGCTTACCGAGGAAGTGCGCGCCGCCCTGTCCCGGCAGATTACCTTCAAGCACAGCCATCCCGATGGCAGCGTGGGGGTTTTCTTCCTCGATTCCATGATCGAAGAGACCCTGCGCGAGGCCATCCGCAAGAGCGAGGCCGGAAATCACTTGGCCCTCGAGCCGGAGCTCTCGGGCGACATCGTTCGCGCCGTGAAAGGCGCCGTGGCGGAGGTGGCCGCACCGGTCATCCTGACCACGGGCGACATTCGCCGCCACCTGCGCGGACTCATCGAATCGGAGCAGCCGGAAGTCGCCGTGCTGGCCTATCAGGAGCTGACGCCGGAAACGAAACTGCAAGAGCTCGGCCGCATCTCGGTGTGATCATCCGAATTCACCACAGAGGCGCAGAGAGCACAGAGGTTGCGGGAGGAGAAGGGGTTCGGATCCAAGATCCGGAAAACCCTTAGCCTCCGCCACCTGCCTTACCACCCCGCCCTAGCGCTCAGCCTTGCCTCCACTTATGGACACGTCTTGAGTTTCTGCGGTGGAATCAATCCACGGGCAAATCCTTGTGGATGTAGTGCCGGCCGTCGGGACTGTAGTCGGCCGTGCACTGTCCGCGTCCGTACAATAGCCAACGGTAGGTGAGCAGGCCCTCGACCCCCACCGGACCTCGGGCGTGAAGTTTGTCGGTGCTGATGCCGACCTCTGCGCCCAGTCCGAAACGATAGCCGTCGGAAAAGCGCGTACTGGCGTTGTGGAACACGCACGCGGAATCCACCTCGCCGAGAAAGCGCGCGGCTGCCACGGCGTCCTGGGCCAGGATGGTGTCGGTGTGGCGCGAGCCGTGCTCGGCAATATGTGCCAGGGCTTCGTCGATGCCGGTCACTTGCCGGATCGACAGCACCAAGTCGCCGTACTCGGTGTCCCAGTCTTCATCGCAGGCCGGTATCAATTGCGGATGGCGCTTGCGCGTCTCGGCGCAGCCGCGCAGCTCGACCTTGCTTTCTTGCAGAGCTTTCACGCAAGCGTCCAGGGCCTCGCCCGCGCCACTATCCCAAAGCAGGGTTTCGACCGCGTTGCACGCGGCCGGATAGCTGCACTTCGAATCGACCAGAACCCTTGCCGACATGGCCGGATCCGCCGAGACGTGCAAGTAGGCGTGGCAGATGCCATCGGCGTGAGCCATCACCGGAATGCGCGTGTGGCTGCGCACGTGACGAATGAACTGCGACGAGCCGCGCGCGATGATCATCTCGACCAGGTCGTGCATGCCAAGCAAACTGTCCACCTCGGCCCGATCCTCGAGCAACAGCATGGTGGTCGGATCGATGTCGTGCTTGCGCAACACCTGGTGCGCCACGGCGGTCAGCGCACGATTGCTGTGGGCCGCTTCGCGCCCGCCCTTGAGCACCACCGCGTTGCCGCTCTTCCACGCAAGACTCGTGATCTGCACCAAGGCGTCGGGGCGCGCCTCGAACACCACGCCCAGCACGCCCAGCGGCGCGCTGGTGCGCTTGAGGATGAGGCCGTGGTCGAGAATGCGATGGCTGAGCGTGCGCCCGACCAGCTCGGGCATGGCCGCGAGCTGCTCGATGCCGTCCACGGTGGTGGCCAGCTTCTTTTCGTCGAGCGACAAGCGCTTCAACAGGGCGCCGGGGAGCCGGCCGGCCTTCTCTTCCTCGCGGGCCACGGCCATGTCCACGGCGTTGGCGGCGAAGATCGCTTGCTTGGCCGAGGGGTCGGACAAGGCCGCGGCGAAATCGGAAAGCAGGGCACTGCGCTCGGGTCCGGAAAGCAGCGCCAATCGCCGAGCCGCGACGCGCGCCGCCTGAAGGTTTTCGCGAAGGTTCATGGCGGGATTGTACCCTATTGGCATCAAGCGAACCGCTCCCAAGAATAGGGCCAAGGGAGTTCACCACAGAGACACAGAGAGCACAGAGAGCACAGAGGTTGGGATCCTAAAAGCCCTTTCTTCCGGCCTCTGTGTCTCTGTGCTCTCTGTGGTGAATAGCATTCTGCCCTGTCATGGCCCGAGAAATCGGCTAACGTCTGGCCCGTGGCGACCGGAGACCCAGAAATCAAACGCGTTCTCATCGCGGACGACGAGATCAACATCCGTCGTGTGCTCGAGGCCATTCTCAAGCGTGACGGCTGCGAGGTGGTCACCGCCGCCAACGGCGAGGAAGCCCTGACCGGCATGAGCCGCGGAGTGAGCACCGTGATCACCGACCTCAAGATGCCGAACCTCGACGGGATGGGGTTGCTCAAGCGCTTGTCGGTCGACTACCCCGACGTTCCGGTCATCATGATCACCGCCCACGGCTCGGTGGAAAGTGCGGTCGAGGCCGTGAAGCTGGGCGCCTTCGACTACGTCGAAAAGCCCTTCGACCAGGAGCAGATTCGCCAGATCGTCGCCAAGGCCCTGCGCACCCACATGCTGTCGCGTCGCGACGCCAGACCCGAGGCCGCGCAGTCGCGCGGGCGCTTCCGCTTGGTGGGCGAATCGTCCGCCATCCGACAGGTTTACCAGGTCGTCGAGAAGGTGGCCGACACGCCGTCCACGGTGCTCATCACCGGCGAATCCGGCACCGGCAAGGAGCTGGTGGCCCGCGCCCTGCACGACAATTCCTCGCGCCGCGCCGGCCCCTTCATCAAGATCAACTGCGCCGCGATTCCCAAGACCCTGATGGAATCGGAGCTGTTCGGCTACGAGAAGGGCGCTTTCACCGGCGCGGTGGGCTCCAAGCCGGGCCGTTTCGAGCTGGCCCACGGGGGCAGCCTGTTCCTCGACGAGATCGGCGAGATCCCGGTGGAAATGCAGGTCAAGCTCTTGCGCGTGCTGCAGGAATCGGAATTCGAGCGTGTCGGCGGAATCAAGACCATCAAGGTCGACGTTCGCCTGATCACCGCCACCAACCGCGACCTGGCGGCGGAAATCACCACCGGCGGTTTCCGCGACGACCTCTACTACCGCCTCAACGTCGTGCCCATCCACCTGCCGCCGCTGCGCGAACGGCGGGAGGACATTCCGCTGCTCGTCGACCACTTTCTCGCGCGTTTCAACGAACGCCTGAAAAAGCAGGTCACCGGCGTCGAGCCCGAGGCCATCGACCGCTTCGTCTCGCACGGGTGGCCGGGCAACATCCGCGAGCTGGAAAACGTCATCGAGCGAACCGTCCTGTTTTGCGAAGGACCGCTCATTCGCCTGGCGGATCTGCCGGGCGAGCTCGGCGGCACGCCCAACCAGGCCATGTCGCCGCCTACCGCGTCCGCGATGGAGGAGCGAGCGTCCGCGGCGTCCGCCTCCAGCGCAACCCTGCCCGCCCAGGGACCGGCGCAGTCCCAACCGATGGCGCAACTGTCGGCGCAGCCGACGCAGCCCACCTCCCAGCCGACGTCGGCTCCGCCCGTGGGCGAGGAGGTCGGCTCGCTCAAGGAGGCGGTGCGCGCCGAAACCGAGCGCGTCGAGCGCGAGCTCATTCAGCGCGCCCTCGACGAGACCGCGGGCAACGTCACCCAGGCCGCGCGCAAGCTCCAGATCTCGCGCAAGAGCCTGCAAACCAAGATGAAGGAGCTGGGCCTGCGCGACAAAGAGCAGGGCTAGAGCACGAAAGGCCGTGTGCCAGACTCGTCCCCCGTGCCCCGCGCACGCTCACGCTAGGGGCTTGGGATCGGAGAATCCTCGGCTGGGCGACTGTGGTATCGTGACCTTCGTACCGTGATTGGAATCCGCACGCCCATCGCTCTCTTGGCCGGTTTCTGGTTGCTCTTGCCGGCCCTGGCGGCAGACGCCGCGGAGGTCACGCGGGTGCTCACGGCGCGCAGCTTGAAGGACTTCGATGTCGACGTCTCGCTCGACTGGCAGCACGACAGCAGCCAGGCCTCCATCAAGCGCGAGCTCGTCCAATCGACGGGGACCGCCGTGGTCAACGATGTCGTCCATCACGAGACCCGCGACTCGATGCAGCTGCGTGCCGAGGCCGGCATCTTCCGCGACCTCAGCTTCGTCCTCACGGGCTCGTTCGTGCTCGCCGATCAGCGCGGCCTCGACTTCGACCGCAGTGGCGATTGCGCGGCCGTACCCTGTCTTGAAACCCTGCTTCGCGACGGCTTCCTGCCAGGCACCCAAAACACGACCTGGGGGCTCGACGCCGAGCACGGCGGGGCCGCCTTCGCACCGCCATCCGGGCAGGTCTTCCGCGGCCCGGATCGCAGCGGCTTCGAGTACCTCGGCCTGGGGCTGCGCTGGGCCGCCATGAACCAGGCCCGCGATCCGACCAAGCCCACCTGGATCGTCGGCCTCGAGACGCGGCTTTCGGTGGCAGACGACCAGCGCTTCGATCCGGGCAAGCCCACCGCCAATCGCGGCGTGGGCCTCGGCTACCACCAGTTCCTCGTGACCACCATGTTCTCGCGCAAGCTCGGCGGGGTCGAACCCTACATGGGCGGCTTCTTCATGCAGCCTGCGCTGACCTCGACCAGCGTGTATAGGAACCTCGGCACCGGATCCTTCGCGGAGCCGCAGCGACGGACGGGCGGCGAGCTCGGCATCGAAGGCGCGGTCTGGGAAGATCCGGCGCTGCACGCGCGCATCGCCCTGGAGGCATCCGGGCGGTTCGAATACCGCTTCGAGGGCCTGGCGCAAAGCGAGCTGTGGGAGGTGCTCTCGGGGGACTCGCGCTGCGCGAGCGACGCCAGTTATTGCCGGCCTGGCATCGACGTGGACAGCCAGGGCAACCCCGCGCCCAACTCGGGCATCGTGCGCAGCCCCGCCTACGGCCTGGTCGGTGGCGACGCAGGGCTTTCGGCGCACATCGGCCGCCACGCTCGCCTGCGCTCGCTCTTCGGCATGTTCTTCGAAGAGGCGCACTTCCTCACCGACGCAGCCTCGGGCAACAGCGTTTACGACATCCCCGGTCGCCGTTTTCGCGTCGAAGGCCAGGTCGCCTGGCACATCCTCATGGACATCGCAGCTACCTTCTGACCGCCAGCACGACCTGGTAGATGTCGCGCCGGGGCCGCTTGCTTTCTCCGGCCAAGGCATCGGCCACGTCCCGCGCGGACATGCCCGTGGCCAGCAGGGTCCGGGCGCGCTCGACGAGAGCGTCCTCGTCCTCCTCACCCGCCGGCTCGCCCTCGCTGGCGCCGCCGACCACCAGGGTGATCTCACCCAGCGGTCGCGCGACTGCGTAGCGTTCGGCCAATTCACCGAGGGTACCGCGCACGAGCTCTTCGTGGGTCTTGGTGAGCTCGCGGGCCAAGCATGCCGGGCGCGACGCGCCCAACACGGCGGACAGCTCGGCCAGGGTTGGCGCGACCCGATGCGGGGATTCGTAGAAGATCAAGGTCGCCCCAAGCTGGCCAAGGCGCGTGAAAAGAAGCCGGCGAGCGCCCGTCTTACGCGGTGGAAAGCCGGCAAAGTAGAAATGGGCCGTGGGCAGTCCCGAAGCGACCAGCGCGGCGAGCAGGGCCGACGGGCCCGGGATCGGCACCACCTGCGCGCCCAGGGCGACGGCGGCCCGGACCACGCGGTAGCCCGGATCCGACACCGCCGGGGTTCCCGCCTCGGAAAGCAGGGCCACGCTCTGACCCGCGCGCAAGAAGGCGCACGCCTCCTGCGCACGCTCGGGCTCGTTGGCGTCGAAGCAGGATTGCGTGCGACGGTCGATGCCGTGCGAGGAGAGCAGCTTGCGCGCCGATCGGGTGTCCTCGGCCAGCACCACGTCCACACGGCGCAGGGTTTCGATGGCGCGAGGCGAGAAGTCATCGGGGTTGCCGATGGACGATGCCACGACGTAGAGCGTGCCGAGTGAACCCACGAGGCAGTGGATCGCACGGATCATGCCCTGCCCGCAAGCCCGCTGTGGATCTATCTATTTTACGTAAGAACCCTGGGAGGGTTCTTACCATCTCCCGCGTCGAGCCCGGTGGGCCAAGCCCACCTCCGCTCACGCGTCTATTTTACCTAAGAACCCTGGGAGGGTTCTTACCATCTCCCGCGTCGAGGCCCGGTGGGCCAAGCCCACCTCCGCTCACGCGTCTATTTTACCTAAGAACCCTGGGAGGGTTCTTACCATCTCCCGCGTCGAGCTCCGGTGGGCCAAGCCCACCTCCGCTCACGCGTCTATTTTACCTAAGAACCCTGGGAGGGTTCTTACCATCTCCCGCGTCGAGCTCCGGTGGGCCAAGCCCACCTCCGCTCACGCGTCTATTTTACCTAAGAACCCTGGGAGGGTTCTTACCATCTCCCGCGTCGAGCTCCGGTGGGCCAAGCCCACCCCTGCGGGTGCCGAGGGCGAAGCGGACCCTTTGAGGGTTCCCATTACAATCCAGCGACGCGGGGGCTGCCTCTTGCTATCATCCCCTATTCCACAATGGATCTCATCGACGGCCCAAAGCCGCGCTCCCCGGAGAATTCGGAGTCGTTCATGCACCGCTTCCGCAAGCTGATTGTATTGGTGGGTGTCTCTGCCCTCGCCCTGATCCTGACCATCGAGCACCGCGGTCAGGACATCCGCCTGGCCGCTGAACCGTCGCTGAGCGCGGCGGTGCACTCCGACGAGGGGGGCTACGATCTCGCGCAAGCGCAGATCTTCAGCAAGACGCTGTACTACGTGAACAGCCAGTATTTCGACCGCACCCGACCCGACCCCAAGCGCATGCTGGTGGGCGCCCTGGATTTCTTGCAGCGCGATGTCCCCGAAATTCTGGTCGACCGCTTCCCCGAGCGCGACCCCAAGCAGGTGACGGTCAAGGTCAACGGCGAGCAGAAGGTCTTTTCCATCGAGCGCGTGGACTCGCCCTGGACTCTGCGCAGCACGATCAAGGATATTTTCGCCTTCATCGAGCCGCGCCTGCGCCCCGTGCCGACCAAGGATCGGGCGCGCCACCTGGTCGACATCGAGATGACCGCGACCAATGGCATGCTCTACACCCTCGACCCGCACTCGGTCTTGCTCGATGTCGACAGCTTCAAGGACATGCGCACCACGACCCAGGGCAAGTTCGGCGGCCTCGGCATCGTCATCGAAATGGATCGCAAGGGGCGCATTACGGTCAAGAAGCCCATGCCCGACACGCCGGCCATCCGCATCGGCCTCAAAGCCAAGGATCACATCGTCCGCATCAACAACGAATCGACCATGAACATGACCTTGCAGGAAGCGGTGGACCGGCTGCGCGGCGACGTGGGCTCGCCCGTCGATGTGTACATCGATCGCGCGGGATTGCAGACGCCCAAGAAATTCACCATCGTGCGCGACTACATCCGGCCGCCGGCCATCGATCCGCCGCCGCGCATCTTGACGGTGCCCGCCACGGGTAACCAGCCCGCGGCGAAGGTCGGCTACTTTCGCATCGTCAGTTTTTCCGCCAACACGGAAGCGGACCTGACCAAGGCGCTGAGCTATTTCGAGCATGAAAAGGTCAAGGGCCTGGTCATGGATCTGCGTGGCAATCCCGGCGGCCTTTACGATCAAGCGCAAAAAGTGGCCGATGCCTTCATCGATTCGGGCGTGCTGGTTTCCATGGTCGGTCCCGGCGGGTCGCAGCGCAAAGACGAGCACGCTACCCGCAACGGCGACGTCAAGCTCCCGCTCGCCGTGCTGGTCAGCCAGACCTCGGCCAGCGCCTCGGAGATCGTCGCCGGCGCGCTCAAGAACCTCGACCGCGGCGTGATCATCGGCGAGACCACCTTCGGCAAAGGCTCGGTGCAGATGCTGTTCGACATCCCGTCGCCGGTGCCCTTCGGCAAGCACAGCGAGGACGACAAGCTCGGCCTCAAGCTCACCACCGCGCAGTACCTCACGCCGGGCGACGTATCGATCCAAGGCGTGGGCGTGACCCCGGACATCGAGCTCGACCGCATGCGCGTCGAGAAGAAGAGCGACGAGGCATGGATCACCCTGCAACCCTCCACGCGCAGGCGGCAGGAGTCGGACTACGAATGGCACCTGCAAAACCCCAACGCGCAAAAGGGCAACCGCCCCTTCGAGACGCTGTCGTACCTCTACGTCCCACCGCCGGGCAAGGATCACCACCATGCCGACGTCGACGACGACGACGATCCCGATGCCAATGCGGACGAGGACGACGCCGACGAGCCCGACGACGACGCGCGCATCGACTACCCCATCGAGCTGGCGCGCGATCTGGTCGCACAGGCGAAATCGGCGCGGCGCCAAGAGTTGTTGACCCAATCCAGGCAGTTCATCGACAAGGCGCGCGCGGAGCAGGACAAGAAACTGTCTCTCGCCCTCGAAAAGCTCGGCGTGGACTGGAGTCAGGGGCCGGTGTCGTCCGAGGGCGACGTGCAGGCAACCCTCGCGCTGTTGGGCGGCGATGCCAAGGTGGGGGCGGGGCAGGCGATCAAGATTCGGGGCACGGTCAAGAACACCGGCACCACCACGGTGTACCGGGTGCGCGCGGTCCTTCACAGCGACAACCTGCTCTTCGACGAAAACGAAATGGTGTTCGGCAAGATCGCCCCGGGTGCCAGCAAGACCTACGACCTGGCCGTGAAGGTGCCGCGCAACAGCCTCACCCGCACCGACATCATCCGGGGAGAGTTCACGGGGCAGGGAAAGTTGCACGCGAACGGCACCGAGATGACCCTCAACATCGAGGGCAAGCCGCGCCCGCTATTCGCCTACACGTACCAAACCATCGACGATGTGGCCGGGAACCGCGACGGCCGCGTGCAGAAGGGCGAGCGCGTGCGCACCCTGGTCCGGGTCAAGAATATCGGCGCCGGCTCGGCGCTGCACATCGAGGCCATCGTGCGCAACGGCGCCGGGCAGGAAGGCATCCTCATCAGCGCCGGGCGCTTCGAGGCCAAGGATCTGGCGCCAGGGGCGACCAAGGATTTCTCGTTCGTGTACGAAGTGGGCAACGACTATGCGGGTAGCGACTATCAGCTGGAGTTGATGGTGGCCGACACCGTGCTCGGCGAGTCCATCTCGGACAAGATCAAGATCAAGATTGCCGGGCCGGGGCCCGCGCCCGCGCCCGACGAGGGCATGGTGACGGCCAACAAGGCGAACGTGGCCTTGCGCGAGTCGCCTTCGGCGGACGCCCTTCTTCTGGGTTACGCCAACAAGGGAAGCTCGTTCCACAGCACCGGCAAGCTCGCCGGTTTCGAGCGTGTCGACCTCGAAAGTGGCCGCCCTGCCTTCGTGGCAATCGCGGATATCTCGCGTGGTGGGGGCGGCAGTCCGTCTTATCGCCAAGAGTGGGATGCCACCCCGCCCGTGCTGACGGTCAGCGCGCCCACCGTGGCGACGGGCAACGTGGTCCACATCAAGGGCAACGCCACCGACAACACCGAGGTCAAGGACATCTACGTGCGGGTGTGGAACCGCGAGTCCAAGTTGCCGCCCAAGAAGGTCTTCTACCTGCCGAACCGGGGCGAGAAGACGCGCCTCGCGTTCGAGACCGACGTTCCGCTGTGGCCGGGCAGCAACCTGATTCAGGTCTTCGCGCGCGAGGGCAACGAGGTGCAGTCGGTGCAGACCCTCATGGTGCTCCAGCGCCCCGTCCCCAGCGTCTCGCAAAAGTAAGAAGCTCACCACAGAGACGCTGAGAGCGCAGAGGAACGGAAGCAGAAGGGTTCGGATCCAAGATCCGGAAACCCTTTCTTTCCGGTCTCTGTGCCCTCTGCGTCTCTGTGGTGAAAAGTCCGAATGACCGTTAGCGCCATCTGGGCAAATGGCGGCCGTGGATGGCGGCTTGGAACAGCCAGTTCACGATCGTGATGGCGGCCGCCGAGGTCAGCAGCGCGCGCAGGGTCTTGATTTCGAAGGCCGCGATGAGCTTGTCGGTCAGCCACAGCATCGTCGTGTTGACGATGAACGGGATGAAGAAAAACAGCAAACCCAGGGTCAACAAGGCCGGTACGAAGAGCACGGCGTGAATCACCCAGCCGAGGAAGAAGTTGAGCACGCTGAAGACGATCGAAACCACGACGGCGGTTCCGAATCCCTTGACCTCGACGTCGGGCAGGAAGCGCGCGATGGCGAGAACCGTGACGGCCAGGACGACCATGTGAAGAAGCGTATGCATGGACCAAGGTTACGCCACGAACCTCGGCTTCGTCGAGGGTGGGCGATCGTTCTTACATGGACGGCCAGGTGGTCTGGGTAACCGAGTCATCGAAGTGCAGGATGCGCGCCTTGCCAGCGCGCTTGCCCATGAGCAGGGCGCGGTCCGCCCGGCGCAGAAGCTCCTCTTGATCGAAGCTCATCGTCGCGGGATCGAAGGTCGCCACCCCGAAGGTGGCACCCACCACGCCTTGCTTGTCGATGGGCTCGCCGATCACGCTCTGGCGAATGCGTTCGGCCGCCGCGCGGGCCTGGGCTCCGTCCGTCTCGGGCAGCAGGATGACGAATTCGTCGCCTCCGTAGCGGGCCACGGTATCGAATTCGCGCAGGCTTCGGCGCAAGCGTTCGGCCACGCGCAGAAGCACGCGGTCGCCGGCGTCGTGGCCGTGCTGATCGTTGACCTGCTTGAAGCCGTCCAAGTCGACGACGATCAGGCTCAGGCTGCGCATGTGCCGACGCGCGCGCGCGAACTCGCTCTCCAGGCGACGAATGAGGTGACGACGATTGTAAAGTCCCGTGAGCGGATCGGTGACCGCCAGGGCCTCCACCTCCTTGCGCGCATCCTCGACGGCCCGAATGAGCTGGGCGCCTTTGAGGGCCGCGCCCAGAACCAGGCGCAGGTCTTCGTAGACCATCGAATCGGAGGCGCCATACTCGAGCAGGGCCAGACCAAGGCATTCGCCGCGAAACCCGAGCGGCTCCACGACGACAGAGCGACCGTCGAGAAAATCCGCCGGTGCCAGCAGCTTGGACCGGTATCGTGTGGGTGCTTGCTGCTTGCCGTTTTCGGTGAAGACAAGCGCCGTTTCGAGCTCGTCACCGACCTTTCCCGGCTGCGTAAAGAGCGCGATCACGCCCGCACCGATACCCAGACCCGGCAGGTGGTACGCGGCCGTTTCCGCCAGCGTGTTCACGTCGGGCGCGGCCAGCAAGGCTGCGGTGGTCTCGGCCAGCATGGTCATGCGATCCATGAGGGCGCTGCGCCTGCGCGACTGCGCGATGGCCGCCAGATCGCTGGCCGACAAAAGCGCCTCTTGCAGCAGGTCTTCGATGCGAGCGCGAACATCCGCGTCGTTGGCACAGGCCATGATGTGGCGTCGGAAGGCGACCAGCACGTCCTGGGCGGCGCCCACCTCGCTGCCGCTCCTGAGCAACTCGTAGCAAATGCCTTCCACGCAGTCCAGGAACGATTCCTGACTGGGATCGTTAAGTTGCAAGAGAAACGAGTCGAAGAGCCGATCCTCCCAGCCGTCCGCGATGTATTCGAATCCGCCGTGCGAGGCGTGGTCGAGATCGCGCACCAGGGTGGCCCGCCGGGCGCGCAGGGCCGCCCCAAGCTCCTTTCCCTCGTCGGCCGTGGCCTGGCTGGGGACGGTTTCTCGGTGGTGCATGGAGCAGCCGCAAGAGCGCCGCGTGACGAACTCGGTCTCGAAGGTAAGCACCTGTTGACCGGCTTCCGAGCCGTGCATCGCCGCGGCCAGAACCGCGACCGCGTGGCGTACCTGCTCGTCCACGGGCTGGCGAACCGTGGTCAGCGGCACGCGCGCGTAGCGGGCGAATTCCGTGTCGTCGAACCCCGTCAGTGCGATCTGGCGGGGGACGTTGAGCCCGCGCCGGTCGAGCTCCTCGAGCGCGCCCAAGGCCATGAGGTCGTCGGCGCACACGATGGCGTCGATATCGCCGGCCCCAAGACCGCGTTCGCTGAACAGGGCAGCGACCGCGCGCGCACCGGACTCGCGCGTGAAGTTGCCGGCGACGACGTAACGCCGATCCAGCGCCAACTTGCCCTCGGCCAGGGCCCGGCGGTAGCCGCGGTAGCGCGCCTGCGCCTCCTCGCTGCCTTCCGGTCCGGCCACGAAGACGATCCGACGCAAGTGGTGCGTCTCCACCAGGTGCTTGACCGCGCTGTACATGCCGGTCTCGTTGTCCATCAGCATGGTGGTGACGCCGGCCAGCGCGACCCCGAGGCAGACCCGCGGCACGCCATCGAAGCGCGCCACGAAATCGGTCAGCTCGGCCAGCGTCGAGTGATGTCCGATGACGTGCGTGCAGATGAGAAGCGCATCCACGCAGTCAGGTCCGATGAAGTCGTAAACGAAGCGCTTGGGATCGCGCAGATCCACGCCCAGCACCCCCCCGGAGACCGCGACGAAATCCAGGCCGTGCTCGCGCGCCGCGCGCTCGGCCGCGCCCAAGACCCGCGTCTGGAACTCGTAGTCGAAGGCATCCGCAAGCAGCCCCAGTCGTGGGCCGCGACAACGCGTGCCTGATCTCTTTGCCGCCATGATCGTCGTGCAGGGAGAATTTCCCACTGAAGAAGGTAGTGCCAGCGCTTGCGCCCCGCAAGTGGGTGCTCGCTGTACGTCAAGGGATCACATGGGGCGAACCATGCAAGAAGAGGGCGTTCCAAGGACGTGCCATGTTCGCACTACATCAGCCACAAGCCAGCTTCATCCTGTCGACTGCCACGGCCACAGTCTGTATAACGTCCGCGTGGAAACGGCGGACTTGTCTTCGACCGCGGCGAGCGAACCCGCTGGCCGCTTCTCTGCGCACGCGCTCGGCCGCGAGCTGAACCCACCTCAGGTCGAGGCCGTGCTCTATCCGCCACAACCCCTGCTGGTGATCGCCGGCGCGGGCTCGGGCAAGACGCGCGTGATCACCTACCGCCTGGCGCACCTGCTCAGCGAGGGAGCCGATGCGCGCAAGATCCTGGCCGTGACCTTCACCAACAAGGCCGCGCGCGAGCTCAAGGAGCGCGTCGACCGCCTGTTCGGCGGCCACGGCTCCCACGGCATGTGGCTGGGCACCTTCCACGGCATCGCCGCACGCCTTCTGCGCCTCTACGGCACGGCCATCGGCATCCGCAAGGAATTCGTCATCTACGACGACGACGATTCACGCCGGCTCATGGCGCGCGTGCTCGCCGATATGAAGGTGAACGAGAAGACCTTCCCCGTGCGCCAGGTGCTCGCGATGATCGATCGCGCGAAAAACCAGGGCACCCGCGCGGATCAGTATCCGTCGGGCGACTACTTCGACGAGGTGGTGGGCAAAGCCTATCGCCTGTACGAAGAACGACTCAGCGCTGCCAGCGCAGTCGATTTCGGCGGCTTGCTGCTCTCGGCGCTCGAGCTGTGCAAGGCCGATTGTCCCGCAGCCCCAGCCTTGGCCCAGCTTTTCGATCACGTGCTCGTCGACGAATTCCAGGACACCAACAACGTCCAGTACCGCCTCGTGCGCTTCCTGTCCCATCGCACACGCAGCATCACCGTGGTGGGCGACGAGGATCAGTCGATCTACCGCTGGCGCGGGGCCGACATCCGCAACATCCTGGATTTCGAAAGCGATCACCCCGGCGCGGGCGTCATCAAGCTGGAGCAGAACTACCGTTCGACCAGCAACATTCTGCGCACCGCGAATGCGGTGATCGCGCGCAACAAGGAGCGTCGTCCCAAGCGCCTGATCACCGAACAAGGGGCAGGCGCGCCCGTTATCGTGTTCGAGGGCGACAGCGAACGCGAGGAAGCCGAATTCGTGGCCGGCACCATCGAGGCCGATCTGGCCAAGGACTGCGCGCCCCGCGACTTCGCCGTGTTCTACCGCACCCACGCCCAGTCGCGCGTGCTCGAAGAGGCCTTGCGCGTACGCAACATCCCCTACGTCATCGTCGGTGGCACACGCTTCTACGATCGCGCCGAGGTCAAGGACCTGCTGTCCTACCTGCGCGTCTTGCAAAATCCCGAGGACGCCATCGCGCTTCTGCGTATCATCAACACCCCCGCGCGCGGGATTGGCAACACCACCGTCGATCGCCTGATCGCCGTGACCAACGACCGGCAGGTCAGTTTGAGCGCGGCCCTGACCATCGCCACGAACGATCCAGCTATCCTCGGGCAGGCGGCCCGGCGCAAGGTGTCCGAGTTCGAGGCCTTGCTGACCCGGCTGCGCGTGTCGCTGGCGTTGCCGCCCGCAGAGCTGGCGGAAAAGGTTCTGGAGGAATCGGGCTACCGCGACTTCCTCGCCGCCGACACCAGCATCGAATCGGAAGGCCGCCTGGAAAATCTGCTCGAGCTCGTCGGCCAGATGCGCGAGTACGAGCGCGAGACCGAAGAGCCGACGCTGTCGGGTTTCCTGGAACGCATCACCCTGGCCTCCGACGTCGACGGCTACGATCCCGACAAGGGCGCGGTCGCGCTCATGACCGTGCACACCGCCAAGGGCCTGGAGTTCGATGTCGTGTTCGTGACCGGGCTCGAAGAGGGCACCTTTCCACACCAACGCAGCATCGACGACGACGGCGCCATGGAGGAAGAGCGACGCCTGTGCTACGTGGCGGTCACGCGCGCGCGCAAGCGCCTGCATCTGTGTCGCGCGCGCTGGCGGCGGCTGTCGGGGCAAACCTTCGGCGGCATCCCCAGCCGATTCCTGCGCGACTTGCCGCCGGACGGAATCGAGCACATCGTCACCCCACAGCGCAACTATCAAGAGCAGAACACCGAAGGCGCCGGACCCTGGCAGGGGCGCTGGAATCGCGACGTGGCCAAGCCCCGCGGTCAATTCGGACCCGCGGCCGCAAAGCCCGCCGCGCGCGGCGAGATCACCCGCCACTACGACGAAGGGGCCGCGCCGGGTGGCGAGGGCGAGCTTGGCCTACGCGTGGGCGTGAAGGTTCGCCACGCCCAGTTCGGCGTCGGGGAGGTGCGGGCCTGGCAATCCTCGGGTGCGGATCTGAAGGTTACTGTGCGCTTCGCCAGCGTGGGCGCCAAGACCGTGCTCGCGCGTTTTCTGTCGCGCCCGTGATGGGTTCCTTCAACGATTGCGATTGGGCGAATACAGGTCTAGCGTTGTACGTCCAATCTCCGGAGAGGTAAACATGACCCGATCCGCACCTTGGCTTCTGTCCCTTGCGCTATCCGGCTTGGCTCTGGCAGGCTGCGTGGTTCGCACTGCAGTCCCCGTCGGCCCCCCACCGCCAGACCCCCAACCTGTCTACTACCAGCCCGCGCCGCCCCCACCGCCGCAGTCCGAACCTGCGGCGGTCGTGGATGAGCAACCGACGGTCTTCGTCCCCGGGGCGCCGCCGCCGCCCCAGCAGGAGTTCATCCCCATGGCCCCAGGCCCGAACTACTACTGGGTTCGGGGTTACTGGAACTGGGGCGGTTACCAGTGGGACTGGGTGCCCGGCTATTGGGAGTACGCGCCGCCTGGACACATCTACATCGAGCCAACCTACGTCATCGTGAACGGCCGTTGGGAGTACCGGCGTGGCTATTGGAACGATCCTTATGGACACCGGGAGTATGTGCGCCCGTACGAGCACCGGACGCCGCGCGAGGATTGGCGCCGTCCCGCGCCACCGCCCGCCCAACGTGGCGGCTTCGGACGCGCGGTACCCCCGCCCGAACCTCATCGTGGCTTCGGGCCGACGCCGCAACCTGCGGGTCGTCCTGGGCCAATGGCAGCGCCGGGACGACCTGGAGCCCCGCCACCGCAGCCCATGGGTCGCCCCGGTCCGATGATGGGTCCGGGACATCCAGGCGCCATGGGAGGGACAGGGCCGGCTCCCCAGCCGGGACGCCCCGCGTTCGGACCGCAGCCAGCCACGGGCTCGACGCCGTCGGGTGGCGCATTCCCGCCGCGCAGTGGGCAGATGAACCAGCCGCAACCCATGCAAGGTGCCGGTCAGCCACGTCGTGGACCGGCGCCCAGCGCGCCGGGCGCCGCGCCTTCGGGCGGCAAGTCGGGTCCGCACCCAGTGCAACCGAAGGCGGCCGCCGCACCGCCGCGCCGGGGCCCGGCACCCAAGAAGTAGCTAAGCCTGAAGAATTGCGTGCCGCCCGGATGGGCCCCACCGCCCCTCACCCTAACCCTCTCCCCGGCGGCAGTCCGGCGGCAGAGCCGGGGAGGGACAGGGTGAGGGGACATCGAGTCGCGGAGCCGAGCGGCCCTCGCGACCTTCGCTTTTGCGCGCGACCACGACGCCTCGACCGTGGCATGTCGTCTGCAGATGCAGGCGGCATGCGTCTCGTATTCGATCGTGGAACCATCGTTCTTCTGGGCCGGGAAGGGCCTATCCCCGGAGCTGCCGGCCCTGGCGATCTTATGGATTTACCTGGGGCTATATGGGATCCGCGCATCTGCGCCTTGCGTTGTCCGGCGCGATTTCATCAAGCGCTGGTGGCCGAGCTTCGCCAACGTGGCGTCCGGTTCACGGACGAGGTGGCATGCCTTCCGGCCACGCCGTGGCAGGCCTCGGCCGCCATCGCGCTGCGACCCTATCAAGAAGCCGCGCTGGCGGCGTGGGAGCTGGCCGGCCGTCGAGGGACCGCGGTTCTGCCAACCGGTTCTGGCAAGACCCGTTTGGCCATCGCCGCCATGGCGAGCGCGAAGGTCCCCGCGCTTTGCCTCGTGCCCACGCGTGTTCTGCTGGACCAATGGGCACGTGCCATTCGCGAGCTCCTCGGCTTCGAGCCTGGGCGGCTGGGCGATGGCGAGTATCGCATCGACGCCGTGACCGTGGCGACGTTCGAGAGCGCCTGGCGCCACATGCACCGCTTGGGCAATCGCTTCGGCCTCCTGGTGGTCGACGAGGCCCACCACTTCGGCGTGGGCGCGCGCGACGAAGCCCTGGACATGTGCACGGCGCCGCTGCGCCTCGGGCTTACCGCCACCAAACCGCGGGGCCCGGCAGCGGCGCGGCTCGATGAGCTTGTCGGCCCGACCACGTACGAGTTGCACGTCGACGATCCCACAGGCGAGTTTCTCGCGCCCTTCGACACCGTGGTACTGCACCTGGACCTTACGGCGCGGGAGCGCGACATGTACGAATCCCTGATGGCCGTCTTTCGCGACGTCATGCACAGGTTCCGGCGCTTCCACCCCGGCGCCACCTGGGACGAATTCGCCAAGGCCGCGGCACGGACCGAAGAAGGGCGCCGGGCCATCGCGGCCTGGCACCGCGCGCGCAGGCTCACCGCCTTCCCGCAGGCCAAACGCACCCTGCTGGCCGTCCTGCTGGCGCGCCATCGCACGGCCCGCACCATCGTGTTCGTGGCCGACAATCCCACCGCCTATGCCATCAGCCGCGAGCACCTCATCATGCCCTTCACCTGCGATATCAAACGCAAGGAGCGCGAGCACGTGCTCGACCTGTTCAGGGAAGGCAAGCTGCGCGCCTTGGTCTCGGCTCAGGTGCTCAACGAGGGGCTCGACGTGCCGGATGCCGAAGTCGGCATCATCGTGGCCGGCAACAAGGGCGAGCGCGAGCACGTGCAGCGCGTGGGTCGCGTGCTGCGGCCACGGCCCGGCAAACATGCCCTGGTCTACGAGCTGGTTGTCCGCCGTACGTCCGAGGTCGAGCAGGCGCGTAGGCGGAGGAGCGCCCTTGCTGCCTGAGTCCGCCATTCCGTTTCGCATCGTGGACGGCCGGGTCTTGCCCGGGTTCCTCGACGCCCGGGACATGCCATGGCTGCGCATCTTGGTCGAGGAGGTCGATCGTTTTTGCGCCCTGCCGGTGCGCGAGCTGCGCGAGCGGCTGCGCCAGCCTTTGCCCTGCGCCACGCCGCCCTTCAAGCTGCGCGCTGCCGTCGCCGTGATGCTGCGCTTGTGGAGGAGCGAGCTTTGCGCCAAGGTGCCGCCAGACCGGGCGCGCGAGACCTTGTTCTGTACAGCGGCGGCGCAGGCCGAAAACGATCGAGCCGTTGCCTTGCAAGCCGCCTCGCGGGCGCTTGCCCTGACCCCCGCCGAGCTCGAACGGAGTCTATTCGCCGATCTTCCCGGCGAGAAGCTCGTGTGTGCCCCGGCCAGCATCCCGTCGGTCGGCGACCTCGCCCTACGCACCAACCAACTCATCGTGCGCAGCCTGCTCTTCCACGCCCGGCGCGTCCGTATCAAGGCCGAGGGCGCGGCCCGGCCTCTCGTCCGCCAGGCCAAGCTGCGCGGTCTCATCTGCACCGTCGCCGACGGCACCCCGCCCGTGCTCGACCTGTCGGGGCCCTTCACGGTCTTTCGCCACACCTTGCTGTACGGCCGTGCGCTCGGTGAAGTCGTTCAGTTTCTTCCCCATTGCGCCCATTTCAAGCTGCGCGCCGACTGCATCTTGGGCGGACGGGAAGCCGTCCTGGATGTGCAATCCGGGGATCCCATCTTCCCGGCGGAGGAGCCCAAGGCCTACGACAGCAAGCTCGAAGAGCGTTTTGCCCGCGATCTCAAGCGGGCGGCGCCCGACTGGGATCTCGTGCGCGAGCCCGAACCCGTGCCCGCTGGACGCACCCTCATCTTTCCCGATTTTTTGCTCTACCACCGGCTTCGTCCCGAGCGCCGGTTCTTCGTCGAGATCCTCGGTTTCTGGTCGGCGGACTACCTGGCGCGCAAGCTCGCGCTGCTGCGCGAGGCAAGTCTCGACAACCTTGTCCTGTGCGTGGATGAAACCCGCGGCGAGGATCTCTTGCCGCCGGGCGCACGCGTCGTGCGCTTTCGCCGCCACATCGACCCACTCCTCGTGTTGGCGGCCATCGGGGAACAAGACCGTGGTCGGAGCGCGCCATGACAACCGGATCCATTCGCTATATTCTTACCCATATGAAGACAACCATAGATATTGCTGACGGCTTGTTTCTGCGTAGCAAGAAGCTCGCCCGACAGCAGGGGCTGACCCTGCGTACCCTGGTCGAGGAAGGCCTGCACGCCAGTCTGGAACGCCACGAACGGCAAGTCCCCTTTCGCTTCCGGCCTGCGACCGTGAAGGGAAGGGGCCTCGCCGTCGAGGTTCAAGACGAGGGGTGGGCGACCATCCGTCAGACGATCTATCGAGGCCGAGGCGCATGATTGCCCTCGATACGCAGATTCTGGTCTACGCTCACCGCGAAGACGCTCCTTTCCACGCGGCGGCTCTCGAAACGCTGACCGGTTTGGCGGAAGGCACGGCGCCGTGGGCGGTTCCTTGGCCGGTCGTTCATGAGTTTCTGGCCGTGGTCACCCACCCGAGACTGTACCGTCCCCCGAGCACCCAAGAGCAAGCCTTCGCTTTCATCGACGCGGTGGCGGCCTCACCCAGCTTGCAACTGCTCAGCGAGGGGCCGGCACACCTATCGACTCTCAAGAAGCTATGCCAGTCCGGACGAATCGCCGGGCCCGTGGTTCACGATGCGAGGATCGCCGCGCTTTGCCTCGACCATCGGGTGAGGGAGCTGTGGAGCGCGGATCGGGACTTCTCGCGCTTCAAGGGTCTCAAGGTGCGCAACCCGCTGTAGCGATCACGCTACAACACGTACTGCGACAGATCCTCGTCCTTGAGCAGGTCCTGCAGGCGATCGTGCACATAGGTCGCCGTGATGGGCACGGTCTGCTCGCCGAGCTCGGGGGCCTCGAAGGAAAGCTCGTCGAGCAGCCTTTCCATGATGGTGTGCAGCCTGCGCGCACCGATATTTTCCATGCGCGCGTTGACATCGGCGGCGAAGCGCGCAATCTCGGCCACGGCGTCGGCCTGGAAATCGAGATGGACCTTCTCCGTCGCCAGCAAGGCTGTGTATTGCTTGACGAGGGCGTTCTCCGGCTCGGTCAGGATGCGCACGAAGTCGGCATCGGTGAGCGATTCCAGCTCGACGCGAATGGGGAAGCGTCCTTGCAGCTCGGGAATGAGATCCTTGGGCTTGGCCACGTGGAAGGCGCCAGCGGCGATGAAGAGCACGTGGTCGGTCTTGAGCGGACCGTACTTCGTTGAAACGGTCGAACCCTCGACGATGGGCAGAAGATCGCGCTGCACGCCCTCGCGCGAAACGTCGGGGCCATGGCCGCCCGACTCGCGCCCGGCCACCTTGTCGAGCTCGTCGATGAAGATGATGCCATCTTGCTCGGCCCGACGAACCGCCTCCTTGGTCACCCAATCCATGTCGATGAGCTTGCCGACTTCCTCATCGGTGAGCGCATCCAGGGCCTCGGGAACGCTAAGGCGGCGGTGCTTGGTGCGCTTGTTCTGGGGAAACATGTTCTGCAGGTTGAGCACCATCTCTTCCATGCCGGTGCCCGAAAAGACATCGACGAAGGACTGTCCCCCCTCGCTGGTGTCGATCTCGACCATCTTGTCGTCGAGCTTTCCGTCGCGCAGCAAGCGGCGCAGGTTCTCGCGCGTGGTGGACTCGACAGGGGGCGCCGCCTCGGCCGAGGCAACGGCGGCGGGCAGGGGAATGGCGCCCGACGAGGTTCGCGGCGGGCGGGCGGGCGGCAGGAGAACGTCGAGGAGCCGCTCTTCGGCGTTTTCGCGCGCGCGGGGCTTGGCGCGTTCACGCTCTTCTTCGCGCAGCATGGACACGGCGGTCTCGGCCAGATCGCGCACCATGGAGTCCACGTCGCGACCCACGTAGCCAACCTCGGTGAACTTGGAGGCCTCGACCTTGATGAAGGGCGCATGGGCCAGCTTGGCCAAACGCCGCGCGATCTCGGTCTTGCCCACGCCGGTGGGGCCGATGAGCATGATGTTCTTGGGCGAGATCTCGTCGCGCATGGTGCCCGGCACCTGCTGCCGACGCCAGCGATTGCGCAAGGCCACCGCGACGGCGCGTTTGGCCGCGCGCTGACCCACGATGTAGCGATCCAGTTCCTCGACGATGGCGCGTGGGGTGAGCGCAAGCGCGCGCTTGGGGTTCCCTGACGAAGCACCAGGCATGGTCTTACAGCTCCTCGAAGACGAAGTTGGTATTGGTGTACACGCAGATGTCGGCGGCGATGCCCAAGCTGCGCTCGGCTATTTCGCGTGCCGACAGCTTGGTTTCCGCCAGCAGCGCCCGCGCCGCGGCCAGGGCGAAGTTGCCGCCCGAGCCGATGGCCGCCACGTCGGTGTCGGGCTCGATGATGTCCCCGGTTCCCGAAAGCATGAGGATGTGCTCATGATCGGCCACCAGCAGAAGCGCCTCCAGCCGACGCAACACTCGATCCGTTCGCCAGTCCTTGGCCAGCTCGACAGCCGCGCGCATGAGGTTGCCGCTCGCTTCCTTGAGCTTGCCCTCGAATTTCTCGAACAGGGTCAGCCCGTCGGCCGCGGAACCGGCGAAGCCCGCGACGATCTTGCCCTCGCCGAGGCGGCGCAGCTTGCGCGCGGTGGATTTGACGACGGTCTGGCCCATGGTGACCTGGCCGTCGCCGGCCATGACGACTTTGCCGCCTGCGCGCACGACCAGCACGGTGGTGGATCGGGTTCTGGAAGATGACATGCGCGCAGCTTACCGCGTTCGTAGCGTCGCGCGAGGGTGAGCCTTGTCATAAACCCGCATCAGGTGATCGATATCGACTTGGGCATAGCGTTGGGTCGTCCGCAGGCTTGCATGGCCGAGCATTTCCTGGATTGAGCGCAGATCCGCGCCCTCGCCGAGCAGGTGGGTCGCAAAGCTGTGGCGTAGGGCGTGGGGCGAAACGCGTTTCACCTCGTTTTCGAGCTCGCGCCGGTCGAGCTTGCGCCGGGCCTCGCGGTCGCCCATGCGCAATCCCCGGCGCGAAAGGAACAGGGCCTGCACGTCGATGGCCCCGTTCCGCGCCGCCAGCCGCGCGAGCAGGCTTGCTCGCAGAGGAAGATAGTCCGCCAGCGCCTGCCACGCCTTGCCGCCCGCGGGCACGATGCGATCCTTGCCGCCCTTGCCCTCCCGCACGGTGATCTTCGCGCCAGCTCCGTCGGAAACCATGTCGGCCACGTCGAGGTGACAGGCCTCCGAGATGCGCAAGCCGCTGCCGTAGAGCACCTCGAACAGGGCCTGGTCGCGCGCGGCCTCGAAGGCAGTGTGGGTGGTTGCCTTGGGGCCGTCGAGCAGGCGCGCCGCTTCGTCCTTACCGAGAAACGCGGGCAGATGATGGGCGCGCTTGGGGCCACGCAAGGATGCGAGCGGGCTCATGGCGAGGAGCTTGCGCCGCACGAGCAGACGAAAGAAGGTCTTGAGCGACGAGAGCTTGCGACCCACGCTGGCCGGATCGTTCCTGCCGTGCAGGCTGGCCAGGAACGATCGACAGACCAGAGTATCGAGATCCTTGGCCACGAGCGGAGGAGCGTCCGGCCCATCCCCGCGCCTGTCATGGGCGTGCGCCATCAACTCTTCCAGGTCGGCCAGATACGCACGGACGGTGTTGGGCGATGCGCGCTTCTCGCTTTCGAGGTGCTGGCGAAAAAGTTCGAGAAGCGGCTCCATCCTGTCCGATCCTAGTCGCTGCGAGAGGCAAGCGCCAAAAACCGGCGCTTGTCTCGTGTTTTTCACCACAGAGACCCAGAGGGCACTGAGATCGGAAGGTGAAGGGTTTTCCGGATCCTAGATCCAAACCCTTTCTTCTTCCCAGCCCTCTGTGCTCTCCGTGCCTCTGTGGTGAAAATCCGTCCTACGATGCCTGCACTACGGGCACGACTTCTCCATCTTCGGCGTCGGCGCCCCAGCCGCAGGCGGTCGCGATGCAGCGCAGGCGCGTGCCAGAGCGCGATACTTTCTGCACGATGAAGACCGCGCCACACTGCGGACACGGCTTCGGGATGGGGCGATCCCACGACACGAAATCGCACTTCGACTTGGCGTAGTTCGAGCAGCCGAAGAAGACCTTGCCGCGCTTGGAACGCTTCTCGGTGAGGTAGCCGCCGCAATTGGGCTTGGGGCAGGCCACGCCCAGCGAAAGGGGGCTGGTGGTCTTGCAGTCCGGGTAGCGCGAGCAGGCCAGGAACTCGCCGAAACGGCCACGCCGGACCACCATGGGCGAGCCGCAAGTCGGACAGGTTTGATCGGACGGCCGCGTGGTGGGAAGCACGGTCAAGCTGCCATCGGGATTGCGCGTGTATTCCTTGGTGTTGCGGCACTCGGGGTAACCCGAACAGGCCAGGAAGTGGCCGTTGCGTCCCCATTTGATGACCATGGGCTTGCCGCACTTCTCGCAGACTTCCTCGGTGGGCTCTTCCTCACGCTTGATGTCGCGCATTTCCACCTTGGCGCGGGTGAGGTCGCGCTCGAAGGGGACGTAGAAGTCGCGCAGCAGCTTGATCCAGTCGGCCGCACCTTCTTCCACCTCGTCGAGCTGCTCCTCCATCTGCGCCGTGAAATCGGTGTTGAGGATGTCGGGAAAGCTCTTGACCAGAAGCCCGTTCACCACCACGCCAAGCTCGGTCGGCGCCAGTCGACCTTCCTTCTTCTCGGCGTAGCCGCGATCCTGGACCGTGGACAAAATCGCCGCGTAGGTGGATGGGCGGCCGATACCCTTCTCCTCCAGCTCGCGCACCAGGGTTGCCTCGGAATAACGCGGGGGTGGCTGGGTGAAATGCTGCTCTGGCTTCTCGCCGTTCACGCGCAGGACCTCGCCCTCTTTGACGTCCGGCAAGGCACCGCTGCTGTCGTCGTCCAAGGCGGCGTCCTCTTGGATTTCGGCGTACACGTCAAGAAAGCCAGGGAAACGCATGACCTGGCCACTGGCGCGCAGGCCGACCCGGCCGGCTTCGATCTCGATGGCGGTCTGATCGAACACCGCGGGCGTCATCTGGCAGGCCACGAAGCGGTTCCAGATGAGCGTGTACAGCCTGACCAGATCCTCGGTTTCGCGTGCGTCGCGACCGGCACCGGAATCGGTCAGCAGGGTGCGCACCCGCTCGGGGTCGTGATCGAGCAGCGTGGGGCGAATGGCCTCATGCGCGTCCTGCGCGGTCTTCTTCGATTTGAAGACGTTCGGCTCGCTGGGCAGGTGGGCGGCGCCGAAGCGGCTGCCGATCAAGGCGCGCACGTCGCGCACGGCATCGTCGGAAATGCGCGTGGAATCGGTGCGCATGTACGTGATGAGACCGGTGGGACCCTCGGCCCCAGCTCGAGGCCTTCGTACAGGCGCTGGGCGAGTCCCATGGTCCGCTTGGGCGAGAAGCGCAGCTTGCTCGAAGCCTCTTGCTGGAGGCGCGAGGTGATGAACGGCGCGGGCGGATTCTTCCGCCGCTCCTTGCGCTCGACCGAGGCGACCTTCGGTGCGGCCTGGCGGATGAGCTCCAAGGTCTGCATCGCCTGGCCTTCGTTGGTGAGCACGGGCTTGTCTCCGTCCACCCTGACCACGCGAGCGGCGAACGGCGGCGGGCTTTGGCCCTCCACCTGGACCTCGACGGACCAGTACTCTTCGGTCCGGAAGGCCTTGATCTCCTCCTCGCGCTCGACGAGCAGGCGCACGGCCACCGACTGCACGCGGCCGGCCGAAAGCCCGCGCCGAACCTTCGTCCACAAGATCGGACTGATTTGATAGCCGACCAGACGGTCAAGCACGCGCCTGGCCTGCTGCGATTCGTACTTCCTGGCGTCGAGCTCGAGCGGATGCTCGATAGCCTCCAGCACCGCCTTCTTCGTGATCTCGTTGAACATCACGCGATGAATGTTGGTGTTCGAGTCCCGGATCTCGTCGGCGATGTGCCACGCGATGGCCTCGCCCTCGCGATCCGGGTCGGGCGCAAGCAGTACGCGCGTCGCCTTCTTGGCCGCGGTCTTGATCTCCGCGATGATCTTCTTCTTGCTGTCGATGACCACGTAGCGCGGCTGGAAATCGTGCTCGATATCGATGCCGATGGAGGCCTTGGGCAAGTCCTTGACGTGTCCGACCGAGGCCTTCACCTCGAACCCCGGGCCGAGATACTTCTTGATGGTGCTGGCCTTGGCCGGCGATTCGACGATGACCAAGGTGCCACCCTCACGCTTCGAGGCGCGCGTCGGCTTCGCGTCTTTCTTCGCGGCCTTGTCTTTCTTCGCGGCCTTTGCGACCACGGGGTTGGCGGAAGCGCCGTTGCCAGCGGCTTTCTTGTTGCTCTTGGTGCGAATCTTCTTCTCAGCAGGCACGTCCAATGACCTCATAAGTGTTGCCAGCCACTCGTCGTACGAATCCTTCGATCTCGGCCTCGGCCAGAATCGCCAAGATGGAAGGCAAGCTCATGCCGAGACCATCGCACAGCGCCGCGGGTGTGGTGGCCCCGAATGCCATGGCATCGAGCACGGCGCAAAGAGGCCCGGGCGCGGGCTGGACCGGCAGCACGGGAGGGGAAGCGGCCTGTCCGCCGTGCAGCACGTGCTCGATGTCCGCGGCCGAAGTCGCGGGCAGGGCAAGGCCCGCGCGCAAATAGGCGTCCGTACCTGGGCTGCCGGGAACGGCGAACAAGGTCCGGCCAAGCGCGCGCGCCAAGCGGGCCGTGATGAGCGCACCCGAACGCATGGCCGCCTCGACCACGACCACCCCCTGGGCAAGCCCCGCGATAATGCGATTGCGGGCGGGAAACTGGCCGGCGCGCGGTTTCGTCCCGGGCGGATACTCCGAGAGCAGGCCTCCCGAGGCGGCGATGCGCGCGAACAAGGCCGCGTGCCGATCCGGATAAACGACATCGGTGCCGCAACCGAGGACCGCAAAGGTGGGCGAGTCGCTGGCCAGGGCTCCTTCGTGGGCGGCCGCGTCGATACCAAACGCACCACCCGAAACAATCGCAACCCCACCCTGCCCGAGCTCGGCTGCCATGGCGTGCGTGCGATCGCATCCTTTGCGCGTGGCGGCCCGGGCGCCCACGATGGCCACCAGCCTTTGCCCCGTCGCGGGAACTTGCCCAACAAACCACAGTGACTTTGGCGGCGACGGCATGTTCCGCAGTTGTGTTGGAAACACAGCGTCGTAAAGCGCGATCTGTCGCGCGTCCGGTTTCGGGATCGAAAAACCATGTCGTCTTGCTTGCGAAAAAGCCATCCCTGACCTTCTCGGCAAAACTTGTTCTGGGTTTCCAACCAACTGCATGGAGTCGCAAGCTGATAGCGCCTGCCCCAAAGAAGATCAAGCAGTTGTGGAAAAGTGCCCGTAATCCAAGGGACTTGTAACCCGGTCCCATGCGCCATCCTGGTGACCTGGCGCACTATTTAGGTCAGTGGCCTCTCCGCATCTCGGTGAGCTCGCCGACCCTCAGTTCCTTGGTGCTGCGAGTGATCCACGCCACGGAAGCATTGTCGCCTACGTCGACCACCAGGATCTCCCCGACGACTTCCTTGGGCGATTCCGGGTCGTGGACCTCCCAGCTTTCGAGGTTGCCACGATAGCCGTCGCCCCGCCGGATCACGAAGGTCCGGTTGCCAACCTGAACGCCGTCGCGTTTGCCGCGGTTGAGCACCACGAAATTGCCCGCGCCGAGTAGTATGTTCGGGGCGAAGGTGGCGATGACCCGTGCCTCGAGATTGACGTCGCTGGGCCGCGGCTCGATGCGCTTGAACTGGTGGATCAAGGGACTGACGCGCGCTCCACGCTCGATGGGCACCACCGTGTCGACGAGGGTTCCACGAGCGACATCGTTTTCCGCGATTTGATTGACCACGATATCGCCCTGAATCTTCACCAAGTAGCCATAGGTTTTGCCCGTCATTTCGTCGACGACGGGGTGGTCGGTATCCGCGGTAAACACCGAATAGCGGTCGCCGGCACGCAGTTTCATTTCCTTGGGGTAGTGCAGATACGCCTGATCGGCCGTGGAGAGCAGGATCTTCTCTTCACGCGAGCCTGTGATGGTCGCTGCCTGATCGAGATCCTTGGCCTCGATGAAACCGAGCTCGCGTAGCAACACGGCGTTGCCGGTGAGCGAGCCGATGCGATTCACCGAGGTCATACCCAGGTGGGGAGGTACCGCGGAGCTGGGGGCGGGAGCGACGGCGGAAGTACTTCCGACGCCCAGGCGAATGACGTCGCCGGGAAAGATCCAGTGGGGATTGGTAATGACGGGATTGGCGGCCCAAAGACGGGGCCAGCGCCAAGGGTCGTTGAAGTATTTCGAGCACAACGACCACAGGGTGTCGCCTTTTTGAACCACGTGCAGCTCGGGGATCTGCCCGCTTGCGGGCGCGGCCGAAACCTTGTCCTGACCTTCGACCGAGGACGCGCCTTGCCCGACGCCGAGAAGGCCCGGGGTGCTCAGCCCATCGGCCGTGTTTTGGATTCGGCGATCGCCGGGATCCGTGGGACCGCTGTTCAGGGTCTTGGAACCAATGATCCTTGGCGGGGGCGGCGGCTCGTCGGCACCCGTGTCCGGGTCGAGCACGCCAGGATCCGCGGCAGGCCCGTGGCGGGCTGCCTCGACCTGCGGCGGGATGCGCGTGGCCCCCGTGTTGTCCGACCTGGCCACGCCGGGCAGGAACGACAGTGTAGCGATTGCGAGCACGAATGGGAGACGGTGGGGTCTCACGGGGCCTCCTCGGGGATTTGCGCCGCCTTGGCGGTTGCGGCCGCCGCAGGCGTCGAGCCGCCCGCGGCATGCACAGGGGTGGAGCGATCCAGCTCGGCCAGGCGGGCGCCAGCCAAGACAGCGGCCTCATGCCGTGGGTAGGATCGCTGCAGTTGGATGAGTGTCTGCCTGCCCGCATCGGTGCTGCCCAGGGCGAGGTAGCTGAAGCCGACCTTGAGCAGGGCATCGGGAACCTTGTTGCCGCTCGGGTAGCGCTCGATGACCCGACGAAACTCATGCACCGCTTGGACGAAATCCTTGCGGTCGTAGTAGCACTCGCCCAGCCAGTACTGGGCGTTGTCTGCGAGATCCGAGTCGGGAAAGTCACGCAAGAGATCCCTGAATCCCCGCGCGGCCTCGTCGTGCCTGCCGGCACGCAACGCCGCGAAGGCCTTGCGATACACGGCCACGACCTCCGCGCCTTCGCCCTTCGAAGCCTGCGGCGCCCCCTCGCGTGCGACCCGAACCACCGGCGCAACCGCTGGCGACTCGCGCACGATGGACACCTCGGCGGAATCTCCGCGCAGGCGCAGCACCGGCCTGTGGGCCGTGGACTTGGCCGCCTCGCCCGCGTACTCGACCTCGGGCTCGGCATCGGTCTCGGTGCCCGCGGGGATCGGGTTGGCGGGTGGCGGGGCCAGTGGGTGCAAGGCCACCGTCGGCAACCTCGGCGGCTCCACCTTTTCCTCGTTCACCTTGCGGCTGTCGAGTTGGTCGGTGAGGATGAAGACGCGATTCTCGAGCTCTTCCACCTGCTTGGCATAGTCCGCGTTCTGCACGCGTAAGGCCTCGACGGATCGGTGAAGCTGGTCGACCTCGACTTGGTTTGGCTGCCGATGGGCACACGAGGCCATCAGTGCAACGCTTGAAATTCCTATCGCGCGGACGAGTAGCCGCATGGTGCCTCAGAATCGATCATAGGCTCCTTCGGCAGGAAAGCGCAAAAACTGTGTGTTGTTGTGATGGGAACCCTCAAAGGGTTCCCAAACCCTCCCGCGCTCTGGCTTCGGCTGGCAAAGCCAGCCTCCGCCTACGCGATGATGGGAACCCTCAAAGGGTTCCCAAACCCTCCCGCGCTCTGGCTTCGGCTGGCAAAGCCAGCCTCCGCCTACGCGATGATGGGAACCCTGGCAGCCCTGCGGGCTATTTGCATTCGGCGAGAATCGTCCCGGCCCCTCGCGCGAGTAACGCATCCGCAAGCTTGACGCCCAGCTCGACGGCCTCGTCCGGCTGGCCGTCGATCCTGTCGGCGATGAGCTCGGAGCCGTCCGGGCGCCCGACCAATCCCAGCACGACCACCCGCCCGCGTTCGATGCGGGCGTAGCCGGCAACCGGCGTTCGGCAAGTTGCGCCCAGACGAGTCAGAAAGCTCCGCTCGGCGGAAACGGCCAGCGCGGTCGCCGCGTCGTCCAAGACCTTGGCAAGGCCGCGCACCCTCGCGTCGTCGGAACGCGCCTCGACGGCCAGCGCGCCCTGGCCCACTGCCGGCAGCATGCGCTCGATGGACAAGCGCTCGGTGATTTGCCCGGCGAGTTGCAATCGGTCGAGTCCGGCGCAAGCCAGAATGGCCGCGTCGACGACGCCCTCCGAGACCTTGCGCAGGCGGGTATCGAGGTTGCCACGCAGGATTTCGATGTCGAAGTCCGGGCGGACGGCCTTGAGCTGGCAGGCTCGGCGCAGACTGGTGGTGCCAATGCGCGCCGACTTGGGCAGAGCGTCGAGGGCTTGCCCCGAACGGCTGACCACGGCGTCGCGCACATCGGCGCGCGGTGGGATCGCCACCAGGGCCAACCCGGTGGCCAGCTCTCCGGGCACGTCCTTCATGCTGTGAACCGCGATGTCGATCTCGCCCGCCAAGAGCGCTGCCTCGATCTCCTTGACCCACAGCCCTTTGCCGCCGGCATTCCACAAAGAACCCGTGGACAGGCGATCGCCCTCGGTCACGATGATCTTCTCCTCCACGACCAAGTCGGGATGCGCCAACCGTAGGGATCGCGCCACGAACGCCGCCTGCCAGCGCGCAAGGAGACTGCCTCGGGTCCCTACAACGACGGATTTCATCGGTCTCAATAGCCGGCCTTGGCCATGGCCGCGGCCAGCGCGACCCGGGTGCAAGCCGGGTCGAGCACCTTGGCCACGAAGCCCGCTTGCACCTCGTAGGCTGTCTCGCCCAGAATGACCGAGCTCATGTACGCCTCCGCTCCCAGGGCGTTGATGGCGGCCTTGACCTTGGCCCGGCCAAGCAGGTTGTGTCCTTCGTCCGAGCCGCCCGCGACATGATCGAAGTAGTAGCCGGGGACCATACGCAACGCCAGGCGGGAACCGCGAAAAGTCATGACCTCGCCCGACAACTCGACCTTGTCGGACGTGACCCACGAATCGACGACCTCTTGAGGGATAAAGACCTTGACGGACATTTCCGCCTGAATAGCTGGCGCGTGTGCCGACAGGCTAGCATCGGTCGGCCGGTGGCACAAACCCGGATATTCCATGCTAAGACTTTCTCATGGCAAGCCCCAACACCTTCGATGTTACGGACGCGAATTTCCAGACCGAGGTTTCCCAATCGACGTTGCCTGTGCTGGTGGATTTCTGGGCGACCTGGTGTGGTCCGTGCCGAGCCATCGCGCCGCACCTCGAGGCTCTCGCCCAGGCCTATGTGGGCAAGATCCGTGTGGGCAAGTGCGACATCGACCACAATCCCGGCGTGCCCACGCAGTTCGAGATTCGCAGCATTCCGACCTTGCTCCTCTTCAAAAACGGTCAGGTCACGGGACAGCTGGTTGGCGCGGTGCCGCGCACGCGCATCGAGGATCTGATCAAGAAGGTCCTAGACTGAGCTACCTTCCAGCTTCTCCTCTCAGGATGTTGGCGACGTAGACGATCACGCAGGTGATGTTGTCGTCGCCACCGCGTTCGTTGGCGCTCTCGACCAGGGCCCGGCCCGCCTCGCTGTAGAACTGGCTCGTCAGGATACGTCCGATTTCGTCGACCGAAAAGTAGTTGGACAGCCCGTCCGAACAAATGAGGTAGCAATCCCCCGGTTCGACGGGCATGGTGAAGAGGTCGGGGGCGACGGCGGACTCGAACCCCACCGAGCGCGTGATGATGTTGCGAAAACGGGACACCATGGCGTCGCCAGGGGACAGCAAGCCCGCGCGCACCTGCTCCTGAATCCATGAGTGATCCTCGGTGAGCTGGCGGGCGCGGCCGTCGCGTAGCAAGTAGGCGCGAGAATCGCCCACGTGGCACAAGGTCAAGCTTTGACCGTGAAAGCACAGCCCGGTGAGGGTGGTGCCCATGCCTGCAAGATCGGGCGAGGCCTGCGCGCTGTCGTAGATCGCCTGTGAAGCCAGCGAGGTCGCCTCCTTCATGGCTTCAGCCACGACGCCCGGGTTGGCGCCATCCCGGGGGGGGGCGAGCCGTTCGGTCATTTCCTTTTCCAGTACCTCGACGGCCATGCGGCTGGCCCGCTCGCCTCCGAGATGGCCGCCCATGCCGTCGGCCACGGCATAGAGCCCGAGGACGTCGTTGCACAGATAGCTGTCTTCGTTGTGATCGCGCTTGAGACCTACGTCGGTCGCGCTCCAGCCGCGAGGCTTCATCGCATACACGCTAGCGCGTCCCGGGATTTCGCGCTAGCGGGCCTCCTCGGTGGGCGCGGCCGGGCCGGGCTCGTCGCTGGGCGCCGCGGGGAGTGGCGGGGAGGCGCTCGGCGAACCGTCGGCGGGCACGACCGCGGGAATGGGGACAAGGTAGGGCCTAGGCTTGGCTCGACTTTCGATGACGAAGTCGATCCGATTCGGGCCTGGCCCGAGTCCCGCGACCTTGAGCCGGCGCGCATCGATGCCGTCCTTGACGAGCGCGCTCAGCACCGCCTCGCCGCGCTCCTGCGTGACTTCCTTGCTCACGTCCTTGCCATGCACGTCGATGCGAACCTTGGCCACCTCGACGTGGCCCTTGAGCAGGCGCGCCACCAACCCCACCAGCATGTGGCTGTTGGTGGTGAGCATGGGTTTGCCCGCCGGTCCCGGGAAGAAATTGATGTGCTCGACCATGGACACTTTGTCGTCGCCTTCGCCCAGAGAAACCAGGGGCGGACCGTCGGGACAGCCGTCGTCGTCCTTGAAGTTGTTGAGGGTCTCGGGCTGGTTCGGACACTTGTCCTTCACGTCGGGAATGCCGTCGTGATCGTTGTCCGGATCCGGACAGCCGTCGCTGTCTTCGAACCCGTCGAAGTCCTCGGGCTCGTTCGGGCAGGCATCGTAGCCGTCGGGAATACCGTCGCCGTCGTTGTCGTAGTCGGGGCAGCCGTCGTCGTCCTGGAAGCCGTCCTTGTCCTCGGGTTCGTCGGGACACTTGTCCTTCACGTCAGGGATGCCGTCGCCATCGCTGTCCTCTGAAGTGCTGGGGCAGCCGTCCGTGGGCCGCTTGCCCTTGCCGTCTTCCTTTTCATTGGGACAGGCGTCGTTGAGATCGGGGATTCCGTCGCCGTCGTTGTCGAGATCCGGACAGCCGTCGTCGTCCTGGAAGCCGTCGAAATCCTCAGGCTGGTTCGGGCATTTGTCGAGCGTATCGGGAATGCCGTCGCCGTCGTTGTCGGGATCGGGGCAACCGTCGTCGTCCTGGAATCCATCGTGGTCCTCGGGTTCGTCGGGGCAGCGGTCGTAGACGTCGGGAATGCCGTCGTGATCGCGGTCGCGGTAGTCAGGTGCCCAGCCAAGTCCGACGAAGGCGCGCACGACGGGGCTGCCGATGCCCTGGTTGAGCCCGAAGCCGGCGCCCATGATGAGGTTGAGCATGGAAGGCAGGTAGAAACGCATGGCAGCGTCGAATTCCGCGGGGTTCGTGTCGTCATACTTCGAGGCTACCCTTCCCGTGACCTCGGCGAGCACCCCGATCTGGTCGGTGGGCTTGATCTCGCCCGCTAGGCCGTAGAGCGCCGCGTTCGATTCAGGCGTGCCCAAGAAGACGGACCTTTCGCGAAACAGCCCACCCACCATGGCGACCGCGCGCAGGTTCTCGTCGCGCTGGTACTCGAGCAACGCGCGCACTCGGCCGCTGACCGTCTTTTCGCCGAGGAAGGCCGACTCGTCGCCGGTGGGCAAGGTGGCCCCCGCGGACAGGCTGAGCAGGAAGGCCCGATCGGTGCCGAAGCCAACCACCTCGCCCTTGCCTTCCACACGCAAGTCGCCGACCCCGAACACCGTGGCCGCCGACGTGCCGTTGGTCCGGCCGTAGGCATCGACGCCGTAGCCTCCCCACGACACCGCCACGGGCAAGGCAGCGCCGATCTCGAAGCGATTGCGGATGCCGACCGCCGCGACCAATTCCGCCATGGTCAGGTCACGGACGGGCACGACCGTGGTCGGGCCCGCCGTGGTATCGGAGCTGTCAAGCGTGTACGAAAAGGGCTGGTGCTCGTAGTTCGCGACAAAGCCGAAGTTCCAGAGACGGTGTTCGAGCACCTCCGCGCTGTCGAGGGTGATAAAGCTGTGCGCGCCCACCGCGGGATGGAAAAGCTGGAGGTCGAACGACCGATCCATCCTGGGCGGGGCCGGCGCAGCGCCGCTGGTCTGAGCCTGGACGCCCGTCCCGATGCCCAGGAGCGACAAGAAAACCACGAGACCGACCCATCGAACGACACGCATGGCGATTCCGAGCGATCATAACTGGGCTTGCCGATCCTGTCTAATCGGGCTGCCAAAGTCCCGGCTACCGGGGGGAATTCTGGAATGAGAAGCTGTAGGTAATGACAAAATCGACGGCCTCTCCATCTGCGCGTCGGGCCGGCCTGAATCGGTAGTGCCAGGCCACCTTTTCAGCTTCCTCGTCCATGCCATAGCCGGCCTTCTTGAGCACGCGGACGGACCTGACGAATCCCTTGCGGTCGATTCCCAATTTGACGAGAACCTTGCCGCCGATGCCCATGCGCCGTGCAATCTCCGGGTATTCGGGCTTGGGCTTGACGTACGCCTCGGGGAATTCGGCCACGGATTCCTCATCGACGGGTGAGAAGGCGGGCGGGACCGGTGCCGCGGGCAGGGGCGGCGGGGGAGCCTTGGCCAGGGTTCGATCCTTCGTCATCAGGGTGTTGCCCAGCGGAACCGCCACCGGGCTCTCGCCTGCCACGACGGAATCCTGGGTCACGCCGAAGACGGGCTTGGCGGGCTCCTCGGCGACCGGCGCCGGCTTCACCTCCCGGTTGGGCATGGGCTGCGGCGGCTTGATGCGTGCCGCCAGCTTGCGTACCACGGGTCGGGGCGGCGGTTCCGCAGGCGGTGGCGGCGGTTCGGGCAGAGGCGGCGGCTCCGCGGGCGGGGGGCGGACGATGTCGACCTCGACCGTCGACGATCGCTGGCTGTGCGGGCCACGCTCGGGAACGAGCATGAGCCCGAAGGCCACGAGAGCGTGCAGCGAGATGGCCACCGCGGCCCCCCACAGGGTCGCGTGCCGGCCAAGCGATGAAGCGCTGCTTGTCACTCGAACGCTCCTTGATTGCTGGAGCCGAGTCTACCTCGCAGGAGCGGTCCCGGTCTCTTGCGAGCCGGTCGGTAGCACCGCCGTCGCCGCGCTGTCCACGTTGATGGCGAATTTGCGCACCCCCGCGCGTTTCACGAAATCGATGATGTGGACCACGCTACCGTGGGGTACGACCTTGTCGGCGGCGATGATAGCCTGCAAGTCGGGATTCTTGGGCAGCTCGGCCGCGATCTGCTTGACCACGCGAGCCTCATCGGAGCGGTCGCCGTTGAGGTAGAGTTGTCCATCCTTGGTCAGGGTCAGCGCCAGCGTGGTGCGCGGCTGATCCGTGCCTGTCACCGCCTTGGGCAGGTCGACCTTGATGGAGGGGTTCACGATGTAGGTCGTGGTCACCATGAAGATGATGAGCAGCACGAGCGTGATGTCGACGAGTGGGGTCACGTTGATCTCGGTGATCATGCGTCCCGAGTCGTCGTCGTCGAACTGGCTTGCCGCGCCCGCCATGCGACTAGTCTCCCTTGACCATTTGGGCCTTGTCCGGCCCCTTGGCGGCCTCGTCGCGTGCGCCGGTCAGGATCATGTGCGCCAGCGCATCCACGCGGCCCATGGTGCGACGGATTCGGCCCTGGAAAATATTGAACGCCACCACCGCGGGCAGCGCGACCATGAGACCGACCGCTGTCGCCACCAGTGCCTCGGCGATGCCGGACATGACCACCGTCGCGCCGCCGGCCTGGCTTTTCGACAAGTCGGCGAAGGCCTTGATGATCCCGAGCACGGTGCCGAACAGGCCGATGAAGGGCGCGTTGTTGCCGAGCGTGCCCAGGATACCGAGGTGCTTCTCCAGTGCCAGGCGCTCGCGCGAACGCGCACTCGCCATGGCCTCGACCGCAGCGGTCGAGCCGCGGGGAAGCTCGTCGAGGCCGACCAATGCCACGCGAACCTCGGGGCATCGTGGCGCGCCCAGGACCTCGCGCGCCGCCTTGCCGTCTCCCGCCGTGAGGGCCTTGTGCAGCTTCTCGCTCAGGGTCTCGAAATCTGCCAGACGACCGGACATGGCGATACCCCGCTCGACCATGACCGCGACGGAAAGAATGGACAGCAGCACGAGCAGCCACAGGACCCATTCCGATCCGAGAAGGGTGAACGCGAGGATATGTTCGGTGATGCGCATGGTGTCTCCTGGGAAACAACCCTGGGAGGGTTCTTTCGGGCTACCGCGATGGGTACCGTCGAGCAAAGCCGTCGATGCCCATCGCGGAGCCGGTCAGCGGGCCGGTTCCGCGTCCGAAGCTAGCATAGGTTCGTCCTGTCTACCCTGCTCGACGCCCAGGGCTTCGAGAACCACGGTGGCGTAGCTCCCAGGTGGCAGCGAAAAGCGCAAGCGCAGGCGGCCCGCCTCCCGGGCGACGGCCGGCTCCTCGAGCGTCACCCTTACCACGACAGGCCGCCGGGTCCCGGGCAGCGAACGCCCCACTTGGCCGAGCTCATCGGGTCCGATGCCGAGGTCCGCCAGCGCCCGATCCTCGAGCGCGCGTGCGGCGCTGCCCGGATCTGCGCTGCGAACGCGACCGCCGGGCAGAGGCGCGGTGGGAACGACTTCGCCCGCATCCACGCGTGCCTGATCGGCGGCGGCGTCGGTCGAGGCGAACTGTCCGCCGGAGACGACTTTCTCCAGGATGTCACCCCCGAGCACGGTCAGCAGGCCGCCTTCCTGGGCCCGCAGATCGAGAACGCGATTGAACACCGCGGATTGCACGGCCGAGAGCAGGAGCTTGCGCCGTCGACCATCAGGTTCGCGACGTGTGCCGCGCAAGACGGACAGGCCGACCTCGAGGTTGTCGCCGGCGCTGCCGAATCGCTGGCGCCCGTAGCGGTTGGGCACGCCCCTGATCGCCAGCTCGTCGAGCGCTTTGGCCAGGTCGGCGCCTTCAAGGTCGGCGTCGGCGTCGTCGTCCAGGCAGATTTCGAAGCGATTGCCGTGCAGGTGCCCCACGCGCAACTTGTTTCGGTGCCGAGCGGTGGCCAAGATGCGCAAGCCCTCGACCGCGGCTTCCTGGGCCCGCGCGGGGTCCACCCCGGGAAAGCTGAGCCACTGTCTGGTGGTGGCGCGGCGATCTTTCATGCCCGCGTAGCCCACGTCGCGATTGTCGACCCCGAGCACGCGCGCCAGCCGGTTGACGGCGTCCAGCGTGGTGAGATTTCGTTTCTCGATCCACACGTAGGTATGGTCACCCTCCCCCGAGGGCAGGTAGGCGGGGATCTCTTCGACGAAGAATGTTTCGGGACTGGAAACGAATCTGGCCATTGCGCAGGGTCAGTGTCTCATGTCCAGCCACCACTAGGCGAGAGGGGAAGGAAAGCCGTAATCCAGCGATAGCCGCAGAAGGTCGTGGCCGTGGCCGGTTGCTATTGCCGTCGGCAACGGCCACGGTAAACCGTCTACGTCTACGACCACCATTCGTCGCGGATCCGGGATCCGAACTGCTTCTTCTTCCGTCCCCTCTGGGCTCTCCGTGCCTCTGTGGTTTTCTTCCGTCTAGCCGCTGGCCGACCTGTCGACGGGATTGTCACCGAAGCGTCGCTTGATGAAATCGAGGAACAGCTCGGCCCGCTTCTTTTGAAGGTCATTGCCGAGCTCGCTCACCACGCGCTCGAAGACCTGCTTGGCCCGTGCGGGATTGCCGAGATCGAGGTTGGTTTCGCCGAGCGCGAGCATGAGCTCGCCCTCTTGGCCTGAATCCGGGTAGCGGCGCAAGGCGCCTTCGATGCGCAGAATGGCCGCCTTGGGATGACCCCGGTCAAGATAGAAGCGGGCCACGTAGACCTCGTGCTCGATGAGTCGCCGCAGGACCTCGCGGCGGTAGACCGTGGCTTGTTTGAGGTAGGGCGAATGGGGATATTTCTCCCGCGCGCTGTCGATCTCGCGGAGGGCGTCGCGCACGGAGGATTGATCCTTTTCGTAGGCGGGTGGCAGGATGAACCAGTCCTCCGGCATCTGCTTGACGTAGCATTCGGCGATGCGAAACGCGGTGTAGCCGTCCTCCACTTTTTCGTGCGTGGGATGCAGACGCTCGAAGCTCTTGTAGGAATCGATCGCCTCCTGATAATTGCCCCGAGCGAATTCCGTGTCGGCGAGAGCCAACTCGGCCAGGCCGGCGTATTTCGAGAAGGGAAACTTCTGTTTGACGTAGGTGAAGTAGTGCGCGGCCTCGGCGTAGTTCTCTTTCTTCAGTTCCTCCAGACCGCGCTCGTAGTTCTGTTTCGCGGTCAGCGAGTAGGTGACTTGCTTGCTGTCCTCGCTGGAGGCGCATGCTCCCGCGCCCACGGCCAAAGCGATGGCAAGAGCAAACGCAGGAGCCAAGGCGGGAGCCGAGGCAAGAGCCAAGAACCGACGGAAGAGAATCTTGTGGGTTGTCTGAAGCACGGGCGTAGTATCCTACGTTCGCGATGGCCGCCCGTCTATGGTATCTCCCGTTTGCGCTCGCGCTTCTTGCGTCAGCCTGCTCAACCTGGAAGGTGGACTATCGGCGAAAGCAAACGCAAGGAGTACACGAACGCGGGCCGGTTCCCATCCTGGTCGGGAAGCGTTGCGTGGGCGGGAGCTGTCGCTGCCGGGGTCCCCGCGACGGAGCCGAGGATCCGCCGCCTGCCGCGGGCTGGAAACGCGTTGAAATCCGTCTGTCGGCAACCAATGGAGAGGTGACCTTGGATTCGCCTTCGGCCGGGCATTTCGAGCAAGCCGGCCCGGAAGAGGCTTGTTTCTACGTCGATCTGGAGGCCGGCCTGATTCACGATTTTCACCTGGACAGCCGGGAGGGGCGCGAAGGAGGCGGGGTCACGCCTCACCTCCACATCGCCGAATATGGTCCCAAGGGCCCGTACTGGTACGACCTCGTCGACATCGCCTGCGGCGAGGGCGCGCGCGGCTGCGACCTCGTGTTGGCCCGCGACTGGGGCCAAAGCTGGGTCGCCAACCGCAGGCGAGGGCGCCTGGACCCGTGCGGCTCCATCGTGGTCACAGGCCTGAAATGGACGACGTCGGGCGGCGAGGATGCGCAAAAAGGTGGCCTATTGCGAGATTTCGAGTCTACCTTCTCCCTCGAAGTGAAGAAGTTCGCGACCCAGTTTCCACCGGGTGCGGCGGAGTGTCAGATCAAGTAGCGAGCGTTCATGAAACTGCATCTGATTGGTATCGCAGGAACCGGCATGGGCTCCCTGGCGGGACTTGTGCGTGCGGCCGGCCACGAGGTACGCGGATCGGACGAGCACGTCTACCCGCCCATGTCGACCCAGCTCGCCGAGCTGGGTATCCCGGTCATGTCCGGTTTTTCCGCCGACAACCTCGACTGGGCTCCGGATCGCGTGGTGGTCGGGAACGTCTGCCGGCGCGACCACGTCGAGGTGCTCTCCGCGCAGGCACGCAACATCCCGCTTGTGTCCTTTCCGGCCCTGCTGTCGGAGCTGTTCCTCGCGGATAGCCATTCGATTGTCGTGGCCGGCACGCACGGCAAGACCACGACCTCGTCGCTTATGTCCTTCGTCCTATCGGAAGCAGGGCGAGATCCGTCGTTCCTGGTAGGCGGAGTTCCGGTCAACTTCATGCGCTCGTGGCGGCTTGGCCACGGGGCCGAGTTCGTGGTCGAGGGCGACGAATACGACACCGCCTTCTTCGACAAGAAGTCCAAGTTCCTGCACTACCGCCCGAAACTCGCGATCCTGACGTCCGTCGAGTTCGATCACGCGGACATATTCGCTGACGAGGCGGCGGTGAAGCGGGCTTTTCGGGAATTCGTCGCGCTCATTCCACCTGATGGGAATCTGGTGGTTTGTGCGGCTTCTCCTGGTGCCCTCGAGGTAGCCTCGTCGGCGCGCTGCAAGGTGACGACTTACGGACGGCCGGGGGCGGACGCGCAGTGGACCTTCGAAGTGACGGGCCGCAAGCTTGGCGGACGTTCGATCTTGCGCCTCGCCTTCGAGGGCAAGGGCATGATCACCCTCGATACCGGCATGGCGGGCATCTTCAACATGGAGAACTTGGCAGGCGTGATCGCCGCAGCCCACTGCCTGGGCATCGAGATGTCGAAGATTGCGCGCGCCTCGCGGCGTTTTCTCGGCGTCAAGCGCCGACAGGAGGTCAGCGGAATCGCCTACGGCGTGACCGTGGTCGACGATTTTGCCCACCATCCGACCGCCATTCGCGAAACCCTGGGGGCGCTCAAGGGCCGCCACGGTCCTGGCAAGCTCATCGCCGCCTTCGAGCCACGCTCGGCCACCAGCCGACGCTCGGTTTTCCAGCAGGACTTCGCCCGCGCCCTGGCCATGGCCGACGAGGTCGTGCTTGCGCCTCTGTACGCTCCAGAGAAGGTGCCCGAGGGCGAGCGGCTGGATGTGGAGAGGCTGGCTTCCGATCTGCGCAGCCAGGAAATCCCGGCGCGCGTGATTGCGGGCGCCGAAGCCACCGCGGAACACCTGGCGCGCCGCTCTGCCCCAGGGGACACCGTCGCCATCATGAGCTCGGGCGACTACGGTGGTTTGCACGATCTGCTCTTGGCGCGCCTTGGCGATCCTGTAAGGCCGGCACGACCTGGCGACAAAGCTCAGATTGGTCAGCTTCTCGATCGCGCGGGGATCACCCACGCCGCTCTCGACAAGGTGTGGAGCGAATTTCTGGTAATGCCGTCGCCAAAGGGTGGCGAGATCGCTGCCTGTGTGGCCGTCGAGCACGTCGAAGACGATGCCTTGCTGCGCATGCTGGCCGTGACGCCCGAGCGACGAGGCGAGGGGCTCGGCTACCTGCTCGTCGATGCCGCAATGAAGAAAGCGCGCATGGATGGCGCGCTACATCTCTATTTGGTCACCGATGGCGCGCAGGGCTTCGTAGGCGAAAAAATGGGTTTCGATGTCATCGACCAGAAGAGCATCGTTCCAGCCATCGCCGCGACGGTCGAGTACCAAATGGCCAGATCGAAGACGTCGACCTGGATGCGCAAAGAGCTCTGAGACTCACCACAGAGGCACGGAGAGCACAGAGGATCAGAGCGGAAGGGTTCGGATCTGAGACCTACCCGACGATGATGCGCCTGAGGTGCTTCTTTCCGGCGTGAAGGAATGTGCCGTCAGCGCCGACATCCTCGGCTCGCACCACATCATCTACGGAAGATACTTTGCGCTCGCCCAAACGGACGCCGCCCTGCTCGATCAGCCGACGTGCAACGCTCTTCGAGGCGGCAAGACCCGAGGTGTGCAAGAGATCCACGATCTTGGGACCTGCGGCCAGCTCCGCCTGATTCAGCCTGAGCGTCGGTACGACGCTCAGGGTAGCGGTCCCGACAGTCGCTGTCGCAACCAGGCCGTCGGCTACAAGATGGTGAAACGCCGCTTGCGCCGCCTGCTGCGCCTTGTCAGCCTCCGCCATGCCGTGAACAATGGCAGTGGTCTCGAAGGCCAGCCTCTGCTTCGCGGTTCGCAGCTCCGCGCCTTCCAGCACCGCCATGCGATTGATTTCATCCATGGGCACGAAGGTCAGCAGCTTCAGGAACCGGACCACATCCCGATCATCGACATTCACGAAATACTGGTAGAATTCGAAGGGACTGGTTCGCTCCGCGGAAAGCCAGACCGCGCCGGCCGCCGTTTTTCCCATTTTTGCGCCGGCTGCGGTGGTGATCAGCGGGAACGTCAGGGCGTAGGTTTCGGTCTGATGCAAGCGCCGAATGAGATCCGTGCCGGCCAGAATGTTGCCCCACTGATCGTCTCCCCCGACTTGCAGGGTGCATCCGTATCTCTTGTAGAGCTCGAGATAGTCGTACGCCTGCAGAATTTGGTAGTTGAATTCGATAAAGGACAGGCCCTTTTCCATGCGCTGCCGGTATGCCTCGGCTGCAAGCATGCGATTGACGCTGAAGTGCCGGCCTACGTCGCGCAGGAAATCTAGATATTTGAGGTCACCAAGCCAATTCTTGTTGTCGACGACAATCGCCTCTTCCTTCGCGTCAGAGAGAAATCGTCTAACCTGGGGCTCGATCGCCGAACGGTTTTTGTCGATCGCCTCCCCGGTCAGCATCTGACGCAATTCCGTTTTGCCACTCGGATCGCCGACCATGGCCGTGCCACCACCTAGAACCGCGATTGGACGATGTCCGGCCTTCACGAAATGCGCCATGGCCATGAGCGGAATCATGCTTCCCACGTGCAGGCTCGAGGCGGTTGGGTCGAATCCCGCGTAGAAGGTGACGGGGCCGCTGGCGATCCGAGCCGTCAACGCGGCCTCGTCGCTGATTTGCTGGACAAAACCTCGCTCGCGAAGCGTGGAAAGGACATCGATCGACGATGACATGGGCGTCAGTATAGACGGAGGCGAAGGATTTCGTCGCCCTCAACGCGAGGCTTTGCCCCTTGCGCGGAGAGATCGGGTACCCTGCACCCCATGCCGAGCAAGCCGGACGCCTCCGCAAGCTGTTCCTGTGGTAAGCGCCCCGACTGGGCCACCATCGAAGACGATTCGGTCATGCGCTGGCAGGCGGTCGACATCGCGGAATGGGAGGAACTGCGCCAATGCCCCGATTGCGGCGCGACGTGGGTCGCCGTTTGGCCTGAAGAGGGCGAGGCGCCGCCCATTCTTTGCCGCCCGCGCCCTTTGGGCGTTCGCAAATTGCGTGACATCGATCACCCGGCGACCATGCGCCCCTACTGCATGGCTCGACTTGAGGAGCAGCTTGGTGAGATCAAGGAGCGCAAGGCAAGCTGCCGCAAGGTCAACTGCAAGCGCAATCGCCTGGCCGGGACCACCTACTGTATCGAACACCTCATCGCCGAGAAGTTTGGCCGTCATCTGGCGCGGTTGGCTAGTTCGGACAAAACGCCGCCACCCCAGAATACGAAAACGCGGGAAGAGAGTTGAACCTCTTCCCGCGTTGAACCCCGCGTGGACCGCGGCGAGCTTTGCTTGCCGCGGTCCTTCGCGGGAGGGTTTGGACACCCTCTCAGGGTGCCCAATGAAATAATCCCGGCGGCGACCTACTCTCCCACAGAGTTTCCCCTGCAGTACCATGGGCCCTGGAGGACTTAACTTCCGAGTTCGAGATGGGATCGGGTGTGGCCCCTCCGGTATGGCCGCCGGAAATCTTTTGGTGTCTTGAGCAACAAAACCGAGTTTCGTCGTCCGAAGCGTTGCTTCGGAGTGGATCCAGGCCGTGCTCGTTCACCGAGCTTCGACCTCGACCTTTTGAGACGGCTAGTCTGCGCCTGCTGTTTTACTCGGAACCCTAGGAGGGTTCCGAACCTCCCACGAAAAGCTCAGTCGGGCTAGGCCCGCCTTCGCTCACGCGATTGGCATTCAGCAGTGAAAAATAATG